>NZ_FOLD01000026.1 GCF_900112225.1 Massilia yuzhufengensis | reverse complement strand
CCGAGATGGTAGTGATGCGATGCGTGCGCATTGAAGCCAGTTTCGAGGGCGCGCAAACTCGGCGCTCCGCTGGCCTGCGCATACACCATCGCCGTCATGTGATTCCAAGGCTTGAAGTGCTTGGTATATTTGGCGGCATTGTGGCGGGCGACTGCCTGATCGAAGGCAGCGCGGGGCAGCCCCTTCATTAATTCTTGAAATGTCGTTATGCTGTACATGGTTGCAGGTTTGGTTTTTAAGTCGGCAAACCGAGGTTAACCCTCGTAAACCAATGCCTGCAACCCCTCCTTGCTAAGTCAAGCAAATTATTCCGGACAGCAGTGGGCGCAGGCCGGGATCCAATTTTTCAACCGGAGTCACTTCGGCCGACGTTGCCGCACTGCTTCCAGCGCCTCGCACAACAAGCCCGCCCCCTCCACCGTCCTCGGCCCCGGCCGTGTCAGCAACTCCCCATCCACCGTCACCAGGTTCCCGCGCTTGACCGCCGTCATGCTTTTATACGGCGCCCACACCTTCAGCCCCGGGTTGGCCGGGTCATACCGTTTTCCCGCCAACACCGCCTCCGGATCGGCCGCCAGCACCGCCTCGGTACTCACTTGCGGCGCCACCACCTTCAGCCCGCCGAACACATTGCGCCCGCCGCAGACCCGGATCGCGTCGCTGGCGATCTGCGCATCGTTGAGCGTGTACAGCGGCTGGTCCCAGATCTGGTAGAACACCGTCACCGGCGAGCGCTTGCCATAACGCGCCTCCAGCCCCGCGAGCTTGGTGCGCAGCGCGCCGGCCGCCGGCCCCGCCACCTCGCCTGTGCCCAGCAGCTGCCCCAGCCGTTCGATGTTGTCCGCCACCTGCCCCAGGCGGCGCGGCTCGCTGTGGAACACCGGCACGCCCAGGCTTTCGACCTGCGCGATCTGGCGCGCCGTATTCCCGGTATGCCAGACCACGATCAGGTCGGGTTTCAGGGCCAGCACCCGCTCCATGTCGATCTGGCTGTTGCTGCCCACCAGCGGGATGGCCTTGGCCGCTTCCGGGTAGTCGCTGTAGTTCATCGCGCCGACCACGCGCGCGCCGCCGCCGGCCGCGAACAGCAGCTCGGTCGCATGCGGCGCCATCGAGATGATGCGCTTGGCCGGTTGTTGCAAAGTGACCTGGCGGCCGGCATCGTCGACCACCGTCACCGCTGCGCCGGCGCCCGCTGCCGTGACCAGCAGCAGCGCGGCAAGCCAGGATGCCGGCGCGCGCATCAGAAGTCGACCCGCAGCGACAGCTTCAGCTGGCGGCCGTCGCTCGGGTAGATGCCCGAGCGGCAGCCGAAGGCGTTGCTGTAGTACTGGCGGTCGGCCAGGTTGAGGGCGGTGACCGCCGCTTCCCAGGCGCCCACGCGGTAGGCGTAGCGCGCGTCGACCGTGGTGTACGATGGAATGCGCACGCCGCAGCTGTTGGTGAAGTCGTTGCCGACGCGCTGGCGGTCGACCCACTGGGCGCCGACGTCGGCGTTGTGGCTCCCGGCCGTCCATGCCAGGCGGGTGGTGACGACGTTCTTCGGCACCAGCACCATCTCGCGGCCGGCGTTGGGGCCGCCGCTGAATTCGGCGTCCACCTTTTGCCACTGGCCGGTGAGGCGCCAGGCCTGGCCGAAGGCGAGCTGGCCTTCGATCTCGAGGCCCTGGCGGCGGGTCGGGTCGAGGTTGGTGTTGGCGCCCCAGCCGATGGTCGGGTCGTAGAAGATCTCGTTCTCCAGGCGGTGGCGGAACACCCGTGCGCTGAGCTGGCGCGCCGGGCCGCCGGCGGTCACGCCCAGCTCCAGGTCGCGCGAGGTTTGCGGCGCCAGGACTTCCGGCCCCGAACGCAGGCTGTTCTCGTCCACATTCGCGATGCGGTAGCTGCGGCCGGCCTTGGCGAACACGGTCAGCTGCGGCAGCACATCGATGCTGCCTTCCAGCGACCACGCGTTGATCGACTGCTCGCGGTGCTCGCCTGCGACCGGCGGGAAGGCCAGCGGGTCCGAATAATCCTTCTTGAACTTCTCGTGGCGGCCGCCCACGGCCAGGCGCGCATTGTGCGGCGCATTCCACAGCAGCTCGTTGCGCAGGTAGAAGGCGCTGGACTCCTGTTCGGCGTCGCCCAGCGAAAAGTCGGACGTGGTCTCGCGCGTCCAGCGCACCAGGTCCACGCCGGCCACCAGCTCGTTGCGCTGGCCGCCCAGCAGCGCCGTATGGCGCACGCGCGGCGAGAACTGGGTCTGGCTGGCGTCGTAGCTGGAGCGCGACGCGACCTTGGCGCCGTTACTCATATAAAAATAGTTGGCCTGCACCTCGCGTTCGCGCCGCGACAGCTCGGCCGCCAGTTCGACATTGCCGATGCGGTGTTCGACAAAGGCGCTGGCGCGGTCGGTGTCGAGCGTGCCGAAATCGTCGAGCGTCAGGCTCTGGCGCGGGTTGTCCAGGAACTGCGCTTCGGTCAGCGAACCGGGGAAGCGCGCATCCTGCTGCGAGCGCTCGAAGCGCAGGCCGGCGCGGCCGGCGCCGTAAGTGTATTGCAGGCCGGCGCTGGCGGTCTTCTGTTTGAATTCGCTGTTGGCGCGGTAGTTGTCGGTGCCGCGGTTGGCCACGGCGGCGTCGAACGACCATGGGCCGGCGCCATGCACCAGCGAGGCGCGCAGGTCGTGGGCATCGAAGCGGCCGCCTTCGGCGAACAGCGAACCATGGGTGCCGCCCTGCGCCGCGCGGCGCGTGATGATGTTGATCACGCCGCCGGTCGCGCCTTCGCCATACAGCACGCTGCTGCCGCCACGCTGGATCTCGATGCGCTCCACCGTATCGACCGGGATGCTCGACAGGACGGCGTTGGCCAGTTCGTTCTCGTTCAGGCGCACGCCGTCCACCAGGATCACCAGGTTCTGCGCGCTGTTGGATCCGAAGCCGCGCAGGTCGAGCGCGAAATCGGGCGAGGCGTCCAGGCTCTGGCGGCCGTAGACGCCGGCCACCTTGCGGATCGCCGCATTGACGTCGGTGGCGCCGGCGCGGCGAATATCCTCGGCCGTGATGACGGTGGCGCCGATCGGCGCGCTGGCCGCCTGCGCCGGGAAGCGCGCGCCGGTGATGACGATCGAGGGAAGGCTGTCCTGCGCGGCGGCATTGGCGGCAAGGATGGACAGGGACAGGGCGCATGCGAGCGCGAGCGGCTTGAAGGCCGGCGCGCTGCACGGAAGGGCAGCAAGATTCATGTTGGATGTTCTCGGTAATAGCACCGGCCTGCGTCCCCGCAGTCCAGCGTCAACGGAAGCCGCCACGCGGGCGCTTCCACCTGTCCTGGCCGGTATCCGGGCTGGCAAGACTGACGGCCCCACCTTCCTGCGCAGCAAAGCACAGTGGTTGTCGGGGCAGCCTGCCGCCACCAGGTAAGACCTGGGTGGCGGCGCTTGTTTGACCGTTGCGGGGGCAGCACACCTCGGCAGCAGCGCGCAGCGCTGTGGCCTCGTGTTTCCCGTTTAACTGCGCACGCAGATCGCGCGCGCGGGCACCAGAACGGGGCGATTATAACCTGCGGCGCTGTCACCACCTTTCGTCGCTATTTTTTGGCGCCTGTCGCAAAGGCTTGCCGTTCAATTAATGTTGTGGATATAGTCGCGTTCATCAAACAACAACAAGCAACATCACCAGGGAGTCCTTATGCAGACTGAATGGACGCGCAAAGGCATGTGCGCAGCCCTCCTCGCCGCAGCGCTGGCCACCGGCGCCTGGCTGGCCCAGGCCGACGCGCCGGCGCCGGCCGCCACACCCGCGCTCGACGGCATCGCGCTGGCCGCGCCTGACGCCGCCGCGGTCACGGTGCCGAGCGCGCCCGGCGCCTGGGGCGGCATCCGCGGCGGCGAGCACCCGACCCTGTCGGAGCGCGTGGCCAGCTACCGCATCGAGGCCACGCTCGACCCGGTCAAGCACGTGGTCACGGGCAGCCAGCAGCTCACCTGGCGCAACCGTAGCGCGGTGCCGGTGCGCAGCGTCTACGTGCACCTCTACATGAACGCCTTCGAGGGCGCCGGCAGCACCTTCTATACCGAACAGCGCCAGCGCGGCGAGGCTTTTCGCTCCGGTGTCGCCACCGGCGACGGCGACTGGGGCCACATCGCGCTGCGCAGCGTGAAGCAAGGCGGCGCGGCGGTGCCGTGGCGCTTCGTCCAGCCCGACAACGGGCCTGCGACCGACCACACGGTGGCGCGCTTGGACCTGCCGGAGGCGGTAGCGCCGGGCGCCACCACCACCCTCGACATGGCGTTTACCACCCAGCTGCCGCGCGTGAGCGCGCGCACCGGCCATTTCGGCAGCTTCCATTTGGTGGCGCAGTGGTTCCCCAAGATCGCGGTGCTCGAACTGCCGGGCGAACGCGGCGCCACCGCGCCGCGCTGGAACGCGCACGAATTCCACATGGAATCCGAGTTCTACGCCGACTTCGGCAGCTACGACGTGCGCCTGACGGTCCCGAAGGGCTACACGGTCGGCGCCACCGGCGAGCTGCAGGGCGCCCCGGTCGAGAACAAGGGCATGCTCACCCACCGCTACGTGCAGCACGACGTGCACGATTTCGCCTGGACCGCCGACAAGCGCAGCGCAGCGCCGCTGGTGGAAACCTGGACCGGCCCGGGCAGCCCCACGGTCACGGTGCAGGTGCTGTATCCGCCCGAGTACGAGGCCAGCGCCAAGCCGGCGATGAAGGCGGCCAAGGATGCGCTGGCCTGGTTCTCGCGCACGCTCGGGCCCTACCCTTACCGCACGCTCACGGTCGTGATCCCGCCCTTCAATGCGCAGGAAGCGGGCGGCATGGAGTACCCGACCTTCATCACCGCCTCAGGCTATGCCGAGGTGCCGAAGAAATCGCTGGCCGAATATGAACTCGACGGCGTGACCATCCACGAGTTCGGCCACGGCTACTTCTACGGCATCCTGGCCAACAACGAGTTCGAGGAACCGATGCTGGACGAAGGCCTGAACGAATACTGGGACACCCGCATGCTGCGCGAGCGCGGCCAGGGCGTGCACCCGGCGCCGAAGTTCCTGCAGGCGATCGGCTTTGCGCCGGCGTTCGAGGCCTTCGACACCCTGCGCCTGGCCTCGCCGCGCGACCGGCCGGCCGATGCGCCGGGCCAGAACGCCTGGAACCGGCTGCAGGGCATCAGCCCGGTCTACACCCGCAGCGCCACCGTCATGCGCGACCTCGAGGAGCGCATCGGCCGCGACGCGATGGAGCGCGGCTTCAAGGAATACTACCGCCGCTGGAAGTTCCGCCACCCGAGCATCGCCGACTTCCGAGAAGCGCTGGCCGACGGCAGCGGCGCCCGGGCGGCGGTGGAAGATGTCTTCGCCAGGCAGGTATATGCGGTCTCGCGGGTGGACGACCGCGTGTCCGAAGTGTCGAGCGAGGAAGTGCTGCCGCTGCCGGGCACCCGGCTCGAAAGCGGCAAGCGCGTGAGCGAAACCCAGGACGCGGTCGACCAGCGCATCGACACGCTGCGTGCACAGTGGCGCAAGGCCCATCCGGACGCGAAGAAAGGCACCGGCCCCTTCCCCTTCCGCACCGAAGTGACGGTGCGGCGCGAAGGCGCCAGCGTGCCGCAGCTGCTGGTGGTCCGGTTCGCGGACGGCAGCAGCGAGACGGTGGCGTGGAATGCGGATGAAAAATGGCGCCGCTTCAGCTGGGTCAAGCCGGCGCGCGCCGTGTCGGCCGAACTGGACCCGCGCCGCAGCCACTACCTCGACGTGAACAAGCTCGACGACAGCCGCAACATGGCGCCCAACCGCAGCGCTTCGACCCGCTGGGGCAGCGACGCGGCGGCCTTCTTCCAACTCATCCTGTCCCTGATCGCCACCGTATGACGACCCTGACTTCCACCATTGCAGCGCCCGCCGCCCGCCACGCCGCCACGCCACCGGTTCGCAGCAGCCTGCTGCACGCGCTGCGTCCCGCCCTGCAGTGGCGCCTGATGCTGCTCTGGCTGCTGGCCCTGCTGCTGCCGGCGCTGGTCGCGGCGCTGCCGTTCTGGCGCATGTTCGCGGCCGCCTTTGACCGCACCGTCAACGCCAGCGCCTATGCCCGGCGCCTCGACCTGGTCGCCATCACCGACGTCATGGGGCTGCACACCCAGCATGCGGCGGCGCTGGCCGGCGGCGGCATCGTCGCATTGGCGATGACGCTGCTGCTCTCGCCCCTGCTCACGGGCGCCGCCATCAGCGCCGCGCGCGCGCCGTCGCAGCTCGGCTTCGCAGCGCTGGTCGCGGGCGGCGTGCATGAATATGGCCGCCTGCTGCGCATGTTGCTGTGGGCGGTCGTGCCCTTCGGCGTGGCCCTCTTCCTGGGCGCCATCGCCACCGACGCGGCCGACCAGCATGCGGCGGCGGCCGTGCTGGAATCGTCGGCCTCGCATGCGTCCTGGGGAGCGATGGCCGTCGCCGGCCTGCTGCTGCTGCTGGCCCACGCCACGCTCGACGCGGGACGCGCCGTGCTGGCGCTCGACCGCCGCCGCACCTCGGCGGTGCTGGCCTGGCGCGACGGCCTGGGGCTCCTGGTTCGCAGGCCGCTGGCGACGCTTGGCATGTATGGCGGCATCAGCGTCATTGGCCTGGGCCTGGCGGGCGCGCTGGCGGTGGCGCGCCTGAACCTGCCGGCACTGGGCGCAGGCAGCTTCCTCGGCGGGCTGCTGCTGGCCCAGTTGGCGGTCCTGGCCCTGGCCTGGATGCGCTGCGCGCGCCTGTTCGGGATGATGGAAGTGGCGCGCGGCATGCGCCCGCGCTAATGTCGCCGGTCGGCCTGCGGTAGCCGAACGCCTCAGCTACCGCGCTTGCCGCGCGCCGCTTCTTCGGCCTTCGCTGCCGCCTTCTCGTCGGCGATACGCTGCTTCTCCGCCATCTCGGCCGCATGTTTGGCCAGCGCCGCCGCACGCGATTCCGGCGTCTCGAGGCTGATCCGTCCCAGCGCGCCGGTGCGGTAATCCTGCAGCAGCACGTGCGCGGCCTTTTCGTAATCGAACTCGCCGCCGCGTACGCGGAAGCCGCGGCGCTGGGCCACCTGCTCGATCACGTCGACCGCGTCCAACCCCTCGGTCTGGAAACCGTAGCGGGTGGTGAGCAGGTGCGGGTAGCGCTCGAGCATGAACTGGCCGAGGAATTCCGCCACTTCGGTTTCGATCAGCGCATTGGTGCCCACGGCGTGGCTGGCCGCCAGCATCAGGCCGTCGCTGGCCATGGCGATCTTCGGCCACAGCATGCCGGGGGTGTCGACCAGCACGATGTGCTTGCCGAGGTAGAGCTTCTGCTGGACCTTGGTCACGGCCGGCTCGTCGCCTACCTTGGCCACGCGCTTTTTCAGCAGCGCGTTCATCAGCGTCGATTTGCCGACGTTCGGGATCCCCATGATCATGATGCGCAGCGGCTTGGTCGGCACGCCGCGGTGCGGCGCCAGCGACTGGCAGATGTCCGTAATGCGGGCGACGTCGGACGGCTTCTTGGTCGTCATCGGGTAGGCGGTCACGCCTTCCTGCTGCTCGTAGAAGGCTTTCCAGGCGGCGGTCGCCACCGGGTCGGCCAGGTCGACCTTGTTCAGGATTTTCAGGCTGGGGCGCTGGCGGAACTTGCGCAGCTGGTCAACCAGCGGGTTGCAGCTCGCCTCGGGCAGGCGGGCGTCGAGGACTTCGATCACCAGGTCGGTGTTCTCCATCTGCTCGGCGGCTTCCTTCTTGGCCGCATTCATGTGCCCCGGGAACCATTGTATCGACATGCTGTGCTTTCGTATTCTTCAATCAAGGCGCTATTTTACGCTGCTGCTGCGGCATCCAAGCAACAGAGCCGCCCTTCCCGCTAGTCTGTTGATCTGCTGCAACGCATTTGCCGATGGACGGTCCACACTGGACCTTTCGGCCGCCGGGCCGGTCGACTCCGGAGAACCGCCATGCATCACCTGCCCAAGAAAACGCTGCCGCGCTGGATCACCTTCGGCATGCTGTGCGCCGTCGTCGGCGCCGCCTGCCTGGTGGATCGCTTCCCGCTGCTGGCCTGAGCTTAGGGCCTGGGCGCGACCCGCGGCGCCGGGCAGGCGCCAGGGGGCAGCGGCCCGGCCGGATCGAAGGCGGCCAGCTGTGCGCGCGCCGCGTCGCGGTCCCTGGCGTACTCGGTGAGGTAGCGCGTCCTTTCCTCGCTGTCCCATTCGGCATCGGAGATGCCTTTCATGCCCTGGGTGCGGCTGGCAAAGACCTTGCCTTCCAGGCGCGGCATCAGGAGGCGGTCGGGGTCGACGTTCTCGCGCAGCAGGTAGCCGTCGACGTCGCGCAGCACCAGCGGCAAGGCTGGCGCCCCATCGGTCATCAGCTTGCCGAACACCGTCAGCTTCACTTCGCGCGACCCAACCCCGAGCTCATCGTTGAACGTGGCCAGCGCAAACGGCTTGCCGCGCGCGTCGTCGACCCGGCCGCTGACCACGTAGCGGCCCGGCTGGCGCACCTCGGCGCGCAGGTAGAAGTGGAGCGAACCGTTCTCCACTGCCTCCCGCACCTGGCCGGTCCAGGCGGCCGGCAGCACCGGCGTGTAGATCACGTCGAACAAGGCAAACCCGTTGCGCCCCGCCGCCGTGTAGCGCACTTCGGTGCGGATGGTGCCGTGGAAGCCGGCCAGGCCGGTCTGGTTCGGGGCGAGCACGCCGGCAAAGGCGCCGTCGCCGGCCACCGGGTCGGCGCCGCCGCCATCGTCGGCGAACGGCAGCGCCACCTGCGCGGTCGGGCGGCTGGCGCCATAGGTCATGCCTTGCGCCACCGCGCGGGTGATCACCAGCGGCACCGTGTCGCCTTGCGCGTTCACGGCGCGCAGCGAAAACGCGGCCGCTTCGCCGGCGGCCAGGTAGACCCGCGATTGCGAGGTCTGCAGCAGCACGGCGGTGTTGGCGCCGCCCCCCTCGACCCGCATCGGGTTCATCTCGGTGACCGGCTGGTTGGGGTGCAGCTGGTCCGGGTTCTGGGCCGCCGGGCGCGACTCCATCGGGTACCTGCTGCCCTCGCGGTAGCTGCAATAGGTATGCTCGGTGAGCTGGACGTTCTCGAGCAGCTGGCGGCGGCGTTCGGCGCGGCCGTCGGGCACGCCCAGGGCGCCGTTGGAGGCCACCTGGCCGAAGAATTGCGGGCCGGACGGCGGCGGCGCGGCAGCGGCCGGGGTGGCCAGCTTCGCGTCGCCGCGCCCGAGCCACAGCGCGAGCGCGGCGACGATCGCCACGCCCGCCCCGGCCAGGCCAAGCAAAGGCCTAGAGCGCACTGTTCACCACGGCGCTGCGTACGACGCCCACGATCCCTCCCCAGTTGCCGCCCGCGTAGTGGTTGTAGGCTTCGCCGTCATCGCGGAAGCTCACCGAGTGGTAGCCCCACTTGGCGCTGCCGCCCTCGTTGGCGGCGGTGCCCAGGGACAGGTCGTTGCAGAACCAGTCGCTCGGGTTGCAGTAGGAGCCGCCCCCACTGCCAGCCACCCCGCCGGTGCTGTGGTAGGCCACGGCTTCGTCGTCCTGGCCGGGCAGGATGCCCGAGTAGGCGGTGCCCTTGGCGCCCGCGTACATGTAGAACCAGACGTTGCGTGTGGTGTTGTGGTTGTACATGGCGCGCGCGGTCGTGGTCTTGAGGTCCTGCACCAGCGGTTCGGACGTGGTCCAGGAGCCGACGTCGGACAATTCGGAGCCGCCGCCCGCGCCGGACGCGGCGCGCACCCACTTGATGTTCCAGCCGGTCTGCGAACTGCCGTCGCTGTTGCCGCATACGCCGCCTGAAGCCGGGCTGGCGTTCTTCTTGAGGCGCGCCGAGCCGCCGTAGTTGGCCAGCGTGTAGCCCATCATGAGGTCGCCGGCGCTGTGGGTGACGATGTAGCACCAGTTGCTGCCGGTGCAGAAGCAGTCGAGCGCGTCGCGCACCTTGCCGCTCTGCGAGGCGATGCTGCTGCGGCCGTCCCAGTTGACGGCTTTCTTGTTGACGCCCGCCGCGGTGGAGGCCGGGCCCCAGTAGGTAAAGTCGTTGTAGTTGCCGATCGCCCCGCCACCGGTCCGGCCATTGACCCAGAGCGTGTAGTTGGCGGCGGCCGCCCAGCTTGACACCAATAACAGGCACAGCGCACACAGAATGCGGATTTGTCTCACTGTCTTCTCCTTGTTGGTTGTGCAGCCGTATTTACGGCTGAGCTCGACAGTACGCCTGACATACAGACGTGTCAAACGGCACAATTGGGAGTGTTGTGAGGGTGGTATACCTGCGTACCGGGGGCATGGTGGGCGCTCCGAAAACGCGGATGAATTGGGTTCCCGCCTGCGCGGGAACGACGTTCAAGAGCAGCAGGTCATCGTCGTCGCACACCGGCCCATGAACCCCAAGACCGTCGTACCTGCCACTGGCAGCTACGACCTCGGGCGCAGGCCGGAGCCCAAGTTACCCGCCCCCCTACTGCGCACTCCCCACCACCGCATTGCGCACCACCCCCACGATGCCTTCCCAGTTGCCGCGGCCGTAGTGGTCGTAGTCTTCGCCGTCGTCGCGGAAGGCCACCGAGTGGTAGCTCCACTTGGCGCTGCCGCCCTGGTTGTTGGCGGTGCCCAGCGCCAGGTCGTTGCAGAACCAGTCGCCGGGATTGCACAGCGACCTGCCGCCGCTGCCGGCCACGCCGCCGGCGCTGTGGTAGGCGACGACTTCGTCGTCCTGGCCCGGCAGCACGAAGGAGTAGGCGGTGCCCCGGGCGCCGGCGTACATGTAGAACCAGATGTTGCGGGTGGCGTTGTGGTTGTACATGGCGCGCGCGGTGCTGGTCTTCAGGTCTTGCACCAGCGGCTCGGACGTGGTCCAGGCGCCGATGTCCGACAGTTCGGTGCCGCCGGCCGCGCCGGCCGCGGCGCGCACCCACTTGATGTTCCAGCCGGCCTGCGTGCCGCCGCTGTTGCCGCAGACGCCGGCCGCATTGGCGCTGGCGTTCTTCTTCATGCGCACGGTGCCGCCGTAGACGGCGAGGTTGTAGCCGATCATGGGGTCGCCCGCGCTGTAGGTGACGATGTAGCACCAGTTGTTTCCGGTGCAGAAGCAGTCGAGGGCGTTGCGGATCTTGCCGCTTTGCGCGGCGATGCTGCTGCGCCCGTCCCAGTTGACGGCCTTCTTGTTGACCCCGGCCGGGGTCGAGGCCGGGCCCCAGTAGCCGAAGTCGTTGTAGTTGCCGACCGTGCCATTGGCGCCGCTGCCGGCGCGGCCGTTGATCCAGAGCGTGTAGTTGGCGGCGGCGGCCATGCTGGAAGCGAGGAGCAGGCACAGCGCACAGAGGATGCGGATGGGGCTCACGTTTCTCTCCTGGTGATGGGTCGTGGAGATTAGATGAGCGAAAGGGGAAGGCGTTCCGTGCTGAGGCTGCGTGTATGTGAATTCAGGTGAGGTCAAATTCAACTTGGGTTCCCGCGCAGGCGAGAACCCAAGTTCGTCGCGCAGCCGCAAACTTTACTCCAGCTCCGCCAACACCTTCAAATGCGCCACCACACTCCTCCCCAACGCCGACAACGCATACCCGCCCTCGAGACAACTCACGATCCGCCCCTGCGCATGCTGGTTCGCCACCGCCATCACCTGGCGCGTGATCCACGCATAATCGGCCTCGACCAGCCCGATCCCGCCCATGTCGTCCTCGCGGTGCCCGTCGAAGCCGGCCGAGACGAAAATCATCTGCGGCCGGTGCGCGTGCAGCGCCGGCAGCCACAGTTCGGTGACCAGCTTGCGCACCGCTTCGCCGTCGCACATCGCCGGCACCGGCACGTTGACGCTGGTGGCAGTGATCGGCTCGGGGTCGGAGTAAGGGTAGAACGGGTGCTGGAACAGGCTTACCATCAGCACGCGCGGGTCGTTGCGGAAGGCGTCGGCGGTGCCGTTGCCATGGTGGACGTCGAAGTCGACGATGGCCACGCGCTCCAGGCCGTGCACCTCCATCGCGTGGCGCGCCGCGATGGCGACGTTATTGAAAAAGCAAAAACCCATCGCCTCGGTAGGCGTCGCATGGTGGCCCGGCGGGCGGATCGAGCAGAAGGCGTTGTCGACTTCGCCCGCGATCACGGCGTCGGTCGCCGCCACCGCGGCGCCGGCCGCGCGCAGGGCCGCCTGGTAGCTGTGGTGGCACAGGATGGTGTCGCCGTCGAGGGGATAGTAGTCGCCCTCGGCCGGCACGTGGTCGCGCACCAGCGCCACCGCGCCGGGGGTGTGGTTGCGCAGGACGTCGGCCAGGTCGGCCAGCGGCGCGCTGCGCTGTTCCAGCAGGCCGTCGATGCGGGCCAGGATCAGCTGGTCGTCGATCGCCTGCAGGCGCGAGGGCGATTCCGGATGCCAGTCGCCCATGTCGTGCCGCAGGCAGTCGGGGTGGCTGTAGATTGCTGTGCTCATTGTGCGGGTCTTTCGCGCCGGCTCATCCATGTTCACCCCTGCGCCCGTTCTCGCATAGAATCGGTGCAAAGGCTTGTTGCCGACGGAGTATGAAGGTTGCCAATGGCGCTAATCTACCATGACGGCGCCCCGCGCTGCCGGCACCCGCACCAACCAGACACCGGAACCCACCCATGTTCAATCAACTGCATGCCGCCGCACGCCAGGTCAACGAAATCGTGGTCGGCAAGGACCAGCAGGTCCGCCTGGCCCTGACCTGCCTGCTGGCCGGCGGCCACCTGCTGCTGGAAGACCTGCCCGGCGTCGGCAAGACCACGCTGGCGCATGCGCTGGCCATCACGCTCGGCCTGAAGTTCAACCGGGTCCAGTTCACCAGCGACCTGCTGCCGGCCGACGTGGCCGGCATCTCGGTGTACGAGCGCGAGACCAACGGGTTCGTATTCCATCCCGGACCCATCTTCACGCAAGTGCTGCTGGCCGACGAGATCAACCGCGCCACGCCCAAGACCCAGTCCGGCCTGCTCGAAGCGATGGAAGAACGCCAGGTCAGCGCCGACGGCGTCACCCGGGCGCTGCCCGAGCCCTTCTTCGTGATCGCGACCCAGAACCCGGCCAACCAGGTGGGCACCTTCCCGCTGCCCGAATCGCAGCTCGACCGCTTCCTGATGTGCCTCACCCTGGGCTACCCGGACGCCGCCGCCGAACGCGCCCTGCTCATGGGCGAAGACCGGCGCGCGATGCTGCGCAGCCTGCAGCCGGCGATGGAACCGGCCCAGCTGCAGGCGGCCCAGCGCGCGCTCAAGGAAATCCACGCCTCGCCCTCGCTGGTCACCTATGTGCAGGCGCTGGCCCAGGCCTCGCGCCAGAACGGCCTGTTCGCCGAGGGCCTGTCGCCGCGCGCCGCGATCGCGCTGCTGCAGGCCGGGCGCGCCTGGGCGGCGCTGGAAGGACGCGACCACGTGATCCCCGAGGACATCCAGGCCGTGCTGGTGCCGGTCTGCGCCCACCGCCTGCGCCCGCTCAAGGCGGCGCACGGCATGGCGCTGGCCAGCCGCGACCTGGTGCTGCAGTTGCAGAAGTCGGTCGCGCTCTAGATGACAGGGGGATTGCGCGCCTGGCTGCGCCGTTCCACCGGCAAGTGGCTGCCGCGCGGCGGCACGCTCGACGCCGGCGAAGTGGTGCTGAGCCAGCGCCGCGTGTTCATCCTGCCGACCCGCGCCGGCATCGGCTTCGCCCTGCTGCTGCTGGTGCTGCTGATCGGCTCCATCAACTACACCCTGGGCCTGGGCTTCGCGCTGACCTTCCTGGCCCTGTCCTGCGCGCTGGTCGACATGGTCTTCACCTACCGTAACCTGGCCCACCTGGCGCTGCAGCAGGGCCGCGTGCCGGCCGTCTTCGCCGGCCAGGAAGCGCAGTTCGAGCTGCATATCGCCAACCGCGGCAAGCTGGCGCGCTACGGCGTGTGGGTCGACTTCGGCGACGTGCCGGAGGCGCGCCACGTCACCGACATTGGCGAGCGCGGCAGCGCCGCAGTACTCCTCGGCGTGCCGACCGCGGCGCGCGGCTGGCTGCGGCCGGCGCGCGTGGTGCTGTCCACCCGCTTTCCGCTCGGGCTGTTCCGCGCCTGGAGCTACTGGCGCCCGGCGGCGCAGGCGCTGGTCTATCCGCGCCCGGAAGAAGGTGCACCCCCACTGCCGCTGGCCGGCAATGCGGCCGGCAGCGGCCGCGCCGGCGGCAACGACGACTTCGCCGGGGTGCGCAGCTACCAGGCCGGCGACTCGCCGCGCCAGCTGGCCTGGCGCCAGATCGCGCGGCTCGACCCGGCGCTGGGCGGCCAGCTGGTGACCAAGCATTTCGAAGGCGGCGTGGGCGACGAGCTGGTGCTCGATTTCGCCGCCCTGCCCGCCAACCTCGATCTTGAAGTGCGCCTGTCGCGCATGACGCGCTGGGTGCTGGACGCCGAGCAGCGCGCCCTGCCCTACGCCTTCCGCCTCGGGACCATCCACTACCAGGCCGGCGCCGGCGCCGCCCACCAGGCGGCCTGCCTGCGCGCGCTGGCGCTGCATGGCCTGGAGGAAGCGCCATGAAGGCGCCACGCCAGCCGCTCCCGCGCGACAAGGCCGACACCCTGCTGCTGCTGGGCAGCGCGGTGCTGGTGCTGGCGCCGCACACGCTGCACCTGCCGCTGTGGGTGTCGCTGCTGTGCGCGGCCACCCTGGCCTGGCGCGGCCTGGTGACCTTGCGCGGCCGGCGCATGCCGCCCACGCTGGTGCTGCTGCCGGTGGCGGCCGCCGCGATGGCGGGCGTGCAGTTCAGCTATAACACCCTGCTCGGGCGCGACGCCGGCGTGGCCATGCTGGTGCTGCTGGTGGCTTTCAAGATGCTGGAAATGCACGCGCGGCGCGACCTGTACGTGGTGATCTTCCTGTGCTTCTTCCTGGTGCTGACCAACTTCTTCTACGCGCAAGGGATCGGCACGGCCCTCCTGACCGTGGCGGCGGTGCTGGCCCTGCTCACCACCCAGCTGTCCTTCCAGTTCACCGGGGCGGTACCGCCGCTGCGCACGCGCGTGGCGATGGGCGTGAAAATGCTGCTGTTTGCCGCGCCCATTACCGTGCTGCTGTTCTTCGTGTTCCCGCGCCTGGGCGGCCCGCTGTGGGGCATGCCGGGACCGGGCGGGAGTGGCAGCGCCAAGTCCGGCCTGTCCGAACGCATGGCGCCGGGCCAGCTGTCCAAGCTCGCGATGTCGGACGAACCGGCCTTCCGGGTGCGCTTCGAGGGCCCGGTGCCGGACAAGGCGCAGCTGTACTGGCGCGGCCTGGTGCTGGACGCCTTCGACGGCACCGCCTGGACCCGCGGCGGTTCGATCCCGACCAGGTCGGGGACCTCGCTGAGCGTGCGCGGCGCGCCCCAGCGCTACGAGATCACGCTGGAGCCGACCACGACACGCTGGCTGTTCGCGCTCGAGATGGCCGGCCACATGCCGGAGGTGCCGGGCTACCGCGCCCGCGTGTCGCACCAGATGGAGCTGAGCAGCGACCGCCCGCTGGCCCAGCGCGTGCGCTATGCCATGATCTCCTACCCCGACTTCGCGCTGGACGGCCGCGACGCGCTGGACGACCCGAACCAGTGGCTGCTGCTCCCCTACGGCTACAACCCGAAGGCGCTGGCGGCCGGCCTGGCGCTGCGCAAGCAGGCCCAGCCCGCGCGCCGCGTCGAAGCCGTGCTGCGCCAGTTCCGCGAACAGCCTTACAGCTACACGCTGGAGCCGCCGCTGCTGGGACGCCACTCGGTCGACGAATTCCTGTATGGCACCCGCACCGGCTTTTGCGAGCATTATTCGGGCGCCTTCGTGTTCCTGATGCGCGCGGCCGGCATCCCGGCGCGCGTCGTCACGGGCTACCAGGGCGGCGAACTCAACCCGATCGACGGCTTCGTGACGGTGCGCCAGTCCGACGCCCATGCCTGGGCCGAGGTGTGGATCCGCCACCGCGGCTGGGTGCGGGTCGACCCCACCGCCGCGGTGGCGCCGGAACGGGTGCACCGCAACCTGGCCGCCGCGGTCGAGCCGCCCGCGCCCTTCGGCATCGATGCGCTGCGCGGCTTCTCGCTGTTCCAGCAAAGCGGCGATTCGCTGCTGGGACGCCTGCGCGATGCGGTGGGCGCGCTCAACAACGGCTGGAACCAGTGGGTGCTGGACTACACGCCGGAACGCCAGCGCGGTTTCATGAAAGAGCTGCAACAGATCCTGTCGGGCTGGCGTATTGTCGCCTTGACCATGATCGGCCTGGGCGTGTTGCTTCTGGCGAGATTTTTCTATCGCCGTAGGGCAACTGACCCGGTGGAGGCGGTATACTCCGCCCTATGCAAGCGCCTCGCCCACCTGGGCCTGGCACGGGCAGCGGACGAAGGGCCCACCGCCTACGCGGCCCGGATCGCGGCCATGCAGCAGCTGGCGCCGCCATCACGCGAAGCCGCTGCCGAGTTCCTGCGCCGTTACAGCGCCTGGCGTTATGCGCCGCCCCAGCCCGCTTTGCAGCGCCAGCGGCTGGCCGCTACCTTGAAGAGTCTATTGTCCCAGGTTAGATGAAATCGATCGTTTCCCTGTTTGCCGCGCTGGCATTGGCGCTTGTCCCGGTTGGGCCGGCCGCTGCCGCGAAAGAACCGCCATCGCAGAGCGCCAAGGCAAAATCCAAGGCCAAGGCCAAGGCCGGCAAGAAGGCCAAGGCCGGCAAGCGTGTCGCCGTCAAGTCCAAGCGCGTGCCGAAGGCCGCGCCGGCCGTGGTGATCGACTACGACGGCGAACACCACAATTTCCTTGAATGGCAGGCCGTGCGCGAGTTCATCGACGAGATGGCCAGCGAGCATGGCTTCGAGCGCGCCGAGCTGGAGTCGCTGTTCGGCCAGGCCCGCTTCATCGATTCGGCCGTCCAGCTGGTCAAGCCGGCCCCGCCCGGCAAGCCGAAGAACTGGGAGCTGTACAGCTCGCGCTTCATCGAACCGATCCGCATCGCCGCCGGCGTGCGCTTCTGGAACGAACATGCCGACGCGCTGGCGCGCGCCGAAGCGGCGTATGGCGTACCGGCCGACATCATCGTCGGCATCATTGGCGTGGAAACCATTTATGGCCGCGACACCGGCAAGTTCCGCGTGCTCGACACGCTGGCCACGCTCGCCTTCGCCTATCCGGAAACGCCGAACCGCGCCAGCCGCATGCGTTTCTTCCGCAGCGAACTGGCCAACACCCTGCTGTTCGCGCGCGAGCACAAGGTCGAGCCGTTCTCGCTGCTGGGCTCGTTTGCGGGCGCGGTCGGCATGCCGCAGTTCATGCCGGGCAGTATCCTGAAATTCGGCGTCGACTTCAACCAGGACGGCCAGATCGACCTGCGCAACTCGGCGGAAGACGCGATCGGCAGCGTGGCCAATTTCCTGGTCCAGCACGGCTGGAACCCGGAGCATCGCGGCACGCCGGTCTACCCGGCCGAGGTCTCGCCGAACCGCGCCTGGGAGCCGCTGCTCGACCTTGGCCTGGCGGCCACCCTGCGCCCGGAACAGCTGCGCGCGGCCGGCGTGTCCTTTGCGCCCGGCTTGCCTTCGGAACGCCTGTACGGCCTGGTCGACCTGCAAAACGGCGCCGAGGCGACCGAATACTGGGTGGCGGACGATAACTTCTTTGCCATCACCAAGTACAACCGCAGTTATTTCTATGCCATGTCGGTGATCGAGTTGGGCCGCACCGTACGGGCCTCGCGCGGCGGTTAGTCATTGCCGAACGGGAAACTTTGTATCGAGTTGTAACGAGTTTCCCCGGTATTAAGCCTTGTTAACGTCTTGATACAGGCGCATACTCCCCAGGGGTATGCGCTTATTTTCCGCCGATTCTCTGCAGAAACACTCCCCCTTCGGCCATACCCCCCATTTTCTTGTCATCCTGTCAGCGCTTTTCATACTGTGCGGCATCAAAATCCCCCAGGTCTTACACTGCAGATTAATCAAAAAACAATTATTATTCCAGTGAGTTTGTGAGAGAATTGCATTGAGGCTATTGTTGCGATTAGACAACAATACCGAGGATAGATATCTGATTCTTATTGCTATCGAGTATCAGATTAGAAATTAGTTGTACAATTGAATAGAAAATTACGAAATAATGACATCTGGAGCCGGGCGCCGCATGGGGCTCCGTCCAACCCAAAATAGGATATTGAATCATGACAAACCAAGTCGGCATTGATATGAATAGCGATTCGGAGTCCGATGAACTCCTGCAGTACAACCCGAACCGCCTGCTCGACACCCTGATCGAGAACCTGCGCCTGAAAAACGACGCAGCGCTGTCGCGCGCCCTCGAGGTTGCACCGCCGGTGATCTCGAAGATCCGCCACCACCGCCTGCCAGTCGGCGCTTCGCTGCTGATCCGCATGCATGAAGTCAGCGACCTGTCGATTCGCGACCTGCGCTACCTCATGGGCGACCGCCGCGCCAAGTTCCGCATCAGCGACAAGCAGTTCAAGCCAAAAGAAGGCGCCGCCCCGAAAGAGGCGTAATCCGGTCCGGCGCAAGGCGCCGTTCCAGCCCGGCCCTTGCAACCGGGTCCTTCCATGCCGCGGCCGGCGTCAAGCGGCCGCGTGGCCAGCCATATGGAATTGCTAAAGTAAAAAAGCCATCCGTCAGGATGGCTTTTTTGTTGGCCGCATCATGCGCTCAAGCAGGGAATACGCCCGTCGACAGGTAGCGGTCGCCGCGGTCGCACACCACGAACACGATGGTGGCGTTTTCGACCGTCTGCGAAACGCGCAGCGCCACTTCGCAGGCGCCCGCCGCCGAGATGCCGCAGAAGATGCCCTCTTCCGCTGCCAGCCGGCGCGCCATCTGCTCGGCCGCGGCCTGGCTCACGGCTTCGACCTGGTCCACGCGCGCACGGTCATAGATCTTCGGCAAATACGCTTCCGGCCACTTGCGGATGCCGGGAATCGACGAGCCTTCTTCCGGCTGGGCGCCGATGATGCGGATGGCCTCGTTCTGTTCCTTCAGGTAGTGCGACACGCCCATGATGGTGCCGGTGGTGCCCATCGCGCTCACGAAATGGGTGACGCGGCCTTCGGTGTCGCGCCAGATTTCCGGGCCCGTGGTGTCGTAGTGGGCGCGCGGATTGTCCTGGTTGCCGAACTGGTCGAGGATGATGCCTTCGCCATTCTTCTGCATCTGCTCGGCCATGTCGCGCGCGTATTCCATGCCGCCCGACTTCGGCGTGAGGATGATCTGGGCGCCGTAGGCGGCCATGCTCTGGCGGCGCTCGACCGACAGGTTGTCTGGCATCAGGAGCACCATCTTGTAGCCGCGGATGGCGGCGGCCATCGCCAGGGCGATGCCGGTATTGCCGCTGGTCGCTTCGATCAGGGTGTCGCCCGGCTTGATCTGGCCGCGCTCTTCGGCGCCGCGCAGCATCGACATGGCGGCGCGGTCTTTCACCGAGCCGGCCGGGTTATTGCCTTCGAGCTTGCCCAGGATGATGTTGTTGCGCGCAGCCGCGTCCGCACCGGGCAGGCGCACCAGGCGCACCAGCGGGGTATTGCCGATCGTGTCTTCGATGGTCTTGTAAGCCATTCCTTGCTTTCTCGCGATTTCCTAAACCGCTATTCTAATCCGGACAGCAAGGTGGCGTACGAGGGCGGCCTCCAGAGCCGGCCGCCCCCTGCTGCGGGTCAGCGCTGCGGCATCGGGTAGGTGGCGACACTGACGTTGCCGTCCTTGTCGACCGCCTGCACGCCGAAAAACACATTGTCCTTCGACATGTCCAGCGTTGCTTCCTGCACGTTGCCGACCCACTTGGCGCCTTGCCAGAACGAGGCGGTGGTCTCGCGCCAGACGATGCGGTAACCCGCGACGTCCGGCTCCGGGTTGGCTTGCCACACCAGCGTGGAATCGTTGGTCAGCTTGTCGGTGCGCAGCTTGACACCCTGCGGCGCCGCCGGCGCCAGCGCCAGCGAAGCCAGCGCCGCGCCGTTCACGCGCGCCACCTTGGCGATGTAGTCGTAGTCATTGAACTTGATTAGGTCGCCGTATACCTTGCCATTTTCGGTACGCAGGTCCTGGTGCTGGTGCGAGAAATCCTCGGCCGGCTCGGTAAAGCGCAGTGCCGCGTAGCCCTGCTCCAGGAAAGGCATGTGGTCGCCGCCGCGCAGGTAGCGGTCGGAGCGGTGGATCACCGAGACCTTGAAGCCTTTGACATAGCGCTCGCCCTGTTCCTTGGTGTGGCGGGCCAGCTGGCGCGACAGCGAATCGCTGTCGCCGCCGGTGGCGACCAGCTGGCGCACGGCGTCGCTCATTTCCCTGGTGGCCGGTACGCTCTGCGAGAACAGGCGCACCTGCTTGTTATCCACCTTGCCATTGTCGGCAGTCGAGCTGCCGATGATGTCGTTGGTGAACATGCCGGCCACGTTCAGGTTGTTCTTGCGCGCCTGTTCTGCCCAGTGGCGCGCGCCCAGCAGGCCCTGCTCTTCGGCGGCGACCGTCATGAACACCAGGGTCGCATCGAACTTGTACTTGGCCATCACGCAGGCCAGTTCCATCACGGCCGCCGTGCCCGAGGCATCGTCGTTGGCGCCGGGCGCGTCGGCGGTGTAGTTCATCACGTCGGACACGCGCGAATCGTAGTGGCCGCTGACCACGTACAGGCGGTCTTTCGCCGCGTCCTGCGTGCCCGGCAGCGTGGCGACCACGTTGACGATCTCGGTGGGTCGCGAGATGCGCGCCGACACCGGGGCGACGTGGCTGTCGAAGGCCACCTGCAGCGCGGTGCCGGCGCCGCAACGTTCCAGCTCGCTCTTGATCCAGCGCCGCGCCGCGCCGATGCCGCGCGTGTCGGATTCGGTTTCCGACATCGTGTGGCGGGTGCCGAAGCCGACCAGCTTGGCCACGTAGGCTTCGATACGCTTGGGCGAGACTTCGGCCACGATCTTGTTGATCTGCGGCTGCTGGCGCTTGATGTCCGGGGAGGCTGGGGTGCCCTGGGCGGCGGCCGAACCCGCGGCGAGGGCCAGCAACGCGGCAAGCAGGCGTGGGGAAATACGTGCGTGAGGCATGAGTACCTTTCTGGTTGTGGTGTGCATGATGACATGCACATCTTCTCATGCGAACTGCTTGGTGTCAGTCAATACACGCGGGGCAAACGGAGCAAGGCAGGGGTGGCGACACTGGCCTGCCGCCCTGCCCCGCCCGCGTCAATGCGTGGACAGCGCCAGTCGCGACTTCGGCTCCACGCTGCGCGGACTGACGGCGTCGAGCCGGAACACGCCCACGACGCGCGCCAGCCGGTCGGCTTCCGCCTCGAGCGAGGCTGCGGCCGCGCTGGCTTCCTGCACCAGTACCGCGTTCTGGCGCGTGGCGTCGTCCATCTGGCCGATCGCGTCGTTGACCTGGCCGATTCCAGCGCTCTGCTCGGCGCTGGCATGCGTGATCTCGCCCATGATGTCGGTGACGCGGCGCACCGACACGACGATGTCATCCATCGTCGTGCCGGCCTCGTCCACCAGGCGCGCACCTGCGTCGACGCGCTCGACCGAGCTGCCGATCAGTTCCTTGATCTCTTTCGCGGCGGCGGCCGAGCGCTGCGCCAGGTTGCGCACTTCGGTTGCCACGACAGCAAAACCACGGCCCTGTTCGCCAGCCCGCGCCGCTTCCACGGCGGCATTGAGCGCAAGGATATTGGTCTGGAAGGCAATGCCGTCGATGACGCCGATGATGTCCACGATCTTCTTGGACGAGGCATTGATCGAGGCCATCGTTTCCACTACCTGGGCCACGACGGCGCCCCCGCGCAGGGCCACTTCGGAGGCCGACTCGGCCAGCGCATTGGCCTGGCGCGCATTGTCGGCATTCTGACGCACGGTGCCGGTGAGCTGCTCGACCGAGGCGGCGGTCGCTTCGAGCGTGCCGGCCTGGCGTTCGGTACGGCCGGACAGGTCGCGGTTGCCGTTCGCGATCTCGGTCGACACGCTGGCAATGCTCAACGTGCCGTTGCGTACCTGCTGCACGATGCCGACCAGGCTGTCACGCATGCCCTTCATGGCGTACAGCAGGCTGCTGCGGTCGTCCGGCGCAGTATCGATCTTGATGCCAAGGTCGCCTGCCGCGATGGCGCCGGCAATCGCGGCGGCATACTCGGGCTGGCCGCCGAGCTGGCGCAGCAGGCCGCGCGCGATATACCAGGCGCCCAGCGCGCCGGCCGCGATCGCACCCAGGCAAAGCAAGGTCATCCAGCCGAAGAATCCGGAAGCGACATCGCGGGCGGCGGCCGCCTCCTCGTTGTTCAGCTTTTCCTGCAAGTCGATGAAACGATTGATGCTGGCGAGCCAGCCGACGAAGGCGGGCCCCGCCTGCTGTGCCAGCAGGGTGCCCGCGTCCGCTGCCTGCCCTGCCGCATGCAGGGCGACCACGCGGTCGATCAGCGGCTTGGTGCGCTGCTCCTGGTCCTTGATCGCGGCGAGCGCTTCTTTCTCGGCTGCCGGAACATCTTGCAGCTGCGCGAACAGCGCGTCCATCGGTGCGGCCGAGCGAGCGTAGTTGTCGTCGAGCGTCTTGATCAGCTCGATGGCGACGGTTGCCGCGGCCGGATCGGACGCGAGCACGACGTCGCGCAGGGCAATCGCGCGGTCATGTACGCTGCCACGAAAGTTGATCGCGTAGCGCTGTTTGACATTGTTGACGTCGTTGATGTGATTCAGCGTGCGGTCGATCTGGCCGACCCGGCTGATCGCCAGGCCCGTCAGGATGATCATCAGGAGGAATACTGCGCCATAACCGATAGCAAGGCGGGCGCCGATGGTGAGGGAAGGTTTGGTCATGTCTGGGCTGGTAAGGTCGGGCAAGCCAGCACACATCTAGCGCTGGCAGTTGCCCAATGGCAATTACACGACTATAGCACGACAATCAATACGAACCGTCAAAATCGTCATTAATTATTGGATTGACGCCAAGCTTGGCGGTGGAATGTGGTTCAGTGCCGGGACGAATCGCATGTTTTTGATTGCATGGCCAAGCATTGGAGGCCGCAGGCGGCGAAACCCGCGTTGCCGCGGGTTTCTTTAGCCAATTACATTCCCTTCTGCTCAGCCGGCTTGGCCTTCGCATCCGCCTTGGCCGACGTCTTCTCGGCCTTGGCGCCGGCAGGCTTGGCGGCCGTGCCTTCCTTGGCCTTGCCGTTGACCTGCAGGCCGGCCTCGGACAGCTTCATGGCCTTCTTGTCGCCCACGCCCTTGACCCGCTGCTGGAAATCGGCCCAGTCCTTGAACTCGCCCTTGGCGCGCTCGTCCAGGATCATCTTCGACATGCTCGGGCCGACGCCCTTGACGCCGTCCAGCGCGGCCGCATCGGCCTTGTTCACGTCCACCTGGGCGAAGGCAAGGCTGGTCGAAGCGGCCAGTGCGGCAACAGCAAGCATCAGTTTCTTGATCATGTGGTTTTTCTCCGTTGGTTTTCGCATGATGGACAGCGACGCCATCCACCATGCCCTAACGAAGCTGCCGGGCCGTCGTTGACGAGGCCGGCTTGAGCCAGATCAACCCGGGAACAATTCCTCGCGGGTCACGGTTGCCGTGCCCAGCTTGCCCACCACGATGCCGCCTGCGCGGTTGGCCGTGGCCAGCGCTTCGTCCAGCGGGGCGCCGGCGCCCAGCATCGCGGCCAGGGTGGCGATGACGGTGTCGCCCGCGCCGGACACGTCGAACACCTCGCGCGCCTCGGCGTGGACGTGCAGCACCTCATCCTTGCTGTACAGGCTCATGCCCTCTTCCGAGCGCGTCAGCAGCAGCGCGTCCAGCCCGAGCTCGACGCGCAGGCGCTGGGCCTTTTCGGTCAATTGCTCCTCGGTCTTCCAGCCACCGACGACGCGCTGCAGTTCCGAGCGGTTCGGGGTCAGGATGGTGGCGCCCTGGTAGGGCGAAAAGTCGTCGCCCTTCGGGTCGACCAGCACGATCTTGCCGGCCGCGCGGGCCGACCGGACCATCTCGGCCACGTTCACCAGCGCGCCCTTGTTGTAGTCGGACAGGATGACGACGTCGTAATCGGGCAGCAGCGCCTTGAACTGGTCGAGCTTGTCCCGCAACACGGTCTCGGTGGGCGCGTCCTCGAAGTCGATGCGCACCATCTGCTGCTGGCGGCCGATGACGCGCAGCTTGATGATGGTGGAGATCGCATCGTCGCGTTTCATGTAGCTGTGGATGGCGGCGCCGCGCAGCAGCTTCTCGACCTCGTCGCCGGCCTCGTCGCTGCCGGTCACGCCCAGCAGGCCCGTGTGGGCGCCAAGGGCCGCGGCATTGCGCGCCACGTTGGCCGCGCCGCCCAGCCGCTCTTCGCGGCGCTCGATGCGCACCACCGGCACCGGCGCTTCCGGCGAGATGCGCGAGACGTCGCCGAACCAGTAGCGGTCGAGCATGACGTCGCCCACCACGAGCAGGCGCACGGTGGAAAGTTCCGGGGCCGCGGCGCGGCGGAAGCTGTCTGCCGCCAGCAGGCGGCTCGGGATCGGATCGGTCATCAGTTCATCACATTCAGTTCTTCGGTGCGGCGCGGCGGGTAGGTTTCCCAGCGGCTGCAGCCCGGGCATTGCCAGTAGAACTGGCGCGCCTTGAAGCCGCAGTGGCTGCACTGGTAGCGCGCCAGCTTCTGGGTGTAGCGCTGCACCAGGTTTTTCACCATGGTCAGCTCTTCCCAGACATGGGCCGGGGCGTCCATCAGGCGCGCTTCGAGCAGTTTATCCAGGCCCAGCAGGGTCGGATTGCGGCGCAGCTCGTCGATCACCAATTGTTTGGCCGCTTCCACGCCATCGAGTTCGATGACGGCCTTGAATACCACCTCGATCAGGTCGATCGACGAGGCTTCGGCCAGGTAGGCGCGCAGCAGGTTGACGCCTTCCTGCGGCCGCCCCACCTTGCGGTAGCCGTCCATCAGGCGGGCCGCCACCAGCGCCACATGGGGCACGCTCTGGTGCTCGACGCGGCGCCAGGTGTTCAGGGCGCCTTCGGTGTCGCCCTGGGCCAGCAGCGCGTCGCCGGTCAGGATGGTGGCGCGCACGCTGGAACGGTCGGCCAGCAGGGCCTTGTCGAGCAGTTGCATGGCGTCGGACGGCTGCAGGTGCACCAGGGCGTCCTGCGCCAGTTCGCAATAGAACTGAGCAATTTCCTTCTGGCGCGCGCCGGCGCCCGATTCCTGCAGGCCGGCGGCGACGTCGATCGCGCGGCGCCATTCTTTTTCACGCTGGTAGATTTCCAGCAGCGCCTTGCGCGCCTGCACGGCGTAGGAGGTATCGACCAGCAAATTAAACGTTTCCTCGGCGCGGTCGAGCAGGCCGGCCTTCAGGTAGTCCATGCCGAGTTCGTACTGGGCGTGGGCCTTCTGTTCGGACGGCAGGTCCGGGCGCGCCAGCAAGTTCTGGTGCACCCGGATCGCGCGCTCGGTCTCGCCGCGGCGGCGGAACAGGTTGCCCAGCGCGAAGTGCATGTCGGCCGATTCCGGATCGAGCTTGACGATCTCGATGAAGGAATCGATGGCCTTGTCCGGCTGGTCGTTGAGCAGGTAGTTCAGGCCCTTGAAGTAACCGCGCGGCAGCGAGCGCGATTCCGAGACCAGTTCATTGATGTCGACGCGGGCGGCGATCCAGCCCAGGCCGAAAAAGAAGGGGATGCCAAGCAGCATCCAGATTTCGAATTCCATGTGTTCTTCTGTAGGGCGCTCAGGACAGCTTGGGCGCCGGGTTCACGGCATCCGGGGCCGGCGGGGCCGTGCCGGTACCGGCGGCGCTCTGCAGGGCCTGGATGGTGTTCTTGTGCTGCGAGGTCTGGCGGCGCTGGCGGAACACGGTCGGCGTCAGCGCCAGGATACCCAGTGCGGCGCCGGCGATGAAAAAGGCCAGCAGCATCAGCACGAGGGGTCCGCGCAGTTCGTAATTCAGGAAGAAATGCAGGTCGACTTCCTGGGTGTTCTTCAGGGCGAAGCCGAAGAACAGGATGAAGAGGATGATGCCGGCAATCGTCGAAACAAATTTCATCAGCAGGGCCCGCTGGTTGAGTGCAGAAAGGCGAAGTGTCGCATATTCAACATGATATTTCAAAAGGCGTGTGGGTGCTGGGCGGTTGGGGTGCACGGTTAAGCTAACGCGGTGCAACTAACTTGGGTTCCGGCCTTCGCCGGAACGACGTTGTTTGAGTTTATCTTTAGCCCAAAGACCGTCGTTCCGGCGCAGGCCGGAACCCAATTTCACATGCAAACCACTAAGCTCAAAAAAAAACGGCATCTCCAAGGAGACGCCGCTTTTGCCTGCACAACGCAGACGACTTCAGTCTTCAATAATCGGTTGCCCGACCATTGCGTCCACCCGCTCGCGCAACTGCTTGCCTGGCTTGAAGTGAGGCACCCGTTTTTCGGGCACCATCACCTTGTCGCCGGACTTCGGGTTGCGGCCGATGCGCGGGGGCCGGCTGTTCAGCGCGAAGCTGCCGAAACCGCGGATCTCGATGCGTTGCCCGGTCGCCAGGGCGTTGGTCATCGCATCGAGGATGGTCTTGACAGCGAATTCCGCGTCTTTCGCGACCAGCTGGGAATAACGCTCAGCCAGTCGGTTGATCAGCTCGGACTTGGTCATCTGGTCGCCTCAGGAGGTCTTAGTTCTTGTTGTCGAACTTGGCTTTCAGCAGGGCGCCCAGGCTGGTGGTGCCGGTCGCTGCGCTGTTGTCCGACGACAGTTTCTGCATCGCTTCCTGGGTCTCGACATTGTCTTTCGCCTTGATCGACAGCTGGATGCTGCGAGCCTTGCGATCGATGTTGATGACCAGAGCTTCGACCTTGTCGCCCACTTTCAGGTGGGTGCCAGCGTCTTCCACGCGGTCACGCGAGATTTCCGAAGCGCGCAGGTAGCCTTCGACTTCTTCGCTCAGGGCGATCACGGCGCCTTTTGGCTCAACCGATTTCACGGTGCCGGTGACCAGGGTGCCCTTGTCGTTCAGCGACGAGAAGTTGTTGAACGGGTCGCCTTCGAGCTGCTTCACGCCCAGCGAAACACGCTCGCGCTCGACGTCGATTGCCAGGACCACGGCTTCCAGCTCGTCGCCCTTCTTGAAGCGACGCACGGCTTCTTCGCCGGCTTCGGTCCACGACAGGTCCGACAGGTGGACCAGGCCATCGATGTTGCCTGGCAGGCCGATGAAGACGCCGAAGTCGGTGATCGACTTGATCGAACCACGGACTTTATCGCCCTTCTTGTGGGTCATGCCGAAGTCGTCCCATGGGTTCGCTTTGCACTGCTTCATGCCCAGCGAGATACGGCGACGCTCTTCGTCGATTTCCAGGACCATGACTTCCACTTCGTCGCCCAGCTGGACAACTTTGTTTGGCGCCACGTTCTTGTTGGTCCAGTCCATTTCCGACACGTGGACCAGGCCTTCGATACCCTGCTCGACTTCGACGAACGCGCCGTAGTCGGTGAGGTTCGTGACTTTACCGAACAGGCGGGTGCCTTGTGGGTAACGACGCGACAGACCGGTCCAAGGATCGTCGCCCAGCTGCTTGACACCCAGCGAGACGCGGTTCTTTTCCTGATCGTACTTGAGGACCTTGGCGGTGATCTCTTGGCCAACCGACAGCACTTCCGACGGGTGACGCACACGACGCCATGCCAGGTCGGTGATGTGCAGCAGGCCGTCGATGCCACCCAGGTCCACGAACGCGCCGTAGTCGGTGATGTTCTTGACGACGCCGGTCACGACCGTGCCTTCTTTCAGCGTTTCCATCAGCTTCTGGCGCTCTTCGCCCATCGAAGCTTCGATGACAGCGCGGCGCGACAGCACCACGTTGTTACGCTTGCGGTCCAGCTTGATGACCTTGAATTCGAGGGTCTTGCCTTCGAACGGGGTGGTGTCCTTGACTGGACGGGTGTCAACCAGCGAACCCGGCAGGAATGCGCGGATGCCGTTGGTCAGGACGGTCAGGCCGCCTTTGACTTTACCGTTGACGGTACCGGTGACGATCTCGCCCGATTCCATTGCTTTTTCCAGTGCCAGCCACGAAGCCAGGCGCTTGGCCTTGTCGCGCGACAGGATGGTATCGCCGAAACCGTTTTCCAGCGATTCGATGGCCACGGAGACGAAGTCGCCAACTGCGACTTCCAGCTCGCCCTGGTCATTCTTGAATTCTTCGATTGGGATGAAAGCTTCCGACTTCAGGCCCGCGTTGACGATCACGAAGTTGTGATCCAGGCGGACGACTTCAGCGGAAATGACTTCGCCCGAACGCATGTCTTGACGCGACAGCGATTCTTCAAACAGGGCGGCAAAGCTTTCCATACCGGTTGCTTCGGTGGTTGCAGTAGACATAAAAGTTTATTACTCGAGTGAGCCCAGCAGGCCGGCGATAGTGCGGACTGAACTGGGGTTAGGTTAGAACACACCTGCAAGCACGGGATGTGATTGCAGGCACCCTACGTGGACGATGTGCTGGTTCGGTGGACAGTGGAGCATCGATGCTGCCACCCGTACCACCTGCCCCAGCACGTCGTCCCGGCGCAGGCCGGGACCCAATTTCCTCTGCGTTTCCCGCGGCGATGACTCGAGCCAACGATGACGCAACGAACTTGGGTTCCGGCCTTCGCCAGAAGTCGTTGTCTCCAGTGGAGACAACGACGGTTTTCAGGCTGACTACTCCGGAAAAACCGCCATCTCAAAAACTGTCATACAAATCAAGGATGCGCATACCACGCCAGCACCTGTTCAACCGCTTCCGCAGCCGTCATTGCCGAGGTATCGAGCAAATGCGCATCCGCTGCCGGGACCAGCGGGGCGATCGCGCGCTTGGTGTCGCGCTCGTCTCGCTCCTTCAAATCCGACAGGAGATCGTCCATATTAGCAGAAATCCCTTTGTCAATCAATTGCTTATATCGGCGCCCAGCGCGTGCTTCCACGCTTGCGGTCAAGAAAACTTTTAATTTTGCGCCGGGAAAGATCACCGTGCCCATATCGCGTCCGTCGGCCACCAGGCCGGGGGTTTCGCGAAAGCCCAGCTGCAGGCCGTACAGCGCCTGGCGCACGGTCGGCAGCGCGGCGATCTTCGATGCCATATTGCCTACTTCCTCGGCCCGGATCGCCGCGGTGACGTTCTCGTTGTTCAGGAAAATATCGCCGCCCACGAAGCGGGCCGGCAGGTGCTCGGCCAGCTTGGCGATGCCGTGCTCGTCGCGCAATTCGAGCCCGCGGCGCAGCGCCTGCAGCGCCGTCAGGCGATACAGCGCGCCCGAATCGAGCAGGTGAAAGCCGAGGCGCTCGGCGACCTTGGCCGCGACCGTGCCCTTGCCGGAGGCGGTGGGTCCATCGATGGCAATGACGGGAATAGGATTGTTCGGCATAGCACCCTTCTTCTTAAAACAGCTCGTTCTTGGCAATACCGGCAAACGCCTCGAAGTACTCCGGGAAGGTCTTGGCCACGCACTTCGGGTCGTTGATGCGCATCGCGTTGCCGCGCCTTGCCTTGCCGTCCAGCGAAGCCAGCGAGAAGCACATCGCCATGCGGTGATCGTCGTAGGTGTCGATGGTGGCGGGTTTGAGCTGCTCGGGCGGGGTGATGCGGATGTAGTCCGGCCCCTCCTCCACCTCGGCGCCGACCTTGCGCAGTTCGGTCGCCATGGCGGCCAGGCGGTCGGTTTCCTTCACGCGCCAGCTGGCGATGTTGCGCAGCGTGCTCGGGCCGTCCGCATACAGCGCGGCCACCGCGATGGTCATCGCCGCATCGGGAATATGGTTGAAGTCCGCATCGATGGCTTTCAACACGCCATTCGAGCGCGCCTCGATCCAGTTGTCGCCGCGCGTGACGATGGCGCCCATGCGCTCCAATGCATCGGCAAAGCGCACGTCGCCCTGGATGCTGTTCTCGCCCACGCCCTCCACCCGCACCGGGCCGCCGGCAATCGCGCCGGCCGCCAGGAAGTAGGACGCCGATGAGGCGTCGCCCTCGACGTGGATGCTGCCTGGCGACGTATAGCGCTGGCCCGGCTGCACGGTAAACGACGCCCAGCCGTTCTGCTCCACCGTCACGCCGAAGCGGCGCATCAGGTTCAGGGTGATCTCGATATAGGGCTTGGAAATGAGTTCGCCGACCACGTCGATCGACACCGCGTGGCTCGTCGCCATCAGCGGCGCGGCCATCAGCAAGGCGGTGAGGAACTGGCTCGACACATTGCCGCGCACCGCCATGCGGCTGGCGGCGATGCGGCCTCGGCGGATGCGCAGCGGCGGGAAGCCCGGCTCGCCCGTGTAGTCGATTTGCGCGCCGACTTCATTGAGCGCCTCGACCAGGTCGCCGATCGGGCGCTCATGCATGCGCGAGACGCCATGCAGGGTGTAGTCGCCGCCGATCACGGCCAGCGCTGCGGTGAGCGGGCGGATCGCGGTGCCGGCGTTGCCCATGAAGAGGTCGGCCTCGTGCACCGGCAGCACGCCGCCGTTGCCGTGGACGACCACGGTGCGTTCGTCGATCTCGTCCCATTTGATGCCCAGCGAGCGCAGCGCGCCCAGCATCACCATGGTGTCGTCCGAGGCCAGCAGGTCGTGGATCGTGGTCGCGCCTTCGGACAGCGCTGCCAGCAGCAGCGTGCGGTTAGAGATGCTCTTGGAGCCCGGCAGGCGCACCGATCCTTCCACGTGGATCACGGGTTCGAGGTCGATGTGTTCGGGGTAGTGTGTAGACTGCGTCATTCTGTGTCCTGGTGGAGCTGGGGCGGCGAGCCGGCCTCGATGGCCTCGATCCATTCGCGCCGCGCGCGCTGCGCGTTCGCATAAACGGTTTCGAGGCCGTGGCCGTCGGCTGCGGCGAGCGTCGCCCGCAATGTCGTTAATTGTGCCAGATATGCATCGAGCTCGGTGAGCAGGGCATCGCGGTTGGCCAGGCTGATGTCGCGCCACATTTCGGGCGAGGAGCCGGCGATGCGCGTGAAGTCGCGAAAGCCGCTGGCGGCGTACTGGAACAGCAGGCCGGCGTGCGGCTTGGCGGCGATGTCGTCCACCAGCGCATAGGCCAGCAGGTGCGGCAGGTGGCTCACGGCCGCGAATACGCGGTCGTGGTCAGCTGGGCTCAGCTTGTGGATGAGCGAACCGCACAGGCGCCAGGCGGCGGCCACGCGCTCCACCGCGGCCGGGTCGTTTTCCGGCAGCGGGGTCAATACGGTCTTCTTGCCGCGGTACAGGCCGGCCATGGCGGCGTCCGGCCCGTTCGATTCGCTGCCCGCGATCGGGTGGCCGGGCACGAACTGCCCGATCCGCCCGCCCAGCGCCGCGCGCGCCGCGGCGACCACGTCGCTCTTGGTGCTGCCGGCGTCGGTGATGATGGTGTTTGACTCCAGGTGCGGCAGGAGCGACTCCAGGATGGCCCCGGTCTGGCCCACGGGCGCGGCCAGCAGCACCAGGTCGGCGCCGCACATCGCTTCTTGCGCGGAGGTGCAGATCTCGTCCACGATGCCCAGTTCGAGCGCCCTTTCCATCGCTTGCGCCGAACGGCCCAGGCCCGCCACGCTGCGTACCGCGCCGGCCTGCTTGAGCGCCAGCGCGAACGAGCCGCCGATCAGGCCGACGCCGACGATGACGAGGCGGCCGATCATCTAGCCGAGCACCTTTTTCAATGCCTCGATGAAGGTCGCGTTTTCCTGCGGCAGGCCGATCGAGATGCGCAGCCATTGCGGCAAGCCGTAGTTGCCAACCGGGCGCACGATCACGCCCTGCTTGAGCAGCGCCAGGTTGACGCGCGCGCCGGCCTGCTCGTCGTCGCCCACCTTGACCAGCACGAAGTTGCCGAACGAGGGCACGTACTGCAGGCCGAGTTCCTCGAAGGCCGCGATCATCTGGCGGTAGCCGGCGGCGTTGTTTTGCGCGCCCTTGTCCAGGAAGGCCTTGTCGTTCAGCGCAGCAATCGCCGCCGCCTGCGCCAGCGAATTGACGTTGAAGGGCTGGCGGATGCGGTTCATCAGGTCGGTCACCGCCGGCTGGGCGATGGCGAAGCCCACGCGCAGGCCGGCCAGGCCGTAGGCCTTGGAGAAGGTGCGCGAAACCACCAGGTTCGGGTACTTGCGCACCCACTGGCTCGACTCGAACTGGTGCTCCGGCGCCAGGTATTCGTTGTAGGCCTCGTCCAGCACCACGACCACGTTGGCCGGCACTTTCTGCAGGAAGGCTTCGATCTTCGCGGCCGGGATGAAGGTGCCGGTCGGGTTGTTCGGGTTGGCCACGAACACCAGGCGGGTATCCGCATCGATGGCGGCGGCCATGGCGTCGAGGTCGTGGCCGTAGTCCTGGGCCGGAACGACAATGGCGCGCCCGCCCACGCCCTGCGTGGCCAGCGCGTACACGGCGAACGAGTACTGCGAGTACACCACGGCTTCGCCGCGCTGCACGAAGGCGTGCGCGGCGATTTCCAGGATGTCGTTGCTGCCGTTGCCGAGCGTGATCCATTCGGCGGGTACGTCGTAGCGTGCGGACAGCGCGGCTTTCAGTTCGAAGCCGTTGGCGTCCGGGTAGCGGCCAAGGTCGGCGGCGGCCTGGGCCATGGCGGCGCGGCTCGATTCGGGCACCCCGAACGGGTTCTCGTTCGAGGCCAGCTTGACGATCTTGGCTTCGTCGAGGCCGAATTCGCGGGCGACTTCAGCGATGGGTTTGCCGGCCTGGTATGGGGCGATGGCGCGGACGTAATCTGGACCGAGTTGCGACATGGAGGTTCTCGAATAAAAGTGGAGGGAGTCAGAGGCTTTGCGGGTAGGAACCGAGCACCTTGAAGAAGGCGGCGTTGTCTTTCAGTTCCTCGAGGGCGCGCGCGACGTTGGCGTCGACCACATGGCCTTCGATATCGACATAGAAGTAGTATTCCCAGGTACCGATGCGGGCCGGGCGCGACTCGAAACGCGTCATCGACACGTCGTGCCTGGCCAGCGGCGCCAGCAGGTTGTAGACGGCGCCGGCCTTGTTCGGCACGGCCAGCACGATCGAGGTGTGGTCGCGCCCCGATGGCCCCGTATGCAGGCTGCCGATCACGGCAAAACGGGTGCGGTTGTGCGGGTCGTCCTGGATGTGGGCCTGGACCACGCCGAGCTGGTACTGCTCGCCCGCCATCTCGCTGGCGATCGCCGCCACCGTCGGATCCTGGCTGGCCAGCACGGCCGCTTCGGCGTTCGAGGCCACGGCGCGCCGTTCGACGCCCGGATGGTGCAGGTTGAGCCAGACCTGGCACTGGGCCAGCGCCTGCGAATGCGCGCACACCACCGTGACACCGTCCATCGAGCCGGTTTTCGTCATCAGGCTGTGGTGGACCGGGATCGAGATCTCGCCGCTGATGACGGTGGTGGTGGCCAGCATCAGGTCGAGGGTGCGGTTGATCGCGCCTTCTGACGAGTTTTCCACCGGGACCACGCCGAAGTCGGCGGTGCCGGCCTCGGTGGCGCGGAACACTTCGTCGATCGACACGCAGGGCAGCGCCTCGATGGCGGTGCCGAACTGCTGGAACACTGCCTGCTCGCTGAAGGTGCCGGACGGGCCCAGATAGGCCACCGTGACGCGCTTTTCCAGCGCGCGGCAGGACGACATGATCTCGCGGAAGATGGTCTGGACGTCGCGGTCTTTCAGCGGACCGGGATTGCGCTCGGCGACGCCGCGCAGCACCTGGGCTTCGCGCTCGGGGCGGAATACCGGGGCATTGGTTTCGGCTTTCACATGGCCGACCTGCTGGGCGACCTGGCCGCGCCGGCTCAGGAGGTCGAGGATTTGCGCGTCGATCGCATCGATCTGTTCGCGCAGGGGCTGGAGTTTGTCGGACATATTCTGTTAACCAAAAATCGGGCGTTGGCAAATTCGCGGTGGTGCATGCACCGGTTGGACGCGCGGTCGGCGGAGCCGACCACCCTACAAGAACCGGGCATCCCGGCGTTGCAAGTTTAACGTCCTGCGAATTCGTTCAAATAATCGACGAGGGCTTGCACACCCTCGAGCGGCATCGCGTTGTAGATCGATGCCCGCATGCCGCCGACGGACTTGTGGCCCTTCAGTTGCAGCAGCCCGCGCGCTTTCGCGCCGGCCAGGAATTTGTCGTTCTGGGATTCGTCGCGCAGGAAGAACGGTACGTTCATGCGCGAACGGTATTCATGCGCGACGCGGTTCTCGTAGAAGTCGTCGGCATCGAGCGCCGCGTACAGCAGGCGCGCTTTTTCAATATTGATCTTTTCCATCGCCGCCACGCCGCCCAGCTTCTTGAGGTGGGCGAACACCAGCCCGGCGATATAGATCGCATAGGTCGGCGGCGTGTTGTACATCGATTCGTGCTCGGCCACGGTCTTGAAGTGGAAGGCCGAGGGGCAGATCGGCAGCGCGTCGTCCAGCAGGGTGTCGCGCACGATCACCAAGGTCAGGCCCGCCGGGCCGATGTTCTTCTGGGCGCCGGCGAAGATCACGCCGTACTTCGACACGTCGATGGTGCGCGACAGGATGTGCGAGGACATGTCGGCCACGATCGGCACCCGCGCATCGATGTCGGGGACGAAGTTGTACTCGACCCCGTCGATGGTTTCGTTGGTGCAGATGTGCAGGTAGGCCGCGCCCGAACTGAGGTTCCACGAGGCCTGCTGCGGCACGGCGGTGAAGCCGCCCGCTTCGCCCGACGCCACCACGTTGACGTTGGCGTAGCGCTTGGCTTCCTTGATCGACTTGCCCGACCAGGAACCGGTGTGCACGAAGTCGATCGTGGCCGGCTGGGCGCAGCATCCGGCCAGGTTCATCGGGATGATGGCGTTCTGGCCCAGGCCCCCGCCCTGCATGAACAGGATCTTGTAGTTCGGCGGGACCGCCAGCAGCTCGCGCAGGTCGGCTTCGGCCTGCTGGTAGATCGAGATGAATTCCGGACCGCGGTGGCTCATCTCCATGACCGACATGCCGCTGCCATGCCAGTCGAGCATCTCGGCGGCTGCCTGCTCCAGCACTTCCTTCGGCAGGACGGCCGGGCCGGCCGAGAAATTGAAGATCGGTGTTGCTTGTGCCATCCGGCGGTCCTTTCTGTGTCCTTACGGTTTCTGCACGTCCTGCATCAGGTCCTGCATCAGCTTGCCGAGGCGCGGCGTGACGACGCGCTGGCCGATGGCCATGCCTTCGGCCGACAGCTTCGGCGACAGCGCCATCATCTTGCGGCCGATCGGGCTCTTGTAGAAAGCGGTGAGCTGCTTGATTTCGTCGACCGTGTAGTTGTTGGTATACAGCGGCACCATTTCGGTGATCATTTCATCGATCAGGGCCGGGTCGTTGAAGATCTTGCCGACGGTCTGGGCCACTTGCGGCAGCGCCTTCTCGGCCTTGGCGATGGCTTCCTTCTTCTGCTCGGCATTGAGCTTCGGGTCGGCCTGGATCAGGCCCACCATCTGCTGGCGCATGATCGACGGCATCGCCTTCTGCATTTCGGCGTACATGGCGAGCATGTTCTTGCGCATTTCCATCGCATCGAGCATGGCCTTGACGGCGGCCGTGGCCTGCGGGTCGGCTGCGGGCGCGGCCAGGGCGAACGAAGGCAGCACGGCAAAGGCGGCGGCAGCGGTAAGGGCGACGACAAACTTCTTCATTGGTTTTCCATGCGGGCCGGCAGGCCCGTTGACAGGTGATAAAAAACGGGCCGCATCGAGGCGGCCCGCTGTGCTTCTTACTCAGGCGCCTGTTCGAGCTCGACTTCTTCGAGGTCGGTCTCGACGATGCGCTGCAGGCCGGACAGCTTGGTGCCGTCTTCGACGGCGATCAGGGTCACGCCCTGGGTCGCGCGGCCCATCTCGCGGATCTCGGACACGCGGGTGCGGATCAACACGCCGCCGGTCGTGATCAGCATGATCTCGTCGGTCGTGTCGACCAGGGTCGCGGCCACCACCTTGCCGTTACGCTCGCTCGTCTGGATCGCGATCATGCCCTTGGTGCCGCGGCCGTGGCGGGTGTACTCCGTAATCGGGGTACGCTTGCCGAAGCCGTTCTCGGTGGCCGTGAGCACCGACTGCTGCTCGTTCTCGGCCACCAACAGTGCGATGACTTGCTGGCCCTCTTCCAGGTTCATGCCACGCACGCCGCGCGCGGTACGGCCCATCGGGCGCACGTCGTTCTCGTCGAAGCGCACCGCCTTGCCGCCGTCCGAGAACAGCATCACGTCATGCTGGCCATCGGTCAGTGCGGCGCCGATCAGGAAGTCGCCATCGTCCAGGTCGACCGCGATGATGCCCGCCTTGCGCGGGTTGCTGAAGTCCTTCAGCGGCGTCTTCTTCACGGTGCCGAGCGAAGTCGACATGAACACGTAGTGGTCTTCCGGGAAGGTCCGGTTCACGCCCGACAGCGGCAGGATGACGGTGATCTTCTCGTTATCCTGCAGCGGGAACATGTTGACGATTGGCTTACCGCGCGAGTTGCGCGAACCCTGCGGCACTTCCCACACCTTGAGCCAGTACATGCGGCCGCGGTTCGAGAAGCACAGCATGTAGTCGTGCGTATTGGCGATGAACAGCTGGTCGATCCAGTCTTCGTCCTTGGTCGCCATGGCCTGCTTGCCGCGGCCGCCGCGCTTCTGGGCGCGGTATTCGGCGATCGGCTGCGATTTCATGTAGCCGGTGTGCGACAGGGTGACCACCATGTCCTGCGGGGTGATCAGGTCTTCGGTATCGAGGTCGCTGGCATTGTGTTCGATGACCGAGCGGCGGGTGTCCTTGCCGTTGTCGGCGTAGTCGGTCTTGATCTGCACCATCTCGTCGCTGATGATGGTGGTCACGCGTTCCGGGCGCGACAGGATGTCGAGCAGGTCGGCGATGTGCGACATGACTTCTTTGTACTCGTTGACGATCTTGTCCTGCTCCAGGCCCGTGAGGCGCTGGAGGCGCATCTGCAGGATTTCCTGGGCCTGTTCGTCGGACAGCTTGTACAGGCCGTCGGCCTGCATGCCGTAGTGCTTCGGCAGGTGTTCCGGACGGAAGGCGTCGATGCCGCCGATGGTATTGCCTTCGGCGGTACGCAACAGCATCTCGCGGACCAGGGACGAATCCCAGGCCTTCTGCATCAGCTCCACTTTCGCGATCGGCGGCGTCGGCGCGGCCTTGATGATCGCGATGAAGTCGTCGATGTTCGCCAGCGCGACGGCCAGGCCTTCGAGCATGTGGCCGCGCTCGCGCGCCTTGCGCAGTTCGAACACGGTGCGGCGCGTGACCACTTCGCGGCGGTGCGACAGGAAGCACTCGAGCATCTGCTTGAGGTTCAGCAGCTTCGGCTGGCCATTGACCAGCGCCACCATGTTCATGCCGAAGGTGTCTTGCAGCTGGGTCTGCTTGTACAGGTTGTTCAGCACCACTTCCGGCACTTCACCGCGCTTGAGCTCGATGACCACGCGCATGCCGGACTTGTCCGACTCGTCGCGGATGTCGCTGATGCCTTCGAGCTTCTTGTCGCGCACGTTCTCGGCGATGCGCTCGAGCAGCGACTTCTTGTTGACCTGGTAGGGCAGCTCGTCGATGATGATCGCGATGCGGCCGCCGTCCTTGCCATACTCTTCGAAGTGGGTCTTGGCGCGCATCACCACGCGGCCGCGGCCGGTGCGGTAACCATCGCGCACGCCCGAGACACCATAGATGATGCCGGCGGTCGGGAAGTCCGGCGCCGGAATCAGCTCGATCAGTTCGTCGATCGTGCAGTCCGGGTTCTTCAGCAGGTGCTGGGCGCCGTTGATTACTTCCGAGATATTGTGCGGCGGGATGTTCGTCGCCATGCCCACCGCGATGCCGGACGAGCCGTTGATCAGCAGGTTGGGGATCTTGGTCGGCAGGACCGTCGGTTCTTTTTCCTTGCCATCATAGTTCGGCTGGAAGTCGACGGTGTCCTTGTCGATGTCGGCCAGCAGTTCACTGGCGATCTTGTCCAAGCGGCACTCGGTGTAACGCATCGCCGCGGCGCTGTCGCCGTCGATCGAGCCGAAGTTGCCCTGGCCATCGACCAGCGTGTAGCGCAGCGAGAAGTCCTGGGCCATGCGCACCAGCGTGTCGTAGATCGACGCGTCGCCGTGCGGGTGGTACTTACCCATGGTATCGCCGACCACGCGCGCGCATTTCACGTACGGGCGGTTGAAGTTGTAATTACTCTCGTGCATCGAGTACAGCACGCGGCGGTGCACCGGCTTGAGGCCGTCGCGCACGTCCGGCAGAGCACGGCCCACGATCACGCTCATCGCGTAGTCGAGGTAGCTCTTGCGCATTTCTTCTTCGAGGGAAATGGGAACTGTTTCTTTTGCGAATTGATCCATTGGGCGGGTCGACTGCTTTCAGGCTAATGGTTATGAGTTGCAACGGACGATTCTACCATGTGCCGTTATCGTCAGCACAATTCCTCGGCAGGGGCGGGACAGTTCCAGCATTGTCGATGCCGCACCAGTACGCTTGCCCAAATGTTGCGACAAAACAACGTTGCAAGAAATATGCATTGTGTTTGATTTAGGTGCAGTCGTGCGTTTTTGGTGCATGTGGCAAAATGGACAGGAAATTAATTGCTTGTTTCACAATGCGAAACTGACATCAGAGAACGCTGTGTTAGTATCTTGACCACAACACCCGGTGTCGGCTCGCGCGGTATTCACCCGAAAAGGAAAAAAGAACATGAATAAACTGGCTACCCTCCTGCTTGCTGCTTCGGCTGCTTTCGCCGGCAACGCATTTGCCCAGACCGATGCACCGTATGCGCCGCTGACCACGGACATCCAGGCACGCACCCCGTACAGCGCCTACGTGCAGGACAGCCGCGGCGTGATCGCCCGCAATCCTTTCGGCCTGTGCTGGCGCACCGGTTACTGGACCCCGGCTGACGCCGTCCCAGGCTGCGACGCGCCAATCTGCGTCGCACCAGAGAAACTGGAAAACGGCAAGTGCGTCGCCCCACCGCCACCACCGCCGCCACCGGTCGTCGAAGCCGCTCCGGCACCTGCACCAGCACCGGCGCCAGTGCCGACCTCGGAAAAAGTGTCGTACTCGGCTGACGCCTTCTTCGACTTCGACAAGGCCGTGCTCAAGCCAGCCGGCAAGGCAGCGCTGGACGACCTGAGCTCGAAACTGGGCGACATGAACCTGGAAGTCATCATCGCCGTCGGCCACACCGACTCGATCGGCACCGATGCCTACAACCAGAAACTGTCGATCCGCCGCGCCGAAGCCGTCAAGACCTACCTGAAGGGCAAGGGCGTGGAAGAAAACCGCATCTACACCGAAGGCAAGGGCGAGAAGCAGCCTGAAGCGGACAACAAGACTTCCGCCGGCCGCGCCAAGAACCGCCGCGTGGAAATCGAAGTCGTCGGTACCCGTACCGTCAACAAGTAATCCTCGCGATTGCTGATGAAACCCCGCTGCGGCGGGGTTTTTTTTCGGCTCTCGCAGGCGTGCGTCACCGGCGCGCTTGCAAAATTAGGCTCCGGCCTTCGCCGGAGCGACTTTGTTTGAGTTATCGACTCTTTAACCAAGGTCGCACCGGCGCAGGCCAGTGCCCGAGTGCAGCTCGCAAAACCCACACAAATTTTCCGTGCGGCACCCCGTCCGCCCCCCCATTTCCAGTATGATTCCGATTATGACTACGAACGCAGACCCATTAGAAATCCAGAAATTCAGCGAACTCGCCCACCGCTGGTGGGACCCGACGTCGGAATTCCGTCCGCTGCACGAAATCAACCCGCTGCGCCTCGAGTGGATCAACGCCCGCGCCCCGCTGCTGGGCAAGAACGTGATCGATATCGGCTGCGGCGGCGGCGTGCTGTCCGAATCCATGGCGCGCAAGGGGGCGAAAGTCACCGGCATCGACCTGTCCAAAAAGGCCCTGAAAGTGGCCGACCTGCACAGCCTGGAATCGGGCGTGGAAGTGCGCTACAAGCTCATCGCGGCCGAAGACATGGCCAATGAAGAAGCGGGCCAGTACGACGTGGTCACCTGCATGGAAATGCTCGAGCACGTGCCGGACCCGGCCTCGATCGTGCTGGCCGCCGCCAAGCTGGTGAAACCGGGCGGCCACGTATTCTTCTCCACGCTCAACCGCAACGCCAAGGCCTACCTGTTCGCCGTGATCGGCGCGGAATACCTGCTGCGCATGCTGCCGCGCGGGACCCACGACTATGGCAAATTCATCACCCCGGCCGAACTGTCGCAATTTGCGCGCCTCGCCGGCATGCAGGTCGACGGCCTCAAAGGCCTGACTTACAATCCGCTCACCAAGATTTACTCGCTCAACAACGACACCGATGTGAACTACATGGTTGCGTGCAGTAAACCGCTCTAATCCCGCCCTGACCTGAACGTTTCCATGACTCTCCCGACCGTCCTGCCGGCACCGCGTGCCATCCTGTTCGACCTCGATGGCACGCTGGCCGACACCGCGCCCGACCTCGCGGCTGCCGTCAACTGGCTGCGCACCGAGCGCGGCCTGCCGCCGACCCCGTATTCGGTGCTGCGCCCCACCGCTTCCGCCGGCGCGCGCGGCATGATCGGCGCCGCCTTCGGCCTGGCGCCGGGCGACGAAGGTTACGAAGAGCTGCGCCTGCAGTGGTTCGACCGCTACCAGGAAACCATGGCCGTGCACAGCTCGCTGTTCGGCGGCGTGACCGAACTGCTGCTGGGGATCGAACAGGCCGGCATGAGCTGGGGCATCGTCACCAACAAGCCGGCCCGCTTCACCGACCCGCTGATCCCGCAGATCGGCCTGTCGCATGCGGGCTGCGTGATCTCGGGCGACACCACCACCCACCCGAAGCCGCACCCGGAACCGCTGCTGGAAGGCGCGCGCCGCCTCGGCATCGACCCGGCCCAGTGCTGGTACGTGGGCGACGACAAGCGCGACGTCGAAGCCGGCCACGCGGCGGGCATGGTCACGGTGGCCTGCAACTGGGGCTATTGTGGCGCGATCGAACCGTCCACCTGGGGCGCCGAGTACCTGCTCGACACCCCGACCGACCTGCTGCAGACCCTGCGCGAGGTGGTGGAAGCGGCGCGCACGGCCGAACGCGCGGCCTGAGTTTCCCCGCAGGCGGGCCGCTCGGCCCGCTTGGTCTTCCTTACATCTCATTACGACTGATACAGGCTTCGGTCTAGCTCCCGGATGTGCCTGCGAGTAATCTACTCCCATACGACAACCACACGTCATCGGAGCAGATCATGGAAACCACCCAACGCCTCAACCGCATTCATCCCCTGATGGCCGCCGCCGCAGCATCGGTCGTGATCGTCAGCCTGACCGGCGCGGCCGCGATTACCGGCCTGCTGCCCACCTCGAAGAGCGCATCGGACCCGCTGGCCGCGGCTTCCCCTTACGGCCTGCAGCAGCCCGGCATGGTGCCGATGACCAATGCCCAGGGCCAGGTGGTGATGGTGCCCGCCGCCGCCGTGCAGGGCCAGGCCGGCATGATGCCGCTGTCGGCCACCCCGGTCACGCCGCAGATGGCGATGCAACTGGCCGCCGGCCCGCAGCAACTGGCCCAGCCGGTCGCCTATGCGCAACCCGCGGCCCAGCCGGCGCCGGTGGTGGTGAAGGAAATCATTCGTGAAAAGCCGGTGGTCCGCGTGGTCGAGAAGACCCGCGTGGTCTACCGCGACCGCAAGGTCAGCGAGCCGCGCCACTACGCGCATGCCCCGGCCCCGGCGCCGGCACAGCCGAACTATGTCGGCATCGGCACCGGCGCGGTGATCGGCGGCCTGCTCGGGAACCAGGTGGGCGGCGGCAACGGCAAGAAGCTCGCCACCGTGGCCGGCATCATCGGCGGCGGCATGCTCGGCAACGAGATCGCCAACCGCAACCGCTAAGCAGTCACAGCACGCTTCCCCGGAACCGCAGGCGCTGTCAGCCTGCGGTTTTTTTTAAAAAAATGCAGACGATGATGTCGCTCGGGAACACGCGCAGCACGGGAATCGCGCACATGATGGCGACGTACTGCACCCACAGCGACAGCAGCGGCACATTGCCGGCGCACTTGAGCCGCTCGCGCAAGCCCTTGGCGCGCAGGGCTGGCAACTCGGCGCTGTCGACCAGCTCGAAGCCGCGGTTGGCCACCAGCTTGGACAGGTTGTCGGGGCTGAAGTAATGCACGTGCGGCGACGGCAGGTCTTTCTGCCACAGGCGCTCGAAGGGCGTGCGCCAGCCCACCCGGGCGATGAGTTTGGACAGGCGGTAGAAGAAGCCGCGGCTGCTCGGCAGGTTGAGGATCAGGATGCCGTCGGGATTGAGGCGCTGGCGGCATGCTTCCAGCGCGCTGCCGATGTCGGGAATGTGTTCGATCACGTCGTTGAAGACGATGACGTCGAAGCACTCGCCTTCCTTGAGCACGTCGGGGAAGAAGCCGGCCCGCACCGGCAGGCCGCGCGCCGCGGCGCGCGAGCCGACCACGGCGTCTGGCTCGACCCCGAGCACGTCGAAATCGTCGCGCGCCGTCTCCAGGAACCAGCCATGGGCGCTGCCCACGTCGAGCAGGCTGCGCCCACCGGGCCGCGCATGCCGCTTGGCATACTGGACGATGGCGCGGAAGTTCTCGAGCCGCAGGGCCTTGAGGCCGGCTTCGCGCTCGGCCTCGTTGACGGCCGGCCCGGTGTGTTCGTTGATGGCGACGGACAGCGCCGCGCTTTCATAGTGGCATGCAGGACAGGTCGCGTGCCACGATGCGAGCCCCGCCGTTTTAGTATTACCGCAGACGATACAGACCATTGCCATTCCTTGTCGAGAAGCCGGGTTGCAGAGACTGTAACGGGCCATCATATTGTAGTTTCGTCATCCTGTGAGCATAAATCCGGACGACTTGACACCGGGCGCAAACTGCGCTGCGCCGCCTGCACGCGGCAGCGAATTGGAGTACAATAAAACCGCTGGGGGCGACCTGGTTTCGACGTGGGTTGCAAAGCAGCGCAGGGCATACCGAGGACTGGTTACCTCGTAAATACATCCAGAAACACATAACTGCAAACGATAACTCGTACGCACTCGCAGCTTAATTGCTGCTAGCTCTACAACACCTCGCCCCTGGGGTGGCCGCAAGGCAGTAGAGTCATTTACAGGGGCTCGCAGTAGGCCGGGTTACTTGGTCGACTGTTAAATAATAGGTAACTCGCTTGGTCAAAGGGTGCACATCCCCGTTGGCTTGGTTAAATTAATTGATAGTGCTAAGTATGTAGAACTGTCTGTAGAGTGCTTGCGGACGAGGGTTCGATTCCCTCCGCCTCCACCAGTATTCAAAAACAAAGCCCTCCAGGCGCAAGCCTGGAGGGCTTTGTTTTTGAATACTGTGTTGGGCTCCGGGAATCGTGTCCTCGTCCGGTACGGACGAGGGGCGGAGCCGGGGTTTCGCGCCGCACCGCGGCGCGCCGGCGTAGCGGCCTTGCGCTTGCAAGCGCAAGGCCTCTCCGATTCGCCCATTCAAGCAAGCGCGCAGCGCTTGTGCTTGCCTCTGCGGACCCGGACGCCAGGCGCAAGCCTAGAGGGCTTTGTTTTTGAATACTGTGTTGGGCTCCGGGAATCGTGTCCTCGTCCGGTACGGACGAGGGGCGGAGCCGGGGTTTCGCGCCGCACCGCGGCGCGCCGGCGTAGCGGCCTTGCGCTTGCAAGCGCAAGGCCTCTCCGATTCGCCCATTCAAGCAAGCGCGCAGCGCTTGTGCTTGCCTCTGCGGACCCGGACGCCAGGCGCAAGCTTGGAGGGCTTTGTTTTTGAATACTGTGTTGGGCTCCGGGAATCGTGTCCTCGTCCGGTACGGACGAGGGGCGGAGCCGGGGTTTCGCGCTGCACCGCGGCGCGCCGGCGTAGCGGCCTTGCGCTTGCAAGCGCAAGGCCTCTCCGATTCACCCATTCAAGCAAGCGCGCAGCGCTTGTGCATGCAAGTCACCCAGGCAGCGTAGAACGCAGCATTCGTGGAAAATCCGGAGTTCCTTGTCGCCTTTGAGCAAACGCCTTGGTATCAGTTCACCGCTGCATCGCGTTGCTCACGGAGTATCGGTCCGTCGACCCAGGGGTCGCCTCGGATCCCGTGAAAATGTAAGCACGCTTTGTACCCCTGTTCCATGTCAAGTAACGGCCGTGCCCAGCAAGGAGCACTTGCCTCGCCATCGCGCCACAATATATACTTCATATACGTAACATATACGGAGTATAAAATGGGCATTGTAAACATCGAAGACGACCTCCACGACCAGCTGCGCAAGGCAAGCACGGTCTCCTACCGCTCGATCAACGGCCAGGCCGCGTTCTGGATCAAGATCGGCCTGCTGTGCGAACTCAATCCAAAGCTCAGCTACAGCGAGCTCATCGCACAAGAACTGCGGGAGGCCGGAGTCGAAGCCAAGGCACTTCGGACGGCAGCCTAGCCATGACCAAGCGCCCCGAAGAAATCGTCCTCATGGCCGAGGCCGGCAAGCTGCTGGCCGACGTATTCGGCCACCTGGATAAACAGCCCCTCATCGGCATGTCGACCATGGCGGTCAACAACCTGGTCGACCGCTTCATCGTCGACGCGCTCGAGGCACGCCCGGCCAGCAAGGGGCAATACGGCTACGCCTACGCCCTGAACTCTTCGCGCAACAGCGTGGTATGCCACGGCGTTCCGTCCGATGCCGAACTGCTGCAAGACGGCGACATCGTCAACTTCGATATCACGCTGGAAAAGAACGGCTACATCGCCGACTCCAGCAAGACCTATCTGGTTGGCGCAGTGTCGACCGAGGCCAAGCGGCTGGTGCAAGTCACCTACGAAGCCATGTGGAAAGGCATCAAGGCCGTGCGCCCGGGTGCGAGGCTGGGCGACGTCGGCCACGCGATCGAACGGCATGCGCGCAAGAATGGCTACTCGGTCGTCAGGGAATACTGCGGCCACGGCATTGGCCGTGAAATGCACGAGCCGCCGCAAGTGCTCCACTGGGGCAAGCCGCAAACCGGCCTGATGCTGCGCGAAGGCATGGTGTTTACGATCGAACCGATGCTCAACCAGGGCCGCAACGCGGTCGAGACCCAGGACGATGGCTGGACCGTCGTCACCTGCGACGGCAAGCTTTCCGCCCAGTTCGAGCACACGGTGGCCGTGACCCGGCACGGCGTGCGCGTACTGACCCTGCGTCCTGACGAAAAAATGCCGGCCTGAGCCGGCGCGCCATCTGTCAGGACGTCGGCCCCGGATCCGCCCCCGCCTGCTGCATCACCTGCAACTCCTTCAGCAGCGCGTCATTGAACGCGGGGATATCGTCCGGCGTGCGGCTCGTGATCAGCTTGCCGTCGACCACCACCTCGTCGTCGGTCCATTCCGCCCCCGCATCGACCAGGTCGTCCTTGATCGCCGGGTAGCTGGTGAGATGTTTCGATTCCGCGATGCCGGCGTCGATCAGCGGCCATGGCCCGTGGCAGATCGCGGCGATCGGCTTGTCGGCCTCGTCGAATTTCCTGATGAAAGCGATGGCTTCCGGGATCTGGCGCAGGCGCTTGGGATTCTCCTCGCCGCCCGGCAGCAGCAACGCGTCGAAATCGGCCTCGTTCGCCTGCGACAGGCTCAGTTCGACCTTGAACCTGTCCCCGGGCTGGTCGTGGTTCATGCCCTGCACTTCCTCCCCTGCCCCCTTGGGCGACACCAGCGTCACCTGCACCCCGTTCTGTTCGAGAAAACGGCGCGGCGCGGTGTACTCGACCTGTTCGACGCCATCGGTCATCAGGACGGCCACGCGCTTCCCGCGCACGTCGTCTTCGCTCAGCAGATCATCTTGGTTGCCCATACGCCCTCCATCCGGATTGTTCGGTTGTCGGGATCGATTGTAGGTCGCCCACGGCGCGGGCGTCGCGCGGATCGCCTTGTCTCAGGCCAGCAGGTAGCAGACGTCGTCGCGGTCGCGCCGGTCGGCGCGGGTGCACAGGAAGCCGTCCAGCCCGAGCCGCATGCTGCCGTCCAGGCAGGCGCCGTCGACTTCGTCGCCGCGCAGCACGACCTGCAGCTCGCGGTGGGGCAGTTCGATAGAGAAACGGTCGAGCAGCGCAGCCAGGGCGCGCGCGCCGCTGGCTCCCGGCAGGAAGCGCTCGAACACGGCCAGCGACAGCGGCCCCACGCGGATGCGGATGCCCAGTTCCGGCCGCAGCAGGCGCGCACCGAGCGTGGCGCCCAGGCCAATATCGCAATTGTTCTCGCCAAGCCGGCTGCGGTCGCGCAAACCCAGCGCGTCCCAGCGACCGGCGAACTGCTGCACGCTGACGGGCACCTGCAGGTACTCGGCCAGCACGCCCTCGACCAGCCCGGCCGATACCACCCGGCTGCGCAGTTGCGCTGCGAAATAGGCCAGGCTCTCGAAGGACAGGCCGGCGTCGAGCTGGCCCTGGCCCGCCACCCCGCCGATCGCGGCCAGCTGGGCCAGGAAGCGGTCGCGGTTGTGCTCGTCCGGGCCGCCGCGCACGCGGTACTTGCGCCAGGCGCGGTAAAACAAGGCCACCTGGCGGCTCGAAAAAGCATCGTAGAAGGCGCGCGGGCCGGTGTCGCGGGTGGCGTGTTCCCACTCGGCGACGCGTTCGGTGTAATGGTGGGGCAGCGCGCCGTTCACGCCCAGCAGGCCCATGACGGCGGTGCGCACGCGCAGGCGCAGGCCCTCGCCCGCCGGGTCCAGTGCCAGGGCCTCGATCTCGCCCGCGGGGAACGCCAGCGACAGGCTGTTCTCGAAGCGGATCGCCATCTCCGGCCGCGCGCCATGGCGGCGCAGCCAGCGCGACAGCAGGCGGATCGCCTGGAACAGCTCGTAGCGCCAGGGTTCCTTCAGCAGCTGGTCGATCACACCAGCGTCAGCTTGCCGTTGCGTGGCTCGCATCGCAGGAGCTCCCGGTCGGTCTGGGCCGAGCGCAGGCTCAGGCGCGTGAAACTGTTGATGTGCACGTAGAGGCCGAAGAAGCGGTTCACGACCTCGGCGAACACATACAGGCTGGTGCCGGCGAAGGCTTCTTCATCCACCGTCATGCGCACCTCGGTGCCATGCACCAGCGTGGCGCCGATCGCGTTGCGCATCCAGGCCGTGGACGGCAGCGCCTGCATCGCGGTGATGCCGGCGATCTGGCGCTGGGTCGCGGCCGAGCGCGACACGTCGTACAGGGTCAGCACTTCGCGGAAGGCGTCGAGGTCGCCCAGCGAGCGGTGGTTGAGCGCCAGTTGCGCCACCAGGCGCCAGTGGGTCCCGCCGGACGAGGGGAAGCGGTGCGGCAGGGTGGGCTTTCTCAGCAGGTGCACCGGCAGTCCGTTGGTGGCGGTCTCGCTCACCAGGTCGCCGCCTGGCGCGCCGAAGCCGCAGCTGGCCGCGTGCGCGCCATTGGTGCAGGTCAGGTCGATCGAGGCCACGCACTGCTCGTCCGCGCTCAGCGAGAAGCCGGCATCGGTGAAGCCGATCTTCATGCGGTGGCGGTGCACGCCGCGGTCGTCGCGGCGCGCGAACCAGTAGCGCTCGCGCAGCTCGGCCCCTTCGCCGTGGCGCAGGCCGTAATACGGCCGGTAGGCGACCGACTGCACCCTGCCCTCCGCCGTGCGCAGCACGTTGACGCTGTCGATGCTGTACACCTCCACGTCGTCTTCGTGGCGACCCGGGGCGACGTCGTACATCGCGGTGCGGTGCGTGATGCGCACCGGCATCGCGGCCTGGTGGAACAGGTTGACCACCGGCGCGCAGCCCGGCACCAGGTGCCCGGCATGCAGGGTGCCGAGCAGGCGCGCCGCGCCGCTGTCGCCATGCAGGCCGCCGACGATCAGGTGCAGCGTAAAGCGGTGGGCGGCGGCGGGCAGCATGGGCGCGAGCTTGCCCAGGTCGATGTCGATGAAGTGGAACTTTTCCGGGAAGGCAAAGTATTCGCTCAGCAGCCGATAGGCGCCGTGCTCGCTGGGCCGCAGCGGCACCAGCGCGTCGTCGTCGGCGAAGCCGCCCAGCGCGATCGGCATGCGTTCCACCTGGCGCCACGGGCCACCGTCGCCGATCTCCAGGTAGCTGGCGCCGACCTGCATGAAGAGGGTGTCGAGCAGGCTTGCGGCCAGCAGCGGATCGGCGTCGACATACAGGCGCAGGCGCGGCATGCCGAGCTGGCGCAGCAGCCGCGCCGGCGCCGCGCTCTCGATGGTGATCGCGATCTGGCCGCTGGCCCGGGCCGGCAGCCGCACATGCGCCGGCGCATGCACCACCGGCTCGTAGCGGGCGCGCAGCACGCCTACCGGCGCCAGCAGCAAGGGGCTGGTGGTGCGGAAGCGGCAGGCCGTGCCCTTGCCGTGCAGCGCGCTCATCTCGGCGCCGCGCGGCACCGACTGCACCTGCTCGAGCTTGGCTGGGGCCGGCTGCCCGGGTCCGGCGCCGACGCGCGCGATCGAGCAGGATGGGATCCCTTGCAGGAAGTACGGATAGAGGCTGCCCAGCAGGGCCTCGGTGAACTCAGGGTAGTCGTCGTCGAGCTTGCGCGCAGTGCGGGCGTTGAGCAGCGCGCAGGCCTGGACCAGGCGGCGGATGTGCGGGTCTTCGGTGCCGTCGGCGCTGATGCCCAGCTCGCTCGCCAGGCGCGGGTACTGGTTGGCCAGCTCGCGGCCGACCGTGTTCAGGTAAACCAGTTCACGCTCGTAGTACGGTAACAGCTCTTCCATGGTGGGTCCTCGTAGGGTGGGCGGCGCTGCCGGCCACGCGTTCAACGAACATGGCCAAACCACGCAGCGTGTCGTCCCGCGTGGTTTGAACGCGCGGGCGGCGAAGCCGCCCACCCTACAAGTTCAGCCAGTTTTGCGTATGGGACCTTGTGGCGGCGCAAGAACGGATGAGCTCGGCAGCAATGATCCGAACTTGTCGTTTAGTCAGTAGAATGGAGGGCTTTCCCGCATCGCCCGCCGCTCCATGACCACTGCCACCGCTCCTTCCCCCGTCCGCACCGAGATCTCGACCCTGTGGCGCCTGTCCTGGCCGATGCTGGTGGGCCAGCTGGCCACCGTGGGCATGGGCGTGGCCGACGTCGCCATGACCGGCCACGTCAGCGCCGAGGAGCTGGCCGCGGTGTCGCTGGGCACCTCGGTGTGGTCGATCGTGCTGGTCACCGTGATGGGCACCATGATGGCGATCAACACCGTGGTGGCCCACGAGATCGGCGCGGCGCGCTACGACCAGATCCCGCACTCGGTGCGCCAGTCGCTGTGGAAGGGCTTGCTCGTCGGCCTGCTGGCCTGCCTGTTCGCCAACCTGTGCACGCTGCTGTTCGACCATGTCGGGCTGGAGCAGCACGTGGCCGACCGCGCGTCGCTGTTCCTGCACGTGATCAGCGTCGGCATGCCGGCCTTCGCCTGCTACCGCGCGCTGTACGGCTACACGACCAGTATCAACCAGACCATGCCGATCATGTGGATCGCCATCTTCGGCCTGGTCTTCAATATTCTTTCGAACTGGCTGCTGGTGTATGGCAACTGGGGCTTTCCGGCGCTGGGCGCGGTCGGCTGCGCGGTATCGACCGCGGTGGGCATGTGGCTGATGCTCGGCGCCATGGTGTGGTGGGTCAAGGTGTCGCCGGCCTACCGCCTGACTTACCCGTTCACCGGCTGGGAAGGTCCGGACTGGAAGGAAATCGGCCACATGCTGCGGCTCGGGGTGCCGATCGGCATTACCTACTTTGCGGAAGTGAGCGCCTTCGGCCTGATCAGCCTGCTGGTGGCGCGCTTCGGCGTGGTGGCCGTGTCCGCGCACCAGGTCGCGCTCAATTTTTCCTCGCTGGTGTTCATGGTGCCGCTCAGTTTTTCCATCGGCATGATGACCCGCGTCGGCCAGGCCATGGGCGAAGGCAGCCCCGAGCGCGCCCGCTTCGTCGGCTGGGTGGGCGTGGGCATGTCGGTGGCTTTCGGCGCGCTGTCGGCGCTGTTCATCGCCATCTTCCGCTGGGAGATCGCGACCGCCTACACCTCCGACCCCGCGGTGCAGGCCGCCTGCGCCCACCTGCTGCTGTTCGCGGCCCTGTTCCAGCTGTCCGACGCCACGCAAGTGGCCACCGCCTCGGCCATCCGCGGCTACCAGGTGACGCGCGCGCCGATGATCATCCAGCTGCTGGCCTTCTGGGGCGTGTCGCTGCCGCTGGGCTGCATCCTGGGGCTGGCGCCGCAGTGGTTCCCGTGGGTGCCGAGCGCGCCGATGGAAACCACCGGCTTCTGGATCGGCCTGGTGGTAGCGCTGACGGTGGCGGCCGTGCTGCTGACCTGGTCGTTCGAAAAGCTGGCGCGCCAGCGTATCCGCGATGCCAAATCAGCCGTGTAATTACAGCTTTTCGAGAGGGACTCTGGTATCGTTCCGCAGTTGTAGAAAATTAACTTACACCAGAGACATTTCATGCGCCCTCTCCTGCTCCTCTCGACCGCCCTCGCGGTCGCCCTCGCGGCCGCTCCCGCATTGGCCGAACGCCTGACGCTGGACCGTATCTACGGCGATCCAGCGCTGGCCGGCGCCAGCGTCAAGAACCTGCGCGTGTCGCCCGACGGCGAGCGCGTCACCTTCCTGCGCGGCCGTGCCGACAACCAGTACCAGCTGGACCTGTGGGAATACAACATGAAGACCAAGACCACCCAGCGTCTGGTCGATTCGAAGAGCCTGGTGCCGAACGAGGAACTGTCGCTGGAAGAGAAGGCGCGCCGCGAACGTGCCCGTACCGCCGGCCTGTCGGGCATCCTCACCTATAACTGGTCGCCGGACGGCAAGCAGCTCCTGGTGCCGATCGGTGGCGACCTGTACCTGGTCAATGCCGCCAAGCCGGACGCGCCGCGCAAGGTCGCGTCGGGCAATGTGATCGACCCGAAGATTTCGCCCAAGGGCCGCTACGTGTCCTTCGTGCGCAACCAGAACCTGGTGGTGATCGACCTCCAGACCGGCGCCGAGCGCCAGCTGACCACCGACGGCAAGGGCACCATCCACAACGGCGAAGCCGAATTCGTCGCGCAGGAAGAAATGGACCAGCACACCGGCTACTACTGGGCGCCGGACGATTCCGCGATCGCCTACCGCCGCTACGACGAAGCCCCGGTGCCGGTGGTGCGCCGCTTCGAGATCTTCGCCGACCGTACCGAAGTGATCGACCAGCACTACCCGGCCGCGGGCGACCCGAACGTGCTGATCGAGCTGATGGTCGTCAACCCGGCCACTGGCCAGCAGCGCAAGGTCGACCTGGGCCCTGAAAAAGACATCTACCTGGTGCGCGCCGACTTCAGCGCCGACGCCAAGACCCTCGTGTACCAGCGCCAGACCCGCGACCAGAAGCGCCTGGACCTGGTGGCAGTCGATGTCGACACCCTGGCCCAGCGCCCGCTGCTGTCGGAAACCTCGAAGACCTGGGTCAGCATCCACAACGACCTGCGCTTCCTGAAGAACAAGAAGGCCTTCATCTGGGCCTCGGAGCGCGACGGCCGCAACCACCTCTACCTGGTTGGCCTGGACGGCAAGCTGATGCATCCGCTGTCGAAAGGCGACTGGGGCGTGGACAATATCCTGGCGGTCGATGAAGCCGGTGGAAAGGTCTATATCTCGTCGAACAAGGATGCGGTCATCGACAAGCAGACCTATGCGCTGAACCTGGACGGCAGCAACGCCGCCAAGCCGGTGCGCATCACCAGCGGCGACGGCTGGCACGACGCCTCGTTCGCAGGCAATGGCAAGATCTTCGTCGACACCTACTCGAACCCGACCACCCCACCGCAAGTGTCGATCCGCCGCGCCGACGGCAGCATGGTGGAATGGCTGGAGAAGAACGAGCTGAACGCGAACCATCCTTACGGCAAGTACATTGCCGATCACCTGCCGACCGAGTTCGGCACGATCAAGGCCAAGGATGGCCAGACTCTCCACTATTCGATGATCAAGCCGGCCAACTTCGACGCTACCAAGCGCTATCCGGTGTTCCTGTTCACCTACGGCGGCCCGCACTCGCAGCGCGTGACCCGCAACTGGGGCAGCTACTTCAACCAGTACATGGCGCAGCAGGGCTTCGTGGTGTTCACCCTGGACAACCGTGGCTCGAGCCGCCGCGAGCGCGTCTTCACCGATGCCCTCTACAACAACCTGGGCAAGGTCGAAGTCGAAGACCAGCTGACCGGCATCGACTGGCTGGCCAAGCAGAGCTTCGTCGATGCCAAGCGCGTCGGCGTGTTCGGCTGGAGCTACGGCGGCTACATGACGCTGCGCCTGCTGTCGGCAGCCTCAAGCAAGATCGCGATGGGAGTGTCGGTGGCGCCGGTGACCGACTGGGCGCTGTACGACACCCACTACACCGAGCAGTTCGTGGGCGGTACGCCGAAGTCGGATCCGGAAGCCTACAAGCGCAGTGGCGTGTTCGCGCACCTGGATGGCATGAAGTCGCCACTGCTGCTGGTGCATGGCATGGCGGACGACAACGTGCTGTTCACCAACACTACGCGCCTGATCGACGAGCTGGTCAAGCGTAACGTGCAGTTCGAACTGATGACCTATCCAGGGGCCAAGCACGGGATTTCGGGCAAGGTCAACCAGCGGCACGTGTATGGGATGATTGAAGGCTTCTTCAAGAAGAATTTGGGCGGGACGCAGCCGAAGTGATTGATTGGGTTTGTTAGTGGAAACAGCCGCGTTTGCGGCTGTTTTCTTTTGTAGGGGCTGTTCGGGGAAAATTGGGTCCCGGCCTGCGCCGGGACGACGGTCTCTAGACTAACGATAGAATTGATGCGGCTCGATCAGTACCACTACACTTGAGACCGTCGTTCCGGCGAAGGCCGGAACCTAATTTCGCAACACACCCCCTAAACAACAACAGCCGCCCTCAGGCGGCTGTCCCTCATCACAAAACCGCAGTCTTACGGACGGCGAGTCGTGGTGGTCGTGGTGGTGGTGGTGCCATCGGTGGCATCATCCAGCGCTTCGCGCACATCACCCAGTTTCTTCTGGGTCTTGCCCTCAACCTGTTTTGCCAGGCCTTTTGCTTCTTGCTCTGGGCTGTCGATCGCATCGCCGAACTCTTCCTGAATCTTGCCGCCGATGTCTTTCAGTTTGCCTTCGACTTGGTCCTTGTTCATGGTCTTCTCCTTAAGAAAACATGTCCGGATGGCCATGCATGAAGCTCAGAATAAACGAAGCTTCGGCCGCTTTCTGTACGTCCCCGCACATAGCACGGCAGCTCGCTGGCGCGCGACATTTTGCTTGCGTGAATGCTAATCTTTTGTCAACGCGGCACTTGCCGTTCAACGGGGACACCACCATGACCGAACAACACCAAGAACAAGCGGCCGACCCGCCACACACCCAGCGCCGTGTCGCCAAGCGCACGACGATGATCAGCGGGATCGCCATCCTGTTCCTGTTCCTGGCCGCCGCCATCGTGCTGGCGGCCGACGCGCTGCTGCTGGTCTTCGCCTGCATCCTGTGCGCCATCCTGCTGTACAAACTGAGCGAGATCCTGGCGCGGCGCCTGCACGTCAAGCGCAAGGTGGCGCTGGTGGCCGTGGTGCTGGCGCTGGCCGCCATCATCGGCTTTGGCGGCTGGGGCATGGCGCCGCAGATTTCCGAGCAGTCCAGCAAGCTGGCAAAGGAAATCCCCGCCGCCGTCGAGCGCCTGCAGGGCGAGGTCAAGCAGCACCCGATCCTCAAGCGCATCGCGGCCGAACTGCCGCCGCCCGAGCAGATCGTCAAGCAGATGGGCAACATGGTGCCGAACGCCGGCCTGTTCTTCGGGGGCGTGATCGGGGCGCTGGGCAACGTGGTCATCATCCTGTTCGTCGGCATCTACTTCGCCGCCACGCCCCAGCTGTATACGAACGGCGTGATCCGCCTGGTGCCGCAGGACCATCGGCCACGGGCCCGCGAAGTCCAGAAGGAACTCGGCCAGACCTTGTCCAGCTGGCTGCTCGGCAAGGCGGCCTCGATGCTGATCGTCGGCGTCGTCACCTCGGTGGGCCTGGGCATGCTGGGCGTGCCGCTGGCGCTCATCTTGGGCATCATCGCCGGGCTGCTCGACTTCATCCCCTACCTTGGCCCGATCATGGCCGGCATCCCGGCGGTGCTGCTGGCGCTGTCGATCAGCCAGGACCTGGCGCTGTACACGATCCTGCTGTTCGTCGGCATCCAGCTGGTGGAAGGCTATGTGCTGCAGCCGCTGATCGAAGCCAAGGCGGTGGACCTGCCGCCGGCGCTGGTGATCGTGATGCAGCTGGTCTTCGGCACCCTGTTCGGCTTTGCCGGCGTAGCGCTGGCGACGCCGCTGGCGGCCGGCCTCGCGGTGCTGGTGAAGATGTTGTATATCGAAGACGTGCTGGGCGACCGCTCGGACAAGGTGGGAAAACCGGGCTGAGTCGGCGACAATTGGTGAACCTTTGTCCAGGTATCGGCAGTATGATGCCTGGGCATATGTACGTTCTATAAAGCCAATGATGCCGACCGCCATGCAGAACCCCCACTACCCGACCTCCGGCGACCCGATCGTCTTCTTTGACGTCGAGACTTCCGGCCTGTGCGCCAGGAAGGATTCGATCATCGAGCTCGCCGCGGTCAAGTTCATCCCGGGCGCCGATACGCATCCGCACATCCAGCACCTGATCGCGACCGAGCGCCCGCTGTCGCCATTCATCACGAAGCTCACCGGCATCAACGACGACATGCTGATGACGCAGGGGCGCCCGATGCAGGACGTGCTGGACGAGTTCATCGACTTCATCGAAGACCACCCGCTGGTCGCGTTCAACATCAATGCCGATGCGCGTTTCCTGAACGCCGTCGTCGAGCGCCACGGCCGCCCGCCCCTGCGCAACATCGGGCACTGCGCGCTGGCGCGCGCCCGGCTGGCGTGGCCCGAGCTCGGCAGCCACAAGCTCGTCAAGCTGGCCAAACACCTCGAGCTCGAGGTCGGCACGGCGCATCGCGCGCTGGACCACACCCGCCTTGCGCTGGAGGTCTATTTCCGCGCCCTGCAGGTCGAGGGCGTGCGCGAGCCTGCCCGTGCGGCGGACCGCTCCATCGCCGCCGGCGCGCCGTCCATCATCCCGGTCATTACCGGCCCGCGCCAGTTCAGGATCGAAGTGCTGGGCACACGCCGCTACCAGGACATCTTCGAAGCGGTGTGCGGACCGCGCACCGGGAAGGGCGCGGCGCTCGACATCCCTGTCCAGCTGCGGATCGAAACGGGCTCGAACGCCGTCAAGGTGATGCTGCAGGAAGAGGTGGTCGGCAACCTGGCGCCGCGCGTGGCGATCGACTTCCGGCGCGCGCTGGTCGAACGCGACCTTGCCGGGTTCAGGCATTTCGAATGCGCGGCCACGATCCGTGGTGGACGGATCAGCAAGGTCCCGGCCGAGGGCGACTATGTGATGTGGCTCGACCTGCCTCAGGACGACGATGAAGGCCCACGATGAAAAAGCCGCGCACTGCGCGGCTTTTTTCCAGGCGAGGACAAACTTACCTGTTGCCCTTCAAGACATCCTTCACGTCGCCTGCTTTTTCCTGCACCTTGCCTTCGACCTGCTTGGACACGCCTTCGCGCTGGGTCTGGCGGTTACCGGTGGCTTCGCCTACTTTCTCCTGGATCTTGCCGCCGATATCCTTGGCCTTGCCTTTGACTTGGTCCTCGTTCATGTGGCACCTCATCGTGCTGTGGTTCGGATGCCCACGATAGGTCTAAACGTGTCCTGGCTCTGTTCGTCATTTAACATAGTGGCTTGCGCCAGACGCTGGCCAGCCAGGGCTGCTGTTCGCGCGGCAGGCCCGGTGGACGATAGTAATGGTGCAGGGGAATGAAACCGGCATCGGTCAGGTAGCGCTCCCAGGCCGGGTAGTCGTGGTAGCTGCCGTAGCGCGGGCCGTTCCAGCCTTCGCGGTTGTCGCCGCGCGGGTTGGAACTGAACAGGACGCCGCCGGGCTTGAGCGTGTTGAAAAGCTTGCGCAAGACCTGCGGCAGCTCGGCGCTGGGGACGTGGAACAGCGAGGCATTGGCGAAGATGCCGTCGAACATGTCTGGCGGCAAGTCGAGGTGGAGGAAATCCTGATGCCAGGTGTCGCAGCCGCTGTAGGCATGCGCCATCTCGGCGAAGCGGGCACTGCCGTCAAGGCCGATGGCTTTGTGGCCGAGTTCGGTGAAGGTTTTCAGGTCGCGTCCGGGGCCGCAGCCGAGGTCGAGGATGGTGTACGGCGCAGGTGCTTCGATGGCGCCGAGCAGCGCGTCGATGTTCTGGCTGACGTCGTGGTCGATGGTGCCGGCGAAGAAGGACTCGGCGTTGTGGTCGTAGTGGGCCAGGGTGCGGCGGGAGATGTCGTCGGGGGTCATGGGGGCATTATCGGGCTAAACGCGGCGCGATGGCACGCACGCGCCGCTAGTCCGCAACACCAGCACGTCGCACCGGCGCAGGCCGGTGCCTAATTTTGTGTGCGTCATGGTGAACGCGGGCGTTTCGACGGGGCGAACGAACTTGGGTTCCGGCCTGCGCCGGAACGACGGTCTTTGGATCAGGGCCGGGAATCAGGCTAGTCCATGATCCCGCTCCCAACCCAAAATTACCACACCCTGACCCGCTGCTCCGGCGCCAAATACATCGCCTGCCCCGGCTGCACATCGAAGGCCTTGTACCACGCATCCAGGTTGCGCACGGTAGAGGTGCGGTACTGGCCTGGGGCGTGGCCGTCGGTCAGGACGGTGCGGCGCAGCGAGGCTTCGCGCATCTTGGTGCGCCAGGCATGGGCGAAGCCGGTGAAGAAGGCGCGGTCGGCTTCCACGCCGGTGCCCTTGCCGCTTGGCGAGACCTTGAACGCGTCGTAGGCCGCGGCCAGGCCGGCCAGGTCGGACAGGTTTTCGCTCAGGGTCAGCTGGCCGTTCACGGCCAGGTCGTCGAAGGGTTTATAGGTGTTGTACTGCTCCACCAGCTTGTGCGAGGCCTGCTTGAAGTGGGCCAGGTCTTCCTTGGTCCACCAGTCGCGCAGGCGGCCCTGGGCGTCGAACTGGGCGCCCATGTCGTCGAAGCTGTGGCTGATCTCGTGGCCGATCACCGCGCCGATGGCGCCGTAGTTCTGCGCGTCGGACGCCTTGGCGTCGTAGAACGGCGCCTGCAGGATCGCGGCCGGGAAGTTCAGGGCGTTCTGCAGCGGCAGGTTGACGGCATTGACCAATTGCGGCGGCATCGACCAGTCGGTCTTCTTCGGTTTCTGCTTGAGCTTGGCAAGCTGCTGGCCATAGTGGAATTCCTGGGCGCGCAGCACATTGCCCAGCGCGTCGGTCGACGAGACCTGCAGGCCGCCATAGGTCTTCCATTCATCCGGGTAGCCCACGCCCACGTACATGGTGCGGACCTTTTCCTTGGCCTGGGCGCGGGTCGACGGCGCCATCCAGTCGAGCTTGTCGATGCGGCGCTCGAAGGCGAGCTTGATGTCGGCGACCATCTTCTGGATTCGCGCCTTGTCCGCTGCCGAGAAATGCTTGGCGACGTACATCTTGCCCACGGCTTCATCCATCGCGCCATTGGTGGCGGCCAGCGCGCGCTTCCAGCGGACCGACTGCTGCGGCGAACCGGTCAGGGTCTTGCCGTAGAACTCGAAGCGCAGGTCCACATAGGCCTTCGGCAGCGTGCCGGAGAACTGGTTCAGGGTATGGAAGGCCAGGTAGTCTTTCCAGGTCGCCAGGTCGGTGGCCCGCACCTGTTCGGCCGCGCCCTTGATCGCGCCCGGATGGTAGGCGATGAAACGGTCCTGGCCGCCCAGGCGCGCGCCCTTCATGAAGGCTTTCCAATCCATGCCCGGCGCCTTGGCCGAAAAGTCCTTCATGCTCCAGGTATTGTTGGCCTTGAGGATATCGGACGATTCTTCACGCGAGGCGTGGCTTTCGGCGAGTTCCGATTCGAGCGCGAAGATCCTGGCGGCGCGCGTCTCGGCGTTGTCATAGCCAGCCAGCTTGAGCACGCCGGCGATGTATTGCTGGTACTTGGTGCGCAGCTCGGCCATCTTCGGGCTGTTGTCGAGGTAGTAGGCGCGGTCCGGCAAGCCGATGCCGCCCTGCAGCAGGTAAGGCACGTTGCGCGACGGGTCGGTCAGGCTCTGGTTGAACCACACGCCGAACAAATTCGGGGTATTGAAGTTGGTGGAGTTGAGCGGGTCGACGTCGGCGCGCAGGAATTCGCCCAGCAGCTGCGACAGTTGGGCGCGGTCCTTGACGCCGTCGATCTTCGCCAGGCGCGGCTTGAGCGCTGCCAGCCCGGCCGTTTCGATCGCCGCTTCGTTCATGTAGGCGGTGTAGAAGTCGGCCACCTTGCGTGCTTCGCCGGTCGCGGCCTTGTTGGCGGCGGCTTCCTCGATCAGCTTGACGATGCGGGCGTTGCTTTCTTCAGCCAGCGCGGCCATCGCGCCCCAGGAACCGCGGTCGGCCGGGATCTCGGTCTGCGCCATCCACTGGCCGTTGGCCCAGGCATAGAAATCGTCGCCCGGGAGCATGGTGGCGGCGGCGGGCCTGGCCGGCGTGGCGGCGGCCCCCTGCCCCGCGGCCTGGGCCGGGGCGAAGGCGATGGCGGCGCTGCACAGCGCCAGGGTCACGGCGGTCTTGATCGGAGTCCAGCTGGTGTTCATGGTGTCCCTTCTCTTGTGGTGTTCTGGTAAGAACTTACTGTAAAGCGGCGCGGACCTGCGGTAGCAGGCGTGCCTTCTGGGCGGCGCGGATACGCACGCCATTGCCGACGCGCTCGGCTTCGACAACGCCATCGGGGCCGAAGTTCTTGCGCATATAGTTTTCCATCATGTCGGCATGGACCGGGTTGGCGGACGCGCCGACGATGCTGGCGAACATGGCGTTGCGGCCGAGCGCTTCCATATTGGCCAGCAGCGCCTCGCGGTTGGCGACCGCGAAATTCCAGGTCTGGTCGAGGTGCTCGCTGGCGACGCCGCCCAGGATGTAGGGCGTCAGGTCCGGCGGCGTGGTGGGCGAGAGCAGCATCTGCAAGGTGCGGGCGGCCAGTGCCGGGTCCTGGGCGCTGGTGAGCGCGCGGCCGAAGCGGTTGCGCTCTTCGCTGTTGGGAGCGTTCGCGGCGCGCGCGGCCAGCGCGTCGTAGGTGGCGGCGTCGGCATAGCGGCCGGCGGTGCCGGTGACGAAGTCGATCATCGAGGGCGGCACCGTGGACGGGTCGCTCAGGTAGCGCGCGAAGCGGGCCCGGCCCTCGTCGATGGCGCGGGCGTCGCCGGCACGCGCCAGCGCGGTGGCCAGCATGCCGCGCAGCTGGCTGTCTTCGGCGGTTTCGCCCGGCTTTTCGTCCCAGCCGAGCTGGTCGAACTTCGGGTGCGCGAAATCGATCAGGAAGCGGCGGATCAGGGCCTGCTCCGGCTCGCCGCGCGCCAGCGAATCGAGGGTGCGCAGGTTGCCCAATATCGCATCCCACACCGCCACGCGCGGCTCGTTACCGTAGGTGCGCACCAGGTCCAGGTAGCCGCGCAGGTCCATGCGGCCATTGGAAGCGAAGCTCCAGGTGTCGGCCAGCAGTTTCAGGCGGGTGCTGTCCGGCAGGTGCGGCGCCTGCTCGGCCAGCGCGCGGAAACTGGCCGGATCGTACTGCACGCGGAAGTAGCCCACGCTGTGCGGATCCACCACCAGCGCCCCGTCACAGCTGGCCTGGGTGACCGTGGTGCTGGCTCCCGACAGCAGCGTGTACCAGGCCTTGCCGTTCACGGTGCCGACCTGCAGCGGCACGTTCCACAGGCGCTTGACGCTGGGCGGCTCGTCGAGGCGATATTGTTCCTGCGACAGCGTGACCTTGCGCTTGCCGTCCTCGCACACCTGCTCGACCTTCACCAGGGGGAAACCGGGCTGCGTGGTCCAGTCGGAGGCGAGCTTTTCCACAGGCTTGCCGGACGCCTTTTCCAGCGCCGTCCACAGGTCGTTCGAGGTGGTATTCGAGTACTGGTGTTTTTTCATGTAGGCGCGGATGCCCTTGCGGAAGGGTTCTTCGCCCAGGTAGGCCTCGAGCATGCGCAGGAAGGCCTGGCCCTTCATGTAGGTGATCGCATCGAAGGCGGCGGCAGCCTGCTCTTCGGTGTCGATGCGGGTCTGGATCGGGTGCGTGGTCTTGCGCGCGTCGAGGTTCATCACGTACTCGCGCTCGGCCATGCCTTCCAGGTAGGGACGCCACTCGGGGTGGAAATGGTGGGTCGCCTTGGCCGCCATCCACGAGGCAAAGCCCTCGTTGAGCCACAGGTTGTCCCACCAGGCCATCGTCACCAGGTTGCCGAACCACTGGTGCGCCACTTCGTGGGCGTTGATGTTGAAGGTGAACTTCTTGACCTTCTCGGGACTCTTCTTCGGGTCGTACAGCAGGGTCGGCTCGTTGTAGACCACCGCGCCCCAGTTTTCCATGGCGCCGTTGAAGCCGCCCGGGATCGCGATCTGGTCCAGCTTGGGCAGCGGGTAGGGAATACCGAAATAATTATTAAAGTAGCGCAGCAGGTCGCGCGAGGCGGCCAGCGGGAAGACCGCCGAGCCGAGCTTGCCTTCGGTGGTGACGATGCCGATGTCCACGCCGTCCTGTTTCGCCGCCAGGCGTTCCAGCTCGCCGGCCACCAGCACCACCAGGTAGGACGGCATCTTGGGCGTATTGCCGAAGCTGATGCGCTGCATGCCGCCGGCCAGCTCTTCGCGCTTTTCGATCGGGGTGGTGGAATAGGCCTTGAAGTTGCCCGGCACATCGACGGTCAGCTTGAAACGGGCGCGGAAGGCCGGTTCGTCCCAGGTCGGCAGCATGCGGCGCGCGTCGCTTGGCGCCATGGTGGTCGCAATCAGTTTCTTGTCGACGCCGCCGGCCTTGTAGTTCACGTAGAACAGGCCGCGCCCTTCGCGGTTGATCTGGCCGCGAAACTGCAGCGCCAGCTCGTATTTACCGGGCGCCAGCGGCTGCGCCAGCTGGAAGCGCAAGGTCTGCTGCTCCTTGTCGAGCACCGGCTCGAGCGCGAGCTTGCCGATTCCGCGGCCGGACAGGCTGGCGGCGTCGATCTGCATATTGTCGGCATTGAGCATGATGGTCGAGGTCGGGGACAGGACTTCGATCTCGACCGTTTGCGTGCCGCGGAAGCTGTTGCCGGCCACGTCCGGCATGATATGGGCAGCGTACTGCAGCGGGATCACGTCCTTCGGCAGCTTGCCGGGCGTGGCGGCGAATGAAAACGGCGCTTCGGCCTGCGCCGTGGCGGCCGTCAGCGCGAACGCAAGCGCAGCGGCGGCTCTGGTAGCCCGGGCGACTGGCATCTCTCTCATAAGTCTCTCTCTCGAATCTGTTTTTATTGGTCGCGGCCCTGCGCTCTCCGGCGCAAAAACCCAGCCTGCACTGTAGGCAAGCCGGGAGTCACCTGCGCCGGGATTGCGACAGACTGCAGAAAACGCGGCCAAACTGCTGAATGTGGGGAATGGCGGAAGCATTCTGGACCATGCGCCGTGGATTTAACATGCTTGAGTGACAACACTGGCTCGTCGCGAAAATAATTCGAAAATATTTTCATCAAGCCCTAAAGTTCTCGCCAGCCCATCCGTAAATGGGTAGACACCCGGCAATCCGGCCGGCGTGACCTTGCCTTGGTGCTAACATGACCTCGAACGATGTCCTCTCGATGTACGAAAACCTCGCTGGCCTGACCGGTCAGATGAAGGGCGCCGCAGAGGCGGGCAACTGGACCGGATTCGACAAATTGAACGTGCAGGCCAGCGTGGCCGCAGGCGCCGCGATCGGTGGCGTGCCGGCCCTGGACGGCGCCCAGCGCCAGCGCAAGATCGACCTGCTCAAGCAGCTGATGGCCAACGACCGCGCAATCCGCGACGTGACCGAACCGTGGATGGGGCAGCTCGATCGCGCGATGTGCGCGCACTAAATTCGCTGCAATCGAAACGAAGGCGCCCGAGGGCGCCTTTTTTCATGGGCGGAGGCTTCGCCGGCCGCCCTACTCTTCCAGGTTGGCCAGCTTGCCCAGGCAACGGCGCTGGAAGCTGTTCAAGCCTTCGGTGACCAGCGCGTCTTCTTCCAACAACATCCCGCTGTCGATCAGCAGCCGCAGTTTCGCAATCCGGTCCCCCTGCGCCAGGGCCTGGGCCAGGCTGGAGCCATTCGCCTCGCCAGCCTGCGCAATCGCATCCGCGACATTGTTCGGGAAATCCCAGTGCGTCGCAATTACCGCCGACAGGTGGCGGCTGCGCGCCAGCAGTTCGACCCCGAAGGCGCTGGAGGCCGGCACCCGGCCGTTCTGGCAGACGCGGTCCGCCAGCCGCAAGGCCACGATCAGGCCCACGTCCTGCATCAGCCCGGCCAGGCAGGACTCGAAGATGTCGGCCGTCACGCCCGGCGCCATCAGGCTGGCCGCGACCGCGCATTTCTCGGAGTGGTTCCACACCAGCGGCGCCGCGCGGCGGGCGAACCCGGCCTCGTGCAGCTTGATGATCGGCCGGAAAGCGACCCGGGCCAGCAGCATGCGCAGCCCGTTCTGCCCCAGCAGCATGATCGCGGCGTCCAGCGTCTTGATGGGGGTCATGGGCCGGTAGTAAGCGCTGTTCGCCTCGCGCAGCACTTCGGCGACCAGCACCACGTCTTCGGCCACCTGGCCGGCCAGTTCGTTGGTCGACACGTTTTCGTCGCGCATGCTGCGCAGCAGCCGGGGGATCAGTTCCGGCACCCGCGGCACCAGCTCGGCCGCCACGGCCGGGTTCTGCGTCATGGCGCGGACCTGCTCGAGCACCATGCGCTCGGTGTCTGGCGGGGCGTCGAAGGTGGCCGGCCCGGCCAGCCAGCGGTAGTAGAGGGCGTCGATACCGGGATCGCCGCCGCTCTCCGCCTCTGCACCGGGCTCGGCCTGCACGGCGCCGTCCGCGGGCGTGGCGGCCTGGCTCTCTGTACTGCTCAATAATCGATTGATCCAATTTTTCATCGTACGCCCGGGTCTGTGCTGCTCCCGGATTGTAGCCTGTCCAGCGCCCGGCCGCAGAGCGGAATATGCCCGGCGCATGGACTCATTAACGAGCCCTGGAAAGACAAAAGCGCCCGCAGGCGCTTTTGCAATGTGCCCGAGCGGAAGGCTCGGCCACGGAATGGGGAGAGCGACATCCAGGTATCTCCTGGCGTCGCCTCTTGCCGGTTGCATCCGGCGTTCGCTGCCGCGGTTGGCTGGCGAACTGCTTCCGACACAGGCGTTTCTTCAACGTCACCTGCTTTCCGCGCCACGCTATCGGTGGTGGCTGCGCCAGGTCTCTGTGCCGTTCATGATCTTGCGACCACGAAATGATTATATAGCAAAAATTACAATTGTGTAGACAAGTCGTGCGCGCCCTCGTCCAGGGTCGGTTCGGCCGTCCTTGCCGGCGCGCTCTTGCGTCCCAGCCGCGCTTTCAGGCGCGTGCCGAGACTCACTTTCGGCTCCACGACCCGCTTCGGTGCCTTCCTGCGGCGCAGGAAGAACAGCAGGCCGGCCAGCAGCGCCAGCACGCCGGCTGCGGCGCCGCCAAGCAGGGGCCAGGGCCAGCCCGGCTCCGGCACGGGCACGGGCTTTTTCTTCCTCGGCTGGTGCGTCTTGACCGGCGGCAGCACCGAGGCCGGCGCGGCGCCCATCGCCACCTGCAGCACCTTGACCTTGTCTTCGAGCTGGCCCAGTTGCTCGCGCAGCATCGCGTTCTTCGCGCCCAGCGCCACGCAGGCGCTTTCCTGCTTCGTCACTTGCGGGACGCAGGCCGCGCCGGCGGGAACCGGTTCCGCCTTGGGCGGCGGCGCGGCGACTGCCGGCTTGGGGCGGGCCGCCGGCGCAACCGGCCTGGGCACTGGCTTGGGCTCGGGCGCGGCCTGCTTCACCACGGCGGGCGCAGGCGCAGACGCGGGCGCCGGCACCGGAGCTGCCACGGGAGCCGGCGCCGGCGCCGGATTCGGGTCCGGCGACAGCCACACGGTGGCCAGCCGCACGCTGCGCTGGCCGCCATCGAGCAGTTCCAGGTACAGGTGCAGGTGGGCCGCGTCGACTGGCTTGAGCGAAGTCACATGCAGGAACTGCCGCCCGTCGCGCCGCATCACCGACAGCTTGAGGCTGGAAAGCACCGCCGGCATGCCGATATTGGCAACCTTGTACACATTGGCATCGGCCAGGCGCACCTGGACCGGCGTGGCGGCATCTTCCAGCAGGGTGAGCTCGATGTCGGCCACCAGCGGCTGGCCGAGCCAGGAGCTCACCCGCGGTTCACCGAGTTCGGCCGCCTGGGCCGCGCCGGCAAGCAGCGCGCAAGACACTAACAGTGGAAGGCGGCAAGCCATATAGGAAGGAACGAAAATGAGGCTCAAGCGTAATTAACGGACAATCGGCTAAACTCTTTAATCAACGCTCCCATTCGACAGGACAGCCATGGAAAACAGGATTGAAAAAGACAGTTTCGGCCCGATCGAGGTCGCGGCCGAGCGCCTCTGGGGCGCCCAGACCCAGCGTTCGCTCCACCACTTCCATATCTCGAGCGAGCGCATGGCGCCGGAACTGGTCGCGGCCCTGGCCCAGGTCAAGCGCGCCGCCGCCGCCGTCAACCGCTCGCTCGGAAAGCTGCCCGCCGACAAGGCCGACGCCATCATCCGCGCCGCCGACGAGGTGCTGGACGGCCGCCACCCCGACGAATTCCCGCTCGCGGTCTGGCAAACCGGTTCCGGCACCCAGAGCAACATGAACATGAACGAGGTGCTGGCCAACCGCGGTTCCGAGCTGCTCGGGGGCGAGCGCGGCGAACAGCGCCTGATCCACCCCAACGACCACGTCAACATGGGCCAGTCGTCCAATGACATCTTCCCCACCGCCATGCACGTGGCAGCGGCAGTGGCGGTGGCCAAGGATGTGCTGCCCGCGCTGATGCAGCTGCGTTCCACCCTGCTGCGCAAGTCGCGCGACTTCGAGGACATCGTCAAGATCGGCCGCACCCACCTGCAGGACGCCACGCCGCTCACGCTGGGGCAGGAGTTTTCCGGCTACGTGGCCCAGCTGGAATTTGCGGAAAGCGCGATCCGCTCTACCCTGCCCGGCCTGCTGGCGCTGGCCGCCGGCGGCACGGCGGTGGGCACCGGCCTGAACGCGCACCCCGATTTCGCGCCGCGCATCGCGGCCGAACTGGGTTCACGCGCGGGGCTGGCCTTCAAGACCGCGCCCAACAAGTTCATGGCGCTGGCTGGCCACGACGCCCTGGTGTCCAGCCACGGCGCCCTCAAGACCCTGGCCACGGCCCTCATGAAGATCGCCAACGACGTGCGCTGGATGGCGTCCGGCCCGCGTTCCGGGCTGGGCGAAATCACCATTCCCGAGAACGAACCGGGCAGCTCGATCATGCCGGGCAAGGTCAACCCGACCCAGTGCGAGGCGCTCACCATGCTGTGCTGCCAGGTATTCGGCAACGACGTGGCGATCACCGTGGGCGGCTCGCAGGGCAACTTCGAGCTCAATGTGTTCAAGCCCATGATCGCGCACAACTTCCTGCAAAGCGCGCGCCTGCTGGCCGACGGCATGCGTTCCTTCGACACCCACTGCGCCCAAGGCATCGAGCCGAACCATGCGCGCATCGCCGAGCTGATGGAAAAATCGCTGATGCTGGTGACCGCGCTGGCGCCGCACATCGGGTATGATCGCGCCGCGCAGATTGCCAAGACGGCGTCGCACGAGGGCCTGACCCTGCGCCAGGCCGCGCTCCAGTCCGGTTTCGTCGACGCCCAGCAGTTCGACCAGTGGATCGTCCCGATCGACATGACCCGGCCCGACCCGGTCGACTGACACCCCTGAATGAGGATAGCATGCAAAAAATAGTGTTCGATTTGACATCGGAATTTATCGAGGTCAACCAGCTCCTGAAGCTGGTCGGCCTGGTCGACAGCGGCGGCGCCGGCAAGAACCTGGTCGCCAGCGGCGTGGTGTCGGTCGACGGCAAGAAAGAGCTGCGCAAGACCGCGAAAATCCGTACCGGCCAGCTGGTTACGCTGGGCGACGTGGAGATCCGGGTGCAATAAACGCGCGAAAAAACGGCGGGCTTATGTTTGCGCGCTAACAAACAGAACGGTGCTTCCTTGTTTATATTTTAAGTCGTCAGGTAACGACCAATATCAACGGCCAAAGGTGAAGCGATGGAAACCCCGAACCGCTGCGCGCAATCGCAGGAACAGCTGATCGGAGACCTGCGTCTCGTGATCGAGAATGCGGAAGAGCTGCTCAAGAACACCGATCACTACAGCAGCTTGCTGTACCAGAACGCGCGCGCCAAGCTGTCGCTGGCGCTGGAAGCGGCCAACGAAGAGCTGGCGCGCTTCGAAGACGCCCAGCTCGAGCGCATGATGGCCGCCACCCGCGCCGCCAGCGAGCGCTGCTGTGACCGCACCGGGGAACAGCGCATCCTGCGCGCCTTCCTGCACTGATCGTCTCTAGCGGCCGGCGTTTGGCGCCAGCGCGGCCACCAGGCCGAGCCTGAACCAGCGCTGCAGCATGGCGCCGACATCCGGCGCCGCGTCGACCGCCAGCGCGGCGTCGAGCGCCTCGCCAAAAGTCGCGCCAGCCGCCAGCCTGGCCAAGGCCGCCGCGTCCGGCGCGCTGAGCTCCACCACCTCCACCTGCCAGCCGCGCCGCACCACCAGGGCCGTGCATGGCGTGTCCACGCTCGCGGGCAGCGCCGGTGCGCCCGGCTGGTGCGCCTGCCACAGGGCCACGCTCGCCCACGGACTGGCCAGCATGGCTACTGATGAATGCAGGGTGAAGCGGGCCGCGTCGAGTGCCGCCGGGTTGACGCCGGCCAGCGCATCGAGTCCGAGCGGCGCGCTATCGGGCGCCAGGTGGGCGCGGTGGACCGCCCATTCGAGGCGCGCCACGTCCGCCAGGTAGGGAAAGGGCGCGGCCGGCCCGAAGCGCTCAAGGAATCCGGCGAAGCGCTCGCCGAAGCTGGCCAGGTCCGGGTCTTGCGAGGGGAAGGCCTTGCCATAGGCGCGCGCCAGGCCCGCGAAGAAATCCTCGCCCACGAGCTGGCGCACGACCGGACAGGCCTCGCCCAGCGCGCGCTCCCAGCCGCTGACCAGGTTGCCACGGTAGAGCGCCAGCCGCTCTAGCCCGCCTTCGGCGAGCAAAGGCTGCAGGGCCGCGTCGCGGCTGCGGTCGAACAGCGCGTCGCCGAACCGCTGCTGGACGGCGGCCAGGCCATCCTCATGCGCTGCGGGCCCGCCCGCAACCTGGCGCAGCGGCGCGGCGCCGGGCGCCGGCCGGTATTCCAGGGCGATGGCCGTGGCCTTGGCGGCTTCGGCCAGCAGAGCGTCGAGCGGCGGCAGCGCGGTATCCCATTCGACCAGCGCCGGCACGCGGCCGAAGCGCTGGAGGGCGGCACGGTACAGCGCCCACACCGGTTCGGCCACGGCCGCGCCGTGGTGGTCGACCAGCGCCAGCGGCGTCTGCAGGTGGCCGGCCAGGTGGATCTCGCCCACGCTTCCGACCGGCAGTGCGGCGATGGCGGCCAGCGCGTCTTCGCCGTGGTTGTGCTGGTTGACATACAGGTTGTTCACGTCGAGCAGGATGCCGCAGCCGCTGCGGCGCGCCAGTTCGGCCAGGAACTCGGCCTCGCCCATGGTGTCGGCGCGAAAGCGCACGTAGCTCGAGACATTCTCTACCAGCAAGCGGCGCCCCAGCAGCGATTGCACCCGGTCGACCCGCTCGCACAGCAGGGCCAGCATGGCCTGGTCGAGCGTCACGGGCAGCAGGTCATTGAGCTGGCGATCGGCCAACGCGCTCCAGCTCAGGTGTTCGGAGACGAGGAAGGGATCGACCGCATCGACCAGGTCGCGCACCCGCGCGAGGTGGGCATCGGAAAACCCGCGCGCCGAACCGAGGCCCAGGCCCACGCCATGCAGGCTGAGCGGATAGTCGCACCGCAGGCTGGCGAGGACGTGCCAGTCCCAGCCGGCGCGGGCGAGGTAGTTTTCACTATGGACTTCGAGGAAGCCGACCGCCGGGCGCTGTGCCAGGAAAGCGCGGTAGTGCGGGGCGCGCAGCCCCACGCCGGCGGCGAGGGCCGCGTGCATGGGATTATTTCTTGGTGTCGGCGTCGGCCGGCGTAGTCTTGGCGACGGCCTTGCCGGCTTCCAGCGAACCGCCGAGCTTGGTGCAAGTGCCCTTGGCGACGAACTTCCACTCGTTCGGGTCGTTGTCGACCTTGGCCGCGGCGGAGCAGCCGTGGGTCGCCGTGCCACAGTCGTTCTGGCCGGCCTTGGCAACGCCGTAGCAGGCTTCCTGGTCCGCCTTCGGCGCCCCCATCTGGTCCTGGGCGGCGGCGTTGGCGCATACGGTGGCAAGGGCGGCGGCGATCAGGGCGTGGCGGTGGGTCATGCGGGTGCTCCGGGGCTGGTGTGGAAGGCACCAGTATTTATCAGGTGCGGAGGAAATGCAAGGTGGGGGGGGAGCGTATCACATGGGTTCCCGCGCAGGCGGGAACCCTATTTTGCAAGAACCGTCGAAACGCCGGCCTTACGCCGTCGTATTGATCTTGTTTCCCAAATGCGCCGGCAAATTCGACGGCTGTACCGCCGGCAGCGCGTCGAGCAGCTGGGTGGCGGTGGAAGCCTGGAGTTGCTGGGCTTTTTTCAACACCGCGAGCCCCACTTCCTGGCGGTTGCCGGTTTCGGCGATGCTGGTTGACAGCTTGGCAATGCTTGACACATCCATGTCATTCTCCCATTGAGGCGTATCCACCATTATCGGCGGCCCCAACCAAAACTTTAGGCCCTCAGCGCAGCCATTTTTCCAGCCAGGCCAGCACCTGACCCGGATCATTCAGGTCCAGCCACGCCGGCCCGCCCTCCCCTGGCGCGCGCGGCACGTCCGTGACCACCGCGACAATATCGGCGTCGTCCGGATACAGGGCCGGCTTGCCCAGCGCCGGACGGAACACTTCCAGCTTCGGAATCCGCTCCCATTTATAACCTTCCACCAGCGTGATGTCCGCCGGCGCCAGCCGCGCCAGGTGTTCGGCCAGCGACGGTTCCGGCGCGCCGCGCAATTCGCGCAGGATGGCCACGCGGTAGGGCGACGCGATCATGACCTCGGCCGCGCCCGCCATGCGCAGGCGCGCGCTGTCCTTGCGCGGCGGTTCGAGCTCGATGTCGTGGTGGCTGTGCTTGATGACGTTGACGCGCAAGCCCTGCCCCGCCAGCTGGCCCACCAGGTATTCCAGCAGCGAAGTCTTGCCGCTGCCGGACCAGCCAACCACGCCCAGCACCGGGCCGTGCGGCTCAGTAGCCGACACGGTAGCGGTAGCCACGGAAGTTCATGATCGCCGCCTTCGGCAGCAGGCGCTCCAGCACCAGGCCGGGCGCGACTTCCTCGCCCTCGCGGCGCAGCGTCTTGTCGACCAGCAGCAGGCGCTCGGACGGGTTGGGCGAATAGATGTAGCCGCCGACGGTCACTTTCGGGACATCGCGCTGGATGGCCTCGGGCAGCGACTGCAGCGCACCGACGTTGTCGTCAAGCACAGGCGCAGGACGCGGCGCTTCCGGCGCGGCCTCGGCCGGTTCGATGCGCGGCGCCGGCTCGGCCATCGGTGCCGGAACTGCCGGCCTGGCTGCCGCTTCCTTCGGCTTGGCGGGCGCGGCCGGTTCCGGCGGCGCGGCCGTGACCGGCGTTGGCGGCGGCGCGGCGGGAACCGCCACCGGGACCGGGGCCGGGACCGGAGCAGCGACACTGGCCACCTGCAGCGCCGGGGCCGGTGCCGGCTGGCGCAGCAGGAACAGCGCGCCCAGCGCCACCACGAGCGCGCCGGCGCCCAGGCCGACGATCAGCGCCTTGCGGTTGGCGCCGGCGGCCGGCGCCGCATAGCTGGGCGCCGGGGCGTGGATGGTCGGGGCGCTGCCGAGCTGGCGCTCCGCCTGTGCCTTCTTGAGGGCTTCGAGGATATAGGACATGGCTTATTTTCCTGTACCGGCCACGGCCAGCAGGCGCGGCTCGGGCACGCTTGAAAGCTGGTTCAGGCGCATGTAGGTGCGCGGGCCGGCCACGCCGTCCGCCTTCAAGTGTTGCGCGGCCTGGAAGCGGCGCAGCCATTCGCGCGTGGTGGTGTCGAGCGCGCGCCCGGGCGCCGGCGCCGGCGTCCGGTTCAGCTGGGCCAGGCGCGTGCCCAGCCAGTCGACGTCCGGCCCGCGGTCGCCCTCGGCGAGCTGGTCGCGAAAACCGCGCGGCATGCGCCAGAAGGTGGTGAACTCGCCGCCGAAACGGGCCACGAAGGTGGCCAGATCGATGCGTTCGCGGCGCGCGCCGGCGCTGAGGGTGACGCTGTTGCCGTCCATGTGGGACAGCACCGCATAGCCGGTGCGCGGCCCATCGTGCAGGGTGACCACGGCCGGCCGGTCCAGCAGGCGCAGTTCATACAGGCCGCCGCGGCCCTGGTGGCAGCGCAGGTCCAGGCGCGGCGCTGCCTCGCAGGGATTCTCGCCCGCCAGCGGCTGGCCCCACAGGGCCGCCAGTTCGCGCAGCGCGTTCGCCTCGACCGCCTGCACCGGCGGCACGGCGGACGCGGGCGGCAACGCGGCAGCCGCCGCGGACACCTGCATCGCAGGCGCCGGCGCCGGCGCGCGCGCCGGCAGGGCCTGCCAGGCGGCGGCGCTCAGCGCCACGGCCGCCAGTACGCCGCCGGCCACCAGCGGCGCGCGCAGCCGGCGCGGCGCGGCCGGTTCGCCGGCGAAGACCTCGTCGGCCGCTTTCTTCAGGATCTGGCGCGTGACCTGGGGGCTGTTCTCGACATAGGCGCCGAGCAGCGCGCGGTCGCACAGCAGGTTGATCCGGCGCGGCACGCCATGGGTCAGCGCGTGGATCTGCGGCGTGAGCGCGGGCGGAAACGGCGTGCCCTCGGCGCCCGCCACGGCCAGCCGGTGCGCCACGTAGGCGCCCGTTTCCGGCGCCGACAGGGGTCCCAGGTGGTAGCGTGCAATGACGCGCTGGGCCAGCTGCTCCAGTTCCGGGCGGGCCAGCATGCTGCGCAGCTCGGGCTGGCCGATCAGGATGATCTGCAGCAGCTTGCGCTCGCTGGTCTCGAGGTTGGTCAGCAGGCGCAGCTGCTCCAGCACCTCGGCCGACAGGTTCTGGGCCTCGTCGATCACCAGCACGCTGTTCAGGCCCTGCGCGTGCGCATCGAGCAGGTAGCGGTTGATCGCATCCACATAGCCCTTGAGACCGAACGGCGTGTGGCTGGCGGCGGGCAGTTCGATGCCCAGCTCGTCGCACACGCTCAGCAGCAATTCCTCGACGCTCAGGCGCGGGTTGAAGATATAGGCCAGCCGGCAATGCGCGGGCACCTGCTCGATGAAACTGCGGCACACCGTGGTCTTGCCGGCCCCGATCTCGCCGGTGAGCAGGACGAAGCCTCCGCCGCTGCCGATGCCATACAGCAGGTGCGCGAGCGCCTCGCGATGGCGCTCGCTCATGTACAGGTAGCGCGGATCGGGGGCGATCGAGAACGGCGCCCCCTTCAGGTGGAAGTAATTGGTATACATGAGCAGCGGTGCAAGGGCGGGTACTTAGCGGACCGGCAGCGATTTGAACTTCGAGCAATATATCTTGCTTTTGTCATTCATGTAAGCGATGGTGCTGCCCCGGTTTGACACGCGCAAAGGAAAGCGCGATGCGTCGGCCACCTTGAAGGCGCCGCCGGAAGCCGCGCGGATGGCCGCTTCCAGCTCTTCCGGCGTGCTTTCGGTGAGCGCGCCGATGAACACGCGCTCGCTGCTGTCGTCGCTGACCATCACTTCCTTCACCTCGGCGCCCCACAGGGTGGCGTCGACCTTGAACCAGTAGGCCCCGCCCTCGCGCTTGTAGGCGGGGGCGAAGTTGGTGGTGAGGTAATCGTGGAAATAGCGGTTGTCGAGGTGGCTGCGGCACAGCAGCGCATTGCCGATGACGGGGCCGAAGGTCGATGGCATGGCGCGGGCCGGCAGGCAGCCGGATGCGAGCGCAGTGGCAAGCGCGATGGTGGCCAGGCGCACGTCGGCCTACAGCCTGGACAGCCAGTCGCGGTTGGCCGCGATCTTGGCCTTGACCGAGGCCGGCAAGGCGTCATAGCAGCCAGGATGCTGCTTGAGCGCATGCTCACGCACTTCCTTCTGCATGCCGTTAACGAGGAACACATAGACGGCCGCGCCGTCGTCGTTCTTGCGGGTACCCATATAGCGGATCAAGGGGATTCTCCTTCCATACCCTGCATTATGACACTGCAGGGCCCCGCCAGGCCACGCGCCAGGCAGGATGCCCTTCACGGCGCCGTGCTGCGCACCGGTCGCCAGGCCTCGCTGTTGCGCTCGAGCCACGCGCCCAGCAGGGCGCGGTTGTCATGCTGCCAAGGATGGAAGCGGGGAGAAAAATACTGGAGAACCGGCCCGGCCATGTGCCAGGCCAGGCCGCGCCGGCCGCACCACATGCGCGCCGCACTGAGCCACGTGGCGGGCCGCCACAGGGCGCCGTCGCGGTACAGGTTGTGCAGGGTCTGGCGGTGCACGTCGATCCAGAACACCAGGCTCGCATGCGCGAACCACAGCACGCGGCGCCAGTAGCCGCCGCCGGCCGCGCGGTAGGCGTCGAAGGCCACCGCCTTGTGCTCGAGTTCTTCGACGGCATGCCATTCCCACAGGCGGCGCAGCGCCGGCTCCGCGTCCTCGATCCACTCGGGCTTGCGCAGCACGCCGTCGGCCAGGATGGCCGTGTAGTGCTCCAGCGCGCAGGTGATCGCCACCCGGCTGCGCACGCCGAGGCGACCGATCCGCGCGACCCGCCGGGCGATGCCCTTGCCGGTGACGAAGGACAGGCCCTGCCGCTCGAGCTCGGCGTTGTACTGCAGGTGCATGTGGCGGTGGGTCGCTTCCTGGCCGACGAAATCCTTTACTTCGGCGCGCAGGTCCGGGTCGCGCAGCTGCTCTTCCGGGATCGCGCGCAGGCTGTCGATGAACATCTGCTCGCCGATCGGGAAGGTCATCGACAGCGCATTGAAGAACTGGGTGCGGTAGGCGTCGCCGCCCAGCCAGCGGCGGCCGAAGCCGCCGGACAGGTCGACGTCGAGCTTGCGGACGGTGAGCGAGGACATGGCGGTCGCGGAACTGGCGGGCTAGCGCCGTCCGTCCCTGGCCTGCGCCAGGTAGCTGCGCAGGTCGTCGAACGTCACATGGCCGCGGCGGCGGCTGTCGATGGCGTCGAAATGGCGGGCGACGAAGCCGAAGTTCTTTGCCTCGTCGGCCGACAGGCTGCCGTTGCCATCGAGGTCGGCCGCGCGGAACTGCGCCTCCAGCTTGGCCAGCGCCTGCGCGCGCAGCGCCGCCCCGGCCGCGGGCGGCGCTTCGGCCGGACGGTTGCGCAGCGCCGGCGGCACCGTGCCGTCGACGCCGACCGGCGCCTGGGCCTGGGCGGCCGCCGCGCCCGCCGCACTCACGAGCAGGAGGAAGAGCGTCATGGTCTTCATTGTGCCACCGATACGCTGTTGTAGAAGGCGCGCAGGTCGGCCTTCTGGAGGCGGCGCACGCTGTCGTCGAGATAGCTCATGTGCCCGCTGTTGTAGTTGCGGACCTGGATGCCCGCGCTCGGACCGAGCCGCGCCAGGTCCAGCTCGGTCTGGTAGAACGGCGTCGCCAGGTCATGGTAGCCGCCCATGGCGAGCACCTTCATCGCCGGATTCAGGGTAAGCGCCGCGGCCAGGTCCGGGATCGTATCGGGCAGCGCCTTGCCGTCGTGGCTGAAGTTCCAGAGCTCGAGCACGTTGTTGGAATTGATGTAGGGGGTGGGCGCCGTATAGCGCAGTTCGGTCTCGAGGTAGGTGCGGATGGTGTTGTTGAAGGCGCTGCCGACCAGCGTGAGCGAGGGGTCGCCGCCGGCGGCCAGCGCGCTGCCCACCGGCGCGATCACCCGGGCATCGTAGCGCCCCATCACCTGCCCCGGCAAGCGGCGCGCGCGGTAGGCGCCCGGCACCATCGAAAAATCCTGGCGCCAGGTCAGCGCCGGCAGCCCGGTGTAGTTGACCAGCTGGTTGATGGTGGCGTCGGTCGGCGGGGTGCCGCCGCCGAGGAAGGCGGCCACTTCACTGCGGTAGCTGCCCGCGGCAAAGGCGCGCGCCTGCTGCAGCACCGACGAGAAATCGGTCGGCAGGCTGCCGTTCTGGTGATACGCGGAGACCGCCGCGTAGCTCGGGATGTAGCCTTCGCAGCTGAGCTGGCCGGGATTGAACACGCCGCAGTTGGCGTTGTAGTTCATGGCCGGCGACTGCAGCATCACGCCGGTCACGCGCACCCCGGCGCTCTCGAGCAGGTTGGCCATCACGGCCGCGCGCGGCCCGCCGTAGGATTCGCCGAACAGGTAGACCGGCGAGGCCTGCCGGTTGTTGGCCACCAGGTAGCGCCGCACAAAGTCGCGGAACGCCGCCGCGTCCTTGTCGACGCCCCAGAACTGGGCATTGGTATTGGGCGCGACCGCCTGCGAATAGCCGGTGCCGATGGCGTCCACGAACACCAGGTCGGAATGGTCGAGCAGGGTTTCCTGGTTGTCGACCAGCTGGATCGGCGTGCCGGCCGGCTGGGCCAGCGGGAAGCTGGTGGCCAGCCGGCGCGGCCCGAACGCGCCCAGGTGCAGCCAGATCGACGCCGAGCCCGGACCGCCGTTATAGAAGAAGGTCAGCGGCCGCTGCGCCGCCGGCTGGGCCCCGGCCGTGTAGGCGATATAGAAGAACGACGCCGCCGGCTGGCCGGTCTGCAGGTCGGTGGCCGTCAGGTGCCCGGCCCGGGCGGTGTAGTCGAAAGGCTTGCCGTCCAGGGTGATGCGCGGCTGCACCGTCGACGCCGCCTCGGTGGCGCCCGCCAGCGAGGCCGCCGCCGCCCCCGAATACGTCACCGGATCGGCATACGTGCCCGGCAGCGCCGCCACCGGCGGCGGCTGCTGCACCGGCGGCGCCGGCGCCGGCGAGCTGCCCCCGCCGCCGCCGCACGCAGCCAGGATCGCCGCAAGCAAGGCGCTCGCCAGCGTGCTTGTCGGGACGATGCGGCGCGGCTGCCGCGCAGAGCGTTGAGTGGCCAAGATCGTCCTCGTCGAAAACTGTCGGGTCTGCCGCCGATGATGCGCCGACTGAAAAAAAAACTCAACCGCAATCCCACTTCCCACTTCGGGGTCAGGTCTGACATTTGGACACGAGCTCGACGGTAGGGCACCAGACGGCCATGTCCACGCAAAAACCGCCCTCCAAACATTGCTGTCGCAGTAACGTAGTCAAGGCCAAGGCTGAGGCCGTGTCCAAATGTCAGACCTGACCCCGAAGTTGAAGTTTACAAAGGTAATGGGTGCTAGCGGCTCATCCACGCGATATGCATTCTGGTCGCCGTTTTCGCGCGTTTGTCGGTTTGCGGATGCGGGGCGCGGGGACTTGCCTTAATGTCCAGTCTCCGAAGCTCACCATGACGACCCGCACATGAAAACCGTCCTCAAGCCCGCCCTCCTCGCCCTTGCCGCCAGCCTGTTTGCCGCCCAGGCCAGCCACGCCGAAGCGCCGGCGGTCGCGGTCGCGCAGCGCAGCGTGCAGCCCTTCAGCGCCATCGAACTGTCCGGTCCTTATGATGTCGTGGTGCGTGCCCAGGGCCGCCAGCAGGTGGAACTGACGGGCGAGCGCAAGCTGCTCGACGAGATCGAAACCTTCGTGCGCGGCGATACGCTGGTGGTGCGGCCGGTCCAGCGCAATGGCTTCCACTTCAGCTGGGGCAAGCGCGAGACGCCGACCATCAGCATCACCGCGGCCCAACTGAAGAGCCTGAAGATGTCGGGCAGCGGCGACGTCGAGCTGACGCAGGTGGCGGGCGAGCGCTTCAGCGTCAGCGTGGACGGCCCCGGCGACCTGCAGGCGGCGGGCGCGGTGCGCGAGCTGGCGGTGCGCGCCAGCGGCAGCGGCGACGTCGACCTGCACCGGATCAAGGCGGCCAATGTCGACCTGGCCATGTCGGGCCCGGGCGACGTGCGCCTGGCCGGCGTGGGCAACGAGCTGGCCGTCACGCTCAGCGGCTCGGGCGACCTGCAGGCCGACGAGCTGCGCCTGGCGCGCCTGAACGCCCGCATCAGCGGGCCGGGTGGCATGACCCTGTCGGGCAGCGCGCGCGAGCTGCGCGCAGAGCTCAGCGGTTCGGGCGACTTCGAAGCCTGTGCGCTGGCGGTGGAGGCGGTGTCCACGGTCCAGCGCGGGCCGGGCAACGCCTGCGTGGCCGGCACGATCCGGAAATTCGATGCCGAAGTCAGCGGCTCGGGCGGGCTGGAAGCCCGCGGCCTGCAGGCGGCCGTGGCCATGGTGCGCCTCGGCGGCCCCGGCAACGCCACGCTGAGCGGCAGCATCGGCGACCTGACCGCCGAAGTAAGCGGTTCGGGCGAGCTCGACGCGGGCAGCCTCAATGTGAAACGGGCGGCCGTGAAGGCGCGCGGCGCGGGCGGCATTGAACTTGCCACCGTGTCCGATACGCTCGACGCCGAACTGCACGGCTCGGGCGGGCTGGATGCGACCATGGACGGCAAGCGCCTGCTGCTCAAATCGAGCGGCCCGGGCAGCGCCCATATCGCCGGCAAGGTGGAACTGGTCAAGGCCAGCCTGAGCGGGTCGGGCGGGCTCGATGGACGGCGCCTGACGGCGGGCCGCGCTGACATCGCGGTGACCGGGTCCGGCAACGCGGCGGTGCATGTCACCGGGCGCGATGACCGCACGACCGACCGCCGCGAACGGCGCAAGGCGGCAGGCGACGACCAGCACGCCCAGCTGCTGGTGGTGGACCGCCGCGGCAGCCGCAACGCCGAATAGTCGCCTCCCCCGCTGGTATGGACCACCATACCAGCCGTTTTTCGATGCCCGACAATACCAGTTGAAGTACCACTAAAAACATTTGCAAAATCAACGGGTTATGCAAATAACCTATGGCCATCACGGCATTCTTGCACAGGAAATTTGCATACCAGTTAAATACCTGTTGACATCGCTGTACCGCCTGCCTATAGTGCGCTGACCTCCCCGGCAGAACACTTCATACCATGACCGACTATCTCATCGGCGTCGATGGCGGCGGCACCGGCACCCGCGTGCGCCTGGCGCGCGCGGACGGCGCCGACATCGCCCAGGCCAGCGGCGGCCCCTCGGCCCTGTCGCGCGGCATCGACAATGCCTGGACCACCATCAACGGCGCCATCGCCGAAGCCTTCGCCGCCATCGGCATCGACCACATTCCCATGCATGCGTGCGCCATCGGCCTCGGCCTGGCGGGCGTGCACAACAAGGAATGGGCGGCCCAGTTCGTCGCCGCCAATCCCGGCTACGCCGCGCTGGCGCTCGACACCGACGGTTTCACCACCCTGATGGGCGCCCACGGCGGCCAGCCCGGCGCGATCGTCGCGATCGGCACCGGCAGCGTCGGCGAAGCCATGCTGGCCGACGGCGCCAAGGTGGAAGTGGGCGGCTGGGGCTTCCCGGCCGGCGACGAAGCCAGCGGCGCCTGGATGGGCCTGCGGGCCCTGAACCACATCGAACAGGTCCTGGACGGCCGCGTCGAAGGCCGCGCCTTCGCGCGCGAGGTCGTCGCCTTCTGCGGCGGCTCGCGCGACGCGGTGCAGGTCTGGCTCGGCAAGGCCAATCCGGCCGCCTACGCCGGCCTGGCGCGCTTCGTGGTGGCGCATGGCGTCACCGACCCGGTGGCGCGCACCATCCTCGAACACGCCGGCCGCGAAGTGGCCAGCATCGCCGATGCGCTCGACCGCAGCCACAGCCTGCCGCTGGCCCTGTGCGGCGGCCTGGGCGACGCGCTGCGCGCCTGGCTGCCGCCCGAGACCCTGGCGCGCTGCGTCCCGGCGCAGGGCGATTCCGCCGCCGGCGCACTGCGCATGATTCAGCGCCACCTACAAGGAGCAGCACAATGAAGGGCAACATCCTCACCCCCGGTGGCTGGATCCACGGCGAACTGCGCCATGGCGCGCGCATCGACAGCATCGAAGGCCACGACGTCGACCCGTCGGCCAACAGCGACGACTACATCCTGCCCGGCTTCATCGACGTGCACGTGCACGGCGGCGCCGGCCGCGACATGATGGAAGGCGGCGACGCGCCGCACGTCATCGCCGCCCTGCACGCGAAGCACGGCACCACCGCCCTGCTGGCCACCACCATGACGGCGCCGGTCGAAGACATCGACCGGGCCCTGGTCGCCATCGGCGCCGCCTGCAAGCAGCGCGGCAAGGACGAGGCGCGCATCCTCGGCGTCCACCTGGAAGGCCCCTACATCAACTCGGGCAAGCTGGGCGCGCAGCCGCCGTTCGCACGCGAAGCGACGCTGGATGAGGTGAACCGCTTCAACGCCCAGGCCCCGATGCGCCTGATCACGGTGGCGCCCGAAGTCGACGGCCACATGGACCTGCTGCGCGCGATGGCCGATGCCGGCATCCGCGTGCAGATTGGCCACACCAACGGCTCGTATGAAGTGGGCGTGCAGGCGCTGGCGCACGGCGCGGTGGGCTTTACCCACCTGTTCAACGCCATGCCCGGCCTGCATCACCGCGACCCCGGCATGGTGGGCGCAGCGCTGGCGCATGCCGAATACGCCGAGATCATCCCGGATCTGCTGCACGTGCACCCGGGCGCGATCAAGACCGCGCTGCGCTGCATCCCGAAGCTGTTCTGCGTGACCGACTCCACCGCCGCCGCCGGCATGCCGGACGGCGAATACATGCTGGGCCGCCAGGTGGTCCACAAGTGCATGGGCGGCGTGCGCCTGTCGGACGGCACGCTGGCCGGCAGCACGCTGACGATGGACCAGGCGCTGCGCAACCTGGTGGGCATCGGCCTGTCGCTGGAAGACGCCAGCCGCCGGGTGTCCACCAACGCCGCCGACTACCTCGGCGAAACCCAGCGCGGCCGCCTGGCGCCGGGCTGCCACGCCGACTTCGTGGTCCTCGACCGCGACCTGCAAATCAAAGCCGTCTATATCGAAGGAGAAGTACTGTGAGCCCAAGCACCTCGTTGATGTACCAGGAAGCCCTGTCCGCCGGCGACTGCGTCGCCCAGCAACTGGCGCAAGACGCCGATCGCTACGCGGAACTGGGACGCGCCCTGCGCGCCACCCGGTTCCACAGCGCGGTGACGGTGGCGCGCGGCAGCTCCGACCACGCGTCGAGCTACCTGGCCTACCTGATCATGGCGCGCATGGGCCGCCTGGTGACTTCGCTGCCGATGTCGCTGGTGACGCTCTACAAGTCCCCGCTGGTCACGCGCGACACCCTGGCCGTGTCGATCTCGCAATCCGGCCAGAGCCCGGACGTGGTGGAACCGATCCAGTACTTCCGCGCCGGCGGCGCCACCACCGTGGCGCTGGTCAACGACGCCACTTCTCCGCTGGCGCAGGCCGCCGAATGGACCATGCCGCTGCACGCCGGTAAAGAGCAGAGCGTGGCCGCCACCAAGAGCTTCATCGCCAGCATGGTCGCCGGCGCGCGCCTTGTCAGCGAATGGCAGGACGACGCCGAACTGCGCGATGGGCTGGCCGCCCTGCCCGACGCCCTGCGCGCCGCCGCGCAGGCCGACTGGTCGGCCGCGATCGAGGTGCTGGCCCCGGCCCGCAACATCATGGTGGTCGGCCGCGGCATCAGCTTCCCGGTGGCGCTGGAGTCGGCCCTGAAATTCAAGGAAACCTCGGCCCTGCAGGCCGAAGCCTTCAGCGGCGCCGAGATCAAGCACGGCCCGATGGCCCTGATCGACGAAGGCTATCCGCTGCTGATCTTCGCCACCCGCGGCCCGGCGCAAGCGGGCCTGGTGGCGCTGGCCGACGAGATGCGCGGCCGCGGCGCACGCGTGCTGCTGGCCGCGCCGCAAGACGTCGCCAGCCGCGACCTGACCTTGCCCACCGCCGCCATCCCCGACCTCGACCCGATCGCCGCGATCCAGGCCTTCTACATGATGGCCGCCAACTTGTCGAAAGCGCGCGGCCTCGATCCGGACCGCCCGCGCCACCTGAGCAAAGTCACCAAGACCAACTAAGCGCTTTCCCATGACCGACTACCTTCAACTCGCCGGCCAGCTGATGATGGTGCGGCTGTTCGGCACCGAGCTCGATGCCGATACCGAGGCCTTCCTGCGCCAGTACACCGTGCGCGGCGCCTGCCTGTTCCGCCAGAACATGCTGGACGCCGCCCAGCTCGCCCACTTCACCGGCGCGCTGCGCGAGGCGATGGGCCCGCAGGCCCTGATTGCCCTGGACCAGGAAGGCGGCGCCGTGGTGCGCTCGACCTGGGTGCCGGCGCCGCCGAGCGCGATGGCGCTGGGCGCGGCGAACGACCCGCAGCTGGCGCGCGACGTCGGCGCGGCGGTGGCGCGCGCGGTGCGCTCGCTCGGCTTCAACTGGAACTTCGCGCCGGTGCTGGACCTGAACAACAACCCGCACAACCCGGTGATTGCCGAGCGCTCCTTCGGCGCCGACCCGATCGCCGCCACCCGCATCGCCATGGCCTGGATGGAGGGCAGCGAAAGCGAAGGCGTGGCCTGCTGCGTCAAGCACTTCCCCGGCCACGGCGACACCCACGTCGATTCGCACCGCGACCTGCCCACCGTCGACAAGCCGTTGGCGGAACTGGAGCGCTTCGAGTTCGCCCCCTTCCGCATCGCGGCCAAGGCCGCGCCGGCCATGATGACGGCCCACATCCTGTACCCGGCGCTGGACCCGGACTTCCCGGCCACGATGTCGCGCCCGATCCTCACGGGCATCCTGCGCGAAGGCTTCGGCTACCAGGGCGTGATCATCACCGACGGCATGGACATGCACGCCATCGCCCACCGCTACGGCGCCGGAGAAGCGGCCGTCAACGCGCTGGTGGCCGGCGCCGACATGGTGATGGCGATCGGCGCGCGCGAGACGCAGGAGGAGACCGTGCAGGCGATCGCCGCGGCGATCCGCGACGGCGTACTGCCGATGGACGACGTGCAGGCGCGCCTGCAACGCCTGGCGGCCCTGGCCGCGGCCCATCCGGCCGGAGCTGCAAGCTACCTGGTCGAAGCCGACGACCGCGCCCTGATGGCGCGCGCCTGGCGCGCCGGCCTGACGGCGCTCGGCCAGCCGCAGGGCCCGGCGAAGGGCAGCAAGATCCGCCTGGTCGCGCGCGCCGACGTGGTCAGCGACGGGGTATCCGAAGCCGGCGTGCCGGCCGCCAGCGTCGCCGCCGCCCTGGGCCGCCTGTACGAGGTCGAGCTGGTCACCTTCGCCGACGCGGAAGGCTTCGACTGGGCCGCCCTGCCCCAGGACGGCCGCTTCACCATCCTGGCCTCCACCGCGCGCCGCCGCTATGGCCCGCATGCGCGCGCCAGCTGGCGCCCTGACCTGCACCTGGCGCTGTGGAACCCCTACCAGGCACTGGACTTCCCCGCCCCCGCCCTGATGACCTATGGCTTCGCGGCGCCGGCAGTGGACGCCGTGGTCGACTGGCTGGCGGGCGAAGCCGATGCGCCGGGACAATGCCCGGTGCCGGGCTTCGACGGTGCCGAACAGAAAATCGGTAACGCTATGTAAGCACACGGGCGCGCCGGCGCGCCGTGCGGCACAATTGCCGAGCCTGAGAAAGGCACTTTATGGGACAATGCCCACTTTGTCCGGATTGGCATTTGCGTCATATTGCCGCATATGCACGTCTCATCATTACCGACCTGATTGAAGGATACTCCATGGCCCAATTCCGTCTTGCCCGCCTCTGCCTGATGCTCGCCGCGATCGGCGTCTCCGCCCCGGCGCTGGTAAGCAGCGTCCACGCGCAGCAGAAGAGCGACGCGCCGGCCCCTGCTGCCGCCGCCGCACCGGCAAAGGACACCGTCCGTCCTGAAATCTTCAAGCTGCTCGACCCGGCCGCCATCAAGCCGCTGATGGACGCCAAGAACTACACCGAAGTGCAGAACCGCATCACCCAGGCCGACGCCTTCCCCAACCGCACGCCCTACGAAGACTACGTCATCAACCGCATGAAGCTGTCGCTCGGTTCGACCACCGACAACAATGCGATGGCGATGCCGGCGCTGGAAGCGGTGATCAACTCCAATCGCCTGCAGGGCGAGGAGCAGGCCAACTTCATGCAGGCGCTGGGCAACATGTACTACAACGCCAAGAACTACCCGAAAGCCATCGAGTGGTTCAACCGCTACGAGAAAGAAAGCCCGACGCCTGAAAAAGTGCGTTCGTCCAAGGTCCGCGCCCAGTACCTGAGCGGCGACTTCGCGGCCGCCAAGGGCGCCCTGCTGCCGATGGTCACGGAGATGGAAAAAACCGGCCAGAAGCCAAGCGAGGAAGACCTGCGCCTGCTGTCGTCGGCCGCGGTCAAGGTCAAGGACGATGCCGCCTACCTGGTGGGCCTCGAGAAGCTGGCGCGCTACTACCCGACCGATGACTTCTGGACCGACCTGCTCAACCGCGGCGTGGCACGCCAGAAGGGCTTCGACGCCCAGACCAACATGGTCAACGTGTACCGCCTGGAATTCGCGGCCGTGAAGCAGATGGCGGCGGAAGAGTACACCGACCTGGCCGAACTGGCCATGCGCGACGGTTTCCCGACCGAAGCCAAGAAGGTCATGGATGCGGGCTTCGCGGCCGGCGTGCTGGGCAAGGGCAGCAATGCCAAGGCCCACGCGGCACTGCGCGACAAGGCCGGCAAGGGCGCGGCGGACGACGCCAAGAACATCGCCGCCGGCGAAGCGGGCGCGGCCAAGGCCAAGACCGGCGCCGGCCTCGTCAACCTGGGCTGGGCCTACGCCACCATGGACCAGGCCGACAAGGGCATCGGCTTCATCCAGCAAGGTATCGCCAAGGGCGGCCTGAAGAACGTCGAAGAAGCCAAGCTGCGCCTCGGCATGGCGCAAGTGCGCGCCGGCAAGAAAGCCGAAGCGCTGCAGACCTTCCAGGGCGTCAAGGGCGGCGCCGGCGCCGGCGACCTCGCCAAGTACTGGACCATGCTGCTGGAGCAGCAAGGCGGCGCAGTCGCTGCCGCCAAGTAAGCTTTAGGCGGCACAAGAAACCGGACAATTGTCCGGTTTTTTTTCGCCCGCACATTTGCAGCTTTCACAAGCTTATGTGCGCGCGCGAACATTCGTCCCACATTGTCGGATCGATAATTCCTGCATACATCGGGAGACGGCATGACATCGGTACGCACAGGACAGGCCCCAGCCAAGCTGGGCCGCAACGAATTCCACCTCCGCTTCCGGCAAGCCTTTGTCGACCCCGCCTACGACAACGTGGCGCAGGAACTCGAAGCGGTGGAACAGGTCGCCTGGGAAGCCTACGACGAAGGCCGCAAGGCGCCGCGCACCGTCAAGGCCGGCCCCGGCTTCGCCGACCCCGACTACGACCTGTCCATCGAATGGAAGCAAACCCGCGACCGCCTGCTGGCGGCCGAACTGCGCCAGAAGGACCCGTCCACCCGCAGCCGCGTCCTGCTCATCAACGGCTCGGCCCGCAACGACGGCACCTGCCCCGGCGAGATCTCGAAAAGCTGGCGCATGACCGAACTGGCGCGCGAAGTCCTGGTGGCCGAGGGCATCGAAGCCGACGTGCTCGACCTGAGCCTGCTCAATTCCGACTACGACCGCCACATCCATCCCTGCAAGGGCTGCGTCTCGACCGCCATGCCGCTGTGCCACTGGCCCTGCAGCTGCTACCCGAACCATGCCGAGCGCCAGGTCAACGACTGGATGAACGAACTCTACGAGCGCTGGGTGCTGGCGCATGGCGTCATCATCGTCACGCCGGTCTACTGGTACCAGGCGCCGGCCGTGCTCAAGCTGATGATCGACCGCCTGGTCTGCGCCGACGGCGGCAACCCCGACCCAACCGCGACCCAGGGCAAGAAGGCGGAGCTGGCCAAGGACATCGAACTGGCCGGCTGGGACTACCCCAAGCACCTGGCCGGGCGCGCCTACGGCATGGTGGTGCATGGCGACGTCGCCGGCATCGAGGGCACGCGCCGCTCGCTGGGCGACTGGCTCGGCTGGATGGGCCTGGTCGATTCCGGCACCTTCGCCCAGCTCGACCGCTACGTCGGCTACTACGAGTCCTATGCCGAGAGCCACGAGGTGATGGACCGCGACACCGCGCTGCAGGAAGAAGTGCGCAACGTGGCGCGCGCGGTGGGCGCGGCCGTGCAGGAGATCCGCGCCGGCCGCGTGGCCGTGGTCGAGCATCGGCTGAAGAACCCACGGCCGAAGTGAGGCAGGTGCTAACCCGCTAGAATGCCGGCATGAACCCACTCGCCGAATTCATGCAGTCGGCCGCCGGCGGCGGCGCCAAGCTTCCGCTGTACCAGCAACTCGAGCACGCGCTGCGCCGCGCGATCGACGAGGGCGCGCTGGCGTCGAGCTCCGCCCTGCCTGCCGAGCGCCAGCTGGCCCAGGAGCTGGGCATCTCCCGCATCACCGTGCGCAAGGCGATCGACGCGCTGGTGGACGAAGGCCTGCTGGTGCGCCGCGCCGGCGCGGGCAACTTCATCAACACCCGCATCGAAAAGAACTTCGCCAAGCTGACCTCGTTTTCCGAAGACATGCGCGCGCGCGGGCGGGTGCCGCGCAACGAGTGGCTCAAGCGCTCGGAAGGCCTGGTGACGCCTGAAGAGGCGCTGCGCCTGCGGCTCTCGCCTGGCACCGCGGTATACCGCTTCAACCGCATCCGCTACGCCGACGAGGTGCCGATGTGCCTGGAGTACGCCACCATCGCCGCGTTTGCCCTGCCCTCGCTCGGTGCGGTGGGCGATTCGATGTACGAGGCGCTGGGCGCGGCCGACAACCGGCCGGTGCGGGCGCTGCAGCGGCTGTCGGCGCTGCTGCTCAATGCGGAGCAGGCCAGGCTGCTGCAGACGCGCGAGGGCGATGCGGGGCTGTGCGTGGAAAGGCTGGGGTTCGTGCGGGATGGAAGGGCGGTGGAGTTTTGCAGGTCGTATTTCAGGGGGGATATGTACGACTTCGTGGCGGAGTTGAATGCGGGGTAAGTGCAAGCCGCGCAGGTGGAGCGGGATTGACGACCCGCGCCCTTTGAACCGTCATTCCCGCGCAGGCGCACTGCTGTCCGGAATAATTTGCTTGACTTAGCAAGGAGGGGTTGCAGGCATTGGTTTACGAGGGTTAACCTCGGTTTGCCGACTTAAAAACCAAACCTGCAACCATGTACAGCATAACGACATTTCAAGAATTAATGAAGGGGCTGCCCCGCGCTGCCTTCGATCAGGCAGTCGCCCGCCACAATGCCGCCAAATATACCAAGCACTTCAAGCCTTGGAATCACATGACGGCGATGGTGTATGCGCAGGCCAGCGGAGCGCCGAGTTTGCGCGCCCTCGAAACTGGCTTCAATGCGCACGCATCGCATCACTACCATCTCGGCGCCTCAATGCTCAAGCGTTCGACGCTGGAAG
>NZ_FOLD01000025.1 GCF_900112225.1 Massilia yuzhufengensis | reverse complement strand
CGTCGAACGCTTGAGCATTGAGGCGCCGAGATGGTAGTGATGCGATGCGTGCGCATTGAAGCCAGTTTCGAGGGCGCGCAAACTCGGCGCTCCGCTGGCCTGCGCATACACCATCGCCGTCATGTGATTCCAAGGCTTGAAGTGCTTGGTATATTTGGCGGCATTGTGGCGGGCGACTGCCTGATCGAAGGCAGCGCGGGGCAGCCCCTTCATTAATTCTTGAAATGTCGTTATGCTGTACATGGTTGCAGGTTTGGTTTTTAAGTCGGCAAACCGAGGTTAACCCTCGTAAACCAATGCCTGCAACCCCTCCTTGCTAAGTCAAGCAAATTATTCCGGACAGCAGTGGGCCTTCGCCGGAACGACGTGCGGCTGGCGCGGGCCGCGTCGGGCTTATCGCGCCAGCGCCTGCTGCATCGCCTCCCACGCAAACCCGCCTTCCACCGCCTTCGTGGAATTCCTGCCCGCCGCCTTGGCGTCGTACATCGCCCGGTCCGCCGCCAGGAACAGCGAGCGGATATCGTCGAACTGCGAGGGCACGAAGGTTGCCGCCCCCACGCTCACGGTGACGAAGCCGGACGTGGTCGAGCGCGGGTTCGGCACCCGCAGGCGTTCGACCTCATGCCGGATCGATTCGGCCAGCTTGGCCGCGCCGCCGTGCGAGGTGTCGGGCAGCAGCAGCACGAATTCCTCGCCGCCGTAGCGCGCGGCGAGGTCGGTGGCGCGCAGGGCGTGCGACTGCAGGGTGCTGGCCACGGCCTGCAGGCACTGGTCGCCGGCGGCGTGGCCGAACAGGTCGTTGTAGAGCTTGAAGTGGTCGACGTCGAGCACCAGCAGCGAGATCGGCTTGGCGACCCGGATCGCGCGCTGCCATTCGCGTTCGAGGCAGGCGTCGAAGTGGCGGCGGTTGGCGATGCCGGTGAGCGGGTCGGCCAGGGCCGCGCGCTGCAGCGCGTTTTCGGACTGCTTGTGGTGGCTGATGTCGTGCAGCAGGGCGACCCACAGCTGTTCGCTCGAGGCCATCGGCGACAGGCTCAGGTCCATCGGGCGCAGGCTGCCGTCGGGGTGGCGCACCAGCACTTCGCGCGCGCTGCGCGCCTGCCCCGGCGCGCCGGTATCGCGCGTGTCGAACCAGCTCTCGATCTCTTGCGCGGACGGCTCGGCCAGCAGTTCGGCCAGCCCGCGGCCGGCCAGGTCGCGCGCGTCGGTGCCGAGGCAGCGCTGGCTGGCCGGATTGGCGTACTGGATACGCCCGTCCTGGCCAAGCAGCATCAGGCCTTCGTCCATGCCGTCGACGATCATGCGCAGGCGTTCCACCTGCTGGGTGTTGGAGCGGCTGGCGGCGCGCATCTGGAGTTGGGCGCGCACGCGCGCGCACACTTCCGGCAGGCGCAGCGGCTTGGCGATGTAGTCGGCCGCGCCGCGGTCGAAGCCGGCCACGATGTCGTCGGTGTCGGAGCAGGCGCTGACGAAGATCACCGGGATGTCGGCGGTGCGCGGCAGGGTCTTGAGGCGGCTGCAGGTTTCCAGGCCATCGAGGCCGGGCAGCATCACGTCGAGCAGGATCAGGTCGGGCTGGAGGCGCTGGGCCAGGTCGAGGGCGCGCTCGCCGGAGGTGGCGACGAAGGTGCGGTATCCCTGGTTGCGCAGGATGTCCTGCAGCAGCCCGAGGCTGGCGGGCGCGTCGTCGACAATCAGGATCGCGGCCTGGCGCTGGGGCGCCGGAGTCGCGAAGGCAGGGTGGTTCATACGGTCGCTGGGGGGGCGGAGTGTGACTGCGAAAAATGATACTCTGTTCGCTAACTCTTGCGGCAACTATTGTTTCCGCACACCATATAAATGTTGCATCACTACAACTACAGGTTGGCCGCCGGCGGGAACCGGCGGTCAAGCCAGGCGGCCGTGGCCGCCCGCGTTTACAGCATGTCCTTGATCAGCTTGCCAAGGACGGCGATGCCTTCGCGGATGCGTTCCGGCGGCACGGTCACGAAGGACAGGCGCAGGGTGTTGCTGGCCGCTTCGTTGGCGTAGAAGGGCGCGCCCGGCACGAAGGCCACGCGTGCGGCCAGCGACTGGTCCAGCAGTTTCATGGCGTCGATGCTCTTGGGCAGGGTCACCCAGATGAACATGCCGCCCTCCGGCTTGGTCCAGGTCACGCTGGCCGGGAAGTGCTCGGTCATCGCGTCGAGCATGCACTGGCACTGGTCGCCATACAGCTTGCGGATGGTCGGGATGTGCTGGTCCAGGAAACCGTCCTTGACCACCTCGTGCACCACCATTTGCGTCAGTTGCGCGGTGTGCAGGTCGGCGGCCTGCTTGGCCAGCTCGAGGCGGCGCACCAGCGGCAGCGGGGCGCACACGTAACCCAGGCGGATGCCCGGGGTCAGCACCTTCGAGAACGAACCCATGTAGATGACGCCGTCCGGGTTCATCGCGACCATCTTCGGCATCGGCTCGCCTTTGTAGCTCAGCGCGCCGTACGGATCGTCTTCGATCAGCGGGATGCCGAAGCGGGCGCAGGTCTCCACCAGTTCCTGGCGGCGTTCCAGCGACAGCGAACGGCCGGTCGGGTTCTGGAAGTTCGGCAGCGAGTACAGCATGCGCGCGCCTTCGGCCACGGCCGCGATCGAGGACGGCACCAGGCCGTGCTCGTCGGTGTCGACGGATTTGAATTCGGGGCGGTAGACCGAGAAGGCCTGCAGGGCGCCGAGGTAGCTCGGGGTCTCGACCAGCACGCGGCTGCCTTCGTCGACCAGGACCTTGCCCAGCAGGTCGAGTGCCTGCTGCGAGCCGGAGGTCATCAGGATCTGTTCAGGCAGGATGCGGGAGCCTTCGGTGGACAGCGAGTTGGCGATCCATTCGCGCAGCGGGCCGTAGCCGTCGGTCGGGCCGTATTGCAGGGCCACCTTGCCGGCCTCGCTCAGCACCTTGTCGTACGCGGCTTTCATGCGCTCGACCGGGAAGGTGGCAGGGGAAGGCAGGCCGCCGGCGAAGGAGATGATCTCCGGGCGCTGGGTGATCTTCAGGATTTCGCGGATGAACGAGCTTTGCAGCTGCTGCGCGCGCTCTGAAAACTGCCACTGGATAGGATTTGGATTCTCGATTTTCATGCTTTTCTCACATGTCACACAGGAAGGGTCCGAACGGGTGTGCCGGGCCATTATAAAGCACGCGGGTAGCGGCTTCGGGGATGGACCGGGCCGGGTAGGCCCAGCCCGCGAAACGGTTTATCTAAACAAATGCAATTGTGTATTAAACAATTGTTTAAGCGACTTCGACGATCATTTCGATTTCGACGCAGGTGCCGCGCGGCAGCGAGGCGACGCCGAAGGCCGAACGGGCGTGCTTGCCGGCGTCGCCGAACAGCTCGCCGATCAGTTCGGAGCAACCGTTGGTGACCAGGTGCTGTTCGTTGTAGTCCGGGGTCGAAGCGACCAGGCTCATCAGCTTGACGATGCGCTTGACGCGGGTCAGGTCGCCGCCGACGGCTTCCTGCAGGGTGCCGACCAGGTCGATCGCGACCGAACGGGCGGCTGCCTGGCCATCCGCGGTGGTCTTGTCCTTGCCCAGGATGCCGGTGTTCGGCGAGCCGTCCGCGTTTTTCGCGATGTGGCCCGAGATGAACACGAGATTGCCGGTCTGAACGTACATGACGTAAGCGGCGGCCGGGGTGGCCGGCGCGGCGAGGGTGATGTTCAGTTCTTTGAGTTTGTCGTAGACGGACATGGTTTTCCAACGTTGCGGTGAATGAAGCCGATATTGTACGTCCAGCCGGGCTCCGGTATGCGGTTTACTGCTGGCGTACGCCCATCCGCCGTCCCCCGAACACGACAGCGGCCACGGCCAGCGCGAACGCGCAGTTGGGCAGGGTCAGCGCTTCGCCCAGCAGCAGGGCGGCGCCAATCAGGCTCAGGAAGGGCTGCAGCAGCTGCACCTGGCCTACCCTGGACACCCCGCCCAGCGCCAGCCCGCGGTACCAGAAGAAAAAGCCGACAAACATCGAGATGGCGGTGACATAGCCGAACGCGAACCAGGCCCCGGCGCCCACCTCGCCCAGCGGCGGCACGCCGTGCCACAGCAGTACCGGCAGCAGGACCGGCGCGGCCAGCACCAGCGCCCAGCAGATCGTTTCCGGCCCGCCCAGGCTGCGCGACAGCCGGCCGCCTTCGGCATAGCCGACCGCCGCCGCGGCCACGGCGCCGAACACCAGCAGGTCGGCGACATGGAGCGCGCCGCCGCCCTGGGCCAGCGCGAACGCCGCCACCAGCGCCGAGCCGAGCAGGGCCATGCCCCAGAAGCCGCGCGAGGGACGCTCGAAACCGCGCAGCGCCGCGTACAGGGCGGTGGCCAGCGGCAGCACGCCCACCAGCAGCGCGCCGTGCGCGGCCGGCACGGTGCGCAGGGCGATGGAAGTGAGCAGCGGGAAGCCGACGATGCAGCCTGCCGCCACCAGGGCCAGGGGCAGCAGGGCGCTGCGCGGCGGCAGCGGCGCGCGTTTGCACGCCAGCCAGCCGGCCGCCAGCAGCGCCGCGCCGAGTGCGCGCCCAAGCGCCACGAATACCGGATCGAGCTCGGCCACCGCCATGCGGGTAAACGGCATGGTCAGGCTGAACATCGCCACGCCGAGCAGGCCGAGCAGCATGCCACGGCTTTCGTCGAGCGCGCAGGGTGCAGCGGTGAGGGTGGGGCAGGCGGCGTTCATGCGTTTCCTTTCAATGTGCTTGCACAGTGGGGAGCACGGTCCTATGCTAGCGATAAATACCAATACAGTCCCAGTACACTTTTGCACTTAATTCCTTCACTGTGCTGCTGATATGACCAATACGCCTGCTTTTGCCCTGTCGCGCGATTCCAGCGAAGCGCTGGCCGACCAGATCGTCCGCTCGGTGGCCGCCCGCATCGACGAGCGCCTGCTGCGCCCCGGCGCGCGCATGCCCTCGATCCGCCAGTTCGCCGCCACCCATGGCGTTTCGCCGTTCACGGTGGTGGCCAGCTATGACCGGCTGGTGGCCCAGGGCTACCTCGATTCGCGCCGCGGCGCCGGCTTCTTCGTGCGCGAACGGGCCCAGCCGGCCGAGCGGCCCGCCACGGCGGCGCCGGCCGGCGCCAGCACGCTCGATGTCGCCTGGCTGATCCGGAACATGTTCCGCCAGTCGCCGCTGCAGCTCTCGCCCGGGGCCGGCGTGCTGCCGGCCGACTGGATGGACGGCCCGGCGGTGGCCAACGCGCTCAAGAGCCTGAGCCGCCAGAACAGCGCCGGCTTGCTCGGCTACGGCGCGCCGCACGGCTTCCTGCCCTTGCGCCAGCAACTCCAGCGCAAGCTGGCCGAACTGGAAATCGAGGCGCCGCCCGAGCACATCGTCATGACCCTGGGCGTGACCCAGGCGCTGGACCTGGTGGCGCGCGAATTCTGCCGCCCGGGCGACACCGTGCTGGTCGACGATCCGGCCTGGTTCCTGATGTTCGGCTCCTTCGCGGCGATGGGCCTGAACGTGGTGGGGGTGCGGCGCCTGGCCGACGGCCCCGACCTGGAGCAGCTGGCCGAGCTGGCGGCGCTGCACCGCCCCTGCCTGTACGTGATCAATTCGGTGCTGCACAACCCCACCTCCACCTCGATCTCGGCGCCCAAGGCTTTCCAGGTACTGCGCCTGGCCGAACAGTTCGGTTTCACGGTGGTGGAAGACGACATCTACGCCGACCTGCACCCGGGCAGCGCCACCCGCCTGGCCGCGCTCGACGGCCTGCGCCAGGTGATCTACCTCGGCGGCTTCTCGAAATCGATGGCGCCCAACCTGCGGGTGGGCTTCATCGCGGCATCCGGCGAACGCGCCCGGCGCCTGGCCGACCGCAAGATGCTGGCCACCCTCACCACCAGCGACATCGGCGAGCGCGTCGTGTACAAGATCCTGTCGGAGGGCCACTACCGCAAGCACCTCGACCGCGTGCGCAGCCGCCTCGATGCGGTGCGGCCGGGCGCGCTGCGCCAGCTCGAGCTGCTCGGCCTGCGCGCCGACCCGGCGCCGTCGGCCGGCATGTTCATCTGGGTCGACGCCGGCCGCGACACCAACGAGCTGGCGGCGCGCGCGATGCGGGAAGACCTGCTGCTCGCGCCCGGCAGCCTGTTCTCGCCGAACCAGCTGCCGTCGACCCGCATGCGGCTCAATGTGGCGGCGCTGCAGGACCCGGCCACCAGCGGCTTCCTCGAACGCGCCCTCATCGGTTAAAATAATTGCAACATTCTCAATGCCGGCATGGCAGGCCTTGAAATCGTTATTGCCATCCCTATATGGCTGCAACCCGCATCACCGTAATCCCTTAACCTGAACCACCCACGAGGAACAAGATGGCTGTCGCCGAAAAAGAAACCCTTGGCTTCCAATCAGAAGTAAAACAGCTGCTGCAACTGATGATTCACTCCTTGTATTCGAACAAGGAGATTTTCCTGCGCGAACTGATCTCGAACGCCTCCGACGCGGCCGACAAGCTGCGCTTCGAAGCGATCAACAACGACGCGCTGTACGGCAACGACCATGAACTGAAGATCCGTGTGTCCTTCGACAAGGACGCCCGCACCCTGACCATTTCCGACAACGGCATCGGCATGAGCCGCGACGAAGTCATCTCGCACCTGGGCACCATCGCCAAGTCGGGCACCAAGGAATTCTTCAGCAAGCTCTCCGGCGACCAGCAGCAGGACGCGGCCCTGATCGGCCAGTTCGGCGTCGGCTTCTACTCGGCCTTCATCGTGGCCGAAAAAGTCATCGTCAATACCCGCCGCGCCGGCGCCTTCGCCTCCGAAGGCGTGCGCTGGGAATCGACCGGCGAAGGCGACTACAGCATCGAGCCGATCGAAAAGACCGGCCGCGGCACCGACGTGATCCTGCACCTGCGCGCCGGCGAAGAAGAGCTGCTGTCGTCATGGAAGCTCAAGTCCATCATCCGCAAGTACTCGGACCACATCTCGCTGCCGATCGTGATGCAGAAGGAAGAGTGGGACGAAGAGAAGAAGCAGACGGTGCTGAAGGACGAATTCGAGACCGTGAACCAGGCCAGCGCGCTGTGGGCACGCAGTAAATCGGACATCACCGACGAGCAGTACAACGAGTTCTACAAGCACGTCTCGCACGACTTCCAGGAACCGCTCGCCTATACCCACAACCGGGTGGAAGGCCGCAGCGAATACACCCAGCTGCTGTTCGTGCCGGCCCACGCGCCCTTCGACCTGTGGGACCGCAACAAGCGCGCCGGCATCAAGCTGTACGTGAAACGCGTGTTCATCATGGACGACGCCGAGCAGCTGATGCCGACCTACCTGCGCTTTATCAAGGGCGTGATCGATTCAAGCGACCTGCCGCTGAACGTCTCGCGCGAGATCCTGCAGGAGTCGCGCGACGTGAAGGTAATCCGCGAAGGCTCGACCAAGCGCGTGCTGGGCATGCTGGAAGAGATGGCCAACGCCGAAGAGCAGGAAGGCCGCGACAAGTACGCCACCTTCTGGAAGGAATTCGGCCAGGTGCTCAAGGAAGGCATCGGCGAAGACAGCACCAACAAGGACCGTATCGCCAAGCTGCTGCGCTTCGCTTCCACCGCCGGCGAATCCGATGCCCAGACCGTGTCGTTCGCCGACTACCTGGGGCGCGTGAAGGAAGGCCAGGACAAGATCTACTACGTCACCGCCGACAATTACAACGCCGCGAAGAACAGCCCGCACCTGGAAATCTTCCGCAAGAAGGGCGTCGAAGTGCTGCTCATGACCGACCGCGTCGACGAGTGGATGCTGTCCTTCCTGAGCGAATTCGAAGGCAAGGAACTGGTGTCGGTGGCCAAGGGCGGCCTGGACCTGGGCGCGCTGGAAGACGAGGCCGAGAAGAAGGAACACGAGGAAGTCGAGCAGGGCTACAAGGAGCTGGTCGAGAAGATGAAGGGCGCGCTGGGCGAGAAAGCCAAGGACGTGCGCGTCACCTTCCGCCTTACCGACTCGCCGGCCTGCCTGGTGGCGGACGACAACGAGCTGTCGGGCAACCTGCTGCGCATGCTCAAGGCGGCTGGCCAGGACGCACCGGAATCCAAGCCCATCCTCGAGATCAACCCGAACCACCCGCTGGTGACGCGCCTGAAGTACGAAGACGCGAACGGCGCCCGCTTCGGCGACTGGTCGCACATCCTGTTCGACCAGGCCATGCTGGCCGAAGGCGGCAGCCTGAGCGACCCGGCGTCGTTCGTGAAGCGCTTGAACGACATGTTGCTGGAGACGGCGGCGAAGTAAGCGTTGTTGGCAGCGCACGAGACAGGGGCCATGTGCCCCTGTTTTACAGGTGGCGGCTTTCTGCAGGCGGCGCCATCCAATTGTCATTGCGCCCATCCAGGTAGCGCACCGGCGCCGCCAGCAGTTCCTCCACCGGCACATCATCCAGGCACACCAGCACCACCGCATGGAACGCCCCCAATGACGGCGAATCGCCCGTCGAAAACACATTGATCCCGCAGTTCGCGCAGAAGTAGTGCGCATCGCGCCGCGTGTGGTAGCGGTATTCGCGCAGCATCTCCTGCCCGCGCCGCAGGCGAAACGCGCTTGACGGCACCTGCGCCGCCCAGAAGCGCATCTTGGTGCAGACCGTGCAGTTGCACTTGATGGTCCCGCGACCCAGGTCGATATCGGCCTCGAACTGCACGCTCGCGCAGTGGCAGCTGCCGCGGTAGGTCTTCATTGCGTGCGGTGCCCGATCTCGTCGCAGAATGCCTGCAGCAGGCGTTCGCCTTCAAGCCAGGCGCCGTGGCCGGAGTCCGCATTCACGTGGCCGGCGTCGCCGATGTGGACCAGTCGGCTGCCCCAGCTTGAAGCAAAGCTGGCGGCGCGCGCGGGAGCGACAAAGGGATCGTCGCCGCTGGCCAGCACCACGCTGGGGAAGGGCAGGGGATCGAGCGGGATCGGGGCGAAGCCGTTGACCGGCACCGGATAGGATGCCGCCTCGACGTCGCTCGGGGCCACCAGGAAGGCGCCCGCCACCTTCAGCGGCGACGCGCTCCTGGCCCAGTGCGCGACCAGCATGCAGCCCAGGCTGTGCGCGACCAGGATCGGGGCGCCCTTGCAAGCCCCGATGGCGGCGTCGAGCTCGGCCACCCACTCGTCGCGCTCGGGGCAATTCCAGTCGCGGTGCTCGGCCTTGGTCCATTGCGGGTAGCGCCCCTGCCACTGGCTTTGCCAGTGTTCGGGGCCGGAATTCCACAGGCCTGCCAGGATCAGTACGTCGCACTTCATCTTGCCTCCGCCGTTGGGAAAAGATCAAGGGCGATTGTACTTTGGAAGCCGCGCCCTTGCCGTTTCAGAGTTCGGTGCGCAGCGCGAACAGCTCCGGAAACAACACCACGTCGAGCATCTTGCGCAGGTAGCTGGCGCCCTCGGTGCCGCCGGTCCCGGTCTTGAAGCCGATGATGCGTTCGACCGTGCTCACGTGGCGGAAACGCCAGAAACGGAAGGCCGTCTCCAGGTCCACCAGCTTTTCAGCCAGTTCGTACAGCGCCCAGTGGTGTTCGGTGTCCTGGTAGACGCCCAGCCAGGCCGCCTTCACGCTGTCATCGAGCACGGTAGGCCCGGTGCGGCCGGGCGCCAGGCGCTGCGGCGCCACCGGGAAGCCACTGCGCGCCAGCAGCATCACGGCTTCGTCGTACACCGACGGGGCGTGCAGCTCGCGTTCCAGGATGGCATGCGATTCAGGCGACTTCTCGTGCACCTTGAGCAGGTTCGGGTTCTTGTTCCCCAGGATGAACTCGAGCTGGCGGTACTGGAAGGACTGGAAGCCCGACGAGGCGCCGAGGTAGGGCCGGATCGCGGTGTACTCGGGTGGGGTCATGGTCGCCAGCACGTCCCAGGCGTGCACCAGCTGGTCCATGATGCGCGCCACCCGCGCCAGCATCTTGAAGGCCGGCGGCAGGTTGTTGCCGCGGATGTTCTGGCGCACCGCCTGCAGTTCGTGCAGCATCAGCTTGATCCACAGCTCGCTGGTCTGGTGCTGGATGATGAACAGCATCTCGTTGTGGTTGGGCGAGAGCGGATGCTGGGCCGACAGGATCCGGTCCAGGCCCAGGTAGTCGCCGTAGCTCATCGACTCCTTGAAGTCCAGCTGGGCGCCGTGCCATTCGGCGCCGGCCTTGGCGCCCGCACCCATGGGGCAGCCGCTTGGCTTGTCGTTCATGGCCATCTCCTCAGGTCACTGCGCCGCGTTCGAGCGCGGCGTCGAAGGCGCCGCGGTCCAGGATATCTTTCAGGATCTCCACCGCGTCCCAGACGTCGGCAAAGCTGGTGTAGAGCGGGGTGAAGCCGAAGCGCATGATTTCCGGTTCGCGGTAGTCGCCGATCACGCCGCGCTCGATCAGCGCCGCCATCACGGCGTAACCGTGCGGATGGGTGAAGCTGGCCTGGCTGCCGCGGCGCGCATGCTCGCGCGGGGTCACGAGGCCGAGCGGGTGGCCGGCGCAGCGCGATTCCACCAGCGCGATGAACAGGTCGGTCAGGGCCAGCGACTTGGCGCGGATCGCCTCCATGTTCGTCTCTTCGAACACCTCCAGCCCGCACTCGACCAGCGCCAGCGACAGCACCGGCTGGGTGCCGCACAGCGCGCGGCCGATGCCCTCGCAGGCGGCGAAGCCGTGCGCCATCGCGAACGGTTTGGCGTGGCTCCACCAGCCGGTAAGCGGGTGGGCAAACGCGGCCTGGTGGCGCTTGGGCACCCAGATGAAGGCCGGGGCGCCGGGGCCGCCGTTCAGGTATTTATAGGTGCAGCCGACTGCGAAGTCGGCCTGCGCCGCGTGCAGGTCGACCGGCACCGCGCCGGCCGAGTGGGCCAGGTCCCACAGCGCCAGCGCGCCCTGGGCGTGGGCGTGGCCGGTGAGGGCGGCCATGTCGTGCTGGTAGCCGGTGCGGTAGTTGACGTGGGTGAGCATCAGCACCGCGCAGTCGGCGTCGACCGCGTCCGGCAGTTCTTCCACCGAATCGACCAGGCGCACCCGGTAGCCGCGGTCGAGCCACTGGGCCAGGCCTTCGGCCATATAGATATCGGTCGGGAAGTTGCTGCGTTCGGTGACGATGGTACGGCGGCCGGCGCCGGGGCCATTTGCCTGCAAATGCAGCGCGGCGGCCAGCGCCTTGAACAGATTGAGCGAGGTGGTATCGGTGACCACCACTTCGCCCTCGTGCGCGCCGATCAGCGGGGCCAGGCGGTTGCCGAGGCGCTTGGGCAGCTCGAACCAGCCGGCCGTGTTCCAGCTCTTGATCAGGTCATTGCCCCATTCGCGGGCGATGACGTCCTGGGCCCGCGCCAGGGAGGCTTTAGGACGGGCGCCCAGCGAATTGCCGTCCAGGTAGACGACACCCGGGGGCAGGGCGAAGCGCTCACGCAGGGCGCGCAGCGGGTCGTCGGCGTCGCGCGCCAGGCAGGCGTCGCGGGTAAGAAGTTCGGTCATAGGGTGCTTGAGGCTTGAAGCATTGGTCAGGCCCGCAGTGTAGCAAGATCCGGCGCCCGCCGTCCCAAATTGTTGCCGATACGGCAATGCTTTGCCGCCTTCAAGAATATTTTCAAATTTTTTTCGAAAAACCCTCAAGTTCCCGAAAGCGCTGCCGTTACCGGTATCAGAAGCGCAGGAGTGGGTCCGGAAAATTATTTTCAAAAAACCCTCAAGTTCTTTCCCGGCGCTCCGTTAATGGATGAGCAGGCGGCGGAAACCGTAGCCAGGGTGGCAAAAAATATTTTGCGAAAACCCTCAAGTTCTCCGGAAGCTTGACGTAAATCGTAGCAAGCGCACGACAGAAGCAGTTTCGAGCGCACACAATTCGGCCGGTTCCCGGCGCCTCCCCAGGCCCCTTTTTCATAGGGGCGCCAGAGCGATCCAGCAGGGTTTGTCAGACAAACTCCTACGGGTCCTGTCCGTCATTCGCGGACGCAAAATACAGACTTCGTCCAATAGCCCAAAAGTTTCCCTACAGTCAGAATCTATCTCATCGGCAACACGCAAGTCGCTGAACCAACGGATACGGAGATAGAAAATGACGATGAACGACATGATGGCTGAAATCCGCGATGCAAACCTGAGCTACCTGATGCTGGCCCAGCAGATGATTCGCGCCGACAAGGTCACCGCCATCTTCCGTCTCGGCGTCTCGGCCGACATCGCCGACCTGATCGAAGGCATGAGCAACGCCCAGATCCTGAAGCTTGCCAGCGGCAACATGATGCTGGCCCGCTTCCGCTTCGACGACACCGCCATCCTGTCGATGCTGACCAGCCACACCAAGGAGCGCAGCCTGGCCCAGTCGCATGCCGCCATCCTGATGGCCGGCCAGCCTGTTGAAGAGATCGTATAAAATCCCCCTGAAGCGGTCCCGCCGGGATCGCTGAACAAGAACACCAGGGCGGGAGCAGCACATGAGCAAGAAAAGCGTCGTTTCGGAAGCGCAGGAAATCGGCCTTGCGATCGAACTGATCAACCTGGGGGCCCGCCTCCAGCTGCTCGAAACCGAAGTCTCCCTCTCGCGCGAGCGCCTGCTCAAGCTGTACAAGGAACTCAAGGGCGTCTCCCCGCCCAAGGGCATGCTCCCGTTCTCGACCGACTGGTTCCTGACGTGGCAGCCGAATATCCACTCCTCGCTGTTCATCAATATTCATCACTTCCTGGTCGAACATGCCGGCGCTACCGGTATCGAGGCGGTGATGAAGGCATACAAGCTCTACCTCGAACAAATGCCGCCCGAGCCGGGCGAAGAGCCGCTGCTCTCGCTCACCCGCGCCTGGACCCTGGTGCGCTTCTTCCAGAGCGGCATGCTGGTGCTGGCGCCCTGCGGCAAGTGCCAGGGCAAGTTCATCGTCAACGCCCTCGACCTGAACGCCGACTACCTGTGCGGCCTGTGCCACATGCCTTCGCGCGCCGGCAAGACCCGCAAGGCCAAGGACGCGAAAGACGCGCGCGAGGCCAAAGACGCCCAGGACGTGCGCGACGCCGCAGCAAACCAGCCCGCCGAGTGAAGCCCGCTTGTGCGGCGCTGCTGCTGCAGGCCGCCGCATTCCCCCTGGCGCTGGCCACCACCTGGCTGCTGGCCAGCGCCGGTCTGCCGATGTCCTATCTCGCCGTTGCCCTGCTCCAGGGCGCCATCGCCGCCGGCCTGGCCTGGTGGCGCGGCCTGGCCAGCTGGTGGATCGCCATCGAGCTGCTGTTTCCCCTGGCCCTGCTCGGCGCCACCCGGCTGGCGATTCCGCCGTCCGTCTTCCTCGTCCTGTTCCTGTTCCTGCTGCTGCTCTACTGGTCCACCTACCGCACGCAAGTGCCGTACTACCCATCCAGCCGGCGCGTCTGGGATGCGGTGGCCAGGCTGCTGCCGCCGGCGGGCAGGGTGCGCGTGATCGACATCGGCAGCGGCCTGGGCGGCCTGGTGCTGGACCTGGCGCGGCGCCGGCCCGGCATCGAGGCGACCGGCATCGAGCTGGCGCCGCTGCCCTGGCTGGTAAGCGCGCTGCGCGCGAGGCTGGCCGGCAGCGGCGCCCGTTTCATTCGCGGCGACTACGAGAAACTGGATTTTGAACAGTTCGATGTGATCTTCGCCTACCTGTCGCCGGCCGCGATGGATGCGCTATGGCGCAAGGCCATCTGTGAAATGCGTCCCGGGTCGATGTTGCTCAGTTACGAATTCGTCATCGACGATCGCTTGCCGAACCGTACCGTCTATCCCACAGAGGGTGGTCCAGCCCTCCATATATGGCACTTTTAGGCCACAAAACGGGGCTTTTTGCTTGCCCGGAGGTCATTCTCCCGCTAGAGTGGTTCCCTGCGTCAACTTTGCCCGAAATCATTTTTTATATGTGCCAGCCGGATCGAGCAGCCCGGCTTCTCTGGAGCGAATTCCCTTGTTAGTCATTATCGGTTACCTCATCGTCTGCGCCTGCGTCTTCGGCGGCTTTGCCCTGGCCGGCGGCCACCTGGCGTCGCTGTGGCAGCCGATCGAGCTCTTGATGATCGGTGGCGCCGCCGTCGGCGCCTTCTTCGTCGGTAACACGATGAAGAACGTGAAGGCGACCGCCAAGGCCTTTCCGAGCATCTTCAAGGGTTCGCAGTACACGCGCGACATGTACATGGAGCTGATGGCGCTGCAATTCGACGTGCTGTCGAAAGTGCGCAAGGAAGGCCTGATGTCGATCGAAGCCGACATCGAGGCGCCGGAAGCCTCGCCCCTGTTCTCCAAGTATCCGGCGGTGCTGGCCGACCACCACATCATCGAGTTCATGACCGATTACCTGCGCCTGATGGTGTCGGGGAACATGGATGCGCTGCAGATCGAAAACCTGATGGACAACGAGATCGAGACCCACCACCACGAGGGCGCCATCCCGGCCCACGTGATCGCCAAGGTCGGCGACGGCCTGCCGGCCTTCGGTATCGTGGCCGCCGTCATGGGCGTGGTCCACACGATGGAATCGGTGGGCCTGCCGCCGGCCGAGCTGGGGATCCTGATCGCGAAAGCGCTGGTCGGCACCTTCCTCGGCATCCTGCTGGCCTATGCGTTTGTCAGCCCGCTCGGGAACATCCTGGAGCAGAAGCTGGAAGAATCGACCAAGATGTTCCAGTGCGTGAAGGTGACGCTGCTGGCGAGCCTGAACGGCTACGCGCCGGCGCTGGCCGTCGAATTCGGCCGCAAGGTGCTGTACTCGACCGAGCGCCCGACCTTCGCCGAGCTCGAAGAGCACATCAAGAAGAAGAAATAAGCAGGCCATGACCCGCCATCCCGACCACCTGACTACCTGGAGCAAGCATGGCCGATGAAGGCATGCGCCCCATCGTCATCAAGCGCATCAAGAAGGTGGCCGGCGGCCACCACGGTGGCGCCTGGAAGATCGCCTACGCCGACTTCGTGACGGCGATGATGGCATTCTTCCTGCTCATGTGGCTGCTTGGCTCGACCGCCAAGGGCGACCTGGAAGGCATCTCCGAATATTTCAGCACCCCGCTCAAGGTGGCGATGGCGGGCGGCTCGGGCGCGGGCGACTCCTCGTCGGTGATCAAGGGCGGCGGCACCGACCTGACCCGCCGCAACGGCCAGGTGAAAAAGGGCGACATCGACCCGAGCTCGAAGACCTATAACCTGGAAGCGGCCAAGGCCCAGGTGGCCCGGGCCGAGGCCGAGCGCCTGCAGTCGCTCAAGGCCAAGATCGAACAGGTCATCGAAGTCAACCCGCTGCTCAAGAAGTACAAGAACCAGATGCTGCTCGATATCACCAGCGAAGGCCTGCGGATCCAGATCGTGGACGAGCAGAACCGCCCGATGTTCGCGCTGGCCAAGGCCGAGGTGCAGCCCTACACCCGCGAGATCCTGAACGTGATCGGGCTGGTGCTCAACGAAGTGCCGAACAAGATCGGCCTGTCGGGCCATACCGATTCGACCCCGTATTTCAGCGACGCCGGCTACAGCAACTGGGAATTGTCGGCGGACCGCGCCAACGCCTCGCGCCGCGAACTGGTGCGCGGCGGCTTGTCGGACGATAAAGTGCTGCGCGTGGTGGGCCTGGCCGCGGCCGCCCACCTCGACAAGAAAGACCCGTTCAACCCGATCAACCGGCGCATCAGCATCATCGTGATGAACAAGAAGACCGAGGAGGCCGTCCAGCGCGACGCCGCCACGCTCGACGTGCCGGCGCAGCAACCCGAAGCGGCAGCAGCGGCGACCATCGCCGCCGCCGCCCCGACGGCACAGCAGTAGCCCGGCCTGGACTGGAACATGACATGACAAGAAAAAAGATACTCGGATCCCACGTCAAGCGCCTGCTCTCGGGCGTGGCCATCCACGGCCGCCGCCACCTGAACGAGGTCGAGACCGACCTCCTGCAGACCGAGCTGCTGCTGGAAGAAGCCATCGACAAGCTCACCAGCAGCTTCATGGCGATCCACACGGCGGTCGGCACGCGCCAGGAAGCGATCAACCGCCTGCTGGCCGGCGAGACGCCGACGCCGGAAGACAGCGCCCACCTCTCCGACATGTCGGGCGAGATCGGCCAGCATGTGAACACGGCGATCACCAGCATGCAGTTCCAGGACATGACCAGCCAGCTGATCGACCGCACGCTGCGCCGCGTGGCCGGGCTGCGCGAGTTCCTCGGCACGCTCAGCGAGCATGGCGCCGACATCGCGCCGGAAACCGACAGCGACGAAATCGTCGAGCGCCTGGGCAAGGTCAGCATGGCGCTGGCGATCCAGTCGCTCGAGCTGCGCAGCATGCTGCGCAAATCGGTCGAACAGCAGCACCTCGAAAGCGGGGATATCGAGCTTTTCTGAGCCCGGTGCCGCGCACATCACGTACTATTTCGCCACTCAACATCAAACCGGAACATACCGGACTTAAAACAGCAGGAGCAAAACATGGCAAAAACGATTCTCGCGGTCGACGATTCCAGTTCGCTGCGCCAGATGGTGGCCTTCAGCCTGAAGGCGGCTGGCTACCACGTGGTGGAAGCGGTCGACGGCCAGGATGGCCTCGACAAGGCAAAGCTGCAGAGCGTGGACCTGGTCCTGACCGACCAGAACATGCCGCGCATGGACGGCCTGGCCCTGATCAAGACCCTGCGCACGCTGCCGGCCTACGCCAAGACCCCGATCCTGATGCTCACCACCGAGTCGTCCGACGAAATGAAGGCCAAGGGCCGCGCCGCCGGCGCCAACGGCTGGCTGGTCAAGCCGTTCGACCCGCAGCGCCTCATCGAAGTCGTGAAAAAGGTCATCGGCTAAGCCGATGAAGCACCGGGCATTCCAGGGACTAGCACCATGACGATCGACATCAGCCAGTTTTACCAGGTCTTTTTCGACGAGGCAGAAGAGCTGCTCGCCGAGATGGAGCGGCTGCTGCTGGGCGTCGACGTGGCTGCGCCCGACGCCGAGGACCTGAACGCGATCTTCCGCACCGCCCACTCGGTCAAGGGCGGGGCCTCGACCTTCGGCCTGACCGACATGAGCGACGTCACGCACGTGCTCGAGTCGCTGCTGGACCGCATCCGCAAGGGCGAGATGGCGCTCACCAGCAACCACGTGGACGCCTTCCTGGCCGCCAAGGACAGCCTCAAGATGCAGCTCGACGGCCACCGCCACGGCGCGGCGGTCGACCAGGAAGCCGTCGCCAACGTGCGCATGGTGCTGCACGACCTGGCCGAGGGCCTGGTGCCGCAGGCGCCCGTGGTGGCGCCGTCCTACCTGACGCTCGAGCCCAAGCTCCACCACCCGACCGAAGGGGCGCACCGCTACAAGATCGAACTGCCCGTGGTCGAGCCGCGCGACATCAGCGCGCTGGTCGATGAACTGGGCTTGATGGGCCGCGTGAAGGTCACGCCGCTGGACGGCGGCCGCAGCGCCCTCATCATCACCACCCACGAGAGCCTGGATGACATCATCGCCATCTGCTCCTTCGTGCTCGACCCGGACGACCTGAAGATCTTCGAAGCCCCGGCGCTCACGCCCGAGCAGCGCGCGATCGAAGCGGCCGAGCGCAAGCGCATCGAGAACGACCAGGGCTACGGCTTCTTCGACTTCGACGACGACGCCGACGCCGCCGCCAAGGCCGACGACGACCTGTCCGACGACGAACGCGGCTACGGCTTCTTCCAGCCGATCGAACAGATCCGCGCGCTGGCCGGCATCGGCAACGAGCCGGAAGCACGGCCCGCCGCCGTACAGCGCCCCGACCCGATCGAGGTCTCGGAGCTGGCCACCGAGCTGGCCGCCGAGAAGAAGGCCGCCCGCAAGGACCCGGGCGCCGAATCCTCGTCGATCCGCGTGTCGGTGGAAAAGGTCGACCAGCTGATCAACCTGATCGGCGAACTGGTGATCACCAATGCGATGCTGGAGCAGCGCAGCAGCAACCTCGACCCGATGGGGCACGAACGCCTGCTCAACTCCATCAGCCAGCTGGGCCGCAACACGCGCGAGCTGCAGGAAGCCGTGATGTCGATCCGCATGATGCCGATGGACTTCGTGTTCTCGCGCTTCCCGCGCATGGTGCGCGACCTGGCCGGTAAGCTCGGCAAGAAGGTCGACTTCATCACCAACGGCGCCGCCACGGAACTGGACAAGGGCCTGATCGAGCGCATCGTCGACCCGCTGACCCACCTGGTGCGCAACAGCATCGACCACGGCATCGAGATGCCGGCGGTGCGGGCGGCGGCCGGCAAGTCGGAAGCAGGGCGCCTGTTCCTGTCGGCCGGCCACCAGGGCGGCAACATCGTCATCGAAGTGGCCGACGACGGCGGTGGCCTGAACCGCGAACGGATCCTGGCCAAGGCCGCCCAGAACGGGCTGCCGGTCACCGACAACATGAGCGACTCGGATGTCTGGCAGCTGATCTTCGCGCCCGGCTTCTCGACCGCCGAGCAGGTGACCGACGTGTCGGGCCGCGGCGTCGGCATGGATGTCGTCAAGCGCAACATCACGGCCATGGGCGGCAGCGTCGACATCCGTTCGGCGCGCGGCTTCGGCACCACCATCTCGATCTCGCTGCCGCTGACGCTGGCGATCCTGGACGGCATGTCGATCAGGAGCGGCGACGAGGTCTACATCCTGCCGCTGTCGTTCGTGGTGGAGTCGCTGCAGCCGGCGCCCGAAGACATCCGCGAGATCGCCGGCCGCGGCCGCGTGCTCAAGGTGCGTGGCGAGTACCTGCCCCTGATCCCGCTGTACCAGATGTTCGACATCGACCCGCGCATCACCGACCCGTCCGAGGGCATCGTGGTGATCCTCGAGACCGAGGGCAAGAAGGCCGCGCTGTTCGTCGACGAGCTGGTGGGCCAGCAGCAGGTGGTGGTCAAGAACCTGGAAGCGAACTACCGCAAGGTGGCCGGCATTTCGGGCGCCACCATCCTGGGCGACGGCGGCGTCGCCCTGATCCTGGATGTGGCCGCACTGGTGCGCTCGTCGCGCCAGCTACTGGGCGACGCCATCCTGTCGTAAGCCGCTTTTTTCATCTTATTTATCCAAGAGGACGTGAACATGTCTAACGACCAGACCACCAAGCCGGCAGGCGGCACCGCCCACGACGGCGCGGGCAGCGAATTCCTGGCCTTTACCCTCGGCTCCGAGGAATACGGCATCGACATCCTGAAAGTGCAGGAAATCCGCGGCTACGAAGCGGTGACCCGCATCGCCAATGCGCCGGAATTCATCAAGGGCGTGATCAACCTGCGCGGCATCATCATCCCGGTGGTCGACATGCGCATCAAGTTCCAGCTCGGCACCCCGGTGTACGACCAGTTCACCGTCGTGATCATCCTGAACATTGCCGGCCGTATCATGGGCATGGTCGTCGACAGCGTCTCGGACGTCACCACCCTGACCCCGGACCAGATCAAGCCGGCCCCGGAGATGGGCAGCGCCTTCAATTCCGACTACATGATCGGCCTGGGCACGGTGGACGAGCGCATGCTGATCCTGGTGGACATCGACAAGCTGATGTCCTCGGGCGAGATGGGCCTGATGGACAAACTGGCGGCATAAACGACCGCAAGCTGGCCGGCGACGGTTTTGCACGAGCACTACAACGAACAGCAACGAAGAGGCAAACACGTGCCGCAGCAAAGAACCGATACGGTCAAGGAATTCGATTTCACGCGCAGTGATTTCGAGCGGGTGCGCGCGCTGATCTACCAGCGCGCCGGCATCTCGCTGGCCGAGAGCAAGCAGGAAATGGTCTACAGCCGCCTGGCGCGCCGCCTGCGCGCCACCGGCATCCAGTCGTTCACGCGCTACCTCGACGAACTGGAAGCCGGCCGCATGGGCGCCGAGTGGGAAGCGTTTACCAATGCGCTCACCACCAACCTGACCTCGTTCTTCCGCGAGTCGCACCATTTCCCGCTGCTGGCAGAACAGCTCCAGGGTCTGCAGCGGCGCGATGGCCAGCCGATCCGGATCTGGTGCTCGGCCGCGTCCACCGGCGAGGAGCCGTACTCGATCGCGATGACGGCCTGCGAGGCCTTCAACACGCTGACCCCGAAGGTGGAGATCGTGGCGACCGACATCGACACCAATGTGCTGGCCACCGGCGCCAACGGGATGTACCCGATGGAACGGGTGGACAAGCTCAGCCCCGAACGCCTGAAGCGCTTTTTCCAGCGCGGCAAGGGCGGCAACGAGGGCATGGTGCGGGTGCGCCCGGAACTGCGCCAGCTGGTCAGCTTCCGCCAGCTGAACCTGCTGGCCGACGGCTGGCCGCTGGACGGGCAGTTCGATGCGATCTTCTGCCGCAACGTGATGATCTACTTCGACAAGGACACCCAGCGCAAGATCCTGACGCGCTTCGTGCCCCTGATGAAGCCGCACGCCCTGCTGTTCGCCGGGCATTCTGAAAATTTCCTGTACGTATCGGATTCACTGCGCCTGCGCGGCAAGACGGTGTACGAGCTAGACCAGGCCGCGCGCCGCTAATGTAGCGGGCAAGACCCTTTGCACCAGATCCGGATTCGCCATGAACAACCAGTTTGCCACCAACGTCTACTACGACCGCACCTTCGACTGCGACGCCGCCAAGATCCTGCCGGGCGAGTACTACTACACCGGCAAGAACATGCTGATCGTGACCGTGCTCGGGTCCTGCGTCTCGGCCTGCATCCGCGACCGCATCACGGGCCTGGGCGGCATGAACCACTTCATGCTGCCCGACGGCGGCGACGCCAACAGCCCGGTGTCGGCCTCGATGCGCTACGGCACGTTCGCGATGGAGATCCTGATCAACGACCTGCTCAAGGCCGGCGCGCGGCGCGAACACCTGGAAGCGAAGGTGTTCGGTGGCGGCGCGGTGCTGCGCGGTTTCACGGCGATGAACGTGGGCGAGCGCAACGCGGCCTTCGTGATGAACTTCCTGAAAACCGAACGCATCCCGGTGCTGGCCGAAGACCTGAACGACATTTACCCGCGCAAGGTGTACTTCTTCCCGAAGACCGGCAAGGTGCTGGTAAAAAAACTGATGCAAACCCAGAACGATACGCTGGCCAAGCGAGAACTCGACTACGCCAAGCGGCTCAAGGTCGAGCCGGTGGGCGGCGCGATCGACCTGTTCTAATGTGAAAGGGACGACTCATGACCATCAAAGTGCTGATCGTCGACGACTCTGCGCTCATCCGCAGCGTGATGAGCGAAATCGTCAACTCCCAGCCCGACATGGAAGTGGTGGCCACGGCCCCCGATCCCCTTGTCGCGCGCGAGCTCATCAAGCGCCACAACCCCGACGTGCTCACCCTCGACGTCGAGATGCCGAAAATGGACGGTCTCGATTTCCTGGAAAAGCTGATGCGCCTGCGCCCGATGCCGGTGCTGATGGTGTCCTCGCTGACCGAGCGCGGCTCGGAAATCACGATGCGCGCGCTGGAACTGGGGGCGGTTGACTTCGTCACCAAGCCGAAGATCTCGATCCAGACCGGCATGCGCGAATACACCGAACTGATCGCAGACAAGATCCGCGCGGCGAGCCGGGCCCGGATCCGCGCCCGCACCGTGCAGGCCGGCGCCCCCATGCCCCAGCTGTCGGCGCTGCGCAGCCCGCTCATTTCTTCGGAAAAGCTGATCATCATCGGCGCCTCCACCGGCGGCACCGAGGCGATCCGCGAATTCCTGATGCAGATGCCGTCGGACTGCCCGGGCATCCTGATCGCCCAGCACATGCCGGAAGGGTTTACGTCTTCCTTCGCCAAGCGCCTCGATACCCTGTGCAAGATCAGCGTGGTCGAGTCACAGGGCAACGAGCGGGTGCTGCCGGGCCACGCCTATATCGCACCCGGCCATTCGCACCTGCTGCTGACCCGTTCCGGCGCCAACTACATGACCAAAATCGAACAGAGCCCGCCGGTCAACCGGCACCGGCCCTCGGTCGACGTACTGTTCCGCAGCGCCGCCGAAGCGGCGGGCAAAAATGCCGTTGGTGTTATCCTGACCGGCATGGGCAAGGACGGCGCGGCGGGCATGCTGGACATGCGCCATGCCGGGGCACACAATTTCGCGCAGGACGAGGCAAGCTGTGTCGTGTTCGGCATGCCGCGTGAAGCGATCGCGCTCGGCGCGGCCCACGAAGTGGGTCCTTTGCAGGCTTTGCCGGGCATGGTTCTCGAGCATCTGGCCTCCCAAGGGAGCAGAGCGTTGCGCGTTTGATCCGGATGCAGTTGTATTGATGCCATTTTATCGCCGTAGGGCAACAAAAATGCTATTCTTGAGGCTGATTGATCGAGCCTGCGTGCTCGACGTTGTTTTATACAGCGCTCACCCATTAAACCAAAGTAGAGATTCAAAACGGAGTAATTCATGGCTGATCCAAAGATGCGTTTCTTGGTTGTTGACGATTTCTCGACGATGCGCCGCATCGTGCGGAATCTGTTGAAAGAACTGGGTTATGCCAACGTCGACGAAGCGGAAGACGGCGTCATGGCGCTGGCCAAGCTGCGCAGCGAGCAGTTCGACTTCGTGGTGTCCGACTGGAACATGCCAAACATGGACGGCCTGACCATGCTGCAGAATATTCGTGCCGATCCGGCACTGGCCAAGCTGCCGGTGCTGATGGTGACCGCCGAAGCCAAGAAGGAAAACATCATCGCGGCTGCCCAGGCCGGCGCCAGCGGCTACGTGGTCAAGCCGTTCACGGCCGCCACGCTGGACGAGAAGCTGAACAAGATCTTCGAAAAGATGGACAAGGCTGGAGCCTGAGATGCCTGAGCAGATTGCCGAGCAGGGCTCCAACGAGGAGGTCCTGAGCCGCATCGGCCACATGACGCGCGCGCTTCACGAGAGCCTGCGCGGCCTTGGCCTGGACAAGCTGATCGAGAAAGCGGCAAGCGACATTCCCGATGCGCGCGACCGCCTCGACTACGTGGCGCGCCTGTCGGAACAGGCGGCCAAGAAAGTGCTGGACGCGACCGACGCGGCGGGCCCGGTGCAGGACGCGATCGAAACCCGGTCGAGCGAGCTGTCGGGTTCGTGGCAGGATCTGCTGGACAATGGCGCGTCGGACGCCGACTGGCGCGCGCTGGCCCGGCGCACCATCGCCGGCCTGGACGAGTCGCGTATCGGCGCCGCGGCCACCCGTACCCAGCTGATGAACATCATGATGGCCCAGGACTTCCAGGACCTGACCGGCCAGGTGATCGGCCGCATCACGGGGATCGCCCAGAACCTCGAAAAGCAGCTGGTGCAGGTGCTGGTCGACTTCGCGCCGAGCGAGATCAAGCGCGAGATCGACAATGGCTTGCTCAACGGCCCGCAGATCAACCCGGAAGGCAAGAACGAAGTCGTTGCCGACCAGGGCCAGGTCGACGACCTGCTCGACAGCCTCGGCTTCTGACGCGCGTCCGGTAGCGCGCCCCGTACCAGTACCACTACCGCGCCCACATGCATCAAACAAACTTCATTGTTCGTGAACCGCTGCTTGACCCCAAGCAGCGGGTTATCGGCTACGAACTGTCGTGGCAGCGCCACGACAGCAAGCTCGTTACCACCGAGGAGCTGGAAGACCTGATCGGTTTTGTCGCCGAGCACGTCGTCCATGCCGAACACGGCTGGCTGCTGCGCGACAAGATGCTGTTCCTCGAAGCCGTTCCCGAAATGCTCTCGACCGATGCGCTGCACGCGCTGCCTCCGGAACGCACGGTGCTCACCCTGAATATCCGCCGCCTGACCGACCCCAACGTGCGCTCGGCCGTGCAGGCTGTGCGCGTGGGCGGTGTCGGCATCTCGATCCGCGGCGCCGACATCAACCTGCTGGGCCGCAACCTGTCGCCCTATGCTTCCTACGTCGAGGTGCAGTTTGCCGGCGCCGACGTCGCCACCCAGGCGCGCACCTATGCCGCCGCCAAGCATGCGGCGATGCGCATGGTCGGCCGGCCGGTCGCGACCTGGGCCGATTTCGACGCCTGCGCCGCGCTCGGCCTGGACGCCTTCGTCGGCAAGCTGCACCTGACGCCGCGCCCGGGCAACCCGGTCAAGGGCATGAACCCGACCCAGGCCGTGATCCTGCAGCTGATGCAGATGGTGCAGAACAACGAGGACGTGCCCAAGATCGAAAACGTCCTCAAGCGCGATCCGGCACTGACCTACAAGCTGCTGCGCTTCATCAATTCCGCCGGCTTCGGCGCCGCACGCGAAGTGCAGTCGCTGCGCCAGGCCATCGCCCTGATGGGCTACGCGCCGCTGTACCGCTGGCTGGTGCTGCTGCTGGCCACCGCCAGCGCGAGCGGTTATTCGCCCGTGCTGATGGAAACCGCCGTCGTGCGCGGCCGCCTGGCCGAACTGCTGGGCGCGAGCGCGCTGCGGGGGGAGGGGGAGAACCTGTTCGTATGCGGCATGTTCTCGCTGCTCGACCGCCTGCTGGGACTGCCGATGGCGGAGGTGCTGGAAACGGTGCCGCTGCCGGAAGAAGTGGTCAGGGCGCTGATCGGGCGCGAAGGCCGGTACGGTCCCTACCTGGCGCTGGCGGAGGCCTGCGAGCTCAATTCCAACCTGGTGGCCTCACTGGCGGCGTCGCTGGATATCAGCCCGCTGGATGTGAACCGGGCGCATTTGTCGGCGCTGGCGTGGGCGCAGTCGGTGGCGGGGTAAACGTCAAGGTCCACTTGGGTTCCCGCGCAGGCGGGAACGCAATTTTAGTGACCCATCACCACCCTCACCGCGCAGCGACCCTTCTCTCCACCGCCCCACTCGTCACAAACCGCTCCAGCGTCTGCTGCATCTGCATCGAAATCGCCGCAAAACTGCAGCCGATCTGCACCTGCTCGCCCAGCAGGAAGGTGCGGAAGGGCCTGAGCAGCCGCACTTCGAGATCTGCCATCAGCACCAGGTTCGGCCCCAGTTCCAGCCGCACGCCTTCCAGCTTCTTCCCCACGTGCAGGCCGAAACACTGCTCTGGCGTCGCCCGCAGGCCCACGCCTCCTTGCGAAAAATCATACAGCGGCAGGTCGAACTGGGTCCCCTTGATGCGGAAGCTGGCCGTGTAGTTCACTCCCACCGGGGTTTCCACGCGCCGCGCGGCGCGGCGGTTGAGCACCAGGCAGGACGCCGGGAACTCGGCCGCCACGTGCAGCGCGTTCGCCGGCACCGGCTTCCAGGACTGGTCGAGCTCGAACTGCAGCTTGGCGTTGCCGCCCAACGAAGCCACCAGGATCGCCTTGCCCGCGGGCGGGCGCTCGGCGCCGGAGAAATCGATGACGAAATGCGGCAGTTCCGGGTCGACCGACTCGATGCGCGCCAGCAGCGGTTCGATCCAGCCGGCCGGGAACACGGTTACCGGGTCGCCCGACAGCGACAGGGCGCTCAAGGCCTCGCCGATGTCGAAGGGGTCGCGCATCTCGTGCGGTTCGGCGTTGCCGCCGATGCGGTTGAGCGCGTCCGAGGACTTCGGGGGACCCTTGCGGATGACGGGCTTGGCAGGCGTGTTCACGGCGAGAATTCCTTGGTTAGGCGGGCTGTCTATACAAGCGACATCCGCGCGCGTTCAAGTATAAAGCCAGTCTCCCTGATATTGCAATTTCGTAAGCAAAGTTACTTTTTTGTGAAGCCCTAGATTTCCAGGTTGTCGATCAGGCGCGTCTTGCCGAGCTTCGCCGCGGCGAGCACCACCAGCGGGCTGCCGGCGTCCAGGTCGGCCGCGCTCGGGGCCTTCAAGTCCATCTGCTTGCGGATCGAGACGTAGTCGGGCTGCCAGCCGCGCGCGGCCAGGTGTTCCATCGCGGCGCGCTCGACCGCCTGCGGGTCGCGGTTCCCGCTGCGCATGGCGGTGGCGACGGCGTTCAGTTGCTGGTACAGCACCGGGGCTTCCTGCCGCTCTTCGCTGCTCAGGTAGCCGTTGCGCGAGGACAGCGCCAGGCCGTCGTCGGCGCGGAAGGTCTCGGCGCCGATGATCTCGGTCGGCAGGGCAAATTGGCGCGCCATGTTACGCACGATCATCAGCTGCTGGTAATCCTTCTTGCCGAACACGGCCACGCGCGGCTGCACGCAGGAAAACAGCTTGGTCACCACGGTGCAGACGCCGTCGAAGAAGCCGGGACGGAACTCGCCTTCCAGCGTATTGCCCAGGCCGTCAGGCGGGCGCACGCGGTACTCCTGCGGCTCCGGGTACATGTCCTTCTCGGTCGGCGCGAACAGCACGTAGACGCCTTCCTTTTCCAGCTTGGCGACGTCGTCGTGGAAGGTGCGCGGGTACTTGTCGAAATCCTCGTTCGGGCCGAACTGCAGGCGGTTGACGAAGATGGAGGCCACCACCGGGTCGCCGTGCCGGCGCGCCAGGCGCATCAGCGAAAGGTGACCCTCATGCAGGTTGCCCATCGTCGGCACGAAGGCAGTGCGCAGCTGGCCGCGCAACTGGTCGCGCAATTCGTCGATGGAGGAAATAATTTTCATGAATTTTTAATGCAAGGATGAAATAAGGTAAGCGATTTTTCACGCCGGGGAATAGGCCAGCCGCACGTAGATCGGCGCGAAGGGTTCGGCCTGTGTGATCTCGATCAAGGTTTCTTTTGCGAGTTCAAGCATGGCGACAAAGTGTACAACCACAATCGGAACCGTGTGCTGGCCGGCGAACAATTCGGAAAACTCGATGAAGCGCTGCGACTGCAGGGTGCGCAGGATGGCCGTCATGTGCTCGCGCACCGACAGTTCCTGGCGGCCGATCCGGTGGTGCTGGGTCAGCTTGGCGCGGCGGATGACGTCCAGCCACGCGCGCTGCAGGTCCCACGGGTCGACGTCGGGGAGGGCGGGCGCCAGGCCCTGTTCCACGAACAGCTGGGGACGCACGAAATCGCGGCCTTCCTGGGGCAGGGCGCCGATGCCCGCCGCGGCCACCTTGATCTGCTCGTACTCCAGCAGGCGGCGCACCAGTTCCGCGCGTGGGTCGCCCACGTCCTCGACCAGGTCGTCGTGGCGCTTGGGCAGCAGCATGCGCGACTTGATCTCGATCAGCATCGCCGCCATCAAGAGGTATTCGGCGGCCAGCTCGAGGTTGCGCTGGCGGATCTGCTCGACGTACTTCAGGTATTGCAGGGTGACCTGCGCCATCGGGATGTCGAGGATATTGAAGTTCTGCTTGCGGATCAGGTACAGCAGCAGGTCGAGCGGACCTTCGAAGGCGTCGAGGAAGACCTCCAGCGCATCCGGCGGGATGTACAGGTCGTTCGGCATGCGCGTGAGCGGCTCGCCGTAGAGGCGCGCGATGGCGCTGTCGGCCGGGGCGGCGGCGGCCGTCGGATCGTCAGGTGGCGGGAAGGCCCCGTCGGGCCGGGGCTCGGCCGGCACGTCGTGCCCGGCCTGCTCTGGCAGCATGGGGGCGCTTCCCTGGCCTCAGACCTTGTTCTGGTACGGGTAGGCGTTCTGGCGCAGGCGCGACTGCTTCTCGCGCTCCTGCTCGTCCAGCGACAGCGGGGCCTTGTCCCACAGCAGCGAACGGCCTTCGAGCTGGCGCGCTTCCATGCCCGGGGTTTGTGCTTTCAGTTCCTTGATGAACCGGGTGTGCTCGGATTCGTAGAGCGAGTGTTTTTTCGAGAAGATCATGGTACCTGGAGTGAATGTGGGGAAGGCCGGGGGAGATTCTTGGCCCCCGGCGTGCCCGCGTCAAGTTTACTTGTGCAGCGCGTTCAGCTGGCGGGCGATGATGTCGTGGCCGAGCCACAGCACCGGAGCGATCTTTTCCGACGCGCCATGGAACATCAGCGGGCCGGCGCCTTCCAGCACCAGGCTGGACAGGTGGTCCGTGATCAGGGCCTTGCGGTCCTTGTGCAGGGCGGTGATGTCTTCCGAGGTGCCGATCATCACCTCGGCCAGCTCGGGGGTATTATCCATCGGCCAGGCTTCGAAGTTGCGGAAGTGGGCGCTGGTGGCGTCGTTGTTGTAGCGCTCGATGGTCGCCAGCAGCGATTCCAGCGACGTGCCTTCGCCCAGCAGTTCCTGGCAAATCTTCCATTGTTCGTCAGCCCAGGCGCCGCCGCCTTCCTTCTTGAGGGCGGTAAGCAGCGGGAACAGCGACAGCTCGACCCCGACAAAAATGTCGGACGAGTTGGTGCGGATTTCAGGGCAGTTGAACACGGTCGCGTAGATGCCCTGGTTCCAGGCCGCCTGCGCGATCGACTCCAGGCGCATCTTGGCGTAGCCCTGGGTGTAGTTGGTGTAGGTCTGCCACTGGTACTGGCCGCCGATCAGGATCTCGGTGCCGTGGTAGCCGTAGGCGGTGTAGCGCACTTCGCCGCCCGCTTTCGTCACGCGCTCGCGGATCGGGGCTGAGGCGTCGATCAGGTACTTGAGGGTGTTGGCCGTGACTTCGTCGAAGTTCATCAGGATCAGCTTGCCCAGGTCGCTGTCGAGCAGGGCGCGCGAGGACTCGAAGCGCTCGCCGCGGCCCTTGTAGATGCGGTTGGCGATGGCCAGGAAGGCCTTGATCTTCGGGATGCCGCCGGCCATGGTGTGGGCGAAGAAGACATTGGCGCCTTCCGGGATGAGCTTGTCGATCTCAGCCATTGCCTGGGCCGCGCCGGTGGTGAAGCGGCGCACGCCGGCTTCGCGGCAGCGCTCGATCTTTTCCCAGTCCAGCTTGTCGTCCTGCCAGGTCTTGAGCTTGACGTTGGCCAGCATTTCGGTCGGGTTCTGCTCGCCTTCCGGTGCGTCCATGTCGAAGCCGGCCATCAGCGGCACATTGATGATGCGGCCACCGAGCTTCTCTTCCGCCTCGGCCAGCTCGGCCGCGTCCAGCGCGCGCAGGGCGCCGGTCTCATCGCGGCGGCCGACGGTGATGCCGACAATGCTCATGCCGGCTGCGCGTGCCTCGTCGATCAGACCGTTCACGTAGCCGCGGCCGAACAGTTCGCCGAACAGGACGAACACATCGCCTTTGCGGAACACGTTGGCTTGCGGGATGTGGCGGAGAGGAGTCAATTCGGTCATCTTATTATCTACCTATCTTGTATGGTCTGAAGAGGGCTGACCGGCGGATGGGCACCGGTGCGGGTTTCAGAAAAAACACGCCATTATAACGCTGGGGAGGGGCGTGGGCGGGATTTTGGGGGGTGGTTTGGGGATGCGGCGAACTTGGGTTCCGGCGCAGGCCGGAACCCAATTTACTGTGAAACCAGTTAGCGAATCCGCATCCCCGGCGTCGCCCCCGCCATCGGATCGAGCAAATACAGCCCCGGATTGGTCTTTTCATCCGCCGCCGACGCGCACAGCACCATGCCTTCCGACACGCCGAACTTCATCTTGCGCGGCGCCAGGTTGGCGACCATGACGGTCAGCTTGCCGACCAGATCTTCCGGCTTGTAGGCCGACTTGATGCCCGAGAACACGTTGCGGTGGCGGCCTTCGCCCACGTCGAGGGTCAGGCGCAGCAGCTTGCCGGCGCCTTCGACGTGTTCGCAGTTGACGATGCGGGCCACGCGCAGGTCGATCCTGGTGAAATCGTCGATCGAGATTTCCGGGGCCAGTTCTTCGATGTCGCCGGCAGGAGTCGCGTCAGCAGCAAGTTCGGCCGCGGGAGCCACTGCAGGCGTTGCCACCGCCGCCGGCTTGTCGAACAAATTCTCGACCATCTTCGCATCCACGCGCTGCATCAGGTGGTTGTAGGCGCCGATCGAGCGGCCCAGCATGGTGTCGTAGACGGCCGCGCCGTGGGTGTCAAGCCAGCTCAGTTCGCCGTCGCCGAGGAACTCGCCCACGCGGGCGGCGACCTGCGGCAGCACCGGCGAGAGCATGATGGTCAGCTGGCGGAACAGGATCAGCGCGGTGGTGCAGACGTCGTGCAGTTCGGCCAGTTTCGACTCGTCCTTGGCCAGCAGCCAGGGCTTGTTCTCGTCCACGTACTGGTTGACGACGTCGGTGATCTCCATGATCTCGCGCATCGCGCGGCCGTAGTCGCGCGCTTCGAAACTGGCGGCGATGCTGGCCTGGCGCTCGGCGCCGTCGTTCATCAGGGCCTTGCAGATCCAGCCCTTGGCGGTGGCGGACAGGCTGTCGGCCAGCTTGCCGTCGAATTTCTTGGCAATGAAGCCGGCGCAGCGGCTGGCGATGTTGACGTATTTACCGATCAGGTCGCTGTTCACGCGGGCCACGAAGTCTTCGCCGTTGAAGTCGAGGTCTTCCACCTTCGAGTTCAGCTTGAAGGCCAGGTAGTAGCGCAGCCATTCCGGGTTCATGCCCAGTTCGAGGTAGCGCAGCGGCGAAATGCCGGTGCCGCGCGACTTCGACATCTTTTCGTTGTTGACGGTCAGGTGGCCATGCACGGCCACTTTCAGGCCGTCGATGATCGGGTGGCCCGAGAAATTGAGCATCGCCGGCCAGAACAGCAGGTGGAAGGACACGATGTCCTTGCCGATGAAGTGAACCTGTTCGGCGCCTGGCGCATGCAGGAAGGCGTCGACATCGAGGCCCTTCTTGTCGAAATAATTCTTCAGCGAAGCCAGGTAGCCCACTGGCGCATCCAGCCACACGTAGAAGAACTTGCCCGGCGCATCAGGAATCGGGATGCCGAAATAGGGCGCGTCGCGGGAAATGTCCCAGTCGGCCAGCTTTTCGCCGGCTTCGCCCAGCCACTCCGACACCTTGTTGACCATTTCCGGCTGCAGGCGGCCCGGGGTGTTCAGCCATTCCTTGAGAAACGCGAAGCAGCGCGGGTCGGACAGCTTGAAGAAATACTGTTCCGAAGGCTTGAGGACCGGGGTCGAGCCGGTAAATACCGAGAACGGGTTGACCAGCTCGGTGGGCTGGTAGGCGGCGCCGCAGACTTCGCAGTTGTCGCCGTACTGGTCCTTGGCATGGCACACCGGGCATTCGCCCTTGATATTGCGGTCGGCCAGGAACATGCCCTTGACCGGGTCATAGAAGCGGTCGACGGTCTTGGTGACGATCAGGCCGGCATCGCGCAGCTTGCGGTAGATGCCCTGCGAGAGTTCGACGTTTTCCGGCGAATCGGTCGAATACCAGTTGTCGAAGGCGATGTGGAAGCCGTCCAGGTATTGCGGGCGCCCGGCGGCGATCTTGGCCACGAATTCCTGGGGCGTGATGCCTTCTTTTTCGGCCGCGATCATGATCGGGGTGCCGTGGGTATCGTCGGCGCAGACGAAATGCACTTCGCGCTGGCTGCCGTTGTCGCGCTGCATTCGCTGGAACCGGACCCAGATGTCGGCCTGGATGTATTCCATCATGTGGCCGATATGGAAGGCAGCGTTGGCGTAGGGCAGGGCGGTGGTGACGAACAGCTTGCGGGTCATGGTAGTCGAAGCGCTTTAGGTTTTAGGAAACAAGCATTTTAACAGCGGATAGCCCTTGTCGCGCAGGGGCCATTGGTCGAATTTGCCATTACGACAAGAGGGTGGCGTGCATTTTGCGCTACACTTCGGCCCATCACACGGGAGAAATACATGAGCATTACTGAGAACGACGTCAAGGCAATTTTGTCGACGGTTATCGATCCTAACACCGGCAAGGATTATGTTTCTTCCAAGTCGATCAAGAACATCACCCTCAGCGGCGCCGACGTGGCCCTCGACGTCGAGCTGGGCTATCCGGCGGCCAGCCAGTTCGCCCCCGTGCGCGACAGCGTCACCGCGGCACTGAAGGGGCTGCCGGGCGTGGGCGGCGTGGCGGTCAAGGTCTACAGCAAGATCCTGTCGCACGCGGTCCAGCGCGGCCTGAAAGTCATGCCGAACGTGAAGAACATCATCGCGGTGGCGTCCGGCAAGGGCGGCGTGGGCAAATCGACCACGGCCGTCAACCTGGCCCTGGCGCTGGCCGCCGAAGGCGCCAGCGTCGGCATCCTCGACGCCGACATCTACGGCCCTTCGCAGCCGATGATGCTCGGCATCAGCGGACGCCCGGAAAGCACTGATGGCAAGACCATGGAGCCGCTGGAAAACCACGGCGTGCAGGTGTCCTCGATCGGCTTCATGATCGACCCGGACGAGCCGATGGTCTGGCGCGGCCCGATGGTCACCGGCGCGCTGCAGCAGCTGCTCGAGCAGACCAACTGGCGCGACCTCGACTACCTGATCGTCGACATGCCGCCAGGCACCGGCGACATCCAGCTGACGCTGTCGCAAAAGGTGCCGGTCACCGGCGCCGTGATCGTCACCACGCCCCAGGACATCGCGCTACTCGACGCCCGCAAGGGCCTCAAGATGTTCGAGAAGGTCGGCATCCCGATCATCGGCGTGGTGGAGAACATGAGTACCCACATCTGCTCCAACTGCGGCCACACCGAAGCGATCTTCGGCCAGGGCGGCGGCGAGAAGATGTGCCGCGACTTCGGCGTGGAATTCCTCGGCGCGCTGCCGCTGACCCTGTCGATCCGCGAGCAGACCGATTCCGGCCGCCCGACCGTGGTGGCCGATCCGGACGGCCCGGTGGCGGCGATCTATAAAGAGATCGCACGCAAGGTCGCGGTGAAAGTGGCCGAGAAGGCAAAGGACATGACCAGCAAGTTCCCGAGCATCGTCGTCAAGAACGACTGAGCCGGGCGAAGCAGGGATGCAGGATTCATCCTGCATCTTTCTGTTTGAAAATAAAGTCGACCGGAATTTTCCTGCCACACTCAGAATTTAGAGCGTGGCCCATGGGAATCCGATGAGCGACAACAGCAGACAGCGGTGGCGCGGGCGTTACCTGGACGCCGCCCACCTGTTCGTGCCGGTCCAGCTTCGGCTGGACGCCGCCGTGCAGGCGCGGGCCGAGAACGTCGTCAATGCGGCGCTGATGGCCGCCACCGCCGGGCCGCTGTATGCGCTGGCCTATTGGCTGCTGGGCCTGAAGCTGGCGGCCTTCGAGATCCTGGCCTGCTGCCTGTTCATGCTGATGGCGCCGCCGGTGCTGCGCGTCAGCGGCAGCATCGCCGCGGCGCGCGAACTGTTCCTGTGCGCGCTGTTCTTCAATTTCACCTGGCTGACCTGGCACCTGGGCGGCATCCACGCGCCCACCGCCAGCTGGCTGATCACGGCGCCGGTGGTGGCGATGTTCCTGGGCGGCGTGGCCAGCGGCGTGTTCTGGCTGGTGATGAGCTGCGCCGCCGCCACCACCATCTGGGGCCTGCCCGCCTTCGGCATGGCCACGCCGCCCGCGCCGCAGCTGGACATGCCGCTGCTGCACCTGATCTGCAACCTGGGCCTGTACGTGGTGCTGCTGGTGTTCGTGCTGCTGTTCGAGCTGACCAAGACCGAAGGCTTCATCAAGCTGCAGCGCGCGCTCTCGACCATCAACGAGCTGGCGATCCGCGACGAGCTCACCGGCAGCCACAACCGCCGCTTCCTGCTCGGCCTGATCGACCGGGAGAAGGAGCGCAGCGACCGCAACGGCCGGGCCTTCTGCCTGTGCCTGTTCGACATCGATTTCTTCAAGCGCATCAACGACACCTATGGCCACGCGGCCGGCGACGCGGTGCTGCGCAGCTTCGCGCAGGCCGTGCAGGGCCAGATCCGCGCCACCGACGCCTTCGGGCGCTACGGCGGCGAAGAGTTCCTGCTGATGCTGCCCGAGACGCCCGCGCTGGACGCGGTGGTGCTGGCCGAGCGCGTGCGGCGTGTGATCGCCGGCCTGCGCTGCATGGATGCCGGCAGCGAGATCACGCTGACGGTGTCGGTGGGCGTGGCCGAGTACCGGCTGGGCGAAGAGGTGGCGCAGGCCATCGGGCGCGCCGACGAGGCGCTGTATGCGGCCAAGTCGCTCGGGCGCAACCGGGTCCAGTGCCACGACGACGACCAGCGCGGCCCGCTGGCCCCGGCGCCCGCGCCGGCCAGCGTCACCCCGGCGAAGGAAAGCGGGCAGTGCGACCAGCTTACCGGCCTGCTCAACCGCAACCTGCTGCGCGACCGCCTGCGCCATGCGATGGACCGGGCCAACCGCAACCGCCGCCTGGTGGCGCTGCTGCTGCTCAATATCAATGGCTTCAAGGAGATCAACGACGAACTCGGCTACGAGGCGGGCGACACCCTGCTGAGCCAGGCCGGCGCCGCGATCCGGCGCTGCCTGCGCGATTCCGACACCGTGGCGCGCTGGGGCGGCGACGAATTCATCGCCCTGCTGGAAGACCTGGGCTATACATCCGACGCCCAGGTGGTGGCCGAGAAGGTGCTCGACCGCTTCGGGCTGCCGCTCACGGTGGCCGGGCGCGAGTGCTTCGTCACGCTGGCGGTGGGCGTGGCCCTGTATCCGGCGGCCGACTGCGACCTCGATGCGCTGCTCAAGCGCGCCGACATCGCCATGCGCGGCGCCAAGCGCTGGGGCGAGAACTGCGTGCAGGTGTATTCGGGCGACACCGTGCAGCCGCAGAGCGAGCGCCTGGCCCTCAAGAACGGCTTGCGCGACGCGCTGGCGCAGGGCCAGCTGTTCCTCGAATACCAGCCCCAGCTCGACCTGGACAGGCGGCGCGTCGTCGGGGTCGAGGCGCTGCTGCGCTGGCAGCATCCGGTGTACGGCCGCATCGCACCTAGCCGCTTCATCCCGCTGGCCGAGGAGACCGGGATGATCGTCCCGATCGGCGACTGGGCGCTGCGCACCGCCTGCGCGCAGAACCGCGCCTGGTGCGAAGCCGGGCTCCCCGAGATCAAGACCGCGGTCAATTTGTCGGCGCGCCAGCTCAAGGAGCCGGGCTTGCCGGCGCGGGTAATGGCGATCCTGGCGGAAACCGGCATGCCGGCGCGCTGCCTCGACCTGGAAATCACCGAGGGCATGCTGATCGAAGATCTGGCCGGCAATTGCGCGCTGATGAGCGGGCTGCGCCAGGCCGGCGTGCTGGTGTCGATCGACGATTTCGGCACCGGCTATTCGAGCCTGAACTACCTGTCCGAGCTGCCGGTGGACATCCTCAAGATGGACGGCCTGTTCGTGCGCCGGCTTGGCGCGGCCGGTGGGCGCGGCCGTTCGTATGCGATCGCCGAGGCGATCGTCGCGATGGCGCACCGGCTGGGCCTGGAGGTGATCGCCGAGGCGGTCGAGACCCCCGAGCAGCTGGCCGACCTGTGCGCGATGGGCTGCGACGCGGCCCAGGGCTACCTGTTCGCCCGGCCGCTGCCGCCTGGCGAGGTGGCGGCCATGCTGGCGCGCCAGGTCGAGGCGGCGCCGCTGGTTCCCGCTTGACCGATTCGCCTTGACGCTCATTTGACTCCCCGGAGGATACCGTGCTGAACGAACCGATTCCCTTTGATCCCTCCCACGACCTGGACGCGCTGGCCGCCTCCGGCGCGCTGGGGGGCAACGTCGCACTGTTCAAGCAGCCGCGCGGCCAGGACCTGTTGCGCCGCTCGGCCCCGCTCGAGGAGTGGTGCGCGCTGCGGGTGCGCAACGGGGTTTGGCCCTACGGCCGCACGCTCGACGGCCCCCCGGCGCCGCTGGCCACCGTCGAGGGCGATGGCCTGGCGGCGGCCCAGGGCATCAACTTCGCCTCGCAGGACTACCTGTCGCTGGCCTCGCACCCAGCCGTGATCGACGCGGCCATGCGGGCCCTGGCCGAATGCGGCCCGCACAGCGCCGGTTCCGCTGTCCTGCTCGGCAACAGCCGCCATTCGAATGCGCTGGAACGCGCCCTCGGCGAGTTGCTGCGCTGCCAGCAGGTGGTGCTGTTCCCGACCGGCTGGGGCGCGGCTTTCGGCGCCGTGACCGCGCTGGTGCACGGCGCCGACCATGTGCTGATCGACCAGCTCGCGCATGCTTCGCTGCGCCAGGGCGCGGCCGCGGCGACACGCAATGTGGCGGCCTACCGGCACCTCGATTGCGACCATGTGCGCGAGCTGCTGGCCGGGATCCGCGCGATCGACGGCAGCGGTGCGATCCTGGTGATCACGGAAGGGCTGTTCAGCATGGACGCCGACAGTCCCGACCTGCCGCTGCTGCAATACCTGTGCCGCGAGTACGGCGCCACGCTGCTGGTGGACGTGGCCCACGACCTCGGGGCGATGGGCCCGGGCGGCACGGGCGCGATCGGGGCTCAAGGCATGCTGGGCAAGATCGATATCGTGATGGGCGCGTTCTCCAAGACCTTCGCCTCGAACGGCGGCTTCGTGGCCTGTTCGCAGCGCAGCGCGCGGCGCCAGCTGCAGCTGTTCGCCGGGCCGCACATGTTTTCGAATGCGCTCTCGCCGGTGCAGGCGGCCACGGTGCTCGAATGCCTGCGCATCGCGACTGGCAGCGAAGGGGAGCGGCTGCGCGCGGACCTGATGCGCAATGCGGTCGAGCTGCGCGCGCTGCTGCTGGAGGAGGGAATGCACTGCATCGGCGCGCCATCGCCGATCGTGCCGCTGTGGACCGGCAGCGAAGCGGCCACGCGCATCGCCGGCATGCTGCTGGCGCGCGCGCAGGTGTTCGTCAACCCGATGGAATTTCCCGGCGTGCCGCTGGGCGCCGCGCGCCTGCGCCTGCAGCTGATGGCCCGGCACAGCCCGGCCCAGGTGCGACAGGGCGCGCGGCTGCTGGCTTCGGCCGTGCGGCGGGCGTCGACGGCGCCGCGGGCGGTGCCGCGCCCCGCAGGGCAGGGCTGAGCGCGGGCGGGACGGCGCGGCGCGCGGTGCGCGCGCCGTTGGCGGCAAGGTAAAATAGCTTCTTTACCTTTTATGCATCCCGCCATGACCGTCCGCACCCGCTTCGCCCCCAGCCCGACCGGCTTCCTCCACTTAGGCGGCGCCCGCACCGCGCTGTATTCCTGGGCCTTTGCCCGCCACTTCGGCGGCACCTTCGTCCTGCGCATCGAAGACACCGACCTCGAACGCTCGACCCCGGAAGCCGTGCAGGCCATCCTGGACGGCATGCAGTGGCTCGGCCTGTCGCACGATGAAGGCCCGTTCTACCAGATGCAGCGCATGGACCGCTACCGCGAGGTGGTGGCATCGATGCTGGAGCAGGGCACGGCCTACCTGTGTTACTGCTCGCCGGACGAGGTCGAGGCGATGCGCGAGCGCATGCGCGCTGCGGGCGACAAGCCGCGCTACGACGGCACCTGGCGCCCGGAGCCGGGCAAGGAACTGCCGCCGGTGCCGGAAGGCGTCAAGCCGGTGGTGCGCTTCAAGAATCCGTTGGATGGCGAAGTTACCTGGGTCGACGTGGTCAAGGGCCCGATCACCATCGCCAACAAGGAGCTCGATGATCTGATCATCGCGCGCCCGGACGGCACCCCGACCTATAACTTCTGCGTGTCGGTCGACGACTGGGACATGAAGATCACCCACGTGCTGCGTGGCGACGACCACGTGAACAACACGCCGCGCCAGATCAATATCCTCAATGCGCTGGGCGCCGAGCTGCCGCAGTACGGCCACCTGCCGATGATCCTGGGCGCCGACGGCGCCAAGCTGTCCAAGCGCCACGGCGCGGTGAGCGTGATGGAATACCCGGCCCAGGGCTATCTGCCGGAAGCGATGCTCAACTATCTCGCGCGCCTGGGCTGGAGCCACGGCGACGACGAGATCTTCTCGATGGAGCAATTTACCGAGTGGTTCAACCTCGAGCATCTGACAGCTTCGGCGGCCCAGTTCAACCCGGAAAAGCTGGCATGGCTGAACAACCACTATATCAAGCTGGCCGACAACGAGCGCCTGGCCAGCCTGGTGCGCCCGGTGATCGAGCGCGAGGGTGGGGTGCTGGATGGCGCCCCGGCGCTGCCGACCGTGCTGGCGCTGGTGAAGGACCGCGCCCACACCGTCAACGAACTGGCCGACACCGCCATGCTGTTCTACCGCGCGCCCAAGCCCGACGCGGCGCTGCTGGCCCAGCACCTGACCGATGCGGTGCGCCCGGCGCTGGCCGCCTTTGCCGAGCGCTGCAAGGAGGTCGAATGGAGCAAGGCAGCCATTGCCGCGCTGTTCAAGGAAGTGCTGGCCGCGCACGGCCTCAAGATGCCGCAGATCGCCATGCCGCTGCGCCTGCTCGTCACCGGACAGCTGCAAACGCCGGCGATCGACGCGGTGCTGGAGCTGTTTGGCCGCGACACGGTATTGGCCCGGATCGGCAAAGGTTTGTGATCTGAAAATCGCTATTTGCGTAATGCAAGAACCCCCGCTATAATGCTCGCACTTCAGCAGCACAGGGGGGTATAGCTCAGCTGGGAGAGCGCTTGCATGGCATGCAAGAGGTCAGCGGTTCGATCCCGCTTACCTCCACCACGTTGGAAAAACAACAGTCTTAACTAGCAGGTCCAGGGTCCCCATCGTCTAGAGGCCTAGGACATCACCCTTTCACGGTGAGTACCGGGGTTCGAATCCCCGTGGGGACGCCAAGAATTTGGCAGCAGGCCAGGGTCGCCGCAGATTGCGCGATCCGGTTGGCGTTAGCGGCAGCTTTATCAGTAGCAAACAAGTAGGTTCAGTACAGTTCAAGGTCCCCATCGTCTAGAGGCCTAGGACATCACCCTTTCACGGTGAGTACCGGGGTTCGAATCCCCGTGGGGACGCCAGGTTTCTGGCAGCGTGCAACCAGCGGCACGCGATGGTAGAAGTAAATGCAGTATGTTAGAATGTTGTTTTCCCGAGGGGGGTATAGCTCAGCTGGGAGAGCGCTTGCATGGCATGCAAGAGGTCAGCGGTTCGATCCCGCTTACCTCCACCACGTTGGAAAAACAACAGTCTTATCTTGTTGGTTCAGGGTCCCCATCGTCTAGAGGCCTAGGACATCACCCTTTCACGGTGAGTACCGGGGTTCGAATCCCCGTGGGGACGCCAGGCAAGAACCGGAGCAGACCAACGTGCATGCGCGTATAGGTGCTCCGGTTTTTCTTTGTGCGCGCGGTTTTTCTCTCCAGCGCCACACGCCCGCTACCCGACACCGTCACCACTCCACGATCACAGCCGGACGGGCGCCGCCATGGCGCGGCCTGCACCCATCCGCCTTCTTCGCTTCCGCCTTACCAGCCATTCGGACGCAATCCGGCCACGCCCAGCCCGAACGGGAAGCCCGGCATGCCCGCCGCCTGCTGCGCCGCATAGCCGGCGGGGTAGCGGATGCCGCTGTCGATCGCGCCACCCGTCATTCCCGGAATCATCCCCGGCACTAGCCCGTAGCCGGGAACCGGCACCTGCCATTGGCCCGCCTGCTGACCGGGAACCATCGACAGGCCGAGGGCCACCAGCGCGTCCGGCATGCCGTAGCCGATGCGTGCGGGTTCGGCCAGCGTCACCGGCCGCGCACTGAGGCGCAGCACCTGGAACAGGCGTTCGACCCGCTCGGGCGCGCGTGCGCCCAGCATGCCCTGGAATTCAGGGCGGTGCGCCAGCACCAGCGCCGCCAGGCCGGTGACGTGCGGCGCCGCCATCGAGGTGCCGTCCCAGGCCGCGAAGTTATTTGGCGGCACCGACGAGACGACGGCCACGCCCGGCGCGCACACGTCCACCTGCGGACCGGCGCAGCTGAAGCGTGCGGTGAAGAAACCCTGCTGGTCGACATCGGCGCCGATGGTCTCGGCGTGGTAGCTGTCGGGCGGGAACTCGTCGATCTTGCCGATGGCGGCCACCGCCAGCACGTGGGGCGAGGCCGCCGGGTACTGCACCGCGCCGCCGGAATTGCCGGCCGCCGCGATGCAGGCAACGCCGGCCTGCCTGGCGCGCAGGATCTGGCGCTCCAGCGCTTCCGACGGACCGCTGCCGCCCAGGCTCAGGTTGACCACGTCGATCTGGTGTTCGATGCAGTATTCGAGCGCGTCGATCAGCTGGCTGATCTGGCCGCCAGGGAACAGCTTGCAAACGTGGATCTCGGCATCTGGCGCGAAGCCGCGGATGCCCCAGCTCGGGTCGGCCGCGGCGATCACGCCGGCGCAGTGCGAGCCATGGCCAAGGGTGTCGGTGTTCCAGGTGTTGCGGTCGACCGCCTTGTTGATGACGTCGAAACCGGCCCGGATACGGTTGAGGTTGCCGTGCGTGACGGCCACGCCGGAATCGATGACGGCGATCTTGACGCCCTGGCCGCGGAAGGGCTGGGGCACCTGGTCCAGGCGCATGGCGCGTGCGCCCCAGCCGAGCGTGGCCTGGCGCGGCAGGGTTTGCAGCGAGGGCAGGTCGGACAGCGCGCGCAGCATCACCATGTTCGGTTCGTCCAGGCTGATCTCCGGGTCGCGCTGGTAGTAGCTCCAGTAGTCGGCGCGCGGCTTGACGTACAGGCCGCTGATCGTGTGGGTGTCGTCGCCGTACAGGCGCAGGCGCGCCGCGCCGTCGGGGCCGGTGACGCCCGTGCTGGGCAGCAGGCCGCCGAACAGCGAGACCTCGGCATCGGCCAAGGGCGCGCCGTCCTTGCCGAGCACGGCCACGGCGACCTCGACCACCGGCCCGCTGTAGGGCGTGAGCGAGGAAACCAGGTCGGGGCGGCGCAGCATCGGGTCGAGCAGCTGCAGGTGCTGGTCGCGTTCGACGATCAGCCGGCCTTGCCCGCGCTGGTGCAGTTCGCCGGCCTTCTGGTCGGTCATGCGCGCGACGATCACGCCCTCTGCCTGGCCGCCGATGCTGGAGGCGCCGAGGCCGGACTGGACGCCGACGGTATCGACGATGTCGATGTCGCCCAGGCCCTGCAACGCCTGCTGCACGGACGACAGCGACAGCGGCTGCAGCAGCGCCTGCGGCGCCAGGAAGCCGGCGGCGGCGGGCAGGGCGCGCGGGGCGACCAGGTATTTTTTCTTGCGTTCGGCCACGGCGCGGCCGCGCGTGGGGTCGCGCGTCGCATCGCGCGCACGCGCGGAGGCGGATTCGTCGGCGCCTGGGTGCTTGGCGGCGCCGTCAGGCGGCTGGCCCGGCTGGTCGCCTGCGCCATGGGGAGTTTTTGGCATGGTGTTTCCTTTTCTGACCTCAGCGGAGTTGCGCTAGTCGAACAGCGACAGCGGCCCGTCCGGTTCGATCGTTAGCTGGTTGTGGTTGCGTCGGAGCTGCTCGGCGGTGTCGGGATCGGTTTCGACCACGACGGTATGGGGTGGCCCGGCGCCCGGCCCGATGGTCTCGACCAGCCGAATGGCGGGATTGGCGCCGAGGCTGTCGATGAAGGCGCCGAGGGCGCCGCCGTCGTCGGTGGCGCGCACGATGTAGCGGCCGGGCGCGGGCCGCGCGGCGGGGCCTGGTGTGCCCCCCTGGAATGGTCTGCTGCTGGATTGCGGCATGGGCAAGTCTCCTCGATGGAACGCCTCCCGCAGGCAGGAGGCGCTAGAGCCCGGCGCTACGGCCGGCGCGGAATCAATGCAGGGTTTGCTGCGCCCCGAGCTGGGCCTGCTGGGCGTAGGTGGTCCATGGATCGGCCGAGAACGGCAGCATGCCGCCGAGCTGGCCCGCGATGCCGCCGATGGTGTTGCCCAAGCCCTGGTTGCCGAACTGGCCGCCGATGAAGCCGCCGACGGGTTGTGCCACCCGCTTGATCATGTTGCCCAGCCAGCCTTGCGGCGCGACCTGGCCCTGTTGCTGTTCAGCCGCCAGCTGCTGCTGCAGCACGAGCTGTTGTTGCTGGATTTGTTGCAGGATCTGCTGCAGCTGCTGTTGCTGGACCTGCAGCTGCTGCAGCTGCTGGACGACCGGATGCTGGATCGGAGCGCCCTGGGCATCGGCGCCAAAGGGCAGCAGGCCGCCCAGGCCCGACAGGCCGGCGCCGACGATGTTGCCCAGCGTCGCGTTACCGGTGATGTTGCCGAGCAGGCCGCCGGCCGGCTTGCCGTATTGGCTGAACAGGTTGCCGACGAAGCCTTGCGGTGCGAACTGGCCCTGCTGCTGTTGTTGTTGCTGTTGCTGTTGCTGGAGCTGTTGCAATTGCTGCAGCTGTTGCAGCTGCTGCAGCTGCTCCAGTTGCTGCGGCTGGCCATAGGCGGCGCCGGTGGGGTCGGCGCCGAACGGCAGCAGGCTGCCGCCGATGCCGCCCGCGTACTGGCCGATGCGGCTGCCCAGGTTGGGGTTGCCGAAGATGCCGCCGATGCCGCGGCCGATCAGCCCGCCGACCGGCGCGCCGAACATCCCGCCCAGGAAACCCTGGGGCGCCAGGGGTGCTTGACCGATGCCGAATTGCTGGTATTCATTCATGCTTGACTCCTTCGTGGTTGCCGCCGCCAACAACAGTTCGGCACCGGTACGTGGCGTACCGGATACCGGCGCCCTTACGCGCCTGGCGCGGGCGGCTGCGTACATTGGCATTCGCGCGCGGGGTAAGGTCGACGCGCGAATGGAGGGCAGGGGCCGGCGTGCACCGCCGGGCTTCCTGCAGGTAGGTTTTGGACTGGGGCAGGGGAGCGAAGTTTGGAGGAATCCGGGAGCTTTTCGCTTGTCGCGGCGTGGCTTGCGATGGCGCAGACAAGTGGGGATTGGCGCTTGCATACAGGCGCTTGATCATTTATACGGCCGCTCTATGCCACAGGAAAAGCTGCACCGGCTCGGTTAGAATAGCGCCCTTCCAGCGCCTCCTTTTTCCATCGCATGAGCCCTTCCGTGTATCCCGCCACCCCGCCCATGCTGGCGATCTTCTGCAAGGTGGTCGACAATTTCGGCGACATCGGCATCTGCTGGCGCCTGGCGCGCCAGCTGTGGCGCGAACATGGCGCGCGCGTCACGCTGTGGGTCGACGACCTGGGAAGCTTCCGCCGGATCGCCCCGCAGATCGACGTGGCCGCCGCCGCGCAGCAGGCCGACGGCGTGCTGGTGCGGCACTGGGACGGGCAGGACGGCGTTTTTACGCCGGACGACGTGGCCGACATCGTCATCGAATTCTTCGCCGTCGACATCCCTCCGGGCTATGTCGCGGCCATGGCGGCGCGCACGCCGCGCCCGGTCTGGTTCAACCTGGAGGGCTTGAGCGCGGAATCGTGGGTCGAAGGCTGCCACCGCCTGCCTTCGATGCATCCGCGCCTGAAATTGACCAAGCATTTCTTCTTCCCTGGTTTTACGGCGCAGACCGGCGGCCTGCTGCACGAAGCCGGGCTCGACGCGCAGCGCGCCGCCTTCCAGGCCGACCGCGGCGCAAGCGGCGCTTTCCTGTCCGGCCTTGGGGTGACCGCGGACGAGATGGCCGCCTTGAAGGTCTCGCTGTTCTGCTACCCGCATGCGCCGGTCGCGGCCCTGCTCGCGGCCTGGGCCGAGGGACCGGAGCCGGTAACCTGCCTGGTGCCGGAGGGTGTCGCGCAGGAGGCGGTGGGCGCCTTCCTGGGCGCCGAGGCGCGGGCCGGCCGCAGCGCCACCCGTGGCGCACTGACGCTGCGGGTGCTGCCCTTTGTGCCCCAGCAGGACTACGACCGCCTGCTGTGGGCCTGCGACATGAACTTCGTGCGCGGGGAAGATTCCTTCGTGCGCGCCCAGTGGGCCGGTCGTCCTTTCGTGTGGCATATCTATCCGCAGGAAGAGAACCTGCACCACAAGAAGCTGCGCGCCTTCCTCGACCGCTACGCCGCCGGGCTCGACGCGCTGGCCGGGTTTTCGCTCGGCTGGAACGGCGCTGTCGCGATCGCGTCGATGCCGGTGGCCTGGCAGGGCTTGCGCGCTGCGCTCCCCCAGCTTGCCATTCGGGCAGGGGAATGGGAGGGGGAGGTGCTTGCCCACGGCGATTTGGCGACGAACCTGCTCGAATTTGCCCGCGCCCTGAGGTCGGGCGCGGAAAATCCGGTATAATGCGCGGTTAGTCTGTACCGAAATTCAGGATCAAACGTAGGCTTCAAGGCTTCCTCGCTCATGGCCACCGCTGATGTAATGCAACTTACTTTTTACGTAAAACTACTATGAAACCCGCAAAAGAAATCCGTGTTGGCAACATCATTATGGTCGACGCCAAGCCTTTCATCGTGCTGCGTTCGGACGTGAACGGTTCGAGCCGCACGGGATTCACCTACAAGTGGAAGATGAAGAATCTTCTGACCAACGCGCCACTGGAAAACGTGTTCCGCGGCGACGACAAGTTCGACGTGGTCGTGCTGGACAAGAAGCCGGTCACCTACTCGTACTTCGCCGACCCGCTGTACGTCTTCATGGACGCCGATTACGAACAGTTCGAAATCGAAGAAGAGAACCTGGGCGACGCGCTGAACTACCTGAAAGACGGCATGGAATGCGAAGCCGTGTTTTATGACGGCAAGGCGATCTCGGTCGAACTGCCGACCACCATCGCACGCCAGGTTGTGTACTCGGAGCCGGCAGTCAAGGGCAACACTTCGGGCAACGTCTTGAAGGAAGCGAAGATCGAGAACGCCATCGAGTCCAAGCAGCACATCGTGATGGTGCCGCTGTTCGTCAGCACCGACGACATCATCGAGATCGATACCCGCACCAACGAATACAAGCGCGTCGTCCGCAACTAAGCGCGCGCTGGACTACAAAGAACGCTGCCTTGGTGCAGCGTTTTTTTTCGCCGGTGCTCCCGGAATCTTGTCGCACTGCTATTCTATTGCTTTCAATAAAATGCGGGAGATGCGATGGAACGCAGGGATTTCGTACGGCTGGGCGTGACGGCGGGTGCGGCCGCCGGGGCACTGGCGGGGACGGCCGGCAGTGCACAGGCGGCAACGCCGGACGCGGGCGGCATCCTGGACGCGGGCGTGCGCGAGCAGCAGGCCGCGATGGCCGCCGGCAAGCTCAGCTCGACCGCCCTGGTAAAGCGCTACCTGGCGCGCATCGCCGCCATCGACAAGGCCGGGCCGCGCCTGAACGCGGTCATCGAAACCAATCCCGATGCATTGAAGATCGCCGCCGAGATGGACCGCGAGCGCGCGAGCGGCAAGCTGCGCGGCCCGCTGCACGGCATCCCGGTGCTCCTGAAGGACAATATCGCCACCGGCGACCGGATGAGCACCAGCGCCGGCTCGCTTGCCCTCGACGGCGTGCGCGCGACGAAAGACGCGCATATCGCGGCCCAGCTGCGCAAGGCCGGCGCCGTCATCATCGGCAAGACCAACCTGTCCGAATGGGCCAACATGCGCTCGACCAGGTCGGTCAGCGGCTGGAGCGGCCGCGGCGGCCAGACGCGCAATCCGTACGCACTCGACCGCAACACCAGCGGTTCCAGCTCGGGCTCGGGCGCCGCCGCGGCGGCCAGCCTGGCGACGCTCACCGTCGGCACCGAAACCGATGGCTCGATCGTGTCGCCGTCTTCCTCCTGCGGCATCGTCGGCCTGAAGCCGACCCTGGGCCTGCTCAGCCGCAGCGGCATCATCCCGATCGCCCACTCGCAAGACACCGCCGGCCCGATGACCCGCAGCGTGGCCGATGCGGCCCTGATGCTGGCTGCGATGGCCGGCGTGGACGCCAGTGACAAGGCGACCGAGGACAGCCGCGGCCACGTCGCCGACTACGCAGCCGCCCTGCGCACTGACGGTTTGAAAGGCAAGCGCATCGGCGTGGCCCGCAATTTCTTTGGCAGCAATGACGCGGTGGACGCGATCATCGAGCAAGAACTGGCGGTCCTGACAGCCCAGGGCGCGCTACTGGTGGACGTGAAAGTGCCGAACACCGACAAGTATGGCGACAGCGAACTGCAGGTGCTGCTCTACGAATTCGGACCGGGCCTGGCGGCCTGGCTGAAGGACTACGCGCCGCACGCGCCGGTCAAGGACATGGCCGGCGTGATCGCCTTCAACGACAAGAACGCCGCGCGTGAAATGCCGCATTTCAAGCAAGAGCATCTGATTGCGGCCCAGTCCAAGCCGGGGCTGGATGCGCGCGAATACCGGGAGGCGCTGGCCAACGACCTGCGCTATGCGCGCGAGGAAGGCATCGACCAGGTCCTCAGGGAGCACCGGCTCGACGCGCTGGTGGCGCCCACCGGCGGCCCGGCCTGGCTGACCGACTACATCAACGGCGACCACTACGGCGGCAGCTTCTCGACGCCGGCGGCGGTGGCGGGCTATCCGCACATCACCGTGCCGGCCGGCTACACGCGCGGCCTGCCGGTGGGGATCTCGTTTGTCGGCACCGCCTGGACCGAAGGCGCGCTGATCGGCATGGCCTACGCCTACGAGCAGGCCTCGAGGCGCCGCCGGGCCCCGACTTACCCGGCCAGCATCAATCCCAGGTAGGGTGGCCGGCTCTGCCGACCGCGCGTTCGACTAAAGCCGGCGTCGCCGTCACGCATGCCGGAGCTGGACGCGTGGTCGGCGAAGCCGACCACCCTACCGCGAGGCTTCGCGTCCACCCTGTTTTACCTTGGCGAACACGGGGCCCCATAGCGGGTGTCCCTGTTCGCCCGGCGCGAGGTCGAAGGACGGGTCGAGCTTGAGGGCGCGTTCGAAGGCCTGGCGGCAGGGCGCCGGCCGGTTGGTCACGCAATAGCTGAAGGCCGTGTACTTCAGCGCGCTGACCCGGTTGCGCACGGACCCGCCGTTCATGTCGTTCGACCCCAGCCGCTTGATGGCGGCGTTGTAGTCGCCGTTGTCGTACAGGGCGATGCCTTCACGCAGGGCGTTGTCGTCGCGGTCCGGGTCGGGGCGTTCGGAGCGCGCGGCGGGACGCTCGGCGCGTGCACGCGGTCGCTCCTCGGCGCGCTGCTGGGCGCGCGCCGGTTCGCGCTTGCCCATGATCGAATCGATTTGCGTGCCCAGCTGGGCGCAGCCGCCGAGCAGAAGCAGGGCGGCGAGGGCGCAGGCGCGCGTCAAGAGCTGCGGGTTCACGGGGTCTCCTCGCTGAAATCGAGTTCGATCACCGCCGAGCCGCCTTTGGTGGCATTGACCAGCACGGTGTGCTCGGGGAAGCTCGGGTTGACGATCCGGATGCTGTGCTGGCCCGGCGGCAAGGTCAAGCGCTTGAGCGGCGGGCTCACGCCCTGGTCGACGCCATTGACCTGGATCATGCCCCAAGGCTTGATGAGCAGCTTGTAGCTTGCGCCTGCCCCGGCCGGAAGCTGGCGGATGGGCGCCGCGCGCAGCTTGTCCGGGGCCGTGGCCGCTGGCGCCGCCAGCTGTGGCGGCCCGGCGTCGGGCGCGGCGGGCGGCGCAGGCGCCGGTTCGACAGTCGCGGGCGGCGTTGGCACGGCCTCGGGCTCGTCGACCGGCAGGGCCAGCGCGACCGTGTCGCGCGAATCGGCCTGGTGCAGCAGGGCGAACAGGGCGCCCAGCGCTCCCAGCAGCACTGTGGCGGCCGCGACCAGCAGGAGCCAGCGCTGCCTGCGGCCCTTTTCCGGTGGCGGCGCCGGGTCGTCGAGGATGGTAGCGGCAGGCGGCGGCGAGGCCGGCACGGCCTGGAGCGGCACGGCAGACCCAAGCGGGACGATGCCGAGCAGGTTGCGCAGTTGTTCGATGTTCTTGGGGCGCTGCTGGGGGTCGGCGGCCAGGCAACGGTCGACGGCGGTGACGAAGCTGTCGCTGTATTCGTTCGCCGGGACCGACGCGCGCCCCTGCAGCGGCGCCGCGGGCGGAAATTCGCGCGTGATCGCGTAGTGGACGACGGCAGCGAGGTCATGCATGTCACCCGCTTCCGACCAGGCGTCGCCGATGCTGGTCGTGGGCAGCAGCATCGGGTCGCCTGAATCCAGGACCAGCACGGTTTCGGGAGTGATGGGGCGATGCGGCATCTGCATCGCGTACTGCATTTCGAGCGACTGCAATAACTGGCGGAAGATCCGCCGGCACCAGACTTCGCCCACGAGTTCGTGGTTGAACTCGACGACTTCGCGCACGGTCCTGCCGTCGGTCTGCTGTTGCTGGGTCACGGGTGTGCTGGTCATCATGGCATGGGGCCGCGCCGTGACGCCAAACAATTCTGTGTCCCGGCTCAGCATTTGTATTTTGACAAATCATGCCAGAATTGCCGCGCCCGTGGCGCTGCCGGGTCAAGCGTGCGCCGCTGTTACAACTCGGTTACAAACAGCGATCGCACGGTGCAACGACTTACGCCTCGAGGAAGCGCATCTTGAAGTAGCGGCCCTTGATGGCGCCGAAATCCGGGCCCGGCGCCTGCTTGTCGTTGAGCTTGCCAATGATGGCATGGGCAATATGGCGGTCGAGCGCCACATAGCTGGCGAACTCGGTGACGTTGATCTTGCCGACCTGTTCCTTGGCCAGGCCGGCGTCGCCGGTCAGCGCACCGAGGATGTCGCCCGGGCGCAGCTTGGCCTTCTTGCCGCCGGCGATGTACAGCGTCACCATCGGCGCCGGCGCGCCGGCTTCCAGGTGCTCGCCGAGCTCGTCGAGCTTGTGCCACTGGGCCTGGGTGTTCTGGTATTCCTCCACCAGGCGCACCCATTTCTTTTCGTTCGGCGCGCACAGGGTCAGCGCCAGGCCGGTCTCGGCGCCGCGGCCGGTGCGGCCGATGCGGTGGACGTGCACTTCCGGGTCCTTCGACACGTCGGCGTTGATCACGGTATCGAGGTTGGCGATGTCGAGGCCGCGTGCGGCGACGTCGGTGGCCACCAGCACCGAGCAGCTGCGGTTGGCGAACAGGATCAGGATCTCGTCGCGTTCCTGCTGCTCCAGCTCGCCGTACAGCGCGAGCGCCGAGAAGCCCTGCGCGCGCAGCGTATCGGCCAGTTCGCGGCAGTGCGCCTTGGTATTGCAGAAGGCGAGGGTGGACACCGGCTGGTAATGCTTGAGCAACTGGGCCACCGCCTCGTCGCGGCCTTCGAAGCCGATCTCGTAGAAGCGCTGCTCGATCTGGGCCGCGCTGTGCTGGCTCTCGACCGCCACTTCGAGCGGCTCGCGCAGGAAGCCGGCGGTGGCGAAGCGGATGTCGTCCGGATAGGTGGCCGAAAACAGCAGGGTCTGGCGGTGCGCCGGGCAGGCGCTGACGATGCCGGCAATCTCGTCATAGAAACCCATGTCGGTCATGCGGTCGGCTTCGTCCAGCACCAGGGTCTGCACGTTCGACAGGTCGAGCGTATGGCGGCCCAGGTGGTCGCGGATGCGGCCCGGGGTGCCGACCACGATGTGGGCGCCGTGCTCAAGCGAGGCGATCTGCGGGCGCATCGCGACGCCGCCGGTGAGCGTGAGGATCTTGACGTTGCCCACGCCGCGCGCCAGGCGGCGCAGCTCGCCGGCCACCTGGTCGGCCAGCTCGCGGGTCGGGCACATCACCAGGCCCTGCACCGCGAACCACGCCGGATTGAGTTTATTCAGGATGCCGATGCCGAAGGCGGCGGTCTTGCCGCTGCCGGTCTTGGCCTGGGCGATCAGGTCGCGTCCTTCGAGCACCGTCGGCAGCGATTCGGCCTGGATCGGCGTCATGGCGTTGTAGCCAAGCGCGGCGAGGTTGGCGAGGAAGCGCGGCGCGAGCGGCAGCGAAGTAAAGGGTTGGGTGTTCATGCGTGTCCAGCCAGAGGTTTGGCCTGGGAGCGGACTAGGCTGAGGCCGGGGCCCAGACCGGCAGGCCGGTCAGGTCAAGGTTGTCGTCGCGGCGCCATGCGGGCAGGCCGGACGTATCGGTTTCTTCCAGCCGGCCCAACAGGTCCAGCTGTTCTTGCCTGAGGGAGACACGGCGCGGCCGGGATGCGGCACGCCTCTGTTCGACAACCGGTGCCGGCGTTTCCACCGGTTCAAATCCCGGCAGGTCGATCGTCGCGTTGTCTTTCTTGTCTCTCATCAGCTATTGTTGCGCTGTCTTTGCTACCGCAGAAAACAAAAGCCCGGCTGCAAGAGTCGGGCTTTTGTACTGTATTTGGTTGCGGGGACAGGATTTGAACCTGTGACCTTCGGGTTATGAGCCCGACGAGCTGCCAGACTGCTCCACCCCGCGCAAAGATTATAGCGCGGTTCGTGCAGCGGCGCAATGGAGCATTTTTCAAACGTGCAAGGACCGCTCAATGCCGCCCCTTGCCCGTCTTATCCGGCGGCGCGCAGGCGCCACAGCGAGGTCACTTCACGCGAACGGGCCGCGTGCAGCGGGTCGTCCTGGTCGCTGGCCTTGCCGTGGGTCGGGCGCACGTCGTGGCGCGCCACGACTTCCAGCCCGGCGTCCGCTATCCATCCAAGCAGCTGTTCGCGCGGACGCAGGCCCAGGTGCTCGGCCAGGTCCGACAGGACCAGCCAGCCTTCGCCGCCCGGCTCCAGGTGGGCCGCGAGACCGCCCAGGAAACCCTTGAGCATGCGGCTGTCCGGATCGTAGATCGCATACTCGATGGCCGAGCTGGGCTTGCCCGGCAGCCAGGGCGGGTTGCAGACCACCAGCGGCGCGCGCCCTTCGGGGAAGAGGTCGGCCTCGATGAGCTCGACCTGCGCGCCCAGGCCGAGGCGGGCGATATTGTCGCGCGCGCAGCCGAGCGCGCGGCTGTCCAAGTCGGTGGCGACCACGCGTTCGATGCCGCGCCGGGCCAGCACGGCCGACAGCACGCCGGTGCCGGCGCCGATGTCGAACGCCAGTTTCGTCGCGCGCGGCAGCGGCGCCTGCGCGACCAGCTCGACGTATTCGCCACGCACCGGCGAGAACACGCCGTACCACGGGTGGATCGTGGCGTCGAGCGCTGGGATGCGCACGCCCTTGCGGCGCCATTCGTGGGCGCCGATCACGCCCAGCAGTTCGCGCAGCGAGGCGACGTAGGGCTGGCTTGCTGCGCCATAGGCTTCGCTGCAGGCGTCAAGCACGTCGGGCGCGCGGCGCAGCGGAATGCTGTGCCCGGCCTCGAACGGGATCAGCAGCATGGCCAGGGTGCGTGCGCGCTGCAGCTGCTGCAGGCGATGGCGGTGGAACAGTTCAGTGGGCGTGGGCAGCGTCTTGCCCGGCTTGGCGCGGCGCGCGCGGTCGCTCTTGCCGTCGACCCGGCGCACCAGGGCGTTCAGCAGCTGGCGCGCATTCTGGAAGTCGCCGCGCCACAGCAGGGCGGTGCCGTCCAGTGCCAGCCGGTAGGCGGTGTCGGCGTTCATGGTGTCGTCGGCGACGACCACTTTCTTCGGCGCCGGCCAGCCACTTTCGGAGCGCCACTGCGCGCAGCGCTCGGCGCCATCTTCAAGCCAGGTGAGTTCGCTCATTTAGTGGTGGTGCTGCCAGGTACCGTCGGCGGATTCCAGATAGGACTTGACCGCGTCAGGGTTGCCCGTGGCGTGGCGCTTTGGTTCGCCGCAGGCGCACACGCCAAGGTAAGGCTGGATGTGCGAGCAGGCCGAGACCTTCTGCAGGAAGACCTTGACCGGTTTGGCGCACTTGGTGCATTTGAAGGTGAGGATGCGGGCGGGTTTCATCGTGGTTGAGCGGGTTTGGGGAAAGGGCGCATTGTACCGGAGCGGATTACGGCCGTGGCTCCGCGCTGCGCGGCTGACAGTTAACAAGGGGCGAGCTTGCACGGCCCCCTGCGCTTATTCGACCACGACCGCACTGCTTCCGCCACCTGCCGGCCGCACCAGCACCTTGGTGGCGATGCGCTCGGTCATTTCCTGCACGTGCGAGATGACGCCGACCTTGCGGCCCATCGACTGCAGCGCGTCGAGCGCGTCCATGGCCACGCCGAGGGTTTCGGTATCGAGGCTGCCGAAACCTTCGTCGATGAACAGCGACTCGACCCGCACCCGGTTCGACGACAGCGAGGCCAGGCCCAGCGCCAGCGCGAGCGAGACCAGGAAGGACTCGCCGCCGGAGAGCGAATTGACCGAGCGGACCTCGCCGCCCATGTCCTGGTCGCGCACCATCAGGGCCAATGACGGCGCGCCGTTGTGGGTGACGCGTTCCAGGCGGTAGCGCCGCGCCAGTTGCCCCAGGTGGGCATTGGCGTAGCCGAGCAGCACGTCGAGCGTGAACTGCTGGGCGTAGTTGCGGAACTTCTTGCCGTCGCTGGAGCCGATCAGTTCGGACAGCTTGCCCCAGCGCTGTTCCTGGGCCTGCTGGCGTTCGACCTCGGCCAGCACCGCCTGGGCCTGCACGCGGCGGGTGTCGTCCTGTCCGGCCCGCATGCGCAATTCGGTGGCCAGGTCGTGGGCGCTGCGCCGCTGGGCGGTGAGCACCTCGACGGCGGCAGCGACCGTGTCGGCGCCGAGGCCGCTCTCGGGTGTGCCCTCGCGGTGCAGGCTGCGCTGGGCGCGGCGTTCGGCCAGCACGGCGGTGGCGCCGGCAACCTGGGCATCCAGGGCGCCGAGGGCCGCGCGTTCCTGTGCCAGCCAGGTGCTGCCCACGGCCAGCAGCCGGCCGAGTTCGGCCGTGTCCTCGACCGGGTCGAGGCCTGCACCGCCGTGACGGTACTCTTCCAGCCAGTCGGCCAGGGCCGCAGCGGCCCTGGCGCCGGCGCCCTCGAGACCGGCGATGTGCTCAGCCAATTGCGCCAGTGCGGCGCGGGCGCTGGCCTCGCGCTGTGCGGTTTCCGCAGCGACTGCCTGGCGGGCGGCGAAGTGGTTGCGCGCGGAAGCCAGACTGGCCTGCAATGCCTGCTCCACCTCGGCGATGGCGCGGCCCTCCCACAGGGCGCCGCGCTGGGCGCGCTTGTCCTTCAGCTCCGTATCGGTGCGGTTGAACTCGGCGGCCACCTGGGCGCCATGGCGATCGGCCTGGGCGATGCGGTCCTGCGCGCCCGCCACTTCGGCGTCCAGCGTGGCGGCGGCTGCGGCGCTGCGGGTGTGCAGCGCGCTGTGTTCCTGCCATTGCACGGCTTCCTGGGCACGGCCGTCGCGCCATGCGGCCGGGCTGCGCCGCCAGGCGTCCTGCCAGCCGTCGCCGCAGGATTCACACAAGACAGGGTCGAGTTCGGCAAGCACGGCCGCCAGCTGGGTGGCGATGGCTTGCTGCTGCACCGACATGGCGCGCAGTTCGGCCTGGAGGCGGCCGCCGGTCTCGCGGGCGCTGTCCGCGGCCTGGCGCAGGCGTGCATGCTCGAGCTGGGCCTTGTCGTAGGCGGCCTGGGCGGCATCGCGCGCCTGTGCGGCGCGGCGCAGGATAGTGGCGCGGGCGTCCAGCGCGGCCACGGCAGCGCGCAGGCTGTCGCGTGCTTCGGCAAACCAGGCGGCGCGCAGCGCGTCGTCGGGAGCATCGGCGGCCAAGGCTTGCGCGCTCCACTCGGCTTCCAGTTCGTCGACCAGCTTGCGCAGGCTGGTGCGCTCGCGCTCCAGGGCCGCCAGCCGCTCACTGGCGGCGGCGAGGGTGGCGGCCTGGCTGGCCTGCACGGCTTCGTTGTCGCGCACGCGGGCCCGGCAATCGGCGACTTCGCCGCGCAGGTTTGCCAGCATGCTGCGCAGCAGGTCTTCGCGTCCATCGTCGCGATATGGGTGCTGGTGCGAACCGCAGACCGGGCAGGGCGTTTCGTCGCTGAGGGTGGCGCGCAGTTCTTCGACGCTGGCGGCGCAGGCCAGTTCGGCGGCCGCCAGCGATTTCTCGGCCTGCCGCATGGCGCCAGCGAGTGCGGGCGCGGCGACGCGGGCTTCGTCCAGCAGGCGGCTGGCGGCTGCGCGCGCCGTGTCCACGCGGTCGAGTTCGCCGGCGGTATCGGCGTGCTCCTGGCGCGTCGTGACCAGCGCTGTCCAGGCCTTGTCGGCGGCGGCCAGCAGGTCGCGGCGCGCGTCGAGAGCCTGGCGCTCGGTGTCCAGTGCCTGCGGATCGCTCGATTCCAGGGCCGCCATCGCATCGCGCCGCGCGGCGTCGAGCGTATCGAGGCGTCCGGTGGCGTCGGCCAGCGCAAGTAGGGCCGCCTGTTCATGCTGGGCGGCTTCCTGGGCCTGGCGGCTGGCCGCAGCCAGCGCCGATGCGGCGGCGGCATCGCTGGCGACCAACTGTGCGGCCTGGGCCAGCAGCTTGTCCCAGCGCGGCCACTGCCCCGCCATGGGTTCGAGCCTTGCGTTGGCGGACAGCCAGGCGGTGGCGCGGTCGCGCTGGGCCTTTGCGGTGTCGTGCTCGCTGGCCTTGACCTGGTGGACCGCACGGGCCTGGCGCGCCTCGTTGCGCGCCGCTTCCAGCGCGATTGACGCCTGGGCATGCGAAGGCCCCAGTGCGAGCAGGGCCGCGTCGAGGGCCTTGGCCTGGTCGAGCTGGGGCGCGGCGGAGCGCAGCGCGCCGTCGGCGGCATCGACCGCGGCCAGCGCGGCGTCCACGTCGAGCACGGCCCGGCGGCGCGCATCGAGCGCCGTGGTGAGCGTGCTCTCGAGCTTGCCGAGCGACTCCACTGCCAGATTGCGTTCGTCCTGCAGGCGTACCACTTCGGTAGCGAGGGGGCGCGCCGGCTGCACCGCGTCGAGGGTGGCCAGGCGCTGGCGCCGGCCGGCGGCCTCGTGCTGCGCGGCCTGGGCCACAGCCAGTGCTTCGCCGGCCTGCGCTTCGCTGCGTTCGAGCTTGGCCGAATCCTGGTGCCAGCGCAGCTCGGATTCCATGGCGGCGCGGCGGGTCTCGAGCGCCTGCAGTGCCAGGTCGGCGTTGACGCGGTCGGCGTCGAGTTGTTCGCGCTCTTCGGGCGGCATGGGGGCCTGGTTGGCCAGTTGCGAGGCCAGCAGCCGGGTGCGTTCCTGCTCGGCGCGGTAGCGTTCGAAGGCGCGGCGCGAGATTTCGCTGTAGACGGTGGTGCCGGTGAGGGTTTCCAGCAGTTCGCCGCGCTCGTTTTCGTCGGTCTTGAGGAAAGCCGAAAACTCGTTCTGCGCCAGCAGGACCGCGCGCGTAAATTGCTCGAACGACAGGCCGATGCGCTGCACGATTTCGGCGGCGACTTCGGTCTTGGTGCCGCCGAGGGGAGCGAGCTCGGGCAGGCGGTGCAGCGTCATTTTCGACGGCTGCAGTGCGCCGCCCGGCTTGCCGTAGGAGCGGCGCACGCTCCAGCGCGCGCGGTAGCGGATGTCGTCGTTGCCGGCGAAGTCGACTTCGGACCAGGCTTCGGCCGCGCCGCGCCGCAGCAGGGTGCGCGGATCGAGCGCCGACACGGTGTCGCCGCCAACGTCGGGCAGCTGGCTGCCGGCGCGCTTGAGCAGGCGCGGCGTGGCGTCGTACAGGGCCAGGCAGAGGGCGTCGAGCAGCGTGCTCTTGCCGGCGCCGGTGGGGCCGCTGATGGCGAACAGGCCGCTTGATGCCAGTGGTTCGGATTCGAAATCGACCTGGAATTCGCCGGCCAGCGAAGCCAGGTTCTTGCCGCTGATGCGCAGGATCCTCATGCCGCGTCTCCAACGAGGGCGTGGGTAAGTTCGGCGAACGCAGCCAGCTGGTCGGGCGGGGCTTCGTCGCCGTAGCGCTGGGCCCACAGGCGGCGGAAAATGTCGTCCGGCTGGAGCTGGGCCAGTTGATCCAGCGTGAGCACGTGAGCGGCGCCGTCTGGCGTGGCCTGGCGGCGGGTGGGCTCGATTTTTGCGAGCCGCACCGGCTTACCGGCCAGCGCTGCTTCGATGCGGGCGCGCAGCCCGGGCTCGGGCCCGTCGAGCAGCACCCGCACCTCGAGGAAGGGCTGGGTGTGCAGCGGCGCCTCCGGCAGATCGAGCGCTTCGAGGGCGGCCAGCGCTTCTTCGAGCGGCGCCGGCTGGGCCGGCACGCGCAGCAGCTGCACCGCGCGCGGCACGGGCAGCGGCGTGACCGAGGTGGCGGCCGGGCCGTCGAGGTCGATGCGCAGCACCTGGTGCTGGTAGCCTACTTCGGAGAACGACAGCGGCAGCGGGCTGCCGCAGTAGCGGCGGTGCTCGTGGCCGCCGACGCGCTGGGCCAGGTGCAGGTGGCCCAGCGCCACGTAGGCCACCGACGGGTCGAACATGGTGGTGGGCAGGGCTTCGGTGCCGCCGATGACGATGCGGCGTTCGGAATCCTGCGAAGACTTGCCGTCGACCATGTGGCAGTGGCCCATGGCGATGATGGCTTCGCCGCCCGTGCAGCGCGACTGCGCCAGCGCGAACGCCTGCTGGTAGAGCAGGGCCGTGCCATGCAAATACGGGTCCAGGGCAAGTTCATTGTTGTCGCTCACCACGCGAGGGACGTCGCCCGGGCGCAGGAAGGGAATCGCCAGGCACCAGGCGCGCACGGCGCCGGCGCGGTCACGCAGCGGCACCAGCAGGCGCTCGAGGTCGACTTCGCCATCAGGCGTGCGGCCGACATTGCCCACCACGACCGTGCCATGGGCTTCCAGCAGCGGCGTGGGTGCTTCCAGCCGGCCCGGCGAATCGTGGTTGCCGGCAATGACGACCACTTGCAAATGCGGCACCCGGCTGCGCGCCTGCTGCAGGAAACGGTAGAGCTGGCGGTGGGCGGCGGCCGAGGGATTGGCGTTGTCGAAGATGTCGCCGGCGATCAGCAGCACGTCGATATCTTGCTCCACGAGGGTATCCACCAGCCATGCCAGGAAGCAGCCGTGCTCGTAGGTGCGGTCATAATTGTGCAGGGTCTGGCCGAGGTGCCAGTCGGAGGTATGGAGCAGCCGCATGGTTGAAATGGAAAGTTCCGGTCGGCGCTTACTATAGCGCAGAGTTGTCGTGTGGCCCAAGAAAAGACTGTGTTTTTTTACAGTAGTATTGAATTGTTATTAGAATGGCGACATGAGCGAAATCAAGCTGACCCTCGGCGCCGCGCGCGCCCTCCACCTGGCCGCCCAGGACATGCTGGCGCCGCGCCGCCGCCGGGCCGCCAAAGCCGATGTGCTGGCCGCGATCCGGCGCATGGGCATGCTGCAGATCGACACCATCAGCGTGGTCGCGCGCAGTCCCTACCTGGTGTTGTGGAGCCGGCTGGGCGACTACGAGCCGGCCTGGCTGGACGAACTGCTGGCCGAGGGCAGCCTGTTCGAATACTGGGCGCACGAAGCCTGCTTCCTCCCGATCGAAGACTACGGCCTGTATCGCCACCGCATGCTCGACCCGGAGGCCATGGGCTGGAAGTATTCCGCCACCTGGATGCGCGAGCGCAGCGACGAAGTGGCCAGGCTGCTGGCCCATGTACGGGCCACCGGGCCGGTGCGCTCGTCCGACTTCGAGCGCAGCGATGGCAAGGGCGGCGGCTGGTGGGAATGGAAGCCCGAGAAGCGCACGCTGGAGGTGCTGTTCACGGCGGGCCAGCTGATGATTGCGCGGCGCCACAACTTCCAGCGCATCTACGACCTGGCCGAGCGCGTGCATCCGGAATGGCACGACAGCCGCATGCCGGCACTGAGTGAAGCGCGCCGGAGCTTCGTGCTGGAGGCGGTGCGCGCCATGGGCGTGGCAAGAGCCGCGTGGATTCCCGATTACCACCGCACCCGGCGACCGCACCCAGACCCGGCTGGACTGGCGGAAGAAGGACTGCTGCTGCGCGCAAGGGTCGACGGCTGGAGCGACCCGGTCTACATTCACCCCGGACATGAAGCGCTCGCACGCCAGGCCATGGAAGGCGCGCTGGCCCCGAGCCTGACGACCCTGCTTTCGCCCTTCGACCCCATCGTGTGGGACCGGCGGCGCGCCCTCGACCTGTTCGGTTTCGACTACCGCCTCGAATGCTATACGCCGGCCGACAAGCGCAAGTACGGCTACTTCACGCTGCCGATCCTGCGCCGCGGCGCGCTGGTGGGCCGCGTGGACGCCAAGGCGCATCGCAAGACCGGCGAATTCGAGTTGCGCAGCCTGCACCTGGAACCTGGCGCCAGGATGAGCGAGCGGCTGGTGCGCGACGTGGCGGGGGCCGTTCAGCGCTGTGCCCGCTGGCATGGCTGCCCGCAAGTGCGCGTGGCCAATGCTTCAGCGGAAACCTTCAGCGCGAAGCTGGCAGAGGCGTTAGCGAGCCCATCGGATACCCTCGCTTGAGCCATTCATATTTGGACATTCCGGCCCCGTAAATGTCTCCAATGTCCACCGGCCCGGGTTTGCGCCATCTCAAACCCGATACGGGGCATGTCTCTACACTACGAGTTCCCAAGGCCGGCAATAACAAAACAACCAGCCCGCCAGATCCCAACAAAAGCTTCCCCAGCCAACGCATCGCGGCAGCAGCCGGGCCACGTGCTGGCGGAGCCATCCTGAGAGGAGACACACGTGCTGACATCAACGTACACGCTGGTTGCATTGTCCATCGAACAGGCCAGCGCACGGATGGGCTTGCAGTCATTGATCGAGCGCTGGCATCCGGCTGCCTGGCGCCACGCGGCTCCCACGCCGCGCCAGTTCGAACTGGCCTGCGATGCCCTGCGCATGGCCTTCGACAACTGCTACTGGCGCAAGCTGGATAAATTCGTGGTCCCGGCGCTGCGCCGTGCGGGCGCCGCCCAGGACTTGCTCGCCGAGCTCGACGCCCTCACGCTGGCGGCGATCGAAGCGCGCGCCGATGCCCACGCGGCCGCCGCGGTGCACGATCACGGCTTTGGCGAAGCGCTGGAGCGTTGCTGCAACCTGCTGCTCGAACGCCTGGAACGCGAAGAGCGCGAGCTGTTCCCGCTGGCGCGTACCTATGTGCCGAGCGAGGCCTGGTTCGCGATCGCCAACCAGATGATGGCGAACGACGCCTGGCAAGTGGAAAACCGCAGCTATCCTGCCAGCCAGATCCCAGGCGCACTGTCCCGGAGTTCGGCCAGGCAAAGCCCGCCCCTAGCCGTCCCGCACTACGCCACGCATTGAGCGCGAGGGCGCGTGTCTTGCCCGAGCGCACCGGGCGGGCGCCACCTTGGTTCTTTGCTATGATGGGGGTTTTGGAAGTGCGATTTCATCATGTTCGAATTCCTATTCAAGCGGCAGGGTGGCGACAAGCCGGCCGGCGCGCCGGCTGAACAGCCTGGCGGGCGGGCATCCGGCCAGCTGGACGGGCCCGCCCGGTCCGCGCCGGGCGGCCAGGCAGGCGGCCGGGACGCCGGTGGGCCCACGCCGCGCGAGCAGCAGGCCGAACAGCTCAAGCACCTGAACGGCGACGAAGACGCTGCCGTCGCCTTCATCCTTGCCTCCGAATTCTCCGAACTGCGCCTGGCCGCCGCCGAGCTGGTCCACAGCCGCCCGCAGCTCGAACGCGTGCACGGCGCCGTGCGCAACCTCGATCGCCGCGTCGCCAAGCTGATGCAGTCGCGGCTGGACGCGATCCGCCACCATGAATCCGAACTGCGCCGTGGCGAGGAAGCGCTGGTCCATGCGCGCGCGCTGCTGGCCGACACGCTGCTGACTCCCAACCACGTCGCCGAACTCGACCGCGAATGGGCGCTCACCAGCGCCCCTGAACTGGCGCCCCAGTTCGACACCATCCGCGCCGAACTCGGCAAGCGCCTGGAAGACCAGGTGCAGCTGCAGCGCGCCATGATCGACCGCCTCACCGCACTGCGCCGGCTCGATGCCGCCGGGCTCGACGCCGCCGCCTTCACCGAGCGCCTCGACGCCCTGGCGCGCGAGCAGGCCGCCGCCCTGGTGGCCCAGGGCCATGCCTCGCTGCCGCGCGCATTGGTGGCCGAATTCGCCAGCGAGCAGGCGCGCCTCGGGGCGGGCCTGGCCACGCTGGAGCAGGACCAGGCCGCCATCGCGGCGCGCGAGTCCGCGCTGGCCCGGTGGCAAGCCCAGCCGGTAGCGGAACTCAGGCCCGACACGCTGCGCAAGGAGTGGCAACGCCTCCCGGTCTTGCCGTCGAACGGCGCCGGCGCCGAGCTGCAGGGCCGTTTCGATGCGCTGCTGGCCAGCATCCCGCAGGAAGCGCGCAAGCCGAAGCAGGAAACCCGTGCCGCCACGGCCCCCGCGCCCGACGCGGCAAGAGCGGCAAAGCCCCAGCACAGGGGCGCCGACCAGCATTTCCTCGACCAGCTCGACGCCATGGAAGCGGCCTTGCAGCAGGGTTCGCTCGGCAGCGCGGCCGAACTCGACAAGTCGCTGAAGGACAGCAAGGACAAGGGCATGCGCCTCACCCCGGCGCAGGCCGACCGGCTGGCCCATGTGCGCGCCGAGCTCAAGCGCCTGTCGGACTGGGCGCGCTGGGGCGGCAATGTCTCGCGCGAAGAGTTGATCAAGGCGGTGGAAACCCTGGCCACGCAAAGCCTGGCGATGGCCGAACTGGCCAAGAAAGTCGGCAGCATGCGCGAACGCTGGAAGGCGCTCGACAGCCTGTCCGGCCCGGCGCCGCGCTCGCTGTGGGAGCGTTTCGACGCCGCCTGCACCACGGCCTACGCGCCGGCCGCCGCCCACTTCAAGCACCTGGCCGACGAGCGCCACGCCAACGCCGCGCGCGGCCAGGCGCTGGTCGACGAAGCCCAGGCCGAGATCGCACGGCTGGGCTCGGGTGAAGCCGACTGGAAACATGTCTCCGGCACCGTGCAGCGCCTGCGCACCGCCTGGAGCCACCTGGGCGCCATCGACCGCAAGGACAAGAAGCGCCTCGACCAGCTGTTTACCGATGCGCTCAATACCCTGCAGCGTCCGCTGGAAGAGCAGCGCAAGGGCGAGATGTCGGTGCGCGAGGCGCTGATCGAGGCGGCGCAAGGCCTCGACCCGCACGACCGCCACGCGCTGGACGTGCTGCGCGACCTGCAGCACCGCTGGCAGGAGCACGCCCGCGCGCTGCCGCTCGAACGCAAGGCCGAGCAAGCCCTGTGGCAGCGCTTCCGCGCCGCCTGCGACGCGCTGTTTGCCCAGCGCAAGGAACACGCGCACGCGGCGGACACCGAGCGCCGCGCCCACGAAGCCGCGAAGGAAGCGCTGTGTGCGCGCCTCGAAGCGGCCGCGCCCGATGTCACGCCGGCCAGTGCCGGCAAGCTGCTGCGCGAGGCTGCGCATGAATGGCAATCCATCGGCCCGGTGCCGCGCGCGCATGAAGCGCGCGTCGACAAGCGCTACCACGCGGCCGTGGCGGCGGTGCAGCACCATGCCGACGTGGCGCGCCGCGCCGCCGGGCTGGCGCTGGCCGGCGCCGTGCGCGACAAGCTGCGCCTGATCCAGGCGCTGGAGGCGGCCGTCGTCAACCCCGACGCCCACACCAACCCGGCCGACTGGCATGGCCGCTGGGACGCCATGCTGGTGCTCGAAGGCGGGTATGAACCGGTTCTGCGCGCGCGTTTCGATGCCGCCCTGGCCGCACTGGAAGGCGAGCGCGACAGCTACGCGCGCCAGCTGCAAGCCAATGGGGAGCGCCTGCTGCACGACTTGCTGCGCCTGGAAATCGCGGCCGGCATCGACAGCGGCGCCGAATTTGCGCGCGAACGCCTCAAGCTGCAGGTCGAAGTGCTGCAAAGCTCGCTCAAGTCGGGCCAGAAGCCCGGCGCCCAGGCCACCGGCCTGCGCGAGCTGCTGGCGCTGCCGGCCCTGGCCGACGCGCGCACAGAAACCCGCATCGAACAGCTGCTGACCCGCCACGCGAAAGACGGCCGATGAGCGCCGGCCCGACGCAAGTGCGCGTGCAGGCAGGGGATTTCGACCTGTCGCAGGAACTTGCGCGCCTGCGCGAAGGCGACGGCCGGGTCGGCGCCGTGGTCAGTTTTGTCGGGACGGTGCGCGACCTGAACGACGGTGCGGCAGTCTCGGAAATGGAGCTGGAGCACTATCCCGGCATGACAGAACGCGCGCTGGAAGACATCGTGTCTCAGGCCCGCGCGCGCTGGCCGCTGTTCGGCGTGCTGGTCATCCACCGTATCGGCCCGCTGCAGCCGCTCGACCAGATCGTGCTGGTCGCCTGCACCTCGGCGCACCGCGGCGAAGCCTTCGCCGCCTGCGAGTTCATCATGGACTATCTGAAAACCGACGCGCCGTTCTGGAAGAAGGAACAAACGCCGGAAGGCGCGCGCTGGGTCGATGCGCGGGCAAGCGACGATTCCGCCAAGATGAAGTGGGCCAGGGCTTGAGCTGGCTGGCGGTGGGGACCGGCGCGGCCATCGGCGCCTGGCTGCGCTGGGGGCTGGGCATCTGGCTCGGCAGCCTGCACGCCTATGTGCAGCTCGGTACGCTGGCGGCCAACCTGGTGGGCGGCTACCTGGTGGGCCTGGCGCTGGGCTTCTTCACCGCCAACCCGCAACTGTCACCCGAATGGCGCCTGTTCGCCATCACCGGCTTCCTCGGCGGACTCACCACCTTCTCCAGCTTCTCGGGCGAATCGGTGGTGCTGCTCCAGCGCGGCGAATATGGCTGGGCGCTGGCGCACACGGTGCTGCACCTGCTCGGTTCGCTCCTGTTCTGCGTCGCCGGCTTCGCCACATGGCGCGCCCTGCGCGGCTAAGGGTATCGTCCCCCGATACCCCTGCTTATCTCAAGAGCGTGCGCGAAGGGCTTTGATAATTTTGCGGCTGGACAATTGATTTGGGGACCAGTCATGCAAACACAACAACGCCCGACCGCCGCCTTCGTCGGTGCTTCCTGGAGCGCCCTGCTGTGCGGTGCGGTTGCCTACCTGTCAGGACTGTGGCTTGCCCACATGCAGTTGAACGAAAAAGGCTATTACCTGACCTTGCTGTTGTACGGCCTGTTCGCGGCCGTCTCGCTGCAAAAGACGGTCCGCGACCGCTCCGAAGGCGTGGCCGTCACCAATATATACGCCGGACTGTGCTGGGTCTCCTTGCTGGCCGCGATCCTGCTGCTGGCGGTAGGACTGTGGAACGCCACCATGTCGCCGAGCGAGAAGGGCTTCTTCGCCATGTCCTTCGTGCTCAGCCTGTTCGCCGTGGTGGCGGTCCAGAAAAATGTGCGCGACCTGGGCACTGTGCCCGACACCGGTCCGAAGGCCATGATGGAGTGAGGCAGGGCGCCGCGTGACTGGAAGAGCATTGCACATCTTGAAAAGCGTGCAGCCATCCCAACTTTGCTCCTCAGTTAAGAACAACTCTAGGGAGCAATACCATGCGGCAAGACAAACTCACGACCAAGCTCCAGGAAGCGCTGGCGGATGCCCAGAGCCTGGCGGTCGGCAACGATAACCAGTACATCGATCCGGTGCACCTGCTGCTCGCCCTGCTGAACCAGGACGACGGGGGCGCCCGCTCGCTGCTGCAGCGCGCCGGCGTGAACGTCGGGGCCCTGGCGACCGCGCTGAAATCGGCGCTCGAGCGCCTGTCGAAAGTCTCGGGCACGGGCGGCGACGTGCAGGTGAGCCGCGAACTCGTGTCGCTGCTGAACCTGGCGGACCGCGAGTCGCAAAAGCGCGGCGACCAGTTCCTGTCGTCGGAAATGATCCTGTTGGCCCTGCTCGAAGACAAGTCCGATGCCGGCCGCCTGGCCCGCGAACATGGCCTGGCCAAGAAGTCGCTGGAGTCGGCGATTGCCGCCGTGCGCGGCAGCGACGGCGTCAATTCGCAGGACGCCGAAGGCCAGCGCGAAGCCCTGAAAAAATATACGATGGACCTGACCGAGCGCGCCCGCATGGGCAAGCTCGATCCCGTGATCGGCCGCGACGACGAGATCCGCCGCGCGATCCAGGTGCTGCAGCGGCGCAGCAAGAACAATCCGGTGCTGATCGGCGAACCGGGCGTGGGCAAGACCGCCATCGTCGAGGGCCTGGCCCAGCGCATCGTCAATGGCGAGGTACCCGATTCGCTCAAGGGCAAGCGCGTGCTCTCGCTCGACATGGCGGCCCTGCTGGCAGGCGCCAAGTACCGCGGCGAGTTCGAGGAACGCCTCAAGAGCGTGCTGAAGGAACTGGCGCAGGACGAAGGCATGACCATCGTCTTCATCGACGAGCTGCACACGATGGTCGGCGCCGGCAAGGCCGAAGGCGCGATGGACGCCGGCAATATGCTGAAACCCGCGCTGGCGCGCGGCGAGCTGCACTGCGTGGGCGCGACCACGCTCGACGAGTACCGCAAGTACGTCGAGAAGGACGCCGCGCTGGAGCGCCGCTTCCAGAAGATCATCGTCGACGAACCGAGCGTGGAGGCGACCATCGCCATCCTGCGCGGCCTGCAGGAGAAATATGAGCTGCACCACAAGGTCGAGATCACCGACGCCGCCATCATTGCCGCGGCCGAATTGTCGCACCGCTATATCAGCGACCGCTTCCTGCCGGACAAGGCGATCGACCTGATCGACGAAGCGGCCGCCAAGATCAAGATCGAGATCGACTCCAAGCCGGAAGTGATGGACAAGCTGGAACGCCGCCTGATCCAGCTGAAGATCGAGCGCGAAGCCGTACGCAAGGAAACCGACGAAGCCTCGCTGCGCCGCCTCGAGTTGATCGGCGAGGAGATCGCGCGCCTGGAGCGCGAGTACAACGACTTCGAAGAAATCCTCAAGGCCGAGAAGGCGGCGGTGCAGGGCACCACCCACATCAAGGAAGAAATCGAGCGCGTGCGCCACCAGATGGAAGAAGCCAAGCGCCAGAGCAACTGGCAGCAGGTCTCCGAGCTGCAGTACGGCCGCCTGCCGGAACTCGAAGCGCAGCTGAAGACCGCTGAGGAAGCAGCCGACAGCGCCGAAGGCGCGTCGGGCAAGCCCAAGCTGCTGCGCACCCAGGTCGGCGCCGAGGAAATCGCGGAGGTGGTGTCGCGCTCGACCGGCATCCCGGTGTCGCGCATGATGCAGGGCGAGCGCGACAAGCTGCTCCACATCGAGGAAAAGCTGCATGAACGCGTGGTCGGCCAGGACGAGGCGATCGAGGCCGTGTCCGACGCCATCCGCCGCTCGCGGGCCGGCCTGTCGGACCCGAACAAGCCCTATGGTTCCTTCATGTTCCTGGGCCCGACCGGGGTCGGCAAGACCGAGCTGTGCAAGGCGCTGGCGTCCTTCCTGTTCGATACCGAGGAATCGATGATCCGCATCGACATGAGCGAGTTCATGGAGAAGCATTCGGTGGCGCGGCTGATCGGCGCGCCGCCCGGCTACGTGGGCTACGAGGAGGGCGGCTACCTCACCGAAGCGGTGCGCCGCAAACCCTACAGCGTGATCCTGCTCGACGAGATCGAAAAGGCCCACCCGGACGTATTCAACGTGCTGCTGCAGGCGCTGGACGACGGCCGCATGACCGACGGCCAGGGCCGCACCGTGGACTTCAAGAACACCGTTATCGTCATGACCTCGAACCTGGGTTCGCACAAGATCCAGTCGATGGACACCGACGAGCCGGAGGTGGTGAAGATGGCCGTGATGGCCGAGGTGCGCGGGCACTTCCGCCCCGAGTTCATCAACCGCATCGACGAGATCGTGGTGTTCCACGCGCTGGACGAGAAGAACATCGGCGCCATCGCCAAGATCCAGCTGCACCACCTGGAAGAGCGCCTGGCCAAGATGGAAATGACGCTCGACATGAGCGAGGAAGCCCTGCAGAAGATCGCCGAAGCAGGCTACGACCCGGTCTACGGCGCCCGCCCGCTCAAGCGCGCGATCCAGCAGCAGATCGAGAATCCGCTGTCGAAGGCCATCCTGTCAGGCAAGTTCGGGCCGAAGGATACGATCCCGGTGCGGGTGCGTGGGGGGCAGCTGGTGTTTGGGGAAGGGGTGGAGCTGGCGAAGTAGTTGGCTGAAACGAGCCAGCGCATTGGCGTGCGTTAGCAGATGAACGTCGTTCCGGCGAAGGCCGGAACCCGATTCCGTTGCACAGCCCCACGGCAAAAAAACGGCGCACCCCAAGAGAGTGCGCCGTTTTTCAACATCCTGGCTACATCGATCAGCCAGGCAAACGACGCTTCCTCCGACGCGCCACGCCCATCACGGCAATACCCGCCGCCATGATCGCGATCGATTGCGGTTCAGGCACATCCGCCGGCGCGCCGACATCCGGACCGGCGACCGGCAGCACGGTCCCGGGATTGCCGCTGCCATTTCCCAGGCCGCCGCCGATATCGCCACCGATGCCCACTACTGGGATGAGGCCCGCGTCGGCCAGTGGTGGCGTAGGCACGACAGGCGCCGGGGCTGGAAGGGCTGGACCCAAGCCATTGAGCAGAACCAGAGTTCGACGACTGCGCTGCACGGTTCGACCGAAGACGAGCAGTTTTCGACGAGCAGAAGGTCGCGTAGGCGCGGCGCAGGAAAGCCCGGCGCCATGCCCGGCCGCAGTGCCCGCACGGACCTGCAGCATTTTTATAATATGGGCGCGCAATTAACGGCCGGGCGGCGATGTAGTGGATAATGGCGACAATTACGCCGTTGTAGAACACGGCATCGACTCTTTTTCAGGAATTCCAGCTTATGTTGAGCTACCGCCACGCCTTCCACGCGGGTAACCACGCCGATGTCCTTAAACACTTTGTTCAGGTCCAGTTGCACCTGTACATGAACCAGAAGGACGTGCCGTACACCTATATCGACACCCACTCGGGTGCGGGTGTGTACGCGCTCGACAGCTTCCAGTCGACCAAGAAATCGGAATTCGAGACTGGTATCGGCCCGCTGTGGAGCGCCACCAACGTGCCGGAGGCGCTCAAGCCCTACCTCGACCTGGTCAAGGCCATGAACCCGAGCGGCAAGATGCGCTACTACCCGGGCTCGCCCTATGTGGCGGAGCAGCTGGCGCGCGCCGAAGACCGCCTGCGCCTGTTCGAGCTGCATCCGGCGGACGTGCGCATCCTGGCCGAGAATTTCCGCAAGGTCGAGGCGCACAAGGCCGAGCAGGGCGAGCGTGCCCGTGGCCGCCGCGTCCTGATCGAGCATGGCGACGGCTTCGAGAGCCTGAAGAAGCTGCTGCCGCCGCTGTCGCGCCGCGCGCTGGTGCTGATCGACCCGCCGTATGAAATCAAGGACGACTACCGCAAGGTGCGCGACGCGCTGGACGACGCGCTCGGCCGCTTCCCGAGCGGCATGTATGCCATCTGGTATCCGGTGCTGCAGCGCATGGAGTCGCGCCAGTTCGCCGACCGCCTCAAGCGCCTGCCGGCCAAGGAATGGCTGAACGTGACCCTCACCGTGTCCACGCCCGGCCCGGACGGCTTCGGCCTGCACAGCAGCGGCATGTTTATCCTGAATCCGCCCTACACGCTGGAACCGCTGCTGCGCCAGACCCTGCCTTACCTGGTGCAGGTGCTGGGCAAGGATGCCGGCGCGCGCTTCACCATCGAAACCGGCACCCAGCTCACCGGCGCGGCGGCGCGCATGGCGGCCGACGGCCCACGCACGCCGGTGGGCAACGCGCGCCGCGCCAGCCCGCTGTCGGGCAAGGGCAGCCTGCGCCTGCCGGGCCAGAGCATGCCGCGCGAAGGCGAGGAAGACCCGCGCGCCGTCGGCGCGGCTGCTGCGCCTGCCGCGCCACGCCCGACCGGTGCGCGCCGCGTGTGGCGCCCGGACGGCACGGCCGCGGCCAAGCCCCAGGCGCCCGCCCAGGGCAACGCCCGCAGCGCCAGCGATCGCCCGACCGCACCAGCGGGAGCGCAGGCGCGCCCTGCCACAGGCGCGCGTCCGGCCGCTCCGCGCAAGGACGGCGCGGGCACCCCACGCCCGGGTGGCAACAAGGGTGGCAAGCGCTGAGCACCCGATTTGATGTAAAAATGCTAAGAATGACAGATTTGTAGTATAGTCTCCAAGGCAGGCGTTCGCGCGCCTGCCCGGCAGGCCCGTCCATGCCGCCGTCACAGTTTCCAGGAGTTCCCGATGCATGCCGAAGCATTGGCAGCGGCATCCGTGCCGTCCAACGATTTTTTCCTCGCACGCCAGCCTATCCTCGGCCGTGACCAGCACCTCGTGGCATTCGAGTTGCTGTTCCGGGCCGCAGGCGAGGACGACGATGCGAAGCTGACCGACAACGCGGCGGCCACGGCGGCCGTCATTTCACACGCGTCCCAATTGGGCATGGAGCACGTGGTTGGCGAACAGCTCGCCTTCGTCAACGTCGACGAGGTGGTGCTGATGAGCGACTTTGTCCGTTTCCTGCCGCCCCATAAGGTTATCCTCGAAATCCTGGAGACCGTCAAGCCGACCCAGCAGCTGCTGGCGCGTATCCTCGAACTGAAAGAACTCGGTTTCAAGTTCGCCGTCGACGACGTGGTCGAGCATTCGCCCGAGCTCGACCGGCTGGTCGGGCTGGTCGATGTGATCAAAGTCGACGTCAAGGGCATGCCCCGCGACGAGCTGGAGCGCCTCACCGCGTCGCTCAAGTCCACCGGCAAGAAGCTGCTCGCCGAAAAGGTCGAGACGCTCGATGAATTCAAGCTGTGCATGGACCTCGGCTTCGAGTACTTCCAGGGCTATTATTTCGCGCGTCCGGTCATTTTGTCGGGCAAGAAGATCACCCCGTCCGAGATGGCGCTCCTGCACCTGCTGGAACTGGTGAGCTCGAATGCCGACGCCCAGGTCATCGAAACGGCCGTCAAGCGCGATGCCTTGATCAGCCTGAACCTGCTGCGCCTGGTTAACAGCCGGGCGGCGCCGGGGCCGCAGATCGAATCGCTGTCGCAGGCCCTGAACCAGCTCGGCCGGCGCCAGCTGCAGCGCTGGCTGCAAATCCTGCTGTACTCGACGGTGGGCGGGGTGGTGGAACTGGCCTCGCCGCTGCTGCAACTGGCCACCACGCGCGGCAAGCTGCTCGAGCTGATGACCCTGGCGCTACGCCCGCACGATCCCTCCAGCGCCGACCGCGCCTTCACGGTGGGCATCATGTCGCTGGCCGACGCGCTGTTCTCGATCCCGATGCACGAGATCCTCGAAAATGTCGAAGTGGCCGGTGACGTGCGCGCCGCGCTGCTGGACCGGGCGGGAGATTTCGGCAGCATGCTGAAGGTGGCCGAGCTGCTCGAAGCGGCTGAAGGCGGGTGCAAGCTGTATAACGCGCTGCGCAGGCTGGGCTTGACGGTAGCGCAGATCAGGGAGATGGAGCTGGAGGCGTTCGACTGGGTCAGGGAGTTGACGCACGAGGTGCTTTGATTGCAGGGCGCGGGCCGTTTATCGGCCTGCGTGCCTGCCTACCAGCCCACCTACTAACGCTACTGCGCCAAAAACAAAAACACCGTCGGCTTCTTGTGAAACTCCGGCGCCTTTCCAGCCGCCAGTTCCGCTTTCCACTTTGCTGCCGTCAGCGTCCGCACCGATTCGCTCGCCAGCGACAAATCCGTCGCCACGCAAATGAGCGTCCCCGGCTGGCACCCGGCCGCCAGCGCCTCCAGCATCTGGCCATTGCGGTACGGCGTCTCGATCAGCAGCTGCGTCTGCTTCTCCGCGCGCGAGCGCTGTTCCAGTTGCTGGATGCGCTTGGTACGCTGCGCCGCGTCGGTCGGCAGGTAGCCGTTGAACGCAAAGCTCTGTCCGTTCAAACCGCTGGCCATCACGGCCAGCAGCAGCGACGACGGCCCCACCAGCGGCCGCACGGCGATGCCGTGCTGGTGCGCCAGGCGCACCAGGTCTGCGCCGGGATCGGCCACGGCCGGTACGCCCGCTTCCGACACCAGCCCGGCATCGCGCCCGGCCAGCAGGGGCGCCAGCAGCTGGTTCAATGCGGCTGGCGGCGTGTTGACGTTCAGTTCCGCGATCTCGATTTCCTGCAGCGGTTTCGCCAGCGGGTGGTCGATTGCAATCAGTTTCAAAAAGGCGCGCGCGGTCTTGGCGTTTTCGGCGACGAAGTAGTCAAGCCTGGATGTCAGCGCCTGCACCTGGGTCGGGAGCAGGGCGGACAGGGCGCCGGGAGCGGCGTCGACAGGGCCAAGGGTATTCGGAATAAGGTACAGGGTGCCGGGCATTGTTGATCTATAGGGTAAGGAGTCAGGTGCCGAAGAAGGCCACGCCGGCGCGGCGCAGCATGCCGGTGAGGGAGATCAGGGGCAGGCCGGTGAGGGCGGTGGGGTCGGTCGATGCGATATTGTCGAGCAGGGCGATGCCCAGCCCTTCGTTCTTGGCGCTGCCGGCGCAGTCATACGGTTGTTCGATGCGCAGGTAGGCGTCCAGCTCGGCATCGGGCAGATCGCGGAAGTCGACGAAGACCTGGATGTTGTCCACTTGCGCGGCGTGCGCCGGATCGGCCACGCGGCTGTCCCACAGGCACAGGGCCGTATGAAACACCACGCGCCGTCCCCGCATCAGCTGCAGTTGTTCCAGTGCACGCGCATGGTTGCCCGGCTTGCCGATCTGCAGGCCGTCCAGGGTCGCCACCTGATCGGAGCCGATGACGAGGGCGCCCGGCGCCTTGCTGGCGACCGCCGCGGCCTTGGCGCGCGCCAGGCGCAGGGCGGTCTCCTGCGGCGCCTCGCCGGCCTGCGGCGTTTCGTCGATATCGGGCGAGATCGCCTCGAAAGGCAGCTGCAGGCGCGACAGCAATTCGCGCCGGTACGCGGACCCCGATGCAAGAATGAGGCGCGGTGGAACGGAACTTGGTATCATTGCGGGCTATCGAATAAAACGGCATATCAGTCGAGCTGGTCAGCGATGCATGTCCGGCAAGCAAACCTTCCAGATGCGTGGCCGGTGCAACGCGCGCAGGGTAAAAACGACGTAAGTCTTTGACTCTGCGGGGAGAAGCCTGTTATTATCGCAGGTTTTCCGGGGAAGTTTTCCAAATGAGCGCTTTTGTCATAGACGCCTTCGAGTTTTGCCGGAATGAAGGACACCGCGAGGGCGTAACGCCAGTGTCCGAGATGACCCGCCTGGCAGCCGATTGCGTCGATAACTCGGGCGAGATTCGCTGGGCCATGCAGGGCGGTCAGACCCGCGAGGGCTACCCGTCGCTTACCCTGTCGGTCGCCGGCCCGGTGAAGCTGGCCTGCCAGCGTTGCCTGCAGCCGATGGAATACGAGATCGATTCGTCCACCATGCTGGTGCTGGGCAAGGATGACGAAGAAGCCGACGGGATGGAAGAAGTCCTGGACGACGACAGCATCGACGTGATTGTCGGCAGCCACGCCTGCGACATCCGCCAGTTGCTGGAAGACGAAGCCCTGCTGGCCCTGCCGCAGGCACCGAAACATGAGGTCTGTCCGGACACCAAGCTCCTGGACGTCCTGAAGACCGATAAAGTCTCGCCCTTCGCCGGCTTGAAGACGCTCAAACCAGAATAAGTAGTGCCGCAGTACCAGTAGTCCTGTAGTACGAAGCAAGAACGTGTCAAACGCGTGCAGCAATCGAGTATGGCATTAGGTAGTTGATGTAATAGCGTTAAAACATGTCGGTAGTGGAAAGATCGAAAGATAAGAAGTTACCGCTGGGATACTCGATCTGCATGTATTTGCAAGTCGAATGTGTTAGAATTTTAGAACTTATGTATTAGGAGTCATCATGGCAGTTCAGCAGAATAAGAAGTCCCCGTCGAAGCGCGGCATGCACCGTTCGCACGATTTCCTGACCGCACCAAACCTGGCAGTCGAGCCGACCACCGGCGAAACCCACCTGCGTCACCACATCAGCCCGAACGGTTTCTACCGTGGTCGCAAAGTCCTGAAGACCAAGAACGACGAGTAATCGACGTCTTGTCCTTTAGTACCATGAAAGCGGTGCAACGTATTTTTCTGCGTGGCGCCGCTTTTTCTTTCGCTTTTCTGTTTCACGCGGCTGCAACAAGCTTGCACTCCGTCATTTTGAATTGCGCGGACAGCGGCTGGCGGTTTGCCACGCCCCGATCCACTCTTGCCCTCCGCCCTGCGTGAGCCGGCATATCACGACAAATGACAATCACAATTTCCATTGACTGCATGGGCGGCGATCACGGCCCCTCGGTTACCATTCCGGCCGCCATCTCGTTCCTCAAGAAGCAGTCCGACGTCCACCTGATCCTGGTGGGCCTCGAAGATGTGCTGCGCGCCGAACTCAAGAAACACCACGCCGAAGCGCACCCGCGCATCACGGTAAAAAACGCCACCGAAGTCGTCACCATGGACGACCCGCTCGAAATCGCCCTGCGCAAGAAGAAGGATTCGTCGATGCGGGTGGCGGTCGAGCTGGTCAAGGACGGCAGCGCCAACGCCAGCGTCTCGGCCGGCAATACCGGCGCCCTGATGGCGGTGTCGCGCTATGTGCTCAAGACCATGGCCGGCGTCGACCGTCCGGCGATCTGCTCGATCATGCCGAACCAGAAGGGTGGCCCGACCTATATGCTCGACCTCGGCGCCAACGTCGACTGCGAGCCGCACCACCTGCACCAGTTCGCCATCATGGGCTCGGTGCTGTGCGCCGCCATGGAAAACATCGAGCGCCCCACCATCGGCCTGCTCAATGTCGGCACCGAAGAAATCAAGGGCAACGATGTGGTCAAGGCCACTGGCGTGCTGCTGCGCGCCGACCATGAGCGCGGCAAGCTCAATTTCCACGGCAACGTGGAAGGCAACGACATTTTCAAGGGCACGGTCGACGTGGTGGTGTGCGACGGTTTCGTCGGCAACGTCACGCTCAAGGCCGTCGAAGGCCTGTCGCGCTTCGTCAAGTCGGTGTTCACCGAGAATATCTTCTCGATGGCCGGCGCCTTGCTTGCCCGTAAATCGCTCAAGAAGCTCAACCCGGAGCGCTACAACGGCGCCGGCCTGCTCGGCCTGAAGGGCCTGGTCTTCAAGAGCCACGGCGGCGCCAGCGCCTTCGCCTTCGAATGGGCGATCAAGCGCGCCTACGATGCCGCCAAATACGATGTACAAGAGCACCTGTCGGCCCTGATCGCCGAACTGATGCCAACCACGCCCGATGCGCAGCAGCAGGCGTAAACAACCAAGCAGGATGGTGAAGAGATGACTGTTTACAGCAAGATCACCGGCACCGGCAGCTACTTGCCGGCCAACCGTGTCACCAACGATCAACTGGCGGCCCAGCTGGCCGAGCAGGGCGTGGAGACTTCCGACGACTGGATCGTGTCGCGCAGCGGCATTTCCTGTCGTCATTACGCTGCTGCCGACGAGAATTCGTCCGACCTGGCCGTGCATGCCGCGCGCAAGGCGATCGAGGCGGCCGGCCTGCAAGCCGCCGACATCGAACTGGTGATCGTCGCCAGTTCCACCCCCGATTTCCACGGCAGCTTCCCGAGCACCGCCTGCATCGTGCAGCAGAAGCTCGGCCTGGCCAACAACAGCGCCGCCTTCGACGTGCAGGCCGTGTGCAGCGGCTTCGTGTACGCGGTGTCCACCGCCGACGCCTTCATCCGCGCCGGCGTCTACAAGCGCGTGCTGGTCATCGGCTCGGAAGTGTTTTCACGCATCCTCGATTTCACCGACCGCACCACCTGCGTGCTGTTCGGCGACGGCGCCGGCGCCGTGGTGCTGGAAGCGTCCGACGAGCCGGGCATCCTGGCCACCAAGCTGCACGCCGACGGCAGCCACGCCGGCATCCTGTCGATCCCCGGCAACCTGGCCGGCGGCGCGATCGCCGGCAGCGGCTTCCTGTACATGGACGGCCCGGCGGTGTTCAAGCTGGCCGTCACGGTGCTGGAAGAAGTGGCCAAGGAAGCACTGGAGCACGCCAATATGCAGCCGGCGGACGTCGACTGGCTGATCCCGCACCAGGCCAATCTGCGCATCATGAAGGGCACGGCCAAGAAGCTCGGCTTGCCGATGGAGAAGATGGTTGTCACCGTCGACCAGCACGGCAATACCTCCGCAGCATCGATCCCACTGGCGCTCGACGCTGCCGTGCGCGATGGTCGCGTCAAGAAAGGCGACAATGTGCTGATGGAAGGTGTTGGCGGCGGCTTTACCTGGGGCGCGATCCTCGCCCGCATGTAAGACCCAGGGTGGGCGGCTGGGCCGCCCGCGCGTTCCAACAATGCATGCCTTGCCGCGTCCGTCATTCGGACGCGGCAAGCACACGTATTCGGACAGAGAGAAAAATAATATGACCAAATTCGCATTCTTGTTCACCGGCCAGGGCGCACAAGCCGTCGGCATGCTGAACGGCTTCGCCGGCAACCCGGTTGTCGACCAGACCGTGGCGGAAGCCTCGGAAGCACTCGGCTTCGACATGAAGCGCCTGATCGCCGAAGGCCCGAAGGAAGACCTCGACCTCACCACCAACACCCAGCCGGTCATGCTGACCGCCGCGGTCGCCGTCTACCGCGCCTGGATCGCCGCCGGCGGCCCGGCGCCAAGCATCGTCGCCGGCCACAGCCTGGGCGAATACTCGGCCCTGGTGGCCGCGGGCGTGATCGACTTCAAGGACGCGGTGCCGCTGGTGCGCTTCCGCGCCCAGGCCATGCAGGAAGCGGTGCCGGTCGGGCAGGGCGGCATGGCCGTCGTGCTGGGCTTGCCCGCCGACGAGGTGCGCGCCGTCTGCGCCGAAGCTGCCCAGGGCGAGGTAGTCGAAGCCGTCAACTTCAACGAGCCGACCCAGATCGTCATCGCCGGCCACGCCGCCGCGATCGACCGTGCCTGCGAGATCGCCAAGGCCCGGGGCGCCAAGCGCGCCATGAAGCTGTCGGTGTCGGCGCCGTTCCACTCGTCGCTGCTCCAGCCGGCATCGAGCCGCCTGCGCGACTACATGGAAAAGCTGACGTTCTCGGCGCCGCGGATCGACTTGATCAACAACGTCGACGTGGCTATCCTGCACGATCCGGCTGCCATCAAGGATGCGCTGGTGCGCCAGGCCGCCGGCCCGGTGCGCTGGGTCGAGACCATGCAGAAGATGGCCGCCGAAGGCGTCACCCAGGTCATCGAATGCGCCCCGAGCAAGACCCTGGTCGGCATGGCCAAGCGCATCGACCCGGTGCTGGTGGGCGAGGCGCTGGTCGACCAGGCGTCGCTGGAACGCGTGCTGGCGTCGCTGGCGCAAGCGCCGGCCGCCTGAAACATCAACACAAGAGGAATAGCATGAACCTGCAAAACCAAGTCGCTCTCGTGACCGGCGCATCGCGCGGCATCGGCAAGGCCATCGCGCTGGAACTGGCGCGCCAGGGCGCGAAGGTCGTCGGCACCGCCACCAGCGCAGCCGGCGCCGAGGCCATCACTGGCTACCTGGCCGAATTCGGTGGCAAGGGCGCCGTGCTGAACGTGACCGACGCTGCCAACTGCGCCGCCGTCGTGGACGACGTGCAAAAGAGCTTCGGCAGCCTGTCGATCCTGGTCAACAATGCCGGCATTACCCAGGACAACCTGGCCATGCGCATGAAGGACGAGGAGTGGGACAGCGTCATCCTGACCAACCTGAGCGCCGTCGGCCGCCTGTCGCGCCTGGTGCTGCGCGGGATGATGAAGGCCAAGGCCGGCCGCATCATCAACATTACCTCGGTGGTGGGCGCCTCGGGCAACCCCGGCCAGATGAACTACGCCGCCGCCAAGGCCGGCGTGGCCGGCATGACGCGCGCGCTGGCGCGCGAGATCGGCAGCCGCAACATCACCGTCAACTGCGTGGCGCCTGGCTTCATCGACACCGACATGACCAAGGCCCTGGGCGAAGGCCAGCACGAGGCGCTGCTCACCCAGATCCCGCTGGGCCGCCTGGGCCAGCCGGAAGACATCGCCCACGCGGTGGCCTTCCTTTCCGGTCCACAGGCCGCATATATCACCGGCACCGAGCTGCATGTGAATGGCGGCATGTACATGAATTAATGCGAAATGGGCCGGGAGTTCGCACGCGTGCGAATTAAATCCGGCGCATTCGCTGTTTTTAGCTGTAATTTCGGTGGAAATAGCAGGAACTGCCGAAAGTAGTTTTTCACCGCGCAAACCTGATAAAATGCGCGCACTTTCCGCAACACATACCTAATGGAGCCATAACATGTCGGATATCGAACAACGCGTTAAAAAAATCGTCGCTGAGCAGCTGGGTGTTGCTGAAGCTGACATCAAAATCGAATCCTCGTTCGTTGACGACCTCGGCGCTGACTCGCTGGACACCGTGGAACTGGTGATGGCACTGGAAGACGAGTTCGAAATGGAAATCCCTGACGAGCAGGCTGAGAAAATCACCACCGTCAAGCAAGCTATCGACTACGCAACCGCGCACGTCAAGGCCTAAGTAGTAGCTGTCGCTTTAAAAGTTTCTGGGAGAATCGCTTGAGCCGTTCACGCAACCGCCGTGTCGTCGTTACCGGCCTGGGCTGCATTTCACCAATCGGCAACACGATTGCCGAAGCGTGGGACGCGGCGCTGGCCGGGAAGTCGGGCATTGCCAACATTACCAAGTTCGATGCCACGCCGTTCACGACGCATTTCGCTGGTGAAGTGAAGAACTTCAAGGTGGAAGACTACCTGCCGGGCAAGGAAGGCCGCAACATGGATAGCTTTATCCATTTCGGCATGGCAGCCGGCATCCAGGCCCTGCAGGATTCGGGCCTGGTCGTCACCGACGAAAACCGCGACCGCATCGGTGTGACCATCGGTTCGGGTATCGGCGGCCTGCCGATGATCGAAGCGACCAAGGAAGAGTACACGGCACGCGGCCCGCGCCGCATTTCGCCGTTCTTCGTGCCGGCCTCGATCATCAACATGATCTCGGGCGATCTCTCGATCAAATTCGGCCTGCGCGGCCCGAACCTGGCCATCGTCACCGCCTGCACCACCGGCCTGCACTGCATCGGCGCGGCAGCGCGCCTGATCGAGTACGGCGATGCGGACGTGATGGTTGCCGGGGGCTCCGAGTCCACCGTCTCGCCGCTGGGCCTGGGCGGCTTCGCCTCGGCGCGCGCGCTGTCCACCCGCAACGACGACCCGGCCACCGCCTCGCGTCCGTGGGACCGTGACCGCGACGGCTTCGTGCTCGGCGAAGGCGCCGGCGTGATGGTGCTCGAAGAGTACGAACACGCGGTTGCCCGCGGCGCCAAGATCTATGCGGAAGTCATTGGCTTCGGCATGAGCGCGGACGCCAACCACATCACCTCGCCGGTCGAGGATGGCAGCGGCGCGGCGCGCTGCATGGTGGCGGCACTGAGCAACGCCGGCCTGAACGCCAGCGAAGTCCACTACGTCAATGCGCACGGCACCTCGACGCCGCTGGGCGATGTGGCGGAAGTGCGCGGCATCAAGCGCGTGTTCGGCGACCATGCCAAGAACCTGGTGGTCAATTCCACCAAGTCGATGACCGGCCACCTGCTGGGCGGCGCCGGCGGCCTGGAATCGGTGTTCACCGTGCTGGCGATCCACAATCAGGTCTCGCCGCCGACGATCAACATCTTCAACCAGGACGAGGAATGCGACCTGGACTTCTGCGCCAACACGGCGCGTGACATGAAGATCGATTACGCGGTCAAGAACTCATTCGGTTTCGGCGGTACCAACGGTACCCTCGTGTTCGCAAAAGTCTGAACCAGATCCGCCCATCCGGGTCTAACCTGGATGGGCGCCTGACAGCCTCGGCCGTTCGGCCCGGGGCACACCTTTGTCCTTGCTCCACCCCTTCGCGGCCCCGGCCTGCGGCGCCTCCTTCTTCCTCTCGCCTGACCCATGCCGATCGCACTGACCGTCGTCATTGCACCGTCGCGCCGCCTGCGCTGGCTGCTCGCCGGCTTCGCTGCAAGCCTGTGCGCGGCCGCCTGCGCCGTGGGCCTGTTGTTGCCTTTTCGCTTCACCGGCGGACCCCTTGTCGCGGCCGCGCTGCTGTTCGCGGGGCTATGCGTGGCGCATGCGGCACTGCGTCGCGCAACGGTGCATCGCATTGATATTTCTGGACCCGGGCAGCTACGCCTGACGGTACAACAGGGTGTGCGGATCGAGGCCGGCGACGCATTGCCGGTCGCGATCCTGCCCGGTTCCACGCTCTGGCCGCGGCTGCTGATGCTGCGTTTTGGCGCCCCCTCAAGCCTGCGCGGGCGGTGCGCCATACGCAGCGTCGCAGTCCTGCCCGACAGCGTGGCGCCGGAGGCGTTTCGTGTCCTGGCGGTAGCGCTCGGCGCCGGGGCGGGGCAGGCTGGCGTGTCATCGACTGAGCACAAAATACTTTGAACTTATTGCAGCGTGCCAACTCTTATGGAGGGTGGACCGCTGCAGCGACGGGGCGTGGTCCGTGACGACAGAACGCGAGGGAGATCAGCTGTTGGTAGAGCGCGTCCAGGCCGGCGACCGGGGAGCGTTCGACCTGCTCGTGGCGAAATACCAGCGCCGCCTCATGCGCCTGGTTGGCCGTCTCGTGCACGATCCGGCCGAAGCTGAAGATGTGGTGCAAGAGACCTTCATTAAGGCATATCGCGCGTTGCGGCATTTCCGCGGCGATTCCGCCTTTTATACTTGGCTGTATCGCATCGGAATTAATACAGCGAAGAATTTTCTTGTCACTCAGGGCCGCCGCGCGCCGACCTCCACCGAGGCCGATGCCGAACGGGCCGAAGGGTTCGACGATGCCGACAGCCTGCGTGACATCAACACGCCCGAGTCGGTATTGGCGAGCAAGCAGATTGCCCACACAGTGAATGCGGCGATGGAAGCACTGCCGCTGGAATTGCGAACGGCAATTGTCTTGCGAGAAATAGAAGGGCTGAGTTACGAAGAAATCTCCGAGGTGATGGCATGTCCCATAGGTACCGTGCGCAGCCGGATTTTCCGCGCGCGCGAAGTCATCGCCGAGAAATTGCGCCCATTGCTCGATTTCCCGGTTGACAAACGACGGTAGGTAGCAGGATCGTAGAGAGGCAGGGCATATTGAACACACCGACGTCGGCGGGCACCCAGATGGACACGAATAAAAAGATGCGCGAATACATATCGGCCTTTGCCGACGGCGAGCTGCCGGATGCCGACCTCGAGCTCGCGCTGGCGGCCCTGCGCGAACCCGACGGCCAGGCGGCGTGGGAGCTCTACCACCGGATCGGCGACGCGCTGCGCGACGAACCCGGGGCGTCAAGCCTGTCGCCCGGCTTCGCGGCGCGCCTGGCGGGCAAGCTCGACGCGGAATCCGTGCCACTGCGGCGCGCAGCCGGCAAGCCGGCGTCAAGCACCGACGCACTGGCCGTGATCGCGCCGGCGGTGGCGGCCGGCGCCGACGCGGCCAATGGCAGCAAGCTGGCGGTTGCGCCGGCGGCGCCGCATGAAGGGCCGGTGGCGGAGCCGGGCGCCGCGGCGGTCAAGCGCCTGTGAGGTCGTAGGGTGGACGGCTCTGCCGTCCGCGCGTTCAAACCACATGCGATCTGCGCCGGCGCTACGGCAAGCCCGCGGCTGTGCAGCCGCTGCCTGAACGCGCGGCCGGGAAAATCGGGCCACCCCACGATATGCCAGGCATATCACCCGCCCGCAGTGATTCGCCCGGCGTATCAATCAAACGCCCCGCTTCCGACCCGACCTTCCACACGGCATGGGGGCGTGGCACGGCAGGCCGCCGCGAGACAAAGCGCGTGTTTTGGCTTACCATAAAGTCAATCTCAGCCTTTTAATGCGACCCCATGACCCGCGAATTCACCCGTCGTCCCGCCTCACTCATCCTGTCGACCTTGCTGCTGTCCGCCGCCAGCCTGTTCCCGGCCGCCTCCGCCACCGCAGCGGCCCCGGTCCAGACCCCGGTCGTCACCGGCCTGCCCGATTTCACCGACCTGATCGACAAGGTCGGTCCCGCCGTCGTCAACATCCGCACCACCGAGCGCGTCACCCGCGGCCAGGGTGCGCCGGGCGAGGAAGAGATGCAGGAATTCCTGCGCCGCTTCTTCGGCGGCCAGATTCCGCGCGGACGCCGCGGCGTGCCCGGACAGGGCGGGCAGGGCGGCGCCAGCCCCGAAGAACAGGTCACGCGCGGCGTCGGTTCCGGCTTCATCATTTCCAACGACGGCTATGTGCTGACCAACGCCCACGTGGTCGAAGGCGCCGACGAGGTCACCGTCACGCTCACCGACCGCCGCGAGTTCAAGGCCAAGGTGCTGGGCGCCGACCGCCGCTCCGACGTGGCCCTGCTCAAGCTCTCGGCCAACAACCTGCCCTACCTGCGCACCGGCGACTCGAGCAAGATCCGGGTCGGCGAGTGGGTGGTGGCGATCGGCTCGCCCTTCAACCTCGACAACACCGTCACCGCCGGCATCATCTCGGCCAAATCGCGCGACACTGGCGAATACCTGCCGCTGATCCAGTCCGACGTCGCGGTCAATCCGGGCAACTCGGGCGGCCCCCTGATCAATATGCGCGGCGAAGTCATCGGCATCAATTCGCAGATCGCCACCCTGTCCGGCGCCTATAACGGGATTTCGTTCGCCGTGCCGATCGACGAAGTCATCCGCGTGTCCGACCAGCTGAAAACCACCGGTAAGGTCACGCGTGGCCGCCTGGGCGTGCAGATCAGCGAAGTCACGCGCGACGTCGCCGAATCGCTGGGTTTGGGCAAGGCGCGCGGCGCCGAAGTGTCCATGGTGGAGGCGGGCGGCCCGGCGGAGAAGGGCGGCATCAAGGTCGGCGACATCATCCTCAAGTTCAACGGCCAGCCAATCGACACCACGCGCGACTTGCCGCGCCTGGTCGGCGCGACCAAGGTCGGTACGCGCGCTTCCGTCACCGTGTGGCGCCGCGGCGCCCAGCTCGACGTCCCGGTCACCATCGTCGAGCTGCAGGACGAGAAAACCCCGGCCGCACGCCCGACGCCGAAGAAACCGGCGCCGGGCGCGGCGCCGAATGCGCTCGGCCTGGCCGTCGCCGACATCCCGGCCGCCCAGCGCGGCGAGCTTGGCGTCGATGGCGGCGTGCTGGTGGAGAACGTGGACGGCATCGCCGCCACCGCCGGCATCCAGGTGGGCGACGTGATCTCGCAGGTCGGCAACACGCCGGTGACGGGCGCGGCGCAGTTCAACGCGCTGGTCGGCAAGCTCGATCCGAAGAAACCGGTGGCCCTGCTGGTGCGGCGTGAAAACGTCACCCAGTACGTCGTCGTGAAGCCGCGCCAGTGACGCGCACCGTCCCTTTTACCCTGTACTCGCGCAGCTACTGCCACCTGTGCGACGACCTGCTGCAGGCCCTGCTGGCCTTGCAGCAGCCCGGTGAGCGCTTCGACGTCGCCGTCATCGACGTCGACGCCGACCCGGCGCTGGTCGAGCGCTTCGACGAACTGGTGCCGGTGCTGTTCGGCGACCCGGCCGGCCCGGAACTGTGCCATTACTTCCTCGACCCGGCGGCCGCGCGCGGCTGGGCCGAGCGCTGCATGGCCGCTGCCGCGTAAAGCCGGGGGGCAGGGCGCCCCGGCGACCTGCGCGCCGCGCTTGAATCCACCCAAAAATCCCGCATATTCGTGCACGGATGGGCCGAAAACCGGCCTTTCTGCGGCACTGATGCCCAAAACGGGCTTTCCCTCGCGGAATCCGGTAAAATGCCGGGGTCGGAAAAGCGTCTGCACCTCGCACACCTGCTTCTCTCGCTTCATCTTGCGCTTCGGCCGGGGACCGGCATGCCTCCCCAACGGAGCGCTTTTTTGTATGCGCCGTACTATTGATTTACCTCGCCGCGCTGGCCGCGGCCTTTTTGGTTTTGAGCTTTGCTAATGAATAACATACGTAACTTCTCCATCATCGCCCACATCGACCACGGTAAATCGACCCTGGCCGACCGGATCATCCAGCTGTGCGGCGGCCTGTCGGATCGCGAGATGGACGCCCAGGTGCTCGATTCGATGGACCTGGAGCGCGAGCGCGGCATCACCATCAAGGCCCAGACCGCGGCGCTGCAGTACAAGGCGCGCGATGGCCAGGTGTATAACCTGAACCTGATCGACACCCCGGGCCACGTCGACTTCAGCTATGAAGTCTCGCGTTCGCTGTCGGCCTGCGAGGGCGCGCTGCTGGTGGTCGACGCGTCGCAGGGCGTGGAAGCACAAACGGTCGCCAACTGCTACACCGCGCTCGACCTGGGCGTGGAAGTGGTGCCGATCCTGAACAAGATCGACCTGCCGCACGCCGACCCTGAAAACGCCAAGAAGGAAATCGAGGACGTGATCGGCATCGACGCCTCCGACGCCACCGTGTGCTCGGCCAAGACCGGCCTGGGCGTGGAAGACGTGCTGGAAACCCTGATCGCCCGCGTGCCGCCGCCGAAGGGCGACAAGGAAGCGCCGCTGCAAGCCCTGATCGTCGACTCCTGGTACGACCCGTATGTGGGTGTCGTGATGCTGGTGCGCGTGATCAATGGCACCCTGCGCCCGAAAGAAAAGATCCTGCTGATGGCCACCGGTTCCGTGAACCTGGTCGAGAGCGTCGGCGTGTTCACCCCGCGTTCGGTCTCGCTGCCGGAACTGTCGGCCGGGCAGGTGGGCTTCATCATCGCCGGCATCAAGGAACTGACCGCCGCCAAGGTGGGCGACACCGTCACCTCGGCCAGCAAACCGGCCCCGAGCCCGCTGCCGGGCTTCAAGGAAGTCCAGCCGCAGGTCTTCGCCGGCCTGTTCCCGGTTGAATCGAACCAGTACGACGCACTGCGCGATTCGCTCGAAAAGCTCAAGCTCAACGACGCCGCCCTGATGTACGAGCCGGAAGTGTCGCAGGCGCTGGGCTTCGGCTTCCGCTGCGGCTTCCTGGGCCTGCTGCACATGGAAATCGTGCAGGAACGCCTCGAGCGCGAGTTCGACATGGACCTGATCACCACCGCGCCGACCGTGGTCTACGAAGTCGAGATGCGCGACGGCTCCATGATCCGCGTCGACAACCCCTCGAAGATGCCGGAACCGTCGCGCATCAACGAAGTGCGCGAGCCGATCGTCGACGTCAACCTGTACATGCCGCAAGAGTATGTCGGCGCCGTCATGACCCTGTGTAACGGCAAGCGCGGCGTGCAGATGGACATGGCCTACCACGGCCGCCAGGTCAAGCTGCACTACGAGATCCCGATGGCGGAAATCGTGCTCGACTTCTTCGACCGCCTCAAGTCGACCTCGCGCGGCTATGCCTCGATGGACTACGAGTTCAAGGAGAACCGCGCCGCCGACGTGGTGAAGGTTGACATGCTGATCAACAGCGAGAAGGTCGATGCGCTGGCGATCATCGTCCACCGCGCCAACGCCCCGTACCGCGGCCGCCAGGTGGCTGCCAAGATGCGCGAGCTGATCCCGCGCCAGATGTTCGACGTGGCGATCCAGGCCGCGATCGGCGCGACCATCATCTCGCGCGAAAACGTCAAGGCGCTGCGCAAGAACGTGCTGGCCAAGTGCTACGGCGGCGACATCTCGCGTAAAAAGAAGCTGCTGGAAAAGCAAAAGGCCGGCAAGAAGCGCATGAAGCAGGTCGGCTCGGTGGAAATTCCACAGGAAGCCTTCCTGGCCATCCTCCAGGTGGACGACAAATAATGAATCTGCAACCCATTCTGGGCAATTTCGCCCTGATCCTGTTCGTCTTGATGATTATCACGGGCATTATCTGGTGCCTGGATGTGTTCGTCTTCGCCAAGCAGCGCCGCCGTGCGGCCGACGCCGCGCTGGCGGAGTACGACGCCCGCACCAACAAGCTGCTGGCCGAAGGGATCAAGGTCGACAGCAACAAGCGTGCTGCGATCGAAACGGCCAACCTGCGCCAGCCGACCTGGATCGAGTATTCGGGCAGCTTCTTCCCGGTGATCGCGCTGGTGTTCGTGCTGCGCTCCTTCCTGTGGGAGCCGTTCAAGATCCCGTCGTCCTCGATGGTGCCGACCCTGCTGGTGGGCGACTTCATCCTGGTGAACAAGTACGCCTATGGAATCCGGCTGCCGATCATCAACAAGAAGATCATCGAGAACGCCGACCCGCAGCGCGGCGACGTGATGGTGTTCAAGTATCCGAAGGACATGAGCCAGGACTACATCAAGCGCGTCATTGGCGTGCCCGGTGATACCATTACCTACGAGAACAAACGCCTGACCGTGAACGGCAAGGCCGTCAGCTACACCCCGATGGACGACTACCTGGACGACCAGCACCCGGTCTACCACAAGCAGTTCACCGAGAACCTGGCCAACGTGCCGCACCGGATCCTGAATACCGATGGCAAGCGGGTGTTCGACCTTGGTTCCGTCGAGGATTTCCCCCTTCGCAAAGCCTGTGACTATTCGTACGACAAGTTTACCTGTATCGTACCTCCAGGCAACTATTTCATGATGGGCGATAACCGCGACAACAGTGCCGATAGCCGCTACTGGGGCTTCGTGCCGGACAAGAACATTGTTGGCAAGGCGATCGTCGTCTGGATGAACTTCGGCAATCCGAAACGGATTGGCGGCATCCAGTAACACGGGAGATCCACCATGCGTCAGAAGCAATCCTTTACCCGCGAAGCCGGCGTCTCGCTGACCGGCCTCATCCTCGTGCTGGCCGTGCTCGGCGTCGCCGCCGTATTCGCGCTCAAGCTGCTGCCGACCTATACTGAGTACAGCGCGATCAAGGATGCCATCGTGCGCGCCAAGGAAACTGGCGGCACGGTGCGGGAAATGCAGGTAGCCTTCGACAAGAATGCGGGCATGAATAATGTCACCGCGATCAAGGGCCGCGACCTGACCATTACCCGCGACGATGGCGAAGTGCAGGTCAGCTTCGCCTACGAGAAGCGGGTGCCGCTGGCAGCCAATGTCAGCCTCGTGATCGACTACGCGGGCACAACCGACCCGAGCGGCGTGGTGGCGGCCAGTGCCGACGCGCCCACCCAGTAATACGCAACAGGCATCCGGCACCCCGGCGCCGGACGAAACTACGACAGCACAATGAATCTACAGTTATTGCAAACACGCTTGGCCTATACGTTTCGGGACACCGGCCTGCTCCAGCAAGCCCTGACCCACCGTAGCCATAGCGCGCTGCATAACGAACGCCTGGAATTCCTCGGCGACTCGATCCTGAACTGCGTCGTGGCCTCCATCCTGTACGAACGCTACGCATCGCTCGACGAGGGCGACCTGTCGCGCCTGCGCGCCAACCTGGTCAAGCAGCAGTCGCTGTTCGAGATCGCCCAGAAGCTGGAGCTGTCGCAATTCCTGCGCCTGGGGGAGGGCGAGCTGAAGTCCGGCGGTTTCCGCCGCCCGTCGATCCTGGCCGATACGCTCGAGGCCCTGCTGGGCGCGATCTTCCTCGACACCGGTTTCGAAGCCGCGCGCAGCGTGATCCGCGCCTTTTATATCCCGCTGCTCGACACGGTCGATCCGGCCACCCTGGGCAAGGATGCCAAGACCCTGCTGCAGGAATTCCTGCAGAGTAAAAAGATCCCGCTGCCGACCTATAATGTCGTGGCCACCCACGGCGCGGCCCACAGCCAGGAATTCGAAGTCGAATGCCTGGTGCCGAAACTGGGCGTGCAGGTCTTCGGCCGTGGCGGCAGCCGCCGCGCCGGCGAGCAGGCCGCCGCCCGCCTCGCGCTCGAAACCGCCCAGGCAGCCATGACCAGGCCGTCTTCCGGCCGCAAGGCCAAGCCGCGCACCGCCCAGCTCAAGCTGGGCATCGCCACGGTCCAATCCGAAGGTACAGCCCAGAACGCGGGTGCGCCGGAACAACCAGGAACTACCCCAGTATGAGTACCCCTACCACCCCGGAACATTTCCGCTGCGGCTACATCGCCATCGTCGGCCGCCCGAATGTCGGCAAGTCGACCCTGATGAACGTGCTGATCGGCGCCAAGGTGTCGATCACCTCGCGCAAGGCCCAGACCACGCGCCACCGCATCACCGGCATCCAGACCCGCGACGACGCCCAGTTCATCTACGTCGACACGCCGGGCTTCCAGACCCGCCATGCGAACGCGCTCAACAAGACGCTGAACAAGACCGTGTCGAACACCCTCACGTCCTCGGACGTGATCCTGTTCCTGGTCGAAGCCGGCACCTTCGGCCCGGCCGACCAGCAGGTGCTCGACCTGCTGCCGACCAATGTCCCGGTGGTGCTGGTCATCAATAAATCGGACCGCGTCAAGGACAAGGCGGTGCTGATGCCCTTCGCCCAGAAGATCGCCGCGCTGCGCGACTTCAGCGCCATCGTGCCGGTCTCGGCCAAGATGCGTTTCCAGGTCGATGCGCTGGAAACCGAGATCAAGCGCCACCTGCCGGAAAACGCCCCGGTCTTCGGGCCGGACGACATCACCGACCGCAGCGAGAAATTCCTCGCCACCGAGATCGTGCGCGAGAAAGTCTTCCGCCTGCTCGGCGACGAGTTGCCGTACACCAGCACCGTGATCATCGAGCAGTTCGAGCAGGAGGGCGACCTGCGCCGCATCTTCTGCGCCATCCTGGTCGAGCGCGACACCCACAAGTCGATGATTATCGGTAACAAGGGCGCGCGCCTGAAAGAGATTTCGACCCAGTCGCGCCTGGACATGGAAAAGCTGTTCGGCGGCACCGTGTACCTGGAGATCTGGGTCAAGGTGAAATCGGGCTGGGCCGACAACGAAGCGGGCCTGCGCGCCTACGGCTACGAGTAAGCGCTTTTCCCAGGCCCCAGGCAACGGAGGATAGCCCCCCACGCATGCCCACTCAAGACGACACCGTAGACACACCGGAGGCGCAGCAGCTTGCGCCCTCCACCCCGGCTGCGCCAGCCGCGGCCAAGCGCAGCCGCCCGCCGCTGCGCGACACCCGTGTCAGCGGCCAGCCCGGCTTCGTGCTGCACAGCTATCCCTACAAGGAAACCAGCCTCATCGTGGACATGTTCACGCGCGACTTCGGCCGCGTGGGCGTGGTGGCGAAAGGCGCCAAGCGCCCGCTGTCCAAGCTGCGCGGGGTGCTGCAGACCTTCCAGCCGCTGTCGGTGTCCTTCAGCGGCAAGTCCGAACTGCGCACCCTGATCGATGCCGAGTGGGTCGGCGGCATGCTGCCGCTGGAAAAGACCGCGCTCCTGTGCGGCTTTTACTTGAACGAGCTGCTGGTCAAGCTGATCGCCCGCGACGACAAGCATCCGGCCCTGTTCGACCACTACGTCTCCACGCTGAACCAGCTGGCCCACGGCGAACCGGTGCCGATCGTGCTGCGCAAGTTCGAGCGGGCCCTGCTGAAGGAAACCGGCGTCGCCGCCGACCTCAGCCGTTGCACGGCGACCCGCGCCCGGGTCGACCCGGCCGGCGACTACGTGGTGGACCCGGAACGCGGCGCGCGCCCGTCCACCCCGGCCGACAGCTGGCCTGTGGTGACGGGCAAGACCCTGCTCGACATGGAGCGCGAGGACTATGCCGACCCGGCCACGCAGGCCCAGAGCAAGCAGCTGATGCGCTTCCTGCTGGCCCACCACCTGGGCGGCGCGCCGCTCAATACCCGCCAGATTTTGATCGACCTGATGCAGTTATAAATTGAGACTTCACACCACATGAGCTTCCTGCAACCCGCCGGCCCCGTCATCGACCTGGGCGTGAACATCGACCACATCGCCACCGTACGCAATGCGCGCGGCACCGTGTATCCGGACCCGCTGCGCGCCGCGCTGCTGGCCGAGCAGGCCGGCGCCGACCTGATCACGCTGCACCTGCGCGAAGACCGCCGCCACATCAAGGACGCCGACGTGCTGGCCCTGCGCCCGCTGCTGGCCACCCGCATGAACCTGGAAGCGGCCGTGACCCGCGAGATGATCGATTTCGCCTGCCAGGTCAAGCCGCAGGATGTGTGCCTGGTGCCGGAACGGCGCGAAGAGGTCACCACCGAAGGCGGGCTGGACGTCATCCGCTACTACAAGGAAGTGGAAGCGGCGGTGCGGCAGCTCAAGGCCGAGGGCATCCGGGTGTCGCTGTTCATCGATGCGGACGAGCGCCAGATCGAGGCCGCCGGCGCGGTGGGCGCGACCGTGATCGAGCTGCACACCGGGCGCTATGCCGAGGCCGAAGGCGAGGAAGCCCTGCGCGAGATCGAGCGCATCAAGGTGGGCGTGCATGCGGGCGCTTCGCGCGGCCTGCGCGTGAATGCCGGCCACGGCCTGCACTACACCAATGTACAGCCGATCGCGGCGATCAGCGACATCCATGAGCTCAATATCGGCCATGCGATCGTCGCCCACGCCCTGTTCGCGGGCTGGGAGAATGCGGTGCGCGAGATGAAGGCCATCATGGTCGCGGCGCGCCTTGGCGTGTCGTACAAAAATTAACACAGCGGGGGAATCGCATGATCTACGGCATCGGCACTGACATCGTCCAGATTTCGCGTGTCGAGGCCGCCCTCGCACGCAGCGGCCCGCGCTTTGCGGAAAAAATCCTCGGGCCCGAGGAGTTGGCCAAGTACCACGCCCGGAGCGCCAAGAATGCGACCCGCGGGCTGCGTTTCCTGGCTACGCGCTTCTCGGCCAAGGAAGCGTTCTCGAAGGCGATCGGGCTGGGCATGCGCATGCCCATGACCTGGCGCTCGGCTCAAGTACTCAACGCACCCGGTGGCAAGCCGATGATCGTCTGCAGCGGTGCGCTCGAACGATTCATGCAAGACTACGGCCTCAGCGCCCAGGTGAGCGTCAGCGACGAGGCCGAATATGGCGTCGCCTTCGTGATCGTTACCCAGGACCTGGGACAGCAATAAGGCAGGCGAAGCAACAACGTGGTGAGCGAAGTTCAAGTCATTGCGCCGGCGCAGAAGCCGCCGCGCCCCCGATCCACCAGGATGAAAGTCAAGGCCGTGCCCGCGCAGCGCGCGCGGCCGGACAGTTGGCAGGCCATGAAAGAAGAATTGAAAGCGACATTGAAGGAAGACGCAGCGGACCCGGTCAAGCCGGACGAATCGGCGCGCGAGCGCGTGCTCGCCACCGTCGCCAAGCTGCCGGACCTGCCGGGCGTCTACCGCTATTTCGACGCCAACCAGAACGTGCTCTACGTCGGCAAGGCGCGCAACCTCAAGAAGCGCGTGTCGAGCTACTTCCTGAAGAACCTGGCCAGCCCGCGCACCGCGATGATGGTCTCGCAGATCGCCCACCTGGAAACGACGGTGACCAGCAGCGAGGCCGAAGCGCTGATCCTGGAAAACAACCTGATCAAGTCGCTCAAGCCGCGCTACAACATCCTGTTCCGCGACGACAAGAGCTACCCCTACATCAAGATCTCCGGCGGCGAAGCCCCGCGCCTGGGCTATTACCGCGGCGCGCTGGACAAGAAGAACCAGTATTTCGGTCCTTTCCCGAGTGCCTGGGCGGCCAAGGAATCGATCCAGCTGCTGCAGAAGGTCTTCATGCTGCGCACCTGCGAGGACAGCGTGTACGCCAACCGCACCCGTCCCTGCCTGCTGCACCAGATCGGCCGCTGCAGCGCGCCTTGCGTCAAGCTGGTCGAGCCCGAGCAGTACCGGCTCGACGTCGACAACGCCGCGCGCTTCCTGCGCGGGCGCCAGACCGAGGTGCTGGCCGACCTCGAGCAAAAGATGCAGTCGTATGCGATGGAGCTCAAGTTCGAGCAGGCCGCCAGCGTGCGCAACCAGATCCAGGCGCTGTCCAAGGTGCTGCACGCACAGAGCATGGAAACCGTGGGCGACGCCGACGTCGACGTGATCGCCGTGGTGGTGCAGGGCGGGCGCGCCTGCGTCAATTTGGCCATGGTGCGCGGCGGGCGCCACCTGGGCGACCGCGCCTACTTCCCGGCGCACGTCGGCGAGTCGCTGGGTGAGTGCCCGATCGAGATCGAGGTGCTGTGCGCCTTCCTGGCCCAGCACTACGCGGGCCAGTTCATCCCGGGCACCCTGATCCTCAACATCGAGTTCGACCAGCCGGAACTGATCCTCGCGCTGAGCGAACAATGCGGCCACCGCATCAACCTGATCTTCCAGCCCCAGGGCCAGCGCCGCCAGTGGCTGGAGATGGCCTGCAAGGGCGGCGAGATCGCGCTGGCGCGGCTGCTGTCCGAGCAGGGCTCGCAGCAGGCCCGCACCCGCGCGCTGGCCGACGCCCTGGCGATCGACCACGAAGGGCTGGACGAACTGCGCATCGAATGCTTCGACATCAGCCACACGGCGGGCGAGGCGACGCAAGCCTCGTGCGTGGTGTTCCACCACCACCAGATGCAGAACGGCGAGTACCGCCGCTTCAACATCAACGGCATCACCCCGGGCGACGATTACGCCGCCATGCGCCAGGTCCTGATGCGCCGCTACGAGAAAGTGGCCAATGGCGAGGGCATCATGCCCGACATCGTGCTGGTCGACGGCGGCAAGGGCCAGGTCGAGATGGCGCGCCAGGTGTTCGAGGAACTGGGCCTGAATTTGTCGATGATCGTCGGCGTGGCGAAAGGGGAGGCGCGCCGCGTCGGCCTGGAAACCCTGATCTTCGCCGACGGCCGCACGCCGCAGGAACTGGGCAAGGAGTCGGCCGCGCTGATGCTGGTGGCCATGATCCGCGACGAGGCCCACCGCTTCGCCATCACCGGCATGCGCGCCAAGCGCGCCAAGGCCAGGCAAGCCTCGCGCCTGGAAGAAATCGAAGGCATCGGCGCCAAACGCCGCCAGCGCCTGCTGGCGCGCTTCGGCGGCCTGCGCGGGGTGATCGATGCGAGCGTGGAAGACCTGATGTCGGTGGAGGGGATTTCGAGTACGCTGGCGGAGGAGATTTATCGGCAGCTGCACTAACGGACCGGGGCGATGCCCCGGTTTGTTTTTGGGAAGGGCAAGGTCAAATTAGGTTCCGGCCTGCGCCGGAACGACGTGCAAGGGGCGCAGGCCGGAAAGTCATTTGCACTACCACCCTGGAAACCGTCGTTCCGGCGAAGGCCGGAACCCAAGTTCGTCGCGCACCCACCGCCGCCTCCTTCCACCCCAAACACATACAGACGCCCCACCTAGTCCAAAAAGCAATACCAATGTAGACTAGCGGCGCAATCTTTCATTCCCGCAAACCAGTGCTTTCCCTATGCCTTTCAACATCCCGATTCTCCTGACCTGGTTACGCGTAGCGCTGATTCCCCTTGTCGTAGGCGTCTTCTATCTCCCGACCCCCTGGCTCCCGCTGGCCGACCGCAATCTGGCGGCCACCTTGGTGTTCGTGGTCGCTGCCATCACCGACTGGTTCGACGGCTTCCTGGCGCGCCGCTGGAACCAGACCTCGGCCTTCGGCGCCTTCCTCGACCCGGTGGCCGACAAGCTGATGGTGGCGGGGGCGCTGCTGGTGCTGGTGCAGCTGGACCGTGTGAACGCCATCATCGCCTTCATCATCATCGGCCGCGAAATCACCATTTCCGCCCTGCGCGAATGGATGGCCCAGCTCGGCGCCACCAAGTCGGTGGCGGTCAGCTCGCTCGGCAAGATCAAGACCGCGGCCCAGATGACGGCCATTCCGCTGCTGCTGTTCCACGATGTGCTGTACGGGGTCGACACGCACTACTGGGGCGAGTACTTCCTGTGGGTGGCCGGCCTGCTGACGGTGTGGTCGATGTTCTACTACTTGCGCCGCGCCTGGCCGCTCATCAAGGAGAAGGCGGGGAGCTCGTAAGAAATGTTCCGAACCATCCTTGACGTACGGAATAGAATCTCTATAATGCCTGCCTGTTGCGACAACAACGCAGCAGATGAAAGACAAAGCGGGAGTAGCTCAGTTGGTAGAGCGCAACCTTGCCAAGGTTGAGGTCGAGAGTTCGAGACTCTTCTCCCGCTCCAGTTTGTCCAGGACGAGCTGGCGCGCTATAGTTAGTAAGACTCCATGCGGGAGTAGCTCAGTTGGTAGAGCGCAACCTTGCCAAGGTTGAGGTCGAGAGTTCGAGACTCTTCTCCCGCTCCAAGGTTTTACGACACGTTGTACTCCTCAGCGGGAGTAGCTCAGTTGGTAGAGCGCAACCTTGCCAAGGTTGAGGTCGAGAGTTCGAGACTCTTCTCCCGCTCCAAGGTTTTACGACACGTTGTACTCCTCAGCGGGAGTAGCTCAGTTGGTAGAGCGCAACCTTGCCAAGGTTGAGGTCGAGAGTTCGAGACTCTTCTCCCGCTCCAAATTCAGGGAAGCCAGCCTTCTCGGTTGAAGCGGCGCGTAACCCGCCGCTTCAGCTAGCAAGATCACCTCTGGCGAGGTAGCAAAGCGGTTATGCAGCGGCCTGCAAAGCCGTCTAGACGGGTTCGACTCCCGTCCTCGCCTCCAGAACCTCATAGTACGGGCCCCGTTGGGGCTCGTTTGCATTGGGTTCAACACCGTTCGTTTTGAGCGGTGCACCGCACCTGATAACGGCCAAATGGCCGTCGTGTGGCCGTTTACTTTTCGCCTAAGGGTCCTATGATCTAGGCATCATGGCGAACATCATCAAGCGCCCCTACGGGTATCAATTGTGTGTTACCCATAAGCTCCTTCCAAAGCGGCTCTGGATAACCTTCGATGACTACGAGGCTGCCGAGCAGTACGGACGGCAGCTAGAGAGCTTGCTGGCCCAAGGGGTTGTCCCTGCATCGTTGCTGGAGAAGAAAAGCTCGAAGGGCGAGATCTGGACGGTACATCGCTGCGTGGCCGAGTACCGCCGTCACAACTCGGTACCACTGTCCGACCAGAAGCTGCTCGACACGCTGCTACCCAGCGTTGCCACGGTCTCGACCAACATGCTGAACTACGAATGGGCCGAGGCGTGGATAAGGCAGATGAAGCGCGACTATAGTGGACCCCAAGTTTGAGACGGTGGTTTAAGCTGTGGTCCGCGAAAGGATGACAGCGAATGAGTGAAGGTAAAAAACGCAGGGTGCACAGCGCCGAATTCAAGGCCAAGGTCGGGCTGGAAGCGGTGCGCGGGGTGAAGACGGTGACGGAGATCGCACAGGAATACGGCGTGCATCCGGTGCTGGTTGGCCAGTGGAAGAAGGAGATCCTGGAGAACGCCGACGCGCTGTTCGACGTCAAGCGCGGGCCGAAGCCGGTGGACGAAAGCAGCCCCGAGGACAAGCTGTACAGCGAGATCGGCAAGCTGAAGATGCAGGTGGATTGGCTCAAAAAAAGCTTGGGGAATGAGTCCTGCGGAGCGGGCACGATGGATCG
>NZ_FOLD01000024.1 GCF_900112225.1 Massilia yuzhufengensis | reverse complement strand
CGAAAACCCGCGTATATCAGGCTGATCAACCGTCGTTTCGCCGCCCGTTCTGCTGTAAGCGCATTGGATAATGCACCGGCACTCAAACATGTAAGACGTCTACAGGCGCGGCTCATCGGACCGATTGAGCATGACCGGGCAGCCGCGCCGGACGCTAACTTGGAGTCCACGGATACTGCGGTTTAGCATGGGCCTTGCAGCCCATACCCCGCCAATTTGCGGTGCCTTTGGGCTGCCGCCTGACGGGTCACGTCCCAAACGAGCGAAAAGCAGGAAAAAGAACGAAACGCTTGACGGGTCAATACATATCAGGGTACCAGCACCAGCACCGGCGCGGTAATCTTCGGCAGGCCGGGGCGCAGGTCGGCCGCCAGCAGTTCGGCCATGTAGCTGCCCACGGCGTTGCGGTCGCTGCGCAGGGCCAGCGCGGCCAGGTCGTCGGCCTTGGCCATGTCGACCAGGCCCTGGCTGCGCATGTACTGGCGTTGCTGGTCGGCGTAGGCATCGGGCGGCGCGGCGTCCATGCGGCGGCGCATGCCGGCCGCCATCATGGGACGCTGTTCGGGCGCCAGCGCTTCGGTGCCGGGGAACACCGGCAGGCCGTCGAGCGAGATGACGCCGCCCACCAGCGCCGGCACGTCCTGCGCCACGGCGAAGGCCAGTGCCCCGCCCAGGCTGTGGCCGATCAGCACCGGTTTGTCGAGCCGGCGCGCGGTGATGAGTTCCTTCAGGGCGCTGCGCGCCGCGTCGAGCGCCGGCCCGGTGGGGGCGGGGCGGCCGTCGAAGCCCGGCAGCGTCACCACGTAGACCGCGCGCTCGCTGCTCAAGCGCCGCACCAGGTCCTGCCAGACCCACGGGCCGCTGGACAGGCCGGGAACCAGCACCAGCGGGCGGCCGCCCTGGCCATGGCGCTCGACCAGCATGCCCTGGATGTCGAAGCTTTCGGCCGGCGCGATGCGCATGGCGAAGCGGTTGGCCGCGGGCGCCGGGTCGGCTGCCTGTAGCGGGGTGGCGACGCCGAGCGCCAGGGCAAAGAGGACTGCTGCTTTCATGGTGTCTCCGGTTCAGGGTTGAAAATCGATTCGATGGGCTGGCCGAACAGCCGGGCAATGGCGAAGGCGAGCGGCAGGCTGGGATCGTAGCGGCCGGTCTCGATCGCGTTCACGCTTTGGCGCGAGACCTGAAGCATGTCGGCCAGCTCGGCCTGGCTCCAGCCGCGCTCGGCCCGCAGGGCACGTATGTGGTTGTTCATCGGCGCGCCAGCTTGCGCAGCGCGCAGCCGATCATGGTGGCCCCGCACATCACCATCCAGACCGAGAACATCGACAGGCGCGGAAAGCCGGCGTTCTCGAGGAAGCCGTAGGTGAAGGTCAGGCCGGCCGTGATGCCGGCGCCGATGCCGACCGATTCCAGCAGCAGCTGGCGGATGTATTCGTCGACGCGCCCGATGTGGCGCGCAATCGCCCACAGCATCAGCCCGAAGCCGATCATGGGCGAGACCAGCACCAGGGTGCGCAGCACGCCTTCTTGCATCGGGCGGCCGAACAGGATGGCGCACACCAGCAGTGCGCAATACAGGGCCAGCGCGCCGAGCATCTCGCGCAGATAGGTGTTATTGATGCGCTTCTGGTACATGGCGTCCTCAAGTAGATGAAAGTAAAGTATGCTTTACATCGTAGGCGCGAAATGCCGTGATGTCAAGCTTGCTTTACATTTTTACGCAGGCTGCATTTCGACTACAATTCCGCTCCTCCCAACCGAAGCCGCGCCATGACCCAGCCCCCCTCGCATCCGCCACGCGTCGCCATCATCGGTGGCGGCCCCGCCGGCCTGATGGCGGCCGAAGTGCTGGCTTCAAGCGGTGTGCAGGTCGACGTGTATGACGCCATGGCGTCCGTAGGCCGCAAGTTCCTGCTGGCCGGGAAGGGCGGCATGAACATCACGCATTCCGAGCCCTTGCCCGATTTTCGCCGCCGCTACGGCGCGCGCGCGCCGGACGTGGCGCGTTGGCTCGAGAGCTTCGACCCGCAGGCCGTGCGCGAGTGGATCCATGCTTTGGGGATCGACACCTTTGTCGGTAGCTCCGGGCGCGTGTTCCCAACCGATATGAAGGCCGCGCCGCTGCTGCGCGCCTGGCTGCACCGCCTGCGCGAGGCGGGCGTGCGCTTCCACATGCGGCATCGCTGGCTGGGCTGGCAGGACGGCCGCCTGCGCTTCGACACGCCCGAGGGCGAAACCTTGCTGGACGCCGACGCCACCGTGCTGGCCCTGGGCGGCGGCAGCTGGGCGCGGCTCGGCTCCGATGGCGCCTGGGTGCCGTGGCTGGTCGAGCGCGGGGTGGACGTCGCACCTCTGGAGCCCTCGAACTGCGGTTTCGACGTCGACTGGAGCGCGCATATCAAGGAGAAGTACGCGGGCGCGCCCTTGACCACGGTCGCCATCGCGTGGCACGGCCGCGACGGCGCGCTGGAGTGCCGCCAGGGCCAGTTCGTGGTGACCGAAAACGGCGTCGAGGGTAGCCTGGTCTACGCGATCTCGGCGCCCCTGCGCGACCAGATTACGGAGCACGGCAGCACCACGATCTGGCTCGACCTCCTGCCCGACCTCGACGCCGCGCGCGTGGCGCAGGAAGTGGCGCATCCGCGCGGCTCGCGCTCGATGGCCAGCCACCTGCAGGGCAGGCTCGGCATCAAGGGCGTGAAAGCGGGCCTGCTGCACGAATGCCTGTCGAAGCAGGACTATGCCGACCCTGCGACACTGGCTGCCGCGTTAAAAGCGCTGCCGGTGGTATTGCGCCGTCCACGCCCGATTGACGAAGCCATCAGCAGCGCCGGTGGGGTATGTTTCGAGGCCCTGGAGGGCGGCAGCGCGATGCTGCGCGCGCTGCCCGGGGTGTTCGTGGCGGGGGAGATGATGGACTGGGAAGCGCCGACCGGCGGCTACCTGCTGACCGCCTGCTTCGGCAGCGGCCGCGCCGCCGGGCGCGACGTTCTAGCCTGGCTCGGGCCTATTCCGAAAACGTGACGCTGCCGGTGCCGGTGCGGCTGATGCTGCGCTCGGCCGGGTTGCCGAATACCTCGATGTCGCCGCTGCCGGAAATCGAGGCGGCCACGTTCTCGCGGGCTTGCACGGTGCTGCGTCCCGAGCCGGTCTGGCCCACCTTGACGGTGGCGGCGCGCAGATGGCGCGCATCGAGTTCGCCGGAGCCGCTGGCGGTGGCTTCGAGTTCGCGGGTGGCGCCGACGATCGTCATTTCGCCCGAACCGCTCAGGGCCGCCTCGAAGCGCTCGATGCCGGCGCCGCCGTTCAGGTCCAGTTCGCCGCTGCCGCTGAGCGACGCTTCGACCTGGCGGAAGCGGCCATTGAAGCGCAGGCTGCCGGGACCTTCCATGCGCACCTCGATGCGCTCGCCGGAGAAGCCGTTGACGGTGCTCTCGCCGCTGCCGTCCACGGTCACGCTGGACAGGCTGGGCAGGACCAGCTCGACCTGCAGCGGGCGGCGGTGGCGCAGCACCATGCCACGGATGCCGATGTGCAGGATATCGCCTTCCTTGGTGACGTCCACATTGCCCAGCAGGCGCGATTCGCCGCGCACCTTGAGCGAAGGCGAGGAGCCATAGCGCAGGGTCAAGTCGATCGGGCCGTTCAGGTCGATCGCGGTGACGCCGGCCGGCACTTCGCGCGTTTCGCTGGCCACCTGGCGGCCTTCCGCAGCGGCGGCGACGCCGTTGGCGCGCAGCATGCCGTAGCTCAGGCCGATGAGGACCAGCGCCAGCAGCAGCAGGCTGAAACCGACTTTGAACAGGCCGCGCATCTCAGGCCCCCTTCAGCAGCGACAGGTTCATCTTGAGGTAGCGCTTCACGCCGATGACCGTGTACTTGGTGATGACGAGCGAGAGCAGGAACAGCAGGATCCCGCCGAACACCATCCCTAGTCCGAACAGGGTCTGCGTGGTGCGCGACTCGCCGTCCATGTCGGTGGTGATCTGGATGCCGGTGTCGGCGACTTTTTCGGCGCGGCGGATCACCACCGAGGAACTGGCGACATCGTCCGGGTTGTCCAGCGTGGCGTCCTGCGGCCCCTTTTCCTCGGTCACATGGATACCCTGTTCGCCGATCGAGACGCGGGTGCGCCCGGGTTCGGTGGTTTCGGTGCGCACGCCCGAATCGGAAATCTCGACCCGGTGCAGCGGGTTGTTGAGCACCAGTTCATTGGCGCCGGCCAGGCCGCTGGCCGTAATGGCGATGCCGGACACGTAGAAGCCGAGCGCGCAGGCGTAGACCACGACCAGCAGCGCCGCATACACCGCGGCCGGTATGGCCATGAAGAGGTTGAACACCAGCAGGCCGGCGCCGGCGACGATCATGCGCGCCGCATTGGCCGGGCTTTTCTTTTCGTTGAAGGCGTTCATGTGGGCGCTGGCGCGCAGGGTCACCGCCACCTTGCGCGGATCGTCGAGTTCCTCGGCGATGCTCGCTTCGCTGCGGCCGGCGGCGACGCCGTCGACAAAGCGCTGCTCGTACCACGCCAGGGTCTTGGCCTGGGTTTCCGGCGGCAGGCCCGTCATGGCGCGCTTGAGCGCGTCGAGATATTCCAGTTTGCCCATGCTGCTGCCCTGATTCAGTGGTGGCCGACGACGGGAATCGACCCGATCGCCAGTGCGGTCGACCCGGTCGAGCCGCCGATGAGTTCCGGATTGACCAGCACGGCGGTGCTGAAGACCACCAGGGCGATCAGGCCCAGGGTACGCAAACCGAGTTGGATGTTGTTCATGTTGTGCAATCCGCAAGACCTGTTTCGATGCTGCTACCTTACGGAAGTCGGGCCCGCCGTGCCAGCTGCGTGCGACAGGCTGCGCTTTTCGCGGGGCAGGGTGCCATAGGCGCGGATAATCGTCGCCGCGCACACGCCGCTGCGCACCGCGGTTTCCAGCGTGGCCGGGTAGTCGCTGGCCGTATAGTCGCCCGCCAGCACCAGGCCGGGCAGGGCGGTGTCGTTGCCGGGGCGGTCCAGTCCAGGGGTGCAGGAGAAGGTCGCGCGCTTCTCGGTAATCACCCGGGTCCACTGGGGCGTGGCCAGCGCGGGCAGCCGCAGGTCCTGCGCCAGCTGGACGGCAATGCCGGCCGCCAGCGCGTGCTGGTCCAGTTCGGCGGCGGCGCCGGCGGCGCTGACCACGACCGCCAGCAGCCCTGCCTGGGCTGCGTCGAGCTGGCCGCGGTCGAAGGCGAACTGGCCCCACCGCCCGCTGGCCGGGTCGTCCAGCAAGGCGTAGAACGGCAGGTCCAGGCGCACCGAAGGGTCGTATTGCAGGTAGCAGGTGGCGATCGGCTCGTGCTCGAAGGCGTGCAGCCGGCTGGCCAGGGCGGGGTCGTGCGGGGCCAGCAGCGCCGCCGTCTGCGGGGCGGGCGTGGCCAGCACCACCGCATCGAACAGCGCGTCCTGGCCGGACAGCGTCAACTGCCACCCTTCATCCACGCGTGCCAGGGCGTCGAGCCGCACGCCGGTGCGCACCGCGCCGCCGTGTCGTTCGACAAGGCGCGCGGCGGCCTGCGGGAACAGGGCGCCCATGTCCAGGCGCGGCAGCAGCATGTCCGAGGCGGCGCGGCGCTTGGCGCCCAGGCTGTCGCGCAGCACGGCCAGGAACACCTTGGCCGACGCGCGCGACGGCGGGGTATTGAGCGCGGCGATGCACAGCGGATGCCACAGCAGGCGGTTCAGGCGCGGGGTCTGGTCGAAGCGCGCCAGCAGTTCGTCCACCGTGCAGTCCTGGTAGAGCACCCAGCCCATCCAGCGCGCGGCGCTGTTGAAGCGGGCCAGGGCGAGCTTGTCGGCGCGTCCCAATCCCTTCGCGCGCAGCAGCGCGCCCAACAGGTGCAGCGGCGCCGGCCAGCGCGGCGCGACGAACTCCATGCCGCCGCTGCCCTCGGGGTAGCGCATCTGCACGGGCAGGCGCAGGAGGGCCGCGTCCGGGTCGATGCCGACGTCGACCAGCAGGCGCAGGGTGGCGGCGTAGGCGCCCAGCAGGATGTGCTGGCCGTTGTCGACCTGCGCGCCGTGCACCTCGACGCCGCGCGCCCGCCCGCCCAGCGTGCGCGCGCTCTCGACCAGCGTGACCTGGGCGCCCGCGCGCGCCAGCTCGACGGCCGCGGCGCAGCCGGCCCAGCCGCCGCCGGCGACGGCGACCCGCAAGCCGCCCTCAGGTGCGGACATAGGTCTTCCAGGCCAGCCACAGCTTGCGCAGCGGCGTGAGCGAGATGCGCTGGTTCAGCACGTGGAAACCGTCGCGCTGGATCTCGCCCAGCAGGGTGCGATAAATGGCCGACATCATCAGGCCGGGACGCTGGGCGCGCCGGTCTTCCTTCGGCAGCAGCGCCATGGCCTCGTCGTACACGCCCTGGGCGCGCTCGGCCTGGAACTGCATCAGCGCTTCGAATTTCTCGCTGTGGCGGAAATTCAGGATGTCGGCGGCGGTGACGCCGAACTGCTGCAATTCGTTGACCGGCAGGTAGATGCGGCCCTTGCGCGCGTCGTCGCCGACGTCGCGGATGATGTTGGTGAGCTGGAAGGCCAGGCCGAGCTTCTCGGCATAGGCCAGGGTCTGCGGGTTGGAATGGCCGAAGATGCTGGCCGACAGGATGCCGACCACGCCCGCGACCCGCCAGCAATAGCGTTGCAGGCCGGGGTAGTCGAGGTAGCGGCTCTGGTCGAGGTCCATCTCCATGCCGTCGATGATCGCCTGCAGGTGCTGCTCTTCGAGCCCATAGGGTGCGATGTGCGGCGCCAGCGCCTTGGTCACCGGGTGCGTGGGCGCGCCCTTATACATGTTCGCGATCTCGGTGCGCCACCAGGCCAGCTTGATGCGCGCCACCGAGCTGTCGGAGGTCTCGTCGACGGTGTCGTCGACTTCGCGGCAGAAGGCGTACAGCGCGGTGATCGCGCGGCGGCGCTCCGCGGGCAGGAACAGGAAGCTGTAGTAGAAGCTGGAGCCGCTCTGGACGGTCTTTTGCTGGCAGTATTCGTCGGGAGACATGGGTCTGATTGCTGTTGGTGTGATGGAGCGAACCCGCTATCTTAGCCGATCCGGGGCAGGGGGCGCGAGGGCAGGCGCCGCTACATGCGCAGCGCGCGCCAGCCGACCACGATCCAGTCGGCCGGCGCCAGCGTCGGGCGGCGTCCGAACACGTCGAAATCGGCGCGCTCGATGGCTTCCAGGATGCGCAGGCCTCCCTGCACCATCAGCCGCAATTCCCAGCCGATGCGTCCTGGCAGCCGGCGCACCAGCGGCGCGCCGCCCAACATCAGGGCGCGGGCGCGCTCGACCTCGAAGCGCATCAGCGAACGCCAGGCCGGGCTGGACGGCGTGGCGGCCAGCTCCGCTTCGGTCACGCCATGGCGCTCCAGGTCTTCCTGCGGCAGGTAGATGCGGCCCTTGGCCAGGTCGATCGCCACGTCCTGCCAGAAGTTAATCAGCTGCAGGGCGGTGCAGATCGCGTCGGAATCCTGCAGGTTGCGCTCGTCCACGGCCTGGTACAGTTCCAGCATCAGGCGCCCGACCGGGTTGGCCGAGCGGCGGCAGTAGTCGAGCAGGGCGGTGTAGTCGGCGTAGCGGGTGGTGAGCACGTCCTGGCGGAAGGCGGACAGCAGGTCGTGCATCGGCGCGAGCGGCAGGCCGTATGCGGTGACGACGGCGGCCAGGCGGGAAAACAGCGGGTCGGCCGGGACCTGGCCGCGTTCGATGGCCTGGAGTTCATTGCCGTAGCGTTCCAGCTCGGCCAGGCGTTCGGGCGGCGTGGCGCCGCCCTCGTCGGCGATGTCGTCGGCGCTGCGGGCGAAGGCGTAGATCGCTTCGACGGCCGGCACCAGGCGGCGCGGCAGCAGGAAGGAGGCGACGGGAAAATTCTCGTAGTGCTCGACGGGCATGGTGGGGATGACGCTGGCGCCAGGTTCTTCTATGTTTGGAGAATTATAATTGCTCAATAACAAATACCCTAACTCGACAGGTGGCGCTTCCGAATTCGCCTTCCTTATCCGCCACCCCACCCTCACCAACGTCGTCCCGGCGCAGGCCGGGACCCAATTTCATATAATGTGCCGCGACCGCTTGCGTGCACCGGCTAACGTGACGCGACGAAATTGGGTTCCGGCCTGCGCCGGAACGACGATGCTAGGGGTAACAATTGAGGCATATGCATGTAGTCATGCAAGCATTGCGTCTATATAGATGAGCTCCCTGCACCCGCACACCCAGCAAAAAACCGCCCAATAGTGACAGAAAATCCAGTAAAATAATCGATTGAAGTTGTAGCCCCTAAACAGAGGAGTGCAGGGCGGCCGGTTTCACTGTCGGGCGCCCTTTGTTTTTGTGGCAGAAAATGCAATCCTGCGCGAGGATGGCGAAATTGGTAGACGCACCAGGTTTAGGTCCTGACGCCAGCAATGGTGTGGGGGTTCGAGTCCCCCTCCTCGCACCACGAATAATTATTTTTTTGGACGATTTTTATAATGGCAACTGCAGTCGAAACCCTGGGTAAACTCGAACGTCGCCTGACGATCTCTTTTCCGGTAGCTGACGTCCGTAACGAGGTCGAGAAGCGCCTCAAGAAGCAGGCCAAGACGGCTAAGGCTCCGGGCTTCCGCCCAGGCAAAGTGCCGCTCAAAATGGTCGCGGCGCAATATGGCTACCAGATCGAATCGGACGTGCTGAACGACAAAGTCGGCCGCGCGTTCAACGAAGCCGCCAACGAGAACCAGCTGCGCGTTGCCGGCTTCCCGAAAATCGAACCGAAGCAGGACGCCCCTGAAGGCGTGCTCGAATTCGACGCGACCTTCGAAGTCTATCCGGACGTCGTGATCGGCGACCTGGCCACCGTCGAAGTCGAAACCGTCGCTGCCGACGTCACCGACGCCGAAATCGACAAGACCATCGACATCCTGCGCAAGCAGCGCGTGCACTACCACACCAAGGGTGAGGCAGGCGAGCACGGCGACGGCGGCGAGCCGGTCGCAGCCGAAGGCGACCGCGTCACTGTCGACTTCGTCGGCAAGATCGACGGCGAAGAATTCCCGGGCGGCAAAGCCGAAGCCTATACCTTCGTGCTGGGCGAAGGCCGCATGCTGCCGGAATTCGAAGCAGCGACCGTCGGCCTGAAAGTCGGCGAGAGCAAGACCTTCCCGCTGGCCTTCCCAGAGGATTACCACGGTAAAGACGTCGCCGGCAAAACCGCCGACTTCACCATCACCCTGCAAAAGCTCGAGTGGGCCCACATGCCGGAAGTCGACGCCGAGTTCGCGCGTTCGCTGGGCATCGAAGATGGCGCCATCGACAAGATGCGCGAAGACATCAAGACCAACCTCGAGCGTGAAGTCACCGCCCGCGTCAAGGCCCGCAACAAGGAAGCCGTGATGGACGCGCTGGTCAAGTCGACCGAGCTGGAAGTGCCGAAAGCCATGATCCAGCAGGATTCGGAGCGCCTGGCCGACATGACCCGCCAGGACATGATGCAGCGTGGCATGGATGTCAAGTCGATGCCGTTCCCGGCCGAGATGTTCGCCGACAAGGCCGAGCGCCGCGTGCGCCTGGGCCTGATCCTGTCGCAGCTGGTTGAGGACAACAAACTGCAAGCAACCCAGGAACAGGTCAAAGCCCAGATCGAAGACTTCTCGCAAAGCTACGAAGACCCGAAAGAAGTCCTGAAGTACTATTACAGCGACCGCCGCCGTCTGGCCGAAGTCGAAGCACTTGTTTTGGAAGAAAACGTCGTCAACTATGTCCTCGGCAAGGCGAAGGTCGGTTCCAAGACCATCGCTTTCGATGAACTGATGGGTAGCAACCCACAGGGCTAAGACCAAAACACCGGCCCGCAAGGGCCGGCTTTTTCTCTAGCCTCTTTTTACAAGGAACGAGACAGGTATGATTCATAATCCGGCATTGGATACCCAAGCCCTCGGCCTCGTGCCGATGGTCGTCGAGCAAAGCGGTCGCGGCGAGCGCGCCTATGACATCTATTCGCGCCTCCTCAAGGAACGCGTGATCTTCCTGGTCGGCCCTGTCAACGACCAGATGGCCAACCTGATCGTGGCCCAGATGCTGTTCCTGGAAAGCGAAAATCCGGACAAGGATATTTCGCTCTACATCAACTCGCCTGGTGGTTCGGTTTCGGCCGGCCTGGCGATCTTCGACACGATGAACTTCATCAAGCCGGACGTCTCCACGCTGTGCACCGGCCTGGCGGCCTCGATGGGCGCCTTCCTGCTGGCCGCCGGCGCCAAGGGCAAGCGCTTCTCGCTGCCGAACTCGCGCGTCATGATCCACCAGCCTTCCGGTGGTTCGCAGGGCATGGCTTCGGACATCGAAATCCAGGCCAAGGAAATCCTGTACCTGCGCGAGCGCCTGGCCCGCATCATGGCCGACAACACCGGCCAGACGATCGAACAGATCCACAAAGACACTGACCGCGACCGTTTCATGTCGGCCGAAGAGTCGGTGGAATATGGCCTGATCGACAGGGTCCTCACCAACCGCGCTTGAAGCAACCCACAAGATGTTGCCAAAAAACGCCCGGGCGAAACGACGTTCGGGCGTTTCGTTTTTATTTCGGGTAGCATGTTCGTGTGCGCACTTGTTGCGCCTTCGTATTAGCGTTATATTCAAGCAACTTTATAGATAACCTGCCCCATGTCTGACAAAAAATCCTCCAGCGGCGAAAAACTTCTGTACTGCTCGTTCTGCGGAAAGAGCCAGCACGAAGTCAAGAAGCTGATCGCGGGACCGTCGGTGTTCATCTGCGATGAATGCATCGACCTGTGCAACGACATCATCCGCGACGAGACATCCAACGTCGAATCGGTGGCGGGCGCCAAGTCCGACCTGCCGACTCCGCACGAAATCACCGAACTGCTCGACCAGTACGTGATCGGCCAGCAAACGGCCAAGCGCATCCTGTCGGTGGCGGTGTACAACCACTACAAGCGCCTCAAGCACCTGGGCAAGAAGGACGACATCGAACTGGCCAAGAGCAACATCCTGCTCGTCGGCCCGACCGGTTCCGGCAAGACCCTGCTGGCCCAGACCCTGGCGCGCATGCTCAACGTCCCGTTCGTGATCGCCGATGCGACCACGCTGACCGAAGCCGGCTATGTCGGCGAAGACGTCGAGAACATCATCCAGAAGCTGCTGCAGAGCTGCAACTACGAAGTGGAAAAGGCCCAGCGCGGCATCGTCTACATCGACGAGATCGACAAGATTTCGCGCAAGTCCGACAATCCGTCGATCACGCGCGACGTCTCGGGCGAGGGCGTGCAGCAGGCGCTGCTCAAGCTCATCGAGGGCACCATGGCCTCGGTGCCGCCGCAGGGCGGGCGCAAGCACCCCAACCAGGACTTCGTCCAGATCGACACGACCAACATCATGTTCATCTGCGGCGGCGCCTTCGACGGCCTGGCCAAGATCATCCAGAACCGCTCCGAAAAGAGCGGCATCGGTTTCGCGGCCACGGTCAAGAGCCAGACCGAGCGCGCGGCCAGCGAAATCATGATGGACGCCGAGCCGGAAGACCTGATCAAGTTCGGCCTCATCCCCGAACTGGTCGGCCGCCTGCCGGTGGTCGCCACGCTGAACGAGCTGACTGAAGAAGCCTTGATCCAGATCCTGATCGAGCCAAAGAACGCGCTGATCAAACAGTACTCGAAGCTGCTTGAAATGGAAGGCGCCGAGCTCGAAATACGTCCTGCGGCCCTGCACGCGATCGCCCGCAAGGCGCTGGCGCGCAAGACCGGCGCACGTGGCCTGCGTTCGATCCTGGAACACGCACTGCTCGACGTCATGTACGAATTGCCGAGCCAGCAAAACGTGGTGAAAGTCGTTATCGATGAAAATTCGATCACGAATGCCGCCAAACCTTTGCTGATTTACAGTGAAACTCCAAAGGCATCTGGGGAAAATTAAAAAAACCCCTGCACGCTTGCAACAAAAGTCTTGCCGTACGGATTCTTGAAGGTACACTACTTCATATAAAAGAACGGCTTCAATCGAAAAGCCACTCGCGGGTGCTCCCGTGATGTGGCTTTTTCATTTGAAAAGCAGTCTTTTATTGGAACGGCTATATTTTCAATAAATTGATATTCATTTACTTGTAGAAAATATTTTCGCAAGCGGCCTTGAGATTGCGCTGCGAGAGCCCAAGTTCAGCAACACGCTTTTATAAGGTATGCCATGACAACTTCGAAATTAACCGAACAAACAACGCTGCCACTGTTGCCGCTGCGCGACGTGGTCGTGTTCCCTCATATGGTGATACCTCTGTTCGTCGGCCGTCCAAAGTCCATCAAGGCGCTCGAAGCCGCGATGGAGCAGGGCAAGAGCATCATGCTGGCCGCCCAAAAGGCTGCCGCCAAGGACGAACCATCGGCCTCGGATATCTACGAGATCGGCTGCGTGGCCAATATCCTGCAGATGCTGAAGCTGCCTGACGGTACCGTGAAGGTCCTGGTCGAAGGCGCCCAGCGCGCGCGCATCGATCAGATCACCGATGGCGCCACCCATTTCACCGCCGAACTGACCCCGGTCGAATCGGAAATCGGCGACGATTCCGAAGTCGAGGCCATGCGCCGCGCCATCGTCCAGCAGTTCGACCAGTACGTCAAACTGAACAAGAAAATCCCGCCCGAGATCCTCGCTTCGCTGGCCGGCATCGACGACGCCGGCCGCCTGGCCGACACCGTCGCCGCCCACCTGCCGCTCAAGCTCGAGCAGAAGCAGGTCATCCTGGAGATCTTCAACGTCACCAAGCGCCTTGAGCACCTGCTCGGCCAGCTGGAAGGCGAACTGGACATCCTGCAGGTCGAGAAGCGCATCCGTGGCCGCGTCAAGCGCCAGATGGAAAAGTCGCAGCGCGAGTACTACCTGAACGAGCAGGTCAAGGCCATCCAGAAGGAACTCGGTGAAGGTGAAGATGGCGCCGACATCGAAGAGCTCGAGAAGAAGGTGATCGCCGCCAAGATGCCGAAAGAGGCGATGGAAAAGGCGCAGGCCGAGATCAAGAAACTCAAGATGATGTCGCCGATGTCGGCCGAAGCCACCGTGGTGCGCAACTACATCGACACCCTGGTGTCGCTGCCATGGAAGAAGAAGTCGAAAGTCACCATCGACCTCGAGAAGGCCCAGCAAGTGCTCGAGTCCGACCACTATGGCCTGGACAAGATTAAAGAGCGCATCCTGGAATATCTCGCGGTGCAACAGCGCGTCGACAAGCTCAAGGCCCCGATCCTGTGCTTCGTCGGCCCTCCGGGCGTGGGTAAAACGTCCCTGGGCGAGTCGATCGCCCGCGCCACCAACCGCAAGTACGTGCGCATGGCGCTCGGCGGCGTGCGCGACGAGGCCGAGATCCGCGGCCACCGCCGCACCTACATCGGCTCGATGCCGGGCAAGGTGCTGCAGTCGCTGGCGAAAGTTGGCGTGCGCAACCCGCTGTTCCTGCTGGACGAGATCGACAAGATGGGCGCGGACTTCCGCGGCGATCCGTCGTCGGCCCTGCTGGAAGTGCTGGACCCGGCGCAGAACCACACCTTCAGCGACCACTACGTGGAAGTGGACTTCGACTTGTCGGACGTGATGTTCGTGGCGACCTCGAACTCGTACAACATCCCGCCGGCGCTGCTGGACCGCATGGAAGTGATCCGCCTGTCGGGTTACACCGAGGACGAAAAGACCAGCATCGCGCAGCGCTACCTGCTGCCGAAGCAGATCAAGAACAACGGCCTGCGCGAGGAAGAGATCAAGATCGAGGAATCCGCGATCCGCGACATCATCCGCTACTTCACCCGTGAAGCCGGTGTGCGTTCGCTCGAGCGTGAAATCTCGAAGATCTGCCGCAAGGTCGTCAAGATGCTGCTGCTGAAGAAATCCGAGAAGCGCGTGATCGTCAACGGCAAGAACCTGGACAAGTTCCTGGGCGTGCGCCGCTACGATTTCGGCGTGGCCGAGAAGGAAAACCAGGTTGGCCAGGTGGTGGGTCTTGCCTGGACCGAAGTGGGCGGCGACCTGCTGACCATCGAAGCGGTCAACGTGCCGGGCAAGGGCGCGATCATCCGCACCGGCACCCTGGGCGACGTGATGAAGGAATCGATCGAAGCGGCGCGCACGGTGGTTCGTTCGCGTGCCCAGCGCTTCGGCATCAAGGCCGAGGCCTTCGAGAAGACCGACATCCACATCCACGTGCCGGAAGGCGCGACGCCAAAGGATGGTCCGTCGGCAGGTATTGGCATGACCACCGCGCTGGTGTCGGCATTCACCGGCATCCCGGTGCGCGCGGACGTGGCGATGACGGGCGAGATCACCTTGCGCGGCGAAGTACTGCCGATTGGCGGCCTGAAGGAAAAGCTGCTGGCGGCGCACCGCGGCGGCATCAAGACGGTCCTGATCCCCGAGCAGAACGTGAAGGACCTGGCCGAGATCCCGGACAACGTCAAGAACAAGCTCGAGATCGTGCCGGTGCGCTGGATCGAGAAGGTGCTGGAAGTGGCGCTTGAACGCCAGCCGGAACCGATCGTCGACGTCCCGGCGCCGGCGGTGGCGGTGACGCCGGCGGTGGCGGAAGGGCAGCAGGAAGTGGTGAAGCACTGATCGTTGCTTGATCGATGGAACAGGCGCCCTCGTGGCGCCTGTTTTTTTGGGCTGGTGGTTTGCGTGCAAAATTGGGTCCCGGCCTTCGCCGGGACGACGGTTTTCAGTGCGACGGCAGGGTCGAAGCCGGTAACGTGCGGACCATCGAGGCACATAAGCGACGTCGTTCCGGTGAAGGCCGGAACCCAATTCCGTCGCATCCCGATAACGCATCCCAAAAAAACCCGTGCGATATGCATACAAACCTCCACCCATACCGCATGTTGCTTGACAGACCAATGTTGCCCTTGTTTAATACGCGCTTGCACTTTTGCATGCAGGCGCGCGAAGCGCCCGATGAATAAACGAGGGTTAGAGTGAACAAGACAGAACTGATCGAAGAAATCGCGAAGTCCGCGGACATTACCAAGGCCTCGGCGACGCGTGCACTCGACGCGATGATCATCGCCGTGACCGAGAGCCTGAAGAAGAACGACAGCGTCACGCTGGTCGGCTTCGGCACCTTCACCGTGGGCGATCGCGCCGCACGCACCGGCCGCGATCCGCGCACCAAGGAACCCATCAAGATCAAGGCTGCGAAGGTTCCGAAATTTAAGGCTGGTAAAGCTCTGAAAGATGCTGTAAACTAATGCCTTCTCTGCAGTGACATGCAGATGAAGTGAAGTAAGTCTTGTTGGAGCGGTAGTTCAGTTGGTTAGAATACCGGCCTGTCACGCCGGGGGTCGCGGGTTCGAGCCCCGTCCGCTCCGCCAACATTTGCAACATTATTCTGGAGCGGTAGTTCAGTTGGTTAGAATACCGGCCTGTCACGCCGGGGGTCGCGGGTTCGAGTCCCGTCCGCTCCGCCAGAATTCAAGTCGTACCCGGCAGTTTGAAAAAAGCTGGATGGGAAACAAGAAGGGGCGAACGCGAGTTCGCCTTTTTTTTTAACATGTGCTGTTAAAGCATTATCAACCTTGAATGGCTGACCATGTTTGAATTTGTTCGTAACAACAAACGCGTGATGCAGGGCCTGCTGCTCGTGATCATCGTGCCGTCGTTCGTGTTGGTCGGGCTCGAAAGCTACCAGGACCGCGGCGATGCCGCATCAAGCGTCGCCACCGTCGCCGGCCAGAAGGTCACCCAGCAGGAATGGGAAGAGGCCCAGCGCCGCCAGATCGACCAGGCGCGCCAGATGATGGGTCCGCAGTTCGACCAGAAGATGTTCGAGACGCCGGAAGCCAAGCAGGCCATCCTGAACAACCTGGTGGCCGAACGCGCCATCAACGCCGAGATCGCCGCCAGCCACATGAGCGTGAGCGATGCGACCCTGGCCAAGACGATCGCCGACATCCAGGCCTTCCGTAAACCAGACGGCAGCTTCGACATGGAGCAGTACAAGTCGGCCTTGGCCGCCCAGGGCATGACCCCGGCCATGTTCGACCAGCGCCTGCGCCGCGACCTCACCACGCAGCAGCTCTCCGGCTCGATCCAGTCGACCGCCTTCGCACCACGCTCGGTGACCGCGCGCCTGTCGGACATCAACGACCAGGAGCGCGAAGTCCAGGAACTGGTGTTCCCGGTCGCCACCTACCTGCCGCAAGTGAAAGTCACCGATGCGATGGTCAAGGCCTTCTACGACAAGAACGCCCAGCTGTTCACGGTGCCCGAGCAGGTCAAGGCCGAATACGTCGTGTTCGACGCCGAGGCCGTGGCCAGCGCGGTCGCGGTGACCGACGCCGAAGTCGCCGACTTCTACAACAAGAACGTCAAGAACTACACGACGCCGGAACAGCGCACCGCCAGCCACATCCTGATCACGGTGGCGCGCGACGCCAAGCCGGCCGACCAAGCAGCGGCCAAGGCCAAGGCGGAAAGCGTGCTGGCCGAGGTGCGCAAGAACCCGGCGAACTTCGCCGAGATCGCCAAGGCGCAATCGCAGGACCCGGGCTCGGCCCCGGCTGGCGGCGACCTCGGTGCGATCGAGAAGGGCGCCCTGGTCAAGCCGGTGGAAGATGCGATCTTCGCGCTGAAGGAAGGCGACACGAGTGGCCTGGTGCAGTCGGAATTCGGCTACCACATCATCAAGCTCACCAAGCTCACGCCAGCCGCGCAAAAGCCGCTGGACGCGGCCAGGGAAGACATCGCTGCCGACCTGAAGAAGCAGAAGATGTCGAAGAAGTATTCGGAAATGGCCGAGGTCTTCACCAATATGGTGTACGAGCAGTCGGAGAGCCTCAAGCCCGTCGCCGACAAGCTGGGCCTGAAGATCCAGACCGTCGACGCGCTGACCCGCACCCCGAACCCGCAGCTGGCGCAGGCGCCGTTCAATAACCCGAAATTCCTCAGCGCGATCTTCGCCACGGATTCGGTCAAGAACAAGCGCAACACCGAAGCGGTCGAAGTGTCGCCGAGCGTGCTGATCTCGGGCCGCGTGCTCGAGTTCAAGCCCGCCAGCAAGCGTCCGCTGGCTGAAGTCGACGCCCTGATCCGCCAGCGCGTGACGCTGGAAGAAGCGGCCCGCCTGGCGCGTGTCGCGGGCGAGCAGAAGCTGGCTGCCGCGAAGGGCGGCGACGTCGCCGGCTTCGGCGAAGCGAAAGCCATCTCGCGCACCAGGGAACCGGGCATCAACACCACCGCCGCCATCGCGGTGCTGAAGGCTGATGTGAGCAAGCTGCCGGCGTATGTTGGCGTGGAACTGCCGGGCCAGGGCTATGGCGTGTACCGCATTGGCAAGGTATCGCAGCCCGCCCAGCCAGACGCCGCCCGCCGCAAGCAGGAAGCGCAGCAGATCTCGAGCCTGGTGGGCCAGGCGGAGATGTACAACTACGTCGAAGCGCTCAAGACCAAGGCCAAGGCCAAGGTGACGGTGCAGGCATCGCAGCTCGGGGCCAAGACCGAGTAAGCGGGAAGTGGATGAAAAAAGCCCGGCTGCGTGAGTAGCCGGGCTTTTTGCTTTTTTGGTATTCGGACGATGAGTCGCCATCGTTCCCACCAGTATCGTTACTCCAACCCCGTCGTCCCGGCGAAGGCCGGGACCCAAGTTGCGCGCGTAGCGCTAAAAGGTGATATTGGTGGCGTGCGGGGGAAATTGGGTCCCGGCCTGCGCCGGGAGTCGTAGGCGCCAGTGGCGCGTACGACGGTGCGGAGGGGAGTGGAAGGAAGCGCGTTACTGCTCTTCATGCAGCGTGCAGCCGCCGAGCCGCATCCACGAAATCGCCTTCCGCGATGTCGTTCAACTCCACCACCTCCGCCTTCGGAAACTGCACGAAATTCCGGTCGATCGACCGCAGATACGCCGGATCGTAATGCTCCTGCAGCAGCTGGTCGACCAGCTTCGGCATGGCCCCGCTATTGGCCAGGTCGCGCCAGGCGTCGATCTTCTCGCGTCCGTGCAGCTGCACCAGGTGGGCCAGCTGGGCGGTGAGGGCGTCGGGATTGGCGCAGAAGTGTTCGTAGTCCTCCATCAGCAGGCGCACGCGGTTCTCGCGCGACAGCGACAGCGAAATGCAGGTGGAGGCGCGCATGCGTTCCATCACGGCTTCGGGCACCCGCAGGTTGCCGACCTTCTTGCTTTCCGATTCCACGAACACCGGTTTGGACGGATCGAAATGGCGCAGGGTGTTCCAGACCTGGGTCTCGAACATTTTCTGGGTCGGCTGCGGCTCGTCGGGCAGGTGGCCCAGCACCGAGCCGCGGTGGGCGGCCAGGCGTTCCAGGTCCAGGACCTGGGCGCCGATGCCGTGCAGCGTCTCGAGCAGGCGGCTCTTGCCGCTGCCGGTGGTGCCGCACACCACGCGGAAGTCCAGTGCGGGAGGGTTTTCCAGCGACGCGGCCACGTGCGCGCGGTAGGCCTTGTAGCCGCCATCGAGCTGTACCACCGGCCAGCCGATCTTGGCCAGGATCAGCGCCATCGAGCCGCTGCGGTTGCCGCCGCGCCAGCAGTACACCAGCGGCTTCCAGTCCTTCGGCTTGTCCGCCCACAGGGTTTCGATATGGCGGGCGATGTTGGCGGCCACCAGCGGCGCGCCCAGCTTCTTGGCCTCGAACGCGCCTACCTGCTTGTACAGGGTGCCCACCTGGACGCGCTGCGCGTCGTCCAGCACCGGCGCGTTGATCGCACCGGGAATCCGGTCGAGTGCGAATTCGGACTCGCTGCGGGCGTCGATGATGGTGTCGAAGCTGTCGAGCTCGGGAAGGATGTCGGCGAAACTCAGGACGGCAGGGTATTTCATTGTTTTTTCACGAGGGGCGCGAACTGCGGCCAGATATTGTTCAGGATAATCGGATGGGCGGCGGCGGTCGGATGCAGGCGGTCTTGCTGGAACAGGGCCGGCTTGTCGGCCACGCCTTCCAGCATGAAGGGCACCAGCGCCGAACGGGTATCGCTGGAAAGCTTCTTGAACATGTTGAAGAAACTGTCGGTATAGGCGCGGCCGTAGTTGGGCGGCATGCGCATCCCTACCAGCATCACCTTGGCGTTCTTCTGCTGGGCCATGGCGACCATGGCGCGCAGGTTGCCTTCGGCCGAGGCCACCGGCAGGCCGCGCAGGCCGTCGTTGGCGCCCAGCTCGATCACCACGATGTCGGGACGGTGCTGGGCGAGCAGGGCGGGCAGGCGGGTGCGCCCGCCGATGGTGGTCTCGCCGCTGATGCTGGCGTTGACGACCGAGGCCGCGATCTTCTCGGCCTTGAGTTTTTGCTCGAGCAGCGAGACCCAGCCGGCGCCGCGCGTGATGCCGTATTCGGCCGACAGGCTGTCCCCCACCACGAGCACGGTTTTTGGTGCAGAATAGGCGCTCGCCGACGCGGCCAGCGTCAACACCGCGGCGACCGACAACTTTTTAAGAATAGCTAGCATGCGTGATAACCCCGAGGCTTCCAAAATTAGTGCGTCCGATACAGCAGCGCGCCCGCCGGCCATTGAGGTCAGCGGCCTGACAAAGCGGGTGGCGGACGCCAGCGGCGAACTCACCATCCTGCAAAACATCGATTTTACCGTGCAACCGGCCGAGACGCTCGCGCTGGTCGGCGCGTCCGGCTCGGGCAAGTCGACCCTGCTTGGCCTGCTGGCGGGCCTGGACACGCCTTCCGGCGGCAAGGTCCTGCTCGACGGTACCGACATCTTCGCACTCGACGAAGACGGCCGCGCCGCTTTCCGCAAGGCCAAGCTGGGCTTCGTGTTCCAGTCCTTCCAGCTGCTGGCCCACCTGAGCGCGGTGGAGAACGTGATGTTGCCGCTCGAACTGCGCGGCGACGGCGATGCGCGCGCCAAGGCCGAGGCGATGCTGGGCCGCGTGGGGCTGGCAAGCCGCCTGCGCCACTACCCGAAGTACCTGTCGGGCGGCGAGCAGCAGCGCGTGGCCCTGGCGCGTGCCTTCGTCACCGAACCGCCGCTGCTGTTCGCCGACGAGCCGACCGGCAGCCTGGACGCCGCCACCGGCGAATCGATTATCCAGCTGATGTTCGAACTGAACCGCGAACGCGGCTCGACCCTGGTGCTGGTGACGCACGACCCGGCGATGGCGGCGCGCTGCGGGCGCACCATCACCATCGCCGCCGGGCGCCTGGTTTAAACGCCGGTTTCGTTCACCAGCATGTTGAGCACTGCCCGCGCCGCCGCGGGCAGTTCGCCCGCCGTCATGCCGATCGGGCCGATCCCGTGCGCGACCAGCAGGTCGGCCGCGGCGCCATGGATCCAGGCCGCACCCAGCGCCGCTTCCCACGCCGGCCAGCCCTGCGCCAGCAGGGCGCCGCACATCCCCGCCAGCACGTCGCCGCTGCCTGCCGTGGCCAGTCCCGCATTGCCGGTCGGGTTGATGACCATGCTCCCATCCGGGTGTGCGATCACTGAGCCCGAACCCTTGAGGATCACGGTCGCACGGGTGCGCAGCGCCATCTCGCGCGCCGCTGCCAGGCGGTCGGCCTGGACCGCGGCCGCCGTGGTGCCCAGCAGGCGCGCGCCTTCCAGCGGGTGGGGCGTGAGCACCGCTGGGGCGCTGCGCTGCGCCAGGCGAGACAACAGGTCCGGGCTGGCGCCGACCAGGGTGATCGCATCGGCATCGAGCAGCAGCGGGCTGTCGCTGTCCAGCGCAGTGGCCAGCAGGCGCATGGCGGCGGCCGAGCCGCCCATGCCGGGGCCGACGACCAGCGTGCGCTTGCCGAATTCGAAGCCGTCGGCCGGGCGGAACATGATCTCCGGCTGCACGCTGTCGTAGCCGGGGCCCGGGTCGAGCAGCGCCGCGAATGTGCGCCCGGCGCCGAGGTACATGGCCCCGCGCGCCGCCAGCACCGGCGCGCCGGCCATGCCGTGGGCGCCGCCGATCACCACCACGTCGCCGAAGATGCCCTTGTGGGTGTTGTGGCGCCGTGGCCTTAGGCGCTGCGCGAACAGCTCGGCCGACCCGAGCCGCGCGGCCGGGGAGGGCAGCTGCGCCGGGTCGACCCCAAGCCAGTCCACCCGCACCTGGCCCGCATGGTCGCGTCCATCGGCGGTATGCAGGCCCGGCTTGTTGCCAAGGAAGCTGATGGTGTGGGTGGCGCGCACCGCGATGCCGTCCGGGCCAATGACGGCGCCGGTGTCGGCATCGAGCCCACTGGGCACGTCCAGCGCCAGGATCGGGCAGCGCAGCGCATCGAGCGCGGCGACCAGGTCGCGGTATTGGCCATCGAGTGCGCGCGTGAGGCCGATGCCGAACAGGCCATCCACCACCAGGCCCCAGTCGCCGCCCGGCGGCAGCATGTCGATGAAACCGACCGTGCCGTCGCGCGCGCGTTCGTGGGCGCTGGCGGTTTCGTCGGAGGCCTCGCGCTGGCCCGGCAGGTGCAGCACCAGGGCGTCGATGCCGGCATCGGCCAGGTTCGAGGCCAGCTCCAGCGCGTCGCCGCCATTGTTGCCGGGGCCGGCCAGCACCAGCACCGGCCGGTCGCGCCGGCCGCCCAGCAGTTCGAGTGCGAACCTGGCCGCCGCCTCGCCCGCGCGGCGCATCAGGGTCCCGGGTGGCAGCGCGGCATAGGCCGACTGCTCGATCGCGCGCAGCTGCGCGACGGTGTAGAGGTCATTGTCCATCGGTGCATTGTCATGCATTTTCGCCAAAACAGTCGCGCGGCCGGACTACAATAGGACTTCTCAAGCGCAGCAGGAGCACATGCATGGACTGGCAGTTCTGGATCGATCGCGGCGGGACCTTCACCGACATCGTGGCGCGCAGGCCGGACGGGCAGCTCGTCACGCACAAGCTCCTGTCCGAACATCCCGAACAGTACCGCGACGCGGCGGTGGCCGGCATCCGCCACCTGCTGGGGCTCGCACCCGGCCAGCCGGTGCCGGTAGACCAGGTCGAAGCGGTCAAGATGGGCACCACGGTCGCCACCAACGCCCTGCTCGAACGCAAGGGCGAGGCGACCCTGCTTGCGATCACCAAGGGCTTCGGCGACGCGCTGCGCATCGCCTACCAGAACCGGCCGCGCCTGTTCGACCGCCACATCGTGCTGCCGGAACTGCTGTACGCCAGCGTGATCGAAGTCGACGAACGCATGGGCGCGCATGGCGACGTGGTGCGGCCGCTGGACGAAACCGCCACCCGCGCCGCGCTGCAGGCGGCCTTCGATCGCGGCCTGCGCTCGCTCGCCATCGTCTTCATGCACGGCTACCGCTACACCGGCCACGAAGCCGCCACCGCCCGCATCGCGCGCGCGATCGGCTTTACCCAGGTGTCGGTGTCGCACGAGGTCAGTCCCCTGATGAAACTGGTGGCGCGGGGCGACACCACCGTGGTGGACGCCTACCTGTCGCCGATCCTGCGCCGCTACGTCGACCAGGTGGCCGCCGAGCTGCCCGGCGTACACCTGCAGTTCATGCAGTCCAACGGCGGCCTGACCGATGCGCGCGCCTTCCAGGGCAAGGACAGCATCCTGTCGGGACCTGCCGGCGGCATCGTCGGCATGGTGCGCGCCAGCCAGCTCGCCGGTTTCGAGCGCGTGATCGGTTTCGACATGGGCGGTACGTCCACCGACGTGTCGCACTTCTCGGGCGAGTTCGAACGCGTGTTCGAGACCCAGGTCGCCGGCGTGCGCATGCGCGCGCCGATGATGAGCATCCACACGGTGGCGGCGGGCGGCGGCTCGATCCTGCACTTCGACGGCGCCCGCTACCGCGTCGGCCCGGACAGCGCCGGCGCCAACCCTGGCCCGGCCAGCTACCGGCGCGGCGGGCCGCTGGCGGTCACCGACTGCAACGTCATGCTGGGCAAGATCCAGCCGCATCACTTCCCGCGCCTGTTTGGCGCAGGCGGCAACGATCCGCTCGATCTCGAGGCCGTGCGCGCCGGCTTCGCGGCCATGGCAGGCCGGATCGGGGAGGGCGCCGACAGCACGCCCGCCCCAGAAGAAGTGGCCGAAGGCTTCATCCGTATCGCGGTCGGCAACATGGCCAATGCGATCAAGCAGATCTCGGTGCAGCGCGGCCACGACGTGACCGAGTACGCGCTGACCAGCTTTGGCGGCGCCGGCGGGCAGCATGCCTGCCTGGTGGCCGACGCACTGGGCATGAAGACGGTATTCATCCATTCGCTGGCCGGGGTGCTGTCGGCCTACGGCATGGGCCTGGCCGACCAGGCGGCGATGCGCGAGCAGGCCGTGGAGCAGCGCCTGAACGATGCGGGCCTCGACGCCCTGGCCGCGCGCCTGGATGCGCTGGGCGAACAGGTGCGCGGGCAATTGCTGGCGCAAGGGGTGGCCAGCGAGCGCATCGCACTGGTGCGGCGCGTCCACCTGCGCTACGAAGGCACCGATTCGGCCATCGTCGTGCCGTTTGCCGGCATCGAGGCGATGCAGGCCGCCTTCGAGGGGGCCTACAAGCGCCGCTATTCCTTCCTGATGCCCTCGCGCGCGCTGGTGGTCGAAGCGGTGTCGGTGGAGGCCATCGGCCGGTCGGACGCGCCGCCGGAAGCCGCGGCGCAGGCCGTTTCCGCCGGCGCCCAGCCGGCGCCAGGGGAAACCGTGCGCATGTTCAGCGGCGGCGCCTGGCGCGACACCGGGCTGTTCCTGCGCGACGCCATCGGGCCCGGCGACATCGTGCGCGGCCCGGCGATCATCGCCGAAGCCAATGCCACCACGGTGGTCGAGCCAGGGTGGCAAGCCGAGGTGACACCACACAATCACCTGGTCCTGCAGCGCGTGGAGGCCCTGCCGGAGCGGCGCGCCATCGGCACCAGCGCCGACCCGGTGATGCTGGAGATCTTCAACAGCCTGTTCATGTCCATCGCCGAGCAGATGGGCCTGCGCCTGCAGAACACCGCCTACTCGGTCAACATCAAGGAACGGCTCGACTTCAGCTGCGCGATCTTCGACGCCGACGGCAAGCTGGTGGCCAACGCGCCGCACATGCCGGTGCACCTGGGTTCCATGGGCGAGAGCATCAAGACCGTCATGCGCGAGAACGCCGGCCGCATGCGTGCGGGCGACGTCTACATGCTCAACGACCCGTATAACGGCGGCACCCACCTGCCCGATGTCACGGTGATCTCACCGGTATTCGACGAAGCGGGAAGCGAGATCCTGTTCTACGTGGGTTCGCGCGGCCATCACGCCGACATCGGCGGCACCACGCCAGGCTCGATGCCGCCCGATTCGCAGCACATCGAGCAGGAGGGCGTCCTGATCGACAATTTCAAGCTGGTCGATGGCCTCGATGGCGTGCTGCGCGAGCGCGAAGCCCGGGCGCTGCTGACCGGCGCGCGCTACCCGGCCCGCAACCCCGACCAGAATATGGCCGACCTGCGTGCGCAAGTGGCCGCCAACCAGAAGGGCGTGGAAGAGCTGCACAAGATGGTGGCCTACTATGGACTGGACGTGGTGCGCGCCTACATGGGCCACGTGCAGGACAACGCCGAGGAAGCCGTGCGCCGCGTGATCTCGGCGCTCAAGGATGGCCAGTACAGCTACGATCTCGACAACGGCGCCCGCATCGAGGTGGCGATCCGCGTCGACCGCGACGGCCGCAGCGCCGAAGTCGATTTCACTGGCACCTCTCGCCAGCTGGCGAACAACTTCAACGCGCCGTCGGCCGTGTGCATGGCCGCGGTGCTGTACGTGTTTCGCACGCTGGTCGACGACGAGATCCCGCTCAACGCCGGCTGCCTCAAGCCCATCAAGGTGATCATCCCGCCCGGCTCGATGCTCAACCCGCATTACCCGGCCTCGGTGGTGTCCGGAAACGTCGAGACCTCGACCTGCATCACCAACGCCTTGTACGGGGCGCTGGGTGCGATGGCGGCCAGCCAGGGCACGATGAACAACTTCACCTTCGGGAACGCGCGCTACCAGTACTACGAAACCATCTCCGGCGGCGCCGGCGCGGGCGAGGGCTTCGACGGCACCGACGTGGTCCAGACCAACATGACCAACTCGCGCCTGACCGACCCCGAGATCCTCGAATTCCGCTTCCCGGTGCGGCTGGAAAGCTACGCCATCCGCCATGGCTCCGGCGGCGCGGGCCGCTGGCACGGCGGCAGCGGCGGCACGCGCCAGGTGCGCTTCCTCGAACCGATGACCGCCGCCATCCTGTCGAACAACCGCATCCACGCGCCCTTCGGCATGGCCGGCGGCGAACCGGGCGAGCGTGGCCGCAACACCGTGCTGCGCGCCGACGGCAGCGTCGAGGCACTCGGCCACATCGGCAAGGTGGAGATGGGGGCCGGCGACGTGTTTGTCATCGACACCCCCGGCGGCGGCGGCTACGGCCCGCCCTAAACCAACTTCGCAACTTCGGGGTCAGGTCTGACATTTGGACACGAGCCCATCCGTACCGGCCAACGACGGACGAGGCCGTGTCCGATTGTCAGACCTGACCCCGAAGTGGGTTGTTGCGGGGTTATCGTTGCAGGAAAAAGCGGAGCATTTCCTTGCTGGCGTCGGGGCCACGGGTGTCGGTGTAGCTGCCGTGGTGGTTGCCGCCGGACCAGGCGTGGCCGGTGCCGTGGATGGTCCAGTGTTCCGCCACGACGTCGCCGCTTTCTCCGCGATGGGTGTGGCGTGTGAAGCTGCGCCCGCTGGTCTCGCCGGTCTGTTCGCACATGGCCGTTTCGCGCGATTCGCCCGGGACCTGGGAGGTGTAGCAGGCCAGCGCCTGCTGCACCACGTCGGCGCTGTTTTGTTGATGCACCGTCTGGTCCACATCGCCGTGGAAGACGATGGTGGGCGTCGGCAGCGGCGTGGCCTGCGATAGCGAGGCGAAGTCGGCGCCGGTGCGCATCGCCAGCATGGCGCTCACGCCATCCCTGGCGCTGCCGTGGGGCAGGCCCGAATGGCAGCCGACCGCCTTGAACACGTCCGGATAGGTGCGCCCGAGGATGACGGCCATGGCGCCGCCCGCCGAGAGGCCGGCCACGGAAACGCGCGCGCGGTCGATCGGGTACTCAAGCATCAGGTGCTCGGTCAGCGCCGCGATCAGGCCGGGCTCGCCCTCGCCGCGGGCGTGGTGGGCTTCGTCGTACCAGTTCCAGCAGCGGTTCCAGTTCGCTCCTTGCGATTGTTCCGGATACAGGACCATGCACGGGGCTTGCTCGGCCAGTGCGTTCATGCCGGTGCCGAGGGCGAAATCGTCGGCGCTTTGGCCGCAGCCGTGCAGCATGACGATCAGCGGGATGGACTCGCCGCGGTGGCTGCCGGGGATATACAGCTTGTACTGCAGGCAGTCGGGGCCGTGCTGGAAGCTCCCGGCGAGGAATGTACCCTGGTCGGGCCGGGGAGCGCAGGATCCGCTCCCGCTGTCTTCGACGAAGGACCACGGGTTCCAGCCATAGAACGGCCAGCCGGTTGTTGCGAAATGACTCATGTCGACCTCTCTGAAGATGGAAGTCTCCGCTGTTTTTTCGCTAGTGTACGCAAATGCTGCAACGCAGCATGTCAGTAGATGGCGTGGTCGTGCGTAGGATCACGCCCCGCAGCCCGCCGTTCGTTGCGCGTCTGTCACCGACCCCGACAAGGGTAGGGAAGGCCCGCGCTAGCTAGAAATACCGAACTTGCGCTTGGCCTGCTGGAACTCCTCGCCCAGTGCCGCCAGGCGCGGATGGCCCGGGTCGAGCGCGCGCAGCCGCTCGATCTGCCCGGCGGCCACCACACTCAAGCTATGGTCCCAGCCGAGCTCGGACACCTGGCGCAGGATGCCGCCGGCGACCGCCACCATCACGGCCTGGTTCCCCGGCGCCATGTGCAGCGCTTCCATCAGGGTTTGCACGGCGCCGCGCACGTCGCCCATGTTGCGCTTCTCGTCGGCCACGCCGAGCAGGATCTGCGCCTGCGCACGCAACTGCTGGCCCATGCCGTCGGCCAGGTCGGGCCGGCCGGCGCGCACGAACACGCCCATCGCCTCGTCCACCGTCACCGGGCTGGAGGCGTCGTGCATCACGGTCATCATGACGCTCGAGGCCTGCTCGTCCATCTGGTGTTCCAGGCAGGCCTGGGCCAGGCCGATCTTCAGGTGCGAGGACAGGCCGCTGCTGGTGCGGGTGGCGCTCACCGCCATCTGCAGCTCGGCCACGGCGGCGCTCACGTTGCCCATCTTTTCGTGCAGCAGGGCGTTGGAGAAGGACTTGCAGGCGTCCGCATTGGCGCTGCCGCGCATCGAGCGCTCCAGGTCGCGGATCACGCCGCTGGCCCCCTGCACGTCGCCGCGCGTGACCAGCGCCTTGACCAGGTTGACGTGGTCTTCGGGGTTGCGGAATTCGGAATAGCGCGCCTTGTTCACCACCTGCTTGAACGATTTCTCGGCCGCTTCGGCGTCGCCGTTTTCCATCGCGACTTCACCCAGCTTGCGCAGACGGCGCACCATGTGCGGCGAGATCGAGACGGCTTCTTCGAGCACCTTCTGCGCGTCGTTGCTGGCGCCCAGCTGTTCGTGGCAGCGCGCCAGCAAGTCGTAGGCTGCCATCAGGCGCGGGTTTGCCTGCACCAGCTGCGCCAGGGTGTCGCGGGCTTCTTCCACCTGTCCCTGCGCGACCATGGTGCGCGCCAGCCCGAGGCCGGCCCAGCCCAGCGGGCGCTCGGCCAGCACGTCGCGGTACAGCGCGCCGGCTTCGCGCTGTTCGCCCACCGAGACGTGCAGCTCGGCGCGCAGGCGCAGGAAGTCGAGCGCGTAGCGCGGGCTGGTAAGGGCGGCGGTGGCGCAGGCGCGGATGGCGTCGAGCGGCTTGCCTTGCGCGGCCAGTTGCCAGACCGGGAGCAGGGCGGTGCGGCGCTCGAGCGCGCGCTTGATGCGGGTGCTGAGCATGTCGACCGTGAAGGGTTTGAGCACGTAGTCGGTCGGCGTGAGTTCGGCCGCGCTGACCACCTTGTCGTACACGCCTTCGGAGGTGAGCATGATGAAGATGGTCGACGCAGTGATGAGGCGGTGCTGGCGCAGGTCTTCCAGCAGCTGCTGGCCGTCCTGGCCGTCGCCCTGCGGGCCGCCCAGGTCGTATTCGCACAGGATGATGTCGTAGGCGCGCTTGGCCAGCTGCTTGATGGCGGTGCTGGCATTGACCGCCGATTCGACCTTGTTGATGCCGGCCTGGTTCAGCATGTTCTGCAGGCTGGCGCGCATGCCCGGGTTCGGGTCCACCACCAGCACCGACAGGTTTGCATTGTCTTGCATCATCGTTCCCGTTCCAATCCCCGTTTGCGTACGTGCCGGCAGGCTGGCCGCGCGCGCCTCTTGTAATGATGTAGCCCTTACAATACCGATAAGTTCCTCCCGGATCAAGAAATGTCCGTTCTACAAGTACCGCGTAGCCGGGAATGCAACGCTGCATTGCAACACTGTATAATGGCGGGCTATCTTCCACCCAAGCAGCGACGCTGCATCAACCGACTTCTCAGCCATGTTGATTCTGCCGGGTTCCAATGCCCTGTCCGCCTTCCGTAGCCAACGCCTCCTGTCGCAACTCCAAGCAGTCGCCCCATCGATTGTGGCAGTCCAGGCCCGCTTCCATCACTTCATCGACACGAGCGCAGCACTCACTCCTGACGATACCGAGCGCCTGACCGCCATGCTCACTTACGGCGAGCCTGCGGCGCAGGCGCTGTACGAGGGCGTGACGGAGGAGTTCTTTGTCATCCCGCGCCTGGGCACCATCTCGCCGTGGGCCTCGAAGGCCACCGACATCGCGCACAACTGCGGCATGGGTCACGTGCACCGCATCGAGCGCGGCGTCGGCTACACGGTGGTGCTCAAGGGCGGCATCCTCGGCACCGGCATCGGCGCGCCGAAGAAGCTGCAGGACGCCGAACTGCAGGCCGTGGCGGCGCTGCTGCACGACCGCATGACCGAGACCGTGCTGCGCAGCGCCGACCAGGCCGCGCGCCTGTTCGACGAACTCGAAGGCCGGCCCCTGGAAACGGTGGATGTCCTCCAGGAGGGCCGTGAAGCCCTGCTGCGCGCCAACACCGAGCTGGGCCTGGCGATGTCGATCGACGAGATCGACTACCTGCACGAGGCCTTCACGAAGGCCGGACGCAACCCGACCGACGTCGAGCTGATGATGTTCGCGCAGGCTAACAGCGAGCATTGCCGCCACAAGATCTTCAACGCCGACTGGGTCATCGACGGCGTGCAGCAGGACAAGTCGCTGTTCGGCATGATCAAGAACACGCACCAGCTGAACCCGCGCGGCACCGTGGTCGCCTACAGCGACAACTCGTCGATCATCGAAGGCGCCACCGTCACCCGCTTCTACCCGCGCGGCAGCAGCCAGGAATACGCGCCATCGACCGAGCTGACGCACATCCTCATGAAGGTCGAGACCCACAACCACCCGACCGCGATCTCCCCGTTCCCGGGCGCCTCCACCGGCGCCGGCGGCGAGATCCGCGACGAAGGTGCGACCGGCCGCGGCGCCAAGCCGAAGGCTGGCCTGACCGGCTTCACGGTGTCGAACCTGAACCTGCCGGACGCCCAGCGTCCGTGGGAAAACGCGTCGGACGTCACGGGCGGCGACGCCGGCCGCAGCGAGGCCGTGTACGGCAAGCCGGAACGCATCGCCTCGCCCCTGCAGATCATGATCGACGGCCCGATCGGCGGCGCCGCCTTCAGCAACGAATTCGGCCGCCCGGTCCTGGGCGGCTACTTCCGCAGCTATGAGCAGCACGTCGGCGCGGCCGGCAGCCAGGGTACCGTCTATGGTTACCACAAGCCGATCATGATCGCCGGCGGCATCGGCAGCATCTCGGCCCGCCACACGCACAAGGACGAGATCCCGGTCGGCAGCCTCTTGATCCAGCTGGGCGGCCCGGGCATGCGCATCGGCATGGGCGGCTCGGCCGCCTCCTCGATGGCCACCGGCACCAACACCGCCGACCTCGATTTCGACTCGGTCCAGCGCGGCAACCCGGAGATGGAACGCCGGGCCCAGGAAGTCATCAACGGATGCTGGCAGATGGGCGAGGACAATCCGATCATCTCGATCCACGACGTGGGCGCGGGCGGCCTGTCGAATGCATTCCCCGAGATCGTCAACGACGCCAAGCGCGGCGCGCTGTTCGACCTGCGCAAGGTGCCGCTCGAAGAGAGTGGCATGGCGCCGAAGGAAATTTGGTCAAATGAGTCTCAAGAGAGATATGTGTTGGCGATATCGCCAATGGACCTTGATGAATTTGCATCGCTGTGCCAGCGCGAGCGCTGCCCCTACGCGGTCGTCGGCACCGCCACCGAAGAGCGCCAGCTGCGCGTGATCGACCCGCAAGCCGGCCTTGATGCGACTCCGGTCGACATGCCGATGGACGTCCTGCTCGGCAAGCCGCCGAAGATGCTGCGCGACGTCGAACACGTCAAGAACAGCTTCCCGCCAATCGACCTGACCGGCATCGAGCTGGGCGAAGCGGCGCGCCGCGTGCTGCTCCTGCCGACCGTGGCCGACAAGTCCTTCCTGATCACGATCGGCGACCGCACCGTTGGCGGATTGACCGTGCGCGACCAGATGGTCGGCCCATGGCAGGTGCCGGTGGGCGACTGCGCCGTCACCGCCATGTCCTTCGAAGGCTATGCCGGCGAAGCGATGGCGATGGGCGAGCGCACCCCGCTGGCCGTGATCGACGCCGCCGCTTCCGGCCGCATGGCCGTGGGCGAGGCGATCACCAATATCGCCGCCGCACCGATCGACGACATCGGCGACATCAAGCTGTCGGCCAACTGGATGGCGGCCTGCGGCCAGCCGGGCCAGGACGCCGCGCTGTTCGATACCGTGAAAGCGGTGGGCATGGAGCTGTGCCCGGCGCTGGGGATCTCGATCCCGGTCGGCAAGGATTCGCTGTCGATGCGCACCACCTGGAACGACGACGGCGCCAATAAAGCCGTGATCTCGCCGGTGTCGCTGATCGTCTCCGGATTCGCCTCGGTGCCGGACGTGCGCCGCTCGCTCACCCCGCAACTGCGCACCGACCTGGGCGACACCGCCCTGATCCTGGTCGACCTGGGACGCGGCAAGAACCGCATGGGTGCATCAAGCCTTGCCCAGGTCATGCAGCAACTGGGCGACAGCGTGCCGGACGTCGATTCGGCCGAGGACCTGAAAGCCTTCTTCAACGCCATCCAGCGCCTGAACAAGGCAGGCAAGCTGCTGGCCTACCACGACCGTTCGGATGGCGGCCTGTTCGCCACCCTGTGCGAGATGGCCTTCGCCGGCCGCGCCGGCGTGACCGTCAACCTCGACATCCTGGCGATGGAAGGCGAGCACGCGGCCGACTGGGGCGACGCCAAGAACTGGACCGGCCAGGTGGGCGAGCGCCGCAACGAACTGACCCTGCGCGCGCTGTTCAACGAAGAGCTGGGCGCCGTGGTGCAGGTGCGCGCGGAGGACAAGCAGGCTGTCATGGCTACCCTGCGCGAGCTGGGCCTGGGCGCCTGCAGCCACATCATCGGCAAGCCCAACGACCGCGGCGCGATCGAATTCACGCGCGACGCCAAGGTGATCTACAACGAGAAGCGCAGCAGCCTGCACCGCCTGTGGAGCGACACCAGCTGGCGCATCGCGCGCCTGCGCGACAACCCGGACTGCGCCGACCAGGAGTATGCGCGCCTGCAGGACGAGACCGATCCTGGCATGTCGCCGATCCTCACGTTCGACCCGAGCGTGAACGTCGCCGCACCCTTCGTCGCGACCGGCGTGCGTCCGCGCGTGGCGATCCTGCGCGAGCAGGGCGTCAACTCGCATATCGAAACCGCCTGGTCGATGCACCAGGCCGGCTTTACGGCCATCGACGTGCACATGAGCGACCTGATCGCCGGCCGCGCCAAGCTGGCTGACTTCCACGGCATCATTGCCGTGGGCGGCTTCTCGTACGGCGACGTGCTGGGGGCGGGCGAGGGCTGGGCCAAGACCATCCTGTTCAACCCGCAGCTGGCCGACCAGTTCGCGCAATTCTTCGCGCGTCCCGACACCTTCGGCCTGGGCGTGTGCAACGGCTGCCAGATGCTGAGCAACCTGAAGTCGATCATCCCGGGCGCGCAGGCCTGGCCCAAGTTCACCCGCAACAAGTCGGAGCAGTTCGAAGCGCGCTTCGGCATGGTGGAAGTGCTGGACTCGCCATCGATCTTCTTCGGCGGCATGGCCGGCACGCAGGCGCCGATCGCCATCGCCCACGGCGAAGGCTTTGCCGACTTCTCGCTTACCGGCGACGTCGATGCCGCGATCAAGACCCTGCGTTACGTCGACAACCGTGGCCAGGCGACCGAGAGCTACCCGTTCAACCCGAACGGCTCGCCCGGCGGCCTGACGGCGGTGACGACTGAAGACGGCCGCTTCACCGCCATGATGCCGCACGCCGAACGCGTGTTCCGCACCGTCGTGCACTCGTGGGCGCCGGATGCGTGGGGCGACGAGGCGCCGTGGATCCGCATGTTCCAGAACGCGCGCAAGTGGGTTGGCTGAGCGTTTGTTCGTTGAATTGACAAGCGCCTCCGAGGAGGCGCTTTTTTTCGCTTCGCACTTCGGGGTCAGGTCTGACATTTGGACACGGCCTGAGCCGTACCGATGCCGGGCCACTGCTTGTTGCCGGTATTTCTCCAGTCGCAAGGCATCGATTGACGTCCTACCGCAGAGTTCGTGTCCGAATGTCAGACCTGACCCCGAAGTTGCGAAGTTGGGGTGCTGATGCTCCGGACATAAAAAAAGCGCCCCCTCGGGAGCGCTTCTCGATCGGCAAGAACCGACTTACTGCACTTTGGCCTTCTTGACCAGGCTCTCGCGGAACTGCGCCAGCTGGCGCTGCTGCAGTTGTTCCGCGACCTGCTGCTTGACTTCGTCCAGCGCAGGGATCTTGGCCGCGCGGGTGTCTTCCAGCTTGATCACGTGGAAGCCGTACTGGGTCTTGACCGGGGTCTCGGTGATGGCGCCTTTTTGCAGGGCGATCATGGCTTTCGAGAACTCAGGCACGTAGTTGGCCGGGCTTGCCCAGTCCAGGTCGCCGCCGTTGGCCGCCGAACCGTCTTTCGACTGCTTGGCCAGCTCTTCGAACTTGGAACCGGCCTTCAGCTTGGCGATGATGGCCTTGGCTTCGTCTTCGGTACCCACCAGGATGTGGCGTGCGTGGTACTCCTTGTCCCCCATCGTGGACTTGTACTTGTCGTACTCGGCCTTGATGTCGGCATCCTTGATCGGATTTTTCTTGACGTAGTCGGCGAGCATCGCGTTGATGATGATGCTCTGGCGGGCGTTGTCGATCGCTGCCTTGACGTCGGCACGGCCGCCGACGCCTTGCTTGTCGGCTTCCTGGATCAGCACTTCACGGCCGATCAGGTCTTTCTTGATCGCTTCGCGCAGCTGCGGCGAATCGGTACCGCGGCCCTGGGCGACGACTTGCTTGACCAGCTGGTCAACCTTGGCCGCCGGGATGGGCTTGCCATTGACGGTCGCAATGTTCTGCGCGAATGCTGGCGCGGCAACGAGGGCGATCATGGCTAACAACAGGCGGGCTGGCTTCAAAATCATTGTTGAGGTCCTATCTAAACACGAGAAAGTTCGCCGCGGGCGGCAATAACCGGCTGCCGTAAGGAAGGGCAGCACCGGCGGTGAGACATATTACTGCACCTTTGCCTTTTTGACCATTTGCTCTTTGAACTGCTCCAGCTTCTGCTGGGTAAGGGCTTCGGCGATCTGCGGCTTGACTTCTTCCAGGGTCGGCAGCTTGGCGGCACGGGTGTCGTCGAGCTTGATGACGTGGAAGCCATTGGCGGTCTTGACTGGATTTTCGGTCACGGCGCCTTTTTGCAGGCCGGTGAAGCCGGCCGCGAATTCAGGCGGGAAGGACGATGGGCTTGCCCAGTCCAGGTCGCCGCCATTGTTGGCGGTGCCGGTGTCCTTCGATTGCTTGGCGAGTTCTTCGAACTTGCTGCCGGCCTTGATCTTGGCGATCACGGCTTTGGCGTCGGCTTCGTTTTCCAGCAGGATGTGGCGCACGTGGTATTCCTTGTCGCCGGTCTGCTTGGTGAAGCGGTCGTATTCCGCCTTGATCTCGGCGTCCGAGACCGGGTTCTTGCCCATGTAGTCGCGCGCCAGCTGGTTGACGACGATGGCCTGGCGGGCCTGGTCGAGGGCTGCCTTGACTTCCGGCTTCTTGTCGTAGCCCTGCTTGACGGCTTCCTGCATCAGCACTTCACGCGCGATCATTTCTTCCTTGATCGCCATGCGCATCTGCGGCGAATCCTGGCCACGGCCTGCGGCCACCAGCTGCTTGACGGCTTCTTCCACGCGCGAAGTCGGGATCGGCTTGCCGTTGACCACGGCGAGGTTTTGCGCGAAGGCAGGTGCCGCGGCAACGGCGATCAGGGCGAACAGCAGGCGTGCTGGCTTAAAAGTCATTTCTGGAATTCCTGTGGGGAGATGTGCTTGGACGAGATTGGATATGTTCTTGTACTTCTGGTTCAACGATTCGCGATAAAGATTGTCGGCCACTATTCTTAAAGCTGACTGAAGGCGGCCACAGGGTGGCCAGTCTTCAGGCTGCTTCGGACGGTGCGATGGCCGTGATGGCCAGCGCGTGAATTTCCGCCTTGTTAATCATTTCGTGCACGGCATCATACACAAGACGATGTCGCATGACCAGCGTGAGGCCCTGGAACTTCTCGGAGACCACTTTGACGCTGTAATGGCTGCCGCCGGAAGCGGCGCCGGCATGGCCGGCGTGCAGGTGGGAATCATCGCTGATCTCGAGCAGGCTCGGGGCCAGCTCGGCCTGCAGGCGCTCGCGCAGGCGTTCGGTACGGCTCTGGTCGTTACTCATGCATCCTCCTGAATATGTTTGGAAAGGAACAGCGACTGGATCACGATGAAGGCAAACAGGATGCCCGTGATGCCAAACAATTTAAAGCTGACCCAGGCGCCGGTATCGTTACTGAAGACCACGAAGGCCATCAGCAAGTTCAGCAGGCCCAGCGCCACGAAGAAGGCGATCCACGCGTACAGCACGCGGGTCCACACCGCCTCGGGCAGGTTCATGGCGGCCCCCAGGGCCGAGCGCATCAGGTTCTTGCGGTAGATCAGGTGGGCCAGCAGCAGGGCGGCGCCGAAGGCCCAGTACAGGATCGTCGGTTTCCACTTGATGAAGGTGTCGTCATGGAAGTAGATGGTGGCGCCGCCGGCGACCACCACCACGCCCAGCGACAGCCACAGCATCCCGTCCACCTTGCGCCGGCGCGCGAGCAGGTAAGCGATCTGCAGCACGGTCGCCAGGATCGTGACCACGGTCGCCAGCAGGATCGGCGACTGCGAGGCCGGCACGGCGCCCGAGATCAGGAAGCCAAGCTGGTTGGTGACGATGCCGTGGGCCCATTCCTGGTTGCTTTCGCCATACTTGTACATGCCGAAGAACAGGATCACCGGCAGCATGTCGAATAAAAACTTGATCATGTAGGGTTTCCTCAGACCGGTTCGAAGCGCATCGACGCCGAATTGATGCAGTAGCGCAGGCCGGTCGGCGGCGGGCCATCCGGGAACACGTGGCCCAGGTGGGCGTCGCACACGGCGCAGATGATCTCGGTGCGCAACATGCCGTGGGTGCGGTCGGTCTTCTCGATCACGTTGGCCGGGTCGAGCGCGCGGAAATAGCTGGGCCAGCCGCAGCCGGAATCGAACTTGGCGTCCGACTCGAACAGCGGGGTATCGCAGCACACGCAGTGGTAGATGCCGTGTTCATGGTGGTCCCAGAACTTGCCGGTGAAGGCGCGCTCGGTGGCGGCGTGGCGGGTTACCTGGTATTCCATCGGGTCGAGCTGGGCGCGCCATTCGGCGTCGGTCTTGGTCACTTTGTCGTTCATGGTGGTCTCGTAGGGGGTTCAGGAAGAGCAGCTCACTTCGAGGTGGGCTGCCCAGTCGGGCGGCAGGGCCGCGTAGGCATCGTTTTCCGGCTGCTCGTCGAACGGGCGCTCGAGGATGGCCAGCAGCTTGTGCACGCCGCTGTAGTCGCCATTCTGGGCCTGCTCGATGGCGGCCTGGGCCAGGTAGTTGCGCAGCACGTATTTCGGGTTGGTGCGATGCATGGCGGCGCGCCGCTGCTCATCGACACTGTGTTCGGCGCGCAGGCGGGCGCGGTATTGCAGGGCCCAGGCGTCGAAGGCTGCGCGGTCGAGGAACAGGTCGCGCAGGGGCGCGTCCGCTTCAAGGCTGCCGCCAAGCTCCAGCTCGCCGAGGCGGCGGAAGAACAGGGTGAAGTCGGCGTGATTGTCCTGCAGCAGCTGGAACATGCTGTCGAACAGGGCTTCGTCGCCGCCGCGCGCGTCCAGCAGGCCGAGCTTGGCGTGCAGCAGCTCGTCCAGTTTCGCGCCAAAGACCGGGCGGTACTGGTCAAGCGCTTCCTCGGCATCTTCCGGCGTGCCGATCAGCGGCAGCAGCGCATTGCCCAGCGCGTAGCAGTTCCAGTGGCCCACCGGCACCTGGTTGGCGTACGAATAGCGGCCGCCCTGGTCGGTGTGGTTGCAGATGTGGTTGGCGTCGAAGGCTTCCATGAAGCCGAAGGGTCCGTAGTCCAGCGTCAGGCCCAGGATCGACATATTGTCGGTGTTCATGACGCCGTGCATGAAGCCGACCGACTGCCAGAGCGCGATCATGCGCGCGGTACGGCGCGTGACTTCGGCCAGCAGTTCCTTGTAGGGGTTGGCGGCGCCCGCGCATTCCGGGTACCAGTGCTTGATGACGTAGTCGGCCAGGATGCGCAACTCATCCTGCTTGTTCTTGTAGTGCCAGTGCTCGAAGGAGCCGAAGCGGATAAAAGTCGGCGCCATGCGCGTGACCACGGCCGCCGTTTCGACCGATTCGCGCATCACGCGCTGGTGCGAACCGGTGAGCGCCAGGGCGCGCGTGGTCGGGATGCCGAGCGCCGCCATCGCTTCCGAGCACAGGAATTCGCGGATCGACGAGCGCAGCACGGCGCGGCCGTCGCCCATGCGCGAATAGGGCGTCAGGCCCGCGCCCTTGAGCTGGATTTCCATCTGGCCCTGCGCCCCGGGCAAGTCGCCCAGCACGATCGCGCGGCCGTCGCCCAGCTGGCCGGCCCAGACCCCGAACTGGTGGCCGGAATACACCGCGGACAAGGGCTGCGAGCGCACCGCCACCTTGTTGCCCGTAAACACCTCGACGAAATCCTCCTGCGCCAAGGCCTGCGGGTCGAGCCCGACCAGCGCCGCCGCGGGTGCGCTGGCAGCGATGAAATAGGGCGCCGGCAAGGGCGTCGGCATCAGCCGGGTATACAAGGCCGGCGGCAACTCGGCGAACGAGTTGGTGAAGGGAAGTTCGTCAGCAGTAATGGCAGCTCCAGGCAAGTCGGGAATCGATAGCAACAAGACATGCGATCGGCATGATTCTACCGTACCGTGCACATTCGCATCACGCACGAGTGCGTCCCGCCGCATGCTGCGCCGCATCATCGAATTGCGTTGACGCAGCACAACGAGCAGGTTGACACTCTTGCCAATCTGTTCATGGAGCATCGATGACCGCGTATCCGACCAGCCCCCTGATGGGCCAGATGATGGACCAGCCGCTGCTGGTATCGAGCGTGATCGCATTCGCCGCGCGCCACTACGGCGGCAACGAGATCGTGTCGCGCCGGGTGGAAGGGGATATCCACCGCTATACCTACCGCGACTGCGAGCTGCGCGCGCGCCGCATGGCGCAGGCGCTTACCGGCCTGGGGGTGCAGATGGGCGACCGGGTGGCCACCCTGGCCTGGAACGGCTACCGCCACATGGAGCTGTATTACGCCGTCTCCGGCTCCGGCGCCGTGCTGCACACGATTAACCCGCGCCTGCATCCGGAGCAGATCGCCTACATCATCAACCATGCCGAAGGCCAGTACCTGTTCTTCGACATGACGTTCCTGCCGGCGATCGAAGCGATGGCGCGCCACTGCAAGACCATCAAGGGCTACGTGGCGATGTGCGAGCGCGCCCACATGCCGCTCGAAACGTCGATCCCGACCTTGCTGTGCTACGAGGACCTGATTGCCACTTCTTCCGGCCAGTACGCCTGGCCGCAGTTCGACGAACGATCGGCAGCGAGCCTGTGCTACACCTCGGGCACGACCGGGAATCCCAAGGGCGCGCTGTATTCGCACCGTTCCACCGTGCTGCACGCGTATGCCTCGGCGATGCCGAACGCGCTGAATGTGTCGGCGGCCGACACCGTGCTGCCGGTGGTGCCGATGTTCCATGTGAACGCCTGGGGCCTGCCGTATTCGGTGCCGCTGTCGGGCGCCAAGATGGTGTTCCCCGGCCCGGCGCTCGATGGCAAGTCGCTCTACGAACTGTTCGAAAGCGAAGGCGTGACCTTCTCGGCCGGGGTGCCTACCGTGTGGCTTGGCCTGGTCAACCATGTGCTGCAGAACGACCTGCGCTTCTCGAGCTTCCGCCGCACCGTCATCGGCGGCTCGGCCTGTCCACCGGCGATGATGGACACGCTGATCGACCAGCTGGGCGTGGAGGTGGTGCACGCCTGGGGCATGACCGAGATGTCGCCGCTGGGCACCGCCTGCACCCTGATGGGCCGCCACAAGACGCTGCCGGCAGCCGAGCAGCGCGCCGTGCTGCGCAAGCAGGGCCACGCCATCTATGGCGTCGACATGAAGATCGTCGACGACGACGGCAGCGAGCTGCCGTGGGACGGCAGCACCTATGGCCACCTGCTGGTGAAGGGGCCGTGGGTGGTGTCGGGCTACTTCCGCGGCGAGGGTGGGGACGTGCTGCAGGATGGCTGGTTCCCGACCGGCGACGTGGCCACCATCGATGCCGACGGCTACCTGCAGATCACGGACCGCAGCAAGGACGTGATCAAGTCGGGCGGCGAGTGGATCGGTTCGATCGATTTGGAGAACGTCGCCATGTCGCACCCGGCCGTGCTGCAGGCGGCCTGCATCGGCGTGCAGCATCCGAAATGGTCCGAGCGCCCGCTGCTGGTGGTGGTCAAGCGTCCCGGCGCGGACGTCACGCGCGAAGAACTGCTGGCCTGGTTCGACGACAAGGTCGCCAAGTGGTGGATCCCGGACGACGTGGTGTTTACCGAGGCGCTGCCGATGGGCGGCACCGGCAAGATCCAGAAGAACAAGCTGCGCGACATCTATCACGAGCACCGCCTGCCAACCGCCTAGGACCCACCCTTGAAAAAACTCCTTCCCTTGCTGGTGGCCGCCGCGCTCCTGCCCTGCGCCGCCGCCGCCGCCGACCGTCCCGCCAGCGCGCTGTCCGGGGCCGTCGCGCGCGACTACGACGCCCACCTGGCGCCGCTGCTCGACTACTTCCACCGCAACCCCGAACTGTCTTTCCTCGAGGTGAAGACCGCCGCGCGCATGGCGCAGGAATTGCGCGCCGCCGGTTTCGAGGTGACCGAGAAGGTGGGCGGCACCGGCGTGGTCGGCATCCTCAAGAACGGCCCCGGCCCGCTGGTCATGATGCGGGCCGACATGGACGGCTTGCCGATGCTGGAGAAATCCGGCCTGCCGAATGCCTCGACGGTGACGCAGAAGGATACGGAAGGCAACCTGGTGCCGGTGGCCCACGCCTGCGGCCACGACATCCACATGACCAGCCTGGTGGGCACGGCGCGGCGCATGGCGCTCGACCGCGCCAGCTGGTCCGGCACCCTGATGCTGGTCGGCCAGCCGGCCGAGGAGCGCATCGGTGGCGCCATCGCCATGATGAAGGACGGCTTGTACAAGCGCTTCGGCAAGCCGGACTTCGCGCTGGGCTTCCACGTAAAGGCCGATATGCCGGTCGGGAAGGTACACGCGTCGGAAGTGTCGCCATACTCCGGCGCCGACACGGTGGAGATCGCGATCAAGGGCGTCGGCGCCCACGGCGCCCAGCCGCACCGCGGCAAGGACCCGATCGTGCTGGGTGCGATGATCGTCATGGGCCTGCAGACGGTGGTCAGCCGCGAACTGGGCCCGCGCGAACCGGGCCTGATCACGGTCGGCTCCTTCCATGGCGGCACCAAGGCAAACATCATCGGCGACAACGCCAGGCTGCAGCTTACCGTGCGCTACGAAAACCCGAAGACCCGCGAGCTGCTGCTGAACGGGATCAGGCGCATGGCCGAGAACACCGCGCGCGCGGTCGGCATGGCGGACAATGAGCTGCCCGAAGTGAAACTGGTTGACACGCCGGCGCCGCCGGTGATGAACACCGTGGAATTGGTGCGCCGCCTGCGCGCGGCCTGGACCGGCAAGCTGGGGGCTCACGCGATCGGCGAAGAGGAGTTCCGCGAGGGGATGGGGTCGGAGGATTTTCCGCAATTCGTGACCGACCCGTATATCCCGAGCGTGTACTTCACGGTCGGCGGCACGGCGGTGGCGGATATCGCCGCGGCCAAGGCCGGCAAGCTGCGCCTGCCGAGCCATCACAGCCCGCTGTTCAAGGTGGAGCATGGGCCGGCGGTGCGGATGGGGGTGGAGTCGACGGTGGTGGCCTTGCAGGAGTTGATGCCGAAGCGGTGAAGAGCATCGGCGCACACCCTGCATTCGATCCCACCCTACCTCAAAGACCGTCGTACGCGCCACTGGCGCCTACGACTTCCGGCGAAGGCCGGAACCCAATTTTGCGTGCGTACCCACTGTTCAACAAAATTGGGCACCGGCCTTCGCCGGTGCGACGGTTCTGGGGTGTGTGGTGCAAATGTGTGAGCGTGCATGCGTACTGAATAATTTCACGCCAGGCTCGCCTAAGCCGCAAGCCCTTGTTAAAGTACTCCGATCACCCACCCACGCACCCCGGGAGAACCCTCTTTGAAATCGACGCCCCTCAGCCTTGCCGCCCTCGCGCTGTTCCTGTCCAACCCCATCGCCGGCCTGGCGCAGGATTATTCGAAGTACAGCCAGGAAGCCCTGGACAAGGAGCTGGCGCGCATCGCCACCGCGCGCGCCTCCGTGATGGTGCGCATGCGCGATGGCGTGGCGCTGTCCACCGACATCTACATGCCCAAGACTGGCGCCGGGCCGCATCCGACCATCCTGTGGAAGACGCCCTACAACGAGGGCAAGCTGAAAGGCTCCACCCAGCGCTACCTGCTCGAATCGGTCAAGCGCGGCTACACCTTCATCGTCCAGAACGAGCGTGGCCGCTACTTCTCGCAGGGGAACTGGGAACTGCTGGGCAAACCGCAAACCGATGGCTACGACACCCTGTCCTGGATCGCGCAGCAGCAGTGGTCCAACGGGAAGGTGGGCACGCTCGGGTGTTCGTCGTCGGCCGAATGGCAGCTGGCGCTGGCAGGCCTGAACCACCCGGCCCATGCGGCGATGGTGCCGATGGCCTCGGGCGCGGGCATCGGCAAGGTCGGGCGTTTCCAGGAGCAGGGCAACTGGTACACCGGCGGCGTGCCGCGCAACCTGTTCTTCGTGTGGCTCTACGGCGTCGACAATCCGCTGCGCGCCCAGCTGCCGGCTTCCATCACCGACGACAAGCTGCGCGCGCGCATCGAAGCCTACAACGACCTCGATCCGGCCAAGCCGAAGGTCGACTGGAACAAGCAGATCAAGCACCTGCCGGTCGACCAGCTGCTGTCGTCCTTGGGCGAACCGGCCGGCACCTTCGAGCAGCTGATCAAGCGCAGCCCGGCCGATCCGGCCTGGCGCCAGGGTGGCCTGTACCACGAAGGCATGGGCTGGGGCGTGCCGGCGCTGTGGTTCAACAGCTGGTATGACGTGTCGACCGGGCCGAACCTGGAGCTGTTCAACCATGCGCGCGCGGCCAATACCGACAAGGAGGCCAGCGCCAACCAGTACGCCGTGGTGGCGCCGGTGCCGCACTGCCAGTATGCCCGCCTGGGGCCCGACACGACGGTGGGCGAGCGCTCGATGGGCGACACCAGCTTCGACGTCGACGGCGCCATCTACGGCTGGTTCGACCGCTGGCTCAAGGGCGACACCAAGGCCTTCCCATCGACCACGCCGCATGTGCGCTACTTCGAAATGGGCGCCAACCGCTGGCAGAGTGCCGCCCAGTGGCCGCCCGAGACCGCGAAGCCGATGCGCCTGTACTTACGCTCTGGCGGCAAGGCCAATTCGCTGTATGGCGACGGCCGCCTGTCGGCGGAAGCACCGAAATCCGAAGCCGCCGACCGCTACCGCTACGACCCCATGAATCCGGTGCAGACCATCGGTGGGGGCGACTGCTGCAATGGCGGCATCGTGGTGCCGGGCGCGTTCGACCAGCGCCCGATCGAGGCCAGGAGCGACGTGCTGGTGTACACCAGCGATCCGCTGCCCAAGCCGGTGAGCGTGGCCGGCTTCGTCGACGCGGTCCTGAAAGTCTCGTCCAGCGCCAAGGACACGGATTTCTCGGTCAAGCTGGTCGACGTCGCGCCGGACGGCACCGCCTGGATCATCGGCGACACCATCTTCCGGGCCCGCTACCGCAACGGCTTCGACAAGCCGGCCATGCTCAATCCCGGCGAAGTCGTGACGATCCGCCCGACACCGATCGCCACCGCGATCCAGTTCGGCGCGGGGCACCGGATCCGGGTCGAGGTGAGTTCGTCGAACTTCCCGAAATTCGTCCGCAACCTCAATACCGGCGGGCAGAACGAAAGCGAGAAGCTGGGCGTGGTCGCGGACAACGCAGTGCACCATGACGCCGACAACCAGAGCTACATCGAGCTGCCGGTCGTGCGGTAGCGCTTATCCGACAATCAGAGGAGGGAAAACATGTTCAAGAGACTGGCAGCGGAAGCACTGGGCATCAGCGATATCGGCGTCATTATCGGGCCGGCCGACTATGCCAAGGTCGATGCCGACGACTACCTGTTCAGCGAGGACGGCGAGCAGATCTTCTTCCTCATCAAGAGCAAGAAGGATGAATACTGCTTTACCAACCTGGCGCTGATCCACGTGGACGGCGACTCGGCCGTCTCGTCCAAGCGCAGCATCAAGCGCTACGACTATGCGTCGCACGCCGTCACGGGCGTGAGCATCGAAACCGCCGGCACGCTGGACATGGATATCGAGCTCAAGTTCAGGCTGGACGACACCGTGTTCTCGATCGACATCAAGAAGACCTTCATCGAACAGCTCAAGGACATCTACAAGGCCTTGATCTCGATCGGCAAGCAGCAGCGCCGCGACGCCGTCTGCCGCGACAACGCACTGCGCACCCTGGATGCAACGGCGTCGGTACATAAACTCAATATCGCGCCAGGTGCGGGCGGGCTCGTGAGTACCTACGGCGAGCTGCTGGAAGCGGTCAACACCGCGATGCTCGATACCTACACCAAGCGCGACTTCAGCGACGTCTTCACGAAATACATCCACAACTAACCATCACCCGCACCATTTTTTTTCAGCCCAACTTCGGGGTCAGGTCTGACAATTAGACACGGGCTCAGCCCTAGGGCCGCTCTAGTGCCGAGGCCGTGTCCGAATGTCAGACCTGACCCCGAAGTGCTGGGTTAGCGGGCGGCGGGCAGCAGGTGGCGGAAGGTCGGCTCGATGTTGATGGCGTGCAGGTGGCGCACGATGTCTTCGAGCGTGGCGTCTTGCAACAGGAGCCCTGCATTGGACGGCGGCTCGACGGCGGGGGGCGCTTGGATTGGCACGTCGCTCTGCTTCATCGCCACCAGCGCGTCGAAGAACTCGGCCTTGCCGATGCTTTCCAGGCCCTCCAGGAAGGCCACCTGTGCCGCGACCGGTGGCGCCATTTCCAGCCCGGCTTCCTCGGCGAAGGACGCCCCCATGCCGGGGTGGATGAAGGCGGCCCATTTGCCTGAAGCGGGATTCAGGCTGGGCGGCAGGTCGACCCTGTCCTGCGCCTGCAGGTCCAGTTCCGGAAAGTGCGCTTCGCGCAGCATGGCCAGGAAGCGGCGCGCGTCGCCGACCGGGACCGGCTCGGCCAGCGACATCCAGAGCTGGAAGCTGCTGGCGCCCGTGATGCTGACGGCCGGCGCCGGGAAGCCGTAGGCTTCCTGCAGGGTGTTGGCGACCTCGCACAAGTTGGTCCAGTGCTGGTCCGGGGCGCCGCCGCGCGTCTTGGGAAAGTCGATGACGATGGCGCGCGTCAGGTCCTCGCTCGAAGCCAGCGGTACCGACAGGGCCTGGATGCCCTGGAAATGCTGGGCCAGGTCTTCGGACGAAGCGAGGGCCGGCATCAGGTACAGGCGAAGCAGTTGCGCGATCAGTTTTTCCATTTTTCCGTAGGGCGGGTGTCGTCGTGAGGCGCTATTCTGGCACAGGCCGGGGGCGCCAGAAAATAATACGAACGTACTTTTATTTGATGTATAGTGAAGCGGATATCGAGCACCAACAACAAAGGAGAAGGAAGAGACATGAGCGCCGACTACACCGTCCAAGGCAGCGTTGCCGTAGTGACCCTGAACAATCCGCCGGTGAACGGCCTTGGCCTGGAGACGCGCAGCGCCGCAGTCGCCGCGATCCGCCAGGCCGAGAGTGACGACGCCGTAAAAGCCATCGTCATCACGGGCGCCGGCAAGGCCTTTTCGGGCGGCGCCGATATCCGCGAATTCAACTCGCCCAAGGCGCTCACCGAGCCCACCCTGCACACCCTGATCCGCGCGGTGGAGAACAGCAGCAAGCCGGTGGTGGCGGCGATCCACGCGGTCGCCATGGGCGGCGGCCTGGAACTGGCGCTGGGCTGCAACTACCGCGTCGCGCTGCCGGGCGCCCAGATCGCGCTGCCGGAAGTCAAACTCGGCCTGCTGCCGGGCGCCGGCGGCACCCAGCGCATGCCGCGCCTGGTGGGCCTGGAGATGGCGCTGAACATGGTCGTCTCCGGGACCCCGGTGCCCTCCGAAAAACTGGCCGCGACGGCGCTGTTCGACGAGGTGTTCCCGGCCGGGACCGAGCTGCTGCCCGCCGCGATCGCCTTCGCCAACAAGGTGGCGGACGTTCGGCCCCTGCCCAAGGTGCGCGACCGCAAGGTCGACTACCCGAACCACGAAGCCTTCGTGCAGTTTTCGCGCAATACCGTCAAGGCCATGTCCGGCCCGTTCCCGGCGCCGCTGGAGTGCATCGAGACGGTCGCCGCCTCCATCACCATGCCCTTCGAGGATGGCTTGAAATTCGAGCGCGAGCGCTTCCTGCACCTGATGCAGACGGCCGAATCGAAAGCGCTGCGCCACGCCTTCATGGCCGAGCGCGCGGCCAGCAAGGTGCCGGACGTGCCGTCGGATACGCCTACCCGCAAGATCGAGAGCGCCGCCGTGATCGGCGCCGGCACCATGGGCGGCGGCATCGCCATGAACTTCGCCAACGCCGGCATCCCGGTGACCATCCTGGAAACGAAGCAGGAAGCGCTGGACAAAGGCTTGGCCACGATCCGCAAGAACTACGCGAACACCCTCAAGAAGGGCAAGCTGACGCAGGAGAAGTTCGAGCAGCGCGTCGCCCTCATCACCGGCACGCTGGCCTACGAAGACATCGCGCAGGCCGACATCGTCATCGAAGCGGTGTTCGAGGACATGGGCGTGAAGGAGGCCGTGTTCAAGCAGCTCGACGCCGTCATGAAGCCGGGCGCGATCCTGGCCTCGAATACCTCCACGCTCGACCTGGACCGGATCGCCGCCTTTACCGGCCGCCCGCAGGACGTGATCGGCCTGCATTTCTTCAGCCCGGCCAACGTGATGAAGCTGCTGGAAATCGTGCGCGGCAAGCAGACCGGCAAGGACGTGCTGGCCACCGCCCTGGCGCTGTCGAAGAAGATCAAGAAGACCGGCGTGGTGTCCGGCGTGTGCGATGGCTTCATCGGCAACCGCATGCTGGAGCAGTACCTGCGCCAGGCCTTCTTCCTGCTCGACGAAGGCGCGCTGCCGGAACAGGTGGATGCGGCGATCGAAAAATTCGGCTTCGCCATGGGCCCGTTCCGCATGAGCGACCTGGCCGGCAACGACATCGGCTGGTACATCCGCAAGCGCCGCGCCATCGAGACGCCGGATATCGCCTACTCGAAGACCGCCGACCTGCTGTGCGAGCAGGGCCGCTTCGGCCAGAAGACCGGCGCCGGATGGTATGACTACAAGGCGGGCGACCGTAAGGCGTATCCGTCGCAGCTGGTCAACGACATGATCGTCCAGTACTCGCAGGACATCGGCGTGGAGCGCCGTGCGATTGCCGACGCCGAAATCGTCGAGCGCCTGGTGTACGCGCTGGCCAACGAAGGAGCGAAGATCCTCGAAGAGGGCATCGCCCTGCGCGCCTCGGACATCGACATGGTCTACCTCACCGGCTACGGCTTCCCGCTGCACCGCGGCGGCCCGATGTTCTACGCCGATTCGGTCGGCCTGCCGAACGTGCTGGACGCGGTGCGCAAGTATGCGCGCGGCCGCCATGGCGAGGCGTGGACGCCGGCGCCGCTGCTGGAAAGCCGCGCGGCCGAAGGCAAGGGCTTCAACGCCTGACCCGTCCCCCACGAGGGTACGAACGCCGCCCCCGGGCGGCGTTTTCGCATGGCGCGTGCGTGCGGCCCGCGGCATGCCTATACTGGCGCCTGAGCCAACTACGCCAGCACCACCATGAAGAACAAGAAGGCAGTCATCGCCGCCGCCGTCGCCGCCACCGTGTTCGCCGCGGCCACCTGGGCCAGTCCGCACATCCAGTTGTACCGCATGCGCGCCGCCGTCGAAGCGCGCGATACGCGGGCGCTGGTGCCCTACATCGACTTTTCCGCCTTGCAGGGCAGCGTCACGACCCTGGTGATGCACCGCCTCGGCGTCGACCGCATGCAGGACGAGGCGTCGTCGAATCCGCTGGCCAGGTTCGGCCAGTCGATGGCGCTGGCCGTGATCGAACCGGTGGTGGAGGCGGTCGTGTCGCCGGAGGGAGTGAGGGCGATGCTGGAAACGGGCGACATCAGCCTGCAGCCTGGCCAGGCGCCGGCCGCCCCGGCGCCGGGCGCGCGGCCGCGCGAGAAAGTCCGTTACGCGCTGGCCTACCGCAGCTTGAACCAGGTCGTGGTGCAGAAGGAAGAGGAAGGCGGCATCGCGTTCGTGCTGGACCGCGACGGGCTGTGGAGCTGGAAACTGGTGGGGATCGAACAGCGGGAGGAATAAGACGCGTGGGCGGGCTGGGCCGCCCACGCGGTACTAGCTTAAGGGCTTAGTCGTTGGCGTAGATCTGGTTGTCCTTCGTCTCGCGCACGAACAGGCCACCGATGACCACCGTCGCCAGCGCGATGATGATCGGGTACCACAGGCCGTAGTAGATATCGCCCTTGAAGGCCACCAGGGCGAAGGTGACGGTCGGCAGCATGCCGCCGAACCAGCCGTTGCCGATGTGGTAGGGCAGGGACATCGAGGTGTAGCGGATCCGGGTCGGGAACATCTCCACCAGCATGGCCGCGATCGGGCCGTACACCATGGTCACGTAGAGCACCAGGATGAACAGGAACAGCACCACCATCGGCTTGTTCACCGCCGACATATCTGCCTTGTCCGGGTAGCCCGCGGCCTTCAGTGCGCCCGTCACTTCGCCCTTGAACGCGGTTTCCTGGGCCTTGGACGCGGCGTCGAAGTTCAGGTTATCCGGCGTCATGACGGCATTGAAGGACTGGAAGGTCGTTTCGCCTACCTTCACCGATGCCAGCGTACCGGCCGGCGCATCCTGGATCGTGTAGCTCACCGAGGCGCCGGTCAGCAGGCGGGTCGCGATATCGCAGGACGACGGGAATTTCTTGGTGCCGGTCGGGTCGACCTGGAAGTGGCAGGTGTTCGGATCGGCCACCACCACCACGGGCGAGGTCTGGATCGCGCGTTCCAGGGCCGGGTTGCCGTAGTGGGTGATCGCCTTGAAGATGGGGAAGTAGGTCGCCGCGGCGATGAGGCAGCCACCGAGGATGATCCACTTGCGGCCGATCTTGTCCGACAGCGCGCCGAAGAAGATGAAGAACGGGGTGGCCAGGGCCAGCGCGATCGCGACCAGGATGTTCGAGGTCGGCTCGTCCATCTTGAGGGTCTTGGTCAGGAAGAACAGCGCGTAGAACTGGCCGGTGTACCACACCACCGCCTGGCCCATGGTCAGGCCGGCCAGCGCCAGGAAGGCGATCTTGGCGTTCTTTGGCTTCAGGAAGGCTTCCGACAGCGGCGCCTTCGAGGTTTTGCCTTCGGCTTTCATCTTGGCGAAGGCCGGCGATTCGGCCATCGACATCCGGATCCATACCGAGATACCCAGCAGGATCACCGAGACCAGGAAGGGGATGCGCCAGCCCCAGGCCTGGAACGCGTCTTCGCCCATGGCGGTACGGGTGCCCAGGATCACCATCAGCGACAGGAACAGGCCGATGGTGGCGGTGGTCTGGATGTAGGAGGTGAACAGCCCGCGCTTGCCTTCCGGCGCGTGCTCGGCCACGTAGGTGGCTGCGCCGCCGTATTCGCCGCCCAGGGCCAGGCCCTGAAGGATGCGCAGCGTCACCAGGATGATCGGCGCCGCGACGCCGATCGACGCGTGGCTTGGCAGCAGGCCCACCAGGAAGGTCGAGGCGCCCATGATCAGGATGGTGATCAGGAAGGTGTATTTGCGGCCGATCATGTCTCCCAGGCGGCCGAACACCAGCGCGCCGAAGGGGCGCACGATGAAGCCGGCCGCGAAGGCCATCAGGGCGAAGATGAAGGTGGTGGTCGGGTCGCCGATGAAGAACTGCTTGGCGATGATGGATGCGAGCGAGCCGTACAGGTAGAAGTCGTACCACTCGAATACGGTGCCGAGCGAGGAAGCGAAAATGACTTTCCGTTCTTCCTTGGTGATGCCGGTGGAGGAAGGTGCCGCTTTCCCTCCAGCGGTCATGCCGGGTGTGATTGCCATGTGTGTCTCCGTCTTAGGTTTTTGTATCGCCGGAATTGCTGATTGTTCGTCAGCTGTCGCGGAGTGTGTTCCGGTTTCCTTACACGGTGCTTTCTCCAGGCTTACGCGAAACTTACAGATGAGCTGTGCAAAAGAGGCAACAATCCGCGTCAATACGCGTTCCCGCTCTGGGACGAGGTATGGTGCAAAGCACAATATGTCGCCCCGATTATTTTGCGAACGACCGTACTTTATTATGCTATTCTCGATTGGCAAATATCCCCCATCACCGGAGACAAACACATGATCGACGCCGTCATCGTATCGACCGCCCGCACCGCCCTTGCCAAGTCCTGGAAAGGCGCCTTCAACATGACCCACGGCGCGACCCTTGGCGGCCACGCGCTGCAGGCGGCGATCGCCCGCGCGGGGATCGAGGCGGGCGAGATCGAGGACGTGCTGATGGGCTGCGCCAACCCCGAGGGCGCCACCGGCGTCAACATCGCGCGCCAGGTCGCGCTGCGCGCCGGCTGCCCGGTGACGGTGCCGGGCATGACCATCAACCGCTTCTGCTCGTCCGGCCTGCAGACCATTGCCACCGCCGCCCAACGCATCATCGCGGGCGAGGGCGAGGTGTTCGCGGCCGGCGGCGTCGAATCGATTTCGTGCGTGCAGCAGGAAATGAACCGCCACATGCTGGTTGACACCTGGCTCAAGCAGCACAAGCCGGAAATCTACTGGCCGATGCTGCAGACCGCCGAGACGGTGGCGCGCCGCTATTCGATCAGCCGCGAGCGCCAGGACGCCTACGGCGTGCAGAGCCAGCAGCGCGCTGCCGCGGCCCAGGCCGCCGGCCTGTTCGATGCCGAGATCGCGCCGATGACGGTGGTGATGGGCGTGGCCGACAAGGCGTCCGGCATGCTGGCCACGCGCGAAGTGACTATTCAAGCAGACGAAGGCATCCGCGCCGACACGACCATCGAGGCCGTCTCGAAGATCCGCAGCGCGGTGCCGGGCGGCGTCATCACCGCCGGCAACGCCAGCCAGTTCTCGGACGGCGCGGCGGCGACCATCGTGATGAGCAGCCGCATGGCCGAGGCCAGGGGCCTGCAGCCGCTGGGCATCTTCCGCGGCTACGCCGTGGCCGGCTGCGAGCCGGACGAGATGGGCATCGGCCCGGTGTTCGCGATCCCCAAACTGCTGCAGCGCGCCGGATTGACGGTCGACGATATCGGCCTGTGGGAGCTCAACGAAGCCTTCGCCGTGCAGGTGCTGTATTGCGCCGACAAGCTCGGCATCCCGATGGAACGCCTGAACGTGAACGGCGGGGCGATCGCGGTCGGCCACCCGTATGGCGTGTCCGGCGCGCGCCTGGTCGGGCACGCGCTCATCGAAGGCAAACGCCGTGGGGTAAAGTATGTGCTTGCCACCATGTGCGTCGGCGGAGGCCAGGGCGCCGCGGGGCTGTTCGAAGTCATTTAACGGGGATAAGCATGATCAAGCACATCGTGATGTGGAAACTGAAGGACGAAGCCGAAGGCGCCGACCGCGCCACCAACGCACGCGAAATGAAGCGCCGGCTGGACGAGTGCGCGAATATCGTGCCGGGACAGCTGAAGTTCGAAGTGGTGCTGGCGCAGCCGGGGCTGGAAGCGACGTATGACGTCGTGCTGTATTCCGAGTTTGCGGACAAGGCCGCGCTGGAGGCGTATGCGGTGCACCCGACGCACAAGGCGGTGGTGCCGTTTATTGGGGCGATTCGGGAGGGGAGGCAGTGTATGGATTATGAGGTGTAATAGGGGCTAGCGCGATGCATGCAAACTTGGCGGTACGACGTGCTTGCTTACGTGGCCTAAAGACCGTCGTACCGGCGCAGGCCGGTACCCAATCTCGTCACCGAAGTACGCGACAATAACTTCACCACAAAAAAATAACGGAGACAACACCAATGCGCACCACCCAACAACTCTTCTCCCTGCAAGGCAAAACCGCCATCGTCACCGGCGGCTCGCGCGGCCTGGGCCTGCAGATGGCCGAAGCCCTTGGCGAGCAGGGCGCGCGGGTCGTCATCTCGTCGCGCAAGCAGGAAGAGCTCGACGAAGCCGTCGCCCACCTGGCCGCGCGCGGCATCGACGCCTCCAGCATCGCCGCCGACCTCGCCGACGAAACGCAGGTACAAGCCTTCGTCCAGGAAGCGATGCAGCGCCTCGGCCACATCGACATCCTCGTCAACAACGCCGGCGCCAGCTGGGGCGCCCCGGCCGAGGATTACCCGCTGGACGCCTGGGACAAGGTGATGGACCTGAACGTGCGCAGCATTTTCCTGGTCACGCAGGCGGTCGGCAAACTGTCCATGATCCCGCGCGGCTACGGGCGTATCATCAGTATCTCGTCGATCGCCGGCCTGGCCGGCAACCCGCCGGGCACGATGCAGACCATCGCTTACAACACCTCCAAGGGCGCGGTGGTCAACTTCACGCGCGCGCTGGCCGGCGAATGGGGCCGCTTTGGCATCACGGTCAATTCGATCGCCCCCGGCTTCTTCCCGTCGAAGATGACCAAGGGCGTGCTGGCCGCGTTCGGCGCCGAGAACCTGGCCAAGGATGCGCCGCTGAACCGGCTGGGCGACGACGAGGACCTGAAGGGGGCGGTGGTGCTGTTCGCCTCCGACGCCGGCAAGCACATCACCGGGCAGACCCTGGCCGTCGATGGCGGCGTGTCTGCCGTTTGATTCGACGTTGTTGTCATCGAGGGAGAAGAGCATGAAGGATTTTCGCGGCAAGGTCGCCGTCATCACGGGCGCCGCCAGCGGCCTGGGACGTGAATTCGCCAACACGGCCGCCGCCCTGGGCATGAAGCTGGTGCTGGCCGACGTCCAGGCCAAGGCACTCGAGCACGCCGCCGAGGAACTGCTGGCCCAGGGGGCCGAGGTGCTGGCCATGGTGTGCGACGTCAGCAAGGGCTCGCACGTGCAGGAACTGGCCGATTCGGCCGTCGCCCGCTTCGGCGGCGTGCACCTGGTCTTCAATAACGCCGGCGTCGGCTCCGGTGGCCTGATCTGGGAGAACTCGGAACAGGACTGGGAATGGGTGCTCGGCGTGAACCTGTGGGGCGTGATTCACGGGGTGCGCGTGTTCACGCGGGTGATGCTGGAATGCGCCGAACGCGATGCCGATTTCGAAGGCCACATCGTCAACACGGCGTCGATGGCGGGCCTGCTCACGCCGCCGGCGATGGGCGTGTACAACGTGTCGAAGCACGCCGTGGTCGCGCTGTCCGAGACGCTATACCACGACCTGAAGCTGGTCGACGCGCCGATCCGGGCATCGGTGCTGTGCCCGTATTTCGTGCCGACCGGGATCGCCCATTCCGAGCGCAACCGGCCGGACGATTTATCGAGCCACGAACGCACCACGCCCAGCCAGGTGGCGTCGCAGATGCTGACCGAAAAGGCGGTCGAGTCGGGCAAGGTGACGGCCGCGGACGTGGCGCGGATCACGTTCGACGCGATCCGCGAAGGACGCTTCTTCGTGTACTCGCACCCGCAGGCGCTGGGCGCGGCGCAGGAGCGCTTCGACGCGATCGTGCAGGGCAAGCCACCGGCGGATCCGTATGGCGCGACGCCGCAGGTGACGGAGATGCTCAAGGCGGGGATCAAGCGCAAGCCCAAGCATTGAGCCGGCGCCTGTTCCAGGCGTGACCCCCACCCTGTCGGTCCCGCCGTTCGTGGGTCAAGCAGTGATGGCGAAGAATTCCGCACCGGGAAACGCCGCCCGGGCCTTGGCGCCGATGACTTTCTGCACCGCGGAATAGGTCGAGCCGCACACCACCAGCGGTGCTGCGCCATTGGCGTGCGCTGCGGCGCCAGGCTCGCGCGCCACCGGGATGCCCAGGAATTCGGGGTGCGGGTAGCGGGTGTCGAAAATGCCGGCAACCTGCTGGCGTTCGTCCCCGAGTTCGTCGAGGGCCTGGGCCATGAAGGCCGACAGTCCCCATACCCACACCCGGGTCCTGGGGCCGGCCTGGGCGATCTTGTCTTTCAGGCGCGAGACGACCTCGGAAAAGTGCCCCTGGTAGTCAAGCACGGCATTGTGGTGGCGCCGGGCCGGCACGCACAGGGCGCGGATGGCCGGCATGCTCGGGGCCGATTGCGTTTCGAAGGCGACGATGTCGAATCCAGCCTTGTCCAGCAAGGCCAGGAGCGAGCGCGCCGTAAAGTAGTGCAGGTGCTCGAGGCAGTTGAGCGAAAACTTCAGGGTCGACAGCGCATGCCGGCTGCCGAAGTCCGGCACCTCGATATACACGACGCTGTCCGGGAATGTGGCCAGCTCGCCCAGCAGGATCGCCGGGTCGTACAGGTGCTCGACCACGTGCGAGAGCAGGAACAGGTTCCTGGCGCCGGCCGAGTCCGCGAAGATGCGCGGGATCTGCGCGGCCTCGGAATTGAAGTCCAGCGGGATGAAATCGAGGGTGTCGGCGGCCACGCGGTTGACGAAATCGACTACCGCCGCACGCGGGTGGCCGGTCGCTTTCCTCGCCTGCTCGGCCAGCTCGCCGGGGCCGCCGCCGAATTCCACCACTTTGCCGCTGATCGTCGACAAGTCCACGTGCGCCTCGATGAACGCAAAGCGCCGGTCGCCATTGACATAGTCGGTGGGCAGCGCAACATTCGAGTTGTACAGCAAGTCGAGCGGGACCCCGTGCTGCAGCCAGCCATGGCTGCAACCGGTACAGACATACTGGCGGACTTCGGCATCCGGATAGAGCAGCTGGCCCTGGACCTCGCAGAAGGGATTGGCGGTGCGTTCCATGGAGGAACCGCAGATGAGGCAAGTCGCGTGTGTAGATGACATGGTCTGGGGCTCAGGACGTTGCCTTGGTATCGGACGCGGCCCGTTCCTTTTCGTATTTAATTAACTTCAAGATCCGGGAGTTCGTGAACAGGCGGATGTGATTCTGGGTGGAATAGAAGATGTCGGTCTGCCATTCACCGCAGACCAGCTCCTTTCCGGTCGGATCGTCGGCCGGCTGGAAGATGGTATCGGCCAGGATGCGGTGCACACCCGATGTGTTCGGGCCCGACTCGTGCCATAGCGAACTGTTCATGATGACCAGGTCACCAGGGTTGAGCTCCGGCGTGATTTTCGGCCAGCTGAAGTCGAAGGCAGCCGGATTGATCTCACCGGCGTCGCCCAGCACGCCCAGCTTGTGCGAACCGACATGGAAGCTCATCGCGCCATTGGCGGCATCGACGACGCTCAGCGGGGTGAAGATGCTGCATTTGTTCAGGTTGCCCAAGTGGTAGCAGCTGTCCTGGTGCAGGAACACCTTGCCCGGACTAAACTGATCCTTGATGACGAAGCGGTGGTTGTACACGGCCACGTGGGGGCCGAACACTTGCGTGAGGATGCGGGCGAAAGCAGGCTCGTGGACCATGGCGGCCAGCTTCTCCGGCAGCGACTCGGTCAGCGACACCGGATTGGCCCGGTTGACGTCGCGGCCTTCGCGCAGCGACGATGCGTAAAACGCCGCCCACTCGTCCTGCCACGCGCGCATCACCTCAAGGCTGACAGCATTGCGCACGACGAAAACGCCGGCTGCCCGGAATACGTCCGGATCGAAGGTGTCGGAATCGAGTCGGTCGACAAGTTCCTGGTGCATGATGGTCATGGCGTTAGGCGTAAAGTGCGGCGCAGGGCGCTGCGGGTGCTGGTTGGCGATCGTCGCTACGCGCGCCGCCAGGCGGCGCGCCCATCACTTTAACATTGCCACAGGACAATTTATAGTCGTTGCGCACAAACGTTGCGCCGACACTGCACCTTAGCCAAGCGGCTGCACGAAACGCTCATGCAGCTCCGGCTCGCCTTCGCGGTAGAGCTTGACCACGGTCGAGGTGCGGGTGCCGTAGCCTTCCATCTCGATGCACACCGGAGACAGTTGGCGTTCGAGTTCGATCGGCACGCCGGTTTCCGGCAGGCGCAGGTCGGGCGCGCGGGTGGTGTCGGCCAGCATCTCGAAATAGGCGTCTTCCGGCGCGCCCTGGCACAGCAGGCTGGCAAATTGCGCCTTGGTGCGCAGCACCTTGGGCCAGGGAGCGTCCAGCAGGCCGTTCGAAATGCCGTAGATGCGGCCCGGTTCCAGCGGCAGGCCGTTGCGCGGGTCGTCGCCGCCGCGGTTCGAGTACCAGTACAGCTGGTCGCGGTCGCCCAGCACCAGGTTGAAGCCGTTGTACACGTCGCCGCGGGCGACGACCTGTTGCAGGTAGTCGGCGGCCGGCAGCGTGCCTTTCAGGAAGTCGGCCACCAGGTCGCCGCGCGAGGGCGCGTTCTCGCGCCGCTCGGCCGGGCCACGGATATTGGTCAGGGCCGCGAACTTCGGGCCGTTGGTTCCCGTCGTCGTGATCCCCATCCAGCTGCCGCCGTGCAGCAAATCGCGGCCGGCGATAATGTGCGGGTGTTCCGGCCACGGGCGGGCGGGCGTCGCGGGGCGGTCGTAGAATTCGTCGCGGTTGGCCGCGGCGATGACGGGTACGCCGGGCAGCACCTGCCATGCGAAGACGATCAGGCACATGGCGTCAGGTCCGTAAAGATTTCGAGCCGGCGCGGCCCCTGGATGAAAGCGGCCAGGCCGGCATTGAGCGCGGCCTGTTCGAGGCGGGCATCGAAACCGCCGGGGACGGATGGATAGACTTCCATCCAGGTGAGCAGGCCGTCGCGCGCCTCCGGACGCTGCTTGAGCTGGCACGCCGCGCCCAGCTGCGCCTGCATCGCACGCACCCGCGGGGCGAGGGCGGCCGCATCGCCGCTGCGCAGCTTGTAATAGACGTACAGGTCGGTCATCTCAGACGTCGATCGCGTCGAGGTGGTAGGGCATGTGCTGGAACACCAGCGCCGGCCCGCCGGCCGCGCCATGGCGCACGTCTTCGCCGAGGGCGCCCAGCTTCATCTCCACCAGCAGGTCGGCGCCGCCCAGGCCATTGGCCGCCGCATTGACGACCATGCCGCAGGGCTGGCCAGGGTCGGCCATGGAAAACACTTCGTCGCCGGCGCGGGCATCGGCCTGGTCGACCGTCGCCAGCGCGGTGCGGCGCTTGAGCTTGCCGAGATACTGGCTGCGCGCGACGATTTCCTGGCCCGGGTAGCAGCCTTTCTTGAAATTGACGCCGCCCAGCAGTTCGAGGTTGATCATTTGCGGGACGAACTGCTCTTGCGTCGCGCTGGTTACCTGCGGTACGCCGGCGTGGATGGCGGCCAGGTTCCAGGCCTGGTTGCCGCCCAGCGCCAGTTCGGCGGCCAGTGCCGGCAGGGCGGCGCTGGCCGCCTCGATGGAGGCCAGCCACAGGTAGCGCGGCGCGCCGAACACGTCGGACAGGCGCAGCACGGTGCCGAAGTCGCCCTCGGCCTTGCCGTAGGGCACGTCCGGCAGCATAGCGACATGGCGGGCGAGCATGGCCTGGGCCCTGGCGCCGCCCAGCCCGAGCATGGCCGCGAACGGCGCTTCCTGGGTGGCGTCGCGCAGCTTGGCTTTGTCGCGCAGCACGAACATCGACAGGCGCTTTTGCAGCGGCGCCTGGATCGCGCGCGGCAGCTGCAAATAGACCGTATCGGCACCACGCCAGTACAGGAAAGTTGCCTGCAGCCGGCCCTTGGGCGTGCAGAAGCCGGCCAGCCGGGCCTCCTGCAGGCCGAGGTGCTCGACGTCGTTGGTCAGCTGCTTGTGGAGGAAACTGGCGGCGTCGTCGCCCTGGACGGCGATCAGCCCCAGGTCGGTGACGGCGGCGACGAAACCGTCGGCCAGCTCGGCGGCGGCGAGGGGACGGCCGAAATCTTCCACCTGCGACGCGTCAGCGGGGTGGAATCGGGCGCCGAGCGCGGAAAGCGTATCTGTCCAGTTAGGCATAAATCCAGTTAGTATTAGCAATTAGGCTTTATCATTACGGGCTCATTATAAAGATGTCGGCAAATTCGCGCCCGAAGGGGCGAAAACCAAGGCGCAACCCCAAGAAAAAACCAATGGCATTTATCAAAAAACTCCTGGTCACCGGCGCCATCGTGTCGGTGGCCGCGATCGCCGGATTCTCGTACTGGGCCAAAAGCCCGCTGACCACCGGCGCACCAGTCATCGAGTTCTCCATCAACCCGGGCAGCGGCGTCGGCGCGGCGGCGCAGCAGATGGCCGCGGCCGGGGTGCCGGTCAACAAGCACTTGTTCAACATCCTGGCGCGCGTCACCGGCCAGGCCGGCAAGATCAAGGCCGGCAGTTACGAGCTCAAGCCGAATACCTCACCCCGGCGCCTGTTGACCCAGCTGGTGCGCGGCGAGTTCGCGCAGGAAACCGTCACCATCATCGAAGGCTGGACTTTCCGCCAGATGCGTGCCGCGCTGGCCGGCCACGACCGCCTGCGCCACGACACCGTCAAGCTCACCGACCAGGAGCTGATGGCGAAGATCTCCAAGGAATACACGTCGCCGGAAGGCCTGTTCTTCCCGGATACGTATTTGTTCGCCAAGGGCTCATCCGAACTGGACATCTACCGCAAGGCCCACCAGGCCATGCTGGCCCACCTGAAGGCGGCCTGGGACGGGCGCGACACCAGCCTGCCGTACAAGAATCCGTACGAGGCGCTGATCATGGCCTCGATCATCGAGAAGGAAACCGGGCAGAAGAGCGAGCGCACCATGATCGCCGGCGTGTTCGTGAACCGCCTGCGCACCGGCATGCTGCTGCAGACCGACCCGACCGTCATCTACGGCATGGGCGAGCGCTTCGTGGGCCAGATCCGCAAGAAGGATCTGGAGACCGACACGCCGTACAATACCTATACCCGCGCCGGCCTGCCGCCGACGCCGATTTCGCTGCCGGGCGTGCAGTCGCTGGCCGCCGCGCTGGCGCCGGCCACCACCCAGGCGCTGTATTTCGTCTCGCGCGGCGACGGCACCAGCCAGTTTTCGGACAACCTGAACGACCACAACCGGGCAGTGAACCAGTACCAGCGACGGATCAATCAATGACACATAGCAGTACCGTAACAGGCAAGTTCATGACGTTCGAGGGGATCGACGGCGCCGGCAAGTCGACCCACATTGGTTTTGTCACCGATTTCCTCGCCGCGCGCGGCAAGGACGTCGTGTCGTCGCGCGAGCCGGGCGGCACGCCGCTGGGCGAGAAGCTGCGCGAGTTGCTGCTGCACGAGAAGATGCACCTGGAAACCGAGGCCTTGCTGATGTTCGCCAGCCGCCGCGAGCATATCGCCCAAGTCATCGCGCCCAACCTCGCCGCCGGCAAGTGGGTGCTGTCGGACCGGTTTACCGACGCCAGCTTCGCCTACCAGAGCGGCGGGCGGGGCCTGGACCGTGCAAAGATGGAAGCGCTGGAACAGTGGGTGCATCCGGCGCTGCAGCCGGACCTGACCCTCCTGTTCGACGTGCCCCTGGAAGTGGCCAGGCAGCGGTTGGACGCCACCCGCACGCTCGACAAGTTCGAGCGCGAGCAGGCGGATTTCTTTGAAAAATGCCGCCATGAATACCTGCGCCGCGCCGCGCAATTCCCCGAGCGCATCGTGGTGATCGATTCGACCCAGAGCATCGAGGCGATCCGGGTGCGGCTGGCACAAGTGTTGGAGAAATTGTTGTGACGATGTACCCCTGGCAGCAGGCCGCCTGGTCCCAGCTGCAGTTGATGCGCGAGCGCATGCCGCACGCGATCCTGTTCCACGGTCCGCAAGGCGTGGGCAAGGCCGATTTCATCGAGGCCTTTGCGCAGGCGCTGCTGTGCGAAAACGTGCGGCCGGACGGCCACGCCTGCGAAGCCTGCGCGTCCTGCGGCTGGTTCGCCCAGCACAACCATCCGGACTACCGCCGCGTGCGCCCGGAAGCGCTCGAGGACGAACCCGCGGGCGACGGCGAAGAAGGCGCCGACACCGGCGGCAAATCGAAATCGACCAAGGCGCCGTCGAAAGAGATCAAGATCGAGCAGATCCGCGCGCTGTCCGACTTCATGAATATTTCCACCCATCGGCAAGGGCTGCGGGTGGTGGTGCTGTATCCGGCCGAGGCGCTCAATATGCCGGCCTCGAACGCGCTGCTGAAAACCCTGGAGGAACCGCCGCCGGGCACCGTGTTCCTGCTGTCCTCCAACAGCCTGGACCGCCTGCTGCCGACCATCCTGTCGCGCTGCCGCAAGTTCGCGCTGCCGATGCCATCGCACGCGGAAGCGCTGGCGTGGCTGCAGGCCCAGGGCGTGCTTGACGCCGACAGCTGGCTGCGCGAGCAGGGCGGGGCGCCGCTGGCGGCACTCAGGGAAGCGGAAAGCGGCAGCCGCGACGACCTGGACGCGCTGCTGCATTTCCTCGCCAACCCGGCCGTCGACAGCGCGCTGCGCACCGCCGACAAGCTGTCCAAGTCGGCGTTGCCGGCGCTGGTGTCCTGGCAGCAGCGCTGGCTGTACGACCTGTTTTCGGTGAAATTGTCGGGCAAGATACGCTACTATCCGCGCTACCAGAAGGAGCTTGCGGCGCTGGCTGCGCGGGTCCACACTGCCAGCTTGAACCGGGCGATCAAGGGCGCCAGCGATCGGCGCGCCGTGGCGGACCACCCGTTGTCGGCAAAATTGTTTGTCGAAGACATGTTGCTTGAGTACACTTCGTGCTGCACATAAAAGGAGCCCGATGAACGCCACCCCGCTAGAGCCGAACGCACCGCAAGCCCCGCGGCCGTCCGTGCTGTCGCTGGCGATCAAGGAAAAGGCTGCGCTGTACGCGGCCTACATGCCTTTCCTGAAAAATGGCGGCATGTTCGTGCCGACCAACAAGCCCTACAAGATCGGCGACGAGATCTACCTGATCCTCTCGCTGATGGACGACCCGAATAAATTCCCGATCGCCGGCAAGGTGGCCTGGATCACTCCCGCGGGCGCACAAAACAACAAGGCGCAGGGCATCGGCGTGCACTTCCCGGCCGACGAAGCCGGGCAGCGCGCCAAGCTGCGCATCGAAGAGATCCTCGGCGCCGCGCTGCGTTCGGCGCGCGCGACCCATACCCTGTAATCTTAATTTCGCTAATCTATTGCTGAGTTAGATTAGCTGCGCTTAACTATTTCCCTCCCTATGCCGTCCTACGTCCACCGCCTTGCCACCCGCGCCGACCTGCCGGTCATCGTCGACATCTACAACTCCACCGTCGCTTCGCGCGAAGTCACTGCCGATACGGCGCCGATCACGGTCGCATCGCGCGAACAGTGGTTTGCCGACCATACGCCGGAGCGGCGCCCGCTGTGGGTGATCCATGCGGCGGACGATGCGAGTGCGCAGCCGGAAGTGCTGGGGTGGCTGTCGTATTCGAATTTCTACGGGCGTCCGGCGTATTCGGGGACGGCCGAGGTGTCGATCTATATCGCTGAAAGCGCGCGCGGCAAGGGGCTGGGGCGCTACTGCCTGGAACTGGCGATGGCGTATGCGCCGAATGTGCAGGTGCATACCCTGCTGGGCTTCATCTTCGGCCACAACGCAGCGAGCCTGGCGCTGTTCGGGAAGTATGGGTTCGAGAAGTGGGCGCATTTTCCGAAAGTGGCGAACCTGGATGGGATCGAGCGGGATTTGATTATTCTCGGCAAGCGGGTGGCTTAAACTTTCGGCCCGCTGCCCCAGAGTCGTCGTACCGGCGCAGGCGGGGACAATGCCACTGGCATTGTCCCCCCCAAGTTCGTAGCGCATCAACTGCGGTTGCGCTAGTGGAGCGCCAAAAAAACTGGGTACCGGCCTTCGCCGGTACGACGGTTTTTGATCTGGTGGTGCAAGGACGCGCCGCTGTAAGGCGTGCATCCCAAGTCCACAAGATCCCTCGGTTACAATACCGCCATGTTTATCGACTCCCATTGCCACATCAATTTCCCGGAGCTGGCTGTCCGGATGCCCGAGATCCTGGCCAAGATGGCCGAGAACGGGGTGACCCACGCCCTGTGCGTCTCGGTCGACCTGCCGGACTTCCCGCAGGTGCTGGCCCTGGCCGAGCAGTACCCGCACATTTTCGCCTCGGTCGGCGTGCACCCCGACTATGAAGACACTCCCGAACCGACCGTGCAGCAGCTGGTCGAGCTGTCGAAGCACCCGAAGATCGTCGCCATCGGCGAAACGGGCCTGGACTACTACCGCCTCGAGGGCGACCTGGAGTGGCAGCGCGAGCGCTTCCGTACCCATATCCGGGCTTCGCGCGAAACCCGCAAGCCCCTGATCATCCACACCCGCGCCGCCAGCGACGACACCATCCGCATCATGAAGGAAGAGGGCGCCGGGACCGAGGCGGGCGGGGTTGCCGGAGTGATGCACTGCTTCACCGAATCCCTGGCGGTGGCCCAGGCCGCGATGGAGCAGGGCTTTTATATTTCCTTTTCCGGCATCGTGACCTTCAAGAGCGCCAAGGAACTGCAGGAAGTGGCCAGGGCAGTGCCGCTCGAGCGCATGCTGATCGAGACCGATTCGCCCTACCTGGCGCCGGTGCCCTTCCGCGGCCGCATGAACGAGCCGGGCTACGTGGCCCACGTGGGCGAATACATCGCCACCCTCAAGGGCGTGTCGCTGCGCGAGGTCGCGGCCCGGACCAGCGAGAATTTCTTCAACCTGTTCCAGAGCGCCAGGGCCTAGCCGATGCCAGTGTCCCGCCGCGCCATTGTCCGCAGCTGCCTGCTGGCAGCCGCCCTGCATGCTGGCTTCGCCGCGGCGGCCACGCCCGCCCAGCTGGCGGAATTCTTCCGGGCCGTGCAGCTCGATAATGCCGGCGCGGTACAGGAGCTGGTCGGCAAGACGGTCAATGCCAACGAAGTCAACCCGATCGGCGGCGAGCCGGCCCTGGTGATCGCCGTGCGCGAGGGGTCGATGCGGGTGTTCGACGCACTGCTGGCCCATCCCGGCACCGACCTCGAGGCCAGCGCCATGAACGGCAACACGGCGCTGATGATGGCCGCCTATAAGCGCAACAAGCGCGCCGCCGTCGCGCTGCTGGACAAGGGCGCGAAGGTAAACCGCGCCGGCTGGACGCCGCTGCACTACGCCGCCGCCAGTGGCGACGCGGACATCGCCGCGCTGCTGATCGCGCGCCAGGCCCGGCTGGACGCGGCGTCGCCGCGCGAGAGCGGCGCCTATACGCCCTTGATGATGGCGGCGCGCGAAGGCCAGCTGGCCGTCGTGCGGCTGCTGCTGGAGAAGGGCGCCAGGGCGGGGCTGACGAATACCGAAGGCCTCACGGCCGCCCGGATCGCCGAAAGGGGCGGCCACACCGCGATCGCTGAGGCAATTTCCGCAGTCAGCCAGTGAACGATGTGACATTGCCGCCCGGAACTGGACGGTAAACACCCCGCAGCTCGGCGCATGGGCAGCATGTGTCCTTGGCCATAATGTCCTCACGGTACACATGTACGACGAGGATAACCATGCTGAACGAACGCGAAATCGAAAGCTGCTACCTGGGGCAGTTCATTCCAGTCCACTACCATCACAATATGCTGATGGACCAGAACCGGATGCACAGCTTCAAGTCTGCCATCCACTATGCTGTCCGCCCCGGCGCCAAGGTGCTGGAACTGGGCGGCGGCACCGGCGTGCTGTCTTTCTTTGCCGCGCAGGCGGCCGACAAGGTCTACTGCGTCGAGTTCAATCCCGACATGGTGCGCGAGGCGCGCAAGTTCCTCGCCATTAATCCGAACGGCCACAAGGTCGAGGTGATCCACGCCGACGCCTTCGACTACCTGCCGCCGGAGCCGGTGGACGTCGTCATCTGCGAGATGATCCACGTGGCCATGCTGCGTGAAAAGCAGGTCGAAGTGATCGAATCGTTCAAGCGCCGCTACCTGGCCAAGTTCGGCGGCCCGCTGCCGGTCTTCCTCCCGGAAGCCGTGATCATGGCGGCCCAGCCGGTGTCGCAGGAATACGATTTCGAAGGCTTCCACGCCCCGATCGTGCAGTTCCAGGAAACCAATGTGATCTACCCGGGCACGGTCGAGCTGGCCCAACCGGCCGTGTACAGCCTGATCGACTTCAGCCAGCCGGTGGACAGCGTGTTCGCCTGGGAAGGCGGGATCGCGGTCGAGAAGAGCGGCACCATGAACGCGATGCGCTTCATCACCAAGAACGTGCTGGCCATCGTGCAGGAAGAAGCGAACACGATCGACTGGCTGAACCACTACATGACCTTGCCGCTGGCCCAGCCGGTGAAGGTCGAAGCCGGTGACTTGCTGCATGTCGCGTTCCAGTACCGCGCGGGCGGCTCGATTCCGTCGCTGCAGGCGTCGATTCGGGCGCAGGTGGTGAATCAACGGGTGACGGAGCAGGTGGCGGCGTTCGCGTAAGCTGCGGGGTTGCTTGCTAAATTGGGTCCCGGCCTTCGCCGGGACGACGTGCCAGGGTAGGTGGCCGAGTGGGATTGCAGCGTTTTTCCCCTACCCTCAAACCGTCGCTCCCGCGCAGGCGGGAGCCTAATTTATGTTGCGCACCCGCTAACGGCTCACCCGCCAATATCCCCCATCCACCCCGCCTTTCCCCCCGTCTGTCGCACACCGTTTGCCCCCATCCACCCCGCGCCTTAACCTGCTCTTGCCCCAACAATTCAAAGGAGCGAGAACAATGTTAGGTTTCCTGCTATGGTTGCTGCTGCTGTTCCTGTGCTGGCCCATTGCCCTGGTGGCACTGGTGCTGTATCCGCTGGTCTGGCTGCTCCTGCTGCCGTTCCGGCTGCTCGGCATCGGTGTCGAGGCGGTCTTCGAGCTGCTGCGCGCGATCGTGATGTTGCCGGCCCGGATACTCGGGGCGTCGCCGAATCGCTGAGCTCGACTGAGTGTGGGTCAATTAACAGACGACAGCGCTTGAATCTTCTACTGTGGAACTGCCCGCTTTCATTGTGAAAGTGGGCTTTGACTTTGAGGAAACGACTATGCGCCTGGATATTTACCGCCGATCAGAGAGCGACGGCAAGCTGTCCTACCTGGCAGTGCCTGAAGCACGCAACATCCCTGAAGAAGCTACCAACACCGACTGGGAAATCGAAGTCCGTGCCATCGAGGTAGAGGACGACGCCCAACAGTTGCCCGATTACGACATCAGCAACGTCACCGGGCAGATCGACGAAAAGGGGTATGCGATCACCTCGGTCCAGCACTGAGTTTCCGACCGCCCGGCGCCATGCCGGGCACGCGCGCCGGTGGCGCCATCACCGCGTTTCCGGCGCAACATAGTTACTTGGAATAACGACCCGGCCTCCGACGGCTGTCCGGTCGATGTGGTATCCTGCGTCCCTTATCAGGCAAGCCAGCCATGCTGGGATGGAGGACGCGATGAAATGGATTGTGGTCGGTTTTTACTTCTTGTCGATCCTGCACATCCACTTCCGCGGCCGCGTGCGCCTGCCTTTCCGGCGCCAGCTGTTCGACCACTCGTCGTTCATGGCTCCAATCAATATCTTCATGCACAAGTTGTCGCGGGTCCCGAGCACGCCTTTCATCCCGGTGAGCGAGTTCCCGGAGCTGGCGCGCCTGCAGGAAAACTGGCCGATCATCCGCGCCGAAGCCGAGAGCATGCTCGCGCTCAAGAAAATCAAGGCTGCCGAGCAAAATGACGACGCCGGTTTCAATTCCTTCTTCAAGAATGGCTGGAAGCGTTTCTACCTGAAGTGGTACGACGCCAGCCACCCCTCGGCCGAGCGCCTGTGCCCGCAAACCTATGCGCTGCTGCAGTCGATTCCCTCGGTGAAGGCGGCGATGTTCGCCGAGCTGCCGCCGGGCGGCAAGCTCAATCCGCACCGCGACCCGTTCGCCGGCTCGATGCGCTACCACCTGGGCCTGGCCACGCCGAACGACGACCGCTGCTTCATCGACGTCGACGGCGAGCGCCACAGCTGGCGCGACGGCCAGGGCGTCGTGTTTGACGAAACCTATATTCACTGGGCGATCAATGGCAGCGAGAGCGACCGCATCATCCTGTTCTGCGATGTCGAGCGCCCGATGCGCTACCGCTGGGCCGGCGCCTTCAACCGCTGGTTCGGCCGCACCGTGATGACGGCCGCCGCCTCGCCCAACGAAACCGGCGACCAGGTCGGCCTGGTCAGCAAGCTGTTCCGCATCTCCTTCTACATGGGCCAGTACCGCCGCCGCCTCAAGGCCTGGAACAAGACCGCCTATAACGTCGTGCGCGTGTTGCTGGTGGTGGCCCTGGGCGCCTTCATCTACTGGATCTGAGCTCCTTGCACCAACCCTGACTTCTGGCGAGTGCCGCAAAAATCCCGATTGCAGCATACTGGGATTTTTGACAATCACGACAGGAGGAAGGCATGGCGAAAGTCCTGGTGCTGTACTACTCGACGTACGGCCACATCGAAACCATGGCCAAGGCGGTAGCCGAAGGCGCACGCGCCGCCGGCGCTACCGTGGACCTGAAGCGGGTACCGGAAACGGTGCCTGAAGAGGTTGCCAAGGGCGCCCACTTCAAGCGGCAGCAGGATGCGCCCGTCGCCACCCCAAATGAGCTGGCCGACTACGACGCCATCATCATCGGCGCGCCCACGCGCTACGGCCGCATGCCGGGCCAGATGGCTGCTTTCCTCGACCAGACCGGCGGCCTGTGGGCGCGCGGCGCCCTCAACGGCAAGGTGGGCGGCGCATTCACGTCCACCGCGACCCAGCACGGCGGCCAGGAAACCACGCAGTTCTCGATCATCACCAACCTGCTGCACTTTGGCATGATCGTGGTCGGCCTGCCGTACAGCTATGCGCCGCAGATGTCGCTCGACGAGATCGTGGGCGGTAGTCCCTACGGCGCCTCGACCATCGCGGGCGGGCAAGGGCAGCGCCAGCCGAGCGAGATCGAACTGGGCGGCGCCCGCCACCAGGGCGAATTGATCGCCCGCACGGCGAACAAGCTGTTCGGCTAGGCAAGCGGGGCGGGCCGCCGCCGGCAGGATGCGTGGAAGTTTGCTATCGTTGCTGGTCCTTCAACCGAACAGTTGACCAACAGGACCATCATGACCGATCTCTCCGCTTTCGACATCACCGCCAAGTGGCCCGCCCGGCATCCCGATCGCCTCCAGCTGTATTCGCTGCCCACGCCCAATGGCGTCAAGGCCTCGATCATGCTGGAGGAAACCGGGCTGCCCTACGAAGTGCACAAGGTCAGTTTCGAGACCAATGACCAGCTGTCGCCGGCCTTCCTGTCGCTCAACCCGAACAACAAGATCCCGGCCATCATCGATCCCGACGGCCCGGGCGGCAAGCCGCTGGCCCTGTTCGAATCGGGCGCCATCCTGCTCTATTTGGCCGAGAAAACCGGCAAGTTCCTGCCCGCCGATCCGGCCCAGCGCTACCAGGTGATCCAGTGGGTGATGTTCCAGATGGGCGGCATCGGCCCGATGTTCGGCCAGCTCGGCTTCTTCCACAAGTTCGCCGGCAAGGACTACGAGGACAAGCGCCCGCGCGACCGCTACGTGAGCGAAGCGAAGCGCCTGCTCGGCGTGCTCGAGCACCAGCTGTCGCAACATGCGTGGATCGCGGGCGAGGACTACTCGATCGCCGACATCGCCACCTTCCCCTGGGTGAACGGCCTGCTCGGTTTCTACGACGCGGGGGAGCTGGTCGGGATCGACGGGTTTCCCCACGTGACGGCCGCGCTGGAACGCTTCCGCCAGCGTCCGGCCGTTGCGGCAGGCCTGAAGATCCCGGCCTGAGCGCTGTGACTAGCGGCGGCGGCGCGCCAGGATGGCGAGCAGGCCGGCGCCGGCCAGCCACAGCGAGCCCGGTTCCGGGATCGGCGTCGGCGCGGTCGGGTCGTCGGCCGGCGTAGCCGGTAGTTCGGGTGGCTTCACCACTGGATCGGGAATTGGCAGCTCGCCTGGTGCGCCGTCCTTGGACGGGGTAGTCCCGCCCGCCGGCGGCTGCGTCGCGGGCGGCTGTGTTGCCGGCGGCTGCGTGACAGGGAAATGCTCCGAATTTCCGCCGCCGCCAGCCTGGTTGCCCGGAAGCGACACAGGATCGCGGCCCGGCAGTGGCAGCGGCAGCGGAAGCGGCAGCGGCAGCTGCACGGGTGTCGGCAGCGGCGCCGATGACGGCGGGATGCCCGGCATCGGGGCGGCTGGCGTTGCTACCGGCGGCGATCCTGGCGATGGGGCGTCCGGCGTCGTTCCCGGCGACGGCAAACCCGGGCTGGTATCCGGCAAGCCGGCGCCAGGCGCAGGCGGAGTAGCGCTGGCCGGAGGCTGGCTTGTGGATGGCAGGCCGTTGCCAGGCTGCGCTACAGGGACGGTAGCGCCTGGCGCCGCGGGAGCAGGGCCGGCGGGCGTCCCGGGCAAGGCGGGGTCGCCGCTACTGCTGTTGCCGGAGTTGCCGGCCTGGTTCGGCAGCGGGGCCGGGGTGGCGCCAACCGGTGCGGTCGCGCCGGGAACGGGACGGGTGCCGGTCGTACTCGACGACTTGCCCGACACCGAGCCGCCGTTCGCGACACGACCCATGCCTGCTGCCGTGCCGGACGCGGATCCAAACGCGTGTCCGCCGCCGCCACTGCCGACTGCCGCGCTGCCGCCGGAGGCGCCACCGGCGCCGCCGCTGCCTGCGGCGTGCAGGAAGCCACCGGCGCGCCCACCGTCGGCGTCGCCAGGCATGCCAAGGGAGACATTTTCCATGCCGCCGTCCGCATCCGCACCGGCCACTTCCTGCAGCTCCGATGAATCGAGTTCCTCGGTACTGGGGGCGTGCGCTTCCACCGGCAGCTGCGGGGTGTCCGAAATCCGGTTGGCGCAGCGCGCCCGCACTTCGTGGCTGCCGTCGCTCAGCAGGGTCTCGCCCTGGGCCAGCATGACTTTCTTGGCGGTCCAGTAGACCTTGTCGCCCTTGCGGTAGGACACGTGGACGGCGCGCGGCGTGGTGACGGTCGCTTCACGCGCCTTGTCGACATTGAATTCGGCATAGTGCGCAGCGACAACCTTGTCGGTGCGGATCACGCGGGCCAGCTCGGATGCGCCGGACACGCCGCCCGGCACGATCGAATACGGATAGACGCGGCGCAGGGACGATGCTTGCGCGGGCGCGGCGGGCGTAGCGGACGCCGGCGTGGCCGGGAGGGCGCTGAGCAAGGAATCGGCGTCCGGCGAGAGCGTGATGCTGCCATACAGGACCACGCAAGCCGCCACCGACGCGGCGAGTGCAAGGGCCACCCGCCGTTGCAGGCGTGTGCGCTGGTTGAGGCGCCGCGTATAGGGGTAAGTGCGGTCCATGGTGAGGGCCCAAGTAGGAGAGTTCCTACAGGTTAGGCCATTTCCAGTGGTAAATCTACATTTCTTTGCGAAAATTGACGATTCTGTTGTGAATACCCCAATATTTTGTGCACCCCAAGTATTGTCGCGCTGTCCATTACTGTCCAACCGGCGCTGTGACGCGCTGCACAGAGTGTGTTGATGCGCGCCGAATAGGATAAACTGTCGGCTCAATGCCAATTCATCAACAGAAGGATGGGGACTATGCGATTACTTTTCGGAACCGGTAAAAACCTTGCGTGCGCAGTCGCGGCATCGGTGATTTCGTTCAGCGCGTTTGCGCAAGCCTGGCCGAGTTCCACGGTGACAGTGGTCGTGCCGTGGCCACCGGGCGGACCCTCGGACATCGCGGCGCGCCCGATGGCCAAGGGCCTGACCCAGGCCCTCGGCCAGACGTTCGTGATCGACAACCGCGCCGGCGGCGGCGGCAACATCGGTTCGGCCGCGGTCACGCGCGCCAAGCCGGACGGCAACACGCTCCTGATCACGTCCAGCGCACCGATCGTGATCAACCCGAGCCTGTACAAGAACATGAACTTCGACCCGCTCACCGATCTCGCGCCGGTCACCAACCTGCTGCGCGTGCCGCTGGTGCTGGTGGCTCACCCGTCGGTGCCGGCCAAGAACCTCAAGGAGCTGATGGCCTATATCCAGACCAAGAAGGGCTCGTTCTCCTACGGCTCCTCGGGCAACGGCACCCCGCAGCATCTGACCAGCGAACTGTTCGCCAGCGTCACCAAGCTCGAGATGACCCACGTGCCATATAAAGGGTCGGCGCCGGCGATTTCCGATCTGCTGGGCGGCCACATCCCGATCATGTTCGACAGCACCATCGCGATCATGCCGCATATTAAGAGCGGCAAGGTCAAGCCTATCGCCATCTCCAGCGCCAAGCGCTCGCCGCTGCTGCCGGACGTGCCGACCTTCGCCGAAGCGGGCCTGCCGGCGATCGAATCCTACGCCTGGTACGGTTTCTTCGCCCCCGCCAAGACCCCGAAAGACGTGCTGGCCAAGATCAACGCGGAAGCGATCAAGGTCATGAAGGGTCCGGAGTTCCAGAAGGTGCTGCACGACACCGGCTCGGATTTCGTGGGCGACACGCCTGAGAACTTCGGCAAGTTCGTGAAGTCGGAATCGGAGCGCTGGTCCAAGGTCGTCAAGCAAAGCGGCGCGACGGTCGACTGAGTGCGCTGCCTGCTCCAATGAAAAACGCTGCCGGGAGACGATCCCGGCAGCGTTTTTTTATGGTGGTGACGAAGGTTCAGGCCCGCGGACGCTGGCGATGGAACACCAGCGGGCTGTAGGGCACGGCCGAGGGCGGCGGCGCATTCAGGATATTGGTCTTCATCGCGCCCACCACGTGCATCTCGCAGGGCTTGCAATCGAAGCGCAGGGTATAGGTTTCCTTGCCGCTGACCAGGGTCATCGGCTCGGCCTTGACCTGGCCCTGCACACCCTGCACGCCCTTGGCCTGTTTCGGGCACAGGTTGAACGAGAAGCGCAGGCAGTGCTTGGTGATCATCAGCGACACTTCGCCCGCTTCTTCGTGCGACTCGTAGGCCGCGTCGATCAGCTGCACGCCATGCTTGTGGTAGAACGCGCGCGCCTTCTCGTTGTAGACATTGGCCAGGTAGCTCAGCTGCGGGTCGGGGTAGATGGCGGGCGGCTCGGCCTTTGGCTTGCGCGTCGGACGGTCGTAGCTCGCCAGGCGCGCGGCCTCGTGCGCGGCAATAGCATCGCGGCGCAGCGCGTTGATGGCGGCGGACGGGACGAACCACGGCTGCGACAAGTTCAGTTCAGTCGAGCCGGCTTCGAACATCGTGTTGCCGAGCTTGGCGATGCTGGTGCGCAGGGCCGCGTCGGCCTGGGCGGCCTGCTGGGCAGGCTGCAGGGTAATGGCGGCGTCGGTCACGCTCTCGACGCCGTCTTCGTCGCGCAGCGCCAGGCGCAGGCCGCCGGGCTGTTCGCTCAGCAGCAGGTCGACGCGCACGCGGCGCTCGGCTGACTTCTTGTTCAGCGCCGATTCCCACTGGTGGTCGCGGTTGCGGTGCATGATGGTGCCCACGCGCAGGCCAGGCAGGGCGCCGAGGATCTCGTTCGGGTACACGCGCCAGCGCTGGCCATCCTCGTTCTCGCCCAGCTTCTCGGCCTTGTTGGCCTGCACGCCGACGGTCTCGCGCTTGTTCATGTAGTTCAGGCCGTCGCCATTGGCCATGGCGGCGTTGGTGGCCAGGTCGATGAAATCCGGGCCGATGCGGGTGACCGTGCCCAGCTCCACGCCGATGTACTTGGGCGAATCGAAGGCGCCGATATCGTCCTGGCGGCCGAGCGCGAAGTAATCGGTATGGCCGCGGTGGAAGTTCTTGTCCACATCCGGCGTGAACAGCACGCGGGTGCTGCCGCTGGCGGCGCGCGCAAATTCCGGGCGGCGCTCCAGCAGCTCGTCGAGCAGCAGGCGGTAGTGGCCCGTGATGTTCTTCACGTAGCCCATGTCCTTGTAGCGGCCCTCGATCTTGAACGAGCGGATACCGGCGTCGACCAGCGCTTCCAGGTTGCGGCTCTGGTCGTTGTCCTTCATCGACAGCAGGTGCTTTTCGTAGGCGACCACGCGCCCCTGGCCGTCGCTCAGGGTATAGGGCAGGCGGCAGGCCTGCGAGCAGTCGCCGCGGTTGGCGCTGCGGCCGGTGTCGGCGTGCGAAATGTAGCACTGGCCCGAGAAGGCCACGCACAGCGCGCCGTGCACGAAGTATTCGAGCGGCGTATCGACTTCGGCGCGGATCTTGCGGATCTGCTCGACGGTGAGCTCGCGCGCCAGCACCAGCTGCGAAAAGCCGACGTCGCCCAGGAACTTCGCCTTGTCCACGCCGCGGATGTCGCACTGGGTGCTGGCGTGCAGCTGGATCGGCGGCAGGTCCAGTTCGAGCAAGCCCATGTCCTGGATGATCAGCGCGTCGACCCCGGCTTCATACAGCTGCCAGATCTGCTTGCGCGCCAGGTCCAGTTCGCTGTCGTGCATGATCGTGTTCATGGTCACGAAGATGCGCGAGCGGTAGCGATGGGCGAACTCGACCAGGGACGCGATGTCTTCCAGCGGATTGCTGGCATTGTGGCGCGCACCGAAGGCCGGGCCGCCGATGTAGACGGCGTCGGCCCCGTGAAGGATCGCCTCGCGGCCGATCTCGGCAGTTTTGGCAGGCGACAACAGTTCAAGCTGGTGATCGAGCAGAGACATGGCGGAATCCTTGGTGCGAAGGCCGGAATTATAGCCACATCGCGCCCCCAAGTCACTTCGGAGCCAACCAAGCCACTTCACACTTCGGGGTCAGGTCTGACATTTGGACACGACCTGAACTGTAGCGAAGCAGCTCAGGCAATCAACGCGCAAATTAACACGAGATTGCCATGAAATAATAAATCGCTCAGAGGAATGGTTTACGGCTGAGATCGTGTCCAAATGTCAGACCTGACCCCGAAGTTGGTTTTAGTCCAGGTTTTCGTGGTGGTCGGCGACGCCTTGCTTCCAGTAGGCGGAGACGCGCATGGCGTCTTTGCCGAGGCCTTTTTCGTCGCCGAGCAGGGCGCGGAGCTGTTTCGCCGTCGCGGCTTCGCCGCCGAACCAGGCGAAGCCGTCGCCGGCGGGCAGGGGGAGCGCGCGCAGGGCGGCGACCAGGGCGGCGTCGGTATCGACCCAGGTGATGTCGAGCTGGGCGATTGATTCCAGCGGGAGGCGGTCGGCGCCGGTGGCGGCCACGATGGCGGTGACCTTTGCCGTGGCGGGCAGTTCGGCCAGGCGGCGGCGGATGGCGGGGAGGGCGCTGCGGTCGCCGGCCAGCAAGTACCAGTCGTAGTCGCCGGCGATGATCATCGAACCGCGCGGACCTGCGATAATGGCGGATTGCCCGACCACGGCGGTTTTCGCCCAGTCGGAGGCGGCGCCGCTGTCGTGCAGGGCGAACTCGAGCGTGAGCTCGCGCGTGGCGGCGTCGTACCACAGCGGCGTATAGTCGCGCCGTACCTGCTGGCCGTCGGCGTCGATGATGAACTTGACGTGGTCGTCGAACGAGGCCGAGACAAAGCCCTCCAGCGCGTCGCCCTGGAAGGTGATGCCGACGAAGCGGTCGCCGAGCGGCGTGATGCGCGACACGGTAACGTCACGAATGCGCAGTTCATGGCGGACGCGCTGGATGCCTTTGCGATGTTGCCGTTCCATATAGAATCCAATTAGTTGATAATGTCACCCATTATGGAAAAAGAAGTTGATGATGTCAACCAGTTTTCGGCGCGTGAACCGGATGTGTTCGAAGCGATCCACGAAATCATGCACCTGTTCCGCGCACAGCATTACCGCTCGCTGCGCGCCACCACGCATGAGCTCACCCACATGGAAAACAAGGCGCTGGGCTACATCGCCCGACACCCCGGCGCTACCCAGCGCGACCTGGTGCAGCGCTCGGGGCGCGACAAGGCGCAGGTGACGCGCCTGGTGCAGGGTTTGCGCGAAAAGGGCCTGGTCGACGCCAGGGCCGATCAGGCCGACCGCCGCAGCACGCGCCTGTTCCTGACCGAGGCCGGCGCCGCGGTGCATGCCGAGCTGCACCAGGCCGGCCAGCAGCTCGCCACCCAGGCCCTGGCCGGCCTGGACGAGAACGAACGCCGCCAGCTCGGCGCATTGCTCGTGCGCGTCGGCGAGCAACTACGTGGCGCCGGCTAGGTCCAGGCGCGTAAACAGGCCGGGGTAGTGCAGCACCAGGGCGTCCGCATCGAGCGTGAGCTCGGCCTGGAATTCGCCGATCGGCCCTTCGTACCGCATGCGGCCATCGGGCAATGGCGTGTAGGCCTGGTCGGCGCGCCGCGCCTGCAGCGAGGGCACGGGGATGTAGACCACGGCAATCTCCGTGCGCCCACGCAGGGCAGCGCCGAGGCGCCGGACGGGCAGGGTGTTGGTGAAGGGCGTGGCGGCAATGTCGACGTCGGTGCAATCCGCCAGCTGCGGCTGGGCCACGCCGTCGCCGTCGCGCCAGTGGCCCTTGCCGTCGCTGGTGAGCACCAGCGAGGCGCCGCCAGCCGCATGCACCTCGACCGAGCGCACCTGCCAGCCATGGTCGCAGCAGATGCGGTAATGGCAGCCGAAGGGCCCGTCGCCGCAATCGCCGATGACCATGCCCTCGGCGACGATCACGTCGTCGCGGTAGTCCAGGCTCAGGTGTTCCAGCCCGGCAGCCTCCAGCGACTGCCAGCGGTAGATGCGCGCCATCGACCTCCCTCCATCGAACGGCTACGCTAGCACGCCGCGCAGGCGGGCGCAACGCGATTCAACGGAAGGAAAATTCAGTCGTTGCGCGGATAGCTGCGCCGCTCGTGGCGGCGGCGCTTCTCTGGCGCATCGACTGCGCGCAGGAGGATGTCGCGCGGGATGTGGCAATTGTCGAGGTAATCGAGGGCGAAGCGCAGGCCCCGGGTTTCCGCCAGGAAGAAGGCGTACTCGGCTGTTACTGCGGTGTCGTCGTCTCGTCGTCGTTGCGGCATGGTCAGCTTTGTGCCTGGTGCGCGGCGCGCACCATCGTGTCCGGGTCGGCAGAGGTCGCGCCTCCGCCTGGCCGGCACCCCCGATCTTGTACCGGCTTGTTGCCAATGTTACATGCATCGATGCTCCGCACAATGAAGATTGTGTGAGCGTTTGTTACAGCACAACGGCCGGCAAAGGCCGGCCGTTGACACACTTCGACCGCAATCTGCGGCTTTACTGGCGCAGGACGCGGCGCAGCGTGGTGGCCAGGTCTTCGGCCGAGAACTTGGCGACGTAGGCGTCGGCCTGGACGTTCTTGACGTGCTCTTCGTTGGTGGTGCCCGACAGCGACGAATGGATGATCACCGGCATGCTCGAGAAGCGGCCGGTCTTCTTGATGTTGCGGGTCAGGGTGAAGCCATCCATTTCCGGCATCTCGAGGTCGGTCAGCACCAGCGCAACCTTGTCGTGGACGGTCTTGCCCTCGGCTTCGGCGGTGTTGGCGATGCTGTTGAGCTGGTCCCAGCATTCCTTGCCGCTCTTGGTCATGATGAACGGCAGGCCCATCGCGTCGAGGCCTTGCTCGATCAGCGCGCGCGCGACCACCGAATCGTCGGCCGCGAGGATGACCGAACCGGGCTTGATGTGGATCTTCGCACCCACCGTCTGCTGGTTGATCTCCGGCGCCGAATCCGGGTTCATGTCGCGCAGGATGGTCTCGACGTCGAGCACCTGCGCCAGGCGGCCTTCCTCGCCATTCTCCACCGGCAAGCGGGCGATGCTGGTGACCATGCCGCCGCTGCCCGCGGCGCGCTCGGCCGACATCACCTGGCTCCAGTCGAGGCGCACGATTTCTTCCACGCTCTCCACGGCGAACGCCTGCGTGGTGCGGGCGAATTCGGTCACCAGCATGATGTTCAGGCCGGTCTTTGGCTTGACGCCGGCGATTGCCGGCAGGTCCAGCACCTGGATGATCTGGCCACGCAGGTTGACCACGCCGAGCACGTGCGGCATCGAGCCGGCCACGGCGGTGATCGTCGGCATGGCGACGATCTCGCGGATCTTGAAGACATTGATCCCGAACAGCTCGCTGCGCTCGCCGTTTTCATCGCCGCCAAGGCGGAACAGGAGCAGTTCGAACTTGTTGGTGCCCGTGAGGTTGCTGCGCTCGTCGACTTCTTGTTGAACCGATTTCATATTCCGCCGTTATAAAAAGTAATGCCGATAGGAAAGCATTTTACGTGCGAAAGACCGGCCAGCGTCAAGACAGCCGCACGTTCCGCGTAATTTTCCACGCCGGTACGGCGGGAAAACAACAAATCCGGCAATTCGATGCCTTATTGAACAGGCGCGGCGGCCGATACGCCGGGCTTGGCCGGGGCGCCGCGGTCCGGCGCGACGAAGGCCAGGCCTTCCTCGAACGAGCGCAGGATCATGTCCACGTAGGCCTCGACCATGGCGCGCTTGGGCAGCAGCTCGTCATAGGGCAGCAGCACGGTCACCATCAGCGCTTCCGGCAGGTCGGCGCGCAGCTGGGCCACGGCGGCGCGCCATTGCTCGAAGTTGTCCTGGCGCGGGTAGGTGATGAAGATGGTCGATACCAGTTCCGGGGCGCCGGACTCGGGGCGTTCCTGCTCGCCATCGATGACGATGCTGCGGGCGTCGACATCGCCCTCGCGCAGGGCGCGCACCAGCAGCTCGGTCAGGAATTCGTCGCGCTCCGAGGCCAGGCCCGCGCACAGCACGATCGAGCCCATCGGTACGTCGAGCGAACCCTGCCAGCGGCCGAAGCGCGACTCGCGCATCTGGCGCAGGTGGGCGCCGATGTTCGCGTCCAGCAGCGGCACCGGTTTGCGCCGGTTGCGCGGGCTGTTGCCGGAGGCGGAAGCCACGGTCTCCGCGATATTCGCGATCACGGTGCGCATGCGCACCTCCTGCGCCTTGTCGATGGTGCCGGCGCCCAGGTCCGACACCGCCATGCGCAGCCCCGGCAGCAGCACGTGGTCGCAGTAGCGCGCGAAGCTGTAACGGCGCACATAGGCGCGCGCATCCTTGGTCAGCTCGTCGGCCTCGCCGGCCAGCACGCGCTGGTGGAAGCGCTCGGCGTCCGACATGTTCGGTGCGTCGCCCAGCAGGATGGTGATCGGCGCCAGGCCGCGCACGTGGCGGCCGGCCACCACCAGGCACAGGGTCAGCGGGGTCGACAGCAGCAGGCCGACCGGGCCCCACAGCGCGCCCCAGAACAGCGCCGAGACGATCACCGCCAGCGGCGACAGCCCGGAACTGTGGCCATACACCTTGGGTTCGATGAAATTGGCCAGCACCAGCTCGAAGGCCAGGAAGATCGCCATGCAGGTCACCGCCAGCGACCAGCCTGGGTCGATCGCGGCCACGAACACGGCGATGATCGCGCCGGCCAGCAGCACGCCCAGGTAGGGCACGAAGCGCAGCACGCCGCTCAGCACGCCCCACAGCACCGCGTGCGGCACGCCCGCCAGCCACAGCGACAGGCCCACCACCACGCCGAAGGTGGCGTTGACGATGAACTGGGAAAAGAAGAAGCGCGAGACGCCCTGTGCGGCGTCGCCCAGGGTGCGGATGGTGCGGCTCACTTCGGCCTGGCCCGCCAGGCGCACCAGGCGGTCGCGCAGCGAGCCCTGTTCCAGCAGGATGAACACCAGCAGGATCAGCACCACGCCGGCTTCGCCGATCGGTCCCCACACCAGCGCGATCGCGCGTCCCAGCGTGTCCTTCATGGTGCGCGGGGTGCGCACCTCGACCGGCAGCGGCTGGTTCGGCGTCGCCACCAGGGCGCTGCCGCGCCGTGGCCGGACCGGCTCGACGGCGCTGCTCGGGGCGACGGCGCTCAGTTCGGCTTCGATGCGGGTGATCGGACGCTCCACCACTTCGCGCACCTTGGCCACCTTGGTGCGGATCGCGGCGCGGTACTGCGGCAGGTCGCGCGTGATCGTCACCAGCTGGTCGAAAAGCACGGCGCCGACCCCGCCCACGCAGGTGGCGACCAGGGTGACCGACAGCAGCACGGCCGGCATGCGCGCCAGCCCGACCCGGGTCATGCTGCGCACCAGCGGCGCCAGTACCAGGCTGAGGATCAGCGCCAGCGCCAGCGGCTCGAGCACTTCACGGCCAAAATACAGCAGGGCGACGACACAGGTGGCGCTGACGACGGTGCCCGCAGTCAGGCGCAGGGAGGGGGGCAGGGCATTCATGCAGGTGGTCGGCCGCTCGTGAAAAGATAACCGGATATGTATAAAGGAAAATGGCGCTTTCGCCAAGTGATCCGGGCTTGACCCGCCATATAAAGGCGCTCGCCGCGCGAATACGGGCAAATTCGCGCCATGGGCAAGGCATCCTGTCTTATGATGTTCGCAACATCAGCCCAGGGAGTGCCCGATGATCGATGGCGCCACGCATGATCGCAGTTGACGGTTTCGACTATGAAGCGGCGCTGGCCGCCTGCGCACGCGGCGAGCATGCGGCGCTGCGCCGCATCTACGACCAGGACAGCCGCCGCCTGCTTGGCGTTGCCTTGCGCATCGTGCGCCGGCGCCAGGTTGCCGAAGAAGTCTTGCATGACGCCTTCCTGAACATCTGGACCAAGGCCGGCAGCTTCGATCCGGCGCGCGGGGCCGGGCGTGGATGGATCTACAGCGTGGTGCGCAACCAGGCGCTGAGCCTGGTGCGCAGCAGCGAGCGCGAACTGCCGGCCGATGAGGCGATGCTCGACGAGTTCGAGGCGCACGCCTCGGGCGGCGCCGGGCTGGACGACGCCATCGCGCTGCGCCAGGACATGGGGCGCCTGCACGACTGCCTGGTCGGCCTCGATGCGGGCAAGCGCGACAGCATCCTGTTCGCCTACGTGGACGGCTGCTCGCACAGCGAAATCGCCGAGCGCCTGCAGTCGCCGCTGGGCACCGTGAAGGCCTGGATCCGGCGCGGCCTGAGCGCCTTGCGGGAGTGCATGGGATGACGGTGGACGAACTGGCAGGCGAATATGTACTCGGCACCCTGGCGGCGTCCGGGCGCCGCGAGGTCGAAGCGGCCATGGCGCAGGACCCGGAGCTGTGCGCCGCGGTGGCGTCGTGGGAAGCGCGGCTGCTGCCGCTGACCCAGGTCGCCGAGCCGGTGGACCCGACGCCGCAACTGTGGCAGCGCATCGCGCGCTCGATCGGGGCCGAACGGCCGCTCGCTGCGCCCTCGAGCTCCCGCTGGTGGAACCGGCTGGACCTGTGGCGGGGACTGGCCGGGGCCGGCTTCGCGGCGGCGGCCATCATGGCGGCGGTACTGGTGCAGGCGCCCTCGGCGCCGGCCGCGCGCTACATGGTGGTACTGGCCCAGCCCGACAACCTGTCGCCCGGCTGGGTGCTGCAATCCGCTCCTGGCGACCGGCTGCGCCTGCAGCCGCTGCGCGCCACTGCGGTACCGGCGACCCGCGCACTGCAGCTGTGGACCAAGGCCGATGGCTGGAGCAAACCCGTGTCGCTCGGCCTGGTGCAGCCCGGCCAGGCGGTCGAGGTGCCGCTGGCTGGGCTGCCGCCACTGCAGCCGAACCAGCTGTTCGAGATCACGCTCGAGCCGCCGGCCGGTTCCCCGACCGGCCGCCCGACCGGCCCGATCCTGTTCATCGGACGGGCCGTCAGGCTGGGCTGACCGGCCCACTGCTGCTTACCGCAGCGAGATCGCGATGTCGCGCAGGCCAAGGTTGCTGCCTGCCACCGACAGCGCCGGGGTGGCGGCGCCACCGGCCAGCGTGGCCGCGCCGGTGGCCAGGTCGACCCGGTACAGCGACGACGGGCCGCCGGCCGTGGTGCGCAGCGCCGCCAGCGCGATCCCGTTGGCGCCGCCGGCGATGTCGAAGCCGGCGTCGCCCACCACCGCCACGCCCAGCAGGCCGATGTTGACCAGCGTGCCGTCGTTCGGCGGATTCTGCAGCGCCAGGTTGTCGCTCTCGGTATCGATGTCGAACAGCTGGGTCGTGGTCGCGCCCGGGACGCTGTTGGTATACGCGGCGGCCGTGACCATCGGCGCGGCGCCAGCGCGGTTGATGGCGCCGTCGGTGGTGGTGGCGCCCGTATCGACATTGATGCGCAGGCTCTGGCCACGGTCGCTGATCACGCGCAGGCGGTCCGCCACCGGGTTGAAGTCGACGGCGAACATCGTGCCCACCATGCCGGTATAGGGGAGCGTGGTGTCGGCCGCGTCGGCGGCCAGGCTTGCCTTGACGGTCGTCATGCCGGTGGCGGCGTCGATGGTGACGATGCGCGCGGCCGAGGTGATCCCGTACAGCAGCCCGTCTTTCGGGCGGAAGTCGATCCCGACCACGGTTTCATTGGCGTTCAGGCCGGCCAGCGCGACGTCGGCGGTGAGCACGTTCGGCGTGGCCGGGCGGAAGGCCACGATGCGGCCGGCGTCGGTCAGCCCGAGCACCACCGGCGCAGGGGTGGCGCGCACCGCCAGGCCACGGATGTCTTCGCTCACGCCCAGGGCGCCGATCGCGGTGGCGGCTGCGGCGGTGGCGGACAGGTTGATCGAATACAGGGTGCGGGCGCCGCCCACGGTCAGCACGGCGTAGCCCATGTTGGTGCGGCCGTCGATGTCGAAGCCGTTCGCCGCGCCGCCATCCACGCCCAGCGCCACCGGCGTGGCCAGGGTGCCGTTGTTGGGCGGGTTCTGGACGTACAGGGTGTCGGTCGCGCTGTCGAGCGCGTACAGGGTGGTGGCCGAGGTGCCGGCGAAGGAATTGGTGTAGGCCGACGCTGTGACGGCGGTGTTGGCGGCGCCGCCGTTGATGGCGCCGTCGGTCGTGGTGGCGCCGGTATCGACGTTGATGCGCAGGCTCTGGCCGGTATTGCTCACCACCCGCAGGCGGTCTGCGGCCGGGTTGAAGTCGACCCCGAAGTCGGTGCCGGACAGGGCGGTGTACGGCGCCGTGGTGTCGGTCGCGTCGACGCTAAGGGTCGACTTCACGGTGGCGGCGCCGGTTTCCGGGTTGATCGTATAGATGCGGCCACTGCTGCCGACGCCATACAGCAGGCCGTCCGCCGGGCGGTAGTCGATCCCGAGCAGGTTCTCGCCCGCCTGCAGGCCGCTCACCGCCATCGTGCTGCGGATGGTGGCGGGGGTGGCGCGGTCGAAGGAAACGATCCGGTTGCTGGCAGTCAGGGCCAGCATGTCGCCGATGGACACCGCGGGCGGGGTGGGCGTCGGGGCCGGCGCGGGCGTTGCATTGTCGTTGTCGCTGCTGCCGCAGCCGGCGAGCGCCGCCGCGACGGCGGAAACAAGAAAGAGCCTGCTGAAAGTATGGTCGTTCATGGTCGGTGTCCTGTCGTAGGGTGGGTGGGTAATACCTGCTCTACGATCGGCGCGGCGTTTTGGATGCACTCCTGACAAAATTAATTGTTATGGAACGAAAAAAAGCCAGCCCCGCGGGACTGGCTTTTCATTATTCGGCGCCCGGCTGGCGGGCTGGCCGGGATTACTGCAGGAGCGACATGACCATCGACGACATGCTGTTCGACTGCTTCAGCATGGCGGTGCCGGCTTGCAGCAGCATCTGGTTCGAGGTCATGTTGGCGCTTTCGCTGGCGAAGTCCACGTCCATGATCAGGCCGGTTGCTGCCTTGCTGTTGGTGCTGATGTTCGACAGGTTGTTGTACACGTGCTCGAGGCGGTTGGCGGCAGCGCCCAGGCCCGAACGGACCTTGTTGACCGATGCCAGCGCGGTGTCGAGCTTGCCGATGGTGGCGTTGGCGGATGCGGTCAGTTCGGTACCGGTCGTGGTGGTCGTGTAGTTGGCGGTCGCGTTGCTCACGTCGGTCGCCATCGAGGTCATGTCGGTGCCCAGGTTGACGGCCATGGTTTCGCTCGACGATGCGCCGATCTGGAAGGTCATCGACGAAGCGACGGTACCGCCGACCAGCAGCTTGGTGCCGCCGAAGGTGGTGTTCTGCAGCACGTTTTTCAGTTCCAGGCCCAGTGCGTCGAATTCCGACTGCATGGCTTTCTTGTCATCGGTGGTCGACGACGCATCGGCCGACTGGGTGGCCAGGTCTTTCATGCGGACCAGCATGTTGCCGACTTCGTCCAGCGCGCCTTCGGCGGTCTGCAGCATCGAGGTCGAGTTCTGGGTGTTGCGCATGGCGACGCTCATACCCGAGGTCTGGGCTTTCAGGCGCGATGCGATCTGCAGGCCGGCAGCGTCGTCCATTGCCGAATTGATGCGGTAGCCGGTCGACAGGCGGGTCATCGAGGTCGACAGCGAGCTCTGGGTGCGGCTGATCGAGTTTTGTGCGGACAGTGCGGCGTTGTTGGTGTGAAGGCTCAGCATGATTTTGAATTCCTGTCAGTGTTCTGTTCGGTGGTGCGAGGCTTTCCCCGCTCTCACAGGTACAAGGCGACAGGTTTCATCATGTCATTAAGTGCCATACGGAAATTTTTTAAAAAAAGTTTTTCGATAACTAAAAGACAAGCATGTCAGATTGGTGTGGAGGCACCCTTTGCCTTGCCCAGCCACACCTGCAGCTGCGCCAGCAGCTGGCCGGTATCGACCGGCTTGGTCGCGTAGTCCGAGGCGCCGGCGGCCAGGCATCTGGAGCGGTCTTCCAGCATTGCCTTGGCGGTCAGGGCAATCACCGGGAGGTCGGCAAAGCGCGGGTCGGCGCGGATCCGGCGCGTGGCTTCATAGCCGTCGATGTCCGGCATCATGATGTCCATCAGCACCAGGTCGACATCCGGGTGGGCGTCCAGGTGCTGCAGCGCCGCTTCGCCCGACTCGACCGCGTCGACCTGCATGCCATTGTTTTCCAGCAGGCCGGTCAGCGCGAACAGGTTGCGGGCGTCGTCGTCGACGATCATTACGCGCTTGCCCGCCAGAAGGCCGGCGCGCCGGAAGCGCCGTTGCCGGGCGCCGGCGCCGCTTCGCCCGCGCTTGTGGCCGCCACCCGGGGCTGCGGCAGGTAGAAGGTAAAGGTGCTGCCGCGCCGCTCTTCGCTTTGCACCGTCAGTTCGCCGTCGAGCAGGCGCGCGATCTCGCGGCTGGTCGCCAGGCCCAGGCCGGTGCCGCCATAGCGGCGCGAGGTGCTGGCGTCGGCCTGCTGGAAGGCTTCGAAGATCAGCTTGCGCTTGTCCGGCGCGATGCCGATGCCGGTGTCGTGCACGCTGAAGGCCACCACGACGGCGGCCCCGGCCAGGCCGTGGTGGCCCGGGGACCAGCCCGAGCGGGCGACCCGGGCCGACAGCGAAATGCTGCCCTTGCTGGTGAATTTCAGCGGGTTCGACAACAGGTTGGTGAGCAGCTGCTTGACGCGCTGGGCGTCGGTATGCAGCACCGGCGGCAGGCCGGGGTCGAAGTCCATCGACCAGGCCAAGCCCTTGGCCTCGACCTGGTAGCGGAAGCTCTTGTCCAGCTCGTCGCCCAGGGTGGCGGTGGCCACCTCGCCGATTTCGACGGTGGCGCTGCCGGCCTCGATCTTGGACAAGTCGAGGATGTCGTTGATCAGGTGCAGCAGGTCGCGCCCGGAGGCGTCCATGACCTTGACCATTTCCAGCTGGCGCCCGGTGAGGTTCTGTTCCGGTTCTGGCACAGCTGCTCGGCGAGCAGCAAGAGGCTGTTGAGCGGCGAACGCAGCTCGTGCGACATATTGGCCAGGAAGTCGGACTTGTACTTGGACGTCAGGGCCAGCTGCTCGGCCTTTTCCTGCAGGCTGGCCCGCGCCTCTTCGATTTCGCGGTTCTTGCGCTCGACCTCGGCATTCTGCTCGGCCAGCTGGCCGGCCTTGCGTTCGAGTTCGGCATTGGTCTTTTGCAGCTCGGCCTATTGGGAGCGGAATTCGCCTTCCAGCGTCTCGGCCTGCTGGCGCAGCAGGGTTTCCGAGCCGGACGCGGTCTCGATGGAATTGAACACGATGCCCAGGCCCTCGGCCAGCTGGTCATGGCAAACGCGGCATGGCGTCCGCGTTCGCGAGCAAGGGGACGCCAGCCACAGTATTGTAGTCCCGATATGCCTTCATGGCACGTGGCGCGCGGCATCCGGCGCCGCGCAAGCGCTCAGTCGTGCAGGAACATCACGAAGCTGCGGAACTGTTCGCCGAGCCACCAGTCAGGGCCACTGCTGCCATAGCGGTGGTTGCGGCTGCCGGCCTGGGTTTGCAGCGGCTGGCGCACCGTGCCGTCGGCCTCGCGTACCGCCGCGTGGCCGGCTACCTCGGGCACGACCACCGTGATGTGCCCGGGCCGCCCCTCGGCTTCGCGGTCGGCGCAGATGACGGCGACGCCGCCGGCGTTGACCGCAGCCTGCAGGACGTCCAGGTCGGCCGTCCGGCGCCAACCGAACTGGGCGCCGAAATCGAGCAGCCATGCGTGCAGGTGGTCGGCGCGCATTTCCATCAGCGTGCGGCCATAGATCGGGGCCGGGCGCTCGCCGCGCGCGAATGCGGCCAGGGCTTTGGCGTTCCACCACACCCGGGGCAGGTAAACCTGGGCCAGGAAGCAATAGTCGGCCGCATAGATGTTGCAATAGGTAAGCGCGGTGGGGCGGTAGCGCGCGCTGCGCTCGACATCCATCCAGTCGGCCAGCCGGGTCAGCGCGGCGGCCTTGGCAGGACCGGATGCGGCGGGATCGCGCAGGGGCAGCCTGGGTTCGCCCAGCGGATAGGCATGCATGCCTGCGTTGGCCCGGGACGAGTTGCGATTGTCGCGCGCCAGGTGCACCTCGGGCACTTGCGGCAAGCTCAGCGCGTCGAGGCGCTCATGTGCGCGGGTGCGCCTGGCCAGCCCGTCGACCTCGACGTAGCCGATCACCGCGCCCTCGTCGAGCGCGACGCTGACCCGCAGCCAGCCGTGCCCGGCCTCGCCGAGCACCTCTACCGGGGTGCCGTACGGCAGCGGCGGGAAGGCCGCCGGCGCCCCTGCATTGGGCATCGCCAGCAGCGGCAATGGCAGGCTGGTGCTGACCACGCGGCCGGCCATGCGTGCACGCGCCCGCACGCTGCCGATCGGGCGGAACTGGCCGAAGTCGGCCCTGGCCTCGCAGCGCTGCCAGTCCGGTCCCAACGCGCACAGGTTCGCATGGTTGACGAACTGCTTCATGTCCCAGGCCGCATAGGTGCGCGATTCGCGCCAGCCGGTGGCTTCGGCCAGCCAGGCGTAGTCGACCAGGCCCGGCGCCTCCTTCAGGAGGCGGCAGGTGAGGCCGGAACCATACACGCCGATCTTGTAGCGCCCGCCCGCCTGGCTGAAGATGCGCCGCACGGCCTGGAAGTAGGGCAGTACGACGCGGGTGATTTGGGCCCGGCTGAAATCGGTGTCGACCGCAAAATAGATGGCCGAACCCGGAGGCTGCCCGACGGCAGCCGCCTGCTGCAGCGCCGTGTTTGCATCCAGCTCGCCGCGCGGGCCGCCGAAATCGACTTCCTGGCGCCCGCGGTCCTGGTACACCACCGCCAGGTCGATGCCGGCCGCTGCGATTTGCCGCGCTTCATCGGGGCGCAGCAGTTTTTCCCGCATCGTTGTCGTGCGCGAGTAATAGCGCACGACAAACGCGATCCCGGCAGCGGCCAGGCAGGAGGCCGATGGATGGCACCACCGGTTGGTTGAAATGCCGTTCGGCATGACGACTCCTTGCAAGGGACGGCAATCGGCTCGGCAGGATCAGGGAGTTGGGGCGTGTGGCAATTCTATGTGGCGGCAGCGGCTGCCGAACGGCTTGCGCCAGCTTTATTTTCGGCGTTGCGAAGATGCTACGGCAGAGTTGGGCGGGCCGGAATGAAGTTAACTAACTATCAAATTTTCTGTAGTATCGATCTGTTGTGCGCACCTGTTTCCAATTCGAATATACGGAGGATCTACGGTCACAAGACGGGCAGGGCAGGACGACATGTCGCCGAATGACTCGTTCAACCAGCTGATGGCCACACCGTCGGCGAACCTGGAGCAACGCGCCGCCGGCAACGGCTTGCCGTTCTTTTTCCGCGGCGGGATCACGGCGATCGACTACGAGGTCAATGTGGCCGAGGGCGGCGTCAAATTCAAGATTTCCGGTCCGGATGGGAAGCTGGCGGATTCGGTCGGGCTTGGCCTGCTGGGTGTCGGTCCAGGCTGCATCGCCATCGAGGAAGGCGACAAGGAATTCATCGCCGGGATCGTCTTTGGCGAAACCTCTGTCGTGCGGGCGCCTGACAACGAGGCGGTGATGGCGCAGGCGCGCCAGTGGATCGCCGAAATCGCCTGCCGGCGCGACGCCTACGCCTACCAGAAGTTCCCGAGCGGCCTGGCGACCTCGCAAAAGCCCGATTCCACCATTACCGCCCCCAACATCAAGGCGCGCTGGCAGGCCTGCCTCACGGCCCAGAAGAACGGAAAGACAGCGTTCGACAAGAAGGAATCGGCGGGAACCGACACGGACGCGCTCCACTATTTCATGTGGGCGTCGGACAACGGCAAGCGGCCGCGCGCTCGCAACCCGGGCGACCCGGCGGCCGACAAATGGCCTTATGACCACGCTGACAAGATCGAGCATGTCAACGGCCCCTTCATCGTCGACAACGTGGGCAGCACGCCCAAGGGGAAGGACATCCATATCTTCGTTTATAAGGGCGTTCCCTGAGAACTGGCCCAGCACGCGCCGCCTCCGTCCATGGGGGGCGCCTTGCCGCAGTGCGATTGATACGGCCGGGCTGTGCGCCTATGCCGCAGGGCGCAAACAACGGATAATGACGCCCAGATCAATTTTGAGCACTATTTGGAATTCCCCCATGGAAATTAAGGTTAACTTCCTCGACAAGCTTCGCCTCGAAGCCAAGTTCGATGACTTCACGGTCATTGCCGACCAGCCGATCCGCTACAAGGGCGACGGCTCGGCCCCCGGCCCCTTCGATTACTTCCTGGCCTCGTCGGCCCTGTGCGCGGCCTATTTCGTCAAGTTGTACTGCAATACCCGCGACATCCCGACCGAGAATATCCGCCTGTCGCAGAATAATATCGTCGACCCGGACAACCGCTACCAGCAGATCTTCAAGATCCAGGTCGAGCTGCCGCCGGATATTTCGGAAAAGGACAGGCTGGGAATCCTGCGTTCGATCGAGCGCTGCACGGTGAAGAAAGTGGTGCAGGCCGGCCCCGAATTCGTGATCGAGGAAGTCGCGAACCTGGATGCCGACGCCCAGGCCCTGCTGACCCTGCAGCCGGGTTCGGATTCACTCACGTATATCGTTGGTAAGGACCTGCCGCTGGAGCACACCATCGCCAATATGTCCGGCATGCTGGCCAGCTGGGGAATCAAGATCGAAATCGCATCGTGGCGCAACATCGTGCCCAACGTCTGGTCGCTGCATATCCGCGACGCTCATTCGCCGATGTGCTTCACCAATGGCAAAGGTGCGACCAAGGAAAGCGCCCTGGCCTCGGCCCTGGGCGAATACATCGAGCGTCTGAACAATAACCACTTCTATGCCGGCGCCTTCTGGGGCGAAGACATCGCCAATGCGCCCTTCGTGCATTACCCGAACGAGCGCTGGTTCAAGCCGGGCCGCAAGGATGCACTGCCGCCGGGCATTCTGGATGACTACTGCCTGGAGATCTACGACCCCGACGGCGAGCTGCGCGGCTCGCACCTGGTCGACACCAACTCGGGCAACGCCGAGCGCGGTATCTGTTCGCTGCCGTTCGTGCGCCAGTCTGACGGCGAAGTCGTTTATTTCCCGTCCAACCTGGTCGAAAACCTGTACGCCAGCAATGGCATGAGCGCCGGTAACACCTTGGTCGAAGCCCAGGTGCAGTGCCTGTCCGAGATTTTCGAAAGGGCGGTCAAGCGCGAGATCCTGGAAGGGGAGATCGCCTTGCCCGATGTGCCGCAGGAGGTGCTGGCGAAGTACCCCGCCATCCTGGCCGGTATCCAGGGGCTGGAAGAGCAGGGCTTCCCGGTGCTGGTAAAGGACGCCTCCTTGGGCGGCGTGTACCCGGTCATGTGCGTGACCCTCATGAACCCGAAGACCGGCGGCGTATTCGCCTCGTTCGGCGCCCATCCGAGCCTGGAAGTGGCGCTGGAACGCAGCCTGACCGAATTGCTGCAGGGCCGCAGTTTCGAGGGCCTGAACGATTTGCCGAAGCCGACGTTTGTCAGCAACGCTGTCACCGAGCCGTATAACTTCGTCGAGCACTTCATCGATTCCAGCGGCGTGGTGTCGTGGCGCTTCTTCAGCAGCAAGGCCGATCACGCATTCGTTGAGTGGGATTTTTCGGGGCAGGGTGAAAACTCGAATGCCGAGGAGGCGGCGACCTTGTTTGGCATCCTGAAAGAGATGGGCAAGGAAGCCTATGTGGCCGTGTACGACGACCTGGGTGCGAATGCCTGCCGCATCCTGGTGCCGGGTTATTCGGAGATCTATCCCGTGGAAGACCTGGTTTGGGATAACACGAATAAATCGCTGCTGTTCCGCGAGGATGTGCTGAACCTGCATCGCCTGGACGACGACGCATTGGGCGAACTGCTGGATCGCCTGGAGAATAGCGAGCTGGATGATTATGGCGATATCGCGACCTTGATCGGGGTCGAATTCGACGAGAACACGCCGTGGGGCCAGTTGACGGTGCTCGAACTGAAGCTCTTGATCAAGCTCGCGCTGAAAGACTTCGACGGCGCGCACGAATTGGTGGGCGCCTTCCTGCAGTACAACGACAACACGCTCGAGCGCGGCCTGTTTTACCAGGCGTTGAACGTGGTGCTGGAAGTGGTGCTGGACGACGAGATGGAACTGGACGATTACGTCGTCAATTTCCGCCGCATGTTTGGCAATGAGCGGATGGATGCGGTGCTGGGGTCGGTAGAAGGCAGCGTGCGCTTCTACGGACTGACGCCGACCAGCATGAAGCTGGAAGGGCTCGACAGGCACGCGCGCCTGATCGACAGCTACAAGAAGCTGCATGCGGCGCGGGCGAAGGCGGCTGATCGGGCGTAGTGAAAATGGCTTGATTGAAGAAAAAACTGGTCAGGACAAGGTAGGGAAGCCGGCTTCGCCGGCCGCGCGTTCAATTCACCAATGCACAGCGGCAGATCGCACCCTGGCTGGACGCGCGGCCGGGAAACCCGGCCACCCTACGTTTTACCCGCGCGCAGGCAGCGCGCCCAATCCCATGTGACGGTGGCGCAGCTCGGCTTCCAGATGTTGGAGTCTGAGAAGCTCGGGAACCCACCAAGGAACCCGCGATCGACACCATAGCCAATCCCGCACGGTACGCTCATCACGGCGCAGCCGGCGCGCCAGGACGGGCAGCGGCACGCCCAGGGCGTAGAAAGTGAATTCAGCTGGGTTGCCATAACGCAGGTTCGGGTATCGCATCAAACCTCCGGCATCGTTTCTGATTGAAAGTCAGGCAGCTAACGTTCATGTTCGTAATTGCGTATTCTTGGTAGTTTTGGGACAGTGTTGCATGCATTTACACCCTTAAAACTCGAGTTTCTCATTAATTCTTGTTGCGTTCGCAAAGTACCTTTGAGTGTTGCGCATGCGCTGGCGGGGAACGCAACACCTGTCGACCTTAATCCGGTGATTTCTGGCTCAGCTGTTGCGTGAAGGCGTCTGAGTGGTCGAGTCTGTTCAACAAGATCCCCTTAGCAGAGTATGACTTGGCGCGACATGGCCGCAATCTCCATTCTCTGTGGCGGTAGAAGGTTTTCCCAAAGCACCGCAAGTATCGCCACCCGCTTTTCCGAGACCTGCGGCATTCAAGCCGTGCTATGCTGGAAAAAGAGTCTACCCCCGACTCCCTCTGAATCCGTTTCCGATCAATCCTGTTCAGAGGTTCACATGGCCCAAGCCACCTCGCTCCAGCCGGGGCAAATCCGTCATCTTCTCCGCGTCACCGCGGCTACCAGCAGGCATCCAGAGCGAGACACCCTTGTTTTGCTGCTGGGCTTAACTGCCGGTATGCGCGTAACCGAAATCGCACAGATCGAAGTGCAAGACGTACTTTTCCCGTCTGGTTCGCTTCGCGAAGAAATTAGTCTGCGCGCCGCGATTACTAAAGGATGCCGGCAACGTTGTATCTACCTCAGCCATGCAAAGGCCATTGACGCAATCGATCAATACCTGAGCTACCGGGCTGTGCGGCGCCTGCGAACGACCAGCGAGCCGAGCCGCTACCGAGGCCTTGAGCCGGCGAGCAAGCTGATCCTGACACACAAGGGTTACAAGTTCCATCTCAACACGAAGCGCAGGGTGAGCTGGGCCGGCGAGCCAGTCGATTACTTGGCATGTGACAGCTTGCAATCACACGTCACAAAGCTGTACAGAGACGCCGGCATACGAGGCGGATCCTCGCACAGCGGTAGGCGCACGATGGCGTCAAGGCTGATCCAGCAAGGAGCGGATGTGGAAACCGTCTAGCTGCTACTAGGACACGCTGAGCTAAACCACGTTCGCCCATATCTCCAGGTGTCGCAACACCGCCTGGCAGAGATGTTCAGAGACGTCCTTTGACGGCAGAGTCGCATCACACGCCAGTATTGCGACCAGTAGCCATACGGTTGCGGTCGCCAAGTGAAATCTCGTCAACTTTTCATGGACCAGACATGTACGCACCTATAAAATTGCATAAATGAAATCTGCAGTGAAGAATATCAGCCCTGATCCAATGAATATTGACGTCACACTCGACACACATCAGTCTGTCTACCGCGAGCGCCTCCTTGAGCATCTGCTTGTAGGAGATCTGCTGAAATATTCCTGGCTGCACGCTGGGGCGAAGCTTGAGGTTTCGCAGCCTTCGATCGATCGATCGGGTCACGACGTAGTGTTGGAAGCAAACGGTGTGACGCGTCACGTTCAGCTGAAATCCTCATCGCACGCAGCAACGACCCCAGCTCAGAAGGTGCACCTTGGCCTCGCTACTAAGCCTTCTGGATGCGTGATATGGACACGCTTTGACAGAGTCACCATGGATCTCGGTCCGTTTCTCTTCTTTGGAGGCGAACCAGGACTACCGCTACCGCCGCTGGATGCCTTCAAAATAGCGAAGCATACGAAAGGGGACAAGAACGGGGTAAAGAAGGAGCGACCGAACCTGCGCATCGTCCAGAAATCGCAGTTCCGCGCAATCACCGACATTTCCATGCTCTACAGGGCCTTGTTCGGGGGCGCAGTTGTTATCAACTCATGAACCAGGAAAAAGGCCGAGCAGCACCTGGTGCCCCGCTCGACGGGGCTACGGCGCTGAAAAGCCGACGAGGTGTCGGACAGCGAGGAAAATGATGAGCCAGGACAGCGAAAATAGTAATGAGAAATCGTGGGACGAGTTAACCCGTCGTCCATTGAAGACGGTCACTCCTCAACAGATAGAGGCAGCCTTTGCGAAAGCCCTGCAAGAGCTGACTGAACAAGTCTATGACGTCGAACTGCTACGCATGGACTTGAGCAACGGGTCGGACGGCTGGTTCAGTGACAAGACTCTCATCGACTTTAAGGTGTTAAAAAAAACGCCAAAGGTAGACGGCGACCTGTTCGGTACCTAACAGGTTGAGGAAACGAAGCAGCGTGACAAGAGTGCGTAAGCATCCCATCCGGCCAATGCCGGCAACACAGCAGGAGAACCAATGAGTGAGTCGTTCAACAAAGACGAATATCTTACGGACTTGAAACGTCGGCAGAATCTGGTTACTGCCGATGAAGGTTGGATAACGATTCATGGCCCGTTTGAGTATGAAATTGCGTTGGCACGCTGCGCAAATGCGGTGGCCATCCTACAGTGGGTGCGACACCTGTCGGAGAAGACATGGGTTACCACCGAAATGATCGAACGGTTCGTTGCGGTAGCAAGCAGCAAGATCGACCTTGATATCGATTCGGTTCCCGCCTAACTCGTGGCGAAAACCCCGCACATCGTTTGTGCCCGACTGCTGGCCGGCGGCCAGCGATATGAGGACTAAAATGGCAAAGATGGAAGAGGGTTATTTTGATGAGAAGCGTGGTCTCGCCTTAGAACACGTTGACGGTGCTGCAAACGACCTCGCCGAAGCTAAGGCCTCGATCGCAGCCCTCGGCTACAACAGTCCAGCGCTGGTAGAAGCTGCTAAGGTCCACGATGCTTTTCGCGGAGTTACGAGTGCGGTGCGCTCAGCGCGGCGCGACTATGAAAAGGCGCGATGGGCGGCTGCTGATCTCAATCCACCGATCAGCTTCGAGGAATGGTTGACTAAACACGGCTACGATGATTTGCTCAATTGAGCAGGGAAGAGAGCGATGACGAAAAATCTGGAGCCCTCGGTCTCGGTCGATGTCGTGGTTGCAGGTCAAAGTTACTTGGGTAGTTACACCGTGGACGGTGATGTTCTGACTGCACGCCGGAATGGATGGACTGACAGTACGCAAGTCGGTGCAGCAGGTGCTGAGATAACAGCGAAGTCGCTTGTGCGTGGGCTTGTCAGACAATACAAAGACGCTGACTGAAAGCCAAGGAAAAGAGTCAAGCGGTATGAACTCAGTCGAAACCCTGTTATCAAATGCTGAACGCGCGTTCCTTGCTCGCCATCAGATAGCCGTGTCCCAAGTCGTCGACGCACGTGGACTGGGCAAGCAGGCCAGGAGCGACTTAATGCGTAGTCGTGCAGCCGTACTTGCGATCGGTGCCCCATGTGAGAAGCAGGGACATAGGCTGCGTATTAGCCCAGGTCACTGCGCGGTATGCGATCCAAAAAAGATTGCGTTTGCGCGGCGACACCGCGCGCCGGGCCAAGTTTACGTAGCACGCTCATCGGCAATGACGCTGACAAAAATCGGTAGCTCGGTCGACGCGAATGGCCGTGTTGCCCAACTTAACTCGGAGCGCTATGGGGGCGCTGTGGACTGGCGCCTGATCGGTGTGTGCGATTGCAACGAGGCGGGAAGGGTCGAGTATGAAGCGCATGCTGCTCTCGCGCAGTGTCGGGCTGAGGCAAGATATCGAAAAGCCGGGCTTCTGACCAATTGTTATGAGCTTTTCGCTTGCCCACCGGAGGTTGCGATGACCGTTGTACAGGCGCTTGTCGGACAAAGCACTTCTCGGCCAGTGGACCACGACCATTCTACGTCACCGAGGACCGCGAATGCTGACATAGCGCACTGGCGGAAAGGTGACAAGGTTTCCCATCCCAGTAGACCAGAATGGGGTATAGGGACTGTCTTGGCAAATGGCGATAGGGAGCGGTTGGAAGTTCGTTTCGCGAACGGAGGCGACCGAGTTCTGTGCCCATCGCTTTCGAATTTACAGCTCGTCGAGCAATGCGTACCTTAGCCCGACAATAGCAAGGAAAGCAAATGTCGAAGAATAAACAGCTTCTTGATGATCTTAACTATCTCGAATCGGCGGGGATGACCGTCGACCAGCTGCGCTCACTCCATCACTGGGCCGAGCGACCTGGATCCGAAGAGCGCGTCACCTTCAATTCAGCGCGAGACTATTTCGCTCGCGATCACGAAATGGGGAAGAACAATTCCGTGTTTGCGGAGCGGCTGCACTTCGTTGCCGAAGCACATAAACGCGATATGTCGAAGCTGGTCGAGCTGGCGGCTCGTACCTTCCCAGGCAGTGACATCGACTCAGCTTAAGATCCAGGAAAAGACCTAGCGTCGAATACGCGGGATTGACAAGATCGACACCATCCCAACCGCAGCGTGCTGCTCAAGAATGGAGTGCGAGCTCAAGAAGACATTCAGGAACAATAGAAACTCGTTGCCTGATGTCACTGCAATTCAGGAAGGACATACACCAGTTTTGACATTAGCGTGGTACGCGTTGCAAGACGGCTCAGGCGACGTGTGAGGTGTACTGTCAATAGCGGACACTCTTGTTTCAAGCTGCCTGCTGTTGCCTGCTGAATTGTTCAGCAAATAAAGCCGGCGGAATATAGCCG
>NZ_FOLD01000010.1 GCF_900112225.1 Massilia yuzhufengensis | reverse complement strand
CTCCTCAATTGCGGCTCTGCGCCGAAAGGTTCACCAACCCTCAGCGTAACCCGCGCTTGTTGAGGTTGGTAGGTCAATACATTCTGTCTACTTCGAACCCGATGCCAGCCAGGACCAGGTGACATCGATGATGAAGATCGAGCACTACCGCAGCCTGCTGGCCGGCACCCCGAAGCTGGAGGTGGAGCCGATCCCGAAAGCGCGCCACTTCGCCATGTTCGACCAGCCCGAGCTGGTGGCCGACGCCGTCCGCCGTTTCCTCAACCGTCTTTGACCCAAGGAGTACACCATGCGCAACCTGATCTACTGGAGTGGCCAATACCTGCTGGCCGCGAGCTCGATGTTCCTGCTGCTCGAAGTCGTCGACATGCTGCGCGGCGATGCGTTCGGGGCCAACTGGCGCGAGTCGATGGCCTGGGCCGTGCTGGCCTCCGCCATCTTCATCGGCTCGCGCTATTACCAGGCCAAGCGCGGCGCGCAATGCCGCCCTTGCGAGGCGATCAAGCCCAAGCGCTGAACCATATCTCCTCCGGGCTGGATCAAGGCGGGACCAGGGCGGCAGTCGCATACGGCCGCCTCTGTGCCTGCACTGATTTGCCATATCTATAAGATTCCGCTTGACAATAGATGTGGCAGGAATATTCTTGTACCCGCTACAAGACACGATGGCAGCCCGCTCGACGAGGTGGCCACGATGCCTGCGGCAATTCGTTTCACCATCTTGGAGGATGTGTATGTCGGTAACAAAAAGGGCAGCAATGTCCCGTAGGGCAATGCTGGGCGCAATCGCGACCAGTCCACTCTGGATGCAGTCCGCCTGGGCGCAGCCAAACAATCTCAAGATTTCGCACCAGTTCCCCGGCGGCAGCATCGCCGAGGGCGATTTCCGCGACCGCTTGTGCCGCATGTTCGCGGCCGACGTCGAGCGCCGCACCCGTGGCGGGCTGAAATTCTCGATCTATCCGTCGTCCAGCCTGATGGGCGCGAACGCCCAGTTTCCGGCCCTGCGCAGCGGCGCGCTGGACATGGCCCTGGTGCCGCTGACGTATGCAAGCGCCGAGGCGCCGGAAGCGAACATCGGCCTGATGCCGGGCCTGGTCACCTCGTATGAACAGGCTTACGCCTGGAAGAATGCGCCGGTCGGGCGCGAACTCACCCGCATCCTGCACGACCAGGGCCTGGTCGTGGTCAGCTGGATCTGGCAGGCCGGCGGCGTCGCCTCGCGCGGCAAGCCGATCCTGCAACCGGAAGACGTGGCCGGCCTGAAGGTGCGCGGCGGTTCGCCCGAGATGGACCGCCTGCTGGCGGACGCCGGCGCCACGGTGGTCAGCATGCCGTCCAACGAGATCCAGGCCGCGATGCGCGCCGGGACGCTCGACGCGGCGCTGACCTCGTCGACCTCGCTGATCTCGTTCCGCCTGCAGGAGTCGTCGCGCGCACTGACCACGGCGCGCGGCGGCGCCTACTGGTTCATGTTCGAGCCGCTGATGATGTCGCGCACGGTGTTCGACCGCTTGAGCAAGCAGCAGCAAGCCGCGGTGATGGCGGTGGGCGCCGACCTGGAAAGCTTCGCGCTCAAGGCGGCGCGCGCCGACGACGCCGCGGTGGCGGCCGTGTACCAGAAAACCGGCGCCCAGGTGGTGGACATGAATGCCGACGCCCTGCGCAAGTGGCAGGCGGTGGCGCGCACCAATGCCTGGCGCGAGTTCGGCGAGCGCAACGCCAATTGCGGCAAGCTGCTGGAACTGGCCGAGCAGTCGCTCGCGATGATCTAGTGCTGGCCAGGGGCGGTCCGCGCCGCCCCTCGCTTTCAACCGCCCGTCACGGGCGGGAAGAACGCCACTTCGCCGCCATCGGCGACCGCAGCCTGCGGGCCGCACATTACCTGGCCGACCGCCGTGCGCACCGCGCGCTCCGGCCCGAGGGCATCGGCCCACACCCCGCCACGCGCCACCAATGCCTCGCGCACCGCGGCCACCGTCGCCGCACCTGCGGGCAGCTCGAAGCTTTCCTGCCCCATTCCCACCGCTTCGCGTACCGAAGCAAAATACCGTAAGGTGATCGTCATGCTGTTCCTAGTGCTGTAGTTCGGCAAACGGGATGAAGCGCACCAGGTCGCCCTCTGCGATCGCCTGGCCCGGCGGATTGTCCACCAGCCCGTCGCCCCACACCGTCGATGTCAGTACCCCCGAGCCCTGGTTGGGGAACAGGTCGAGCCCACCGGCGGCGTTGACGCGCACCCGCAGGAATTCATTGCGGCGGTCGGCCTTGGGCAGCGCGAAGTCGGCGCGCAGCGAATAGCCGCGCGGCTCCACCGGCCCGGTCACCCCCTGCAGGCGCAGCAGGAAGGGGCGCACGAACAGCAGGAAAGTGATGAAGCTCGATACCGGGTTGCCCGGCAGGCCGATGAAGAACGCGCCCCCCACTTCGCCGAAGGCCAGCGGCTTGCCCGGCTTGACTGCGATCTGCCACATGTTCAAGCGCCCTTCTGCTTCGACCGCCGGCTTGATGTGGTCTTCTTCGCCGACCGAGACCCCGCCCGAGGTGATGATCAGGTCATGCCCGGCCGCCGCCTTGCGCAGAGTTGCCCGGGTGGCGTCCAGCGTATCGGGCACGATGCCGTAGTCGGTGAATTCGCAGCCGAGATTCTCCAGCAGTCCGCGCAAGGTAAAACGGTTCGAATTGTAGATCGCGCCCGGTTTCAAGGGCTCGCCCGGCATCGCCAGTTCGTCGCCGGTGAAGAACACGGCAACGCGCAGGCGGCGCAGCACCGGCACCGCGGCCAGGCCGACCGAGGCCGCGAGGCCCAGCTCCTGGCTGCGCAGGCGGGTGCCGGCCGGCAGGATCACCGCGCCCTTCGCCACGTCCTCGCCCTGGCGGCGGATCCATTCGCCGGCGCGCGGCGCGTGGCGCACGGTGACGCTGTCACCCACCGCCTCGCACTGCTCCTGCATCACCACCGCGTCGGCGCCGGGAGGAATCAGGGCCCCGGTAAAGATCCGCGCCGCGCTGCCCGCCTCGAGCGCCTGGCCCACCGTGCCGGCCGGGATGCGCTGGCTCACGCGCAAGGTCGCGCTGCCGCTCTCGCAATCCTGGGCGCGCACGGCATAGCCATCCATCTGCGTGTTGTCGGCGCAAGGCACGTCGAGCGTGGCCAGCTGGTCTTCGGCCAGCACGCGGCCGTTCGCTGCCAGCGTGTCCACGCGCTCGGTGTCGGTGACCGGACGGGCCGCATCGAGCAGCAGGTTCAGCGCTTCGCGCACCGACAGCATGGGCGGCTTCATCACAGGCCCGTGTGCTGCGCGATATAAGACTTCATGCGCGCGACGTCGGTGTCCATCACGACGAAGCGCTGCGGCAGCGATTCGATGTCCTCGAAACCGGCCGGGCGCTCGGCGTCGGTGCCCAGCGCTTCGAGAATCGTCTCGTTGAACTTGGCGGCCAGCGCCGTTTCCAGCACGATCATGGTCACGCCCGGCCGCATGTGCTCGCGCGCCACCTTGATGCCGTCGGCGGTGTGGGTGTCGATGGTGATCTCGTAGTCGTCCGCCACGTCGCGGATGGTGTCGACGCGGTCGGCGTGGGTCGAGCGGCCGGAGGCAAAGCCATACTGCCCCACCAGCTTCCATTCGTCGCCGTCGCTGCCCGGCGCGCCGGACAGGTCGAAGCCGCCGTGGGTGTCCACCTTGCGGAACAGCGCATGGGTGCGCTCGGCGTCGCGGCCCACCAGCTCGTAGACGAAGCGCTCGAAGTTGGACGCCTTGGAGATGTCCATCGACGGGCTGCTGGTGTGATAGGTTTCCGAGGGCTTGCGCACGCGGTACCTGCCTGTGCGGAAGAACTCGTCGAGCACGTCGTTCTCGTTGGTGGCGGCCACCAGCTTGTCGATCGGCAGGCCCATCATGCGGGCGATGTGGCCGGCGCAGATATTGCCGAAGTTCCCGGACGGGACGGTGAAGGAGACCTTCTGGTCGCTGCTGGTGGTGGCCGCCAGGTAGCCGCGGAAGTAGTACACCACCTGCGCGACCACGCGCGCCCAGTTGATCGAGTTGACGGTGCCGATCTTCTGCTGGGCCTTGAAGGCCAGGTCGTTCGACACCGCCTTGACCATGTCCTGGCAATCGTCGAACACGCCCTCGACGGCGATGTTGTGGATGTTCGGGTCCTGCAGGCTGAACATCTGGGCGGTCTGGAAGGCACTCATCTTCTTGTGCGGCGAGAGCATGAACACGCGCACGCCGCGCTTGCCGCGCATCGCGTATTCGGCGGCGCTGCCGGTGTCGCCGGAGGTGGCGCCGAAAATGTTCAGTTCATCGTTATTCTTGGCCAACGCGTATTCGAACAGGTTGCCCAGCAATTGCATCGCCATGTCCTTGAAGGCCAGGGTCGGGCCGTTCGACAGCGCCTGCAGTACCAGCTTGCCTTGTTTGCCGTCTTCGAGGACGCGCAACGGGGTGATGTCGGCGGCCGCTTCGCCGGGGCGCGCGTTGCGGTAGACCTCGGCGGTGTAGGTCCTGGCGGTCAGGGCGCGCAGGTCGGCGTCGGGGATGTCGGTGGCAAACTTGCGCAGGATCTCATAGGCCAGCTCGGCATAGGACAGCTTGCGCCAGGCGTCGAGTTCTTGCTTGCCGACCTGCGGGTAGTCCTCGGGCAGGTAGAGGCCACCGTCGGGCGCCAGGCCCGCGAGCAGGATGTCGGAGAAACGCTGGGGATTGCGTGCTGCGGACGCGCTGGTCGCGCGGGTGGACACATATTGCATACGGGTGAAGTTTCCGGTGGTGGCACAAGTGGGAACTTTATTATAGCGCTGGGAGGGATCGTATGCTGTGGTGCAAAAAAAGCGGGTGGGTGTGGAGCTGAATTGGGTCCCGGCCTGCGCCGGGACCCAAGTTGACTGTAGCTCAGCAAGCCGCGTGATTCACCGTAATCACGTGCACCGCCAAGCCACCGAGCGACGTCTCCTTGTACTTGACCTGCATATCCGCCCCCGTCTGCCGCATCGTCTCGATCACGTTATCCAGGCTGACGAAGTGGGTGCCGTCGCCTTTCAGCGCCAATGAAGCGGCCGTAATCGCCTTGATCGCCCCCATCCCATTGCGCTCGATGCAGGGAATCTGCACCAGCCCGCCGATCGGGTCGCAGGTCATGCCCAGATGGTGTTCGATGCCGATTTCCGCCGCGTTCTCGATGCGTTCGTTGGAGCCGCCGAGCGCTGCCACCAGGCCCGCCGCCGCCATCGCGCAGGCCACCCCCACTTCGCCCTGGCAGCCGACTTCGGCGCCGGAAATCGAGGCGTTCTTCTTGCACAGCATGCCGATCGCGGCCGACGTGAGCAGGAAATCGCGGATGCCGCCGGCCTGGTCGATCGGGCGGCAGTCTTCGGCGTAGTAGCGCAGCACCGCGGGGATGATGCCGGCCGCGCCATTGGTCGGCGCCGTGACCACACGCCCGCCGGCGGCGTTTTCCTCGTTCACCGCCATCGCGTACAGGGTCACATGGTGGGTCGCGTCGTGCGGCAGTTCGTTGAGACGGGTGCCGGCGTCGCAGTGGGCCTGCTTCCACAGCCTGGCGGCGCGGCGCTTGACGTTCAGGCCACCGGGCAGCTGGCCTTCGGTGACCAGGCCGTGGGCGATACAGTCGCGCATCACGTTCCAGATGCGGTCCAGGCCCGCATCGAGTTCGTCGCCGCTCATGCGCGCCAGTTCGTTCGCGCGCAGCATGTGCGGGATGGACAGGCCGTGCTGCTGGCCCAGGGCGAGCAGGTCGGCCATCGTGCTGAAGGGGAAAGGCACCTCGATCGAAGGCGCCGCGGCGGCGCGCGCCTGGCTCTCGCCGGCCGCCGTGATGAAGCCGCCGCCCACCGAGTAGTACACGCGTTCGATCAGGCTGCCGTCGCGCAGCTTGAGCACGAAGCGCATGCCGTTCGGGTGCTCTGGCAAGGTCGAGGCCTTGTGCCAGACCAGGTTCTCGCGCTGGGTGAACGGCACCTCTTGTGTGCCCAGCAGCTTGAGCACGCCGTCCAGTTCCGCTTCGGCCAGCTTGTCCTCGACCGCATCCGGGTCGATGTCCTGCGGGGTCTCGCCCATCAGGCCGAGGATCACCGCCTTGTCGGTGGCGTGGCCGATGCCGGTGAGGGCGAGCGACCCGTATAAATGCGCTTCGACGCCGACGGCGTCATCCAGCGCACCGGCTTCGAGCAGGAAGCGGCGCGCCGCCACCATCGGGCCCACCGTATGGGAGCTCGACGGGCCAATACCGATCTTGAAAAGATCAAAAACGCTCATGTCCATCTGTTTGTCTCGACTATTCTGGTTGTTATTATCGTGATGTTGCGGCGGCGTTCAGGCGCTGACGCCGACGTCGATATTGTTCAGCATGCTCTCGACCATCTCGTCGATGCCGATGCGGGACTTCCAGCCCCAGTCGGTCGTCGCGCGGCTGTCGTCGAGGCTCTTCGGCCACGAGTCGGCAATCGCCTGGCGGCTGTCCGGGGCATAGGCGATCTCGAATTCCGGCCGGGCCTTGCGGATGGCGGCCGCCAGTTCGCGCGGGTTGAAGGACACGCCGGCCACGTTGTAGGACGAGCGGATGGCGACCTTGTCGCCTGGCGCGTCCATCAGTTCGATGGTCGCACGGATCGCGTCGGGCATGTAGATCATCGGCAGCGTGGTTTCCGGGCCCAGGAAGCATTCGTAGGTCTCGTCCTTGAGCGCGGCGTGGAAGATCGCGATGGCGTAGTCGGTGGTGCCGCCGCCCGGGGGCGACTTGTAGCTGATGATGCCCGGGTAGCGGATGCTGCGCACGTCCACGCCGTACTTGCTGTGGTAGTACTCGCACAGGCGCTCGCCGGCCAGCTTGCTGATGCCGTAGATCGTGGTCGGGTCCATCACCGTGTATTGCGGGGTGTTTTCGGCCGGGGTGTTGGGGCCGAAGGCGGCGATCGACGATGGCCAGAACACCTTCAGCGGCTTGCCCGCTTCACCGCGCTCGCGCGCCACTTCCAGGATGTTCAGCAGGCCATCCATGTTCAGCGACCAGGCCTTCAGCGGCGCTTTTTCGCCGGTGGCCGACAGCAGCGCGGCCAGCTGGTAGACCTGGGTGATGCCCTCCGCCTCGACCAGGGTCGCCAGGCGGTCCTTGTCCATCACGTCCAGCTGGATGTAGCGCGCGGCGCCGTAGACGTTGGTGGTGCTGATGTCCGAGGCGATCACGTTGTCCTGGCCGTGCTGCTCGGCCAGCGCGCCGACCAGTTCACTGCCGATCTGGCCGTTGGCGCCGATGATGAGGATGCGTTCCATGTGTGTTCCGTTCTAAGGCTTGAATTAATTATTCTTCAGGATGCCGAGTTCGCGGCCGGCCTGCTCGAAGGCTTTGAGCACCGTGCCCAGCTGCTCGCGGGTGTGCGCGGCCGAGAGCTGCACGCGCACGCGCGCCTGGCCCATCGGCACCACGGGATAGAAGAAGCCCGACAGCAGCACGCCCAGTTCGAACATGCGGGCCGCGAATTTCTGCGCCACCGGCGCCTCGAACAGCATCACCGGCACCACCGGGTGGGTGCCCGGCTTGATGGTGAAGCCGATCCGCTCGATCTCCTTGCGGAAGTAGGCGGTGTTGTCCATCAGACGGTCGCGCAGCTCGGTCGAGCGCGAGATGCGGTCCAGCACCGCCAGGCTGGCGCCGGCGATCATCGGCGCCAGGGTGTTCGAGAACAGGTAGGGACGCGACTTCTGGCGCAGGGTCTCGATGACTTCCTTCTTGCCCGAGGTGAAACCGCCCATCGCGCCGCCCAGGGCCTTGCCCAGGGTGCCGGTGATGATGTCGATCTTCCCGATCACGCCGCAGTGCTCGTGGGTGCCGCGGCCGGTCTTGCCCATGAAGCCCGAGGCGTGCGATTCGTCGATCATGGTCAGGGCGCCGTATTTTTCGGCCAGTTCCACGATCTTGTCCAGCTGGGCGATGGTGCCGTCCATCGAGAACACGCCGTCGGTGACGATGATCTTGTGGCGCTTGCCGGCTTCGTTGGCCGCGACCAGCTGCTTTTCCAGGTCCGCCATGTCGTTGTTGGCGTAGCGGTAGCGCGCGGCCTTGCACAGGCGGACGCCGTCGATGATCGAGGCGTGGTTCAGGGCGTCCGAGATGATGGCGTCGTTCTCGTCGAACAGCGGCTCGAACACGCCGCCGTTGGCGTCGAAGGCCGCCGCGTACAGGATGGTGTCCTCGGTGCCGAGGAATGCCGACAGCTTGGCTTCCAGTTCCTTGTGCACGGTCTGGGTGCCGCAGATGAAGCGCACCGACGACAGCCCATAGCCGTATTTTTCCAGGGCCGCAGCGGCGGCCTTCTGGGTCTCGACGTCGCCGGACAGGCCCAGGTAGTTGTTGGCACACATATTGATGAGCGTACGGCCGTCCTGCGCGACCACTTCCGCGCCCTGGCGCGAGGCCAGCACGCGTTCCGGCTTGAACAGGCCGTCGCTGCGCAGGGTGTCGAGTTTGGTTTGCAGGCCGCTATAGAATGCTTGGTCGCTCATGATGTTCCCACTCCTGGTTATCTGGTTGGCCTGCCCCGGCTTGACCGGCGCTTGGCGGTGATGTACCGTTGGATCCGTTCGATACCCGGAACCGAGTTCTGTATGTCGAACGTAAATTCAATATATCGAATATTACCCCCAGCTAATGAACTTGGCAAGCCGCAGGGATTAAACTAAGCAATGACCAAAACTCTCACAAATAACGCCCCGCCGGAAGTTGGCGCCACGCTACAGCGCATGCGTTTGGCCCGTGGCCTGACCTTGGAAGACTTGTCGCGTATCGCCGGGGTGTCCAAGTCGATGCTATCCCAGATCGAGCGCGAAAAGGCCAATCCCACCATCGCCATCACCTGGCGCCTGGCCAATGCGCTGGGGGTGGAGATCGGCGAGCTGCTGTCCTCCGAGGTGCGCTCGGTCGATTTGATCCGCATCGTGGACGCGCACGAAACGCCGACCCTGCCGGGGGCGCATGCGGGCTATTCGCTGCGCATCCTCGGGCCGATGGACCTGGCGGGCAAGTATGAATGGTATGAGCTGACCCTGGCGCCCGGTGGCGAATTGAAGTCGCAGGCGCACGATCCGGGGACCAGCGAGCACCTGACTGTCATTACGGGCGCGGTGGAACTGGAGGTCGGGGCGGAGAAGAAGAAGATCAAGCATGGGGGGACGGCGCGGTATCCGGCGGACCATGATCATGTGATTCGGAATGTGGGGAAGACGGAGGCGAAGGCTTTACTGGTTGTTGTTCAGCGCTGACCTCTGTTCATGCAAGATTGGGTACCGGCCTTCGCCGGTACGACGGTTTTAAGGCCAACAAGGTAAGCACGTCGTTCCGGCGAAGGCCGGAACAACGCCACTGGCGTTGTTCCGCCCAAGTCCGTCGCGCTCAACGAAAATATGAAAACAACAACGGCCGCCAAATCAAACTGGCGGCCGTTGTCTTTCGCCTATATCACAGCGAGCTTAGTTACTGCCGCCCATCGCCTTCGCCCCATCCCCCACCTTCAGCTCACGCGCCAGGAAGCCCCAGCGGTCCGCCACTTCCTCGATCTGCTTGGTGGTCGGCTTGCCCGCCCCGTGCCCCGCCTTGGTCTCGATGCGGATCAGGATCGGCGCAGCGCCGCCCTGCGCGGCCTGGGCCGCTGCTGCGTACTTGAAGCTGTGCGCCGGGACCACGCGGTCGTCGTGGTCGGCGGTGGTGACCATCGTCGCCGGGTAGCAGGTGCCCGCTTTCAGGTTGTGCAGCGGCGAGTACTTGACCAGGGCCTTGAACTCGTCCGGGTTCTCCGACGAGCCGTAGTCCGAGGTCCAGGCCCAGCCGATGGTGAACTTGTGGAAGCGCAGCATGTCCATCACGCCCACCGCGGGAATCGCCGCGCCGAACAGTTCAGGACGCTGGGTCATGGCGGCGCCCACCAGCAGGCCGCCGTTGGAGCCGCCGCCAATCGCCAGCTTCGACGGCGAGGTCACCTTGTTGGCCACCAGCCATTCGGCCGCGCCGATGAAGTCGTCGAACACGTTCTGCTTCTGCAGCTTGGTGCCGGCCTGGTGCCAGGCTTCGCCGTATTCGCCGCCGCCGCGCAGGTTGGCCACCACGTAGACGCCGCCCATTTCCATCCAGGCCAGGTTGGCCGGCGAGAAGCCCGGGGTCATCGAGATGTTGAAGCCACCGTAGCCGTACAGGTAGGTCGGGTTCGAGCCATCGAGCTTGAGGCCCTTCTTCGAGACGATGAACATCGGCACCTTGGTGCCATCGCGGCTGGTATAGAACTGCTGGCGGGTTTCGTACTCGGCCGGGTTGAAGTCGACCTTCGGCTGGCGGAACACACTGCTCTTGCCATCCTTGAGGTTCAGGCGATAGATCGTGGTCGGCGTGGTGAAGCCGGCGAACGAGTAGAAGGTCTCCGTGTCGCCGCGCTTGCCCTCCAGGCCGCCCACCGAGCCGATGCCCGGCAAGGCGATCTCGCGCACCTGCTTGCCCTTGAGGTCATGCACGCGCACGACGCTGCGCGCATCCTTCAGGTACTTCAGGACCAGCTGGTTGTTGATGATGTCGGCGCCGGCCAGGGTGTCGGCGCTTTCGGCGACGATCTCTTTCCAGTTGCTTTCCGCCGGCTTGCTGACGTCGATCGCGACGATGCGTTTTTTCGGCGCCTTGCGGTCGGTGCTGAAGTAGAACACGCTGCCCACGTTGTCGATGAAGGTGTAGCCCGCATCGAAGTTGTCGACCAGGTCGATCACTTTCGCGTCCGGCTTGCTCAGGTCCTTGTAGGACACGCGGTATTTCGGCGCCGTGCCCTTGGTGGTCGTGATGATCAGGTAGCGGCCGTCGTCGGTGGTCTGGCCGCCGAAGCCCCATTCCTTCTGGTCCTGGCGCTCGTACACGAGGGTGTCGGCGCTTTGCGGCGTGCCGATGCGGTGGAAGTACAGCTTCTGGAAGTAATTCACGTCGGCCAGCTTGGTCGCTTCCTTCGGCTCGTCGTAGCGGCTGTAGAAGAAGCCCTTGCCATCCTTGGTCCAGGCGGTGCTGGAAAACTTGACGAACTTGATGTGGTCGTCGAGGTCCTTGCCGGACTCGATGTCGCGCACCTTGATCTCGTTCCAGTCCGAACCCGAGGCTGCGACGCTGTAGGCCAGCAGCTTGCCGTCCGGGCTCACTTCGGTGCCGGCCAGGGCCACGGTGCCGTCCGCCGACATGGTGTTGGGGTCGAGCAGGATGCGCGGGGTGTCGCCCAGGTTTTTCAGGGTGTACAGCACCGACTGGTTCTGCAGGCCGTCGTTGCGGTTATAGAAGTAGCGGCCGCCTTCCTTGCCCGGCACGCTGTAGCGCTCGTAGTTCCACAGCTTGGTGAGGCGCTCGCGGATCGCCGCGCGCTGCGGGATCTGCGCCAGGTAGGCCTGCGTCACCTGGTTCTGGGCCGTGACCCATTCCTTGGTCTCGGCGCTGTTCGCGTCCTCGAGCCAGCGGTAAGGATCGGCCACCGTGGTGCCGTGGTAGTTGTCGGTCTGGTCAAGCTTCTTCGTGACCGGGTAGGTCAGTGGGGAGCCGTTTGCCGGGCAGCTTTGTGCCAGCGCCGTATTGGCGCCGAAGGCCGCGGCCAGCAGGGCGACGAGCGTTGCGTGTCTCAGGGTCATGTGGTTCTCATTCGAGTTATTCATGGGGTCGGCTTAGCGCCGAGGACCATCATAGCGCGAATTGCCGGGCTCGCATATGCAGCCTGGGGACAAGGGTAGAGGCGGAAATGGAACATCCATCCAGCCTGCATGAACACGCGAATGGACCGGCTGGATGGGTGATCAGTGGCCCGGCGCCTGGCGCGGCTGGCGGCGCGCAGCCCGTACCCGTGTGGCCAGCGCCCGCCCCCAGGCGCCGCCGCCGGACCCGAGCCGGTTGGCGACGCTGCCGCGCCCGCGGCGATGCTCCTGGCCGGCGCCGGCCGCCAGCAGCATCCACATATAGGCGCGCAGCGGATCGCGTTCGACCCCACGCCCGCTATTGACCATGCCGCCGAGGTTGTACTGGGCCAGCGCATGCCCCTGCTCGGCCGCCTGGCCGTACCAGTAGGCGGCCAGCGTGTCGTCGTGGGGCACGCCCTGGCCGTTGGCGTACAGGACGCCCAGGTTGTTCTGGGCGCTGGCGTCGCCCTGCTGGGCGGCGCGCCGGTACCACTCGGCGGCGCGGGCGTCGTCGCGCGATACGCCGTCGCCCTTCGCGTACATGACGCCCAGGCTGAACTGGGCGTTGGCGGCGCCCTGCTCCGCCGCCCGCAAATAGTATTCGAAGGCGCGCCCCGGGTCGCGCGCCGCGCCGCGGCCGTCGGTGAACATGACGCCCGCCCAGTACTGCGCCTGGGCGTGGCCGCGCTCGGCTGCGCGCAGGAACCACGCCAGTGCGCGCTCGTCGTCGCCGGCGCCGTCGCCGGCCGCCAGCTGGGCGCCCAGCGCGTACTGGGCGTCGGTATCGTTTTGCACGGCAGCGCGCTCGAGCCAGGCGACGGCGCGCGCCGGATCCTGCGGCACGCCCTTGCCCTGGGCGTAGGCCATGCCGAGGTAACGCTGCGCGGTGGCGATGCCCTGGGCGGCGGCCTCGCGGAACCAGCACACGGCCTGGGCTTCGTCGGGCTCGACGCCGTCGCCGCGGCGGTACATGAGGGCGAGATTGAGCTGGCCCGGCGCATGCCCCTGGCGCGCGGCCTTGCGGAACCAGGCCATGGCCAGCGGATGGCTGACCGGGGCGCCAAGCCCTTGCAGGTAGCATTCGCCGAGCAGGGTCTGGGCGCTGGGCAGGCCTTGCTCGGCGGCGCGGTAGAACCAGCCGAAGGCAACCTCGTGCGATTGCTGGACGCCGCGGCCCTTGCGGTAGAGCTGGCCGAGGTTCTGCTGGGCGGCGGGATCGCCCTGGGACGCGGCGCGCAGGAACCAGCGGGCGGCGAGCTCGTCGCTGCGGGCGGCGCCGCGGCCGTTGCAGTACATCGCGCCGAGGTGGTTCTGCGCCGCCGCCAGTCCTTGCCGCGCGGCGCGCTGCATCCATTCCAGGGCGCGGGCGTCGTCGCGCTCCACCGCCTCGCCGTGCTTGTACAGCAGGCCCAGGTTGTACTGGGCGTAGGCGTCGCCGCGTTCGGCGGCGGGAAGGAACCACTGGAAGACTTCGTACCCATCGCGGGCAGCATTGTGGCGGTTCATGCGGTTCCCCTTGCGGCGCCCTTACAACGGTCAACAAGGCGGGACGAAGAATCGTCCGCCGTTGTTAAAATTTTAAGGGAGCGACCCACATCCGGTTTGCGTCCGCACAATCGTGAAGACCGCGCGCGCGAATGCGGGTGTGGTAGGAGGCTAGGCGGGCGCGCCCGGCCGGCGCGGGCCGGCCGCATACACCAGCATGGCGAGCACGGCCAGGCACCAGACGATCAGCGCGCCCGACGGCAAGTCCAGCACCACCGACAGCACCAGCCCGGCGCCATAGCCGCCGACCCCGACCAGGTAGGCAAACACCAGCTTGCGCGCATCGGGATAATGGCGCACGGCAAGGCTCGGGACGATCAGGCTCGCGAACACGAGGTAAACGCCGACCAGTTGCACCGATGCCGTGACGGCCAGCGCGAACAGCAGGTAGAAGCCGAGCCGCCCGAGGCGCTCGCCGAACAGCGTCAGCAGCGCCAGGATCACCAGCGCGCCGAGGGCCGGCATCGCCAGCTGGGCAAAGCTTACCCACAGGATCTGGCCGGCCAGCAGGTCTTGCAGGTGCTCGCCGCCATGCGGGTTGTGCGCCACCAGCAGCAGCCCGGCGGTGGCGGCCAGCACGAACAGCACGCCGATCTGGGCTTCCTGCACGTCCGGCCAGCGCTTCTCGGTCCAGGTCAGCAGCAAGGCGCCGAGCACGGCGGCGACGCCGGCCGCCACCTGCACGGTCCAGCCGGCCGGGTCGAGCCCGGCCGCGCCGGCCACGATCACGCCCAGCGCAGCGATCTGCGCGATCGCCAGGTCGATGAACACGATGCCCCGGCGCAGCACCTGGGCGCCGAGCGGGATATGGGTGGCCAGCACCAGCAGGCCGGCCAGGAAGGCCGGCAGCACGATCATGAAGTCGAAGTCCGCCATGCTCACTTTACCGCCGCGGTCAAGCGCGCCACCGTGGTGTCGAACAGGGCGAACAGGTTGCCGGACTGCGCGTCGGCCCCCACGGTGTAGGGAATGACGACCGCCGGGATGCGCGCGCGCTCGGACAGCCAGCTGGACGCGCGCGGGTCCTGGTAGGCCGCGCGGATCACCAGTTTCGCCGGCTTGCCCTGCAGCTGCGCCAGCAGGCCGCCGAGGTGGGCCGCGCTTGGCTCCACGCCGGGCTTGGCTTCCAGCGTGCCGACCGAGCTCATGCCCAGCCAGTTCAGCAGGTAGGCCATGTTCTTGTGGTGTTCGACCACGGTGGCGCCGCGCAGCGGAGCGGCGGCCTGTTCCCACTTGCGCATCGCCGCGTTCCAGCGCGCCGAGAAATCAAGCTGGCGCGCCCCGTAGAAGGCGGCGTTGGCCGGATCGATCTCGCCCAGGCGCTTGGCCAGCGCGGTGCTCACCAGTGCGATGTTGTGCGGGTTCAGGTGCACGTGCGGGTTGCCGAAGGCATGCACGTCGCCTTCCGCGCGGTCGAGCCGTGCCGGCACATCCAGGCGCGGCACGAAGCTGCCGGCCTCGAAATACCCCGGGCGGCCGCGTTCGATCCTGGCATTGCCCGATTGCTGGACCAGCAGCGGCAGCCAGCCCGCTTCCAGGTCCAGCCCGGTGCACACGAGCAGGTCGGCATTGCGGGTGCGGGCGATCAGGCCCGGACGCGCCTCGACCCGGTGCGGGTCCTGCAGGGCGTTGGTGGCGCTGGTGGCGCTGACCTTGTCGCCGCCCAATTCCTGGACCAGGGCCTGCCATTCGGGTTCGCAGGCGAGGACGTTGACGCCGGCATGGACGCCGGCGCTGGCCAGCAGGCTGGCAGCGGCGACCAGGCCGGCCAGCAAAGTACGGTGGGTGCGGTGCATGGTGCGTTCCTCAGAAGTTGTGCGCGGCGTGGGCGCCGAGGCTCATGATGTACTGCAGGTAGACCTGGTTGTCGCTCGACTCCGGGCGCGCATCGTCGCGCGCCACCTGCAGGCGCAGGCGCGAGAACTCCGAGGGGCTGTAGTCGAGCATCACGCTGGTGCGGCGCGGCCTGTAGGCCGCCAGCGAGGAAAAGGCGCCCAGGCCCAGCACGCCGTCGTTGACTAGGCCGATGCGGGTGCTGCCCGAGTCCAGGCGGTCGTGGCGCAGGCCGGTGCGCCAGCCGGGCGCGAACTGGTAGACGCCCTGCAGGTACCAGCCGGACTGGCGGCTGCGGTAGCCGCCCGCCTCGTCCATCGCCGCCAGGCTGCCGGACTCGCGGCGCTGCATCCATTCGCCCTGCAGCTTGAGATTTTGCCGGGTCGGGTTGCCGTTCGGCGCCCACTTCCACACGGCGTCCGCCACCACCACCTGCGAACGGCCGCTGAAGGCCGCCGGCATGCCGGCTTCGTCGAATTCACGCCCGGCCGCGCGGGTGCGCAAATACGACAGGCCGGCGCGCCAGCTGGACGAATCGCCGATGTCGCCGCCCGCGTGCGCGAACACGGCGCCGGCGCCGGCGCCGTTCTTGTTGCGGTCATTGCCGGGGAAGTTGCGCCCGCTCGCCAGCTCGGCGCCCAGCTCGATATAGGTATCGGTCGGGGCCAGCCAGCGCGCCTGCACGCCGTCCGGCTTGTATTGGCCGCCGAAAAAGGCCTGGTAGGCAAACGGCGCGTCGACGAAGTCCCAGGTATGGGCGTGCTGGCTGTTCAGGTAGCCGATGCCGGACATGAAACGGCCGGCCTTGATGTTCAGGCCATTGCCAAGGGCCCGGGTACGGACATAGGCTTCCTCGACCTCGACTTCGTTCTCGCCGGTGATGGCGAAGGTCGCCTGGCCCGCGAAGCTCGGGTCGATGTTGGCCGACAAGGTGAGTTCTGATTCGCCCAGGTTGAAGCTGCGCGAACCCGGCCCGACTTCACCACCAGGGGGCATGAAGCCCTGGAAGCGGAATTGGCCCGGGTCTTTCGAGGCGTTCGTCATGCTGCCGCCCAGGACCAGCGAGATCGCGGGATTGAAGGCGTTGGCGCCGCTGGCGGCAGCCGCCACCGGGGCAGCCGGAGCAGCCGAGGCAACCGGGGCGGCCGGCGCCTGGCTTGCAGCGGCAGTGTTCTGCGCCTGCGCCACGGCCGCCTGCGCGTCCTGCAGGCGCTGCTCGAGCGCCTGCAGGCGCGCCTCGTAGCTGGCCTTCATGTCCTGAATCTGGGCGCGGATGGCGGCCAGTTCCTTGTCGTCGGCAGCGTGGGCGGAAAGGGAGTAGGAAAAGGCGGCGGCCAGCGCCGCCGTCAATACGGTCTTCTTCAACATCGGGTTGTCCTTCAGGCACGGGATAGGCGAAGCGCGTCCACAGGCAGGCCTGCATGACGGGCTCGAAACAGGCTGGGGCTATCCGGCGACGGGAGGTGCGCGCGAGTCGAAGGGGCGATGCTGCTGGAGGCGCCAGGCCAGGCCGGCCGCTTCCAGCGCCGGCATGTCGCCCAGCTCGGGCGGCATGAACTGGCGCGGCGCGTTCGGCAGCGGTGCGGAGAGTTGTGCCAGGCCCAGGCACTGGGCGCAGCTGCGGTCCTGGGCGAAGGCGCTGGACAGGTCCGAATCGATCGCCGCCTGCTGGGCGACCGGGCCCCCGAGCTGGCTGGTCCAGTGGCTCAGCGCGTGCGACATCGCCATCTGCTGCGACAGCAGCAGCACAAGCGACAACAACACGCGGAACACGTTACGGCGGATCATGATGCCCGCATTCTAATGCGATTGCGACAGCCGTGTCAGGCTTTTTTAGCAAGCCCGCAGCGCCGCGGGCGCTTCAGGCGGCGCGCGGCACGGCGCGGCGTTCGCGCTCCAGGCTGGCGAATTTATCGAGGAAGACCGGCACCTTGGCCGCGGCCAGCTTGTTGACCGTGACCAGCAGGTCGGGCGCGACCTGGTCGATGCCGCAGGTGCGACCGAGGTGGCGCGCCGCGTGCAGCAGCACTTCGGCGGCCACTTCCGCGTCGGCCTCGGCCCGGTGGGCGGTGCCGCGGAATTCGATGCCGAGGCGGCTGGACAGGTTGCCGAGTTTATAACTGGGCATGCCGGGGAACAGGCGGCGCGACAGCTTGAGCGAGCAGACCAGGCCGGAATGCCCGGTCTGGCGACCGCAGCGCCAGCCTTCGGCCTTCAGGAACTTCTCGTCGAAGCTGGCATTGTGGGCCGACAGCATGTCGCCGCCGATGAAGTCGAGCAGCTCGGGCACGACCCGGCCCGCCGATGGCGCCGAATCGACCATGTCCTGGGTGATGCCGGTGAGCTGGGTGATGAAGGACGGAATGCGCACGCCGCAATTCACCAGCGATACATAGCGCTCGGTGATCTGGCCGCCCACGATGCGCAGCGCCGCCACCTCGGTGATGCGGTCGCCCATGTCGGGCGACAGGCCGGTGGTCTCGAAGTCGAGCATCACGATCGGGCGTTCAAACACACTCATGGATAGTCCTTGTCATCTGCTTTAGCCAAACTTGCGCAGCGCGTCGAGGGCCAGGCCCGCGCCGATGCTGCCGAACAGGTCGCCTTCGACCTTGCGCGCGCCCGGCACCAGCGCCGCGATGCGTTCGCGCAGCAATGATACGCCGCTCGAGCCGCCGGTGAAGAAAACCGTGTCGATCGCATCCGGCTCGACGCCCGCTTCCGAGAACAGCCGGGTGACGGTGGCGCCGACGCTGTCGACCATCTGGGCGATCGCCCCTTCGAACTGGGCGCGCGTGACCAGCAGCGATTCGCCAGGCGCCAGCCGGTCCAGTTCCATGCTCACGGCGGGGCTGGCCGACAGGCCGATCTTGGCCGCTTCCACCTGGATCGCCAGCCAGTGGCCGGCGCGCTCGTCGATCAGGTCCTGCAGGCGCACCAGCTTGGCCGGTTCGGCCGCGTCGCGCACCAGGTCGGACAGCTGCGCGATGCTCTTGCGGGTATAGGCCTGGTTGATCGTGTGCCAGGTGGCCAGGTTGAAGTAGTAGCTCGACGGGATCGCCGCGCCCGACTGCATGGTGCTGCCATAGCCGAGCAGCGGCATCACGCTCGCCAGGCTCAGGTACTTGTCGAAGTCGGTGCCGCCGATGTGCACGCCGCCAGTGGCCAGGATGTCGTCGCGCCGCTCCACGCGCCCGGCGCGCCGGGGGCCAAGGCGCACCAGCGAAAAGTCCGAGGTGCCGCCGCCGATGTCGGCGATCAGGACCAGTTCCTCGCGGTCGATGCTCGACTCGTAGTCGAATGCGGCGGCGATCGGTTCGTACTGGAAGCTGATGTCGCGAAAACCCACCGAGCGCGCCACTTCTTCCAGCGTGTCCTGGGCGCGGCGGTCGGCATCGGCATCGTCGTCGATGAAGTAGACCGGGCGGCCGAACACGGCGCTGTCGAAGGAGCGCCCGGCCTGGCGCTCGGCGCGCCGCTTGACTTCGCCGATGAACTGGGCGAGCAGCGCCTTGAACGGCAGCGCGCGCCCCGCCACTTCGGTCTGGCCGTCGATCAGGCTGGTGCCCAGCAGGCTTTTCAGCGAGCGCATCAGGCGGCCCTCGTAGCCCTCGAGGTAGTCGGCCAGCGCGGCGCGGCCGTAGCTGACCTGTTCGTCGTCGGCATTGAAGAAAACGACCGACGGAAGGGTTGCCTTGCCGTCCTCCAGGGCCAGCAGCGAACTGGCGCCCGGCTGCAGGGAACTGCCCGGGAGCCAGCCGACGGTGGAATTGGACGTGCCGAAGTCAACGCCGCAAGCGAGCGCCATAAGAACCTTTTCGTTTGGAGGGGCGGTATGGTAACAGATTACTGGCGGCATTAGCCCTCCGGGCGGTGCATTTTTCGGCGCTGTGGCAAACTGGTACACACTGTCTTGACTTGTCAGCGGGGGCCAGCCATGGACTGCCTGATGGCCGAATGGCGAATGAAGCGCAACTGCTCGCTCACGCCGCGCCAGGCGCTGCTGGTCTACGCCCTGCTGTCCGCGGCAACGCTCGGCATCGCGCTGGTGTTCACCCTGCGCGGCGCCTGGATGGTGCTCGCCTTTGCCGTGCTCGAATCGACGGCGGTCGGCGCCGCCCTGCTCCACTACAGCCGCCATGCGCTCGACTACGAACGGATCTGCCTGCAGGACGGCTGTCTGCTGGTCGAGTACGCCAACGGCGCCCGCACCTCGGTGGTCCGGCTCGAGCCGGCCCATGCGCGCGTCAGCCTCGACGGCGCCGGCCTGCGCAGCCTGGTCGTGATCGAAGCGCGCGGCCAGCGTGTCGAGACCGGGCGTTTCCTGACACCCTCGCAGCGCCTGGAACTGGTGCGCGCCCTGCGGCGGGCGCTGCGCGGCGTCTCCCTCGCCTAGTCCAATCCTGTTGCTCCCTGTAAGCAACTTCTTACACGAGCACGGCAAGGGTACCGATATGGTGCACGTGTGCAAGAGCGGATAATGCTGGCATTAACTTCGTGACAACGAATCGTCACAGCTTGCAACGCATCGATCAAGGAAGACATGAGCAACACTCAACAGGCCGGCGCCGTCGTCGTCCACGGCGGCGCCGGTGCGCCGCTCGACCACGAAGACGGCTGCGTGCTGGCCGCGCGCCGCGCGCTGGCCCAGCTGCAGGCCAACGGCGACGCCCTCGACGCCGCCATCGCCGCCGTCACCGCGATGGAAGACGACGGGCGCTTCAACGCCGGCAGCGGTTCGGCCCTGTGCCTGGATGGCGCGACCATCGAAATGGACGCGTCGATCATGGACACCCGCGGGCGCCTCGGTGCGGTGGCCTGCGTGCGCGACGTGAAGAACCCGGTCCTGCTGGCGCGCGCGATCGCCGACACCCCGCACGTGCTGCTGGCCGGCGAAGGCGCCGAGCGCTTCGCGCGCAGCCTGGGCATGGCGCGCAGCGCGCCGGTCTCGGAACACCAGCGCGCGCAGCACCGCCAGATCATGAGCGAGCTTGCTGGCTCGGTGCCGCTGATGCCGGGTATCGACAACCGCCTGTTCGAGCGTTTCTGGAACTACAAGACCCCGATCCAGCTGCCCAAGTCGGCGGCCTGCGACACGGTTGGCGCGGTCGTGCGTGGGCCGGACGGCCACTTCGCGGTGGCCTGCTCCACCGGCGGCTCGGCCCCTTCGCTGCTGGGCCGCGTCGGCGACAGCCCGATCATCGGCAGCGGCTTCTTCGCCGGCCCGCACGGCGCCGTCGCCGCCTCCGGTATCGGCGAACACATCATGCGCCACCTGCTGGCGCGCACCGTCTACGGCTGGATCGAAGACGGCATGCCGCTGCAGAAGGCGCTGGAACGCGGACTCGATTTGTTTGACAAGGAAGTCAACGTCGGCCTGATCGCGGTCAGCCGCCAGGAAGCCGGCGCCCTCTGCCATCACGGCATGCCCCAAGCGAAAATGACACAGCGATGAGCAACCAGCCCCAGGAAAAGTACGGCCACCTCGTCATCATCGGCGGCCACGAAGACCGCCAGCACGGCATGGAAATCCTTACCCGCTTCGTCGAACTGGCCGGCGGCGCCGACGCCAACATCGTTGTGATCACCGCCGCCAGCCAGGTGGCGGACCAGATGTGGGAGATGTACGACCAGGCCTTCGGCAACCTCGGCGTCGAGTGCCGCAGCCACCTCCTGATCACCAGCCGCCAGGACGCCAACAGCGAGGAATTCGTGCGCCGGGTCGACCAGGCCACCGGAATCTTCATGACCGGCGGCGACCAGAAGCGCCTGCTGGCGCTGATCGGCGGCAGCGCCCTGGACGCCGCGATGCACGTCGCGCTGAAGATTCGCGGCGCCACCATCGGCGGCACCAGCGCCGGCGCTTCCGCCATGTCGGGCCACATGCTGGCCACGGGCCGGGTCGAGACCCTGCCCGAAAAAGGCTCGGTGAGCCTCGGCGCCGGCCTGGGCTTCCTGCACCGGGTGGTGATCGACCAGCACTTCTCGGAGCGCCAGCGCCTGTCGCGCCTCCTGACCATCGTGGCCCAGAACCCCTATCTGCAGGGCATCGGCATCGACGAGGACACCGCCCTCGTGGTCGCGCTGGGCAGCGGCATCGAGGTGCTGGGCCAGGGTGCGGTCACGATCGTCGATGGCCGCACCATGATCACCAACGTGGCCGACATCAAGGACCGCGATACGCCGGAACTGATCGACGTGCGCCTGCACCTGCTTCCTGCCGGCAGCAGCTACCAGCTGCCGACCGCCGACACCGAACCCGGGAAACGCTTGCCGCCCCAGCTGCTCGACATCCTCGAAAACATCACCAAACGGAACCCGATTTCATGAAAATCAAGGAAAAACGCCTGCTGCGCGGCCCCAACCTGTACGCCGCCACGCCCTGCCTGATGGCCGTCGTCGCCGAGGGCGCCGCCACCTGTACCGGCTTCGCCCCCCGCCTGTTCGCGCTGCTGCCTTCGCTGCCGGCCGATGCCGGCGTGCGCCTGGCCGACGACGCGATGCTGGTCGACGCTGTCGAACCGGTGACCATGGAACTGCAGCGCCTGGCCGGCGCACCTGGCAGCTTCAGCGCGACGCAGGCCGTGGCCGGCGCGCCTGGTGCGCGCCGCGTCGTGTGCGGCTACACCATCGAGAAAGTGGCCGTGGCCGCGCTGCGCTGCGCACTCGACCTGCTCCATGCGGTGGCAATGGACCGCCCGTTCGACCTGGCCGCGCAACTGGACCGCCTGCGCGAGACCGCCCAGGACCATGCGATCGGCACCAGTACCGGCGCCGTGGTGCGGGCTGCGCTGCGCCGCGGCATTCCGGCCCAGCGCCTGACCGAGGAAGCCAACCTGTTCCAGCTGGGCTGGGGCAGCCGCCAGAAGCGCCTGCAGGCGACCATGACCGGCGCCACCAATTCGATCGCGGTCGGCATCGCCAGCGACAAGCAGCTGACCAAGGCCTTGCTCGAGGCGGCCGGCGTGCCGGTCCCGGGCGGCGCCACCGCGACGAGCGAAGAAGACGCGCAGCGCATCGCGCGCCGCCTGGGCGCGGTCACCGTCAAGCCGCTCGACGGCAACCAGGGCAAGGGCGTGACCACCAACTGCGGCACACCGGACGAGGTGGCGCGCGCGTTTGCCCACGCGCGCCGCCACGGGCGCCGCGTGATCGTCGAGGAACACCTGCTGGGCCGCGACTACCGCGTGCTGGTCGCCGGCCGCAAGGTGGCCGCCGCCTCGTGGCGCCGTCCGCCCTGCGTGACCGGCGACGGCACCCTGAGCATCCGCGAGCTGGTCGAGGTCGAGAACCGCAACCCGGCGCGCGGCGAGGGCCATACCAACATCCTGACCAGGATCCCGATGGACGCGCTGGCCGAGGAGACGCTGGCCAGGCAGGGATACGGTCTCGACACGGTGCTCCCGGCCGGCGTGTCGGCCGACCTGCGCGGCAACGCCAACCTCTCCACCGGCGGCACCGCCGAAGACGTGACCGACCTGCTGCCGCAAGAAACCCGCGACATCTGCATCCGCGCGGCCCGCACCATCGGCCTGGACATCGCCGGCATCGACATCGTCTGCCAGGACATCGCTCAGCCGCTGCGCGAGCAGCGAGGCGGCATCATCGAAGTCAATGCCGCGCCGGGCATCCGCATGCACCAGTACCCGAGCCGCGGCACCCCGCGCGACGCTGGCGACGCCATCGTCGAGGCGCTGTTTGGCCAGTGCAACGGCCGCATCCCGACGGTGGCCGTGACCGGCACCAACGGCAAGACCACGACCTCGCTGCTGATCGCCCACGCCACCCGCAAGGCAGGCCTGCGCACCGGCGTGACCACCACCGAAGGCGTGTACGTCGACGGCAAGCCCACCATGAAGGGCGACTGCACCGGCTACCATTCGGCGCGCAGCATCCTGGCCGATCCGGGCGTCGACTTCGCGGTGCTGGAAACGGCGCGCGGCGGCATCCTCAAGCGCGGCCTGGCCTATGACCGCTGCGACGTGGCGGTGGTGCTCAATGTATCGGCCGACCACCTGGGCCTGGACGGCGTCGAGACCCTCGACGACCTGGCCCGGGTCAAGGCGGTAGTGGCCCAGCGCGCCGCGCGCGCCGTGGTGCTCAATGCCGAGGACGACTATTGCGTGGCGATGGCCAGGCAGCTGCGCGAGGGCGTCGAAGTCATCTACTTCTCGCTCGACGCCGACAACCCGACCCTGCTGCGCCACCTGGAAAACGGCGGGCGCGCGGCCTACCTGCAGGACCAGACCCTGGTGCTGGCCAATGGCGAGCGCCATGAAGCCCTGGCCGATGCGCGCCAGATGCCGGTGTCGCTCGGCGGCGCGGCGCGCTACAACGTCGCCAACGCGCTGGCCGCGGCCGCCGCGCTCAGCGCAAGCGGCTTCGGCAACGAGGAAATCGCCGACGGCCTGCTCAGCTTCGTCTCGGACACCCGCAGCAACCCCTTGCGCTCGAACCTGTTCGACGTCGACGGCGTCACCGTGATCGTCGACTACGCCCACAACTGCGCCGCCTACGCGGCGCTGGCCGAGAGCGCGCGTGCGATGACGGGCGGCCGGGTGGTGGGCGTGGTGGCCGCCCCGGGCGACCGCCGCGACGCCGACCTGGTCGACATCGGCCGCACCTGCGCCGCCGGCTTCGACGACCTGGTGATCTACGAGACCGAGAACCGTGGCCGCGCCGATGGCGAAACCTCGTCGCTGCTGGTGCGCGGCGCCCGCCTGGGGCGCCTGGGCGACGATTCGCTGGCCGTGGTGCCGGAATCGCAGGCGGCGATCCGCCATGGCCTGGCGCTGTGCAAGCCGGGCGACGTGCTGGTGTTCGGCTGCAGTTCCACCATTTCGGAACTGACCGACGCGATTCGCCCAGAGAAACCGGAACTGGCGCGCAGGATCGAGGCTGAAGCGATCTGATCGACCTTCGTTCGTGCCTTCGACGCCGTCCCCCCATCGGGTGGGGGCGGCGTTGTCGCGTTTACCGGAGAATTTGCGATCCTGTCGACGTGGTTAACGTTCCGTTAAGTATTTTCTTACATCCTGTTACAAGTATTACGACTTTCGGGCTTTTGCAGCGACGCCCGCCTGTTATCTTTCCACCTCGAAACTCGACAGTAACACTGGATGACGCACATGAAGCTTTTCCTTTCCACCGCATTCGTGGTCTTCCTTGCCCTGGCGGGCGCCGCCCAGGCCGAGCAAACCGCGCCGCATGCCTATGTCGGCGTCGCCGCGGCAGCCGCGGAGCGGATCGACGGGACATCGAAGATCAATCCCAAGCTGTTCGGCGGCTACGCGTTCAGCGATAGCCTCGCGGTGGAAGGCGGCGTGATCGACTTCAGGAAGGCGACGCCGGCGCCGGAAGCGCGGACGATCGACCTGGGTGGTTTCGGAACGTATGTGGCGGCGCGCTTCACCAAGCCCCTGATGGACCGGCTGTCGGCCTATGGCAAGCTGGGCGTGGCGCAGAGCCAGCGCAAGACCACGACCGTGGGCGTGACGCGCAAGGACAACGATACGGGATTGTATGGGGCGTTCGGGATCCAGTACGCAGTGACGCAGAAGGTGGCGGTTACGGCGGAGTATGAACGCTTTGGGAAGGACAAGAAGGCGGGCGCGAAGTCCGATGTGTGGAGTTTTGGGCTGAAGTTCGAGTTTTAGCTTCCAGCCTGCTCCATTCCATTGTTCCCCTAAAAACCGTCGTACGCGCTATTGAAGCGCTAACTTGGGCCCCGGCCTGCGCCGGGGCGACGGTTTTTCGGCTAACTGATCACACCTGCCCCGCCACCTGGTCCGCACTCTCCGGATCATTCACCCGCAGCGCATCGACGAACACCTGCAGCGACGAGCCGCACGCGAACACCAGCACATCCCCCGGCTGGCACAGCGACAGGCCGTGGCGGATCGCCTCTCCCACCTCGATTACGCGGTGCAGCGTGTCGCTCATTCCCGCCGCTTCCTCGGCCCCATCCAGGATCAGGTCCACCGCTTCGCCCACTTCGCGCCCGCGGCTCTGCGATTCGTAGACCACCAGCTCGTCGAAACGCGCGCCGCATACCCGGCCTACCTCGCGCAGGTCTTCGTCGCGGCGGTCGCCCGGTGCGGTGACGATGCCCACCAGTTGCCCCGGCAGCATGGAGCGCGCCATGTCGGCCATCGCGCGGTAGGCGGCCGGATTGTGCGCATAGTCGACGATCACGGTCACGCCGCGGATGTCGAACATATTGGTGCGCAGCGGGTTGGTGCGGCCGTTCGAGACGAAGGTCGACAGGCCGGTGGCGATCTGCAGGTTGGTGAAGCCCGACGCCATCAGGGCGGCGGCCGCCGCCAGGCTGTTGGCGATGTTGAAGCGCGCGCTGCCCCCGAAAGCGACGGGCATGCTCTCGACCCGCAGCAGTTCCTGGTGCAGGTTCTCGTCGGCCACCACCACCGCATTGTCCTGCAGGTAGACGCCGCGCCCGCCTTCTTCCAGGTGCTTGAGGAAGACCGGGTTCTCCGGGTCCATCGAGAAATACACGATTTCCGCTTCCGGCTTGGTGCGGCGCCCCATGGCCACGCACAGCGGGTCCTCGGCGTTGAGCACCACCGCTTTGGCGGCCGATGTCGCCACCACCGCCTTGACCTGGGCCAGGTCTTCCACGGTGTCCACGCCATCCAGGCCCAGGTGGTCGGCGGCGATGTTCAGCACCACGCCCACGTCGCAGCGGTCGAAGGCCAGGCCGCGCTTGAGGATGCCGCCGCGCGCGGTTTCCAGCACGGCGAATTCGACTTCGGGCGAACCGAGCACGGTGCGCGCCGACCAGTAGCCGGTGCAGTCGCCCTTGGCGACCTGCTTGCCGTCGATGAAGACGCCCTCGGTGGTGGTCACGCCGGCCACCTTGCCGGCCATGCGCACGGTGTGCGCGATCAGCAGCGTGGTGGTGGTCTTGCCGTTGGTGCCGGTGACGGCGATGGTCGGGATGCGGCCATCGGAGTCCTGCATGAGGCCCTGGACGATGGCGTCGCCGGCGTCGCGCGGACTACCGCTGCTGGGGTACTGGTGCATGCGGATGCCGGGCGCGGCGTTGACCTCGATCACGGCGCCCTGCTGGGCTTCCAGCGGCAGCGCGATGTCGCGGCACACGATGTCGATGCCGGCCACGTCCAGGCCGATCTTGGCCGCGGCGCGCACGCACATCAGGCGCGTGGCTTCCGGCAGCAGGTCGGTCACGTCCTCGGCGGTGCCGCCGGTGGACAGGTTGGCATTGCCGCGCAGTTCGGCCGCCACGCCCGCCGGCAGCACGCTGTCGAAGTCGAAGCCCTGCTTGCGCAGCATGTCGGCCGCGTGGTCGTCCAGTGCGATGCGGGTGAGGATGTTGGTGTGGCCGGCGCCGCGCGCGGGATTCTGGTTCTCGCGCTCGACCAGCTCGCGGATGCTGGCGCTGCCGTCGCCCACCACGTGGGCCGGGCGGCGGCAGGATGCGGCCGCCACGTCGCCGTTGGCCACCAGCACGCGGTAGTCGCGCCCCTGCACGAAGCGCTCGACGATGATCCTGCGGCCGAAGTCGCGCGCGAACGCGAAGGCGCGCGCGACGCTGTCCGGATCGCGGCAGTCGACCGTCACGCCCTTGCCCTGGTTGCCGTCGAGCGGCTTGAGGGTGACCGGCGCCTTCATGCGCGCGGCCACGCGCTGGGCTTCTTCCACGCTGGTCACGACCGCGCCTTCCGGCACCGGCACGCCGGCCTCGTTGAGCAAGGCCTTGGTGAGCTGCTTGTCGCTGGCGATCTTGACGGCGATGAAGCTGGTGTCGCCGGTGGTGGTGGCCTGCAGGCGTTTCTGCTTCGCGCCCCATCCCAGCAGGAACAGGTTGGCGTCTTCGGTAATGCGCTGGGTCGGGATGCCGCGCTCGTGCGCCGCGGCCAGCACCGCCGCTGTGCTGGTGCCGATCGCATGGCGCGCGACGATGGCGCGCAGTTCGTCCAGGCGCGGGCCGGGCTCGAATGCTTCGCCGTTGGCCAGGGCGGTGACCAGGTCGATCGCCAGCTCGAAGGCCGGCTGGATCAGCTTTTCCATCGCGTAGGCGCAGACGATGCGGAACTGGCCCGGGCGGCCCGAGACCGGGCGCGTGCGCCCGTAGCTGGCGGGTGCGCCGGCCTGGGTCTGCAGGTCGAGCGTCACTTGCTCGATCACGCGGCCGAGATAGGTGCCTTCGCGCAGGCGCTGCGCGAAGCCGCCGCGCTGGCCGGTCGGCAGCAGCTGGCCGTGGAGCGACGGCAGCGCCGCCAGCAGCGCGTCGTTGAAGCCGGGGATGTCGTTCGAGGAGAGGCCGTACAGGTCCTGCAGGTCGATCACGCTGAGCAGGCAGGGGGAATCGGCGTGGACGTTAGGCCCGCGCAGGAAGCGTTGTTCCAGGATTTGCACGAATGTATCCTTGTAATCGTTGTGAACATGCCGGACAAAGGTCCGGCATGCGGGTCAAACCGGTGCTGCGGCCGCTCAGGATTCGAACAGCCGCGTGTACATGCGGGTGGCCATCAGGCCCACCGCCGTGTGGTGGATCTCGGGCGACATCAGTCCGCCCAGCAGTTCCATTGCCTGCTGCTTGCCGGCGGCCGCGGCCACCTGCTCTTCCAGCAGCCGCAGTTCGTTGTCCGGCGCTTCCAGGCGCGGGTGGCGGCGGATCAGGCCGCGTTCAGGGAAATGCTCGCTGCGGTCTGCGTCCTGGCCGAGGTTGTCGAGCGTGCGCTGGCGCGCGCGCCAGCTCAGGGCGCGCGGTCCTTTGGCGCGCTTGCCGTCCGGCGCCGTGGTGATCCAGTCGCGCAGCACCTGCTGCTCGTAGGCGCTGAAGACGCCGAACATCTCGGCCTTCTCGCCGTGCACCAGGCGCCAGAAGCGGCTGTGCTCCACGTCTTCACCGCGCTTGATCCAGCCGGCCTGTTCCAGCGAGGCGAGGAAATCGGGGATCCGGGCCGGGTCGCCCAGCCAGTCATTGACCGAGCGGCCCGCCACGCGGCAGTAATCCGAGTGCATGTTCTTGCCCACGTTGCTCTTGGCCGCGAGAATGTCCACCAGTTCCTGCTCCAGGTCGAACTCGGCGATGGTCGAGGTGGTGCTGGCGCCGATGTCGTTGAGGCGGTAGCCGTCGAGCACGCGGCGGTAGAAAGCGTCGCGGTCGCCCACGCGCGGCATCAGGTTCACCAGCGCCTGCACCGCTTTCTGGGCGTGGCCGCTGGCGGCATTGTCCACCGTGACGTGCAGCGTGAAGTAATACGGGTCGATGCCGAATTCATTGAGCTCGTACGAGGTGATGAGCAGGTGCAGCGGCAGCTGTTCGTAGCCCAGGTTGTAGCCGATGATCTCTGGCAGGAAGTGCTCGGCGTGGTGGCCGAGCGCGAGCTGGATCGCGCCTTGCACGAAATGGTCGTCGCTCAGCCCTTCCCATCCCTCGCAGCCGTGGGTGGCCAGCAGCTTGCGGTAGATGGTCACGTGGTTCTTGCTCGGCGCGCCCTCGCCCAGCTCTTCGAGGTAGGTCTTGATCAGCTCATGGTAGGCCGGGTTGTCCCACTGCTTGAGCAGGCCATACAGCCAGGCGCCGTCCACCAGCTTGGTCGGCGCCACCGCCTTGATGAAGTACAGGGCGTGCGCGCGGCACGAGAAATAGCGGCGCGGCGCGCCGTTCTTGCGCGCGGCGAGGTAGTCGCGGTACTGGGCGCCGACGGCGTCGGTGCGCTGGTCGACCCAGGCCGGCAGCTCGGCCAGCGTGGGCGGCAGGTCGCTCGGGAGCGCTTGTACGGCGGCGACCTGGTCGGCGACGTAGGCGCGCGCCTCGTCCGGATTGGACGCCGGAGCGTCGTACAGCGAAAAATACAGGGCCTTCGCGCGCTCCCGGATCGCGGGAGCGGTCGGAACGGCGGCGTCGGTGACGTCTAACAGCATCGAATTCATGGTCTCGGGTCGTATTGTTGGTCTGGTAAGACGATAACGACATTATCCGTGCTGAACTATTTCTACAGAATCGGTAGGCGTGCTGCGAAGATGTAAGAGAGGGATTACAAAATTGCAAAACCGAGTCACGAAAAATCTGACCAAATGGTCAAGATCTGGATTGGGCCGCCGCGCCGCGCCGCACCTCCCCCGCCTCTGCGTCGCCCTTGCCGATCGCCTTCTCGTACTGTTCCTGCTGCTCCTGCACCATGTGCGGCGGCAGCGGCGGGATGTTCGCATCGACCACAACCTCGAGCACGAAGGGCCGGTCGGCCGCCAGCGCCTGTTCCCAGGCCGCGCCCAGCGCTTCCGGATTGTCGACCCGCACGCCGTCCAGGCCGAGCATGCGGGCATAGGCGGCGTAGGAGAAATCGGGCAGTTCCTGCGAAGGCTGGTACTTTGGCTCGCCCTGCATGCCGCGCTGCTCCCAGGTGACGAAGTTGAGGTCGCGGTTGTTCAGCACCAGGATGATGAAGCAGGGATTGGTCCAGCGCGCGCGGTGCCAGGCGATCGACATCAGGCCGTTGATGCCGTTCATCTGCATCGCCCCGTCGCCCGCCAGTGCGATGATGGGGCGGCCTGGGTGTGCCAGCTTGGCCGCCAGCGCATAGGGCACGGCCGAGCCCATCGTCGCCAGGGTGCCGGACAGCGAGGCCAGCATGCCGGATTGGACCTGCAGGTGCAGCGCATACCAGGCCGACACCGAGCCCGAATCGCCGGCCAGGATGACGTTCTCCGGCAAGCGCGCCGACAGCTCGGTGAATACGCGCTGCGGGTTGACAGGGTCGGCCGGCTCCATCGCCTTCGATGCCAGCAGGCGCCGGCTCGCGGCCACCCTGGCTTCGACCTCTTCGCGCCAGCCGCGGTCCTGCTTGTGCTGCAGCAGCGGGATGAGCGCGCGCAGCGTGGCCCTGGCGTCGCCCTGCAGGCTGGCCTCCATCGGATAGCGCAGGCTCAGCATGCGGCCGTCGATGTCGACCTGCACGCCGCGCGCCTGGCCTTCGGCCGGCAGGAATTCCGCGTACGGGAAGCTGGAACCCACCATCAGCAAGGTGTCGCAGCCGTCCATCATGGCGGCGCTGGCCTCGGTGCCGATGATCCCGATCGAACCGGTGACAAAAGGCAGCGCGTCCGAGATGACGGCCTTGCCCAGCAGGGCCTTGGCCACGCCCGCGCCCAGCAATTCGGCCACCTGCGCCAGTTCCTCGTGCGCGCCGTGGGCGCCGGCGCCGGCCAGGATCGCGACCCGGCTGCCGGCATTCAGGATCGCCGCGGCGGCGAGCAGCGCGTCTTGCGGCGGCACCTGCGCCTTGAGCGCCTCGCCTATTCCGGTAAACGTATAGCCGTGCTCGCGCGGCGGCATCGGCACCGCGTCTTCGTCCTGCAGGTCGTTCGGGATGATGATGCAGGTGACGCAGCGCTCGCTGCGGGCGATGCGCATGGCGCGGTCGACGAGGTGGCGCAGCTGCTCCGGCGTGGTCGCCATGTGCACGTACTCGCCCGCCACGTCCTTGAACAGGCTGACCAGGTCGACTTCCTGCTGGTAGCTCGCGCCCATCGCGCTGCGCTTTTGCTGGCCGACGATGGCAACGACGGGCTGGCGATCGAGCTTGGCGTCGTACAGGCCATTGAGCAGGTGGATGGCGCCGGGTCCGGAAGTGGCCAGGCAGACGCCGACTTCGCCGGTGAACTTGGCGTGGCCGCAGGCCATGAAGGCCGACATTTCCTCGTGGCGCGACTGGATGAACTCGATCGGGTCGCTAGTTTCGTCGCGGCGTCCGAACGCCGCCATGATGCCGTTGATGCCATCGCCCGGATAGCCAAAGATGCGCCGCACGCCCCACCCGTGCAGACGTTCGAGCAGGAAGTCGCCAACCGTTGCCATTGTCTCGCCCTCGTCGATGCCGCGCTAGTCAGCGCCATGCATCGCAAGGCTACGGGCTTGCCGCGCGCCGCACCGTGCGCTGGCGCGCATAGCGGCAGTTGGCGGGCCTACAAGCGTGCGCCGAGCTGGGCGTGGGCCACCAGCTGGCCGCCGGACAGCCGGACCGGCACCGCGCCCTTCGACAGCATGCGCGCGATCGCCCGGTCGCCATCGCCCGGCTTTACCTCCACCGCGCGCATCGCCTCGTGCACCAGCAGCACTTCGAAGCCGGCGTCGATCGCGTCGAGCACCGTATTGAGCACGCAGTAGTCGGTAGCCAGGCCGCAGATCGCCAGACGCTGGACGCCGTCGGCCAGCATGCGGCGCGCCAGGCCGGTGCCGTTGAAGGCCGAATACGCGTCCTCGGCCGCGGTCACCGCTTTCGAGACCACGATGGCCTCGCTCGGCAGGCGCAGTGCGGCGCTGAACTGCGCGCCGGGCGAGTCCGCGACGCAGTGCGGCGGCCACGGGCCGCCCTGGGCGCTGAACGAACAGTGCTCGCCGGGATGCCAGTCGCGCGAAGCGTAGAGCGGCAGGCCGCGCCCGTGGTACAGGCCGATCAGGGCGTTGATGGGGTCGAGTACGAGGTCGCCGCGCGGCACGGCCAGGCTGCCGCCGGGAAGGAAGTCGTTCTGCAGGTCGACGATCAGCAGGGCGTCGCCCTTGCCCAGCACGATGGCGCTCATGGCAGCGTTCTCCGAATCCGCCGCCCGGGATGGGCAGGCCTTGGACAGGGAGCTTAGCACGGCAGAAATAAAAACGCCCGGGCCCTGCGAAGGGACCGGGCGCCTGGTCAGCCGCGCTGTGCCGCGGCTGCGCGGATTACGGCTGCGGGTTGTTCAGCAGCGAGCGCTTGCGGGCGTAGGCGAAGTACACCACCAGGCCGAGCAGCAGCCAGACGATGAAGGCCACCCAGGTATGCCAGCTCAGGAAGCTCATCAGGGCCAGGCAGAAGATGATCGCCAGGCCCGGGATGACCGGGACGCCCGGGCAGCGGAAGGCGCGCGGCAGGTCGGGACGCTTCTTGCGCAGGATGATCACGGCCACCGAGACCAGCGAGAACGCGGCCAGGGTGCCGATGTTGACCAGTTCGGCCAGCACGTCGAGCGGGACGACTGCGGCGATCAGGCCGAAGACGATGCCGACCATCCAGGTGGCGAAGTAAGGCGTACCGTATTTCGGGTGCACTTCCGACAGCTTGGCCGGCAGCAGGCCGTCGCGCGACATGGCGAACAGGATGCGGGTCTGGCCGTAGGCCATCACCAGCATCACGGTGCTCATGCCCAGGATCGCGGCCAGGTCGACGAAGCCGGCGACCCAGTCCTGGCCCGCATACTGCAGGGCCAGCGAGACCGGGTGGTCGACGCCCTTGAAGTTCATGAAGGGCACGATGCCGGTCATGATCGAGGCGACGATCACGTACAGCACGGTGCAGACCGCGAGCGAGCCGATGATGCCGATCGGGAGGTCGCGCGCCGGGTTCTTCACTTCCTCGGCGGCCGAGGTCACGGCGTCGAAGCCGATGAAGGCGAAGAACACCAGGGCCGCGGCGCTCATCACGCTGCCGAAGCCGAACGGCATGAACGGCTGCCAGTTTTCAGGCTTGACGTAGTTGACGCCGACGACGATGAACAGGATCACGACGCCGGTCTTGATCAGCACCATGATGTTGTTCACGCGGGCCGACTCGCGCACGCCGAGCGAGAGCATCCAGGTCAGGACCATCATGATCAGGAAGGCCGGCAGGTTGAACAGGGTGTTCACGCCTGGCTGGGCGCCTGGCGCCGCGCGCAGCGCTTCCGGCAGCACCACGCCGATGCCCTTGAGCAGGGACTGGAAGTAGCCGGACCAGCCGACCGCGACGGTGGACGTGGCCAGGCCGTATTCCAGCAGCAGGTCCCAGCCGATCATCCAGGCGACGATTTCGCCCAGGGTGAAGTAGCTGTAGGTGTAGATCGAGCCGGCCACCGGCACGCTCGAGGCGAATTCGGCGTAGCACAGCGCGGCGAAACCGCAGGCCAGCGCGGCGATGATGAAGGAGAGGGTCAGGGCCGGGCCGGCCGTGACGGCGCCGGTGCCGGTGAGGACGAAGATACCGGTGCCGACAATCGCGCCGATGCCCATCAGTACCAGGTCGAGCGGGCCCAGCACTTTCTTGAGGCCGCCCGGCTTCTGGGCTGCCGCCACCATGGTGTCAAGATTCTTGGTTCTAAAAAGACTCACTACTTGTTCTCCAATCAAAAAATAGTATGGTTCCGCGTCTAGTGCGCTTCTTCTGTGCCGCCGCTGCAGGGTATGCGGTTGGCGGCGCGATAGCCATGCCGGCCGGTAGGCCGCATGCTGACCCGGGAACCGACTGTCGCCGTGCCTGCTGGAACATGTCGCAGACGCGACATTATCACCAGATTGTTGTTTGGAATCAAAGTAAAGTGATGAAAGTCGAATAATTCCTTTATTTCAATCAAAAAACCACGAGCGTTGCAGAATGGTTGCCGGCGGTTTTCCTCGCTTGATTTCCGTAAATCAACAGAAGATAATCGTCGGGTCTCCGCCTTCGCGGCGGCGAGCCGCGCCGCCTCCCGCCGCGCCCGACCCCTGGGGCCGCCCCTCATGCTTGATTCGCTGCCATCACGTAGGACGACGCACGCCGGGCGCCGGCCCCTGGCCGCCTTGCTGCTGGCCGTGGCCATGGCGAGCGCGCCCGGTGCGCGCGGCGCTGTCCCCGGCGAGGATGGCCGGCCGGTCGCGGCCGAATTGCGGCTGCGCGCCCTGGCCCAGCTGGCCGAGCGCAGCAACCCGCAGGCCCGCGCCGCGCTGCTGCAGGGCGCAAGCGAATTCACCATTGGCGTACCATATTCGGTCCAGGTGGCCTACCTGCGCCTGCTGCGCCGCGTCCATGTCGACGCCGGCCAGCTGCGCGACGCGTATGCTGTGGACGAGCGCATCATCGGCCTGGCCGGCGCCGAGGACGACGCCCTGCAAGTGGCGCTGGCCAGCCTCGGGCGGGTCCACAAGCGCCTCAACGACAACGACCCGGCCGCCGCGATGGCGCTGCTGGAGAGCCTCAACACCCGCTACAAGGAACTGCGCAGCTTCGAATTCGAGGCCAATGCCGAAGTCGCCTACGGAGCGATCTACAACACCACCGGCCAGCATGACCGCGCACTGGCCCACTACCTGCGGGCGCTAGAACTGGTGCAGCGCTATCCGGCGCTGTGGGGCCCGCGCGAAGCCGACGTGCGCCTGGCGCTGGCACGCCTGTACGTCAACAGCGGCAACGAGCACAAGGCGCTGGACACCATGCGCGCCTATCGCGAGGGGCGCGAAGGCCGCGCCAGCCGCGATGCGATCCCGCCCCGGGTCGAGGCGGCGATGTATTTCATGGACGGCCGCGCCCACGTATCGCTGAACCAGCTGGCCCCGGCCCACGCCGCCTTCAACCGCGCACTGGCGCTGGCGCGCAAGAACGAATTGCGCTGGCTCGAAGCGAACGTGCTGGGCAACGTGTCCGACGCCTGGCTCAAGGAACAGCGCTACCTCGATGCCGAACGGGCGGCGCGCGCCGCCGTCGCGGTGGCCGAGGACGTGAAGGACCAGAACGCGATCCAGATGGCGTACGCCAACCTGGGCTTCGCGCTGTTCGGCCAGGGCCGCATGGCCGAGGGTGCGGTGTACATCGACCGCACCACGGCCGAACTGCGCAAGGCCGACGCCATGCACGCGGTCTCGAACATCCTGGCCGAGAAAAGCGTGGCGCTGGAAAAGGCCGGCCAGTACCGGCAGGCGCTGCAGACGGTGCGCGAACGCGAGCAAGTCCAGGAAACGCTGTCGGTCGAGCGCCGCAACAAGGCCTTCGCCGCCTTGCAGGAACAATTCAACGCCAAGCAGCGCGCCGCCCAGATCGATCGCCTGCGCCAGGAAAACGCGGTCAAGGACGCTGAACTGGCTAACCGCAACCTGCGTTTCGCCCTGGCCTCGCTCGGCGCGGCGCTGGCGCTGGCGCTGCTGGGCTTTGTCTTCATGCTGTACCGGAAATCGCAGCGCACCAGCCGCCGCCTGGCCGAACTCAATGCCGAACTGGCGCACCGCTCGGCGCACGACCCGCTCACCGGCTTGTTCAACCGCCGTTCCTTCGTCGACCTGATGCAGGACCGCGCGCTGCGCGGCCAGGCCGTGGCGCCGGCCGTGCCGGCGAAAAGCGCGGCGGCGGACGGCGCCGGCGACTGCTTCACCCTGCTCGACATCGACCATTTCAAGCGCATCAATGACCAGCATGGCCACGCCGCAGGCGACGCGGTGCTGGTGGAAGTGGGCCGGCGCCTGAACGAAGTGGTGCGCGAATCGGACATGGTGCTGCGCTGGGGCGGCGAAGAATTCCTGGTGTATTCGCAAGGCGTGACCGACGCCCAGCGCCCGCTGCTGGTGCAGCGCATCCTCAACGCCATCGCCGCCGCGCCGGTGGTGCTGGAAGACGGCAGCGTGCTGCAGGTGCGCGCCACCGCCGGCGCGGTCTCGCTGCCGCTCGCCTCGAACGAGGCACTAGGATGGGAACAGGCGATCGCCCTGGCCGACCGCGCCCTGTACAAGGGCAAGGAAGCGGGCCGCAACCGCGGCTTCATCGTCGAAGGCGTCTCGCCCGGCGTGGGCGCCGGCGAGGATCGCAAGCTGAGCCTGCACCTGGTGCTGCCGGACATGTACTGGCAGCCGGCGCAGTAACGCGTCGCAGAGCGGGCAGGTTCCCGCCCCCGCGTTCAAACCAAACCAGATCGGCCTGCGCGCATGTCCAGCGTAGGGTGCTCGGCTTTGCCGAGCGCGCGTCCAAACGCAACTTGAATCGACGATCTTTCAGGCGTGTCCTGAACGCGCGGTCGGCGCAGCCGACCACCCTACACCCGGCTCAGCGCCTGGCGCCCGGTCATTGCGACCACCACCTGCAGCAGCAGCGCCGGCCGCAGCGGCTTGGCCAGGAATTCATCGAAGCCCGCCTCCAGCGCGCGTTGCTGGTCTTCGCGCCGCGAGAACGCCGTCAGCGCGACCGAGGGCACGCGCGCCACCGACTGCTCGGGCAGCATCCGCACCCGCCGCATCAGTTCGAAGCCATCGACCACCGGCATCCCGATATCGGTGATCAACAAGTCGGGCCGGTGCAGTGCGGCCATGCGCAGGGCGTCGGCGGCGTTGGCGGCGCCCAGCACCCGGGCGCCGGTTTCCAGCAGCACCTGCTGCACCAGGTCGAGCGAATCGGGTTCGTCGTCCACCACCAGTACCGTGACGCCGGCCAGGGCGCCGCCGTACTGCGCCACCGCATCGAGCGCGGGCTCGGCCAGCGGTTCCGGCACGCTCTCCGGCACGGCGGCCGCGTGGATCGGCAAGTGCACGGTGAAGGTGGCGCCGCGCCCTGCCCCGGGGCTGGCGACCGTGACCGCCCCGCCCTGCAGCTCGACCAGCTGGCGCGCGATCGCCAGCCCCAGCCCCAGGCCGCCATGGCGGCGCGACGACGAGGCGTCGGCCTGGCGGAAGCGGTCGAACACGAAGGGCAGGAATTCGGGGGCGATGCCGATGCCGGAATCCTGCACGTCGATCGCCACCGCATCGGCTTCGCGGCGCAGGCTCACCGCCACCCGCCCGCCCGGATCGGTGAACTTGATGGCGTTGGACACCAGGTTCGACATCACCTGCTGCATGCGCCCGAGGTCGCCCATGACGGGGCCGGCGTCGTAGTCGACGTCGGCAACCAGCTGGATCTGCTTGCCCAGCGCCGCCGGGCGCGCGGTTTCCAGCGCGGCGTTGACGAATTCGGCCGGCGTGACCAGCTTCGACTCGACCCGCACCTTGCCGGTAATGAGGCGGCTCATGTCCAGCATGTCCTCGATCAGTTGCGACTGGGCGCGCGCATTGCGCTCGATGGTTTCCAGGCCGCGCCGCAGCATCGCCTCGTCGCGCGCGCCCTGCAGCAGCAGCTGCGACCAGCCCAGCATGGCATTGAGCGGGGTGCGCAGCTCGTGCGACAGGGTGGCGAGGAATTCGTCTTTCAGCTGGCTCAGGTGCTCGGCCTCGACCCGCGCCTTCTGTTCGCGCAGGTACAGCTGCTGGCGCTCGGCCGCCGTCTCGAGCGATGCGGCCAGCGTGCGGTTGCGCGATTCGAGCCGGGCGTCGAAGATGGCGGCCAGCAGCGCGATGCTCAGCACCGCGAAAGTGGCGACGGCCACCAGGATCGCCAGGTGGTCCTGGTTGACGCCGCCGTCGGCCGCGCGGCAGACGCTGGCGGCGTCGAAGTGGGCCGCAGCCATGCCGGTATAGTGCATGCCGGCGATGGCGCCGCCCATCACGATGGCGGCGCCGGCCTGCACCAGGCGCCGGTGGCGCACGCTGTCACTCAGGCGAAAACCAATCCAGAGCGCGCCGGCGGAGGCGCCGATCGCGATCGCCACCGAGGCCAGGAACAGCCATGGGTCGTAGGTGATGGCCGGGTCCATGCGCATGCCGCTCATGCCGGTGTAATGCATCGTGTTGATGCCCAGCCCCATCAGCAGCGCGCCCCAGGCCAGGTGGCGGCCGCCGAGCTCGCGGTGGCGCAGCTGCCACAGGGCCAGTCCGCAAACCACCACCGGCAGCAGCCAGGACACGAAGGTAATGACGGGGTCGTAGGCCATCGGCATCGGCAGCCGGAAGGCCAGCATGCCGATGAAGTGCATGGCCCAGATGCCGCTGCCCATCGCGAAGGCGCCGCCGGCCATCCAGCCATGCCGCGCATGGCCCAGCGATTCCTTGACGCGCAGCGCGAGGCTCAGGGCCGTGTAGGACGCGAACATCGCGACCAGGATCGACAGAATGACCAGGGTTGGTTGGTAGTGGCCGATCAGCATGAGAGGTAGAGGACGTATCCCTTTTGTTTCCGCAGTCGCGGCAATCCTGGCGAATTCGAGTGTACACGAGCAAGGCCGGCCACGGCGCGTCGGCATCCCGGGTCCGCATGGTCGCGGACAACGAATTGCCTTGTGCAAGTGCACGCGATGATAGCGGATCGCGCCGCACAGGGCGCCGACGACCTGGTGACGGTGCCCGAAGTGGCGTGCAAGTACTTCGACACGGTGCAGCCGCCGCGCAAGTAATTGATGGTGCTGCCGCGCACCGACCACGACCAGAACCCGGCCATGCCCGCCGCCCGGCTGGCGCTGCTGCGCACCGAGGTCGCCGGCCTGGGCGACTGAGTCAGCGGGCCCGGGGCGCGGCCTCAGGCCGGGACGTCCGCCTCGCCATCCATCACGACGCGGTCGCGCCCGCCGCGCTTGGCCGCATACAGCGCCTTGTCGGCCGCTTCGATCAGGGCCGCGGGTTCATCGAGGCGCCCAGGGTCAAAGCTGGCCACGCCGATGCTCAGCGTGACATGGGGCCGCAGCGCCGCCGGCGCATGCGGCAGGCCGAGCGCGGCGACGTGCTCGCGGATCGCATTGGCCAGCACGCGCGCCGGACCGGCCGCGGTGTCGGGCAGGATCGCCGCGAATTCCTCGCCGCCGTACCTGGCCGCGACGTCGGCCGGCCGCTTGAGCATGCCGGCCAGCGCCTGCGCCACCGTGGTCAGGCAGGCGTCGCCTTCCTGGTGGCCGAAGTGGTCGTTGTAGGCCTTGAAGGAATCGATGTCCATCAGGAGCAGCGACAGCGCGCCGCCATTGCGCTGCGCGCGCCGCAGTTCGCGGTCGAGGGCGACGTCGAAATGGCGCCGGTTGGCGATGCCGGTCAGGCCGTCGACGTAGGAACGCGCGCGCAGCGATTCGGCGTGGTCGAGCAGGCGCCGTTCGCGGTCGACCACGCCGCTGACATCGCGGATCTCGACCAGGCAGTAGCGCTCGCCCGCCTCGGAAAACGGCGTCACGCTCACGGACTGCTCGATGCGGGCGCCGTCGAAGCTCCCTGCCTCCCGCAGCGGGAAGGGCGAACGCCCGGTGGAGGGCGGGACCGTGGTCGCCACCTCCTCGGTCAGCGCGGCCAGCACCGCCGACTCGACCCGCGAGCCGCGCAGCTCGGGAAACACCTCGAACAGCGATCGGTCGCGCACCCGCGCCACCGAATAGCCGGAGCGCGGCACCATCCAGCCGTTCCACAGCACGATCTCCTGGCCGGCGTCGAGCACCACCAGCCCGCAGTTGGCGAGGTTGACGGCGCGTGCAGTAAACGGGCTGGCTGGTTCAGGTGTGAGGGTCATCGCGGGATCGGGAGTGGGGATGAAAGTGATGTCATAAAGAAACTAGTGGATGATACCCGAGAATGCACCGCCCATGACAGGCGGATGGGCCGGCGCTGCCTCGAAAGGTCTATTTACAAAAAGTGTACGGTCGTGACTTTTCGTGAGCCTTTGGGCAGGTCTTTCCGATTACGATCAGGTCTACGGTGCGTCCATGTGGGGCGCAGGCGAGAGACGACATGGTCGAACGGAAGGAACAAGCAATGGCTGGCAAAATGATGGATGGTGAATTCGGTATTGAACTGGCGGTGGAGACCCCGCCCCAGAGCGCGCCCTGGCCGGCTGCCCCGCACGAACTGCGCCGCCTGCGCATCCGCAAGCGCGAGAGCCAGGAAAAATTCTGGAGCCGCTTCGGCGTCACCCAGTCCAGCGGCAGCCGCTTCGAAACCGGCGTCGTGATCCCGCCGCCGGTCGCCATCCTGCTGCGCCTGTACGTCAGCGGCGCGCTGAACGACGACGACCTGCACGGCTGATCCGCCTATAGAAGGGGCCGCCGCAACGGCGGCCTCGCCGATGCTTCCTCTTTTCGGAAGTAATCTTTCGGTAATCTCCCCTTTTACCGAACAGTCCGGTGCTTTATCCTGTCGCATGCGCACATGCGGCGCACATGCGGCGGTTTGGCTGCATGATGTGAACATCGATAACGCAGACCGGAACCATGACACGCACAGCACCTCCCCTCGCGACCAGCTTCGCCCTCACCCACCTTTCGTGCGGGGAGCGCTTCGCTGCGCTCGGCCAGGCGTGAGCGGCGGCGCCGGGTCGCGCTACGCTTCGCTGCTGCTGCCGGCCCTGTTCACCATCGCGCTGGCGCTGCTGCTGCAGCATTTCCTTGGCTCGCTGGCCTGGGCCGGCCTGCTGGCGGTCATCACCTGGCCGCTGCATGAACGGCTGCAGCGGCGCGGCATGCCGCGCATGGCCAGCGCCAGCATCCTGCTCGCGCTGCTGGTGGTCGGCTTCTTCGGCCCTTCGCTGCTGCTGGCCAAGGCGCTGGGCAACGAGCTGGTCGGCCTGCAGCGCCTGCTCGCCGAACTCAATGAAGTGGGCGTCGCCACGCCCGAGTGGCTGGCGCGCCTGCCGCTGGTCGCGGAGCGCGTGACGGCCTGGTGGAACGAGCACCTGGCGGTGCCGGGCGGGCTGAACGCGCTGGTGCAGACCACGCTGGGCGACGTCATGCCGCAGCTGGGCGGCGCCGCGCGCTTCTGGGGCTCGGCGATCCTGGCCAATGCGCTGTACCTGTTCCTGACCCTGCTGACCCTGTTCATCCTCTACCTGCACGGACCGGCGGTGGTGCGCTATGTGGACGGCGCCGGCGCGCGCGTGCTGCCCCGGCAGTACGGCAACCTGCGCCGCATCCTGCCGCTGTCGGTGCGCGGCACCGCGCTGGGCCTGTGTTCGGTGGCGCTGCTCGAAGGCGTGGTACTGGGCGTGGCCTACTACGTCGCCGGCGCGCCCGCGCCGGCCTTGCTGGGCGTGATCACCGGCTACCTGGCCCTGATCCCGGGCGGCGCGCCGCTGTCCTTCACCATGGTCTCGCTCCTGCTGCTTGGCCAGGGCCACGCCGGGGCCGCGCTCGGCCTGTTCACCTGGGGCGCGGTGGAGCTGTTCATGGTCGACAAATTCATCCGGCCGAAACTGATCGGGCACCGGGTCAACCTGCCTTTCCTGGCCGTGCTGTTCGGCCTGCTGGGCGGCGTGTCCACGCTGGGCGTGATCGGCCTGTTCGTCGGCCCCTTCATGATGGCCGTGCTGTTCAGCTGGCTGCGCGCCGAGCAGCCCCAGGGCGCGCCTTCGCAGCTTCCCTGACCTACCTGTGCCCGGGCGCTTTTGCGTCTGGGCTTGCTTGACATTCCCGCTTCGCCGTCAATACTTACGCTGTCATCGAAGATCAGGTTTTCAGCGTAGGCATCCGTTCAGCTATCCAGACAGTCATTCCCTTCGCTGCCGCCCGTCCCCGGCCGGCACGCGTCTGAGTTTATCCCCCCTCGTGTGGAACTGCCCCCAGTGTCCCTGTGCGCGCGTCGATTCATGGTTTTTCAAGGAGGCAGGAAGATGAGAAGGCACGCATTGACCGCGCTTGCGCCGCTGGGCTTCTGTTTGTTCATCGATGCCGCTTCGGCGGATACGATCACGGGGCGGCATCCAGAGAATGTATTCACACGCATGTACGCGGACCTGCCCTCGTACGCAGGCCAGACCAGCTACGCACGCACCGCGCCGCAGCAGATGGGCGCGCAAACCGGCATGCTCGACGCCGGCGACAACCTGACCGACCCGATCCAGTCGATCCTGAATCCGGCGGTGTTCGGCACGCACAACCCGGACACCCCAACATGACCGCCGGCATGACCTTCCTGGGCCAGTTCATCGACCATGACCTCAGCTTCGACCGCAAGTCGGTCCTGAATGCGACCGCCTCGCCAGGGCGCACGGTGAACTTCCGCACCGTGGCCTTCGACCGCGATTCGGTGTAAGGCGAAGGCGGTGCTGGCCTTGGCCCAGCTGCCGGAGATGGCGCCGTACGCGGTCGACCCGCGCACCACGATGGCCGCGTCCACGCCGCTGTTCTTCTATGTGCTCAAGGAGGCGGAAGTGCTGGAGGACGGCCTGCGCCTGGGACCGGTGGGCTCGCGCATCGTGGCCGAGGTGTTCGTCGGCCCGCTCAAGCTGCAAGTGAATGCCGTACGGCCGGTAAAATCGACAATCAATCAGCTGGATTGTGATTGTACAGATGAGGCCGTGTCCAAATGTCAGACCTGACCCCGAAGTTGCGAAAAAAAAGACCAGCGAGCGCTGGTCTTTTTTATCGAATCCTGGTGGGAAGTGCAAGTTTCGAACTTGCGACCCCTGCAGTGTGAATGCAGTGCTCTACCCCTGAGCTAACCTCCCGATGGCGCTTATTATGCACTAACTATTGAGATTCATCAATATCAAACCGCATCCGACGTCATCTGCATCGCTGCGATGGGAGCGAGAACAGGAAAGCCGCGCAGTGCGCGGCTTTCCTGATGAATCCTGGTGGGAAGTGCAAGTTTCGAACTTGCGACCCCTGCAGTGTGAATGCAGTGCTCTACCCCTGAGCTAACCTCCCAAAGCGAGGCGTATTATCGCACAACATGGCCCATCCGTCACCCCTGCGGGGAATAATTCCTCCACACGCAGCTGCCTTTCACGTTCTTGTCCAGGCCCGCCAGCGCCTGCTCGTGCAGCGTGAGCTCGTCGATGCTGGCCGCGAGCACGATGATCTCGCCCAGCGGGCCGGCATCTTCCAGCTCGCCGGCCGAACCGGCTTCCACCGCGACGTCCATCGTCAGCGAATTCTGGCCGCGCGTCATGGCGATATAGACATCGGCCAGCAGCTCCGAGTCCAGCAGCGCGCCGTGCAGCTTGCGGTGGGCGTTCGAGATTTCGTAGCGGTCGCACAGCGCGTCGAGCGAGTTGCGCTTACCCGGGTGCATTTCCTTGGCCTGCACCAGGGTGTCGATCACGCTGGAACAATAGGTGGAGAACGGCGGCAGGCCCAGGCGCGTGTACTCGGCGTTCAGGAAGCCCATGTCGAAGGGCGCGTTGTGGATGATGACTTCGGCGCCATCGATGAAGGCGCGCAGCTCTTCGGCAACCTCGTGGAACTTCGGCTTGTCGCGCAAGAATTCCGTGGTCAGGCCGTGGACCGCGAGCGCTGCCTCGTCCGAGTCGCGCTCCGGATTGATATAGCGGTGGAAGTTATTTCCGGTCAGCTTGCGGTTGAAGATTTCAACGCAGCCGATCTCGATCACGCGGTCGCCCGTGCGGGGATTCAGGCCGGTGGTCTCAGTATCGAGGACAATTTGACGCATGAGGGGAATACCTGGTGGAAGGGCTGGGACGAGCGCCAGTATAGCAGCCGGGTGGCCGGCCGCTAACCCGGGATAATGGCTTAACGCCGCACCGAGGCGGCGCCGCGGTTGGCCAGCACGTCGGCGCGCTCGTTGCCCGGATGGCCGTTGTGGCCGCGCACCCAGCGCCATTCCACCGCGTGCTGCTGCTGCGCCAGGTCGAGCGCCTTCCATAGGTCGTCGTTCTTGACCGGCTCCTTAGCGGCGGTCTTCCAGCCGCGCGCCTTCCAGCCGTGGATCCATTCGGAGATCCCCTTTTGCACGTACTGGCTGTCGGTGTGCAGCACGACCTCGCACGGCCGGTTCAGCACGCCCAGTGCCTCGATGACGGCGCGCAGCTCCATGCGGTTGTTGGTGGTGTTCGGTTCGCCCCCGAAGATTTCCTTCTCGTGGCCGTTGGCGACCAGCAGCGCGCCCCAGCCGCCGGTGCCGGGATTGCCCTTGCAGGCGCCGTCGGTGTAGATCTGGACCTTGCTGCTGTCGTTTGCTTCGCTTGCTTGCATGTTGCTCATTCTCTGTTTGCCGCCGGCACTGCCGCCGGCCGATTGCTCGTTTTCTTGTTCCATGCAGGTCCGATGATGTGCATGCCCTTGACCCGCTTGATGGCGTGGACCACGTACACGGCGCCCAGGTAGGGCCACCAGCGTTGTCCGGCCGATTCCATCATCGAGAACCGACTCAGCCAATGGGCTGTCCGGCACGGCGGCGCGTAGCAGCCGAAGTGGCTGCGGCTGACGCCGAGATTGAGCAATTTTAACCAGTCCTTGAGGCGCGGCATAGAGATGAACTCGCCGGAGGCCGGCAGGTAGCCGTTATTGGTGACCCGCCCCACCCCCTGGCGCATGCCCCACAGGCTGGCCGGGTTGAAGCCGCAGATGATCACCTGCCCTTCCGGGATCAGCACGCGCTCGACTTCGCGCAACACCTGGTGCGGCTCGGAAGCGAACTCGAGCACGTGCGGCAGCACCACCAGGTCCATGCTGTGCGAGGCGAAGGGCAGCTCGGCGAAGTCGAGCGCCACCGCGACCTGCCGGCCCGCCGAGGAAAAGGCGAGCTCGTCGTCGGTGGAGGTGCGGGTGGCGGCCTGCCACTTGTTGGGCATGCGGTTGGCCGCCAGCGCGTCGAGCTGGGGCACGCCGATCTGCAGCGCATTGAAGCCAAAGATATCCGCCGTGAGCTCGTCGAGGCAGGCTTGCTCGAACGCGCGCACGTACGCGCCCGCCGGCGATTGCAGCCAGAGGTCGAGCGCTATAATGGATTTTTCCGACGCGCTATCCATGCCACCCCTTCAGGCCTTGTTTAACTTCATGATGACGATTCCATCGCGCCAGGACCTGTCGGTCCTCACTGTTCCCGCATTCAATGACAACTACCTGTGGATCATCCACGACGGCGTGAACGCGGCAGTGGTCGACCCCGGCGATGCCGGCCCGGTCCGCGCCGCGCTCGCTGCGCACGGCCTGGCCCTCACCTGCATTTTACTCACCCATCACCATGCTGACCATATCGGCGGCGTGCCGGCCCTGCTGGCGCACACGCCGGTGCCGGTATTCGGCCCGCGCCATGACGGCATCGAGGGGATCACGCAGGCGCTGGACGAAGGCGACCGCTTCACGGTACCGGGGCTCGACCTCCAGTTCGAGGTGCTCGAGGTGCCGGGTCATACGCTGGGGCACATTGCCTACGTGCGCAGCACGCCGGGTGCGCACTGGCTGTTCTGCGGCGATACGCTGTTCGCGGGCGGCTGTGGCCGGCTCTTCGAGGGCACGCCGGGGCAGATGGCGGCCTCGCTCGCCAAGCTCGCCGCACTCCCGGACGATACGCTAGTGTACTGCGCCCACGAATATACCGTAGCGAACCTGCGCTTTGCCCAGGCGGTCGAGCCGGACAACAAGGGACTGGCGCTGCGCATGCGCGATGAAACGGCCAAGCGCGGAACGCACCTGCCGACGGTGCCGTCGACCATCGGGCTCGAGCGCGGTACCAATCCCTTCCTGCGCTGTACCGAACCGGGCATCGTGCACAGCCTGGTCAAGGCCGGCAAGCTGCAGGCGGGCGCGTCACCGGTCGAGGTGTTCGCCGCGCTGAGGGAATGGAAGAACGTGTTCTGACAGGCGGCGGCGCAGCACGCGCCGCCGCCATCGACGTCAGATTTCTTCGTACAGCGGCAGCGTGAGGAATTCGGCAAACGATTCCGAGGTCGACATCTGCTCGAAGATCTCGGCCGCACGCACATAGCTCGGGTTATCGCCGTTCGGCGCATCGCCTTTCACTTTTTCCAGTTCTTGCGGGATCATTTCTCGCACCATCTCGGCGGTGACCTTGCGCCCGTCTTCCAGCACGCCCTTGGTCGAGCGGATCCACTGCCACACCTGCGAGCGGCTGATCTCGGCGGTCGCCGCATCTTCCATCAGGTTATGAATTGGCACGCAGCCATTGCCCGCGAGCCAGGCGCCCAGGTAGTGGATGCCGACATTGATGTTGTAGCGCAGGCCCGCTTCCGTGATCGGCGCTTCCGGCTTGAAGTCGAGCAGCTCCGCGGCGCTGACGTCGATGTCGGGACGCTGCTTGTCGATCTGGTTGGGTTTGTCGCCCAGCACCCTGGTGAACTCCGTCATGGCCAGTTTCACCAGACCCGGGTGCGCCACCCAGCCGCCGTCGTAGCCATCAAGCGCATCGCGCGCCTTGTCGTTGCGCACGCCGCCCATCGCGATGTCATTTTTCTCCGGATCGTTCTTGATCGGGATCAGTGCCGCCATGCCGCCGATGGCAGGGGCGCCGCGCTTGTGGCAGGTTTTCAGCAGCAGCAGCGCGTAGGCGCGCATGAAGGGCGCCGTCATCGTCACCTTGGCACGGTCGGCCAGGCAGAAGTCCTTGTCCAGCTTGAACTTCTTGATGCACGAGAAGATGTAGTCCCAGCGGCCCGCGTTCAGGCCGGCGCTGTGCTCGCGCAGTTCATACAGGATCTCGTCCATCTCGAAAGCGGCCAGGATGGTCTCGATCAGCACGGTCGCCTTGATGGTCCCTTGCGGCAGGCCCAGCTCGTTTTGCGTCATCACGAAGATATCGTTCCACAGGCGCGCCTCGAGGTGCGATTCCATCTTCGGCAGGTAGAAGTACGGGCCGGCGCCGCGCGCCAGCTGTTCCTTCGCATTGTGGAACATGAACAGCGCGAAATCGAAGATGCCGCCGGAGACGCGCTTGCCATCCACCAGCACGTGCTTCTCGTCCAGGTGCCAGCCGCGCGGACGCACGACCAGGGTGGCTACCTTGTCGTTGAGCTTGTAGGATTTGCCGTTCTGTTCCAGTGCGATGGTGTGGCGCACCGCGTCGCGCATATTGAGCTGGCCGGTGATCTGGTTGTCCCAGTTCGGCGTGTTCGAATCTTCGAAGTCGGTCATGTAGCTGTCGGCGCCGGAGTTCAGCGCGTTGATGACCATCTTGCGCTCGACCGGGCCGGTGATCTCCACGCGGCGGCATTCCAGCGCCTTCGGGATCGGTGCGATCTTCCAGTCGCCGTCGCGGATATGCGCCGTGTCGGGCAGGAAGTCGGGGCGCTCGCCGGCATCGAGGCGGCGCGCGCGCTCGGCGCGGGCGGCCAGCAGTTGCTGGCGGCGCGGCTCGAAGGCGCGGGTGAGCCTGGCGACCAGTTCGAGCGCTTCAGGCACCAGGATCTGTTCGAAGCCGGGTTGGATCGCGGCCGTGATTTCCATGCCGGCGGGGGTGGCGATAGTCATTGCAGGTACTCCTGTAAGGTGAAAACCGGTGCAGGCCAGGCCGGGTGCGCGCGCCTTGGCGTTTGTCATAGCATCAAGTATATTCACTTCCACATAGCTAAACGATACATTTACTCACTACATCTGTGCGTTTTTGTATCAAATGGAGAGAATTTGGACAAGTTCAGGCAGATCGAGACCTTCGTGGAAGTGGTGGCGCGCGGCAGCCTGTCGGCGGCGGCGCGGGCCGAGGGCATCGCCCCGGCCATGATCGGGCGCCGGCTGGACGCGCTTGAAGCGCGGCTGGGCGTCAAGCTGCTGCAGCGGACCACGCGCCGCCTGGTGCTGACCGACGAGGGCGCGGCCTTCCTCGAGCACTGCCAGCGCATCCTGGCCGAACTCGACGAAGCCGAGGCCGCCGCCGCCGAGCGCAGCGCGCGCGCCACCGGGCACCTGTTCGTGTCGGCCCCGGCCGGTTTCGGGCGCCAGCACATCGCGCCCCTGCTGCCCTCGTTCCTGGCCGAGCACCGCGAAGTGACGGTCAACCTGAACCTCACCGACCGGCTGGTCGATGTCGTCGGCGAAGGCGTCGATGTGGCGATCCGCATCGCCAGCCTGACTGATTCGAACCTGGTCGGCACCAAGCTGGCCGACAACCACCGGGTCGTGGTGGGCTCGCCCGCCTACCTGAAGCGCCATGGCCGCCCGCAGACCCTGTCCGACCTGGGCAAGCACAACTGCCTGGCGATCAGCAGCGAAGGAAGCCAGCGCGGCTGGACCTTCCTCGACGGCGGCAAGCCGGTCACGCTGAAGGTGGGCGGCAACATGGAGTGCAACGATGGCGCCGTGCTGCACGCGTGGGCGCTGGCCGGCAAGGGGCTGGCATGGCGCTCGATGTGGGAGGTGGGCGCCCAGATCGCCGCGGGCGAGCTGTGCACGGTGCTCGACGAATTCGCGGCCCCGGGGAACGATATCCATGCGGTGTTCGCGCAGCGCCAGCACCTGCCCCTGCGCATCCGCGCCTTCGTCGACTTCCTGCGGCGCAGCTACGCGCAGCCCGAATACTGGTAGGGTTTGCCGACGACGGGCAAAAAAAATCCCCGGCTAAACCGGGGATTCTTGCCATCGCTGGAGAGCGATTACAGCGGCTGGATGTTCGCGGCCTGCTTGCCCTTAGGGCCGGTGGTCACGTCGAACGAAACGCGCTGGTTCTCTTGCAGCGATTTGAAGCCGTTGCTTTGGATCGCCGAGAAGTGAGCGAACAGATCTTCGCCGCCTTCGTCAGGGGTGATGAAGCCAAAACCCTTCGAATCATTGAACCATTTTACGATGCCAGTTGCCATTACAATTTCCTATTTCAGTTAAGTGGACTTGCGCCCGTTTAAGATCGTTTGAAGAAGCAAGAAAGGAATGACAGACTAACTGCACTACTACCTACAACCCAACGATCCCGTATTATACCGAATAAAAGCGGATAAACATCCTCTTCGCGAAATAAAAATCCATGTATTCACAAAATAGTCAGCAAACATTCCTTGCTTCAACTTTCATGGACGCGTTTCGCGTTCGGTAGTAGAGGCAATATAGGTCATTGAGTGGCCGCATATTTGCGCCGCATCAAACGATTCTGCATTGATTTATTGCGAATCGGCATTACCGACAAGCCGGGTTCAGGATAAGCCGCGTGGATCGCGCTGCCCGGCTTCGACGAACTCGCCCAGTTCGCCCTGCCAGGCGGCCCAGTCGCGGGCGGCGACGGCGTCGAAGGTCAGCAGCACCCGCATGCGCTGCTCGAGCGCGCGCGCATGGTGGCCCAGTCCCCGGTAGCCGAAGGTGAAGGCCGAGCCGGCCATGGTGTGCAGCATGGCCACCAGTTCATTGGCCGTCTCGGTGGGGGCAAGCGGATCGAGCTGCGCGCCGAGCTGCTTGATGCGCTCCAGCGTCGCGGGCAGCCGCTCGGCGAAGCCGGCATTGGCCGTCGCCAGGCGCGAGAAGAAGTGCTGGTCCGCACCGTGTGTCATGCGGCAGCCTTACTTGGTGCCGAAGATGCGGTCGCCGGCGTCGCCCAGGCCCGGCACGATGTAGGCGTCTTCGTTCAGGTGCGAGTCGAGCGATGCGACATACACCTTGACGTCCGGATGCGATGCCTGGAACACCTCGATGCCCTCGGGCGCCGCCACCAGCGCCAGGAACAGGATGTGCTCGCTCGGCACGCCGCGCTTTTTCAGGACGTCGACCGCGTGCACCGCCGAGTTGCCGGTGGCGATCATCGGGTCGCACAGGATGAAGGTGCGTTCGTTGGTGTCCGGCAGGCGCACCAGGTATTCGACCGGCTCATGGGTGTCCGGGTCGCGGAACACGCCGATGTGGCCGACACGGGCCGACGGCACCAGCTCCAGCAGGCCGTCGCTCATGCCGATGCCGGCGCGCAGGATCGGCACGATCGCCAGCTTCTTGCCGGCGATGACCGGCGCCTCGATGGTCACCAGGGGCGTCTGCACGGTGCGGGTGGTCAGTGGCAGGTCGCGCGTGATTTCATAGCCCATCAGCAGCGTGAGTTCGCGCAGCAGCTCGCGGAAAGTGCGCGTCGAGGTGTCATGCTCGCGCATGTGCGACAGCTTGTGCTGGATCAGCGGATGGTTCAGGATGAACAGGTTCGGGAAGCGCGGGTCTTGGTTCATGGTCGGTGTCAAGGCAATGGGGTGTGAAGCAGGTAGACCGGCATTATCCCAGCCGCGCGGCCGTTTGTCCTTTTTTTCTGCACATGTCGACAATACAGGCCTGCTCAAGCTGCCAGGGCCCGCGCCAGGATCGCGGCGCAGTCGCAGGGCGCCGGCAGGCTGCCGAACGCCCCGCCCGGGCTTGCCGCGATGCGCGAGGCCACGAAGGCGCCGGACACGTAGCCCGGCGCATGGCGCAGCAGCAGCGCGCCCTGCACTGCCAGCACCAGGCGCTCGGCCAGCCGGCGTGCGCCGCCCTCGTCCGCCGCCAGCGCCGGCAGCTCGTCCAGCAGCCCGGTAGCGTAGGCGCCGAAGCGCGGGTCGAGCGCGGCGGCCGGCATCAGCTCCGCGGCCAGCGCGGCGCGCGCCTCCGGCAGCGACTTGCCAAGCGCGCGCAGCAGGTCCAGGCACATCACATTGCCCGAGCCTTCCCAGATCGAATTGACGGGGAATTCGCGGTACAGGCGCGCCAGCGGGCCGTCCTCGACGTAGCCGTTGCCGCCCATGACTTCCATCGCCTCGGCGCCGAAGGCCGGGCCGCGCTTGCAGATCCAGTACTTGCCGGCCGGGGTCAGGATGCGCCCGAGCAGCGCCTGCCGCGGGTCGGCCGCTTCGTCGAAGCAGCGCGCCAGGCGCAATGCGAAGGCGGTGGCGGCTTCGGATTCGAGCGCCAGGTCGGCCAGCACGTTCTGCATCAGCGGCTGCTCGCTCAGGCGGCGGCCGAAGGCGCTGCGCCCGCGCGCGTGGTGCAGCGCATGGCACAGGGCCGCGCGCATGATGCCGGCGCTGCCGAGCACGCAGTCGAGCCGGGTGTAGCCGCCCATCTCGAGGATGGTCGGGATGCCGCGTCCCGGCGCGCCGACCATCCAGCCCACCGCATCCTCGAACTCGACCTCGGACGAGGCATTGGAGCGGTTGCCCAGCTTGTCCTTGAGGCGCTGCACCCGGATCGCGTTGCGGCTGCCGTCCGGCAGGAAGCGCGGGACGAAAAAGCAGCTGAGACCTTCTTCAGCCTGCGCCAGGATCAGGTGGGCATCCGACTGCGGCACCGAGAAGAACCATTTATGGCCGACGATGGCCCAGGCGCCCTCGCCGTGCGCGCCAAACCGGGCCGCGGCCTCGCCCGGCGCCAGCGGCGCGGCGCGCGTGGTGTTGGCGCGCACGTCGCTGCCGCCCTGCTTTTCGGTCATGCCCATGCCGACCAGGGCGCCGCGCTTGTGCGCCACCGGCAGCGAACGCGGGTCGTACTCGTTCGACAGCAGCTTGGGCAGCCATTCGGCGGCCCAGGCGGGCGCGCGCCGCAGCGCCGGCACCGCGGCGAACGTCATCGTCACCGGGCACTGCACGCCGTTCTCGACCTGGCCGAACAGCAGGTACTGGGCAGCGCGCGCCACCTGGGCGCCGGGACGCGGCTCGCGCCACGGCGCGGAATGGGCCCCGGCCTGGACCAGCATCGCCATCAGGCGGTGCCAGGCCGGATGAAACTCCACCTCGTCGACCCGCGTGCCGCTCCGGTCATGGCTGACCAGGCGCGGCCCGTTGGCATTGGCCTGGCGCGCCAGGTCGAGCACGTCGGCGCGGCCGAGCTGCGCCCCCAGTGCATCGAGCCCTTCCGCGGCCCAGCTCGCGCCCTCGCGCCCCAGCGCTTCCACCAGTGCAGGATCGCAGCGAAACAGGTTCACGTCGGCAAAGGGCTGCGCCTGGTTGAGCACTTCATGCGTTTGGAAACGGTTCATTCTGCGCGGTTCTCCAGGTTGATGTTGCAACATAGCATCATTTTTGCACTCAATAATTTGCTAAGTAGAAAGAATCGGCGACAATGATAGCTGTACATATTCTTGTCTTGGCAACAAAACGCTAACGCAAAGGGCGCATAAACGCAAGCTGCTGCGACAGCGCAAGCGCGACTGAAACGAGGCGGGCCATTGTGTTATTTAATGCCTTTCGGAATCTTTCAATGCTACAGTCGCCACTGGTTTGGTAGACTTGCATGGTTTACACGTCGCCCCGGGGCGCGCACCAGCAACAAGAAGGCAGACATCCCAGCATGCACATCAGTTCCACCGCCGCCAAGTTCGAGCCCCGCAAGCAGGCGTCGTCGCTGCTCGACAGCCTGCTCGAAGCCGCCGGCGACGCCGTGTTCCGCGTCACCCTCGGCGGCCAGCTGCGCGCCGCGAGCCGCCGCGCGCTGACCCTGGCCGGAGTCGAGATCGGTGGCCGCCCGCTGGTGTCGATGGCGCACGACGTCGACCAGCCGGCCTTGCGCAACGCCCTCGTGACCGCCGGCGCGAGCGGCGAGCCGGTGGTGGTCGAAGCGCGCTTTCGCTGCGGCGAGCGCGACCTCTGGTTCGAGCTGCGGATCGCCCTGATCGCCAGCGGCGACGATGCGCCGCTGCTGGTGGTCGGCCGCGACATGTCGACCCAGCACGCGACCGAAGAACGCCTGCGCCACATGGCAACCCACGACGCCCTCACCGAGCTGCCCAACCGGGTGCTGCTCTCGGACCGCATCCGCATGGTGATCGCCAATGCGCGCCGCTCGGGCCAGGGGTTCGCGGTCGCCACCATCGGCCTGGATGGCTTCAAGAAGGTCAACGACGGCCTCGGCCACGGGGTCGGCGACTCGGTGCTGCGCATGGCCGCGGCGCGCCTGCGCCGCACCCTGCGCGACAGCGACACCCTGGCCCGGGTCGGCGGCGACGAATTCGTCGCGGTGCTGCCAGGGTCGGCGAACGAAGCGCAGATCAAGCTGGTGACCGGGCGCCTGATGGCCGCGCTGCAGTCGCCGTTCGAGATCGACGGCCACACCATCTACCTGGCCGGCTCGATCGGCGTGGCCACCTACCCGGAACACGCCGAGGACGAGGTGCGGCTGGTGACGCTGGCCGACACCGCCATGTCGCGCGCCAAGGAAACCGGCAAGGCGCGCTCGGTCACCTACAGCCCGAGCGACCAGGGCCCGCCGGAGCACGACATCTCGCTCGAAGCGGCAATGTTCAACGCGGTGCGCGAGGGCGAGTTCCAGCTCTACTACCAGCCGATCGTCGACGCCCGCACCCGCATCATCGAAGGCTTCGAGACCTTGATGCGCTGGAAGCACCCGACCCTGGGCATGGTGCCGCCGAGCCGCTTCATCCCGATCGCCGAAACCAATGGCCTGATCAACCTGCTCGGCGCCTGGGCGCTGAAAGCGGCCTGCATGCAGATCCGCCAGTTCGAGGAAGTCGCCGGGCGCGAGCTGTATATCTCGGTCAACATCAGCCCGCGCCAGTTCAGGAGCGACAAGTTCCTGACGGTGCTGGACGACGCGCTGGCGCTGTCGGGCACCCCGGGCCGCAACCTGGTGCTCGAGATCACCGAAGGCACGCTGATGGTCGACCCGGTGCACGCCGAAGCGGTGCTGGCCAAGATGGCCGAGCGCGGCGCGCGCATCGCGATCGACGACTTCGGCACCGGCTATTCGAGCCTGGCCTACCTGAAGCGCTTCCCGATCTCGGTATTGAAGATCGACCGCGCCTTCGTGAAGGACTTGCCGCATGCCGCCAAGGACGCCGCGATCTGCAGCGCGGTGCTCGATATCGCGAAACACCTCGACCTGTCGGTGGTGGCCGAAGGCGTCGAGACCGAAGCGCAGCTGGCCTGGCTCGACCAGCTGGGCTGCCATTACGTGCAGGGCTACCTGACCGGCAAGCCGATGCCGGCACATGTCGCGCTGGCCGCCCTGAAAGAAAACCTCTACACCGAATTACTGCCGGCCGACATCCGGACGGGCAAACCATGACAACACACGCTGACCACGCGCGCTCGCCCAAGGCCGAAGCCACCCTCTCCCTGCTGTGGGAACGCATCCGCAGGCAGGGCGACATGCCGGGCTTCACCAAGGCGATCAACGCCATCCTGGCCTCGATGCGCGGCGAGGACGAGCGCGAGTTCTCGATGACCCAGACCGTGCTGTCCGATCCTGTCCTGACGCAGAAGGTGCTGCGCCTGGCCAACAGCGGCATGTACTCGGCCTTCGGCCAGCGCGTCAACACGGTGTCGAAAGCGGTGCTGGTGCTCGGCACCGAAGCCATCGGCCACCTGGCCCTGGGCCTGAAGCTGATCGAGGAACTGGCCAAGTCCACCCCCGACACCGAGACCGCCCACATCGAGATGGAAAAGGCCGTGCTGGCCGGGATGGTAGCCCAGCAGGTCGCCGCCAGCGCCGTCTCGCGCGACCCGGAAGAAGCCGTGGTGTGCTCGATCCTGCATTCGCTGGGGCGCATGATGATCACCTTCTACATGCCGGAGCGCTGGCTGCAGCTGCGCGAGGCCGGCGGCGAAGGCCGCGAGGAAGCCGGCGCCGAAGCGCTTCTCGGGCTGTCGCTGGAAGCGGTCGGCCGCGCCACCGCCGAACACTGGGGCCTGCCACGCAACCTGATCGCCGGCATGCGCCGGGTCGAGCCGTGCGAGCGCGGCGAAGGCTTCGGCCACGACGATTGGCTGGCCGCCCTGGGCACCATGTCGACCCAGGCTGCTGAAGCGCTGTGGCACGACGACGAAGCCGGCGTGGAACGCGTCGCCGCACTGGCCGAGAGCTTCGCGCCGCTGCTCGGCGTCGAAGCTTGCGGCCTGTTGAAAGCCATCGACCGCGCCCGCGAAACCGCCGCCGCCGACCTGTCGATCGCCCCGCTGGCCAAGCCGGCCGAGAAGCGCGAGCAGCAGGCCGCCGCCAGCCGCAAGCGCACCGCCGGCAACAAGGTCCTGATGAGCGGCGTGGCCGACATGCGCGACGCCGGCACCAGCGCCTCGCCCGGCCAGATGATGTCGATGGCCCTCGAGACGATGCACAAGGGCCTGTCCTTCACCCGCTCGTTCGCCTTCCTGCGCAACCGCCGCGACGGCAAGTACGCCGCGCGCCTGGGCCTGGGCGAAGGCAGCAAGCAGCTGCTGCCCAACCTGGTGTTCGACGACGTCTACGAGCCCAACGTCTTCCACGCGTCGCTCGGCAGCGACCGCGTGATCTTCATCGAAAACGCCCGCGACCTGAAGTTCGCCTCCAAGCTGCCGCTGTGGTGGAAGGAAACCCTGAGCGAAGCGCGCAGCTTCGTCGTGATCCCCCTGTGCGCCCACGGCCAGCCCGCCGGATTCATTTACGGCGAATGGGACGACAGCTTCCCGCAGGTGGTGCTGAGCCAAACCGAGTTTTCGCTGTTGAACGACCTGCGCGGATTGGTGGTGCGGACGGTGGAAAAGCGGCACCAGGTGGAGGCGGTGGCGACGCGGGTTTGATGGGGTTTGCGCCTTGAGCTCCCTTAGCCCTACGCTGACCTAGTTAGCACCAGTAGCTTTAAGACCGTCGTTCCGGCGAAGGCCGGAACCCAATTTCGTTCCGTTATCCGTAAACGCATCCGCGAAGCGCTATGGGTGCGCGAGGAAATTGACCGGGACGACGTTGGTTAAAGGTGGGTGATGGTCCGCGGTCTCGACTTCGACCAGTCGTCGATCACAAACAAACTCTCACCCCAGCTTCGGCGTCCCCACCTTCACATCCCCGCACTGCGCCCGATGCATCAGCGCGTGGTCGATCAGCACCAGGGCCAGCATCGCTTCCGCAATCGGCGTCGCTCGGATCCCCACGCACGGGTCGTGCCGCCCGAAGGTCTCGACCATCACCGGAGTGCCGTCCTTGTCGATCGAGCGCCGCGGCGTGCGGATCGAGGAGGTCGGCTTGATGGCGATCGACACCGTCACGTCCTGCCCGGTCGAGATCCCGCCCAGTACCCCGCCGGCGTTGTTGCCGACGAAGCCTTCGGGGGTGAGCTCGTCGCCGTGCTCCGAGCCCTTCTGCGCCACCGACGCGAAGCCGGCCCCGATTTCCACGCCCTTGACCGCGTTGATGCCCATCATCGCGTAGGCGATATCGGCGTCGAGCTTGTCGTAGATCGGCTGGCCCCAGCCGACCGGCACGCCGCGCGCCACCACGTCGATGCGCGCGCCGATCGAGTCGCCGGCGCGGCGCAGCTCGTCCATCGCCGCTTCCATGCGCGCCAGCAGCGCTGCGTCCGCGCTCGCGGCGAAGAACGGGTTCGCATGTACGTGCTCGAAGGACTGGAACGGCACATCGATGTCTCCGAGCTGGCGCATGCAGCCGAAGAACTCGGTGCCGTACTGCTCGCGCAGCCATTTTTTCGCCACCGCGCCCGCCCCCACCACGGGCGCCGTCAGGCGCGCCGACGATCGGCCGCCGCCGCGCGGGTCGCGCACGCCGTACTTGTGCCAGTAGGTGTAGTCGGCGTGGCCGGGACGGAAGGTCTCGACGATGTTGCCGTAGTCCTTGCTGCGCTGGTCTTCGTTCTGGATCAGGAGGGCAATCGGGGTACCGGTCGTCACGCCCTGGTACACCCCCGACAGGATCTGCACACGGTCGGCTTCCTGGCGCTGCGTGACGTGGCGCGAGGTGCCCGGCTTGCGGCGGTCAAGTTCGGGCTGGATGTCGGCTTCGGACAGGATCATGCCGGGAGGGCAGCCGTCGATGACGCAGCCGATGGCCGGGCCATGCGACTCGCCGAACGTGGTAACAGAGAACAGCTTGCCGAAGGAGTTGCCGGACATGATAGGTCTGTGTAGAAATAGTGGATTTGTCATTCTACCAGCCCGGCCGACAAGGCGATGGCGGGTCTCTCGCTGTCGCTTTACCACAAAGGAAGTTTCCCTAAGGACATAAATTTGTTGTATCTGCCAGTTTTTCGGGCTTTCATATTGCCAATTGCATATATACTGGTCTCATCAAACGACCAGCCACACCGGAGATGTAGCGCATGCCTGCCTCGATGACGCCCACAGGCACACTAACGGAAGCAAGACTCGACCGCGACGAGTTGATGTTCGTGGACGAGACCGACGCGGCACAGCCCGCCGGTGACGCAGTCCCCGGCCTGAACTGGCGGGTGCTGGTGGTGGACGACGACGCCGACGTGCATTCCACCACGATTTTCGCCCTGAAAAACGTCGAGATGCAGGGCCGTCCGCTGGAATTCCTGCACGCCTACACGGCGCTCGAAGCGCGCGCCATGCTGGAGCGCGAGCCGGATATCGCCGTGATCCTGCTCGACGTGGTAATGGAGCGTCCCGACGCCGGCCTGCAGCTGGTGCGCCAGATCCGCGAAGAGCTGGGCATGCACGCGGTGCGCATTATCCTGCGCACCGGCCAGCCCGGCTACGCGCCGGAGCTCGACGCCATCCGCGGCTACGACATCAACGATTACCGCACCAAGTCGGAACTGACCCGCACCAAGCTGTATACGGCCGTCGCCGCCGCCGTGCGCTCCTACCAGCAATTGTGCGCCCTCGATGCCAGCCGCTCCGGCCTCGAACATATCCTCACCGCCGGTACCCAGCTGATGACCCTGCACGGGGTGCGCGACGTCGCCCAGGGCGTGCTGCGCCAGGTGGCCACCCTGCTCGGCCAGCGGCCCGCCGGCGTGCTGTGCGTGCGCGAGAGCGGCCAGGGCCGGCCGGACGTGCTGCACGTGGTTGCCGCGGCCGGCGAGCACTGCCACCTCGAGGGTGGGGAACTGAGCCCGCAGCGCCATGCGCTGCTGGCCGGCGCGGTCGGGCGCGCCCTGCGCGAGCGCAGCTGCACCGAAGTCGATGGCTGGCTGGCGCTGCACTTTCCCGGCAAGGCCGGCCGTGATTTCGCCGCCTGCATTCCGTTCGCCCGCAGCATCGGCGACATCGAGCGCCGCCTGCTGAAGGTCTTCACCAGCGTGGTTGCGGTGGGCCTGGACAACGTGGAACTGGTCACGCACCTGAACCAGGCCGCTTTCCGCGACCAGCTCACCGGCCTGCCCAACCGCACCCGCCTGGTGGAACTGATCGACGCGCTGCTGGCCGGTCCGCAGCGCGCCTCGGCCACACTGGCGCTGATCGACCTGGATCACTTCGCCGAGACCAACGACGCCCTCGGGCACCACTTCGGCGACCTGCTGCTGGTGGCGGTAGGCCGGCGCCTGAAGTCGCGCCTGGACCCGAAGCTGGAAGTGGCGCGGATCGGCGGCGACATCTTCTGCGTGCTGGGCAACGCCGATGCGGTGCAGCCGGCGCCGATCCAGGCGCTGTTCCGCGAGAGCTTCCACATCGACGGCCAGGACGTGCAGGTGTCGGCCACGCTCGGCCTGGTGCGCCTGCCCGAACACGACGGCAGCGGCGCCGACGCGCTCAAGGACGCCGACATCGCGCTCAAGCGCGCCAAATCGCAGCAGCGCGCCGGCCACTTCTACTTCTCGCGCAGCATGGGGGTGGAGATCCGCGAGCGGGTGCGCATGATGCACGCGCTGCGCAGCGGCTTCCAGCGCGGCGAACTGTTCCTGGCCTACCAGCCGCAGGTGGACCTGGCCAACAACCGCGCCTTCGGCGCCGAGGCGCTGCTGCGCTGGCGCACCGAGGACGGGCGCCTGGTCGGGCCGGACCGCTTCATCCCGATCGCCGAATACTCCGGCCTGATCGTCGACATCGGCGAATGGGTGCTGCGCCAGGCCTGCGCGGAACTGGTGCGCCTGCGCGCGGCCGGACACCGCGAGTTCACGATGTCCGTCAACGTCTCGCAGGTGCAGTTCCGTCACCCGCATTTCGTCGACATGCTGCGCCGCGCGCTGGACGACACCCGCGCGCCGCCCGAATACGTGGAACTGGAAATCACCGAATCGATGGCGATGGAAGAGCCGGCGCTGCTGGTGGAAAAGCTGGCCCAGGTCAAGCGCACCGGGGTGTCGATCGCGATCGACGATTTCGGCACCGGCTTCTCGTCGCTGTCGCACTTGCAGCGCCTGCAGGTGGACCGGCTCAAGATCGACCGCACGTTTGTTACCGAGATCACCGGCTCGGCGCGCGGCAGCAGCATCGCCGAGATGGTGATCCAGCTGGGCCGCAACCTGGGACTGTCGGTGATCGCGGAAGGGGTCGAGGATGAACGCCAGGCGCACATCCTGCGTACGCTCGGCTGCCCGCTGGCGCAGGGCTTCCTGTTCTCGCGGCCCTTGACGCCGGAGGCGCTGCTGGAGTGGCTGGGGAACCAGGCGCTGATCGAAGCGGCGTAATGCGTAAGGTGGGCAGCTTCGCAGCCCACCGCGTCAATCAACTCAATCTTCTGCGGCCTGCTCGGCCGGCCAATCGCGGATATACGCCTTGAGCATCCGATTCTCGAACTGCTGCGCCTCGAGCACCGCCTTGGCCACGTCGTAGAACGAGATCACGCCCAGCAGGGTGCGGGCGTTCATCACCGGCAGGTAGCGCGCGTGCTTCTCGAGCATGATGCGGCGCACCTCGTTGACTTCGGTGTCGGGGGTGACGGTGATCGGGCTGTCGTCCATCACCTTGCGCACGGTGCCGTTGCCGATGGCGCCGCCCTGCGCGTGCAGCTCCTTGATCACTTCGCGGAAGGTCAGCATGCCGACCAGGTCGCCGAACTCCATGACCACCAGCGAACCGATGTCCTTCTCGGCCATGGTGGCTGCCGCCTGCATCAGCGGCATGTCGGGAGTGACGGTATAAAGGATTTCGCCCTTCACCTGCAGGATCTCGGAGACTTTCATATTGGCCACCCCGTCCGGTTGATTGGTCATTCCTGGAATATTTGTATAACGCATAACGCCGACTGTAGCTGATGCCCGCCAAAAAATCCAGCATTGCACCAATTCAGGGATGGTGCGTTGTTGCGCAGGCATAAATCAATGCTACGATGCCGCCCATCGTGTTTTTGTGGATGAGTGATCAAGATGAGCGGTCCCCGCTACCCCGGTTTCGACACCCTGGCCCTGCACGCCGGCAGCGCGCCCGATCCGGCCACCGGCGCGCGCGCCACGCCGATCCATTTCACGTCCTCGTTCGCGTTCCGCGATTCGGATCACGCCGCGTCCCTGTTCAACATGGAACGCGCCGGCCACGTGTATTCGCGCATCTCGAACCCGACCAATGCGGTGCTGGAAGAACGCATCGCCGCCCTCGAAGGCGGCGTGGCCGGCATCGCCACCGCCAGCGGCCAGGCCGCGATGCACCTGGGCCTGGCGACCATCGCCGGCGCCGGCAGCCACATCGTCGCTTCGCGCGCGCTGTATGGCGGCTCGCACAACCTGCTGCACTACACGCTGCGCCGCTTCGGCATCGAGACCACGTTTGTGGACCCGCGCGACATCGACGCCTGGCGCGCCGCGATCCGCCCGACCACCAAAGTGCTGTTCGGCGAGACGCTCGGCAACCCGGGACTGGATGTGCTCGACATCCCGGCCATCGCCGTCCTCGCCCACGAACACGACCTGCCGCTGATGGTCGACGCGACCTTCACCACCCCGTACCTGCAGCGCCCGTTTGACCTCGGCGCCGATCTGCTGTTCCACTCGGCGACCAAGTTCCTGTGCGGGCACGGCACCGCCATCGGCGGCCTGCTGGTGGACGGCGGCACCTTCGACTGGGACGCGGCGCATGCACGCAGCGGGCGCTTCGCGGAACTGTGCGAGCCCTACGCGGGCTTGCACGGCATGGTGTTCGCCGAGGAATCCACCGTGGCCCCGTTCGCGCTGCGCGCGCGCCGCGAAGGCCTGCGCGACTTTGGCGCGGCCATGAGCCCGCACAACGCCTTCGCCATCCTGCAGGGCGTCGAAACGCTCGGCCTGCGCATGGACCGCCACGTCGCCAATACGCGCCGCGTGGTGGACTTCCTGCTGTCGCATCCGGCGGTCGATTCGGTGTCCTACCCGGAATTGGCCTCGCACCCGGACCACGCGCTGGCCAAGACGCTGCTGCCGAAGGGCTGCGGCGCCGTGTTCACCTTCAACCTCAAGGGCGACCGCGCCGCCGGGCGCCGCTTTGCGGACGGCCTGGAAGTGTTCTCGCACCTGGCCAATGTGGGCGACGCCAAGTCGCTGGTGATCCATCCCGCATCGACCACCCATTTCCGGGTGCCGGCCGAGCAGCTGGCGGCCACCGGTATCACGGAGGGGACCATGCGCCTGTCGGTGGGCCTGGAAGACGCGGACGACCTGATCGACGACCTCAAGCGCGGCCTGAAGCTGGCCCAGAAGGGAGCCTGAGATGCAGCTCGAGATCAACGGCGCCACCGCCTACGCCTATACCGGCGGCAAGGCCTTCGACCCATCACTGCCGACTTTCGTCTTCATCCACGGCGCCCAGAACGACCATTCGGTGTGGGCCCTGCAAAGCCGCTACATGGCCCACCATGGCTATTCAGTGCTGGCGGTCGACCTGCCGGGCCATGGCCGCAGCAGCGGGCCGGCGCTGGCAACCGTGGAAGCCATGGCCGACTGGCTGCTGGAACTCATGAAGGCAGCAGACGTGCAGCGCGCCATCCTGGCCGGCCACAGCATGGGTTCGCTGATCGCGCTGGAAGCGAGCCGGCGCGCGCCGGAACCGGTGATCGGGCTGGCGCTGGTCGGCAGCACCTACCCGATGAAAGTCTCGGACGCGCTGCTCGAGACCTCGCGCACCGACGAAGCGGCGGCGATCGACATGGTCAATATCTGGTCGCACTCGTCGATCGCGCAGAAGCCGTCCTGCCCGGGGCCGGGCTTTTCGGTGATGGGCGGCGCGCGGCGCCTGATGCAGCGCATGTCGGCGCGCAACCCGGACGGCCTGTTCCACACCGACTTTGCCGCCTGCAACAGCTACGCCGGGGGCGAGGCCGCCGCCGCCGCGGTGCGCTGCCCGGTGCTGTTCGTGTTCGGCAACAAGGACATGATGACGCCGCCGCGTTCGACGAAACTGCTGACTGGCGCGATCGCCCATGGCAAAATCACCATCGTGGACGCCGGCCACCAGATGATGGCCGAAGCGCCCGATGCGGTGCTCGACGCCCTGGCGGGATTTGCCGCCACCATCAAGTAGCCAGAGGAGACGCCATGACGGCCCGGTATGCGAGTTTTGCGGAGTTCTATCCCTACTACCTTACCCAGCATGCCGACCGGCGCTGCCGCCGCGCCCACTTCATCGGCACCTCCTCGGCGATCGCCTCGATCGCCCAATACATCGACAGCCTCAACGCCTGGTGGCTGCTGTTCGCCGTGGTCAGCGGCTACGGCGGCGCGTGGATCGGGCACTTCTTCTACGAAAAGAACCGGCCGGCATCGTTTTCCCAGCCGTGGTTGTCGTTCCGGGCGGACTGGGTGATGTACTGGCAGATGCTGAGTGGCAAACTGAGCTGGTAAGCCGCGTTGCGGATGGGGGCAATCACCTCGCGCGGCCTACAAGCCCGTACATGCGATTGCTGGCACCTCTACACGCTCGACACGACGCTGTTCCGATGCGTGTATGTTGACCCGCTCCATGCACGCCGCCGGCAAGGGCAGCTGCCGCCTCCTGGAACACGTCCTGGAGGGCGTCGGCGCCATCCGGTCGCAGATGAACCCGTCACGCTGGAAACCAGCAACTGCCGTGTCCAGGGGCATGCCAGGCTTGACCAGCGCCTGGGCATAGGCAGAGAAACTCCGGTCGTTCGGGAAGTAGCATCCCGCCAGGCAGAGCATGCCGGCGGCGACGGCATACGACCTGATCATGCTGGTCCGCCCGGCCTGTGTCGATGGGGAGAACTGCCACGTCCACGCATGGAAAAAGCCGGGCCCGCCCCGGTCAGCTCTCGGGGTCATGGTAGAACTCGCGAAGCTCCTGCCGGCAGCGGCAGGCCGCCGCAAGCCTGGAGGCCCAGTGGATGGCCGCCTCCCTCGAAGGCAGCTCAAGCACACAGAACCCGCCATCGAGCTCCCTGGTTTGCGGGTACGCTTCGCTGGTACAGGCCCCATCAGCCGCCACCATCACCGACGCCACCTCGCTATTGAGGCCACCGCCAAACACATACACCCCCGCCGCCTTGGCTTGCCGGATCACCTCGCGCGACGCCTCTCCCACCGCCGCCATGTCCTCGTCGGCAACCTGCATCGCATTCGCAGGAAACGAAATCAGGAACTTTGTCATTGCGTGAACTCCTATCAATAAAAACTTCGGGGTCAGGTCTGACATCTGGACACAAGCTCAGCCTTAACCGGGCCCGGAAATGCATTTTCTTGCTTCTACAGTCGAGGCCGTGTCCGATTGTCAGACCTGACCCCGAAGTTGGTTTAGGTTTCGGTTGCGAAGTGTTCCGCCAGCGTTTGCTCCAGGCCCTGCTCCACCGCGCTCTCGACCTGCTTTGCCAGCGCCGCCGTATCCAGCGCGAGCGGCGTGGCGGGGACCGGTTCATCGGCGCCGCTTGCGTCGAACACGAACAGGCGATAGACGTCGGCCAGCCGGACGGTGCCTGGATCGGCCAGCAGGACCCAGTTGTCGACGCTTTCGCGCGCGCCGCGACCCCAGCGCACGCCGGCGGGTACGTCGTCCTGCACCCGGCCGACCCAGCCGGCGGTCACCATTTTTTCCAGCAGCATCGTCATTTCGTCGTAGCCGATGCGGGTATGGGCGCGGATCGCGGCGCTCGAGACCAGCGCCGTGCCGGTCGCTTGCGAGCTGCCGTGCAGCACCTTGAGCACGGCCATGGCGTCCACGAAGGCGCTGCCGGGGCTGGGCTGGTAGTTCCAGCGTTCGTACTTCACCACCGGCAGCGCGGCGGCCAGCACCGCGCCCACCAGCGTGACCAGCCATGAGACATACATCCAGACCAGGAACAGCGGCAGCGCCGCCAGCGCGCCATAGATGATGGCGTAGGTCGGGAACTGGCGGATGAAGAGCGCGAACAGGCGCTTGGCGACCTCGAACGCGATCGCCGCCGCCAGCCCGCCCCACAGCGCGTCGCGCCAGTAGACGCGGCGGTTCGGCACCGCCATGTAGAGCAGCGTGTAGGCGCCGGTGGTCAGGGCGACCGACACCAGCGTATAGAACACCACCCCGAGCACCGGCACCGACTTGACCAGCCCGCCGGTGGCGCTGAACAGCTGGCCGGTGGCCGAGAGCGACAGGCCGAACATGATCGGCCCCAGCGAGACCAGCGCCCAGTACACCAGCACCCGCTGCGACCAGGGCCGCGGGCGGCGTACGCCCCAGATCTGGTTGAAGGCGCGTTCGATCATGCCCATCATGGTGGTGGTGGTCAGCAGCAGCAGCACCGCGCCGAGCAGGGACAGGCCCTTGGCCTTGCTGGCGAACTGGGTCAGGTTGGCGCTGATGGTGTTGGCGATGGCCTTGGGCATCAGGGTCTGGACGAACCAGGTGTCGAGCGCCGTGCGCAGCTGGCCGAAGACCGGGAAGGTGGTGAGGATGGCCAGCACGATGGTCAGCAGCGGCACCAGGGCCAGCGTGGTGGTGAAGGTCAGGCTGCCGGCTACTTGCGGCAGCTTTTCCTCGCGCAGGCGGCGCCGGGCGAAGCGCACCAGGTCGCGCGCTTCGCCCAGGGTCAGGCCGCGCGCACGGTCCACGCCGAGGGCCAGCATGCTCGACGAGGTGCGCGACAGGGTGTGTACGGTTTTTGAAAGCATGGGTTCTTACGATTTGCCCGGTGAAAGGCATGTCATTTGGGCAAAGCGCCCTATAATACCAACGATGAAGCAGACCAACCTGACCCTCCTCGTGCTCTACTATTCGCGCCACGGCGCCACCCGGAAACTGGCGGAACTCGTCGCCCAGGGCATCGAAAGCGTGCCGGGGGCCGAGGCGCGCCTGCGCACCGTGCCGGCGGTGTCCACCGTGGCCGAAGCCACCGCGCCCGCCATCCCGCCCGATGGCGCGCCCTACGTCGAGCTCGCCGACCTGCAGGAGTGCGCCGGTCTGGCGCTCGGCTCCCCTACCCGCTTCGGCAACATGGCCTCGGCCGTCAAGTACTTCCTCGACGGGACCGCCGCCGACTGGGTCAACGGCACGCTGTCGGGCAAGCCCGCCGTCGTGTTCACCTCCACCGGCAGCCTGCACGGCGGCCAGGAATCGACCCTGCTGAGCATGATGATACCGTTGTTGCACCACGGAATGGTCATCATGGGCCTGCCTTATTCGCACCCCGAACTCATGAACACCGCCAGCGGCGGCAGCCCCTACGGCGCCTCGCACTGGGCAGGCGCCGACGGCAAGCGCGCGCTCACCGAGGACGAACGCGTCCTCGCGATCGCGCTGGGCAAACGCCTGGCCACCGCCGCGGTCAAACTGCACGGAATGCAATGATGGATACCGCAAAAGTCTTTCACGCCGGCGCCATCGCAAGCCTGATCTGGCTGATCGGCTGGCTGATTGCCTGGGAAGTGTTCGTGGCGCCGCTGCACCCGGGCGGGTCGCTGCTCGCGCTCAAGGCGCTGCCCTTGCTGCTGCCGCTGCGCGGCGTAATCAAGCGCGACCTGTACACGCTGCAATGGTCGTCGATGGTCATACTGGTGTATTTCGCCGAAGGCGTGGTACGCGCCTGGGCCGACACCTCGCAGGCCTCGCGCGCGATGGCGCTCGGCGAAGTGATCCTGGTGCTGGTGTATTTTGCCTGCGCGCTGCTGTTCCTGCATCCCTATAAACGGGAAGCCAAGCGCCTGGCCAAGGAATTGCTCGACAAGGTCAAAGTACCGCATGACTGATTCGCTGCTCGCCAGGCTGCGCGCCGTGGTCGGCGCGGCGCACCTGGTCACGGACGCCCCCGAGATGGCGCCCTACCTGACCGACTGGCGCGGCCGCTTCACCGGGCGGGCGCTGGCGGTGGTGCTGCCTGCGGACACGCATCAGGTCGCCGCCATCGTCGATGCCTGCGCCGCGGCGCGCGTGCCCATCGTGCCGCAGGGGGGGCGAACCGGCCTGGTGCTGGGAAGCGTGCCCGACGCCAGCGGCACGGCCATCGTGCTGTCGCTGCGGCGCCTGGACCGCATCCGCGCCATCGACCCGGCCAACCGGACCATGACGGTCGAGGCCGGCTGCATCCTGTACGACATCCAGCAGGCGGCGCTGCAAGCCGGCATGCTGTTCCCGCTGTCGCTGGCCAGCGAAGGCAGTTGCACCATCGGCGGCAACCTGTCGTCCAACGCCGGCGGCACGGCCGTGCTGCGCTATGGGAACACCCGCGAGCTCTGCCTGGGCCTGGAAGTCGTCACCGCCCAGGGCCAGGTGTGGGATGGATTGCGCGGGCTGCGCAAGGACAATACCGGCTACGCACTGCGCGAACTGTTCATCGGCGCGGAAGGCACGCTGGGCGTCATCACCGCAGCGGTGCTCAAGCTGTATCCGCAACCGAAGGCCGCCCTCACCGCCCTGGTCGCGCTGGATTCGCCGCGCAGTGCGCTGACCCTGCTGGGCTTGCTGCAGGAACGCTGCGGCGCCGCGCTCACCGGCTATGAACTGATGTCGGATTTCTGCCTGCGCCTCGTGGCCAGCCATTTCCCCGACCTGCCGCGGCCCTTCGCCGCCCACTACCCGCAGTACGCGCTGGTCGAGCTCTCCAGCAGCGAATCGGGCGACCACGCCGCCGACCTGCTCGAGTCCGCCGTTGGCGACGCGATCGACGGTGGCGTTGCGCAAGACGCCGTGGTCGCCGCCTCGGTCAGCCAGTCGATCGGCCTGTGGAAGATGCGCGAACACATTCCGCTGGCCCAGGCGGCGGCCGGCAAGAACATCAAGCACGACATCTCGCTGCCGGTCTCGCGCATCCCCGACTTTATCGAATGCACCGATGCCGCACTGCAGGCGGCCTTCCCGGCCTGCCAGGTCGTGTGCTTTGGTCATTTGGGCGACGGCAACCTGCACTACAACGTCGCGCCGCCGCCGGGCGTGGGCCATGGCAGCTTCCTGGCCCACCAGGAGGCGGTCAAGCGCATCGTGCACGACAGCGTGGCCGCCTTCTCCGGATCGATCTCGGCCGAACACGGCATCGGCGCCCTCAAGCGCGACGAGCTGGCGCGCTACAAGCCGGCCGTGGAACTGGACATGATGCGTGCCATCAAAGCCGCACTGGACCCGCTCGGCATTATGAACCCTGGCAAAATTTTGTGACCAGGGGCCTTCCATGTTGAAGCAAGCTTTCACGGCAATTCTTTGCCTGCTGTGCCACGCGGCCACGGCAGGCACGATCTACAAATGCGTCGACGCCGGCACCGTCAGCTACCACGACCGGCCCTGCGGCGCCGCGGCCGTCGCGCTGGCGGTGCCGGTAGCGGCGCCCGCGCCCGAGGTGGTGGAACGGCTGGCGCGCCAGCGCGCGCTGCTGCAGGAAATCGAGGACGAACGCGCCCGGTGCGACCAGCAGGCGGCGCGCGAGCAGCAGCGAGCCGAGCGCGCGGCGCTCGTCCAGCGCCGCCACTGCGACAAGCTGCGCCTGCAGCGCAAGTGGCTCGACGAAGACAGCGCGCGCGCTGGCAAGGACGAGGCCGAGCGCGCGCGCCTGAAAGCGAGGCGCCAGGCCGAAGTGCTGGCGATGGAATGCCCGGCCTGAACCTGCGCCTGACGACCCTCTCGCGCTGGCTGCTGCTGGGCGAGTGGCGCGCCCATCCCGTGCGCGCGCTGCTGGCGGTGGCGGCCATCGCGGTGGGCGTGGCCATGGGCTTCGCCATCCACCTGATCAACGCGGCCGCCTTCAACGAGTTCTCGGCCGCAGTCAAGAGCCTGTCCGGCCAGGCCGACGTGCAGGTGGTGGGCCGCGAACCGCTGTTCGACGAAGCGATCTACCCGGTGCTGGCCGCAAACCCGCAGGTGGTCGTGGCCTCGCCCGTGCTGGAACTGTCGGCCGGCATCTCCGGCATCTCCGGCACACAAGGCTCGCTGCGCATCCTCGGCATCGACGCCTTCCGCGCCGGCTTCATCTCGCCCGACCTCACCGGCGCGCCGCAGGATGGCCGCATGACGGACGTGCTGTCCGATGACGGCATCTTCCTGTCGCCGGCCGCGCAAGCCTGGCTCGGCAAGCGTATTGGGGACGCGCTGGTGCTGCGCGCCGGCACCGCGGACGTGCCCTTGCGCGTGCTTGGGCCGGTGCAGCGTGCGCGCGCCGGGCAGCGCATCGCGGTGATGGACATCGGCGCCATGCAGTGGCGCTTCCAGCGAACGGGGCAACTATCGCGGGTGGACCTGAAGCTGCGCGACGGCGTCGACCGCGCCGCCTTCCTGCGCACGCTCACCTCCCAGCTGGAGCAAGCCTATCCGGGCCGCTTCGCCGTGCGCCAGCCGGCCGACAGCGACCAGGAAGAGCGCAACGCCAACCTGAGCCGGGCCTACCGCGTCAACCTGACCGTGCTGGCGCTGGTGGCCCTGTTCACCGGCGCCTTCCTGGTGTTCTCGACCCAGGCGCTGTCGGTGATGCGGCGGCGCAGCCAGTTCGCGCTGCTGCGCGTGCTGGGACTGGAACGCGGCCAGCTGCTGCGCCAGGTGCTGCTGGAAGGCGCCAGCCTGGGCGTGCTTGGGGCCCTGCTCGGCGTCGCGGGCGGTTACGCGCTGGCTGCGGCGGCGCTGTATTTCTTCGGCGGCGACCTGGGCGCCGGCTACTTCCCCGGCATCCGGCCGCAGGTCCAGTTCACGCCGGTGGCGGCGGCGGTGTTCTTCACGCTCGGCCTCGGGGTGGCCCTGCTCGGCTGCCTGGCGCCGGCGCTGGAAGCGGCGCGTGCGCGCCCGGCGGTGGCCATCAAGTCGGGCGCCGACGAAGCGGCCCTGGCGCGCCTGGGCCGGGTCTGGCCCTCCATCGTATGCCTGGTGCTGGCAGTTGGCCTGGCCATGGCGCCGCCGGTATTCGAATTGCCCTTGTTCGGCTACCTGGCGATCGCGCTGCTGCTGGTCGGCGGCATCGGCCTGATGCCGCGCCTGGCGGCGCTCGCCTTCCGCCGCATGGAGATGCTGGTCCTGCGCATGCACCAAGGCCCGCCGGTGCTGGTACTCGCCCTGTCGCGTCTGGCCAATGCGCCGGGACAGGCCTCGATTGCGCTGGGCGGCGTGCTGGCCAGTTTCAGCCTGATGGTCGCGATGGGCATCATGGTGTCGAGCTTCCGGGTGTCGGTGGATGAGTGGATGGGCCATATCCTGCCGGCCGACCTGTACATCCGCACTGCCGCCGGCGGCAATACCGGCTTCCTCTCGCCGCAGCAGCAGGCCGCGCTGGCCGCCCTGCCTGGCGTGGCGCAAGCCCACTTCCTGCGCACCCGTCCCGTGTCGCTGGCGCCCGAGCGCCCCAACGTGGTCGTCATCGCGCGCGACATCGATGCGCGCGATCCCGGCAAGCTGCTGTTCCTGGTCGGCGAGGCCGCGCCGGTGCCGCCTGGCGCGCGCCCGGCCTGGGTGTCCGAAGCCCTGCTCGACCTGTACGGCGCGCGCGTCGGCGCCAGCTTGCGCCTGCCGCTGGGCGGCGGCCAGGCCGATTTCTTTGTCGCCGGCGCCTGGCGCGACTATGCCAACCAGGCCGGCTCGGTCGTCATCCGGCTGTCGGACTACCGCGCCCTGACTGGCGAAGCCGAGGTGACCGACGCCGCCCTGTTCGCGGCGCGCGGCAACAGCGTGGAACAGCTCGAGCAGTCGGTGCGCGCCCTGCCCTTCGGGCGCGCGCTGCAGACCATGTCGGCCGGCCAGATCCGCGCCATGAGCCTGAAAATCTTCGACCGCAGCTTCGCCGTCACCTACCTGCTGGAAGCAATCGCGATCGCCATCGGCCTGTCCGGCGTGGCCGCGAGCTTCTCGGCGCAAACGCTGTCGCGCTCGAAGGAGTTCGGCATGCTGCGCCATGTCGGGGTCACGCGCGGCCAGGTATTGAAGATCCTCGCCTTCGAGGGCGGCTTCCTCACCTTGCTCGGCGTGGCCTGCGGATTCGTATTGGGGCTGGTCATCAGCCTCATCCTGGTTTATGTTGTCAATCCCCAGTCCTTCCACTGGACGATGCAGCTGCACCTTCCGTGGAGCTTGCTGGGGAGCGTCGCCGCCGTACTGGTGGCGGCGTCGGTCGCGACGGCGCTGGTGTCGGGACGCTATGCGCTGTCGGGTGGTCCGGTACGCGCGGTCAGGGAGGATTGGTAATGCGCGCTGCGCTGTTCGGCTTGTTGATGTTGTTCTGCCTGTGCTGCCGCGCGGAAGCGCCGGTGTTCGCGCCGGTGACGCCGGGCAGCGCGCTCTCGTTCCCGCGCGACTACGGCGCCCACCCGGAATTCCGTACCGAGTGGTGGTACGTCACCGGCTGGGTCGAAACGCCCGATAAAAAACCGCTCGGCTTCCAGGTCACCTTTTTTCGCAGCCGCACCGAGCACGATCCGAAGAACCCGAGCGCCTTCGCGCCGCGCCAGCTGGTGATCGGCCACGCCGCCCTGTCCGACCCGGAAGTGGGGCGCCTGGTGCACGACCAGCGCAGTGCGCGCGAGGGTTTTGGTTTGGCCTGGGCGCGCACCGGCAACACCGACCTGAAGCTCGACGACTGGCGCATGGTGCGCGAAAGCTCGGGCAGCTACCGCGTCACGATCCGCTCGAATGAACTGACGCTGGAACTGCGCCTGCAGCCCACCCAGCCAGTGCTGGTGCAGGGCGAAGGCGGCTACTCGCGCAAGGGCGCCAGCCCGCAGCACGCCAGCCACTACTACAGCGAGCCGCAGCTGACCGTCAGCGGCAACGTGGGACGCACCGGCAGCGCGGCGGTGGCGGTGACGGGCAGCGCCTGGCTCGACCACGAATGGTCGAGCGAAGCCCTGCAGCCGGAGGCCACCGGCTGGGACTGGATCGGCGTGAACCTGGATAATGGCGGCGCGCTGATGGCTTTCCAGATCCGCAACAAGCAAGGTGGTAAACTATGGGCGCATGCCAGCCTTCGCGACGCCGCGGGCAAGGTCACCCGCTACGCGCCGGACCAGGTGAGTTTTACCCCGACAGCGCGCTGGACCTCGCCGCGTACCGATGCCGAGTACCCGGTCGCCCAGGACGTGGCGACCGGCCCGCTGCGCTGGCAGCTCACTCCCCTGCAGCAGGACCAGGAGCTCGATTCGCGCCGCTCCACCGGCGCCGTGTATTGGGAGGGCGCGGTCACGGTCAGCCGCGATGGCAAGCGCCTGGGCCGCGGCTACCTGGAAATGACGGGCTATGTACGCCCGATGAAGCTTTGACCGAATGACCATTACGTAGAACACGCAACGAGACAATGACATCCCGCTCCACCGGCACCCAAGACCAAGACTCCTCCCGCAAAGGCAGCCTCGCTGCGCTCAAGGGCCTGCTGCCCTTCCTGCGTCCCTACCGCCGCCAGTTCGCGCTCGCCGGCGTCGCGCTGCTGTTCGCGGCCGGCGCCACGCTGGCCATTCCCGCCGCCTTCAAGCAGATGATCGACCTGGGCTTCGGCGCCAACGCCGCCGGCACCAGCATCAAGCATGTCGACGCCACCTTCCTCGCCCTGTTCGCCGTAGCGGCCGTGCTGGCCGTGGCCACCGCCGCCCGCTTCTACATGGTGTCGTGGTTGGGCGAACGCGTGACGGCCGACGTGCGCGCCGCCGTCTACCGCCACGTGGTGCACCAGAGCCCCGAATTTTTTGAAACCACGCGCACCGGCGAAGTGCTGTCGCGCCTGACCACCGACACCACCCTGATCCAGGCCGTGGTCGGCACCAGCATCTCGCTGGCGCTGCGCAACACCTTGCTGTTCATCGGCGGCCTGGTCATGCTGTTCGTCACCAGTCCCAAGCTCACCGCCATCATCCTGGGCCTGCTGGTGCTGGTGGTACTGCCTATCGTGCTGTACGGCCGCCGCGTGCGCAAGCTCTCGCGCGACTCGCAAGACCGCATCGCCGACGCTTCCGCCATGGCGGGCGAGATCCTCAACGCCATGCCCACGGTGCAGTCGTTCACCCATGAGCAGATCGAGGCCGGCCGCTTCCAGGTGTCGGTCGACAGCGCCTTTCTTACCGCGATCCGGCGCATCCGCGCGCGCGCCACCCTGACCATGCTGGCCATCGTGCTGGTGTTCGGGTCGATCGTGTTCGTGCTGTGGCTGGGCGCCCATGCGGTGCTCGAAGGGACCATGACCGGCGGCGACCTGGGCCAGTTCATCCTGTACGCCTCGATCGTGGCAGGTTCGGTGGGCGCGCTGTCGGAAGTGATGGGCGAAGCCCAGCGCGCCGCCGGCGCCACCGAACGCCTGCTCGAACTGCTGGCCGCCCGGTCCGATATCCAGAACCCCGCCAAGCCGCAACTGCTGCCGGCGCGTACCGCCAACGGCGCCCGCGTCACGCTCGACGACGTCACCTTCAACTACCCGTCGCGGCCCGAGACGGCGGCGCTGGCGCACCTGAAGCTCGACATCGCAGCCGGCGAGACGGTGGCGCTGGTCGGGCCTTCGGGCGCCGGCAAGACCACCCTGTTCCAGCTGCTGCTGCGCTTCTACGACCCGCAGGCCGGCAGCATCCGCCTGGACGGCGTCGACATCCGCGACCTCACGCTGCACACCTTGCGCGACGCGATCGGCATCGTCCCCCAGGACACCATCATCTTTTCCGCCAATGCGCTGGAAAACATCCGCTATGGCCGCCCAAGCGCCAGCGACGAGGAAGTGATCGCCGTGGCCAGGATGGCGGCGGCGCACGAATTCATCGAGCGCCTGCCGCAGGGCTACCAGTCCTTCCTGGGCGAGCGCGGCGTGCGCCTGTCGGGCGGCCAGCGGCAGCGCATCGCGATCGCGCGCGCCCTGCTCAAGAACCCGCCGCTGCTGCTGCTCGACGAAGCCACCAGCGCGCTCGACGCGGAATCCGAACGCCTGGTGCAGCGCGCGCTGGAAGCGGCCATGGTCGGGCGCACCACCATCATCATCGCGCACCGCCTGGCCACGGTGCAGCGCGCCGACCGCATCATCGTGCTCGACGATGGCCGGGTGGTGGAAGCCGGCACCCACGCGTCCCTGGTCGCCCACGGCGGCGTGTATGCCAACCTGGCCGCGCTGCAGTTCCAGGCGCATGCGCCGATGGAGCCGCAGGCGTCCTGAGGCTAAAAGGCGACGTTTCCATGCGCTGCGCATGAAAACGTCGCCAATGTGTCGGGATGCTGCACCTGCAGCAAAAATCAGGCAACAATTATTGTCAAAAGGAAATGACAGGCGCTAAGATGGCGGCCGTATTGACTCTTGCCATCTGTTCATGAACACGAAATTTCATCCGGCCAACTGGAATGTCGGCACCCGGATCAGCGCCATTACCTTCGTCCTCATGGGGACGACCATCGCCGGCCTGCTCGCCATCATCACCTTCGCCATCGCGGCCATGCTCGAGGAACGCGCCGCGCACAGCGTCTCCAACGAACTGCGCAGCGTCGCGGGCACCGTCGAAATGTTCAACCGCAGCGCCAGCAGCCAGGCACGCAGCTTCGGCGACATCTTCAAAGCCTCCCTGCCCGGCGCCTTCGAGCTCGACATCAGCGCCCCGGTGGACATCGGCGGCACGCCGGCGCCCGCGCTCAAGCTCGATGGCAAGGTGCTGAACCTCGACTTCAGCGCGCCCGACCGCTTCACCGCGCAAACCGCCGGCAACGCCACCATCTTCGCCGCCGACGGCGACGACTTCGTGCGCGTCTCGACCTCGGTGAAGAAGGAAAACGGCGAACGCGCCGTCGGCACCCGCCTGGACCGCAACAGCCCTGCCTACGCCGTGCTGCGCGACGGCCGCAGCTACATTGGCCTGGCGACCCTGTTCGGCAAGCAGTACATCACGCGCTACGAACCGGTGCGCGATGGCGCCGGCAAGGTGGTTGCCGCGCTCTACGTCGGCGTCGACATCAGCGCCGACATGGCGCTGCTGAAGGACCGCATCCGCGCCATGAAGGTGGGCGATACCGGCTACTTCTACGTGCTCGACGCCGCGCCGGGCAAGGCCCACGGCAACCTGGTGGTCCACCCGGCCAAGGAAGGCAGCAACATCGCCGACAGCAAGGACGCCGACGGCCGCTTCTTCATCAAGGAGATCCTGGAGAAGAAGGAAGGCACGATCCAATACGAATGGCAGAACCCCGGCGAAGCCCAGGCGCGCAGGAAGTTCGTGGTCTACACCCATATCAAGGACTGGAACTGGGTGATCGCCGGCGGCACCTACCTCGACGAAATCACCGCTGCGGCCAGCGAACTGCGCAACCGCTTCATCGCCATCGGCTTCGTCGCGCTGGCCGTGCTCAATGCGGTGCTGTACCTGATCATGCGGGCCAATGTGTCGCGCCCGCTGGCCCAGGTACGCGACGTCGCCGGGCGCATCGCCGCGGGCGACCTGACCGCGCGCGTGCACGGCGCGCGGCGCGATGAAATCGGCCTGCTGAACGAGGCCATCAACACCATCGGCGCCAGCCTGTCGAACGTGGTGGGCAAGGTGCGCGACGGCGCCGAGCAAATCGCCAGCGCCTCCGAGCAGATCACCGCCGGCAACGTCGACCTGTGCGCGCGCACCGAGCAGCAGGCTGTGAGCCTGGCCGGTACCGCCAGCTCGATGGACGAGCTCACCGCCACGGTGCGCCAGAACGCCGACAATGCACGCCAGGCCAACCAGCTCGCGCTGGGCGCCTCCAGCGTGGCCCAGAAAGGCGGCGCCACCGTCGCCCAGGTGATTGAGCGCATGGATGCGATCACGCTTTCGTCGCGCAAGATCTCGGACATCACGGGCGTGATCGACGGCATCGCCTTCCAGACCAATATCCTGGCGCTGAACGCGGCCGTGGAAGCGGCGCGCGCCGGCGAACAGGGGCGCGGCTTTGCGGTCGTGGCCAGCGAGGTGCGCAACCTGGCGCAGCGCTCGGCCGCCGCCGCCAAGGAAATCAAGGCGCTGATCGACAGCTCCAACGGTGAGGTCGACGCCGGCAGCAGGCTGGTGGCCGAAGCCGGCGTGACCATGGACGAAGTGCTTGCCAGTGTGGCGCGGGTGACCGACATCATGTCCGAGATCACCGCCGCCAGCCAGGAGCAAAGCAGCGGCATCGAGCACGTGAACCGCTCGGTCAATGCGATGGACGAAGCGACCCGGCAGAACGCCGCCCTGGTCGAGGAAGCCAGCGCCGCCGCCCAGGCCATGCAGGACCAGGCGGCCGAACTGGCGCGCGCCGTGCGCCTGTTCCGCCTGGCCGACAGCCAGGCCGCGGCGCCCGCCCCGGTGCGCCGCGCGGCGCTCACGGCCAGTTGATCATCGTGTAAAGTGGCAGGCTTCGCCCAGGAGAGCGCCTTGAACGACACCGCACTGCAACGCCGCTGCCACACCGTCTTCCCCGGCCATCGCGCCCGCCCTCCCGCCGAGCTGTTCGCGGCGATGGCGGCGTGGTGCGAAGCGCACAATGTGGAGCACGACCTCTATGGCAGCGGCCAGCTGCTGCAGGAATTCGAAGCGAAGGTCGCGCGCCTGCTCGGCATGGAGGCGGCGGTGTTCTGCATCAGCGGCACCATGGCCCAGGTGACCGCGCTGCGCCTGGCCTGCCAGGACCGCGCGCGCGACCTGGTGGCGCTGCACCCGACCTCGCACATCTTCGTGCACGAGCGTTCCAACTACCAGTTGCTGGGCGCCTTCAAGGCGCTGCAGGCGGGCGAGCCCTACCGGCCATGGACGGCGGCCGACCTGGCCGTGATCCCCGACCGCCTGGGCGCAGTCGGCATCGAGCTGCCGCTGCGCGAGATCGGCGGCCAGCTCACGCCCTGGGATGAACTGCAAGCGATCAAGGCCGACGTGCGCGCGCGCGGCGCCCACCTGCACATGGACGGCGCGCGCCTGTGGGAAGCGGCGGCCGGCTACGGCAAGCCGCTGCACGAGGTGGCGGCCGGCTTCGATTCCGTCTACGTGTCGCTGTACAAGGGCATTGGCGGGCTCGGTGGCGCCATGCTGGCCGGTACGCGCGAATTCGTGGAGCGCGCGGCGGAGTGGTTCCGGCGCGAAGGCGGCAACGTCATCCACCGCACGCCCTATGTGGTGGCGGCGGCGATGGGCTTCGACGAGAAGCTCGCCGCCATGCCGGACTACCTGCGCCGTACCCACTTCCTGTACGGGGCGCTGGCCGCGCACCCGCTGATCCGCGCGAACCCGGCCGCGCCCCAGACCAATATGCTGCACCTGCATCTGCCCGTGACGACCGAGCGCGCGCTGGCGATCCGGCGCGCGCTCGCCGAGCAGCACGGCATCTGGATGTTCAACCGCATCGCCGGCGCCGCCCTGCCCGGCACCAGTTCGTTCGAGCTCTACGTGGGGGACAACCTGCTCAATGCACCGGACCAGAAGGTGATCGACGCGCTGGCCCTGTTCGCGGGGGCGCTGCAGGCGGGCTAGGCGCTCGGCGGCAAGGCCGCATACCAGTCGGCATACGGCGTGTTGGCAACCATCCGGCGGTTGTAGTCGGGCGCGCCATCGTCCCACCATACCGGCCCGCGTTCGCCCAGGGCGCGCTTGGCCGCGTCGACGCCGGCCCTGGCACGTTGCTCGGCTGCCGCGTCGCCTGCTTTCTTCGCCGCCCCCACGGCGCGGCGCGCATCCATCAGGCGGTCGACCAGTTCCTGCCTGAGCGCCGGCGCCAGGGCCGGATTACTGCTGCGCCACAGGCGGCCCTTCACCACGAAGTAGCGGTCGTCCGGCGTGCCCGGGTAGGCCGGGGTGCTGGCCATGGGCGTCACGGCCGCAGGCCGTAGCGGTCGATGAAGGCCGCAACGCCGCCCGGGTTGGCCGCCACCCAGGCCTCCAGCGCCGGCCGGTAGGACTGGCGGAACAGCAGCAGCAGGATCGCCGGCTCCAGTTGGCCGTCGCCCGCGAACGCCTGCATGCGCTGCAGCGCCGGGTCGCTCACGCCTGTCCCGGTGCTCGCCTTGAGTTCGCCGGCAATCTTCAGTGCCTGGGCCCACGCGTCGCGCTCGACCTGGAAGGCGCTCTTCGCGCCGGCCGTGTCTTGCGTGCGCAGGTTCGCCTCGACGACACCCAGCGCCACCCGGATGGCGTAGTCGGGCGTCTCCTGCTGCTTGGCCAGGTCTTCGTCGATGCCGACCGTGAATTTGCCATCCGCCCCCTGCGTCACCCGCACGCCGCGCCGCAGGCCCAGGCGTGCCAGCGGGGTGCCGGCCGCCGCGCGCAGGTCGGCCAGCTTGCTCCAATTGGGGCGCTGGGACGGATCGGCGCTGATGGCCGAGAGCAGCGAGGACACGGCCGCATCGCGCTTGCCCTGCGCCAGCAGCGTGTCAGCCAGGAAGCGCCAGGCCTGGGAATTGCGCGGCTCGATCTCGGTCGCGCGCCGGAACAGGGCCTCCGCTTGCGGCCACTCCTGCCACAGGAAGTGGCAGTCGCCAGCGCCGACCCAGGCCCCGGAAAATTGCGGGTCGAGCTTCATCACGGCTTCGTACTTGTCCAGTGCATGCCGGAGTTTACGCTGCACGAAGAAAGCCTCGGCCTCGGCCAGCAGGCTTGCGGCCTGCGGCGCCACCGCCCGCAGCGGCGATGGGCCGTCGTCGTCCAGCAGGCGCAAGGCTTCCTGCGCGATCGGGTCGTCCGGCGCCAGGGCGGCGGCGCCGGTGGCCAGCGCGCGCGCCCGGTCGCGCAGCGCGCCGGCCTGGTCCGGCGCGACCTTGGTCGACAGCTTGTACAGCAGGGCGGCCGACAGCGACAGCGGCACCGATGCCTGCGGATCGGCCTTGGCGGCGAGCCGGTAGCGTTCCAGCGCTTCCTGGTAGTTGCCCTGGCCTTCGAACACGCGGGCCTCGGCGATGCGCTGCCTGCAGGCGTCCGCGCACATGGCGGGGGCGGCGGCAGCCGCGGGCTGGCACCAGGCCAGCAGGAGGGAGAGCGACAGGATGCGTAGCGGATGCATGGAAGGGCCCGGGGCGACAAAAGCGTATCTTACCGCGCCGGCCCCGCCCCCTTGTTCACCGATTCCCACAGCGGCGCCGCTTGATAGAATGGCGGGTTTTCTACTCCCCCTGCCAACATGCCCGCATCGATCCTGGCCCGGCTGGCCGCCATCTTCCTGTGCGCCGTCTTCGCCGTGCTGTGCCTGGCCAAGGCGCGCCTGATCGGCGACGGCCTGGAATACCTGGCGATGGTCCAGGGTTTCGTCGCCCACGGCTCGCCCGAACTGCGGCGTACGGATGTCGACGCCTTCGCGGCCATGCCGCCACCGGCATTGGCGCGCGCGCTTCTCAAACCCGCCATGCTCGACGGCGCGATCGAGCGCCTCGAACGCGGGGCCATCGTGGAACTGGGCTTTGCCCGCGCACGCGACGGCAGCGTACACGCGATCCACTTCTGGATGTATTCGCTGCTGGCAGCGCCCTTCTATGCGCTGGTGGTCCTGCTCGGCCAGAATCCGTTCATGGCGCTGGTGGCGCTGAACCTGGCCATCCTGGCCGCGAGCGCCTGGCGCGTGCGGGCCTGGCTGCCGGCGGCCGGACTGCCCGAACTGGCGCTGGTGGCGATCATGGGGCCGCTCTACTACACGGTATGGAGCGGGCCGGAAGTGATGGCCGGCTGCTGCGTGCTGCTGGCCAGCCTGGCGGCGCTGCGGCGCGACCTGGCGCTGACGGTGGCGCTGGCGGGGCTGGGCGCCAGCCAGAACCCGTCGATCGCCGGGCTGATCCCGGCGGCGGCCGCCTACGCCGCGCTGTACCGCTGGTTTCCGGCCGCAGCACTGTTCCCCCCGGAGGGCGGGCCGCGGCCCTGGCTGCGCGATGGCGCGCTGGTGGCCGCCGGCATCGCTGCGGCGCTGCTTCCCTACCTGCACAATATGGCGCTGTTCGGGATGCCGAGCCTCATCAGCCACTACTACACCGACCTTGGCCTGGTCACGCCGGAGCGGATGTTCTCCTTCCTGTTCGACCTGAACCAGGGCTTGTTCACCGGCTTCCCTGCCCTGCCCGCGTGCGCGGCAATCATCCTGGCGGCGCTCGAACCAGGACGGCGCCGGGCCTGGCTGGTCCACCTGGGCATCGCCCTGCTGCTCACGCTGGGGATGGCGCTTCCCACGCTGGCCGCCACCAATTGGAACAGCGGCGCCATCATCGTCTCGCGCTACGCCTACTGGACGTCGATGCCGATGCTGGCGGTGTGCCTGGTGGGCCTGGTGCAGCTCGGCCCGCGCACGCGCAACATCGCGCTGTGCGCCGCACTGCTGCTGCAAGCCCTGTTCACCTGGCAGGCCTACCGCAGCAGGGCGCCGTCGTTCATTTCGCATGGACGGCTGGCGGCCTGGGTACTCGACCACGCGCCGCGCTGGTACAACCCGGACCCGGAAATCTTCCTCAAGCGCGAGCGGCGCCGCGAAGACCTGGTCACCCCCGACCAAGTCGTGGTCCACCGGGGACCGCGGGGCGCGACCAAGCTGATGCGCTACTGGTCCAACAGCGCCGACTCCGGCGGCCTGTGCGGGCCAGGCACGCACCTGGCGGCCGCGCACGTGAAGACCCTCGCTTCCGGATGGCGCTACTACAACGCGCCACTGCGCTGCGACCCCGGCCCGGCGCCCGCCGTGCGCATCGCTATCGGGCCGGGCATGCCGCCCATCCTCGGCAGCGGCTGGTCGCGCATCGAGGGCGCCATGGTCTGGACCGAGGGCGAGCACTCGCGGCTGCGCCTGGCGCTGCCGCCAGGGCGCCGCGCGGCCTATCTTGGCCTGGATGGCGCCTATTTCGATGGCGTGCGCGCTTCAACAGTCACGGTCAATGGCGTCGAACTGGGCAAGAAGCTGCTGGGCCAGGCGCCGCTGGCGCTGCCCGCGCAGGTGCGCGGTGCCCGTGTACTCGACGTCACCATCGAGCACGCGCTGCCGGCGCGGCCCGCCGATGCGGCCGATCCACGCGCGCTCGGCTTTTCCTTGCGCGGCGTGGCGATCGAATTCGAGCTTGAAACTGAAGCAAAATAGGCGCAGGCGATGTCGAATCCCGGGCCAGCCCTTCGTCGTAGCGGCAGAGGGTCGTCCTCTGGCCATTGAATAAAAAGGAAAAGCGATCATGTCCACGCATACCGTCGAACTGCACCGCGTCTTCACCTCCACGCCCGACCGGGTCTACCGCGCCTTCACCAGCGCGGCGGCCTTTGCGAAGTGGCTGCCGCCGTACGGTTTCACCGCCACCGTGCACGAATTCGACTGCCGGGTGGGCGGGCGCTACCAAATGTCCTTCACCAATTTCACCACTGGCCACAGCCATTCCTTCGGCGGCGAGTACCTGGAACTCGAACCGGGCCGGCGCGTGCGCTACAGCGCCGCCTTCGACGATCCCCAGCTGCCGGGCCGGATGCAGACCACCGTGGTGCTGCGCGAAGTGATGTGCGGGGTGGAAGTGCGCATCACCCAGGAAGGCATCCCCGCCATGATCCCGGTGGAGTCCTGCTACCTGGGCTGGCAGCAGTCGCTCGCGCAGCTGGCCCGGCTGGTGGAGCCCGAAATAAAAGAGTAGGCCCGGGCCGACCCGCAGGCGCACTCTCGGTTACAATATCAGGCTGTTTCCTATAGTGCTGACGAATGCGCCAATACCTAGAATTCATGCGCCATGTGAAAGAGCATGGCGCGGTCAAGACCGACCGTACCGGCACCGGCACGCTGTCGGTCTTCGGCTACCAGATGCGCTTCGACCTGGCGGCCGGCTTCCCGCTGCTGACCACCAAGAAGGTCCACCTCAAGTCCATCATCCATGAACTCATCTGGTTCCTGCAGGGCTCGACCAATATCGCCTACCTGAACGAAAACGGCGTCACGATCTGGGACGAATGGGCCGACGCACAGGGCAACCTGGGTCCGGTCTATGGCTACCAGTGGCGCAGCTGGCCCACGCCCGACGGCGGCCACATCGACCAGGTCGCGCAGGTGCTGGAACAGATCCGCAGCACGCCGGACTCGCGCCGCATGATCGTATCAAGCTGGAACGTGGCGGACGTGCCGAAGATGAAGCTGCCGCCCTGCCACGCCTTTTTCCAGTTCTATGTCGCCGACGGCAAGCTGTCCTGCCAGCTCTACCAGCGCAGCGCCGACATCTTCCTGGGCGTGCCGTATCTTTGCCACATTCCGAAGATGTACTCATAAAGAGCGTTGCGCGCAACAAGCATTTTCTCGTCGGTAGCCTATGAAGGCAGTATCTATACAATTTACAAAAACTCTGATAGTCTTCGGTTCAGGATGAGCCAGTTAGTCCAGGTCTGGTACTACGCTCTCCCCAAAACGAAAGATTATCGGCATGGACATACAGTACTTAGACCTTCTTCGTGACGTTCTCGAGAACGGCGTTCAGAAATGCGACCGAACGGGGACAGGTACGCTTTCCGTTTTCGGGAGAATGTACCGTCATGACTTGAGCAAGGGCTTCCCTCTCCTAACCACAAAAAAGCTGCACATCAAGTCAATCCTGCATGAATTGCTTTGGTTCCTCCGTGGCGATACCAACATAAAGTACCTGAAAGATAACGGGGTTTCCATCTGGAATGAGTGGGCCACCCAAAATGGCGACTTAGGTCCAGTGTACGGCGCGCAATGGCGTGCCTGGCAGGGGCCAAATGGCGAGGTCTTCGATCAAGTTGCGGCATTAATCGAGGGAATCCGGAAGCGTCCTGATAGTCGTCGCCACATTATTAGCGGTTGGAACGTCGCCTATTTACCAGACGAGTCCAAGGCACCTGAGCAAAACGCAGCAGAAGGTAGAATGGCTCTCCCGCCTTGTCATATCCTATATCAATTCTACGTTGCAAACGGGCGGCTCTCCGCCCACCTCACGCAGAGATCTGGCGACCTGTACCTCGGGGTACCTTTCAACGCAAATTCTTTAGCTTTTCTAACACATATGGTTGCACAGCAGTGCAACCTAAACGTTGGAGAAATCGTTCATTCGATTGGTGATCTGCACTTGTATTCCAACCATTTAGATCAGGCACGCCTACAACTCACACGGGAGCCTCGACCCCTTCCAACCCTGACAATCCATCGAAAGCCAGAGTCAATTTTCGACTACAAGTTCGACGATTTTGAAATCGTTGGATACGATCCCCACCCTCACATTCCAGCGCCGGTCGCAAAATAGCGAGAACTAGGCTTAATCAGAGGCATATCAATTTCCGACTTATGCCTCTTTCCCAAAGCCGGAGGTTCAAAATGATGGATGCCCAGACCGAGCTCGAGACTTTGCACGCGCTTTCACACAGTAGCTCTTCAAATGAACAATGCGCCCTCGAAAATGGAGAACCCATATCTTGTCGTCGAACCACTGGGCAGTGCGCGAAGCAGAGCATATGAATACTCACGCTATGCAGAAAGACTGGGCTCAACGTTTGTAGCTGCCGTTTGCCAACACGCGCGAGACTCTTACGATAAGCAATTTTTAATTAAGGGATCTCGAGCGGTCGGTCTTATACTAGCGGTTGCTCATCTAGATTCATTCTTCTGCATACTAAAGAATACTCTAGATAAGTACCACCTTGTATCAACTAGTGCGATGGAATCATCGCATTTGCACGAATTTGCCAATGATTTCTTAGCGAGTCGCAGCATAACAAATTGCAATTTATCGACGAGTGATACACATCATTACGAGAAGAATCTTGCAATACTTAAGCGTTACGCAGACGCCGGGATTCTTTGTGTGGATCTCCAGCATTTCGCCTCGGTTAAGCAAAGCCCGTATTACGTCCTGCATACTGAGCCTACGAACGGGACATCAATAACGTATGAATATTCCAGAATTGCAGACAGAGTTGGCGCCATGTTTGTCGCCTCTGCTTGCGCCTTGATTCGGGAATTGCGCAAAACAGCAAATGTAACCGAAAGGACCTGGCAGGACAACTATGCTGAACGCTTCGATCATTTTCTTGGCCAGCTACATCCGTTCCTAGAGTCAATGCATTATCGTTCGACCGAGGCACTAAGCGAAGATGGATGGCAACAGTTTGTTGACTATCTGGCGCGTTCGATACTTGAAGATCGGGTGTCAGGTAAGACCGGAAACATGATATCTGCAAAGACAAAAGATAAACAACGCTTAACAACTAACAAATTACTGGCAAATCTGGCTCTAAGAGGCTTGCTACCAAAACGTTTTGAAATTCCTCCACCTGGAGGACGGATGAGAGCTGTCGACGGAGAATCGAAATTCACACAGAGAGGCTTCTATGTGAAAGAGAAGAAAGAAGTTGCATACTCACCGTTCATCCTGATGATTCAACAAGGTGACAAAACAAATCTCTATAGTTACGAAGCTTTCCAACCGTTAGCTAGGTTTTTCCTATTGGAGGCACTCCCTGCGTTGGACCGATATTATAATATCCGCACGAACCAGCAAAGAAAGGTTTGTCACCAAGTCGTCACATCATTGTTATCTTTTCTTATGAGGCAAAAGGGCATAGGATCTATGCCGGACTTTTTCCGGAATCTCGGATCCGCCGCGTTTCGCAGAATCGAAGCGATGACGTGGGAAAAAGCACTTTACGAGTGGCGTGCAGATTTAATTTGCGATACTGCAACGCCAGAGAGTTCTCGTTCGATCCTCAGAAAGCATAAACTCATTGGAACATTGAACCAAGTATGGGCCGTTCTAGCATCATCTAATGTCGTTCCAGAAGTCAAACTAAAAGGCATCAAAAATGCGAAAGCTAGACAAACTTCGAAGAGCCGTCCCTGCCTCGCACAACTCTCTCCCCGAGAAAACGGCACCGAACACGGGAAAGACACAGAGCGAAATGCGTTAATCAGTAAACTGACGCGACCATTCGACGAATTTGAAAAGTCTGAGGCAATCGAGTTCATAACCGCCCTGTATGCGCACCTCCCTTCACAAAACGTTAAGTTGCTTGACTTAGATTCTCTCGTTTCGGAGATTCGGAAACTGAACACGTTTCGTCTAGAGTCCTTGAGGCGATGTGCCGAACTCGACTTTCTGCAGTGGTACGAGCATTGGCTCTTTGGTCAACGGGCACTGATAGAAGCTACACACTCATCGCAGGAACTGATTGCACTACTCGACTACACGGAACGATCAGTCTCTGACCGCCGTCGTAATGCTACAAAACTTATAACTGGTACTACCTTACCTAACCTCGGCAATGCCCTTAGCCTCATGCTGGAAGCACTAGACGGCAACTCAAGTGGGATCAGTGGCAGATACCACCACCTGAAGAGGCGCTGGGGTGGCCACGAGCAACTTCAAGCATACTTACATCCCCATAAACGCGCGACTGTCGCTCTGTGGATCCTGCTTCTAGTAGATACGGGCGCGAACTGTGAGGTCGTCCGCGAGATGCCTACAAACTGCCTCACGAAAACCGAAGATTCAACACACATGACGGTATCCTTCGGTCAAAAAGCACGAGCGCACTACGTACGTATCAATGACAGCCTTCCGGTTGCGCCGCAACCAGGTCAGAAACTATCTGCTGTACAGGCAATCCGGTATTACCTTTCAATGTCGGTTCGCTATCGAGAAGAAGCCGATGTTAGTGTCGCAAACACACTTTTCTTGGATACTCAGCAGGGACATATTGTAACGATTACGGAATCTAGGGCCCGTGAGGATTTCAAAGCATTTCTACGGGATCATCCTGAACTGCATAATCTTGACATTCGCCCGTCATCTATTCGCCCCTCATGTCTTCTGGAACTGCAGCACAGAGATCCACTGATACGCATCGAGACTGCACAGGCGCAAGCAGATCACGCTTCCGCCACAACGACCGGCATTTATACACAGCGGACGCATACGAAACTTGTACAAATTGAGAAGATCCGGGCATTCACGATAGCTTTTCAAGCTGTAATAATCGAATCCATTGACGGTGCGGCGGAAAAACTTGGAATGTCCCATGAGGCTGCTGTAAAGCTCTTTTCTAACGCAGCGCGTTCTGGCCTTGGCGTTGCATGCTTGAATTCAAAAGCAGGCATCCAACCTGGAACGCAGCAAGGCGAAAGCTGCACAAGATTAGACGCCTGTCCCGGATGCGAAATGCGATACATCGTCGGAACAGCGGATAACATTGCCGACTTGATTCTCTTTAATGAATACCTTGAATCTAGGGAGGAGAATGAGATCATGTCGAACGCTATAGCGTGGGAAAATCGCTGGCTTCCATGGCGCACGCTAGCGGAAGTCGCTCTAGCTAAATTTTCGCAAGGCGAAACAGCATCGAGTTATATTCAGGCAAAGTCGATCGCAGACGCGCGTCGCCCTAATTATAAACCATTTCCGTTATTTTGATTATGGCCACTGCACGAAGTCTAGATCTGAATGTTGTAGATGAAAGCATCCCGAATGCCCTCCATACCGTCGGAGGATTTCGGCCCCATTGGCTTTTGACTAATTACGAAAATCACGAGTGGTTAGTACAGAATATCGGTGAGAAAAACCCCCGGGTGATAAGCTTTAACGTAACGGTGCCCGGTGGCCGTAAGCTCAAGGATTATCCTAACCTATACGAATCGATAAAACGCATAGCATATGGCGTTAGGACGGGTCCACTTGCCGAAGTTGACAGTGCTGAAGTTCAGCTTGCCATAGTTAGCAACCTCACTACGCTCGCCTGTTGGATGATCGGACGTGAAATCGAGCGGTTTTCTCAACTGACCAATATTGATCGCGAAGAGTATGCGGCCCTTGCCGTGTATGGGGTGCACAGTATCTTAAATACCGAGTCTACTCTCGAGCGGCACCTCGAAGCGCAGGTTGCGAAAGCAAACTTTGCGCCAGGTGAGGAGAAAGCTGATCGTCGAAATAAAGCCAAGGCAGTATTTCCGTTTAAGAAAGCAAATAGCAATACGAGCACCGTCGTGTTGGACCGGCGGCAAGTTCTAGCCGACGCAGGACTAGATCATATTGGGTTCAGCTCAAACGTATTAGCGTCTCTATTTGACGAGTTTGAGGCCCTTTGCTGCTTTTACCAACCTAGCATTATTAAGAGCCGCAAAGCGAAATCAAGAGATGACCAGGAAGACAAGCCCATCTCTGAGGAACATCTTCGTCGTTTCCTCATGTCCTTCAAGTATTTGTATGAACATCGACGATATTTGAATGATGCCCCACTGAGAGATCCGCTAGCGCTTACCTCAGCACGGGCTGAAGCCCGCAAGCTAGGAGCAGAAATTGGGCGTACAGGTACTGTTCCGATCAAACAAGCGACACATTTAATAGAGCGGTCGGCACGCTGGGTATTAGACTATTCGCCTCTTATCCTGGACCTCAAAAGACGAGCAGACGAAGCATCCAGGGACAGCATCACCGGTCGTCAAGGGAGTTATGCTGAGCATCTAAGGTCGATAAAGACTTGGCCATCCGGACCTGCGAGTCCATTCCCGATACAGCTAGAACGCGCAAAGAATGTCGAAGAAGAACGACTGGATTCGATTTTGGCTGAGTCGGGGAGCGGGGGGATGACGATACATGGCGCAATTATCTCGTTGATGACTGCATGTTCGATAGTGATTGCTGCATTTACCGCCCGGCGCGTGTCGGAAATCATCGGACTAAAATATGGCTCATTGTATACTGATGAATCAGGAAAGCTCTGGCTCAGCTGTTTTATCCATAAAACGCTACGAACAGAGTCGCAAATACCCGTTCCAGAGATAGTCGCCGTCGCAATCAATGTCTTGGAGCAGATAAGCGAGAAAGCAAGAGGCCTTACCGAGGTGCCCTATATTTTTCAATATAATGTCCCTGGCACAAGTCGGACGCACGGACTTAGCGCCGCAAAACTACCAAATTTTGCATTGAGCAGTCATTTGCGCAGGTTTGGTTATCTGATAGATGTGCCGCAATTGGACGATGGGACTCGATGGACGTTCAAAGGACATCAGTTCCGACGCTTCTTTGCCATCTTGTACATATGGGTTTATGATAAGGGTGACTGGGGTGCCCTCCAGTATCACCTGCGACATTTCACGAGGGAAATGACTCGTCGTTACGTGACAGAAACCGATATGGGTCAAATTATTGCTTACGCAGCGAAAGAACATACTGCACAGATTTTAGCAAATGCAGCCTCTGGCATAAATCCTATTGGTGGAATCGAGGGCACGAGGCTAAAAGAGGCGGCTGAGCGACTTCGCAATCAGATGGCAAGAAAAGTTGAGGTAGTATCAGAGCGAAAATATAAGCAGAAACTAGAGAAGCTCGTCGATCGCACAGGACTTCAACTTGCAGGCTTTCCTTGGGGATATTGTGTAAAGAGGAAAGGTCAGGAGGAGAATATCTGTAATTGTACGAGTACCGGTGATGCGGATTTTACTAAGGCAAGTGAAACAGTATGCACAGGATGTGAATGTAACATGTTGACCTCTTCTGCATTGCCCATTTTTTCCGCAGCGATTCGGATGCACCAAAATATCGTAGACTCGCCAGACTCGCCCCCCATATTGAGGAACGCGAGTAATGCGATTTGTCAAAAGCTAAATAAGGCAATTGCAGAGATAAGCTAAGGTCGCCTGCAGGGCCGGCTAAGAATTACCAACCCTATTTTTCCGATAATCATTCGAGTTATGCGCACACCACATGTTGCACTGCAACGACGAAAAGCCGCGATTGAGAAATTTGATCATAAAGTAAAGACACTGGAAACGTTGCTGGAGGCCGACACTATTGAGAATGTGCCCGATAACATGCGACCTACAACTTTTGTTGAGTGGGAGGATGAAGAACTCGGCGTACTAAAATTTTCACGGAATGCACTTTACGAGACGGACGAGGAATACATCAAACTGCACAACAGAATGAAGGTTGTGCTCGCAGCGTTAGCGAAGAAGAGGAGCAGACCCAGTAAGGTTGAGAATGAGGCGACTCGGCTTAAAGACAAGACGGAAGTTTTGGAGCGTAAATTACAAGCGTTTGTTAATGATTATGCGATGGTTAGATCAGAGCTCGAAGATAAGAATAAAGAGATAATTAGACTTCGCTTAGAGCTGCAGAGAATTCGCGAAAACGGATCGAGCATTACTCGTTTGCGTCCCGTTAAGAAGCCTTCCGATAACGAGAAGTTCTAATATTATGCCCTGCTCGCTAGACTTTACTGATGATGGATTTGTCTATGCTGGAAAGTCATATACCGGCATTCCGGTACTACTCGATTCCAGACATCACTTCGTTACCCCCGTTTGCGACTACTTACGTAATCTTGTAATACGCGAAAAGTTTGAGCTTGGATCAGTTAAGACATATGCGCAATCTATTCAGAATTTTTGGAACTATCTTGAGCAGATTCGACTTCCTTACACAAACGTAACAGACAAAGAACTCCTATCCTGGATGAATATGCAGGAAGCTCGTGGCAATAAGCTGTATGTTATAGGAGCAAGATGTGATTCAGTTTTCGATCTGTACTGCTGGTTAGAGATTCATGGGTACATTACGAACATGGTGAGAGTGCCGGGACACAATGACCATGCAGTTTTCGAACCAATGCTTTCAAGCAAGAAGGCGGCCAATGGAAGATTTCGCCGTTCTCGATATGGAATCATTTCGGGAATTAGACCAAAGAATAAGGACGCAGATTCTTTACAGCCGACACCAACCAGCGAAGATTTAACCAAATTATACGTAGTCGCGGACAACCCCGGGAATCAGGATCTAACAGACCGCAATCATCTGCTTATTGATTGGTATGGACAAACTGGGGTACGCCGTGTTGAGGCTCAGAACTTAACTGTTGATCAAATCCCAGAGTGGCCCGCTATTGACCGTCTTCGTTCCCTTGGTCATGCGTACGAGTTGCGTTTGACAATTACAAAGGGCGGCAAAGCCCGTCACATCGGTGTGTTACCTGACCTCCTCGAGCGCACTCGCGATTGGATTGAAGGTCCCAGGGATAAAATCATCAGACGATTTAAAAGAAATGGTCTAGCTTACAGCGAGCCGAAGGAGATTTTTGTTTCGTCTAAGACTGGTAAGGCTCTTACGCTGACATCGATGACGAATTTGTTTACTGCATTCTTTAGTGAAGCGAATGTAGAAGGACATGGACATAGGCTTCGGGCCTACTATCTTACCAACCTTTTACATGCCGAGGTAGAGGCTGCGATTGGGACGCTACGATCCAATGGTGGATCCGCTGTAGGTATCGATTGGGATCTTATCCTCCGGAAAGTGGCGGAGCGAGCTGGTCATCAGAATTTAGAGTCTCTGCGCAAATATGTAACGATTCTTAAGAAAAAATACAACAAGATTTCAGGTCACGACGACTTTGTAACAATTGAACAATCGATCAGAGCGATGAAGCAGCAGCTTTATTTGATTGAGCATAGAATCAGAGAAAAGAAGTCAGAGCTTGATTCACTAAATAACGCAAATACAAACCGAAAACGTAGGTGATTTGCCCTTACGAAGTGTTCGTGCGTCCAGCGGTAGAAGTCTCATGAGACATATTACCAAGGACATTCTGAATCTCTGTGATGCGCTTACATGGATGCAATTTTACAAATCCTGGACTGAATCGTTTGCTCGTCGGTCCTACGACGGAAGCGTCTTCATCGCTTCGACCTCATCTGTTCATTTGCCCGAGCGAATAGTCCGGCGCAAGCTTTTTAGGCCGTATGTGCACCTCTCTTGCAGCGTCTCAAGCTCTTGTTCTATTTGCATTTTGTCCTAGTTTTGACAGGAGAAATGCTTTCATTGCATGTTTTTGCGAAGTCTGAACGCTTCTTCACCCAGCTCCGCCCCTACTAGCGACCGCCGTGGCACTTAGCAGAGCGCAAGCGTGATTGTTCTTGGTTGTCTAAAGTGTGCGCCATGCTCGATTTAGTGTATCATGTTACATGCCCCCTACAGGGGGAGTAACATCGTTCCGTTCAACTTCCCGCTCGCACAGCCGCATAAGACAAATGTTCACAGTTCATGACACGTGGGAGCATGCATCCCCGCTTCAACAAAGCAGATTGCGGCACTCGGGTTTAAGGCGATACAGAATGGTGGATGTTTCTGCCCCCCTGCGAATCTTTTACGTCGAACTATCACCAGGAACCTGCTGGGATAGTTACGGCCTTAGGAAATACTTGTTCAGTAGCCTTGTCGACGTTCAAGAATTTGTCGCTAGTCAAAGTGATTTTTATATAAGAGTCTACTGCAGTTTTTCCGATCAGGAAAAATGGAAATCTGGGAAAATTCACAAAATTTTGTCGATTCTTGACATTGAAGGATTCGAAATCCTATTTTTCCAGTTTGATGACGGTACTGTTTATCTAGACGGAGCCGGTCAGGTCGATGATATTGCTTGGGGCGACACAAATATTTTGTGGCGCGACACTTCAGATCACGACAGGAGCACTTAAGATTCTAAAACTTGAGCAAATCTATAATTATTCAGTGTGGGTAGTCTAGATTATCTCAGAGCGGGCGACGAATGATCTCGCCTAACTCTCTCAGCTTTTACAAAATATTACAGTGGTTCATGGCTTGGAGGCAATGAAAAATTATGCTCTACTTAACGCTAGCCTTGATGTCGTTTGCGCAAATCAATTCGGAGAACACGCAGTGGAAAGAATCACGGCGAATTCCGGGAGCTACTGTGTACTTAGAACAGAATAAGACCTGGACTTCGCCTGATATTGTGCATGTACTCTCCCTAATCGACTACATTGAGCCTCAAATCCTCCCAGGTCAAGTAACTTATTCTTCGCGGATTTCACTACACGAGCTTGATTGTAAATATAAGAAATATCGCATCTTAGAGTCAACGCGATACCACGGGAATATGGGTGGTGGTGAGGAGGTCTTACTAACTAAAGCGACTCCATGGAAACGATGGTATATAGGAACTTATGCTGCTAGTCGCGGCAACGCAATATGCACTAGGTGACGCATTTTATTATCGTACCACCCTACGTCCAATCGAATTTGAGATACCTAGAGTAAACGGATCGTCGCCGCTTAATCATGCTATATCATTCAGTGAGTTACTCTCGTGATATCGCGCGCCTTCCATTGGCGAGCCGATTGATATTATTTATACTGTTTCTCTGAGCTGTGCAAGGAGGTGAAAAATCACACAAGCCACTGTTACAGTGAATGAACGAAGAAGCTGCGTTGTAACTTGCACAGTTTTTTTATGCGTGTGACGTTCGATGACTTTTTGACCTAACAGAAACCCATGTGAATTTTCGCGTCCCGGCGATCACTTGTTTAGGAGCTGGTATGCACCAAATATGACTTCGAGTCTTTTAAAGGATAAATAATTGGGTTGTGACGCGGTGTCCGCAACGGCGCGCAGTTGGAGTCTTCAAATACTGTACTTCATCCGGCAAGTCAGCTTTTTTTGTAGCCCATCTTTGGCTGCATGACATTACTTCTATAATGTCGGATCCTAGTGAAGGTGATTTGCACAATTTTAGCTGGGTGCATGAACCCGCTACTAAGTTTAACCACGACCTTTAGTCAAATTAAGAACCGCGACGGGCATCACACAGGCGCTTACATCTTTGTTCTATTAGAGGGCGTGGATGGCTAATCTCCTATGCTTCTATGGCCATAACGCCACGATCGTTGGCCTGAGCAGCAGCGGTTCGTTGTCTGGCGAATGGTTGTGTTGACGAGCTAAATTGCGCCCTACCTGTTCTTGGCAGCCTTGCGAAGCTTTCTCCTGCGGCGTGTATTGGTTTCTTTCGTCCAGCTTTTGAGACCGCGACGTCGCTGGATCTTGCCGTGAGCAATGAATCCGGCGGCGATGGTGCCAAAGATGACCCCGACCAGTACCGTCAGATCGACCATCTCGTCAGTAATAACGAAGTTCATGCAGTGCTTCCCCTCAAGCGTAGTGCGTTGCCGATCACCGACACCGAGCTCAAGCTCATGGCCAGCGCCGCGATCATTGGAGAAAGGAGTTGCCCGGTAAAGGGATAAAGAAGGCCTGCAGCCAGCGGAATTCCCATGGCGTTGTAAATAAATGCAAAGCCGAGATTCTGCCTCATGTTGCGTACGGTCTCCAGCGAAAGAAGTCGCGATCGCGCAATCGCGCGCAAGTCGCCTTTGATGAGTGTGACGTGAGCGGAGTTGATCGCGACGTCAGTACCGGTACCCATCGCAATCCCGACGTCCGCCTTCGCTAGCGCCGGCGCGTCGTTGATGCCGTCGCCGGCCATTGCGACGACTTTGCCCTGTTGCTGGAGCCGTTCGACGAGGGCCAGCTTATCCTGCGGCTTGACCTCACCGTAAACGTCCGAAATGCCGAGCTTTGAAGCAACCGCCTTTGCCGTGGTCACACCATCGCCGGTCGCCATCACGACCGTCATGCCAGCCTCGCGGAGGGTTGCCAGGGCTTCCGGCGTCGTCTCCTTGACCGGGTCCGACACTGCGATCAGGCCTACGAGCTTTCCTTGAAGTGCCAGGTACATCACACTGGCGCCGACATGCCGAAGCTCCTCCGCAGCACTTTGCAGGGGCGTCCAGTCGACCTTTTCGATGTCCATCAGTGCGGTGTTGCCCAATGCAACCCGTTCACCCTTCACGGTCCCGCGTACTCCGATCCCGCTGGACGATTCGAAGGACTCAGGTTTGTGTAGCGGCAGGTTCTGCCTGCCTGCCTCAGCGACGATAGCATGTGCCAGCGGATGCTCACTCCCCTGGTCGATACTGGCGGCGATTTGAAGCACATCCTCTTCCTGGAATCCGGAGGCAGCCATCGCCCGGTCAAACGCAGGCTTACCTTCCGTGAGCGTACCCGTCTTGTCGACGATGATCGTGTCGACCTTGCGCATGGCTTCGATCGCCGCAGCGTCGCGGAACAGCACACCCTGGGTAGCCGCGCGGCCTGTCGCCGCCATGATCGACATCGGCGTCGCCAGCCCCAATGCACAGGGACAGGCGATGATCAGGACCGCGACGGCATTTACGAACCCATAGACCCAGCTCGGTTCCGGCCCGAACAGGCCCCACCCCAGCAGGGTGAGTAGCGCTATGACGACAACGACCGTGACGAAATAGCCGGCTACCACGTCAGCCAGGCGCTGCATGGGCGCCCGCGAACGCTGCGCCTGCGCGACCATCTGCACGATCTGCGACAACATGGTCTGTGACCCCACGCGCTCGGAACGGATGACAAGACTGCCGCTCGCGTTGATGGTCGCGCCGATGACCTTGTCGCCCGGCCGCTTCGTGACCGGCAGCGGTTCGCCGGTGAGCATGGCTTCGTCCACTGCGCTTTCGCCCTCCAGGACAACCCCATCGACCGGCACCTTCTCGCCAGGCCTGACCCGCAACGAGTCGCCGATGTGGACGTGCGAAAGTTCGACGTCTTCCTCGCTTCCGTCCGCACGAATCCGCCTGGCCGTTTTTGGCGCCAGGCCGAGCAAGGATTTGATCGCCGCCGAAGTCTGCGAACGTGCGCGCAGCTCAAGGATCTGGCCGAGCAGCGTCAGGGAGACGATGACGGCGGCGGCCTCGTAGTAGACGCCGATCCGACCGTGCATTGCGAAGTTGGACGGGAACAGGGCTGGGAACAGGGTCGCAACCAGGCTGTATCCGTACGCTGCGGCGACCCCGATACTGATCAAGGTCCACATATTCGGACTGCGGTTCTTGAGCGACTGCGCACCACGGACAAAGAATGGCCAGCCTGCCCACAGCACTACCGGCGTGCTGAGGAGGAGCTCGATCCAGCTCTGGTATGCTAGCCCTCCGCTGAAGATCCGGTGCCCAGCCATCGCTAGGATCGTGACAAGCACGGTCAGCGGCAGCGTCCACCGGAAACGACGGCGGAAGTCCACTAACTCCGGATTCTCTTCCTCCTCCAGCGATGGCAGCAGTGGCTCCAGCGACATTCCGCATATCGGGCAGTTGCCCGGCGTGGATTGCTGGATTTCCGGATGCATCGGGCAGGTGTAAATCGTCCCTGGCGGCGCCTCCGGCATAGCGGCAAGGGCGCCTTTCTCAGTATAGCTGGTGGGATTGGCGCGAAACTTGTCCATGCACTTCACACTGCAGAAGTGAAAGCGGACTCCTTCGTGCTCGATGCGTCGATCTGGCCGGTCTGCAACGCTCATTCCGCATACCGGATCGGTATAGGGCTTATCGGACAACGTAGACGAATGATGCTGCGAGGCGTCGGCCATGCCGCCGGGTTCGGCATTGCCGGCATGATGCTCATGCGAGTGGCAACATTCCTGATTCTTACGCTGGTGACCAGCGTGATCATGCATTTCGTTTTTCATGGCAGCTCCAGTTAAAAGCGACTGAGGTTCTCGCACGGCCCACTTGTCGCAAGCGGTGCGCGGCCTAAGATGTCCATGCGTTTTCCTTGGCGTGATTCAGGGAATACCGTGGAATCTCGACCGTAAGATCCGCCTCCGCGACGATCGCCTGGCACGACAGACGGGACAAGTGCTCGACGCCCCAAGCCCGGTCAAGCATGTCTTCCTCATTGTCGCTGGCTTGCGCGAGAGATGGGAAACCCTCCCGTACAATGACGTGACATGTCGTGCAGGCCCCAACCTTGCCGCAGGCATGTTCGATGTCGATGTCGTTTTCGAGCAGCGCATTGCAAATGCTTGTGCCGGAGGCGGCTTCGATCGACGCCCCGGAAGGTACGCAATCCGGATGCGGCAGTACGGTAATTCTAGGCATGTGCCGACTCCTTCCCGGCACTTGAGCTTCGGTATCGGCAGAAGAGACAGCGCGAGGTCGCTGTCGTCTTCTCCGAGCCGGACACCGCGCTCGTTATCTGTTTCGACCCCAGCGAATCGTGCAGGCCTGTGCTGGACATTGCTGTCACGAGATCGACGGAACGGTGGGCCTCGGGGCCAATGGACTCATACATAAGACGCCTCCGGAAAGTGGTTATTCCACTATAAACCTTCCAATAATGGAAAGGTCAAGCGAATTTTCCGCTGAACGAAGGCGCAGGTTGGTGTGCGCGACATCTAGGTTGAAACGGGTTTGCAGCCGCTTCAACCCTTTCCTCGGTCAGAACTCATTGTCCTTCCGTTTGTCGCCTGTCATGGGCACAAAGCCGCAGTCCGAGTAGCGCTTGCACAGCATCTCGCGCATATCGTTGATTCCGTTCTTCTGGACGACGACGATGTTTTCGCAGTAACGCCGTAAACCGTCGTGGTTCAGATCGCTCTTCACTGTACAGTGCAGGCTCGGTGCAAGCGCGCTCAGGTGATGGTTACTGAAGGACCTCAGAAAGACCTGGTTGAACTGCGCCCCGGCTGGGGTTGCCTCGAGCATAGCGATCATGCGTCTTCCATCGGCCGTGAGCTGCGGCTGATATTGGATGCCGTACCACTCCCTCAGAAAGCGCTGGGCACGGCCAATCTCTTCGCGCTGCTCTCGGTTGCCCATGCGCGCCATCGACTTGATCTCGTCATCGCTCGCCTTTGGCGGTGTCGCATTGAAGCCAGGGGTCGGCGATGTCCCTTCCTGGGGAGCCACGACTTGCGCGTCTCGCGCCAGGTCCGTGCCGGCAGCCAGCTCCGTCATCCGCAGGGCGGAATAATGGTGATTGATGATGAAGACCAGGTAGTTCTTTTCAAACTGCGCGGTCGCTCCCCTGCCCGGCCCATCGGCATGCGCCACGCTCATGCCGGGCACGAGCAGGCTCAAGCTCAGGGCGAGACTACGGCCGAGCACACGAATGTTGCCGACACGGTATGACTGATTGAACTGCTTGCTTGCGAATTTCATGATTGCTCCTTTGAACGATAGAGAACGAGTCATTTGGCTGAGGTATAGGGCACGCGACGCCGGCGCCGCACAGAGCAAGCCGCGATTCCTGCCCCCACCAGGAACATCGCGTACGCTGATGGTTCCGGAACTGCAAGGACAACATCGTTCGCAGTCGCCCAGTAGACATTTCCTTGCTCGCCAATAGTGCGCAGCGATACTTCGGTCAAGGGGTTGGTCGACAGGAAACCGAGGAACGACGTGGGTGAGGATCCTTCAAGGGTGTAGCTTGTGCTACCTGATCCATCCATCGCCGTGAGCTCGATCGTTCGCCCGGACACGTAACTTCCATAGGCGTCCGTCGCAAAAAAGCTTCCCCCGAAGCCAAACACCCCAAGTGAGAATGCGCTGAAGCTGACAACATCCGAAGCAAGCGTCGGCGCCAGATAAACGTCGCCGTTATTCATCACAGGAAAGAAGCCTCCGTCTCCCGGGCCCGCATTGATGCGATACCCATATGCTCCGGCAGTTCGTGAGAGTTGGGCCTCCAGTTCGGAGGTTGGCAGATCGTCGAAACGATCGGTGCCGGCCGCCTGCACCGCTGACAGGAACGATGCCTCGTTGGTGAAAACAGTGATCTCGGCGTGTGCCGGCATCACCACAGACAATAGAAGAGTCGCCAGCAGAGCCGGCTTGGGCAATGCATTGTTGCTTTTCATGATTTACCTCATTGCTCAGTTGTTCATGCGAGCGCCACCATGCCCGTGCCAAAAAGCACGGACTTGCAGCTTCGTAATTAACCTGAATGCCTTGCAGTCCGGCGATGCTCAGGAAGGCGCAACGGGATGGCGAGACACAAGGGTAGAACGGCGCAATGAATCAGGCGCGCGGCGGAGGGTCGAGGACCGGAGGAATAAAACTGGAAAAGTCGGCCTGAAGGGAATGCGACCGCTCGGGGGAGGTGGAAGGCGCGCTCAGCGGCAGAAATGAAGGGACCGGGGCATAGGGGACGACGAAGCTCGAGCAACAGAGCGATTTCGACTTGCAACAGCTACCTTCGGTACCTTCCGCCATGTCGGAGCGCATGTTGGCGCGCATGTCGGGGCAATCATCTTTCTCTGCTTGAGAATCCGCCTTCACAAGCTGAATTTGGGGCGAATAGGGAAAACGGAAAAAATCGGGCGCTAAGGCGATTTGGCCGAGCATATCGCCCGCAAACCATTCCGCGCAGTCGACTTGCAAACGCCCTGACCCTATACTGTATAGTCGACATTTATGACCGGGGGCGGTCTTTGCTTGGAAAAATAAAAGATGTCGAACGCGCAGCTGATGGCAGTAGTCGAGGTAGACAAAGGAGATCGGATAATTTGTCAGCGCGACGGCTGTCGCCACAGCGTGTACAAACGCATCCACATCGTGCGGGAGAATGGGCGGTTCACCGTCCTCGGCTCCGAGTGCTTCAAGCTCCTATACGGCTCCTATGACACCGGGGCGGTGCCCGTTTATGGATCAAGCGCTGGCCAGCTTCTTACCGACGCCGAGCGTCAGCTACTAGCCGAAAACACTGAACGCTTCATTGCCATGCTGGAGGTACAGCGGCTTCAACTGGAGCATGCCCGAGCACTGGATTTACGCGCTAGACAAGAAGAACAGCGAGAGCGCGAGGAAGCTGCACGAATTATCAGAGGCGCCTCGGATGCGCTGCGTGACGAAGAACGCAATGCTCAGTCGCCTGCCCTGGAAAACTGCCGCCGGCAATACCCAGGGCTCAATCTGGCCACACCAGGCTGGCAGGGCTTGGTTTATTTAGAGAAGCTAAGAATCTTGCGTGAGGGGCGGGGGAATCGATTCACGCAGCCGCGAACTGAATCTTCCCTTTTCTAGAATATTTCCTACTCTTGGGGCTTGCGCAGCTCCCTGAACCCGCCTTCGGCTATACGCTGCTGGCGCCACACATAGTCCCCGGTCAGGTTGATGTGCTCCCAGCCCAGCGGTGACAAAAATTGCAGCATACCGTCGTCTGGCAACTTGCCTTTCTCACGTAAGGCCTGCGTCGCCCGCTCCAGGTAGACCGTGTTCCACAGTACGATTGCGGCCGTCACCAAATTCAGGCCGCTGGCGCGGTACCGCTGCTGCTCAAACGACCTGTCGCGGATCTCGCCCAGCCGGTGGATGAATACCGCCCTGGCCAGCGCATTGCGCGCTTCGCCTTTGTTCAAACCGGCGTGTACGCGTCGGCGCAGCTCGACGTTCTGGAGCCAGTCCAGGATAAACAGCGTGCGCTCGATCCGCCCCAGCTCGCGCAGCGCGATCGCCAGGCCGTTCTGGCGCGGGTAGCTGCCTAACTTGCGCAGCATGAGCGACGCTGTGACGGTGCCGTGCTTGATCGAGGCGGCCAAGCGCAGCACGTCGTCCCAGTGTGCGCGCAGGTGCTTGACGTTCAGGCTGCCGCCGATCATCGAGCGCAAGGCGGGGTGATCGCCCACTTTGGCCGGCACGTACAGCTTGGTGTCTCCCAGATCGCGGATGCGCGGCGCGAAGCGGAAACCCAGCAGGTGCATTAGCGCGAACACGTGGTCGGTGAAGCCGGCGGTGTCGGTATAGTGCTCCTCAATGCGAAGGTCCGATTCGTGGTACAGCAGGCCGTCGAGCACATAGGTCGAGTCGCGCACGCCGACGTTGACCAATCTGGTGCTGAACGGCGCGTACTGATCGGAAATATGGGTGTAGAACAGCTTGCCGGGCTCGGCGCCGTACTTGGGGTTGATGTGGCCCGTGCTCTCGGCCCGGCCGCCCGCGCGGAAGCGCTGGCCGTCCGACGACGACGTTGTGCCGTCGCCCCAGTGCGCAGCGAAGGCGTGCTTGAACTGGGCGTTGACCAGTTCAGCCAGGCCGGCCGAATAGGTTTCGTCCCGGATGTGCCAGGCCTGCAACCAGGACAGTTTCGCGTAAGTGGCGCCGGGACTCGATTCCGCCATCTTGGTCAGGCCGAGGTTGATGGCGTCGGCCAGGATCGCGGACATGAGGAACGTCCGGTCCTTGGCCTGCTCCCCGCTCTTAAGATGGACAAAGTGGCGCGTGAAACCGGTCCAGTCGTCCACGTCCATCAGCAGTTCGGTGATCTTGATCCGGGGAAGCATGCCGCTGGCGAAGTCAATCAGCGCCTGGGCCTCGTCCGGCACCACGGCGTCCTGTGGGATGATCCTCAGTCCTGTCTCAGTAATGATCGCATTGGGCAGTTCGTTCGTCAGCGCGAGCCGGTTGGCGGTGGCCAGTTGCTGTTCGAGCAAGAGCAAGCGGTCGTGCAGGTACTGGTCGCAGTCCTGGTTGACCGCGATCGGCAGCTCGCGCGCTGATTTCATCGCCCCGAACTTTTCCGTGGGTAGCAGGTATTCCTCGAAGTCCCGGAACTGGCGCGAACCCTGCACCCAGATGTCGCCCGACCGCAACGAATTCTTCAGCTCCGACAAGACGCAAATCTCGTAGAAGCGGCGGTCAAGACCGTCGTCGGTGATGACCAGGGGCTTCCACCGCGCCTTCACGAACGCGATCGGCGCATCGTCCGGCACCTTGCGCGCCCCGGTCATGTTCATCTCGCGCAGGACGTCGATCGCGTCCAGCACCGCTTGCGCCGCCGGCGCAGCTTTAAGCCGAAGCACATCGAGGAACTCAGGCGTATAGCGCCGCAGGGTGCTGTACTGCTCTCCCACCAGGTGCAGGTGGTCGAACGTCTCGGGCTGGGCCAGTTCTGCCGCCTCGGTCACGCTTTGCGTGAAGTCTGTCCACGGCAGCACGGCCTCGATCGCGGCATACGGGTCCATGCCGGATTCCTTGGCCTCGACCAGCGCGCGCCCGATTCGGCTGTACAGGCGCACCTTGTCGTTGATGGCCTTGCCCTGCTTCTGGAAGTCCTGCTGATGCTTGTTCTTGGCCGCGCTGAACAGCTTGATCATGATGCGGTCGTGCAGGTCGACCAGTTCGTCCGTCACGGTGGCCATGCCTTCGATGGCCAGCGCCGCCAGTGTCGCATAGCGCCGCTCATCCTCGAACTTCGCCAGGTCGCGCGGCGTCATCTGCGCACCCTCGCGCGCCATCTTCAGCAGGCGATTCTGGTGGATCTGGCGGCCAAGCCCCTCCGGCAGTGCCAGAGACTGAAACACCTTGAGCCTTTCGATGTGTTCGCGCATGTAGCGGGAATTGGGCTTGAGCGGAGACTGGCGCAGCCACACAAGCCAGGTGATGCTCATGTCAGGCGCCACGTTGAGCAGGTTGTCAAGCGAGCGCTTGTGGTGCCGCTCCAGCGGATCGATCAGCGCGCGGTAAATGCGCCGGTTGGCCCGCGTCACGGCCTCGGCGCAGGCCCGCTCGATGACAGTGAGCGCCGGCAGGATGATGCGCTTCTGGCGCAGCGTTTCAAGGGAATGCGCGGCGAGGACCATCGCCTTGTCGGTCTGCATAGCGAGGTCGGCCAGGCTGTCCACCAGCTTGCGGAAGTCCGGCAGGCCGAAGACTGACAGTCCCAGGTAGGCGCGCAGCTCGTGCAGGTGTTCGTTGCGCGTCTTCTCCCGCTCGCCGTATTCCGGCCAGGCGCCGGCGTCGCTGCGCACCTGCTTGGCGATCCAGTGCAACACCGAATCCGGCAGCGCGGTGTCGCTGGCAAGCGCGTAGCCGGGATAGCGCAACAGGCACATCTGGACCGCAAACCCAAGGCGATTCGCTGCCCCGCGCCGCTGCCGGATCAACGCCAGGTCGGCATCCGTGAAGCTGTATTGCTGAATCAAATCATCCTGACTTTGTGGCAATACCAATAAGCTGTCGCGTTCGGTATCGGACAGCAGTGAGCGGCGTGGCATTCGGTCCGATCCTTCGCTGAAAGGTTTGTGTGGTGCGCCGGTAGAAGGATCGCCCTGACAATGGTTCGCATCATTCGAACCCATTAAATTTAAAAAGGTAAAGCGCTTTACGTTTTTGTCTTCCGTGTTTTCGGACTGGCTGCGGCGGGTTTCTTTTTCAAATCCGCGTTCTCGCCCTCCAGCTCGCTAACGCGAGCCTCCAGCCGCTCATTCGCCTGGTGGGCATGCTCCAGGCGTTCCACCACCATTTCCAGTTCAAACTGCCTGCTGCTAGCTAACTCGCGCGTCGCCGTCAGTCCTTCCGTGGCCTCGTACAGCTTGCGGGCTTGCTCCCTGGCCGCGTCTCGCTGCTCGTGCAATGTGTGTTCCAGCTGGGCCTTCTCGCTCCGCAGCACGGCCAGCGCCTCGCGGCCGTCCTGGAAGTTGGCGCGCAGCGTGGCCGCCTCCTGTTCGGCGCGGGCAATCCGCGTTTCGTAGGCGTGCTTGTCATCCTGCCGCTGGGCCGCGCTCGCCTCCTGGAAGTGCTCGAACTGGCGCCGCGCCTGCGCCAGCTGGTCCGCCAGCTCCCGGACCTCGGCCGTGCGGTCGGCCAGGCGCTGGGCCTGCCCCGTCTTTTCTGATTCCAGGGCGGCGATCGCCACCGCATCTTGATGCCGGGCAGCCTGCTCGCGCGCGAACGCCGCCATTACGCTGTGCAGTTCGGCTTTCAGGGCTTCGCGCTCTATGCCAAGCTGGCGCACCTCTTCGCGCAGCGCCTCCGCCGCTTGTGCGACTTTATGTGCCGCCAGCTGGTGCTCAATGCGCAGCTGCTCGACCTGAACCTGCGCGCCTACCTGCACCCGGTCGTAGACGCCCTTGATCGCCTCCAGCAGATCGGCCGGCACGCCCGCGCCCGCCGCCGCGACCTCGCCTTCGTGCTGCGCCTTCCATTGTTTAAGCATTGGCGCGATCGTGCTCTTGCTGCCGGTGCCGCCCAAGGCCTCGCGCACGGTGTCGACGGTGGCGTTCTTGCCGGCGGCGGTCAGCTGGGCGGCCGCCTTGGCGACGTGGGAGTACAGGATACCGGCTCTGGCCATGATCGCTCCTTGGATAAGATAACGTGCGGGTAATACGTAATGGTACGTTATATTACGATATAAAATCGATCCGAAATGAGTGAATAATTAGGCTCGATAATGTAGATTATCGACACCGATGCCGATCCGCAGCGTGCTATCCTGCCGTAACCCCCGTTACAAGCCCGACCGCGAGCAACACAGCCATGGCCACCCCCGAACCCGCCGACAACGGCGCCGAAAATAACGATGCACACCCAGCGTCGGCGCTGCACTCTGCCGTTACAGCTGTGGACGCCGTGCTCGCAGCCCAGCACCGCGCCGTCCTGGCCGCCGCCACGGCCGACAACACGCGCCGGGCGTACCGGTCCGCCGTAAACCACTACCTGGCGTGGGGCGGCGTGTTGCCGGCCGACGAAGCGGCGATCATCCGATACCTGCTCACCTACGCGCCGACCCTCAATCCCCGCACCTTGGCGTTGCGCCTGACGGCACTGTCGCAGTGGCACGTCCACCTGGGCTTCCCCAATCCGGCTTCGACACCGACCGTGCGCAAGACACTGACGGGGATCGCACGCACGCACGGCCGCCCGAAGAAGAGGGCCAAGGCCCTTCCAATCGAGGACCTGGAACGTATCGTGGTGCAGCTGGTCAGCGCCGGCACGTTGAAGGCGACGCGCGACAACGCACTTTTGCAGATCGGTTTTTTCGGCGGATTGCGGCGCAGCGAGCTGGTCGCCATCGAGGTCGGACATATTGGCTGGACACCCGAGGGCATCGAGATCATGCTGCCGCGCTCGAAGACTGACCAACTGGGCGAAGGGATCATCAAGGCGATCCCGTACAGCGACGGCCCTTGCTGCCCGGCGGCGGCGTTGCGCGCCTGGCTCGACGCCGCCGACATCATGGCCGGACCGGTGTTTCGGTCTATCAGCAAGTGGGGGACGGTGGCCAGCGCCGCTCTGGGCGTGGGCAGCGTGAATACGATCCTGGAGGATTGCGCGACACTGGTCAAACTCGACTACGTGCTAGACCTGTCTAGTCACAGTCTGCGGCGTGGCATGGCCACCAGCGCGCACCGCGCCGGAGCCGACTTCCGCGACATCAAGAAGCAAGGAGGCTGGCGCCACGACGGCACGGTCCATGGCTACATTGAGGAGGCCAGCCGGTTCGAGGATAACGCGGCCGGCAGTCTGTTGCGTAAGCGGGTCAAACCGGCCTGATTTGTCTCAGCGCCCGCTTGCCCGTTGTTGAAAAGCAGCACCGGCCGGCCCCCGGCTGTGCCGGGGCGAGCGACGGCATGGCGCGAAGCACGTCCCCGGCGGGCATGCTCAGTAAAGGCGTCTACAGGAAGGGGATGGCATCAAATTCATTGCGCCAGGACATAATGCGCCAAGGCCATCGCTTCGCCCTCGCTCAGTTGGGAGAAAGCTGGCATCGGTACAGGCCCCCATTTGCCAGCGCCGCCCGCTCGAATATTCCTCGCCACCAGTGATACCGCGTCTGCCTTGCCCTTGTACTTTGCCACCACTTCCTTGAATGCCGGCCCGACGACCTTTTTGTCGATCGAATGACATCCCATGCAAGCATTTGCGGCAAGCAACGCTTTCGTATCGATTGCTGCGGTGGCGCCGGCCTTCGGTGCAACTGCAGCTGGCTTTATCGCCGCGTTCGCAATCGGCACTGCGTTACTGCGTTCGGCACCGTAGGTCTTGACCAGGTAATCGACCATGTCCGGGATATCCGCGTCTGAGAATTGCGCACCGAACGGTTTCTTCATCTTTCTCACGGTGGCATCCCAGTAGCCGCGCGGCGATGTCGTGGGCTGCGACTGGATGTAATGGACCGAGTGACATGTCATGCAGTTGCGCTGGGCCAGCGCATATCCCGGCAACTCGCTGGGTTTGAAGACAGCAGTTTCAGGCGGAAGCTGAATGTCGAGGGCGAAAGCTGGGGCCGCAGCCATCAGACTGATGGTGAACAGAGAGCAAATCAGTGGATGTTTCAATGTGGTTCCCCTTATACCGCGACGACGCGCGTCGATTCGACCACATTGCGCATGTAGCCGGCAGGGTTCCACAGGGCGCTCGCGGGTTGGCCTTGACCGATCCGGTTGCCCGCCCGAACCAGCAGTTCGTGGTTTCCTTTTTGTTTCGGCGTGAACGCCGCGCTCCACTCTCGAAAAGAATAGCGCCCCAGGTCCTTGCCCAGTTGTGCGGCTTGCCAGTTCTTGCCACCGTCGGATGAAAACGCCACCTCATTCACGCCGTAGCCGCCGTCGAACGCAATCCCGCGCACCACCGTCTGGCGCCCGACCTTGACGTGCATGCCGTCGGTCAGGCTGGTCACGAACGAGCGCACGTTGAGGCGATTGATCGGGACGGTCTTGGTCGGCGCCTTTCCCGGCTCGGTACAGGCGCACTGATTGTCGGGGATGCGATAGGCCGTGCTCATCCAAAATCCGTCGAATACCTTGTCGGTCACGGTAATGTCGGACAGATGCTTGACCCAATAGGTGCCGTAGTAGCCGGGCACCACCAGGCGCAGTGGGTAGCCATTCAACATCGGCAGATCGGCACCGTTCATTTGCCAGGCCAACATGACTTCGCCGTCGAGCGCATGGTCGATATTGAGCGCCTTCATGAAATCGGGCCCGTCGCCAACGGGCGGCGTGTCAAGGCCGTTGAACGAGACCTGTACCGACCCGGCCTTGACGCCGGCCTTTTCCAGCACCTTGCGTAGCGGCACGCCAGTCCAGCGTGCGTTGCCCATGGCACCATTCGATAGCTGGCCGCCGTTGGCGCGCGGCGACAGGTGGCCGCGGCTGTTACCGGAACACTGGTTCACGGCAACCAGTTCGGTGGCGTCAGCCATTTGCTTGAGGTCGGCGAGCGAGAGCTCCAGCGGCGTATTAACATTGCCGCCGACTTTGAGACGGTATGTTTGCGCATCGATCGCGGTGGGAATGCCGCTCCAGTGATATCGGACGAAAAACGCATCGTTCGGCGTAATCACCGATTCGTTGAACACACTGAACGGAGTTTCCAGCTGCGGCGGACGGGCGGTCAGCAGGATCAGCGGCCGCTTTTGAGGATACACGACCAGTTCGCGCTCGCCGTTTTCAAACGGCAGCGTGACGTGGCCTGCCTCCGCCGCGAGCGCGCTCAATACCGGACTGCCGAACACGCCGGCGGCACCGAGCGTGCCGGCCTGCCTCATAAAGGAACGGCGCCGCAACGCCTCCGCCGTCAATATCAACGAGTTCTTCGCCATACTGGTCTCCGTTATTATTGTGAAATCGGTTAGCTCGATACTGCCACAGTATTGTCGTGATTTGCTTACTGCACGCTACTCAATACGGCTTTTTGTGGATCGACGGCCACGTCCCCTTCCATCACCAGGATGCGACTCGCCGTCGCGGCCTTGTCGTTGAGGCTGTTGCTCACGGCGCGCATCGGTCCGATCGCAGTGCCGTTCGCCATCCCCATCGGATTCGTCTTGAAACTGGCCACCGGCGCGGCCTGGCCGGTGACGTACACGCTGTACGCGGTCTGCGGCTTGAGTTTGAACAGCGACACTTCCAGCGCGTCCACCACGCCCAGGTTACGGGCCACAACGAATCCCTTGGCCTCGCCGGCAGCGGGTTTAAGCGCAATGTTGATTGGCTCGCTGTTGGCGCGCGGGACCAGGTTGGTCATGCCGTCGCCGTGCGGCACGGCGTTCGAAACGTACACCAGTGCCTGCGGCGCCTGGCCGACCGGTGCGCGCGCAATCACCTTGTTGGTGGCGCTGTCGATGACATCGACCGCGTCGCCGTTTTCAAGTCCCACATACAGACGTGTGCCGTCGTCGGAGGTCCAGATGCCGTGGGGCAACGCGCCGGTAGGGATCGTCGCAACCAGCGTCGGCGTGGCGTCGGTGGTGTACACCTTGACGACATTCTCACCGCCGATCGTTACGTAAGCACGGGTGCCAGCCGCAGTCTTCGCGAACGCCAAGTGGTTGGTAATGAAGCCGGTATCGATGACGCCCTTTACTTCCAGGCTGGCAGTATCGATGCGCGTCACTTTGCCGGCATCCTTGTGCGTCATCCACATTTCCTTGAAATCAGGGGTGAACTGAAGGAACGGCGAGAACGGGCTGACGACCTTAATGTGCTTGATGACCTTGTGCGACTTCATGTCGATCACGTCGACCACGGGATTGAAGCTGGAGACGACGAACGCCAGCTTGCCGTTCGGCAGGAACTGCACCATGCCGGGGCCGGCGGTCGTCTCGATCCGCTTTTTCTCCTTGAAGGTGACCGGGTCGATCACCGAGATGTAGTCTTCGCCGCGCACCACCGCCCAGACTTCGCGGCCGTCGGCAGTGAAAAACCCTTCATGGGGCGAGCGACCGATATAGGTGATTCCTTTGACCTTGTTGGTCGCCGTGTCGATGAATGCCACCGAGTTAGAGCCGTTTGAAATGGCAATCAGGGTCTTGTGGTCGGGCGAAAAGCCCAGGCCGTGCACATTGATCTCGCCCTTGTATAGCGGCGACAACACGTCCGGACGCTGGTTGCCCAGTTTGATCTGGCCGAGCAGCAAATTGGTCGCCGGGTTGATCACTGAAACGGTATTGGTATTCTGGTCAGCGGTGTAGACGCGGTCTTGCGCGCCAGGAGCGGCAAACGCGGAGGCGGTGAGCAGGCTGCTGACGGTCAACGAGAAAACGCAGTGACGGAGTTGCATGATTTATTCTTTCTTGGTGATCGAAGTGGGAGCAACTTTTGCCTGAGCCGATTGGTAGCGCTGCAACCAGGCCTGCATAATGTTGATTTCGTTTTGCTGTTCCGTGATGATGCCTTGGGCGACGTTGCGCAATTCAGGATCCTTGGTGGTGAGCAGGAGCGCTTTCGCCATGTCGATGGCGCCCTGGTGGTGCGGAATCATCATCGTCACGAAATCATGTTCCGCAACGCCATTCATTGGCGCGCGCTTCATGCCGTCATCCATGACGGCCATGGCATCGTCCGTCAGCGCGGCAAACGGCTTGGCCGTGCTGGCGATAAATACGGGGGGCTTTGCCGCTGGCGACTGGCCATGATGGTGGGCCATGGCCTGTCCGAGAGCACTAGCGCCAATCAGGGCGGCAACGGCGAACGTGGCCAAGCGTCGAAGGTACAAGGGACGGTTCATTAAGGTCATGACGGTTTCTCCAGTTGGTCGTACACGGCGGTGGCAACGCGCGCCAGTTCGGCCTTGTTAATTCCAGCCGACAGCGCATAGCCGAATTTGCCGTCGATCCAATAAAACACATTCACCGGTCCCTCCTGGGCGAAGCGAAAACCTGTGTCCTTGTTGTGCGCCTGGTCGGTCGACACGTACAAGGTGAGGCGCTGCCCGGTCGCGTCGTGGTACATGAACTGCGCCACCGCGCCTTGGGCGCCAGGGAGCAGGCGACCACCGATCAGCTCGTAGCCGAGTTTGCCCAGCCGGGGTGGCCGAATTGCCGTGCCGAGGCGTTTGGACAGCCATGCCACTAGCTGCTCTTCCTGGTCAGCCCCGATTTCCACCGGCCGCTTGACATCCGGGCTATAGACAACGTGGGCGATTGCGGCCTGATGGGCCAAGCCGGCAACGTACAGCGCCGGCCTGGCCTGCATGGAATCACCTTGGGCGTACTGAATCTCGCCTGCCTGCTGGCCATGCAGCAGCCACCCTGTCGTGCCGCTGAACAGGGCGATGGCAAGACCGGCTACCAGCCGCTGCCATTGCCACTGGCGCGGTCGCGCTGCGCTTAAGCGCTCCGGCACCGCTTCGTCGAGCACGGGATTGAAAAGCGCGCGCAGTTCATCGTTTTGCGCTGTATAGGCGCGCAGCCGCTCCGCCTCTTCCGGGCGCTGCGCCAGATAGGCGTCGACCTCGAGTCGGCGCGCGGCAGGCAGCTTGCCGTCGACGAAGGCGTGCAAGTCGGCTTCCGTGATGGGTAGGGTATTCATTTGACCACCTTCAAGGGTGCGATGTACGCTCTCCCTTCCATATTCGCGCGCATTTTTTCACGCGCGCGCGACAGGCGCGACATGACCGTACCGATGGGAATCTTGAGCGTTTGCGCGACGTCGTCGTAACTCATTTCTTCCAAGGCCACCAGCAGCAGGATTTCACGCTGTTCCTCTGGCAGCGCACGCAAGGCCGTTTCCATGTCGCGCAGTTCGAGTCCGCTTGAAGGACTGCCAGGTGCTAGTGCCATCGATGTCTCCTCGTTGAGCGCTTCCGTCGGCACTGAAGGCCGCCGCGCCTGGTCGATACGCAGGTTGTGCATGATGCTGAACAACCATGCGCGCATATCGCTACCACCCTCCCATGACGCCAGTCTCCCCCATCCGCGCTCGACCGTGTCCTGCACCAGGTCGTCGGCGCCGGCCCGATCGCCGACCAATGCCCGCGCATAGCGGCGCAGACGGGGAATGCAGGCCAGCAGCTGGTCGCGCGAATTGGGCATGGATGTCACTGGAGTATCGGTCGATTAATCAATAAGCTGCTGCGGTCAGTTTCGGATCGATCTGCCAGGTTTCGTTGACCAGCTTGCCATCGCGGTAGGTCAGCACATAGCGCACATTGACCTGTGCCTTGCCTTCGAACTGCACCTTGGCGACGATCGTCGCACCCTTTGGGTTCGCCGATTCCTCCAGAGCAAGCACAGTCACGCGCGCCGGCCCGACAGCCTTGCCAAACTTTTCCCAGGTGGCGCGAATGGCATCGGAACCGGCGTACATGCCGTCAAGCGGCCCGCCGACCCATGTCAGCTGGGCGTTGTCGGCATAGCCACGCATGATGACGGACGTGTCACCGGCGCCAATGGCGCTAAAGTGAATCTGCGCGGCATCGCTCATCGGGCTGGCGACAGCGCTGCCGATCGAAGCGATAGCGAGGATGACGGCGAAGGTCGCTTGTTTCATGAAATTCTCCCTGGTTGGGTCAGTCGGACGGAAAAAACCGGTGTTATCGAGGTGAACGGATCTGCGGATGATTTATTCCATCTATTTCAAATTAATTTTCGCAGGCGTTTCGTCGCGCGCTATTTGGGAGAGGCGGATCATCGCTTCCAGCGCCAGAGATGCCTTTGTCTTGTACCGTTCGGGATGGCGCAACATGTAGAACGCGCGCTCCGGCAAGTCGATGTTTGCTTTCGCCAGCAAACCTGCCCGCAGATGCGAGGCTACTACCAGTTCCGACATGGCGGTGGCGAACTTGCCGGCCATCACAGCGGAGCGGACCGCTTCGTTGGACGGCAATGTGAGTGCGATATCGAGTGCATCGAAGTCGACATGCATCGCCTGAAGTGCGCACTCGAGCGCCGAGCGCGTGCCGGACCCCTTTTCGCGCAAGATCCACTGTGCCTCAAGAAGATCCGCGTGCAGCAGCCTCCTCCCTGAAGCCCATGGATGGTGCGCTGCGACTACAGCGACGATCTGGTCGGATGCGATGGCATCGACCGATAGTGTCGGCTCGTCGATGGCGCCCTCGACAAAGCCAAGGTCGGCGCCCCCCTGAAGCACTGCTTGGGCGACATTATGGGTGTTATCGATGGTCACGCTCAGTGCGATCGCCGGATGCGCTTGGCGAAATTGCACGAGGTACTCGGGTAGCCAATAGCTGGCGATAGTCTGACTCGCATGAATGGTCAGCGTGCCACGTTTCATTCCACCCAGCTCGGCCAATGTCAGTTCGGCGGCGCGCGCGCTGGCGATCGTGCGGCGTGCTTCTATCAGGAAAATACGGCCCGCTTCGCTGATCTCGATGCCGCGGCCGACGCGATTGAATAGGGCAGTACCATAGCGTTCTTCCAGCACCTTGATCGAAGCACTTACCGCTGAAGGGGTGAGCGCCAACACTGCGGCGGCCTGGGTCAAATGCTGTCGCTCGGCGACTTCAACAAAAATCCGCAATTGTTCTAGTGTCATCTGATTGTTCAATTCTATTGAACGATATATTCGATATTGTAAGATGGACATAACAATCTGTCGACTTGATAATCGTTCTATTGAATTCGAGAATCAGGAGCGGCAAATGGTCAAGCAACCACTAAAACTCGTTCGCAACGCGCTGCCAGGCTTGGCACTTTGCGCTGTGGTTACTGCGATAGCTTACGCAATGGAAAACATCGAAAGCGCTTTATTTGGCCACGCATGGCTCGAAAGCCTGGTGCTGGCCATTCTTCTAGGCACCGTCGTGCGGACGGTGCATCGGCTCGATACTCGCTTCGAAGACGGCATCCAAGTCGGTGCGAAATTATTGCTGGAAATCGCGGTCGTGCTGCTGGGCGCTTCGGTCAGCGCCGGTGCGCTGCTCGAAAACGGCATCGGTCTGATGAGCGGCATCGCGGCAGTGGTCGCCATCGCGATTGCGCTCAGCTTTGCCCTTGGCCGTGCTTTTGGTCTGCCGCGCAAGATGGCCATCTTGATTGCCTGCGGCAATTCGATTTGCGGTAACTCTGCCATTGCCGCGGTGGCCCCGGTTATCGATGCGGATGGAAAGGACGTCGCTGCGGCGATCGCCTTCACTGCCGTGCTTGGCGTTGTCGTGGTGCTGGTGCTGCCGCTAATGGTGTCACTGTTGTCGTTTTCACCAACGCAGTTCGGTGTCTTTGCCGGGCTGACCGTCTACGCGGTGCCCCAGGTGCTGGCCGCGACCTCATCGATATCGCTTAGCAGCGTCCACATCGGCACCCTGGTGAAACTGGTGCGGGTGCTGATGCTGGGCCCAGTCGTGCTGGTACTGTCGCTGATTGGTCGGCGCGAAGGTGGTCGTCGTCCTGCGCTGTCGCATATGGTCCCGTGGTTCATCGTCGGCTTTTTGCTACTGCTGACCTTGCGCTCGTTCGGCGCCATTCCAGAGGCGGCAATTGCGCCGATGCACGTGACGGCGAATTTCCTCACCATTATGTCGATGGCCGCACTCGGACTCGGCGTCGATGCGCGCTCAGTCATGCGGGCCGGTTGCCGGGTCGCCGCAGTTGTCGTGTTGTCGCTGCTGGCGTTGGCAGTCATCAGTTTTTTCCTGATAAAAATGCTCGGCATCGTTTGAAGCACTGCCCGATTAGCGGCTACCGTTAGAAATCGAGGATCTGTATTTTTTTAATACGAGAAACTTGGTGGTATTGCAGAAAGTTACAGTCTGATACGCTTGGCAAGCAGTCGCGCAATGCGCTTGCCAGAGCGGTCTTGATTCATCGCTTAAGGTGATATGTGCGACCGCGGCTTAAACCTGGTGACGGGCGCCATCGTTCTTTGGCATGCGGTGTTTCTGGAGCGGGCGACACAGGTTGCGCGCGGTCCTGGCAGCTCCCCGACGCCAGTATGCTGCAGTTTCGTGTCCTCGTTGGCCTGGGAGCACATCTACGGGACCGGATATTACATTTGAAGGAAGAGCAAGAAGGTTGATGAGAAAAATATCGGCCGCTGCGGACTTCAAGAATCGGTAACAGGGCTTAGCGCCCGATTTTTTCCGTTTTCCCTATTCTCCCCAATTTCCACCTTCAAGTTGTGGCATGTGACGGCTGCGGTCGCATACCCATGGTACCCGACCAACAAGGACAGCAGACACCAAGCAATTTTGCGGAAGGCGGCAGTCATGCAAAAAATGTAGCATCTGCTGTGATGTCCCGTTGTACGATACAGATCGGCAACCATCTCTACCTGAAAGCGCTGACGCAGGGCTCACAGCGGCACCGGCGCATAGTGCACACCGGTACCGTCTGCGTCGCCGCTTACTTGCTCGTCGCCTTGTGCTTCGCCATCCACTGGTCGAGCTTCTTGATCTCCTTGGTCTGGTCGGAGATTACCTTCTTGGCCATCGCCTGCATTTGCGGATCCTTGCCGTTCTTGAGCTGGGCTTTTGCCATATCGATACCTGCCTGATGATGCGAGCGCATCATCATGGCGAAGTCATGATCGTGATCCCCGGTCATCTGCATGCTCGACATCTTCTGGTGCATGGCCTCCATCGACTGCATCATCTCGTGTCCAGGCATGTCGTGGTGTTGACCAGCTTGGCCTGACGGGGCCCCATGCTGCGCGTGTTGCCCGGACTGCGCAAACGCATTCAGCGACACAGCGGAAACGAGTGCAAATGCACCGGCCATGAGAGTGATACGGGTTTGAACTTTCTTCATATTCTTCTCCTTGAGTAAATGATCAGCACTTAGTGCCGCACAATGTGGCGCCTCCATTGGCGATTCTGGAAGGAGTTCGATGATTAAGGCTGTGCGCTAACGCACCTTGTCTGTACATCTCCGTAGATCAGCCGCGCCTGCCAATCACTGCATGCCACTCGGCCAGCGCCTGACTTTAGTCAGCCTTAAGGATGCTCCAGGCCAAAATTGGCGTGCTATACTTCCCACATCTATGAACCGCGCACTCAAGACATTTTTCGTTTGGCTAATGTTGGCCGTGCTTCCGCTGCACGCGGTTGCGGCCAACCGTATGTCGTGCGGTCCGGTTCACCAGCAATCCAGCCAGGGTTCGATCGACCCTGGCTTGCTGTCGCACGAGCACATGGCCAGTGCGCATGCTCACCACGGTGGCGACCATGCCAGCCAAGCGGCAGATTCCCTGGTCGATGTCGATCAGGCAGACTCCAAGGCCGACAAGAAGCCTCACTCCACCTGCAGCGCCTGTTCCGCATTCTGCCTGGGTGCTGTCGCGCCACCCTCCACTCATCTCGTTGTTCCGGCCTTCGATGGCTCAGACGTAGTCGTCGTTGCGCCTGCGGCCTTCGCCGTAGGCTTCATCCAGGACGGCCCCCAGCGCCCTCCCCGGCACTAATCCGCTTAATCGTAACAAGAGCTGACCCGCTATCCTCTAGTGCCGTCATCGCTCTTGAGCATTCGCGCGTGTCTACGCACGCCCTGTTACTGATTTTGAGGATTGTCCATGACTTCCAAGCTTTTGGCTGCCGCTATTGGCGCCGTGCTGGTACTGCCGATGTACGCGCACGCCCAGCAATCCCGTCCGCTGCCAGACCCTGCGGACCCCGCAGTGGCAGTACCACCGACCGTGTACGAGTCGGTCATTACCAGTCGTTCGCCTGCACCGCAGGACGCCCAAGCGACGCCTGACAAATCCTGGCGCGCCGCAAACGATGCCGTTGCCGGAGCGCCGGGCCATGCGGGACATGGTGCCCACGGCGGTGAGCAGAACCACCACGGCCATAAAGAAGCGCCGGCTCCGTCCGCACCAGCGCCCACTTCGCCAGCGAAGCCGGCCAGTCCTGCGCCTGTGGATCACAGCAAACATCATTAAGCCGAACACATAATGACAACAAAGCTTTCAATTCCCACAATGCGTGCCGTCGCAGCAGCCGCCATGCTCCTCGCGTTGAGCGGTTGCGCGACGTTCTCCAAGGACGGCGGCCTGGACGCTGTCTCAACCTTGACCGCCGAGCGCACCGGCCAGGACGTTCGCCTGCCCAGGACGAATGCCGATAGCGCGGCCATCCAGGACGAGCTGAATCAGTTGCTGAAGCAGCCGCTCTCCGCCGACAGCGCGGTCCGTGTCGCCCTGATCAACAACCGCGGCTTGCGGGCGTCGCTCGCCGAACTGGGTGTCGCCGAGGCCGATCTGGTGCAAGCCGGCCGCATGGCCAACCCCGGCTTCAGCTTCAGCCGCATGTCCGGCGGCGGCGAAACGGAGATCGAACGCAGCGTCATGTTCGATCTCGTCGGACTCGTGACCATCCCGATCCGTCGCGATATCGAGTCGCGCCGTTTCGAGAGCGCCAAGCTGGTCGCGGCAAACGAAGCGGTCCGGCTCGCGGCAGACACGCGCAAGGCCTACTTCAATGCCGTCGCGGCAGTGCAGTCGGCGCGCTATGCGGAGCAAGTGCGTGAAGCGGCCGGCGCGAGTGCCGAACTGGCGCAGCGCATGGCCAAGGTCGGGAACCTGAGCGCCCTCGACCAGGCGCGCGAACAAGCATTCTCGAGCGAAGCCTCGACCCAGCTGGCACGTGCACGGCACAGTGCGACGGCCGCGCGCGAGCAGCTTGCCCGGCTGATGGGTGTGTGGGGAGAAAACACGGCGTTCCAGCTTCCGGACAAGCTGCCCGAGCTGCCGGCGGTTCCGCGCGAGGCAGGCAATATCGAGTCGCTCGCGATGCAGCAGCGCCTCGATGTACGCCTGGCAAAGCTCGGCACCGAGTCGACTGCGCGCGCACTGGGCCTGACAAAGGCAACCGGCGTCATAAACGTCCTCGACGCGGGATACGTCAACTCGAGCAAGTCCGGTGCACCCCGGGAAAACGGATACGAGATCGAACTCGCCCTGCCGATCTTCGATTGGGGAGGCGCACGTGTGGCGAAGGCCGAGGCGCTCTACATGCAATCGGTCCACCGCACCGCAGATACCGCCATCAATGCCCGGTCACAGGTCCGCGAAGCGTATTCCGCTTACCGGACAAACTATGACGTCGCCAGGCAGCATCGCGACCAGCTGGTACCACTGCGGAAGAAGATTTCCGAAGAGAGCCTGCTTCGCTACAACGGCATGCTCTTGAGCGTGTTCGAACTGCTGGCCGACGCACGCGCACAGATCGCGGGCGTGAATGCGGCCATCGACGCGCAGCGAGAGTTCTGGATCGCCGAAACGGATCTGCAGGCCGCCATCAGCGGCAGCGGCGGCGCAGGGTCCGCGATCTCCATGGCTTCAACCGCCGCGCCCGCCGAAGCTGCCGCGGAACACTAAACAAGGAATGAATCAACAATGAGTTCTCGTCGAGATTTCTTCACTGGCGCAGCCGCCCTGGTCGGCGCCGGACTGGTCAGCCGTGCTGGCGCGGCCACCCTCCCGGAAGCCCCAATCATGACCAGCGCGGCTACGCAGCCACCTCCACCGCCACCGAACGGCCGGCCATACAACCCGGTCGTCACCCTGAACGGCTGGTCCCTGCCCTGGCGCATGAACAATGGCGTCAAGGAGTTCCACCTGATCGCTGAACCCGTGGTTCGCGAGATAGCGCCCGGCATGAAAGCCAACCTGTGGGGCTACAACGGCCAGAGTCCCGGACCAACCATCGAAGTGGTAGAAGGCGACCGGGTGCGCATCTTCGTCACCAACAAACTGCCGGAGCACACCAGCATCCATTGGCATGGCCAGCGCCTCCCCAACGGCATGGACGGCGTCACAGGCCTGAACCAGCCGGGCATCCAGCCGGGCAAGACCTTCGTCTACGAGTTCGTCGCTCGCCGCCCGGGTACCTTCATGTACCACCCGCATGCTGACGAAATGGTCCAGATGGCGATGGGCATGATGGGCTTCTGGGTCACGCACCCAAAGAATCCGGCCCATCACAAGGTTGATCGCGATTTCGTATTCCTGCTGAACGCCTACGACATCGAGCCGGGCAGCTACACCCCGCGGGTCAACGAAATGCTCGATTTCAATATCTGGACCTTTAACAGCCGCGTTTTCCCGGGCATCGATACCATGAACGTGCGCCAAGGCGACCGCGTGCGCATCCGCACCGGCAACCTGACGATGACGAACCACCCGATCCACCTGCATGGACACGAGTTCGAGGTTACTGGCACCGATGGCGGCTGGACCCGGCCTGAGTCGCGCTGGCCAGAGGTGACGACCGACATCGCCGTTGGCCAAATGCGCGCTATCGAGTTTATCGCTGACGAGCCGGGTGACTGGGCCTTCCACTGCCACAAGTCGCACCACACGATGAACGCCATGGGCCACGACGTCCCAACCCTGATCGGCGTGGACCACCGCGGGGTGGCCGAGAAGATCACCAAGCTGGTACCCGACTACATGGTGATGGGCGAAAAAGGCGGCTCGATGGGCGACATGGAGATGCCGCTGCCCGACAACACCCTGCCGATGATGACTGGCCAAGGGCCGTTCGGGGGTGTCGAGATGGGCGGCATGTTCACCGTGCTGAAAGTCCGCAAGGATCAGAAGCCGGGCGACTACAAGGATCCGGGCTGGTACAAGCACCCTGCGGGCACGGTGGCTTATGAATGGAAGGGCGAGCCGCCGGCGGCCGTTCGCAACCACAACCCGGGCGGCCAGGCCATGCCGGCGGCGAAGACGCCCGAGGTGGAAGTCACCGTCCGTAAACCCAAGGGCCACCAGGGCCATCACTGACAACCGTCGAGGAGAAGACCTCATGTTCAAGCGACTCATCTCGAAATCGGCGCTGGCCGCGGCATTGTCCCTGCCCATGCTGGCAATGGCAGCTGCGCCAGTCATCGACGTCTACAAAAGCGAGTACTGCGGATGCTGCGCGGCCTGGGTGGACCACCTGAAGGCCAACGGTTTTGCACCCAAGGTGACGAACGTCGCCAACCCGTCGGACTACCGCGAACGCGGCGGCATTCCGAACGAGCTGGGCTCCTGCCATACCGCCATCGTGCAGGGTTATGCGATCGAGGGGCACGTGCCGGCGAGCGACATCAAGCGCCTGCTGGCGGAAAAGCCAAAGGCCAAGGGGCTTGCAGTCCCGGCCATGCCGCTCGGTTCTCCAGGCATGGAGGGGCCGCGCAAGGACCCGTATGACGTCCTGCTTGTACAGGCGGACGGCAAGACCAAAGTTTTCAAGCACTACAACTGAACCAACCACGAAAGGAGACACCATGAACGCATTCTCGAAACTGACTCTGGCAATCGCCATGGCCGCCGGCGCGTCGATCGCAACGGCACAGGACAATGGCCACGGTAGCCACGCCGGCAACGGCTCGCACGGTGCGCACGCATCCCATGCGGGCCACCAGGCGGCACCGGCCGAACTGGTCGACGGCGAAGTCAAGAAGATCGACAAGGACGCAGGGAAGATCACCTTGCGCCATGGGGAACTCAAGAACCTCGACATGGCCGCGATGACGATGGTCTTCCGTGTCCAGGACCCGGCAATGCTGGAGCAAGTCAAGGTAGGCGACAAGGTCAAGTTTTCGGCCGACCGGGTGAACGGCGCCGTGACAATCACGCAGATGCAGAAGGCCCAGTAAGCAGTATCGGGCCATCGTCGAGTCCCGCATTCCACGAATGCGGGACACATAGGAGAAACAACATGAACATTAAAAATCTGCTTGTCGCCACAGCCGCGGCCATTTCCACGTTGTCGGCTCCCGCCGCCTTCGCTCACGCAAAGCTCGAGGCATCGACTCCCCAAGCCAACAGTGTCGTCAGTCCGGCGCCTGCACAGGTGCGCCTGCAGTTCAACGAGCCGCTGGAACTGCCGTTCAGCAAAATCAAGCTGGTCGACGAGAAAGGCACTGTTGTCGAGCCTTCGAAGATTGCATCGGATCCCGCCAACGCCAAAGCCCTGATTGCCACTACGCCCGGACTGCATGCCGGCGCGTACCGTGTCCAATGGAGTACCGTCACCCGGGACGGGCACAAGGTCAAGGGCGAGTTTAATTTCCAGGTGAAATAAGTGGAGTCTGACCTCGCGTCCCTGCAGCGCGCCGTCACAGTCGTCCTGAACCTGTCGTTTGCCGTGCTCGTTGGTGCGAGCGCGGCAACGCTTTGGCTTCGCGCGGGTACGTCTTCCTGGGTAACCGGACTTCTGCCTCGCCTGCGCACTGCCGTGCTTGGCGCGACCGGCTCGGCGATGTTGGCGTACGTGGCGATCCTCTGGGTCGAGGCGGCGTCGATGGCGGAAGTGCCGCTTGCCGAGGCGCTGCCGGCTGTCCGTTCGGTGATCACCGCTACCCACTATGGGATGGCGTGGATGATCGGCGCGGCAGCACTCATCGTCATCGGTGCCGTTTGCACCGCACGCGACCAGAGGGGCAAGCCCGCATCAATGATCCGCATCGGGGCGATCGGCGTGCTGCTCTACAGCCGCAGCATGGTCAGCCACGCGGGCGCCGGCGGCGATTTCATATGGGCAGTGGCATTCGATTGGGTGCACCTGGTCCTGATCAGCCTCTGGGTAGGCGAAGTGCTTGTGGCCGGATTGATCGCCCTGCCTGGCGGGCCTGGTACAGAACTGCAGAGCCGCCGCGACTGCGCCGACTACATTGCCGCACTGTCGCATTCGGCAACCATCGCGTTGGTCGGGATCTTCACGACCGGTATCATCGCCGCCTGGCGAGGCCTCGGCGGATTCGACAACGCATTCGGCAATCCCTATGCGGCGACTTTGCTGGTCAAGATCGGCCTGGTGCTCTGCGCCTCCGCGCTGGGAGGCCTGAATCGCTTCGTTGTCATGCCTGCGATGCTTTCGCGCCTTCGCAAAGCTTCCAAGCGTGCCAAAACTGGTGGAGACCGGAAGGCGGGCAACGGGAACGAAGCCAGTACGCTTATCGCAGCTGAGTCGAGTCCGGACCGGAGGTTCGTATTGATCCTGCGGGCGGAAGCAGTCTTCCTTATTGCAGCAATTGTCGCGGCAGCGTTCCTGAGCTCGACGCCGCCACCAACCGCATCCTGAACACTTCACTCAATCAAAGGAAAAACAATGACAAGGACATCCCTGAGACAATTGGCACTGGCGGGCATTCTGGCCGCCACCTCGGCCGCCAGCTTGGCGGCTTCACCAAAGGAAGCTCTAGCCGCGTTTCACGACGCGCTGGTGGCCGGCGATAGAGCGAAGGCCCTCAGCCTGCTGGCACCCGAGATTGCAATCTATGAAGCTGGTTACGTCGAACGCTCGCGCGACGAGTATGCAAGTCACCATCTGGGCGGCGACATGGAGTTCGCGAAGTCGTCGACTCGCAAGGTGCTCAAGCAAACCGAGCGCATCGACGGCAAGACTGCTGTGGTCTGGGAGGAGACGGAAACCACCGGGACATCGCGCGGCAAGCCGGTACACGCTTTCGGTACCGGAACGGCAGTGCTGGAGAAGCGTGGCGACACATGGGCGATCGTTCACGTGCACTGGTCGTCTCGGAAGGCGAAGTAATCAGCATTCTTCCGGCTCTACTGCAACGGTATGGGACGAAGCTTGCGCTGCAGCGGTTGGTTGACTCTTCTAACAGTTATCCCTGCAAGGCGCTTGGCTAAACCTTAAGCCGGCGCCTTGCCTCGTAGCCCGCGGCGCGCGGGACTTGCTGCGTGCGCCGCCCGTTCTTCTCCCACCTCTTCCGGATCTTCCAGCGTGGCCAGGATCGGACAGTCCGGCCGTTCGTCTCCTACGCAACAGTCGCTGAGCTCCTTCAAGGTATCGGCCATCTGACGCAGGTTCCTGATCCGCTCTTCCAGGTCAGCGATATGCGACTGTGCAAGCCGTTTCACGTCAGCACTCTGTCGCGACCGGTCATCCCACAAACTGAGCAGTTCGCCGATCTCCGCTACAGAAAAGCCGAGGTCTCGGGCGCGCCGGATGAAGCGCAGGCGGTGCATGTCACTACCGGTGTACGCCCGGTAACCCGACTCGCTGCGCGCCGCATGCGGTATCAACGCGATCTCTTCGTAGTAGCGGATCATCTTGGCCGACACGCCAGATGCCTTCGATGCTTCACCGATATTCATGTGCTGTCTCCAATATCACTCATCATTCAAGGGCGGATTGAACCCGCGCAGCCGCAAGGCATTGCCAAGGACGAATACGCTGGACAATGCCATCGCCCCGGCAGCAAACACGGGCGACAGCAGCACGCCATACGCTGGATACAACATGCCCGCCGCCACCGGGATCAGGGCAACGTTATAGGCAAACGCCCAGAACAAGTTCTGGCGTATGTTGCCAATGGTCGCTTTCGAGAGCGCGATCGCATTAGGAACGCCCTGCAGGCTGCCTGACATCAGTACCACGTCGGCTGCTTCTACCGCGACATCGGTACCAGTGCCGATTGCCAGGCCGACGTCAGCCTCGGCCAGCGCGGGCGCATCGTTGATGCCGTCACCCACGAACGCGACGGAGCCATGTTCGGCCTTGAGTCGCTTGACCGCGTCCACCTTACCCTCGGGCAGTACTTCAGCCACGACCTCGTCGATACCGAGGCGCGCCGCAATCGCGCGAGCGGTGCGCTCGTTATCGCCAGTAATCATCGCGACCTTGAGCCCCAGACGATGCAGGGCAGCGATGGCAGTGGGTGTATCGGCCTTGATCGGGTCGGCCACGGCGACAATGGCGGCCAGGCGGCCATCGATTGCCGCGTACAGCGGCGACTTCCCTTCTTTCCCGAGTCGCGCGGCCGTTGGCTCGAAGCTTCCCACATCCAGACCGAGCGAGCGCATGTACCGGTCCGCTCCCACTTCCACGCGCACCCCATCCACCAGTGCACGTACACCCATGCCGGTAGTCGATTCGAACCCAGTAAGCGCCGGAAGCGCGATGCCCTCTTGCTCAGCAGCCTCGACGATTGCACGCGCAATCGGATGTTCGGAACGCGACTCCACGGCTGCAATGCTTGCCAGTACCTGCGCGCGCTCGAAGCCCGTGCCAACTTCCAGGTCAGTCAGCGCGGGGCGCCCTTCGGTCAGCGTGCCGGTTTTGTCTACTGCGACGACCTTTGCGTCCTTCAGGAGCTGCAATGCCTCGCCCTTACGAAACAGCACGCCCAGTTCTGCTCCGCGTCCGGTACCGACCATGATGGAGGTCGGCGTCGCCAGCCCCATCGCGCAAGGACAGGCGATGATGAGCACCGCCACGGCGTTCACCAGGGCGAAGCTCAGGGCTGGCGACGGCCCGAAAACGAGCCAGATCAGGAATGTGACGGAGGCCGCAGCCATCACTGCAGGCACGAACCACATCGTGACCTTGTCAACGACCGCCTGGATCGGCAGCTTGGAGCCCTGCGCCTGCTCCACCAGGCGAATGATCTGCGCCAGGACGGTCTGTCCACCCACGGCCGTGGCGCGCAGGGTAAAGGCGCCCTTCTGGTTGACCGTGCCACCGACTACGGCCCTGCCATGCACCTTTCTGACCGGGACAGGTTCACCGGTGATCATGGACTCGTCCACGTAGCTGTCGCCCTCAATCACCTCCCCATCGACCGGAATGCGTTCGCCCGGGCGCACCTCTACGATATCGCCGGCGATCACATCGGCGACAGGTATGTCCACTGCACGGCCGCCGCGTACCACATGGGCCACTTTTGCCTGCAGCCCGACCAATCGTTGGATGGCTTGCGACGTACGGCCCTTTGCCTGGGCTTCCAGAAATCGGCCTAACAGGATCAGCGCCACGATCACAGCCGCTGCTTCGTAATAGACGTTCACGGTGCCCGCTGGGAGCAGGCGCGGCAGGAAGGTGGTGACGACCGAATATGCGTATGCCGCCAGGGTACCCACCGCCACAAGCGAATTCATGTCCGGTGCCAGCCGCAGTAGTGCAGGAAAGCCTTTGGTGTAGAAGCGACGGCCGGGAATGAACAACACCAGTGATGTCAGTACGAACTGCAGGTACCAGCTCGGCCCTTGACCGACGTTCTCCATGACCCAGTGATGCATAGACGGGATCAGGTGCGAGCCCATCTCGAGGACGAAGACCGGTAGCGCAAGAGCGGAAGCAAGCAGCAGGTCGCGCTTGAGTGCCAGACGTTCGGCATCCTTTTTGGCCTCGCCGTCATCACCGCTGGAGCGGGTGCTTGCATCGAGAAGCTTGGCTTCATACCCCGCCTTGCCGATAGCCGCCAGCAGCGCTTCGGTCGCCGCCACGCCGCGTACCGTCGCACGTTCGGTTGCCAGGTTCACCGTGGCTTGGCTCACACCCGGCACTGCGTTAAGGGCTCGTTCGACCCGCCCGACACAAGATGCGCAGGTCATGCCCTCGACAGACAATTCGATTGTCTGGGCGGGAACATCGTATCCGGCCTTCTCGATTGCCTGGACCAGGGCTGTACGGTCCACCGCGCCGTCTCCGCTTGGCCGTATTTCAGCCCGCTCCGTCGCGAGGTTGACCGCGACGCTGCCGACGCCCTGGACTTTCCGAAGCGCGGCCTCCACGCGGCCCACACAGGAAGCGCAGGTCATGCCCTCGATCCGTAGACTGATGGGTAATGCGCCGCTGCCGGCGGGCTGTTTGTTTGGAATGCTCATTGGTGGCTCTCTACAATGCGTTCAAGATACGATTACTGTAAACCTTTCCATCATGGGAAGGTCAAGCATCTCCGGGAGAACTGGCGATACCGCCTTGTCCGGCCACCCGAAGATGAAAGACTGTCGGGATGGGAGAAAACCGGCGAGGCGCCTGGCCTCCCGTGGAGCAGCGTGAATGGCGGGCTGTAGATGAGGTGCAGATATACCGGATTCGACACCGTGCACCTTACCGTGTCGATAAAGCGACGCCATGCAGCGACGTCGGCTTGGGAATGGATGCGATTGGACACCGGGCAGAAAAGGTGTCGCAATCGCCATCCTATTGTCTACGTCATACGCGTGCGCTTGCAGTGACGGGATATCCCGCCTCTACGACGGCCGCCTTTACCTTGTCGATATCGGCGCTGGTGTCAATCCGGACTTTCTTGCTGCCCAGGTCAACGTCCACCTTCGCATTGCCATCGACCGCTTGCACCGACCTCTTGACACTATTGGCGCAACCGCCACAGGTCATGCCTTCAACTTGCAATTCATACATGCTGCTACCTCCCTTGGCTAAATTGAGCCTTCACTGTAAACCTTCCCATGATGACAAGGTCAAGCACTATTCAGATTTTGAAGTCGTCGAAAGCGACCTTTGACTCGTCCACGGCAAGATCGCGCAGCATCGCGCGGGTAGCAGACAGCATCGCCGGCGGCCCACAAACATAGAACTCGAGCGTACCGATGTCGGAGTGCGTGTGCAGAAGCTCATTCCTGACTGCCTCGTGCACCAGTCCGCTACGATGAGGGGGCTGCCCGGCCTCCTCCGAAAAAACCAGATGCCAGTGGAAGTTGGAGTGTTTATCGGCAAACGCATGCATCTCGTCCAGGTAGGGAGCGTCGCGAATGCTGCGTGCGCCATACCAGAAGTGGATTGGTTCGCTCGCACCCTTTGCGAGAAGCTCGTGGATCATGGCGCGCAGTGGGGCCATGCCGGCGCCGCCACCGATGAACACTTTTTCGCGCGCGCCTGGCTTGAGCGCGAAGTCACCAAATGGCCCGCTGAACGACACCGTGTCGCCAGGCTTTAGCGTGTACATGTAGCTCGATCCCCTGCCCGGCCGTTCTCCCGGCATGAACCGCACGAGGAAGACAATCTGGCCGTCTGAGCATTCGGTAGGTACTGCGACCGAGTAAGACCTGCGTAGAGGTGCGTCGTTCGCCAGCCGCCCCAGTACACCGACGTTATTCCAGTCGTCGCGGTGATGATCCGGCACCTCGATGTGGCTGGCGTCGTGTGCATAGGCCGGCACATGCACCTGTACATACGCGCCAGGCCGGCACCCGAGGGGGACTTGCGGCCGTACCGTGACCTCGCGCAGGAACGGCGTCACCGCCCGCACGCTGGTGACCGTCGCAGCATACTCGGTTGCGAGGGCAAGCGTATCGCCGACATCGATGTCGAGGCTGCGCGTGACCGGAAGGCCGCACGCCAGCCGGTATCCCGCCTCGAGCTTCGCGGGTGAAAGCAGCGCCCGGTCGGCCGCGGTAGGCTCCGGCACCTTGTCGACACAGCGTACTTCACATAGCCCGCAGCTCTGCCCGCCGCCACAGTTCGACGGCAGCTGCAGCCCTGAGCGCGCCAGTGCACGGAACACCGTGTCGCCTTTGGCGGCGTCGACTGAACGCGCGACCTGTCCACCGCTACCCAGCAGGTTGACGCTGCGGCGCTGGCGCAAGCGCGTCGGCACGAACTCCGCCAGTCGCACACTCGCAAACAGGAGCCAGACGCCAGTCAGTGCCATCCACAGCCCGCCGATCGCGCTTGAGACGAGCAGCAAGTTGTTGAAGTCCGTACGCTCGCTGTAGTCCATGATGTGGAGCATCCAGAAGAAGTCGAACAGGCGCCAGGTATTGTTCCGGTGTTCCAGCACATTGCCTGAAACGCTGGACACGTACACGGCCGTCTCGTCCTCGTCATTGAAATCCACCCGCCACACCGGCTCCTTGTGTGCGCGGGTCTCCAGGGTGTAGTTGAGCAGGCGCGGCGTGCCTGCCTTGCCGCTGCCGGAATACGATGCGCTTGCGATCGTCCGCGCGAGTGCGCCGTCGATGGACACGCTGCGCCCGTCACTGGCATCGACCAGCCAGCTGCGCTTGTCGCCCTGCAGCCGGTACACAGGCCGGTCGAGCAGCCAGCCCGAGGTGATTGCCATGACCTTACCTGCGCTGGCTGCAAGGACCGCGTCGGGCGCGAGCACGTTGCGCGGCCATTCGGGCGCTGCCTGCGGCTTGATACGGTACTCGCGGCCCTGCACCTTTTTCGCATCGAGCAGGCTCATGACCACGCCGCTCGACATCCACAGTACGAACTGGATCGCAAGAAGCAGCCCTACCCACTTGTGAAGCCTTCTCATCCATGGGCTCATGCCTGCCTCCTGCGCTGGAAGCTGTAGAAGAGTAGCCAGGCGCCGCTCAGTGCAAAGGCCAGGCCGGTGATGGACGCAACGCGCAGCAGGGTATTGTTGACGTCCTCACGCTCCTCGTAATCCATGATGTGGAACATCCACAGGAAATCGAACCATCGCCACAGTTCGTGACGCCTAGCGACCAGGTCGCCGGAGAATGGGGAGAAATACAGGGTGCTGCTGCCCGGATCCACGTCGTCGTAATGTACGGCCCAGAGGGGAACCGGCCGGGCGCCCACTTCCTGCGGCGCTTTGGTGATCCATTCGATGCTGCGGATGCTGCCCTCGCCGACGTACGCCGCGTCGGCCAGCGCGATGATGCTGTCCCGGTCAAGCGGGCTGATGGTCTTGCCGCTGACGGCATCGACCAAGCTGACCTTCTTGTCCTGCTTGATCTCGTAGACCTCTTTCCCGAGCAGCACTTTCAGCCGGATGGAAGTAATGCCGGGATGGCTTTCGTGCAGTTGTGCCTGTGTGATGCGGCTGGCCGAGGGGTTGAGGCGTTCGGTCGGGACATGGGCGAGATGGTCTCCGTGGATGACCTCAAGAGGCACGACGACCATGTACAGGCCGCTGATCATCCACAGCAGCGCCTGCACGCCGATCAGCAGTCCGATCCATTTATGGGCGCGGCGCACCCAGAAAGCTAGTTGCATATATTTCGACAATGAGTTGAGTCAGCCCGGCCTGCGAGACAGGCCGGGCTACGAATGGACAGGATGAGCCGCTTAGAACTTGTAGCCCAGGCGGACGTGCCAGCGGCGGCCGAGCAGGTCGTAGGTCATCGTGTCGGTGTTCCCGTCCGTCCAGCTCTGGATGTACGGCGGACGCTTGTCGAAGAGATTGTCCACACCGAAGGAGACCGCCATTGCTTTGCTGAAGGCATATTTCACACTGGCGTTATGATATGCGATGCTCGGTGCACGGGAGCCAATATCGGCCGGGGCTGCGTTGATGTCGTCAGCCTTGCCGATGTACTGGACGGTATAGGAACCCGACCATGGCCCGTTCGCTGCCGTCAGCGATGCGCTTGAACGCCATTTCGCATAGCTGCCGCGGCCACCCGTGATCTTGCCCGCATATTCGATCACGTCGCCGCCCGGGAAGGGCGTGATATCGAACCGGTTCAGGCGCGAGACGTCAAGCGAGGCTGACGAAGTCCATCCGTACAGGGAAAAGTCGTACAGTGCGCCAAAGTCGATCCCCGAAACCCGCTGCTGGGCCGCGTTTGCGGGCTGCGACGACAGGAAGTTGATCTCTTTCGTACGCGGATCGCGCGTGAAGCTCGACGGGCTGCAGAAGATGTGGCTCAGGCCCGGCGAGTTGTAGCAGACGGAGAGTTTCGTCGAGCCCGGCACCGTCTCGATCGCGTTGTCGATCTCGATGTTGAAATAGTCCAGCGTCAGGGTCAGCGACTTCGACGGCGTCCACACCGCGCCCACCGTGAACGTGTCGGCCTCTTCCGGCTCGAGGTCCGGGTTGCCGCCGCCCGTGGTCAGGATCGAAGGACCAAACTGCCTGAAGCCTGCGGGCAGTCCCTGAGCCTGGCAATTCTTGTAGACCGCCGAATTCGGATCGAGCGTGTTCCAGTTATTGCATGGATCGGTCGTCGTCAGGTTTCCTTCCGAAACCCCGCCGAACAGCTCGGGAACGTTCGGGACACGGAAGGCGGTCGACCGGTTGGCGCGCATTTTCAGCGACGGGATGATCTGCCAGTCCAGGCCGACCTTGTAGGTGGCCTGGGAGCCGAACAGGCTGTAGTCGGAGTAGCGCGCCGCCGCGTTCAGGCCCAGCGACTGGACCATGGGCAGCTTCGCCAGCAGCGGGACTGACAGTTCGGCGAACAGTTCGCGTGCGCTGTATTCGCCGGCAATCGGGTCCATGGCGTTGGTATTGGCCGCACCCGACACGATCAGGCTGTCGGGATCGCGCCAGCCTTTTTCGCGGCGGTATTCGAAGCCCGAGGCAAAGCCGACCGGCCCTGCCGGCAGCGAGAACAGTTCTCCGCTGACACTGGCATTGAAGCTCTTCTGGTCGTTGCCGCCATGATCTCGCGTCGTGAAGTGGATGTAGTCGAGCACAGCTGGGCTAAGGTTGCCGTAGCCGAGGTAGTTCCCGCATGGCGCCGCGGTCGGACTGGTGCCGCAGGTGGCGGCATTGAGCGTTGCATCGACCCTGTCGAGGTTGATAATGTTGGTCATGCCGTCAACCCCGGTATTCCGCCCCCAGTTCACGGATGCAGACCAGTCCCAGGTATTCGCGATATTCCCCTTGAGACCAGCAACCACCCGGAAGGTGTTTGTCTCCTGGAAGAAGTAGCGCGGCCCCACCTCGGCAACCCGGCGCCGCTCGAGAACGAGGTCTTGTCCAGTCGGGTTCGTCGGGTGGCTGGCTGCGATCCTGATCGGGCGGTAGACGCCGATGGCGCCTGGCGTCGCCAATTGCTCCGACTTACGGTTAGTGAACATCAGTTCCGTAAACAGGTCGACCTTGTCGTTCAGGCGCACGTTCCCGAATGTGCTGAGGCCGATCCTCTTGATCGGATTGACCGCGTTCAGATAGGGGTTGCTGTTATAGCCGTGCTTGGCTGCGCTGTAGGTTTCGAACCCGCGCGGATTTCCTCCGGGGTCCTGGTTGAAGTTGACCCGACGGCCGTTTGCCAGCAGTGCACGTCCGCCGATCGTCGACGAACTGCCCGAGCAGACAAGTTCACCCTCGTCCTCGAACAGCGCGCATGGCGCGCGCGAGGCCAGGTTGACTGCTTCGCTTTCGGAGTAGTTCAGGGATGCCATCAGCGATCCACGGTCGCTGCGCATCCCCCATACGATGTCGGCGGACTTCTCGGCGCCATCGCCTTCTTCGGTCTTGCCATAACGGACCGATGCTTCCACGCCGTCGAATGCTTTCTTGGTAATGATGTTGACGACACCGGCCACGGCGTCGGCGCCGTAGATTGCCGATGCGCCGTCCTTCAGCACTTCGATGCGCTCGATCATCGCGACCGGGATCATGTTCAGGTCGACCGAGCTGTTCGCCCCGGTACCGCCCGAGACCACCCGCCTGCCGTTGAGCAGGACCAGGGTACGGTCGATGCCGAGGCCGCGCAGGTTCACCTGGGTCGTCCCATAGCCGTTGCTGGTCCAGTATGCGCTGCTCTGGCTGCCGGCCGTGCCGGCGGACGACGGCAAGCGCTGCAGCAGCGTCTCGACCGAGATTGCGCCCGAGCGCTGGATTGTTTCGGCGTCGATCACCGTGACCGGGCCGACGCCCGAAATCTGCTCTTGCCGCAAATTGATCCGACTGCCCGTGACCTGGACACGTTCCATCCCTGCGCCTTGAACTAGTTCCCCAGTCGTAGCAGGTTGCTGTGCGTGTGCGTCTTGTTGCCCTAGCATCAGTGCAATGGCAGCCGTCGTTGCTGGGATGTACTTGTGAACCATTTACCCTCCGGGTTTGTTTTTATGAGAATCAGGACAATAACCAGTGGCCCGCAGCGCGGAACACGCCTTGAAAGCCAAGAGCCAAACTACTTGTCTATACAGCTTGTTGCTTTTTTAAATGTATTACCAAAATCTTTACCGCGCAAGAAAAATAAAGTTTTCGTCGTTTTCGCCACATAAAAGTTAACCAAAAAGGTGTTTGCCGCACGTTATTCCGACTTTGCGCGAGGCGACAAGGGGGCGCCAGGGAAATTCACGCATGAATTCCCCTGCTGAGTGATCACGAAAACTGCGTGGTTTTATGCGCTGGCCATGCGACGGCATTCAGCTGCGCACCGGCGACAGGCAGCGGCGCACCGCTGGCAGTGCTCCATCTGATGCTTGGCGCACTCTTCAGCGCACATGTCGCAGATCGCCGCGCAAGCCTCGCAGACGACTTTTGCGGCTGCGCTACCCCTTGCCATCATCGCGGCTGCGACACGGCACAACTGCGCACAGTCGACGTCGAGTGCGATGCAGCGGGCCATCATCTTCACGTCTTCCTCCTGCAGGCAGGCGGCTGCGCACATGTCGCACGCGTCGGCGCAGTCATTGCACGCTTCGATACAGGTTTCGTATTGCTGATTCATGACGTTCTCCTCAATAGGTCAGGTTCAAAGTCAATTCCAGGAATCCCTCTTGGTAAGGCGTCGGCTGGGCCGCCGCGCCGGTCCTCATCTCAACATCTCGTTCAAAACCACAGACGGATCCCGGCCACAGCCTGGACTTCACTGCGGTCGCCGCTACGCTGCTGCGTGAAGTCGGCGGTACGGCCAAACTGTCTGTTCCACGTCACCCCGATGTAGGGCGCGACCTGGCGAGTGATCTCGTAGCGCAGGCGCAGGCCGGCGCCGATATCGGACAATCCGCTTCCCGTCCCACGCTCTTCGTCGGTACGGCTGTAGAGGTTTGCCGACAGTTCGGGTTCCAGGATCAGGCGCGACGTGAACAGGATTTCGTACTTCACGTTGAACCGGGCGGCAAGTCCGCTGCCCGGGCGCCAATAGGCAGTCGCCTCGGTTTCGAACCAGTACGGCGCCAGGCCCTGCACACCGAACGCGAGCCAGTCCCTGCTGCTGCCCTCGCCGCTGTCGTGCCTGAGACCGAGCTGAGTGCTCCAGAATGTGGCGAATGCCCGGTCCCACAGCAGTTCGGTACGCGCGCTTTCAAGGGTGCCGCCGCGCCGCTCGCCTTCGATCTTGAGCCAGGCCTTGTTGTAGTCGTTGCCGTACCAGGCCTCGAGTTCGACGTTCTGGCCACGCTCGCCATCGCCCTTCGCGAACTCCGCCTTGTCGAGCAAAACCTTGCCGAACGGGGCGTTGTCGTTCATCTCGTGGTTGCCGAAGTTGGCGTGGCGCGCGCCCTCGTTGTAGGCATTCGGATCGCGTGCGTCCGGCGGCGGTTTCCCTCCTTGCATCGGGCCCATCTGCATGGAGTGTCCCGGGCCCATCGCGTTTGCGGTGCCCGCCGCGGCAGTAGCGTTTCGGGGCGCTTGCTGGGCCGGACTTCCATGCCCAATCCCCGAATGGTCCATCTGGTGCGCGTCGTGACCCTGGGGAGGCTGGGCCGACTGGAGCTTTTCCGTCGGAGGCTGCGCGGACGACATGGCATGGCCCGCGTGCCCTTGCCCGGCCGTGGGAGCCGGTGTGGCCGTTGGGGCAACATGGCTCCCGTCCGCATCCGGTTGCGACTGAGATTGCTGCCCTTGCTGGGTGGGCTTGGCCGGTGCGGCTGTGGCACCATGTCCCATTTTCGAATGGTCAATCTGGTGCACGCCATGTTCCTGGGCGGCCTTACCAGGCTGTGACTGCGCCTTTTGAGGCGCTGGCATGGCATGCCCGGCATGCTCCTGGCCCGCTGTCGACGATTGACCAGCAGGCGCCTCTCCATGGCTCTTGTGCGTGGCCGGTTCCGCCGAGGGCTTCTGCTTCTGCTGCGAAGGCTTGCGTGGTGCGGCGGGTGCGCCATGGCCCATCTTCGCGTGGTCCATCCCGTGCATCTCGTGGCTGGTGGACGACTGTTGCACCGGCGTTTGTCCAGAAGCATGTAACGACACTACGTATGCCAACGCAAAAGCGGCATGCCGGGAAAGGGTTGAAAACTTTTTCATGATACGACCACCTCCCTGAACATCCCTGCTTCCATGTGATACAGCAGGTGGCAGTGGAATGCCCAGTGCCCTGGCGCATCGGCCGTGACACGGAACGTGACCCGCTGGGCTGGCTGCACATTGATCGTGTGCTTGCGCACCTGGAATTCACCGCGCTCCGATTCGAGCTCGCTCCACATGCCGTGCAGGTGGATCGGGTGGTTCATCATCGTGTCGTTCACCAGGACGATTCGCAGCCGCTCGCCGAACCGGAAGTGGATCGGCAAGGCCTCGGAGAACTTCTGGCCGTCGAATGACCACATGAAGCGTTCCATGTTGCCGGTGAGGTGCAGCTCGATCTCTCGGCTCGGTTCGCGGGGGTCGACCGGCCCGCCGACGGTCCGCAGGTCAGCGTAGGTGAGGACCCGCCGCCCGTTGTTGCGCAGGTTCGGGCCGGGGTCATCCAGGTTCGTGCGCGGCATGTCGACATGCATGTCGACGCCTGGTCCGTACTCGGACCGCGCATGGGTCACCTTTGGCGGACTGGCAGGTCCCGGCGCTGCCTGGGGCATTTGCGTGTGGCCGGCATGGCTTGCCGCAGCCGGCATCGCATGCTGCATGTGACTGTGGTCGGCGGCCGCACCGGTCGCCGTCTCTGGCGAACTCGTGCCAGCCGCCCCTTGCGCTCGCATTGCGTGCCCGCCTGCGGCGCCGTGGGAGCCGTGCATCACGGACATCGCCATCGCCCCCATCATGTCCGTCATGGTGAGCCATTCGGCCTCGTCCACCGGCGGAACCGGGGCCTGCATCCCGGGCCGTGGCGCGAGCGTGGCGCGCACGAATCCGGAGCGTCCAATCGACTGCGCGAAGATCGTATACGCCTTGTCTTCCGCAGGTTCGATGATCACATCGTAGGTCTCGGCGACCGAGATGCGCAGCTCGTCGACCGGGATCGGCTCGACGTCCTGTCCGTCGGCGGAGACGACCGTCATCTTCAGACCTGGGATACGCAGGTCGAAAATCGTCGTCGCGGCGCCGTTGATAATACGAAGCCGAAGCTTTTCTCCGGGCTTGAACAGGCCGGTCCAGTTCATTTCCGCAGTCGCGCCATTGATCAGGTAGCGCAGCGCACCGCTGATGTTCCGGCTGGCGGTGACGTCGCTGAAGTCGGTGGGCATCATGCGCATCTGGTTCCACATCTTGCGTTTCTCGACGGCTGCGGCGAACCCCATGCTCCGCACGTCGCGGACGAATTCGCCGAAGGTCGGCTGCTTGTTGTTGAAGAAGTCGCTCATCTTCTTCAGGTTGGCCATGACCCGCTCCGGCTTCTCGTCCGTCCAGTCCGACAGCATGACGACGTAATCGCGATCTGCCTGGGCCCGCTCGCCGGCTTTCGGCAGGATGACGATAGGGCCGTACAAGCCGAGCTGTTCCTGGAAAGCGGAATGGCTGTGGTACCAGTAGGTACCGCTCTGCTTGACCTCGAACCGGTAGGTGAAGGTCTGTCCGGGCTCGATCCCCGCAAAGCTCAACCCCGGAACGCCATCCATGTCCGCTGGCAGCAGGATGCCGTGCCAGTGAATCGAACTGACCGTTGGCAGCCGGTTGGTGACCCGGATCGTCACGGTATCCCCCTCGTTCCAGTAGAGTGTGGGTGCGGGCACCTGGCCGTTGACCGCGGTGGCGATACGGTCTGCTCCGGTGAAGTTGACAGGCATCGGCCCTATCTCGAGGTCGAAACTGGTACCGCGAAGCTTGTGCCGGTCCTGCGCGGCAAAGAGCGCCCTCGGGCTGAAACCTGCAAGGCCTATCGCTGCGCCCAGCCCTTGCAGGAAACGGCGCCGCCAACTGCTCGCGCAGCGGTCAGTAACTTCTGAACGTTTCATATGGTTCTCCGATTTGAAATGCGACTTCTGGCGCAGCGATCTGCGCGATTCGGCCCCAAACGTTCCCCATGGCGGTACCCAGGGACGCGGACACGCCTTCCCCGCGGCGGGTAGCCACGGGTGCACGATTCGGTTATTTGATCTGATTTCCAGGAACGCGTGCCCGGTCGGGATGGCCATCCGTGCAGGCGCGAACGCGGGCGCGGGCCGGCCTCCCGGGAATCAGGAACGCATCGCCGGCGCTAGGCGTGAAGGATTACGCCGCGATTGACGCGGCAGTGCGTGGAGGTCGTTCGATCCGGGCCGGTACATGCCCGGTGAATGAAGATGAGAAAAATTGCAGGGCAGTGCTGACTGCTTCCTCGACTGCAGTCACGGTCATTACAGGCGGCGGCGCATAGGCGCCAATGGAGCAGCTTGCACAGGTGCCGCAGCCGGATCGCGCATGCGAGCCGTTGTCGTCGCAGTCTTGATCCGGCGATGCAACGCTTTGCGCGGGTTCGGCAGCATGCCCATGCTCGCCATCGTGCGAATCGACAGCCGCCGTTGTGTCCATCTGCATGCCACCAGGCTGGCCAGCGGCGGTCAAGGGATGATGCGCCATGCCGCACTCAAACCTCGCCACTCCCGCAATGCCCTGCAAGGGTAGGGAGACGATGAGTAGGCAAAAGAAAAATGATCGAAGCCTGGCGCGCATATGGTCAATGTAGCATGCTCCCGGGGTAGCGTGCACACAAATGCGTGATATTCGGCCCGGTTGCCCCGCATTCCGCCAAGGTGCTGGCGTTCGCTTTCCCGTCGAAATATGGTCTTGAAGAAGTTTATTAACCTCAGAACAAGCAGTTCTACCGTGCGCTCCTGGCATAGCCCGCTTCGCACGAGGGCTTCGCTTTCACCTTCTCGTTCACCTGGAGCGAGGTGGGCTGGTAGGATAGTCAGCTATCTTCCTCTCGCACCTCTAGCCCATGAAAAAATGCCATCTCTGCCATCAGGTGCGAGAACTTCGTCATTCGCATATAGTTCCAGAGTTCCTGTACCGCGAACTCTACAACGATAAGCGGCAGTTAATGGCTGTTAGCGGGTTGGGAAAGCGTGGGCGGACTCTTCTCCAGAATGGCATCAAACAGCACCTGTTCTGTGAGGAATGTGAACAGCATTTCAACGAGCATTTCGAAAAACCTTTTAAAAGGTGGCTCGACACTAAACAGCTTCCGAATCCCTGGCCCTCGGCCGAGGAGGCCCACTGGACGGAGGCAGATTACGCCCCATTCAAATTGTTCCATCTGAGTGTCCTGTTCCGTGCTTCGGTTTGTTCGCTAGGGACGTTCAACCACGTGTCGCTCGGCCTCCGCCATGAAGAGCGCATGCGGCAAATGCTTCTTGCATGCGATCCGGGTGCCCATTCCGAATACCCAGTTTACGGCCACGCGGTCATACACCACGAAACTCGTCGACTTGTACCAATGGTCTCCACGGTCGTTAAGTCGAGTATTGAGGGTCACCGGTGCTGGGGGACCATGTACGGCGGCGTGCAATGGTGGGTGTCGGTCTCTTCCCACCCTAACCGCCTGATCGAGCACGGTGGGCTGCAGCCAGATGGAAAAATGGCATTTCTTGCCGAACTGTGGCATCAGGTGCCTGTTGTCCAAGCCGCTGCGCAGGCGCTGCGGTCACCAATACCAATGCAGAGCGGTCGCTCCTAAGCCGGGCCAACTAAAGGTTTGATTCTCGTACCCAAGCTGTGAAATATGGCTAGAATGGCACCAACCGCCGTTACTACCCGAACCCGATGCGACGCTCCTTCCCCGCGCTGTTCAGATGCATTGCGCTGCTCCTCGTCATGACCCTCATGACGTCGGGCATGGCGATGGCATCGTACGTGTGTCCGGAAGCGGTCGCCAAGCGGGCGCCCATGCAGATGATGGATGGCGAGCCCTGCGCCGGCATGGACATGGAGCGCCCCGTCCATTGCGCCGAGTTCTCGGCCGACACCAAGGCTTCTGTCGACCACCATAACCCGGTTCCCGCGCTGACCCTGCTGTCCCCCGCCGGCCTCGTTCGTATCATCACCCCCGTCTCGGCGCTCGCGATCGCCCTGCCATGGCCCGCCGACCCTCCCGGTCCGGTCGCCGGCCCGCCCTACCTGCGAACCCTGCGCATCCAAGTCTGACCACCTCCCTTTTGGCAAACGCCCGGTTAGCGGCCGGCGCTCGTTTTCATTTGCGGAGGATGTATGTATTCTATTTTCACGTCACGTCATGAGGTGCCGGCCAAGCCTGCACGCTCCGGTCCCGCCCTGGTCGCGGCCCTGTTCCTGTTAGCTTCCAGCAGCACATCTGCGGCCCCGGATGGCCTCACCCTGAACGACGCCCTGGCGCTCGCAACGTCCGGTTCAGCCTCCGCGAAGGCGGCGCGAGCCTCGATCACGGCAAGCGAGCATGCCGCCGCCCGCGCGGACCAGCTGCCCGATCCGACCCTCAAACTGGGTATTGATAACCTGCCCATTACGGGCCCGGACCGCTTCCGTCCCAACGCCGACTTCATGACGATGCGCCGGATCGGCATCGAACAGCAATGGGTTTCCCGCGGCAAGCGGCAGGCCCGTACTGAGCTGGCACGCCGCTCGGTCGAGGCCGTCGAGGCTGCCCATCTCGATAAGGTCGCAACTATCCGCGTCGAGACCGGGAAAGCCTGGATGACCGTGCTGTACAAGCAGCGAGCACTCGGCCTGTCCAGGTCGATTGCGCGCGAAATGGAAAGCGACCTTGCAGCCCTCCAGGCATCGCATCGTGGAGCCAAGACCTCGGCCAGCGACGTACTGCAGGCAAGGACCGAGCTGCTGCTCAGCGGCGACGGCGTTGATGCAGCCGCGCAGGATCTGCAGACAGCCCTCTTCCAGCTGCGCCGCTGGACCCGCACAGACGCTGAGGCCGTGTCGAATGAGCCACCGAACCTGGATACGGCCTTGACCCGCTCGGCGATGCCAAACCTGGAAAGAATGCACCCAGCGGTCCTCAACGCACGCCGTACCGTCGACCTGGCCGACGCCGACGTGGGCGCGGCCGTGCAAGAAAGCCGGCCCGACTGGTCATTCGAAGCCGGCTTCGCCCAGCGCGGCGGTCAGTTTTCGAACATGGTGTCGTTTGGCGTCAGCATCCCCTTGACCATCCGCCGGGCGCAGCGCCAGGATCGCGAGATCGCGGAGAAAGCCGAACTGGGCACGCGGGCAAGGCTGGAGTACGAGGAGGCACTGCTGGAGACACAGTCATCATTCGAGACCCAGCTGGGGCAGCTCGAGAGCCTGAAGCGCCGTATTGCCCGGCTCGAGAAGGAGCTGCTGCCGACTGCGGCGCAGCAGGTCGAGATCGCGCTGGCCGACTATCGCGGCGGAACCGGAACGCTGACCGCCGTATTCAAGGCCAGGCGCGCCGCCCTCGAGCGCAGACTGCAGGTCAATGCGCTCGAACTTGAGGCGGCCCTGATCTGGGCGGGACTGGAGCTGCGCTTGATCCCACAGAACATGGCAAGTGGTGGGAGGGTAGCCGAATGAAACGCTCCCTTGCAACGAAGATCCTGCTCCTCGCCGCTGCGGGCGCCTTGATCGGGTATGGTGGCTACTGGCTGGGTGCGAACAGGTCTGCGGGCGCTGCGGGCGGACACGGCGACAGGAACGCGCCTGCCACAGCCTCCCCATCGGATTCGGGCAGGCGCGTCCTGTATTGGCATGATCCGATGGTCCCTGGCAAGCGTTTCGACAAGCCCGGGAAAAGCCCGTTCATGGACATGCAGCTGGTCCCGGTGTATGCCGACGAGGGCGAGTCGGCCGGGATCAAGATCTCGCCGACCCTCCAGCAGAATCTCGGTATCCGGTTCGCAACGGTCCGGCGCGAGGAAGTCGCGGACTCACTCGATCTGGTCGGCACCACCCAGTTCGATGCGAGCCGCGAGGAGGTCATCCAGAGCCGTACCGCCGGCTACATCGACAGGCTCCACGTTCGCGCGCCACTGCAGCAGGTGCGGCGCGGCCAGTCCGTCGCCTCCGTGTTCGTCCCGGAATGGATCGCCCCCCAGGAGGAATACCTCGCGCTCAAACGCGGAGGCGACACGGCGCTTGCCTCCGCCGCCCGCCAGCGCATGCGCGCACTCTCGATCCCCGACTCCCTTGTCACGGAGCTGGAGCGTACCGGACATGTGCAGACGCACCAGCTACTCGCCTCCCCCGTTTCCGGGATCGTCAGCGAACTCGGGGCGCGCGAAGGCGCCCAGGTCACACCCGGCATGACGATCGCCAAGGTGGTCGGCTTGCAGACTGTCTGGCTGCTTGCTGAGGTGCCGGAAGCCCTGATCGGCTCCGCGCGAGCCGGCATGCGGGTGAGCGCGACGGCGGACGGCGAAGCCAGGCGCACCCATGAAGGCAAGGTGAGGGAAATCTTGCCTGGCGTGAATGCCGCGACCCGGACCGCCCAGGCCCGTATTGAACTGGACAACCGCGACGCATCGCTGATGCCTGGCATGCTGATGCGCGTCCGGCTTAGCGCTGCGGCAGCAAAGCCCCGCTTGATAGTGCCGACCGAAGCAGTGATCGCGTCGGGTACTCGCTCCACCGTACTGGTCGCACAGGGCGACCGGCTGCGTCCTGTGGTCATTACAACCGGTCGCGAGATCGGTGACGCCACCGAGATTCTCAGCGGTCTGGAAGAAGGCCAGAAAGTCGTCGCCTCGGGCCAGTTCCTGATCGATTCCGAAGCAAACCTGAAATCGGTCTTGCCCAAATTTGCGGGTGAGGCACCGGCGGCACGCGCCGATGGCGGCATTGGCCAGGCGCCTGCAGCCGACCGCATGGACGCGATGAAGAAACCGCCCGCCGCTCCTGCACGGGCGCAGAAGCCAGGCAAGGCCACTGCAACCGTGCACACGGCGGTTGGCAAGGTGGAGGAGGTTTCGGCTGATGCCATCACGCTGTCGCACGGACCTGTCGCTACACTGCAATGGCCGCCCATGACGATGGATTTCATGAAGCCCGCGCCTGATGCGTTCAAGGATATCAAGGCCGGCCAGACCGTCGAATTCGACTTCATCGAGGGAGCCGATGGCTACCTGCTCAAGCGGGTCGTGGTAACGAAGGGCGGCAAGCAATGATCGCGCGCATCATCCGCGCCGCGATCGCCGCCCGGGTCTGGGTCCTACTTGCCGCCGCTCTGCTGGCGGCATGGGGCGTCCATTCGCTGCGCACGACCTCGCTCGACGCCCTGCCCGACCTTTCCGACACCCAGGTCATCATTCGCGCCCAGTATCCCGGCAAAGCGCCGCAGCTCGTCGAAGACCAGGTCACGTATCCCCTGACCACCGCCCTGCTGTCGGTGCCCGGGGCGACCTCCGTGCGCGGCTATTCCTTTTTCGGCGACTCCTTCGTCTACGTGCTGTTCAATGACGCGACCGACCTGTACTGGGCGCGTTCGCGCGTGACCGAGTACGTCAACCAGGTGCAAGCCCGTCTTCCCGCAGGCGTGAGGGCCGAGCTGGGTCCCGACGGTACCGGCGTGGGCTGGGTATTCGAGTATGCCCTGGTCGACCGGACCGGGCGACATGACCTCAGCCAGCTGCGCGCACTGAATGACTGGTTCCTGAAGTTCGAGCTGAAGACGGTTCGCGACGTCGCGGAAGTCGCCAGCATCGGCGGCATGGTCCGGCAGTACCAGATCGTCCTCAACCCCGACAAGCTGCGCGCGTTCGGCATGTCCCACACCCGGGTGCTCGAGGCGGTTTCACAGGCCAACCAGGAATCCGGAGGCTCCGTCGTCGAGATCGCGGAGACCGAGTACATGGTCCGCTCCCACGGCTACCTGCGTTCCCTGGAGGACTTCCGCAACATCGTCTTGAACGCGAGCGAAGCCGGCACGCCGGTCCTGCTGAGGGATGTCGCCTCGGTGCGCCTGGGACCTGAAATGCGACGCGGTATTGCCGAGCTCAATGGTCAGGGCGAGGTCGCTGGCGGCGTTGTGATCATGCGGTCCGGGAAGAACGCACTCCACACCATTGCCGCCGTGAAGGCAAGGCTCGAGACACTGAAGCACTCGCTCCCGAAAGGTGTCGAGATCGTCACGACCTATGACCGTTCGACGCTGATCTCCGCATCGGTGGCGAACCTGGGAAGCAAGCTCATTGAAGAATTCGTCGTGGTCGCGATCGTGTGCGCGGTCTTCCTGTTCCATGTGCGCAGTGCGCTCGTGGCCGTCCTCACCCTGCCGCTGTGCGTGCTGGCTGCATTCATCGTCATGCGCTACCAGGGCGTGAATGCCAACATCATGTCGCTCGGGGGTATCGCGATTGCCGTAGGCGCCGCCACCGATGCCGCGCTCGTCCTGGTCGAGAACGTGCACAAGCACCTAGAGGCCCATGCGGACGCCAACGAAGCCGCGGCACCCGACGCCAGGACCCGCTGGGAGATCATTGCCCAGGCTTCGGTCGAAGTCGGACCAGCACTATTCTTTTCACTGCTGATCGTGACCCTGTCCTTCATTCCGGTGTTCGCGCTCGAAGCCCAGGAAGGCAAGCTGTTTGCACCTCTTGCCTACACCAAGACCTACACGCTTGCGGCAGCCGCCGGGCTCGCGATCACCCTGGTTCCTGTGCTGATGGGTTACCTCATCCGGGGCAGGATTCCGAAGGAGTCGGCCAACCCGATCAACCGCCTGCTCATCAAGGGCTACCGTCCGCTGCTCGACGCCAGTCTCCGCCATCCGAAGACAACCCTGGGCATCGCCGTGATCGCGCTCATGCTGACGGCGATTCCCATTTCGCGCCTGGGTGGTGAGTTCCTGCCGCCCCTGAACGAGGGCGACCTGCTCTACATGCCGTCGGCCCTGCCCGGCCTGTCCGCCGCAAAGGCGGGCGAGCTGCTGCAACAGACCGATCGGCTGATCAAGACGGTGCCCGAGGTGGCCACGGTCTTCGGCAAGGCAGGCCGCGCGGAGACCGCGACCGACCCGGCGCCGATGGAGATGTTCGAGACTACGATCCAGTTCAAGCCGAAGGACCAGTGGCGGCCTGGCTTGACCAAAGAGAAGCTAGTGGAGGAACTTGACCGCATCGTCAGGGTGCCGGGCCTGTCGAACGTGTGGGTGCCGCCGATCCGCAACCGCATCGACATGCTCTCGACCGGTATCAAGACGCCGGTCGGCATCAAGGTTTCCGGGCCGGACCTGGGCCAGATCGACAGGGTGACGACCGCTATTGAAGCCGCCGTCAAGTCCGTACCCGGCGTCAGTTCCGCGCTCGCCGAGCGGCTCAGCGGCGGCCGCTATATCGACGTCAGCATCGACCGGCAGCGCGCCGCGCGCTACGGGATGAGCGTGGCCGACATCCAGACGGTGGTGTCCACGGCAATCGGTGGCGACAACGTGGGCGAGGTCGTGGACGGGCGGCAGCGCTTCCCGATCAACGTGCGCTACGCGCAGGACTACCGAGATTCGGTGCAGGCCCTGCGCGAACTGCCGGTCGTCACCGCGCGCGGCGCTCAGATTCGCCTTGGCGACGTAACGACGATTGTCGTGATGGACGGTCCCCCGATGATCCGAAGCGAGAATGCGCGCTTGTCCGGCTGGGTGTATGTCGATGTCCGCGGGGTCGACCTTCTCACCGCCGTTCGTGCGATGCAGGAGCGGGTCCGCGACAAGGTTACGCTGCCCCCAGGGTATGCAATCGGCTGGTCGGGGCAGTTCGAGTATCTCGAGCGCGCGTCCGAGCGCCTGATGACCGTGGTTCCACTCACCTTGCTGGTCATCTTCCTGCTGCTTTACCTGGCCTTCCGCTCCACGTCCGAAGCGATACTGCTGATGGCGACGGTGCCCTTCGCACTCGTGGGCGGATTCTGGCTCGTCTGGCTGCTCGGTCACGCGGTATCGGTCGCAACGGCGGTAGGGTTCATCGCTCTGGCAGGGCTGGCGGCGGAATTCGGTGTCGTCATGCAGGTATATCTGCGCAATGCGCTTCAGAGCCGGCTCGATGCCGGACGCGCACTGACCAGCGAGCTGGTGTTGGAAGCCATCACGGAAGGTGCGCTCCTGCGGGTACGGCCCAAGGCGATGACGGTAGCGGTCATCGTGGCCGGGCTGCTTCCCATCATGTTCGGAAGCGCGGCCGGCTCCGAGGTCATGCAGCGTATTGCGGCACCGATGGTTGGCGGGATGGTGACGGCGCCGCTGCTGTCGCTGTTCGTGATCCCTGCCGCCTGGCGGATGCTGCAAGAGCGGCGCATGGGTAAAAGGAAGAATGAGGAGACCTAGCTTCAAGACGCGCCGGACATGCATGAAGGCGCGTTTTCCTCGCCCGGACCATCCTGTTTTTCTTGCTCCGAGCTTACTTGCCGAATCAGTCGTCGATCAATGCCTGGATGATCGGACAGCTCGTCTCCTGAGTTTCGCTGTCGCAGCGCGCAAGCATCGTGGCCAGTGCTGTCCTGATCGCAAAGAGGTCACCCATCTTTGCCTCCACCAAGGCGAGCTTTTTCGTCGCGAGCGCGCGCGTGCTCGAACATGTCCCCGAGCCTTCCAGCTTCAGCAGGCTTGCAATTTCCTCAAGCGTAAAGCCTAGAAGCTGCGCGCGCTTGACGAAGCGAATCCGGCGTACATGTTCGTCTCCATAGGTGCGGTAGCCGCTACGTGGCCGCTCCGGCTCATCGATCAATCCACTGCGCTGGTAAAACCGGACAGTTTCGACGTTCACTCCGGCGGCGGTCCCCAAGCGGCTTATCGTCATTTTCTCAGGCATACACTTGACTCCGTATCTATATACGGAGTTTATCCTAACTGTGGATCAATCGATTGGGACAGGGACAAGATGGGAACCAAAGGGCCTTTAGTCGCAGGTGTGCTGGCTGCGCTGGGTGCATCGGCTTGTTGTGCGGGGCCGCTCATTCTGCTATTGCTGGGTATCGGCGGCGGTTGGGCGTCTCTCCTGATTGCGTTCGAATCCTATAGCCTCTATCTCACCGCGCTTACGGCACTGTGCCTCGGCATGGCATTCAATAGCTTGTATCTGCGCCGGCGTGCGTGCACGCCGGCTGAAGCCTGTTCCGATGACCGCATCCTCAGAAATCAACGCATCTTGTTCTGGCTTGTTTCATTGCCGGTCATACTGCTGCTGACCTTTCCCTTGTACGCCTCGCTGTTCTACTAAAAGGATTATTCGATGCGCATCTATAACATCGCGATCGCCGGCTTATTGCTGGCCGGTTCAGCCGTCGCCGGCACGACACAAACCCTCACCCTCGACGTGCAGAACATGACCTGCGCAACTTGCCCGATTACTGTCAAGAAGGCGCTACAGCAGGTTCCGGGCGTCAGCGACGTGAAAATCGATTACGAGCGCAAGACGGCCACCGTACGGGTGGACCCCGACAAGGCCAGCGCGGCGATGCTGACGAAAGCGACAGCCGACGCAGGCTTCCTATCGAATGCCAGGAAATAGCCCAATGACCAAAGCTATCCTGGAGTCGGTCCTGACCTGTCCGCATTGCGGCCACAGCAAAGAGGAAACCATGCCGACTGATGCATGCCAGTTCTACTACGCATGCGAAGGGTGCGAGGTCGTGCTGCGCCCGAAGACTGGCGACTGCTGCGTCTTTTGCTCGTACGGCACGATGAAGTGCCCGCCGATTCAACTGGACCATCCGTGCTGCGGCTGACCTGCGTCGTCTTTGACATCTGCGATCAAGCGCCTGATCAACGTATCCCGGAAGTGAGTGGCGGGCGTCGCGTTTTTGCGCATGGCGGTAACATGCTCGACATTACATCGAACGGCCTGACAAGAACCTTGACTGGAATTGCTGATGAGGATCGATTAATGGGAGGCGAACACAGCCACAGCCACAGCAGCGGCAACCTCAAGCTTGCCTTTCTGCTGAACCTCACGTTCACGCTGATCGAATTCGCCGGCGGACTATGGACAAATAGCGTTGCCATTCTCAGCGACGCCGTGCATGACCTCGGCGACTCGATCTCGCTCGGACTTGCCTGGTACTTCGACCGGCTTTCAAAGCACGGCAGCACGCCAAAAGACACCTATGGCTACGCACGATACTCACTGCTTGGCGGCCTGATCACCGGTATCGTATTAATTGCCGGCATCGGCTTCATCCTGTGGAACGCAGCGCAGCGCCTTCTCGATCCGCAGGAAGTCAACGCGACGGGTATGATCGTGCTGGCGGTGGTTGGCGTCATCTTCAATGGCGCAGCGGTTCTGCGTGTTCGCAAGGGGGAGTCGCTGACCGAGAAAGTCGTCAGCTGGCACCTGCTGGAAGACACCCTCGGCTGGATTGCGGTGCTGATTGGCGCCGCAGTGATGGCAGTCTGGGAACTCCCCTGGATCGATCCGGCCCTATCGATCGGTATTTCGCTCTTCGTGTTGTGGAATGTTTTCCGCAATCTCCGGAAGTTCTTCGAGGTTTTCCTGCAGCGGACTCCGTCCACCTTCGACCTTCCCGCCTTTGAAACTGCGGTCAAGGCTATTCCCGAGGTAATCGATGTCCACGATACCCATAGCTGGTCGATCGACGGCGAAAAACATGTCCTGACAACCCATGTCGTCGTCTCGCCGGCAGCCATTGCCGACCAAGCCTTATTGATCAAGTCGCAGGTGAAAAACCTTATTGGCGACAAAGCGTTCGAACACATTGCGGTCGAGATCGAGGCGCAAGAGAAAACGGGCACAGAGTCCGAGGTTCAAAAAAGACGTCAGGACTGAAGGAAAATGGCGGAGTATTCCAATGCAGGAGGCCCTGCTGTACTTGTTCCATGGCATGCCTTTTTTTATGCTTTTCTGACAATCACGATGCTGCAGCTCAGCTGGAGCATCGTGGCGGAAAATTGTGGAACAGTCTGATGAGATCGGAACACCCGACAGCTACCGAATTCCGATTTTTTTTTAAAATGCGGAAGACAGTGTCAATCTCACGCCCCACTTAGCGGGCCGCGTCGTTTCAGGAAGGGACGGCTCGTGCTTGCCTCTTCGATCGCCAATTATTAAACGACTCATGCTGGAAAACCCCGAAAACTCCGGCATTTGACTGATTTCGCTGTCGAAGATCCTTCATTATGTCTGGACGGTGTAGACGTTTGCCTCTCCCTGAGAGCTCTTTCAGCACTATCAGATCCATGCTGCCGGACATGCCGCAAAAACTCTGACATCAAGGCTATTGGTTCCGTGCGGTGCTAAAGACAACCGCTGTCTCATGCTATACTCATTCCCATGGCCGCCCGACGCTTCATCTACCTCGTCTTGACGATTCTTGCTCTCCAGCTCAGCTGGAGCGTGGTCGCTGCGTATTGCGAGCATGAGTCGGGCCTTGCCGCTCAGCATTTCGGACACCACTCGTCCGAAGCCGATGTTCATAAATTCGCGTTCGACGGGAAGGACCAGCCCTCTGGCTCGGCAAAGAAAGCAAGTGTGCATTCGCACTGCTCGTCCTGCACCCACATTTCGCTGTCGGTCGCTGCTCTTCCGGTACCCTTAGCGATCGTCGAGCCTGTCCGCCTCGTGCCGCCGGCTACTTTGCTGCACTATTCTTCCTTGCATTCCGATCGGCCAGATCGGCCCCAATGGATCTCTGCCGTTTGATTCGGCGGCAGATCGTATATATCCATTTATCGTTGTGCGGGAGGCCGGTTGGCCAGCCCGATACGTCTCGCTGCTGAATAGCCTTCGTTTTCAATGACCGGAGTTATTCATGCATCCAAAATTTTTCGTCCTCGGGGCGGCTGTGCTATTTTCACAGGCGTTACCGAGTGCTGCGCAGATGACAGCGCAGCAAGTTCTGCCTGAGGCAACCCAGCAGCCCTTCCCGGCCACGAGCTCGCCCCTGACACTCGAGCAGGCAGTTGCTAAGGCCCTGGCGGCCAATCCGACACTGCGCGCAGCCGCGCTCGACGTGGCGATTGCCCAGGGTGCGCGCCGCCAGGCCGCCGTGTTTCGCAATCCAGAGGTCTCGTACGTGCGTGAGGGAACCCAGCGCGGCACCCGCACCCAAACAGTTCAGGTTAGCCAGGTGCTCGAACTCGGAGGCAAGCGCTCGGCCCGCATTAGGCTTGCGGAGACCGAGCGCAGCCTCGCCGAAGGGAATCTTGGCGTTGCGCGCATAGACCTGCGCGCCGATGTCACCAGCGCCTATTTCGACGCACTTGGTGCGCATGAGCGGCTGCAAGTGGCCCAGGCTTCGCTCGACGTGGCCAGCAAGGCTGCCGTTGCGGCGGAAAAACGGGTCGCAGCCGGGCGAGTATCGCCTGTCGAGCAGGATCGCGCCGGCGTCGCCCAGGCAGCGGCCCGGCTAGAACTTTCACAGGCCCAGAACGAACTGTCCATCGCCTTGCACACATTAGCTGCCTACTGGGGGGAAACCACCGCGATATCGCAGCCGCTCGTGATACCCGAGCTGGACCTGGCGCCTGCCCCGGCACTGGACGTGCTGCAGCGTCGGCTGGACGCCTCGCCCCAGCTGCGGCGCTCCCGCCTACAGGTAGAGCGTGAGGTAGCCCAGGTAGGCCTCGACCGTTCCCAGCGCATTCCTGATTTGACGCTCATCGTCGGCAGACAAAAGGATGACGAAATCGGACGCTCGCAAACCGTGCTCGGCGTTTCGGTGCCAATTCCCTTGTTTAACCGGAATCAGGGCAGTCTCCAGGCGTCGCTCTCCCGGGCTGAAAAGGCACGTACTGAACTCGAAGCGGAGCAGCTGCGCCTTCACCAATCGTTGACTGCTGCCTACCAGCGTGCACAGCTCTCCCGAGAACAGGTACGCACCATGCGCCAGGATATTTTGCCGAGGGCGCAGCGTGTGTTCGATGCGGCCGTCACCGGATTTGAAGCAGGCAAGTTCAGTTTCCTCGACGTCCTCGACGCCCAGCGGACGCTCCTGCAGACTCGCACGCAGTATATCCAGGCGCTGTACGACCGCTACCGTGCCGTCGCAGACCTTGGCCGCTATGTCGACGTCGACGGCGCCACCTCATACAACAGGATCTCTCCATGAAGTTCAACATAGACAAAAAGTCCGCCTTTTCCATCCTGACAGTTGTTGCCGTAGGTATTGTTCTTGCGCTTGCCATTCTATTCTGGAAAAAAGATGCCTCTTCCGGCGAGGGCGAAGCGGAACATGCTGAGGAAACGAGGGAAAAAACTGCTGCAAAAGGGGGACATGCCGAAGGCGAGAAAGAAACTCATGGCGAAGGTAAGGAAGAGGCTCATGGCGAAGGCAAGGAAGAAGGTCATGCTGACGCCGCGCCCGGCCTGATCAAGATGACTCCCCAGCAGATTCAAAGCGCTGGCATCGTTACCGCCAGAGCTGGCGCGGCCAGCGTCGACACGGCCGTGACCCTGCCTGGCGAGGTGAACTTCAATGAGGATCGCACGGCGCACGTGGTTCCCCGTGTCGCCGGTGTCGTCGAATCGGTTTCCGCCGCGCTCGGCCAGGACGTCAGGAAGGGGCAGGCACTGGCCGAGATTGCGAGCCCGGAGCTCGCTGAACTGCGCAGCGCTGTCCTCGCTGCGGACAAGCGCCTGGGACTCGCGCGTGTGACGTATGAACGCGAGAAGAAGCTTTGGGAGGACAAGATTTCGGCCCAGCAGGATTACCTGCAGGCCGAGCAGCAATACCGCGAGGCCCAGATCGAAGCACAGTCTGCGCGGTCGAAACTGACGGCGCTCGGCGCTGGGCTAGGCTCGGATGCCCTGAATCGCTATGTACTACGCGCGCCGTTCAACGCCGTGGTGGTCGAAAAGCACCTAGCCCAAGGCGAGGCGGTCAAGGAAGACGCCAACGCATTCGTCCTGTCCGACCTGTCGAAAGTGTGGGTACGGATTGCCGTCAGCCCGAAAGACTTGGGAACGATTCGGGTAGGCCAAAGCGTGACCATCCGTTCTCCTGCCGGTGGCGAAGCAGTCAACGGAAAGGTGAGCTACATGGGTAACCTGCTGGGTGAACAGACAAGGACTGCGACCGCGCGTGTCGTGGTCGATAACCCGGGCCTCGCCTGGCGGCCGGGCTTGTTCGTGAACGTGTCAGTGGTACGTGGCAAGAAGGAGGCCGCCGTCACAGTGCAGGCCGATGGCGTGCAGACAATCGAAGGCAAGACGGTGGTGTTTGTCAAGGCGGCGCAAGGCTTCCAGGCGCAGCCAGTCACTCTGGGAGCGAGCGACGGCAAGGTCGTGGAGATCGTTCAGGGCTTGACTGCCGGCGCCGAATACGTTGCAACGGGTAGCTTCGTTGTGAAGGCCGAGCAAGGCAAAGGCAGTGCCGAGCACGCACACTGAACGAGGAACCAGACATGTTTGAACGAATAATCCGCTTTGCCATCGAACACCGATGGCTCGTTATGCTAGCTGTCATCGCGATGGCTGCTGTCGGCATCTACAACTACCAGAAGCTGCCGATCGACGCAGTTCCTGACATTACCAACGTCCAGGTCCAGATTAACACGTCGGCGGCTGGCTATTCGCCGCTCGAAGTGGAGCAACGCGTCACCTTCCCGATCGAGACGGTCATGGCCGGCCTGCCTGGTCTGGAGGAAACCCGCTCGCTGTCGCGCTACGGCCTGTCGCAGGTCACTGTTATTTTCAAAGACGGGACAGACATCTATTTTGCCCGCCAGCTTGTCAACCAGAGGATACAGGAGGCGAGGGAAAACCTGCCTGGCGGAGTTGTCCCAATGATGGGGCCGATCTCCACAGGCCTGGGCGAGATCTACCTGTGGACGGTAGAGAGCGAACCCGGTGCGAAGAAGCCCGATGGCAGCCCCTACACGCCGACCGACCTGCGTGAGATACAGGACTGGATCATCAAGCCCCAGTTGCGCCAGGTTGCCGGAGTCACCGAAATCAACTCGATTGGCGGCTTCGCCAAGGAATACCTGATCGCGCCTGATCCAGCCAAACTCAGTTCCTATGGCCTGTCGCTATCCGACGTTGTCAGCTCGATCGATCAGAACAACAACAACGTCGGCGCCGGCTATATCGAACGCCGCGGCGAGCAGTTCCTGATCAGGGCGCCGGGCCAGGTACGCACCCTCGACGATATCCGCAATAGCATCCTCAGCAACGTCGATGGCGTCCCGATCCGTGTACGTGATGTCGCCACCGTCGATATCGGCCGTGAGCTGCGTACCGGCGCGGCGACCGAGAACGGCCGCGAGGTCGTGCTGGGAACGGTATTCATGCTCATTGGCGAAAACAGCCGTGCAGTGTCCCAGGCGGTGGCTACCAAGATGGTCGATGTCAATCGCTCGCTACCGAAAGGTGTTAAGGCCGTCCCGGTCTACGACCGTACAGTACTCGTCGACAAGGCGATCAATACGGTAAAGAAAAATCTTCTCGAAGGCGCAATCCTTGTAATCGTCATTCTATTTCTGTTCCTGGGGAATATCCGGGCTGCAATCATTACTGCAATGGTTATCCCGTTGGCGATGCTTTTCACCTTTACGGGCATGGTGACCTATAAAGTCAGCGCCAATTTGATGAGCCTGGGTGCGCTCGACTTTGGCATCATCATCGACGGGGCCGTTGTCATCGTTGAAAACTGCGTCCGGCGACTAGCGCACGCTCAGGAACACCATAAGCGGGATCTCACTCTGACTGAGCGCTTCCATGAAGTGTTCGCGGCTGCCAAGGAAGCACGGCGTCCCCTGCTCTTTGGTCAGCTCATCATCATGGTTGTCTACCTGCCGATCTTCGCGCTCTCTGGCGTTGAAGGCAAAATGTTCCATCCGATGGCGTTCGCCGTTGTTGCGGCACTGGTCGGAGCGATGATCCTGTCGATCACCTTCATTCCGGCTGCAGTTGCCCTGTTCATCGGCAAACGCGTTACGGAGAAGGAAAACAGGATCATGGGCCTGGCCAAACGCGCCTATGCACCGATGCTCGAGAAGGTGATGCGCAATGCCGCACTGGTCATCACTAGCGCAACCGTCCTGGTCCTCCTGTCGGGACTCCTGGTGACGCGCCTTGGTAGTGAATTCATCCCGAGCCTGAACGAAGGCGACCTCGCGATTCAGGCCCTGCGAATTCCAGGAACCAGCTTGAGCCAATCCGTAGAAATGCAGAAGAAGATCGAAGCCGGGCTGAAGGCAAAGTTCCCCGAGATCGACCGGGTGTTCGCCAGGACCGGTACTGCGGAGATCGCGTCGGATCCAATGCCGCCAAATATCTCTGATGGCTACATCATGCTCAAGCCCGAATCGGACTGGCCAACGCCAAAGAAGAGTCGGGCGGAGCTGGTCACAGCGATCCAGGAAGAGTCCGAAAAATACGCAGGCAACGCCTACGAATTTTCGCAGCCCATCCAGTTACGTTTTAATGAACTAATTTCTGGCGTGCGCAGCGACGTTGCCGTCAAGGTCTTCGGCGACGATATGGAGGTGCTTGCTTCGACAGGCCAGGAAATTGCCGAGGTACTTCAGCGCATCCCCGGCGCAGCGGAGGTGAAGGTCGAGCAGACGGGCGGCCTGCCGATGCTGACCGTAAACATCGACCGCGAGAAAACGGCGCGCTATGGCCTGAACATCGGCGCCGTTCAGGAAGCACTCGCCATTGCAACCGGGGGGCGCGAGGCCGGTACCATGTTCGAAGGCGACCGCCGCTTCGATATCGTGGTCCGCCTGCCTGAAACGTTGAGGGCCGATCTGGACGCGCTCAGGCAGCTTCCTGTCCCACTGCCTGTCAAGGAGGGGAGCCCGACGTCCTACATTCCTTTGGGCGAAGTGGCGACGCTTGAATTTGCACCGGGACCAAATCAGATCAGTCGGGAAAACGGCAAGCGGCGCATTGTTGTGAGCGCCAACGTACGCGGGCGTGATATTGGCACCTTCGTGCCCGAAGCCGCAGCTGCGATCGCCAAGGAAGTCCAGGTGCCGCCAGGATACTGGACGAGTTGGGGAGGCACCTTCCAGCAGCTAGAGTCGGCAACCGCGCGCCTGCAGGTGGTAGTACCACTCGCGCTGTTCATCGTGTTCACGCTGCTCTTCATGATGTTCAACAACGTCAAAGACGGCTTGCTCGTGTTCACGGGGATTCCGTTCGCCCTGACTGGCGGTGTCATCGCCCTCGCGCTGCGCGGCATTCCGATGTCAATATCGGCCGCGGTCGGTTTCATCGCACTCTCAGGCGTGGCGGTCCTGAATGGGCTGGTGATGATTTCCTATATTCGCACCCTGCGTGAGGAAGGCATGGGACTGGACCGGGCAATCACGCACGGGGCGTTGACACGGCTCCGGCCAGTTCTTATGACCGCCTTGGTGGCATCGCTGGGCTTTGTACCGATGGCCATCGCAACCGGCACCGGCGCCGAGGTACAGCGTCCGCTGGCAACCGTTGTCATCGGGGGTATCCTTTCCTCGACGGCGCTAACGCTGCTTGTGCTTCCCCTTCTCTATCGGCTTGCTCATCGCAAAGACAGCGACGAAGTGCCGGTGCCGCAGGAGAAGGCGCTCGTCCATTAAGTATACTGGGCTACGAGAACTTCTTGCGGCCCAGCCATGGAGACAACATGCGTCTGGACAATCGAACGAGGCTCGCTCGCAGCATCGTTCGACTTGTCAGGCTTGATCTTGTCGCGCATGGGATTCCCTTTGTAACTTTCGTGACCCGGGGAATCGTACTTGAACGCGTCGCCCTGATTGCCTTAAGTGTAAATCGTGTTGTCACTATTGAATTTAGCCGAATGATCAAAGTGGAGCCTGACGATCAGCACAGATTCAGATCTACTGACGCGATGTCCTCGGTGACGCAACTTTTCCTCAGATCAGTTGCGTGGCAGTGTCCATCTAAGTTACTGCCATAGGAACACACGGCCTTTTTCATCCCGAACTGCTAAACGGTGCGTAGATCGACGGCTTTGTAGCACCTGAGGCAGTTGCTGCGACGACCACAGGCTTTCCGGCGTGCCGGTCCGCTTACGCTAGCAGAGCTGATGCGCGGTTCTCGGCAGCGCCGACGGCAGTGCGCGCTGTATCGCCCGTGTTGCACCACAAAGTGGTACGTCAAAGCTGCACCCACTCGCTGGACGCGTTCTAGCGCTGTTGCCTTGCGTGCGTACCGTGCTTTGTCTGAGAACGCTGCTGGACTGATTGGGTGACACAAGTACGTTACTGATCGATATTCGATGGAGGAGATAAATGAATGTTGAGCAACAGACTGCCGACACGGCCCACGTCCACCTCATCACAATGTTTGGAATTGGAACTCTGGTCCTGTTCGCAGTGATCATGCTGTTCTTAAGTTGGCTGAAATATAAGGATCGAAACAATCCTGCCAAGACGAAAACCCACAAAAGCATTAAAACCAGGAGAAAGCGAAAATAGTCCTCGGTGTTCTAGTGCAAAGCGACAAAACGAAGCAGCTGTGGTTGATCAGGCCGAGCTACCAGTCGTCATGGAAGCACAATCTTAAATACTATACAAAAGGAGAGATGATGGGTTCAGGACATTCTCATGCAGCACAACAGGGTCAAAACGAACGGCCTCTCTGGATCGCGCTTGTCCTTACCACAACATTTCTGGTTGCAGAAATCATCGGCGGCATTCTCACCAACAGTCTCGCCCTGATCTCGGACGCTGCCCACATGTTCACCGATAGCGCGGCACTGGCCGTATCACTGGCCGCAATCCGCATCGGCAAGCGGCCCGCTGATAGTCAGCGCACCTTTGGCTACTACCGTTTCGAAATTCTGGCCGCAGCCTTCAATGCCATTCTGCTATTCCTGGTGGCGATCTACATTCTGTACGAAGCTTATCAACGCTTGAACAACCCGCCCGAAATCCAGTCTGGAACAATGCTTTTGGTTGCTGCCTTCGGCCTCGTCGTTAACCTCATCAGCATGCGGCTGCTTTCGAGTGGCAAGGATGCCAGCCTCAACGTCAAAGGCGCCTACCTAGAGGTATGGAGTGACATGCTCGGCTCTATCGGCGTCATCATTGGAGCCCTTGTGATCCGTTACACCGGATGGAGCTGGGTAGATTCGGCAATCGCTGTCGGCATCGGGTTGTGGGTGCTGCCTCGCACCTGGACACTGCTTACGGCCAGCATGAACGTGCTGCTCGAAGGTGTTCCCGAGGGGCTCGGCCTTGACGAGGTAAAAGAAGCGCTGTCACGGATCCCGGGCGTGGCCAGTGTGCACGACCTGCATGTTTGGTCAATCACGAGCGGCAAATCCAGCTTGACGGCACACATTGTACAAGATGGAGAAGTTGCCGATTCGCAGGCGCTTCTATTGACTATCCGCGAGCTCGTCGCAAACAAATACGACATTCACCACAGCACGATTCAGATCGAGTCGGTACCGTGCGAACAATCGTTCGAGGAACACTCTTTCGGTCCTGCGACCACGCCTGGGGGCCACAGCCACGAAGGAGAACGTCAATGATTGATCATATCAAGGCGAACCTGGTCCAAGCCCGGGATGCACTCGACAGCTTAATCAGCAACGACCTGCAGCTGGGACATATTGAAGCAGCAGCTGGCTGTCTGATCCACGCATTGCAGAACGGTCATCGCATCATTTCTTGCGGGAACGGAGGCTCGATGTGCGACGCTATGCACTTGGCGGAAGAGCTGTCGGGGCGTTTCAGGGACGACCGCCCTGCCATGGCTGCAGTCGCCATCAGCGACCCTAGTTATATCAGCTGCGTCGCCAACGATTATGGTTACGACCAGGTATTCGCGCGGTTCGTACAAGGAAACGGCTCGGCCGGCGATGTGCTGTTTGCGATCAGCACGAGCGGCAGCAGCCGCTCGGTTATAGCAGCAAGCGAGGCCGCACATGCCAAAGGTATAAAAGTGATTGGCATGACTGGCCGGGCAGGCTCCGAACTCGAGCGGCATGCGGACATTTGCATCTGCACTGAAGGCGGGCGTTATGCCGACCGTGTCCAGGAACTTCACATCAAAGTCATCCATATTCTTATCGAGCTGGTCGAGCGGGCACTCCAGCCTTCGAATTATGGACAGCCAGGCTAAGTTAGTTCATTCAACCTCCTTCAAATTACATTCGGATCCTTCTGCTCGGGATCCCCTTGTCCAAACTGATAGCATCATGAATAAATCCAATACCCATCCTCGCGTGTTGCTTCACGCAGCCGCTGTGAGACTGGCACATCTGACCTCTTGGGCCGGGCCATATGTCACTATCCTGCAAATGTCACTGTTCGGCATGTTCTTGCTCTCGTTTTCCCGCCTTTCGATGATGGTGTGGCAATGGGACCGTGTACGACAAACCGGCATTCCGAGCGAGATCCTGCTTCAGGGAGCTCGGGCCGACCTGATTTTGCTGGGCTATTTCATTGCAATTCCGCTGTTGTTGGCGCCGGTGCTCGCGCATCCTTCACGCGCATCAATCTGGAAATGGTTCACAAGTAGCTGGGCGACGTTCGCACTGATGTTCATCGTATTCATGGAAATGTCGTCCCCGCAATTCATCATGCAGTACGACGTGAGGCCGAATCGCCTCTTCGTCGAATATCTATCCTATCCACGCGAAGTCTTTGCCACCCTGTGGAATGGATTTCGCACAGCTGTGATACTCGGCATTGGCGCCACGGTCGTCTTGACCGTCCTGTTCTTCTATATCTTCAGGCGTGCGGCCTCGGGAATGCAGTTCTGGCGGGCCCGTACCTTGCTGCTGACTTGGCCGCTAATCTGCCTGCTGGTATTTGCGCAGGTTCGCTCGACCACTGGTCATCGTCCTGCCAACCCTGCCCTGTTCGCCTTGACCGGCGATTCGATGGTCAATTCCCTGATCATCAACTCGGGATGGTCCGTTCTCGACGCCATTAACTCATTGCGCAAGGAGGCGAACTCGTCTGAAATTTACGGCAGTATCCCGCCGAGCCAGGTACTGGCCGAAGTGAAAGCCGCGCCGTGGCTACGCGACCATGTCTTCCCAAACAAGGATATTCCTACGCTCCACCGGCAAGACGCCGCAATCAAACGCGACCGTCCCCTGAACCTTGTCATTGTTTTACAAGAGAGTCTTGGCGCCACGTTTGTCGAGTCGCTGGGCGGCTTGCCTGTAACGCCTGAGCTTGAGAAACTCAAAGGTGAAGGATGGTGGTTCGAACAGCTTTACGCGACAGGAACACGCTCAGTTCGCGGGATCGAAGCGGTTATCGCAGGCTATCCCCCGACCCCCGCGCGCAGCGTTGTCAAGTTGTCGCTTGCGCAGCAAAATTTTTATACTTTGGCGGCCGGTCTGGGCCAACAAGGCTATCACACCGAGTTTGTTTATGGGGGCGAGGCACATTTCGATAACATGCGCAGCTTCTTTACTGGCAACGGCTTCCAGAAAATCGTTGACTTGCCACAGATGTCTCCGCGGTTTGTCGGGAGCTGGGGCGCTTCGGACGAAGACCTCTTCGACAAATCCCTCGAGCGCCTTAAATCATTGCATGCGCAGGACAAGCCCTTTTTCAGCCTGATCTTCACATCGTCGAATCACGAACCCTTTGAGTTCCCGGACAATAAAATCGAGCTGTACGAGAAGCCCAAGCAAACCGTCAACAATGCAGTGAAATACGCGGATTTCGCGCTCGGAAAATTCATCCGGGAAGCCAAGAAGCAGGCCTACTGGAAGGATACGGTCTTCCTGATCGTAGCTGATCATGACAACCGGGTATATGGCAACGCACTGGTACCGATTAAGAAATTCCATATTCCCGGGCTGATCCTTGGTGCAGATGTACAACCCAAGCGCATCCGAACGATCGCGAGCCAGGTCGATCTGGGTCCTACTTTGCTTTCCTTACTCGGGGTTTCGAGTAACCACCCGATGATTGGCCGGGATCTTGTCAGGGATGACAAAACGCCAGGACGTGCGCTCATCCAGTTCAACAACTACTTTGCCTGGCTCGACGATAGTTCCGCCACCATCTTGCGCCCTGGGCAAGCACCCTTGATGGGGCGGTATGACGGCGGAACTGGAGTGCTGGAGGTGAGCACCGACGCGCCGCTGCAAGAGCAAGTAACCAAGGCGATGGCACATGTGATGCTGCCTTCATTACTCTACCGTGAGCAGCGTTACCGATTGGTCAAGTAATGCACGCGTGATGTGCGCGATAAGAATATGCGCCGGTATCCACACCAGCTGTCTTGACGATGACAATGACAATGACAATGGGTACATGCGTGCAATCACCAGCATTGTCGAGTGTAGTGCAGGCTTCCCGCGTTCGGTTCGCAATCAATGCCAGCGGTAGCAGCGTAATTGTCTGTACTGCCCGCCCTGCAGGTGCCGACGGGATATGCGTCCTCGCAGCAATGCAGTTCGGGATCACCATTGTATCGAACAGCCGACACTTGTCTTAACGCCGGAGCCCGACAACGTGCATATCGCGTACTGGACATAATGGATTAATTTATTTTTCAATCGATCGAGTTGAGCAATTCTTATCGCCGCTTAATGATTGGAAATTTCCAGACGCAATCTCATACATACTTGATACATCATCCATCTGAGAGTAGCACCAGCTTCCTAGACTGCTGCTGTCTCTTGGGATCAGAAATCAATTCAGGTTTAAAAACGGAATGAAAACGAACCTACCACGGCGAAACGCTGGGATCATCCAAAGATTCTTGCACTTTTTTGAACCCATCTTGGCGCGTGTACAAGACATTTCGGGGCGCAACCCTGACCTGACGTTTGCTCTCGTTGCAGGCTCGGGCTTTGTAACGATATACAACTGGCGCTTCTGGGACAGCTTTTTGGAAGTAATGCCGGTTGAAAGTGCGGCGGATGCCGGTTTTGCCATCGCAATTCTGATGTTGCTTATCTGGCTCCATGCGGCAGTTTTGCTTATCGTCCCAAGTCGTACGATAATGCGTGCCACCACCTGCGCATTAATTATTGCAGGAGCGATATGTGCTTTTTTCGCGGATACCTATAAAATCCAGATAGATCGCGACATGGTACGCAACGTCGCGCAAACTGATCTCACCGAAGCAATGGGGTTGTTAAGTCCGAGATTCATTATATATTTACTGCTCTTAGGTGCGGCACCGGTTTGGCTGTTAACACGAGTTCGTTTAGCTGAAGTCTCGACAAAACGCTTTCTCGCACAAAGATTTGCCGGAATATTTCTGGGCGCAATCATCGTAGCAGTCGGAATCATGCCGTATTCAGGGCAATTCGCTACATTCTTGCGTACCCACAAACCGCTTCGTTATCTGATTAATCCCGGCAATGCGTTCCACGCCACATGGCGTTATATACACCATGAAACAAGTTTGTCGAAAAAGCCGCTCATAGATGTTGACGGAGTAATCACTCGCTCCAGTTCTGTAGCTGAGAATAAGCCTTTATTGGTTGTACTCGTCGTTGGTGAAACTGCGCGAGCAACGAACTTCCAGTTTTTAGGGCATAAAGACGCTACGACGCCGCTCCTTGGGAAACGAGAAGAATTATACAGGTTCAGTAATGTGAGCAGCTGTGGTACATCTACGGCGATATCCTTGCCGTGCATTTTCTCGGGGCTCGGACGCAAAGATTTCGACGTTGGGGCCTCCGTTGAACGTACCAACCTTCTTGACACATTGAACAAAGCAGGTGTTATGGTGGAGTGGCGAGACAATAACACTGGATGCAAGGGAATTTGCGAACGAGTACCGAACGTCCAATTCAAGCCCGAAACAGACTCAGCATTATGCGAGCAAGATTATTGTTACGACGAGATTCTTTTAAGCAATCTGCGTGAATCTATTTCAGCGAATAAAAAGGATCAGCTAAGGGTTTTGCATCAAATTGGCAGCCATGGGCCAGCATACTGGCGGCGCTACCCTTCACAGTTCGAGCGATTTGCGCCAACTTGCCGTACGAATGACCTCAGCAAGTGCACAAAAGAGGAGATTCACAACACCTATGACAATACGATTGTCTATACGGACTATGTCCTCGATCGGACAATTAGCATGCTGGAAAATCTATCGGAGCAGTATGACACCGCACTGCTCTATATATCCGATCACGGCGAATCGCTCGGCGAAAGAGGTATATACCTGCACGGTGCTCCCTATCGGTTCGCACCTAAGGATCAGAAGCACGTGCCGATGATATTATGGCTTTCATCAGGATTTCAACAACGATCGCTGTTATCTTCTGCATGCATGCGCGGCATGCAGAACCAACCGCTCAGTCACGATAACATTTATCATACAATTCTAGGAATGATGAAAGTGAGGAATCTCGTTTATTCACGAAGCCAAGATATGCTACTTCGCTGCCGTCAATAGCGGCGTGCAGGATTTCTCGAGCCGAGATGGCGATTCCAAAGGGGAAATTCCCTCATCCTTATAGCACGCTAAAAGCAGAGCTTAAGCTGCGAGCGCCAATTTCTATTTGAAAAGATTCCGCCGAGCGCCCCTAGTGAGCAGTCGTGATGTTACCTGAAGCGCATAGCCCACTGACCTGTAGTAGTCGGAATGAAAATGGAAGTAATCGAATCGGCTGGCGCCCGCGCCCCGCCATTGCTGTGCTCGAGTCACGCAGATTGATGTGATGATAGTCAAGGCAAGGCAAGTCTCCCTTGACTCTGCAAAACGACACTGTTATGTACTGAAAAATTATCTTAGGAAAGTTATAAAATAGAACGAGTCTTTGGCCATATGATCGCGAGCATATTGTCTCTAAAAGCATGTTTGTATAAAAGCCTTCATACTCACAGTTCCAAGTTCCGACTTGTTGACCATCGTGTTTAGGTGTCGGCGTGAAATAGTTCACATGATTAGGCCACTAGGAGCCGCACTACTTCGCACGCAGTACCAGCAGCTAAGACATGCGTGATTTGGAAACTTCTAACTCAACCCCGCCAGTAAACTCAATTAAAAAATGCAGGGCACACGAGCGTGTCTAAAGTGCTGACATTAAAACGACAACATCGCATTGATGCCGCTATGACGGCTTCGAGCTGATGTGCATTGCATCTGTTTACAAAGAAGGACCTTTGATGGAACTCCATATCAGGTAGAGGTCCGCTCGAGCTGTTGGAATCATCGTTGTCGTACAAAGAATAACGCAGGAGTTTTGGCGGCGTCGAAGATAGTGACCTCATGCACTACCCTTCACAACCAAGCCCGTAGTGATAATTTGGCACGCGATGCCATTCTATAGGCAGAGGAAAAGTTTGAATATCGTCGTTACATTTGCACCAATTCCCATCGGAATCGATATTGACACAGTCCCGGATACCAAACAGCACCAACCAAGGTGGGTTCCGTAGCCAAAAGCCTTGATTAACTGGCTAACGTCTATCTCATGAAAACTGGCAGCACAATAACGACCCATGTAACTATTGCAAGTATCACAGTCAAAAATACTGCTGCACTTCCGAAGTCTTTCGCGTTTTTTGACAGCGGATGCCGTTCGAAAGAGATTCGATCGACCGCTGCTTCGACGGCTGAGTTGAGGAGTTCGACAATCAGCACCAGCGCGACGACCATTATCAACACTAGCCTTTCCAGGCGGGAGATCGGAAGTAGTACAGCTACGAGAATAGCTGGTATTGATACCAATAATTCTTGTCGAAATGCATGCTCTGTTTTCCATGCGAGCTGGAGCCCTTGGATAGAATAACGTGATGCCGCAAAAATGCGATTCAGTCCACTTGTACTCTTGAATTCACTTATCTGATGCTCGTTCTGAAGCATACTTGACTTCCTTGTAGAAAAGTTGACTATTTAGTGATAGCCGAACCAATTTTATAAGCTGGGTTCGGAAGTTTCTGTCATATGTTTCAGCATTTTCATCGCCAAGACGGCATAAAACCGCTTGCTGACCATGCGCTTTCCGATGCCAGGCGACAGTAAAGCAACTTGCGATTGCGCATTCGATCTAGGTCAGCCGCAGCGTCTAGCTCAAGAAGTGAGCGCTCCATAACTATATAAGAGAGGCGATAACCGTACCGAAGGGACACCGATGAAGCATTTTATCAGAGCGCGTGAGATTAAGCTGGCCAATATTTCGCGAACACAAGATTCACACTTAGCTCAAACTCAGCATTCAGTAGTGAAACACTGCACAGTTGGGACTGGTAAGTGCGATCTAGCTCGCTTGCGAGATGTAATGCAAGTCCGATTAAACCCAGCCGGCAAAGCCTGGCTCGCCGTTATCACCGAAATCGCAACGACTATGGCATTAAAATCGTCGCGAAGCCGCTCTAAAAAGATGGTGGAGCCATCGTTCTGACTGGCAGTGGCACAGTAGGCTGCGACAGAGCTGTCAGCCGCAGTCAGGCTGGCGCGGAGCGTTGGCATCAGTCAAACGTTCTAACGACAATGCTGAGTTAGCCGCGGGACGCCTTCATTGCTGACTAGCTGGTACCTCTAATGAGTAAGCAGTGCAACTTTTGGCTTTCGACCTTTTTTCCTGTACGGACCCACGTAAAGAGCTCCAATAAATCCCAAGCTTATCGATAGAATCTACTGCATGCTCGAGCTGAACTCTGAGGATTAACCTGCGCCATCGGCTCGTGCGTGAACCCGCGGCTGCTAGTCCTGATCAAAATCAGTGAGAGCTGTCGTGAACTTCATGCGCCGTGTGCGCTGCGCGGCGTCCGCACAGAGTTAATCTAGCCCGACCCGGCCGCACCGGACTGCCTACGTCGAGCGTTACACTGAGACAGTCCTTATCACGGCCTCGCTGACCGCCTGTTTGAGATAGTAGGGCAAATTCAGGAATTTGCTAACAGCCCATTTTGGAGCATATGACGACAGCTCAATCCGACCCTGAGCTGTCCTAAAAAAGGCAGAGCTTAGATGCCGTAAGTCAACATATACTGTAGCGTGCGCATTAGAACAGAAAATTTCCCGGACCGTTGTCTACGCAACTATTTCTACACAGCATCATCGTTCTGTTCACCTGTGCGGATGCGGAATATTGTTTCGACGTTGCATACAGCAATGACGCCGTCCGACGGGTTACCAGTATAAGCAGCTTTTTTGATCGTTTCGACAATCTCATCTGCTTGAGTATCATTGCAATATATTATTAAAAGGTTGCAATCGCGGGCAGGGGCCCATTCTGTCGGGGCATACGCATGATGAATACCGCTGCCGCGTCCGTTTCCTTTTCCGTTCAACAACGTGAACCCTGGGAAATGGTCAATTGCATGAAGGGCCTGCTCTACAGCTTCCAAGCGAAACGGTTTAATGATGCCGACAATTTGTTTCATCATTTCCCCCTAGGATTTGCTTATTCAGCTAAGTAACTCGGTGAGTTTTAGCCCTGCGCCTAACTCGTAGCATTTCATCAATGAAACGCGAGACTTAGAGTGTGTCAGTTCATGCGTCCCGCGCCAGGCGACGGCCGTATTATGATTTTTCAGCTAGGATTTTACAGCACACGGTCACTATACACGCAATCTTATGCGATCATGTGCCTCATGTAGCGAGGTACGGAAGAGTCGCTATCCCATGATTTGAAGTAGTGATCTTCTTGATGGCTTTTTGTGGGCTTTCTATCGCGTCCATCGTCCCGATGATTCTTTATTCTGCTTATATTGAAGGCTAGATTCGCACTTCCGGTAAGAATTTCAATATCCTCACTGCATCCAATTTGCTTTGATTCCACGGCGTGCACTTACGGCAAGCTCCAAGCACTTGAAGTATTGTATTGCGCTCGTGTTGCAAGGTGGGGGCGCGATGGGAGCATATCAGGCGGGTGTGTAAAAGGCACTCGATGAAAACGGATTTTGTCCCGACTGGATTGTCGGTACGTCCATCGGCGCCATCAAGGGCGCCCTCATCGCTGGCAATGCGCCGTCACGGCGGCTGGAACGACTTAGGCAGTTCTGGCGCCCCTTGTCACAGGCGGAGGGCGTGGAGATGGTACGCATGAGTGATGCCGCTCGCCAACTTCATGCTCGCATGTCCACTGTTGGCATCACGATGCAGGGCGTTTCGGGCTTTTTTTCTCCGCGGCTTTTGAGCCCCTTTCGCGCAGGTTTCCCTGTAGCGTCTGAGCAAGCGAGTTTCTATGAGACCTCCGCCCTGGCTGCCACGCTCGAGCGTTTCGTCGATTTCGATCACCTGAATCAGGCCAACGCCACGCGCGATACGTGTCGATCATATCCTTGCCAGCGGCGCCTTGCCGCCGACATTTCCGCCAATTCGCATCAATGGCCAGCTTTACTGGGACGGCGGGCTCTACTCGAACACGCCGCTCGAAAGCATCCTGAATGACCAGCCTCCTGTCGATACCTTATGTTTCATGGTTGACCTCTGGCGCGCTCAAGGAGCGGAGCCGAACACACTTGATGAAGTCAACACACGGAAAAAAACATCATGTTCTCTTACCGGTCCACGCGCCATATAAACGCGTATCGGCGCACACATGATCTGAAGTGCATGCTACAGCGGGTCTACCAAATGCTGCCTCCTTCATCGCAGCGCGACATCAGCGCTGCGGTGTTGCCGTTGCTTGTACCGTAAACCACCATGCACATGGTGCGCCTAATTTATCCCGGCAAGGACTGGCAGATGGCGGCCAAAGACATCAATTTCTCCATCGGCTCAATCGACTGGCGCTGGGGCCAAGGATACAGCGACGCGATCCATGCCATTCAGCACGCGAAATGGATGGACGAGGTCAAGGGCCATCAAAGCCTCATGGTGCATGAACTAGACCGCACGAATGAATGAGCGCACGGCCTGGGGACCAGCTCGTATCAGCAAGTTCACATGTATCAGGCCCCCGGTGTCAGAATAGTTGTCGCGTCACCTGATGAAGTAAAACCATACCGGGGACGGGCAAGAGAGATTGCGTGAAGCAGTATTCAGCAGAACGGAAAGAAGCGCTACTACGGCAGATGATGCCGCCCCAGAACAGGCTGGTGTCGGAGCTGGCCCGCGAGAGCGGGATCACCGAGCAGACCCTTTATACTTGGCGCCGTCAACTTCGTAATCAAGGAACAGCGGTGCCGGGTAGTGCGAAAAATGCTGAGCAATGGACCTCGGAGGACAAGTTTGCCGTGGTGTTGGAGACGGCCGCGCTGAACGCCAGCGAACTGGCCGAGTATTGCCGGCGCAAGGGCCTGTTCACCGAGCAGATCGCCACGTGGCGCGCCGCCTGCATGGCCGCAAATGCGGGCACGACGCAGCGGACGCGGGGCCAGCAGGTGCAGTCGAAGGAGGACAAGAAGCGCATCCGGCAACTGGAGAAGGATTTGCAGCGTAAGGAGAAGGCGCTGGCCGAGGCGGCGGCGCTGCTGATCTTGCGAAAAAAAGCCCAGGCGATCTGGGGGGACAAAGAGGAAGACTGATCAGCGTCCCAGATCGCCTGTTGTGTGTCGAGTTGATCCGTGAGGCACAGGCAGCGGGTAGCCGTCTTGCACCGGCCTGTATCGAGCTGGGCATTACCCTGCGTACGTTCCAGCGCTGGGTGCGTGAGGGCGACGATGCCGTGGCCGCCGATAGCCGTCCCACCAGTGTGCGTCCAGTACCGGCCAACAAGCTGAGCGAGGACGAGCGAGCCGAGATCCTGGCCGTTGCCAACAGCGAGGAATTCGCCAGCCTGCCACCGAGCCAGATCGTACCGGCGCTGGCCGATCGGGGTGTGTACATGGCCTCGGAGTCGAGCTTTTACCGGGTTCTGAGAGCGGCATCGCAACAGCATCACCGAGGTCGGGCGAAGAAGCCTTCCGAACGCGTGCTCACGAGCCACTGCGCCACCGGCCCGAACCAGGTGTGGAGCTGGGACATCACGTGGATGCCGGCCGCCGTAAAAGGCCAGTTCTACTACTGGTACATGGTGCTTGACGTCTTCAGCCGCAAGATCGTCGGCCATGAGGTGCACGTGGCGGAATCGGCGGAACTGGCGTCACGGCTGATGCGCCGAACCAGTCTGGCAGAGGGCGTGGCCGGCCGGCCCCTAGTGCTCCATTCGGACAATGGCAGCGCCATGAAAGGCGCGACCATGTTGGCCACGCTGGAGCAGTTGGGTGTGGCGCCATCGTTCAGCAGGCCACGCGTGAGCAACGACAACGCCTATGCAGAATCGTTGTTCAGGACCTGCAAATACCGCCCGGACTACCCGAACAAACCATTCGGAAGCCTGGAACATGCGCAGGCATGGACGCAGAAATTCGTGCGCTGGTACAACAAGGAGCACAAACACAGCGGCTTGAAGTTCGTGACGCCGGCACAGCGTCATGCAGGCCAGGACACGGCCATCCTGAAACGCCGGGAGCAGGTTTATGACGATGCTCGAAACCGCCATCCACAGCGCTGGTCGCGGGGCATCAGGAACTGGAAACTGGACGATCAGGTCTGGTTGAATCCGGAACGGATTCGGCCAGAAGCATTAAAACGCGCAGCTTGAGATGACGCGACAACTACGTTGACAAACGCCG
>NZ_FOLD01000013.1 GCF_900112225.1 Massilia yuzhufengensis | reverse complement strand
AATCGCGAAAAATTTACGTGTCGCTTGGCGTAGGTTCTGGCGTAGCTTTGACGCTTATGCTGATTTCGTCATAGTGGAAGGCACTGATGCATCATTGGTGTGACTTTTTCCGCGGCGCTGTTCTTCAGGGCGGCGGCGTTGATCTCGTTGGGAGCGTTCATTTCTTCGATGGTCGTGCGGCAGCGCAGGGGCAAAGCCAGGACTTGTCATTTTACCGCGTTCGGATAGTTCAGCGCTGCACTTCGCACTTCGGGGTCAGGTCTGACATTTGGACACGAGCCCAGCTGTAGTTTTCATGCACCGGCCACGCAAACGTGAAGGTTCCGATGGCATTCTTGTGGCAGCGCAGCCACGTATGAAATAACTGGAATGTACGGTTGAGATCGTGTCCAAATGTCAGACCTGACCCCGAAGTGTGCAGTTGCCTGTCATGGAAGCTTGGCCACCGGCTTCCACGAGGAATCCGCCAGCGCCGTCCTCGGTGCGCAGCGTGACGAGGCTGCCCAGCATCACCGGGGCGCGGAAGCGGCAGTCGATGTGGGTCGCGTGGCGGCCGCTGGCGTTTTCGAGGGCGGCGCAGCTCGATGCCAGTGTGTGCATGCCGTGGATGATGGGGGCGCCCATGCCCATCAGGCGGGCGCTCCAGGCATACAAGTGGATCGGATTCCAGTCGCCGGAAAGGCGTGCGTAGCGGCGGCCCGAGGCTGCGTCGAGTTGCCATCGCGCCACCGTCGTGCCATGGGGCAGGAACTCGGTTTCTGGCGGTTTCGCGCCGCTGCGCGTGCCGCGCCGGACCAGGTAGGTGCTGGTGCAAGTAAAGATTGGCGCGCCATCGGCGCTGCCGGAGGTCTCGAGCACGCAGCGCAGGGCGCCGCTGGAGGAGGGCGGCAGCAGGCGCAGCACGGTGCGCACCAGCAGCGGCTGGCGCGGCGCGATGCGGCTGTGCGCCACCAGGATGTTGTCCATGTGGACCAGGCCGGCGATCCGGTACGGGAAGGCGGGGTCGAGCATCGTCGCCAGGTGCGCGCGCTGGGCCAGGAGGTACCACCAGGTCAGCGGGACGTGCTCGCCTGTGAAACCGAACGCGGCGCGATAGCGGACGATATCGTCCATCGGGAGCTGGTCGAGCCGGTAGTCGGTCGTGAGCTCCGGCAGCGTGGCTGGATGCGGCTGCGGGCGCTTGAACAGCGCCCGCAGCAAGGTGATAACCCCCATGGCCGGCAGCGCCGGCACATGGGCAAGCGAGGCAGGCGCCATCAGCCTTCGGCGACGCGCTGCTTGATGTGGGCCAGCGCCTCGTCCACCTGGTCGATCAGGATCAGGCACAGGTCGCCCGCCTCCAGGCGCGAGAGGGCGCGGTCGATGGCGACGAATTCGCCATTGATTTCCTCGACGTGGGTGGTGCGGGTGGCGCCGTCGAGGCCGCGGCGCAGCAGCGCGAGCACTTCGCCGTCGGCGCGGCCGCGCTGGCACTGGTCCTGGTAGAGCAGCACTTCGTCGAAGGCCTTGCCGAGGATTTCGGTTTGCTGGGTGATGTCCTGGTCGCGGCGGTCGCCCGCGCCGCTGATGACGACCGAGCGGCGCTTGGCCGGCATCGCTTCCACGGCGTTGGCCAGTGCGGCGATCGCGTCCGGGTTGTGGCCGTAGTCGGCGATCACGGTGGCGCCGCGGTAGTCGAACACGTTGAAGCGGCCGGGCGCGTTGTCGCTCTCGCCGACAAAGGTCTTCAGGCCGAGGCGAATCGCATCCCACGAAATATTCGCTGCCCAGGCGGCGGCGACCGACGCCATGACGTTCTCGACCTGGAAGCCGATGGCGCCGCCACGGGTGATCGGCACCTCGGCGAGCGGCACGCGGTGCTCGACCTTGCCCTGGGCGGCGACCAGTTCGCCGTCATCGACGAACACCACGCGGCGGCCCTGGGCGCGGTGCATCGCCATGATCGGGTTGTTCGCGTCGAGCGCGAAGAAGGTGACGTCGCCGCGGGTGTTCTCGGCCATGGCCGCCACCACCGGGTCGGCGGCGTTGAGCACGGCCATGCCGTTGTCGGCCACGTTCTGCACGATCACGCGTTTTAACACCGCGAGGTCTTCCAGCGTGGTGATGTAGTTCAGGCCGAGGTGGTCGCCGGCGCCGATATTGGTCACCACCGCGACCTGGCAGCGATCGAAGGCCAGGCCTTCGCGCAGCAGGCCGCCGCGCGCGGTTTCGAACACGGCGGCGTCGACGTCCGGATGCAGCAGCACGTTGCGCGCGCTGCGCGGGCCGCTGCAGTCGCCGCTGTCGATGCGGCGGCCTTCGATGTAGACGCCGTCGGTGTTGGTCATGCCGGTGCGCAGGCCCGAGGCGGTGAGCAGGTGGGCGATCAGGCGCACGGTGGTGGTCTTGCCGTTGGTGCCGGTGACGGCCACCACGGGAATGCGGCCGTCGTCGCCGTCGGCGAACAGGGTCGAAACGATCGCCTCGCCGATCGGGCGGCTCTTGCCGAACGAAGGCGACAGGTGCATGCGCAGGCCTGGCGCGGCATTGACTTCGACGATGCCGCCGTTCTGTTCTTCGATGGGTTTGAGCACGCTGTCGCACACCAGGTCGACGCCGCAGATGTCCAGGCCCACCATGTGGGCGGCCGCGATGCAGCGCGCCGCAACCTCAGGGTGGACGTCGTCGGTCACGTCGGTGGCGGTGCCGCCGGTGGACAGGTTGGCGTTATTGCGCAGCACGACGCGCTGGCCCGGGGCCGGGACCGAGTCGGCATCCAGGCCGCGCGCGGCCAGCGTGGCCAGGGCGATGTCGTCGAAGCGGATCTTGGTCAGCGAGGTCGAATGGCCTTCGCCGCGGCGCGGGTCGCGGTTGACCTGTTCCACCAGCTCGCGCACCGACAGCACGCCGTCGCCCACCACGAACGGCGGGTCGCGCCGTGCGGCGGCCACCAGCTTGTCGCCGATCACCAGCAGGCGGTAGTCGTAGCCCGGCAGGTAGCGCTCGACCAGGATGTCGTCGCGGAATTCGCTGGCGGTGTGAAAGCCCGCGACCAGTTCTTCCCTGGTGGTGACGTTGACCGTCACGCCCTTGCCCTGGTTGCCGTCCTTCGGCTTGATCACGACCGGCAGGCCGATCTCCTGGGCCGCAAGCCAGGCGTCTTCCGGGTCGCTCACGCTGCGGCCCATCGGCACCGGCACGCCGGCCGCGTCCAGCAGCTTTTTAGTGAGTTCCTTGTCCTGCGCGATGGTCTCGGCGATGGCGCCGGTGGCGTCGATCTCGGCGGCCTGGATGCGGCGCTGGCGGCTGCCCCAGCCGAACATCACCAGGCTGCCTTCGGTGAGGCGGCGGAACGGGATGTTGCGGGCAACGGCAGCCTGCACGATCGACCCGGTGGAAGGGCCCAGGCGCACGTCTTCGTCGACCTCGCGCAGGCGCGCCAGGGCGCCGGCCAGGTCGAAGGCGGTATCGTTGCGGGCGGCATTGCACAGTTCCTGCGCCAGCTCCATGGCCAGGCGGCCCACGTCTTCTTCGCTGTATTCGACCACCACCTGATAGACGCCGGCTTCCAGCGTCGCGGTGCTGCGGCTGAAGGTGACCGGGCAGCCGGCTTCGGCCTGCAGCGCCAGCGCGGCGCGCTCGAGCACCTGGGCCATCGGGATGCGGTCGTCATGGCCCATCGGCTGCAGGTGGCCCACTTGCGGGAAGCGCGCGCGCAGGCGCGCCTCGAAGCCGGGCAGGGCGCCGATCGATTCTTCCTCGGGCGTGCAGGCGACGATCGCCTCCACGGACGTGTGATGGCTCCAGAGGTTGGGACCACGCAGGGCCCGTACGCGAGATACTTCCATAAACCGTCAATCCTTTCGGGGCGCCAGGTGGGTGGCGCCTTGGCCCGAGCGCAAGGCCGGGCCGTTCTTATTAATGAGCCGACTTCTTCGGGGTGGCGTCGAAGGCGCGCAGGCCGCCGCAGATCAGGTCTGCCGGCACGCCCAGCGCCCATGCCGCGGCCACTGCCGCCAGCACGCTGTCCGGATGTTTCACGGTGGCGGGCGGGATCTTCGACAGGTCGAGCAGCACGTGTTCTTCGTCGAAGCCCTCGGCCAGCACGATGTGGTTGTCGCGCACGAAGACCACGCGTTCGCCTTCGGCGCGGTGGTTCGCCACGACGCCGTTGTTTTCGTCCAGCGCGTAGAAGATCACGCGGCCGTCGCACAGTTCGGCCAGCGCCGCCACCGCGTCGTTAGCGGCGTTCAGCACGGCGGTGCCTTCCGGCAGGATCACGTCGACCTGGCTGCGGATGACGGTTTCCAGCGCGTCCTGGTCGCGCACGTGGAATTCGGCCAGGCCGGCCAGGCCTTCCATGTCGGTGACGATGCCCACGGTGCAGCGGTCGTAGGGCAGGCCCTCGGACAGGATCGAGCGCGCGTTCGACTCGAACACGGCGGTTTCCACGGTGCGGTTGATCAGGAGACGCTGGCCGGCGTCGAAGCCCGTGGCGTCGCGGCTGGTGACCTGGCGCGCGTCCAGGTACAGGCCTTCGCCATTAGCCACGCCGACGTGCTTGCCGGTGATGTGCACCAGGCAGCCGACCAGGCGCGCGATCAGGCTGGTGCCGAGGGTGCCGGTGACGCCCACCACCGGGATGCGGCCGCTCTCGTCCTGCGCGAACAAATGGTCGACGATCGCCTTGCCGACGTTGCGCGGCGTGCCGCTGGCCGGCTTGATGTGGGCCAGCAGGCCGGGACTGGAATTGACTTCGATGATGGCGCCGCGCTGCTGCGCCAGCGGTTTGCTGATGTCGTCGGTGACCAGGTCGATGCCGGCGATGTCGAGGCCGACGATGCGCGCGGCCAGGGCCGCCATGTGCGCCACCTCGGGGTGCATCAGGTCGGTGACGTCGTCGGCCACATTGCCGTTCACCTGGATCAGCACTTTCTGGCCGGCCTGGGGCACCGATTCGGGCGTGAGGCCCTGGCGCTTCAGGTCCAGCACGATCTCGTCGTCGTGCGGGGTGACGCGGCCAAGCGGGTGCTCTTCGCTCTCGCCGCGGCGCGGATCGGTGTTGATCTGGCTGTCGCACAAAGCGATGACGTTCGATTCGCCGTCGCCCGTCACCCACAGCGATTCGCCGCGCGCGGCGGCCACCACCTGGCGGCCCACCACCAGCAGGCGGTGTTCGTTCCCTGGAATGAAGCGCTCGACCAGCACCGCGCTGCTGTCGCCGGCTTCCGAGGCGATCGCGTAGGCGGTGCGCACTTCGGCCTCGGTCATGAGGTTCAGCGTCACGCCGCGGCCATGGTTGCCGTCGACCGGCTTGACCACCACCGGCAGGCCGATGTCCTGCGCTTCTTCCCACGCTTGCTCGGCGCTGCGCACCAGGGCGCCTTCCGGCACCGGCACGCCGCAGGAGGCCAGCAGGGTCTTGGTCAGGTCCTTGTCGCTGGCGATGCCTTCGCCGATCGCGCTGGTGCGGTCGGTCTCGGCGGTCCAGATGCGGCGCTGCGCGGCGCCGTGGCCCAGCTGCACCAGGTTGCCCTCGGTGAGGCGGATCGACGGGATGCGGCGGTCGGTGGCGGCATCGACGATGTGCGCGGTCGACGGCCCCAGGCAGTAGCGGTCCACAAGGTCGGTGAGGCGCTGCACCGTGGCGGGCATGTCGAAGGGGGTGTCGTTGATGGCGGCCATGATCAGGGCGTGGCCGGCTTCGAGGGCGGCGCGGCCCACGACTTCGTCGCGGGTGCGGAAGGCCATCTTGTAGACGCCGTGTTCGCCAGTAGAGCGGGTCTTGCCGAAACCGGTCTTCATGCCGGCCAGGTTTTGCAGCTCCAGCACGATGTGCTCGAGGATGTGGCCGGCCCAGGTGCCGCCACGCAGGCGTTCGAGGAAGCCGCCTTCGTGGCCGACGCCGCAGCGGTGCACGGCCAGGCCCGGGAGCCAGGCGACCAGCCGGTCGGTGAAGCCGGGCAGGGTGTTGGAGGGGCATTCTTCCAGTTCGCCGATGTCGAGCCAGGCTTCGATCACAGGCCGGTAGGTCCAGATGTTCGGGCCGCGCAGATGGGTCACGCGGAGGAACTTGATGTCGTTCTTCTTGGTCATGAAAAAATGTCTTTGCCGACTGCGGGCTTCCTCGCGCCGCCGGCGTTACCTTTGGTTGCCTGCCTGTCGCTACGGTACCCAAAGCCGGGGTTCCGCAGCGCACATCATGTATACTTGCCGGCCCGAAGCTTACCGTGCCGAAACGTTTTCTGCCAGTTGGCTGATCTTTGCTGCCCTTTCCTGTCATCCAAAAGATACGCAAGAACGTTGTATCCGTTTGTGGAGCGTTTCACGCAAACGGGTATCCCGGCAGTCCTGCACTTGCCGAGCCGGCAATCTTGCACTCCCCACCAGAACCAATGCCTGGAATTCGGGCGCAATACATGACAACTCAACAACTTGCTATTCCGTCGTCCCTGGCGGTCAGCGCCGGCGCCTTGCCCGAACATTGGCAAAATGACGTTGCGAAACAGCTTGCACCAGGGGAAAACGTTTTGACCAGCGTCGAGGTTGACCTCGATGTGAAATTACGTTTCAACAAGGGCCTGGTGGCCGTGACCAACCGCCGCCTGCTGGCCAAGGCCCCGGGCGAGAGCAACTGGCGCGACTGGTCCTACCGCCCCGGCCTCACGCTGCTGCACCATGACCACGCCGGCGTCGGCCACCTGGAACTGGTCGACCAGCACGGCCTGCTGGCCGCCTGGCGCTTCACCCTGGCCCAGAACCTGCACGCCACCCGCGTGGTCGACCACTTCAACGACCAGGCCCGTGCGCAGGCCACCGGGGTGCCGGTCGCGGCGCCCGACCAGCACACCTGCCCGAGTTGCAAGGCGCCGCTGGAAGCCGACGACGCCGAATGCGCCGTGTGCGCCAAGGTGCTGCACACCCCGCCGTCCACCTGGACCCTGTTCCGCCTGTGGCGCTTCGCCAGGCCGTACAAGGGCCAGTTGCTGGTCGGTTTCCTGCTGATGCTCGGGTCGACGGCGGCGCACATGATCCCGCCCTACCTCACCAAGCCGCTGATGGACAACGTCCTGATCCCATACCAGAACGGCCAGTCGATCGACGTCTCGCTCGTCTATTTATATATGGGAGGACTGTTCGGCGCCTCGATGCTGGCCTGGGCGCTGGGCTGGGGCAAGACCTACGTGCTGGCGCTGGCCTCCGAGCGCATCAGCGCCGACCTGCGCTCGACCACCTATGAACACCTGCTGCGCCTCTCGCTCGAATTTTTCGGCGGCAAACGCACCGGCGACCTGATGTCGCGCATCGGCAGCGGCTCGGATCGCATCAGTGTCTTCCTGTCGCTGCACCTGCTCGACTTTCTGTCGGACGTCCTCCTGATCATCATGACGGGCGTGATCCTGTTCAGCATGAACCCGTGGCTGGCGCTGGTCACCCTGGTGCCGCTGCCCTTCATCGCCTGGATGATCCACGTGGTGCGCGACCGCCTGCGCACCGGCTTCGAGAAGATCGACCGGGTCTGGGGCGAAGTCACCAACGTGCTGGCCGATACGATTCCCGGCATCCGCGTGGTCAAGGCCTTCGCCCAGGAAAAGCGCGAAGCCGCCCGCTTCCGCGAAGCGAATAAACACAACCTGCACGTCAACGACAAGTTGAACAAGGTCTGGTCGCTGTTCTCGCCGACCGTCTCGCTGCTGACGGAGCTGGGCCTGCTGGTCATCTGGTGCTTCGGCATCTGGCAAGTGTCGCAGGGCGACATCACGGTGGGCACGCTGTCGGCCTTCATCGCCTACAGCGGCCGCTTCTACGTCAAGCTCGATTCGATGAGCCGCATCGTCTCGGTGACGCAAAAATCGGCATCGGCGGCCAAGCGCATCTTCGACATCCTCGACCACGTCTCGAGCGTGCCGGACCCGGTCAATCCAGTGAAGGTGGCCAAGGTGTCGGGCAATATCGAGCTGCGCGAAGTCGGTTTCCGCTACGGTAACCGCGCCGTCAACCGCGGCATCTCGCTCAACATCAAGGCCGGCGAGATGGTCGGCCTGGTGGGCCATTCGGGCTCGGGCAAGAGCACGCTGGTCAACCTGATCTGCCGCTTCTACGACGTGGCCGAAGGCGCGATTTTGCTCGATGGCGTCGATATCCGCAGCTTCGCGGTGGCCGACTACCGCCGCAACATCGGCCTGGTGCTGCAGGAGCCCTTCCTGTTCTTCGGGACCATCGCCGAGAACATCGCCTATGGCAAGCCGGGCGCGAGCCGCGAAGAGATCATCGCCTCGGCCCGCGCGGCGCACGCTCACGAGTTCATCCTGCGCCTGCCGCAGGGCTACGACTCGATGGTGGGCGAGCGCGGCCAGGGCCTGTCGGGGGGCGAGCGCCAGCGCATCTCGATCGCGCGCGCGCTGCTGATCGACCCGCCGATCCTGATCCTCGATGAAGCGACATCCTCGGTGGACTCGGAAACCGAGAAAGAAATCCAGAAGGCGCTCGACAACCTGGTCAAGGGCCGCACCACGATCGCCATCGCCCACCGCCTGTCCACCCTGCACCGGGCCGACCGCCTGGTGGTGCTGGACCGCGGCGTGGTGGTGGAAGAAGGCAACCACGACGAGCTGATGGCGCGCGAAGGCGCCTATCACCGCCTCTACGAAGCACAGGCGCGCAACGTGGACCAGGACCCGGACGACGACAAGGACGATTGATGACGACTTTTACTTTGCGCCGCGACAGCTTCGGCAAGCTGGTGCTCACCACTGCCGAAGGCGAAGAACACGTGGGCGTCATCCCGGTGCGCGCCTTCCCGATCCAGGCGCCCACGCGCGGCATCTCGCTGGTGCGCGAGGGCGGCAAGGAAGTGGCCTGGATCGACGACCTGGCCGAGATGCCGGAACAGGTGCGCAGCCTGGTGCAGGAAGAGATCGAAGGGCGCGAGTTCATCCCCGAGATCCTGCACATCAAGGATGTGTCGAGCTTTGCCACGCCCTGCACCTGGTACGTGAAGACCGACCGCGGCGACACCGAGTTCGTGCTCAAGGTCGACGAGGACATCCGCCGCGTCGGCGAGGCCTCGCTGCTGGTGGCGGACAACCACGGCATCAACTTCCTGGTCCGCGATATGTTCCACATCGATAAGCACAGCCGCAAGATCCTCGACCGCTTCCTCTGAGGTCCTGAACCACGCGCTTGCCCTGGCCATGCTATGGTCTTCCTTCGATTGGAATGGGAGGCGGCAATGGCAAGGACAGCACTGGTAGTAGGCGTGAGCGGCATCGGCGGCAACCATACGGCGCGGGCCCTGGTGGCCGAGGGCTGGACCGTGTACGGGCTGGCGCGCCGGCCGGGCAATAGCATCGACGGCGTGATCCCGGTGGCGGCCGACCTGCTCGACGAGGCCGGCCTGGCCGCGGCGCTGGCGGATGTGGCGCCGACCCACGTCTTCATCACCACCTGGATGCGCCAGGCCACCGAGGCCGAAAACATCCGCGTCAACGCGGCCATGGTGCGCAACCTGCTGGCGGCGCTATCGCGCCGCAAGTCCCTGCGCCATGTGGCGCTGGTCACCGGCCTCAAACACTATCTCGGCCCTTTCGAGGCCTATGCCGCAGCCGGCACGCTGCCCGACACCCCGCTGCGCGAGAGCCAGCCGCGCCTGCCGGTGGAAAACTTCTACTACGCGCAGGAAGACGAAGTCTATGCGGCCGCGGAGCGCGACCGCTTCACCTGGACCATCCACCGTCCGCATACGGTCATCGGCCTGGCCGTCGGCAACGCCATGAACCTCGGCACTACCCTGGCGGTGTACGCAAGCATCTGCAAGGAAACCGGGCGTCCATTCCAGTTTCCAGGCTCAAGCGCCCAGTGGAGCGGCCTGTCCGACGTCACCGATGCGCGTATGCTGGCCAGGCAGCTGGTGTGGGCGGCCGATACGGACGCCGCGCGCAACGAAGCATTCAATATTGTGAACGGCGACCTGTTCCGCTGGAGCTGGCTGTGGGGGAGGCTGGCCGACTGGTTCGGGGTGGAAGCGGCCGGCTTCAACGGCGCGGTGCAGCCGCTGGAGGCGGCGATGGCGAACGACCACGCCCTGTGGCGCGACATCGCACTTCGCCACGGCCTGGTGGAGCCCGACCTCGATCGCCTGGCCTCGCCATGGCATACGGACCTTGACCTGGGACGGCCGATCGAGGTCATGACGGACATGGCGCGCAGCCGCAAGCTGGGGTTTACGGCTTACCAGGCGACGGATGAGTCGTTTGTCGATTTGTTTGGGCAGTTGAGGTCGATGCGCTTGATTCCGTAGGCTCCTCCGATCATTTACGTAGCAGTAAGACCGTCGCTCCCGCGAAGGCGGGAGCCTGAGTTTTGCGCAAGCCACGTTTGCGCGCAGCGGACCCTCACGCAAACTTGGAGGGAATGACGTTCATCGGTTAACGATGAAAGCGAGCGCCGCCTCACTCACCCTCTTGCTTCCTTTGGCCGATTGCGCGGCTGTCCCCCCAATGCTAAAGTCGTTAACACGTTAACGATGTATGCATATGAACCCCGAACATCTCTCCATCCCCGCCGGCCGCATCCCCATTGAAGCGACCTGCTGGTCCGTCCCCGGCGCCGCCGCCACGGTCGTGCTGCACCCGGCCACCGCCGTCACGCAAACCTATTACGAACCCTTCGCCGCCTGGATGGCCGGGCAGGGATTCAACGTCGTTACCTACGACTACCGCGGCATCGGCCGCTCGCGCCCGCACAGCCTGCGCGGCATGCGCGTCACGATGTCGGACTGGATGGACAAGGACGTGGCGATCGCCACCCGCTGGGCCGAGGCACGCTTTCCCGGCCTGCCGCTGCTGGCGCTGGGGCATAGCGTGGGCGGCCATGCGATCGGCCTGTCGCCGGAGACCGCCCGCCTGCGCGCGGCCGTGCTGGTGGCGTCGCATGCGGGCGCGAGCCGCACCGTGCGCGGGTTTGGCGAGCGGCTGCGGGTGCGTTTCATGCTGCGGGTGCTGGCGCCGGTGCTGTGCGCGCTGTTCGGCTACATGCCGGGACGCCGATTCGGGCTGGGCGAAGACCTGCCGCGCGGCGTCATGCTGCAGTGGGCCAGCTGGACCGCACTGCCGCGCTACTTCTTCGACGACCCCAAGGTGGACGCCGCGCGGCGCATGGCGCGCGTGACGATCCCGCTGCTGGTGCTGGGCTTCGACGACGATCCGTGGGCCAACCCGCAGGCGGTCGACATGCTGGTGTCACACCTGGCCGGGGCGCGGATCGAACGGCGCAACATCGATCCGCGCGCGGCGGGCGTGCCGGCGCTAGGGCACATGGGCTTTTTCCGGCGGCGCTGCGAGCCGGTGCTGTGGAAGCAGGTGGCCAACTGGCTGCACGTCCACGCGCAGCAGGCGGAGGTGGCGCGCCATGCGGGGGGCTAAACCCCGCTTCGCCCAGCTGCTCAATCGTGCGCAGCGCTCGCTCCAGCGCTGGATCGAGGCGCGTCCCGGCGCCTGGGACGGCATCAGCGCGGCCCAGGTCGGCCTGCTGTTCGTGCTGCGCTCGCGCGGCGAGGCGGCGATCGGCGAGATCGCCCAGGAGCTGGGGGTGGCGCCGGCGGCAGTCACCAACCTGTCCAAGCGCATGCAGGCGGCCGGGCTGGTGGAGCGGGTGGCCGATGCCGGCGACGCGCGCCTGACCCGGCTGCGCATGACCGGGCAGGGTCTCGGCGCCAGCGCGCGCGCCGGCGAAGTGCTGGTGGAGCTCAACGCACGCCTGGCCGACGGCTTCACCCAGGAAGAACTGCAGACGGTCGCGCGCTGGCTGGCGCAGGCGGCGGCCCTGGCGCCGGGCGCGCCGCAGGAATGACCGGACGCGCCCGTATTTACCGTTAGTGTTAGTGTGCCAACATACCGTTTGGTGCATCGCAGGTAGAGTGTTTCTTAACGGCCACCCTGGCCTAAGGGAGACCTTATGGATTCAATCAATCGTAACCAGCCAGAACAGAACCGCCTCGACCTGAGCGGACCCGAAGCGGTACAGCGGCTCAAGGACATCGTGGATGACGCGGACACGTGTTTCTTCGTGACGCAGGGGGGCATCGGGCCGAACCGCGGCATGCGCCCGATGAGCGTGCGCGAGGCGGACGATTCCGGCCAGCTGTGGTTCCTGAGCGCCAGCGACAGCCACAAGAACAAGGAACTGGCGGCCAACCCGGCGGTCAAGCTCTACTTCCAGAGGGGTTCGCACTCCGGCTTCCTCGAGGTCGAGGGCTATGCGGACGTGCTCACCGACCGCGAGCGCATTCACGAGCTGTGGAATTTCATGCTCAAGACCTGGTTCACCGAAGGCGAGGACGATCCGCGCGTGACGGTCATCCGCTTCATCCCGCGCCGCGGCTACTACTGGGACAACAAGCACGGCGACGCGGTCGCCGGCGCGAAAGTGATGGTCGGCGCCGTCATCGGCAAGACACTGGACGACTCGATCGAAGGCACGCTCACTTTCTGATCCTTGCCCGGCCACGCCATGTCTCCGGTCCACTTCGTCGTTGTCACCATCGGTTCGGCCGGCGACCTGTTCCCCTTCATGCGCGTGGCGCTGGCAGTGCACGGCGCCGGCCACCGCGTGACCATGCTGGGGCCGCAACAGCACGCGCCCTTCGTGGCGCAGGCCGGACTGGCGTTCCACGGCCTGCCGGCCGACGACGCGGTGCTCGACCATCCCGACCTGTGGCACCCGACCCGCGGCCTGGCCGTGGTCTGGCGTGCGACCCGCCCGGCCATGGCGCTGATCCCCGGCTTCGTGGCCGCGCTGCCCGCCGGGGAGCGCATCGTGCTGCTGGCCCATCCGCTGGCCCTGCCCGAGGCCGACCTGTGCCGCGCCGGCCGTCCTGGCCTGAAGGTGGCGGCGGCCTACCTGGCGCCATCGAACCTGCCGACCGTGCACGACCCGCTGATGCTGGGGCCGTGGGCGGTGCCGCGCTGGGTGCCGCTGGCGGCGCGGCGCTGGCTGTGGCGCAGCCTGGGCGAACGCCTCATCAACCAGGTAGCGCTGCCCGATGTGAACGCGGCGCGGGCGACCCACGGCCTGGCCCCAGTGGCGGACCTGGTCGAGCACATCGTGCGCGTGCCGGACCTGTCGGTCACCCTGTTCCCGGAATGGTTCGCACCCACCCAGCCCGACTGGCCCCAGCCCATGCTGCGCGCCGGCTTCCCGCTCTACGACCCCAACCCGCATGCCGGGCTGGCGCCGGAGATCGCCCGCTTCATCGAGGCTGGCGCGCCGCCGGTGGTGTTCACGCCGGGCACCGGCAATCGCCAGGCGGCCTACTATTTCCGCTGCGCGCTGGCGGCCTGCGCGCGGCGCGGCCTGCGCGCGATCTTCCTGACGCCGCACCGCGGGCAGCTGCCGGCCCACCTGCCGTCGCCCGTGCTGTGGCAAGACTACGTGCCGCTGCGCGCTTTGCTGCCGCACGTGGCCGCGCTGGTGCACCACGGCGGCATCGGCACCACCGCCGAAGCGCTGCGCGCCGGCACGCCGCAACTGGTGGTGCCGCTGGCCCACGACCAGTTCGACAACGCCGCGCGAGTTAGGGCGCTCGGCGTGGGCGCCAGCCTGCGCGCGGCGCGGCTGGCGCCGGGCCCCCTGGCCGGCGCCCTGGGCCGGGTTGCGGGCGCAGCTGTCGCCTCGCGGGCCAAGGAAGTCAGCCGTCGCTTCCGCGCGCCGGACGGCATCGACAGCGTGGTTGCGCGCCTGGCCGCCCTCGCGGATCATCCTTAACTGTTCGAAAGCGCACAGTCGGGCCGGCGCTTGCGGGGGAGAATGGCCCATCGACCATGATGGCGGGGATGGCATGCGCAACAAAGACAAGGTGACCTCAGGCGCAGGCGAAAGCCACGTCGGTTTCGTCCGGGTGCGCGGCGCCCGCGAACACAACCTCAAGAACGTCGACGTCGACATCCCGCGCGGGGCGCTGGTGGTGTTCACCGGCGTGTCGGGCTCGGGCAAGTCCTCGCTGGCCTTCGGCACGCTGTACGCGGAAGCCCAGCGGCGCTACCTGGAATCGGTGTCGCCCTACGCGCGCCGGCTGTTCCACCAGATGCCGGTGCCGGAAGTCGACGAGATCGACGGCCTGCCGCCGGCGGTAGCGCTGCAGCAGCAGCGCGGCTCGCCCACCGCGCGCTCCTCGGTCGGCAGCGTCAGCACGCTGTCGAATTCCCTGCGCATGCTGTATTCGCGCGCCGGCGACTATCCGGCGGGGCAGGAGCTGCTCTACGCCGAATCGTTTTCGCCGAATACCCCGGAAGGCGCCTGCCCCGAGTGCTCGGGCCTGGGCCGCGTGTATGAAGTGACCGAACAGTCGCTGGTGCCGGACGATACGCTGACTATCCGCGAGCGCGCGGTGGCGGCCTGGCCGCCGGCCTGGCATGGCCAGAACCTGCGCGACATCCTGGTGACGATGGGCTACGACGTCGACACGCCCTGGCGCGAGCTGCCCAAAAAAGACCGCGACTGGATCCTGTTCACCGACGAGACCCCGTCGGTTCCCGTGTATGCGGGCCTGACGCCCAGGGAAACCAAGGCGGCGCTCAGGCGCAAGGACACGCCGAGCTACCAGGGCACGTTTACGGGCGCGCGGCGCTATGTGCTGCAGACCTTCGCCAATACCGAGAGCGCCTCGATGAAGAAGCGCGTGGCGCGCTACATGGTCAGTACCGAATGCCCGCTGTGCCGCGGCAAGCGGCTGCGCCAGGAAGCGTTGTCGGTGACCTTCGCCGGCATCGACATCATGGACCTGTCGCGCATGCCGCTGGCGCGGCTGTCCGAGCTGCTCGGGCCCTACGCGGCCGGCACCGCCAAGACCGACAAATTGCGCGCCCGCGAACATCCGGAGCAGATGATCGTCACCCAGCGCATCGCCGAAGACCTGTGCGCGCGCCTGGGCGTGCTGCTCGACCTGGGCCTGGGCTACCTGGCGCTGGACCGCAGCACGCCGACGCTCTCGCCGGGCGAATTGCAGCGCCTGCGCCTGGCCACCCAGGTGCGCTCGAACCTGTTCGGCGTGGTCTACGTGCTCGACGAACCTTCGGCCGGCCTGCACCCGGCCGACACCGAAGCCCTGCTCGACGCGCTGGCCCAGCTGAAGGCGGCCGGCAATTCGCTGTTCGTGGTCGAGCACGCGCTGGACGTGATCCGCCAGGCCGACTGGATCGTCGACGTCGGCCCCGCGGCGGGGGAGAAGGGCGGGCAGGTGCTCTACAGCGGCGTGCCGCAGGGCCTGAAGAAGGTGGCCGACTCGCAGACCCGCCGCTACCTGTTCGACGAACTCCCGCTGCCGCGCCGCACCCCGCGCGAACCGAGCGGCTGGCTGCGCCTGGAGGGTGTGAGCCGCAACAACCTGCACGGGTTGGACGCGCAGTTCCCGCTCGGGGTGCTCAGCGCCGTCACCGGGGTGTCCGGCTCCGGCAAATCGAGCCTGGTCAGCCAGGTGCTGGTGGAGCTGGTCGCCGCGGCACTCGGCCACGCGGCGCCGGAAGCGGAAGCCGAAGCCGAGGAACCTGGCCTGGAACAGGATGCCGTCCTGCCGCTGGAAGGGCGCATCGTGGCCGGCATGGAAGGCGTGCGGCGCATGGTGCGGGTCGACCAGAAGCCGATCGGCCGCACCCCGCGCTCCAACCTGGCGACCTATACCGGCCTGTTCGACCAGGTGCGCAAGCTGTTCGCCGCCACGCCCGACGCGAAAAAGCGCCGCTACGACGCCGGGCGCTTCTCGTTCAATGTCGCCAAGGGCCGCTGCGAGCACTGCGCCGGCGAAGGTTTCGTGATGGTCGAGCTGCTGTTCCTGCCGAGCGTGTACGCGCCTTGCCCGACCTGCGAGGGCGCGCGCTACAACGCCAAGACGCTGGAGGTGCGCTACCGCGGCCGCAACATCGCCGAGGTGCTGGGCATGACGGTGGGCGAGGCGATTGCCTTCTTCGAAGGCGAGCCGCTGGTCGAGCGCGCGCTGGAGGTGCTGCGCGAAGTGGGCCTGGATTACCTGCGCCTGGGCCAGCCGGCCACCGAACTGTCGGGCGGCGAGGCCCAGCGCATCAAGCTGGCGTCGGAACTGCAGCGCGCCGGCCGCGGCAACACCCTGTACGTGCTGGACGAGCCGACCACCGGCCTGCACCCGCGCGACGCCGACCGCCTGGTGCTGCAGCTCAATCGCCTGGTCGATGCCGGCAATACCGTGATCGTGGTCGAGCACACGATGCGCGTGGTGGCGGGCTGCGACTGGGTGATCGACGTCGGACCGGGGGCCGGCGACGAAGGCGGGAAGCTGGTCTGCGCCGGGCCGCCGGACGAGGTGGCAGCCTGCAAGGCCAGCCGCACGGCGCCTTACCTGGCGAAACACCTTTAATATTTTCGTATTGACAATATATGTGGTGTTCCGGACACCCAATCGTGTGACCATAATCGAGGCCATGCGTTACACTTAGGATATTTTTTTCCTAACATTTGGTCACGCATGTCCGGCACATCCATCGATAATTCCCAGTTTCGCCGCATCCTGACCCGGAACGTCGCCTTGCCCCTGGCAATGAGCGTCGTGACGGCGATCGTCTTCGTCGGCATCATCGCCTACCTGATCAACGTCCTGAACTGGGTCGAGCACTCCGAGCGGGTGATCGGCAGCGCGCAGGAAGTGAGCAAGCTGTCGGCCGAAATGGAAACCGGCATGCGCGGCTACCTCATCGCCGACGACGAGGCCTTCCTGTCGCCCTACATGCTGGCCAAGCAGCGCATGCGCGATGGCCTGGACGACCTGGGCGACATGGTCAAGGACAATGCGGTGCAGACTGACCGGGTGCGCCGGATCCAGTCGGCCCAGACCCAGTGGGAGCAGTTCGCCAGCGAAATGATCGCGCTGCGCCGCGCCGACGGCGACGTGGTCGGCCCGGTGCGCGCCAGCCGCGGCAAGAACCTGACCGACGACATTCGCCGAACCTTCGAGCTGTTCCTCGACGCCGAGCGCCGCCTGCTGCAGGAGCGTAACGAGCAGGCCCGCCGCGTGACCACCTGGTCGGTCGCCAGCTTCCTGGTACTGAGCCTGCTGGTTGGTATCGGCCTGGCATTGTTCGGCCGGCGCCAGCTGGTGTCGCTGTCGAGCTCCTACCAGGAGACGCTGGACCAGGAAGCCGAACACAATACGCAGCTGCGCCACCAGGACTGGCTGCGCTCCGGCCAGACCGAACTGGCTGCGATCAGCACGGGCATCCATTCGCTCGAGCCGCTGGCCGATGCCGTGCTGCGCCAGCTTACCGGCTACCTGGACGGCGTGGTGGCGTCCATGTATTCGTATGGCGAGGACGGCGTGCTGCGCCGCATCGGCGCCTATGGCTTTGCCTACGACGCCGCCGACGACGCGCAAGTGCTGATGCCGGGCGACTCGCTGGCCAGCCGCGCCGCCGTGGAAAACCGCATCGTGGTCCTGAAGGACCTGCCGCCCGGTTACATCAAGGTGGCCTCCAGCCTGGGCGAGAGCGCGCCGCGCGAACTGCTGATCGCGCCGGTCCACAACCACGGCAAGATCAAGGGCGTGATCGAGATCGGCTTCCTGCACCCGGTGGCCGAGCGCGACCGCGAATTCATGGACCTGGTGGCGCCGGCCGTGGGCGCCTCGATCGCGGCGGTGCTGTACCGCCTGCGGCTGCAGCACGCGCTGGAAGAAACGCAAACCCTGAACGAAGAACTGCAGGTCCAGCAGGAAGAGCTGCGCACCGCCAACGAGGAACTGGAAGAGCAGTCGCGCGCACTGGAAGAATCGCAGACCGCGCTGGAAAACCAGCAATCCGAACTGCGCGCCACCAACGACCAGCTGGCCGAGCAGGCGCTCAACCTCGACATGAAGAATGCGGCCCTGACCGGCGCCCAGGACCAGCTGCGCCAGCGCGCGCTGGAGCTGGAGCGCGCCAGCCGCTACAAGTCCGAGTTCCTGGCCAATATGTCGCACGAGCTGCGCACGCCGCTCAACAGCTCGCTGATCCTGGCCAAGCTGCTGGCCGATAACACCACCGGCAACCTCAATGACGAGCAGGTGCGCTTTGCCCAGACCATCTACGGCGCCGGCAACGACCTGCTACACCTGATCAACGACATCCTCGACATCTCGAAGGTCGAAGCGGGCAAGCTGGAACTGGTGCCGGAAGACCTGCCGCTGCGCCGCGTGGTGGAAGGCATGGCGCGCACCTTCGAGCCGCTGGCGCGCCAGAAGTCGCTCGACTTCAGCGTGTCGATCGATCCAAACGTGCCGGCCACCATCGTCACCGACCGCCAGCGCCTCGAGCAGATCCTCAAGAACCTGCTGTCGAACGCGGTCAAGTTCACCGACAGCGGCGCAGTGCGCATGACGGTGTCGGTCACGCCGGAAGGCTGGGTGCAGTTCGGCGTGCGCGATTCCGGGATCGGCATCGCGCCCGAGCAGCAGGACAAGATCTTCGATGCCTTCCACCAGGCCGACGGCACCACCAGCCGCCGTTTCGGCGGCACCGGCCTGGGCCTGTCGATCTCGCGCGACCTGACCAACCTGCTGGGCGGCAGCCTGGGCGTGTCGAGCACCCCGGGCGAGGGCAGCCAGTTCACCCTGAGCCTGCCGCGCAGCGGCGCGGTATCCGCGTCGCCGCCGCCGGCGCCGAGCATGCCGGTCGCAATGCCGATGGCGGCGACCGCCGCGCCGGCCGCGGCCCCGGCGCACACCGAGCCGGCGGCCAGCTTCCCGGACGACCGCGACCTGCCGGCCGCGGGCACCCGCACCGTTCTGGTGATCGAGGACGAGCCGGAATTCGCACGCATCCTGTTCGACCTGGCGCACGAACTCGATTACCGCTGCCTGGTGGGCCTGAGCGCCGGCGAAGGCCTGGCGCTGGCCGCCAGCCAGAAGCCGGACGCGGTGCTGCTCGATATCCGGCTGCCGGACGGCTCCGGCCTGTCGGTGCTGCAGCAGCTCAAGGACAACCCATCGACCCGCCACATCCCGGTGCACATCGTCTCGAGCGTGGAAAACGGCGGCGAGGCCCTGCACCTGGGCGCGATCGGCTATGCGCTTAAACCCGCCTCGCGCGAGGACCTGGAAGAGGTATTCCGCAAGCTGCAGGAAAAATCGAGCCAGAAGATCAAGCGCGTGCTGCTGGTCGAGGACGACGAGCGCCAGCGCGAGAGCGTGGTGCGCCTTATCGCCGACGCGGACGTCGAGATCAATGCGGTCGGCACCGCCGGCGAAGCGCTGGCGCTGCTGCACCAGCAGATCTTCGATTGCATGATCATCGACCTCAAGCTGCCCGACATGCAGGGCAGGGAGCTGCTCGAGCGCATGTCGCATGAAGAACTGTGCTCGTTCCCGCCGGTGATCGTCTACACCGGCCGCAACCTGACGCGCGACGAAGAAGCCGAGCTGCTCAAGTATTCGCGCTCGATCATCATCAAGGGCGCGCGCTCGCCCGAGCGCCTGCTGGACGAAGTCACGCTGTTCCTGCACAAGGTCGAGAGCGAACTGTCGTCCGAGCGCCAGACCATGCTCAAGGCCGTGCGCGGGCGCGACCGCGTGTTCGAGGGCCGCACCATCCTGCTGGTGGACGACGACGTGCGCAACGTGTTCGCCCTGACCAGCGCGCTGGAGTCGCGCGGCGCGAAAGTGGAAGTGGGCCGCAACGGCTTCGAGGCGATCGCCAAGCTCGACGAGGTGGCCTCGATCGACCTGGTGCTGATGGACGTGATGATGCCGGGGATGGACGGACTGGAAGCAATGCGCCGCATCCGCGCCGACGGCCGCTTCGACCGCCTGCCCATGATCGCCATCACGGCCAAGGCTATGAAGGACGACCAGGAGCAGTGCCTGGCCGCCGGCGCCAACGATTACCTGGCCAAGCCGATCGACCTGGGCCGCCTGTACTCGCTGCTGCGGGTCTGGATGCCGACCCTGGAGCGCATTTGAATACGCTAGTCAACCAGCCGGACGACTTCGACATCGAGCTGAAAATGCTGGTCGAAGCGGTCTACCTGAAGTACAACTACGACTTCCGCGACTACACCGGCGCGTCGCAGAAGCGCCGCATCCTGGTGGCCATGCGCGAGATGGAATGCGAGACCGTCTCCGCGCTGCAGGAGAAGGTCATGCACGCGCCGGACGGCTTCGCCCAGCTGCTGCAGTTCCTGACGATTCCCGTGACCGAGATGTTCCGCGACCCCGAGTACTTCCTCGCGATCCGCGAACAGGTGGTGCCCTTCCTGAAGACCTACCCGTCGCTCAAGCTGTGGGTGGCCGGCTGCAGCACCGGCGAAGAGGTGTATTCGCTGGCCATCCTGCTGCAGGAAGAAGGTCTGCTCGAACGCAGCATCATCTACGCCACCGACATCAACCCGGCCTCGCTGGAAGCGGCGCGGCGCGGCGTGTTCGCGCTCGACCGCATGCGCCTGTACACCGAGAACTACCAGAAGGCCGGCGGCAAGCGCGCGTTTTCCGAGTACTACACGGCCGCCTACGACGGCGCGCTGTTCGACCGCGTGCTGGTCGAGAACGTGACCTTCGCCGACCACAGCCTGGCCACCGACAGCGTGTTCTCGGAGACCCATTTCGTCAGCTGCCGCAATGTGCTGATCTACTTCAACCGCAAGCTGCAGGACCGCGTGCTCGGCCTGTTCCACGAGTCGCTGTGCTACCGCGGCTTCCTGGGCCTGGGCAGCAAGGAGAGTATCGATTTCTCCAGCCATGCCGACCGTTTCGACGTACTGGCGCGGCGCGAGCGCATCTTCCGCAAGGGTGCGATGTGACGGCGCAGGACGACGTCAAGGAGGCGCTGCGCGGGCGCCACATCGAACTGGTCGTCATCGGCGGCTCGGCCGGCGGGGTCGATGCGCTGGTCGGGCTGCTGCCGGCGATTCCCCGCGGCTTCAGCGCGGCAGTGGTGTGCATCCTGCACGTGCCGGCCGACCGCGACAGCCGCCTGGCCGAGCTTTTCGACCAGCGCAGCGCGCTGCCGGTGCGCGAAGCGCGCGACAAGGAAGCCATCGAGGGCGGGGTGATCTACTTCGCCGGTTCGGGGTATCATCTGTCGGTCGAGCGCGAGCGCTGTTTTTCGCTGAGCTGCGAACCGCCCGTGCATTTCGCCCGCCCTGCGATCGATGTGCTGATGGAGTCCGCCGCCATCGCCTACGGTCCCGCACTGGCCGGCATCCTGCTGACCGGCGCCAACCACGATGGCGCCGACGGCATGTGCCGCATCCGCGAACGCGGCGGCCTGACCGTGGTGCAGGACCCTGAAGAGGCCCAGGCCAGCGCGATGCCCGGAGAAGCCATCCGCCGCTGTGCACCCCATCTCGTGCTCCCACTGTCCGGCATCCGGACACTGCTTCCCATGCTGGAGACCCAATGAGCGTCCAAGATCCAACCAAACTCCTCATCGTCGACGACCTGCCGGAAAACCTGCGTGCGCTCGACGCCCTGATCCGGGCCCCTGAGCGCCTCGTGTTCCAGGCATCGAGCGGCGACGAGGCGCTGGCGCTGATGCTCGAACACGAGTTCGCGCTCGCCATCCTCGACGTGCAGATGCCGGACATGGACGGCTTCGAGCTGGCCGAACTGATGCGCGGTACCGACCGCACCCGCAACATCCCGATCGTGTTCGTGTCGGCCGCCGGGCGCGAACTCAATTACGCCTTCAAGGGCTACGAGACCGGCGCGGTGGACTTCCTGTACAAGCCGCTCGACCCGGACGCGGTGCGCAGCAAGGCCAGCGTGTTCGTCACGCTCGACCAGCAGCGCCGCCAGATGCAGCGCCAGATGGCGGCGCTGGAGCGCAGCCGCCAGGAGCAGGAAACCCTGCTGCGCGAACTGAACCAGACCCAGGAAGAGCTGCAACGCTCGCTGCGCATGCGCGACGAATTCATGTCGCTGGTGGCGCACGAACTGCGCACGCCGCTCAATACCCTGTTCCTGGAAGCGCAGATGCGCAGCCTGCAGCTCAAGCGCGGCACGCTGGCCACCATCAATCCCGACCAGTTCGACGCCATGATCAAGCGCGACGAACGCCAGATCAAGGCCATGATCCGCCTGATCGACGACATGCTCGACGTCTCGCGCATGCGCAGCGGCCAGCTGTCGATCCGTCCGGCCCAGGTGGAACTGATCGACCTGCTCGAGCGCGTCGTCAGCGACCTGTCGCTGCAGGCCTCCAGCATGGGCACCACGCTGGCGCTGCGGCCGCACCATCCGGTGCAGGGCTGCTGGGACGAGTTCCGCATCGAGCAGGTGGTGGTCAACCTGCTCACCAATGCGCTGCGCTACGGCGGCGGCCAGCCGGTGGAGGTGAGCGTGCAGTACGCCGGCGACACGGTGCGCATCGACGTGCGCGACGAAGGCAAGGGCATCGCCCCGAGCGACCTGGATCGCATCTTCGAGCCCTATGAACGCGGCGCGCGCAACGGCGAGCCCAAGGGCCTCGGCCTGGGCCTGTACATCTCGCGCCAGCTGGCGGTGTCGCATGGGGGCGAGTTGCGCGTGACCAGCAAGCCGGGCGAGGGCTCGACCTTTACGCTGATCCTGCCGACTTGCGAGCAGACGGTCGGCGCTGCCACTACCGCCTGATTGATCCGATAGCGTAGGGTGGCCGGCTTGCCGGCCGCGCGTTCAAGCGGCTCATGATGATGTGAACGCGCGGTCGGCGGCGCCGACCACCCTACGTTGACTCACAGCGCGGGTTGCACCCCGCTGTCATTTCGTCCACACTGCACGGGCTGCGCCACTGATAGTCAAAATCAATCGGCAGTATCGTATCAATCAATTTCACAAAAGTCGACCAGAGCGGTACACTGGCGTCTATCAACTTCATCAACCCCGAAACAGGAGATTACATGTCCCTTATCAACACCCAGATCAAGCCGTTCAAAGCAACCGCTTTCAGCAACAACAAATTCATCGATCTGACCGAAGAGAACTTCAAGGGCACCTGGTCGGTCGTCATGTTCTACCCGGCTGACTTCACCTTCGTTTGCCCGACCGAACTGGAAGACCTGGCTGCGTTCCAGCCGGAATTCGAAAAGATGGGCGTGAAGGTGTACGGCGTGTCGACCGACAGCCACTTCGCCCACAAGGCATGGTTCGATACCTCGGAAGCCATCAAGAAAGTGAACTACCCGCTGATCGGCGACCCGACCGGCGTCCTGTCGCGCAATTTCGAAGTCATGATCGAAGAAGAAGGCATGGCACTGCGCGGTACCTTCGTGATCAATCCGGAAGGCCAGATCAAGGTCATGGAAGTGCACGACAACGGCATCGGCCGCGACGCATCGGAACTGATGCGCAAAGTGAAGGCAGCCCAGTACGTCGCTTCGCACCCAGGTGAAGTCTGCCCGGCCAAGTGGACCGAAGGCGCTGAAACCCTGACCCCGTCGCTGGACCTGGTCGGCAAGATCTAAGCACCTGCTTGAGTAGTACCCTGCCGGGCCGCCGCGGCGGCCCGGTGCATTTCTGCTCTCGTTAACACCAATTAAGGAAAATACCATGCTGGACGCAACCCTCAAGAAGCAATTGCAGGCCTATCTGGAAAAAGTGGTGCAGCCAATTGAGCTCGTTGCATCGCTGGATGATTCCCCCAAAGCACGTGAAATGGATGAGCTGCTGGCTGAAATTGCCGCGCTGAGCGACAAGATCACGGTGCGCCAGAGCGACGACGCCAACGAGCGCAAGCCTTCGTTCGCGATCCAGCGCGTGGGCACCGATATCGGCGTGCGTTTCGCCGGCCTCCCGCTGGGCCACGAATTCTCGTCGCTGGTGCTGGCGCTGCTGCAGGTGGGTGGCCACCCGATCAAGCTCGACGCGTCGGTCATCGAGCAGATCCGCAACCTGGAAGGCGATTACGTCTTCGAGACCTTCATTTCGCTGAGCTGCCATAACTGCCCTGAAGTGGTGCAGGCGCTCAATTCGATGTCGGTGATTAATCCACGCATCAAGGTCGTCGCCATCGACGGCGGCGTGTTCAAGAGCGAAGTCGAAGCGCGCCAGATCATGGCGGTACCGATGATGTTCCTGAACGGCCAGCACTTCGGCCAGGGCCGCACCAGCGTCGAAGAGATCCTCGCCAAGATCGACACCAAGGCCGGCGCCCGCAAGGCTGCCGAACTGAACACCAAAGACCCGTTCGACGTGCTGATCGTCGGCGGCGGCCCTGCAGGCGCGGCCGCGGCCATCTACGCCGCCCGCAAGGGCATCCGTACCGGCGTGCTGGCCGACCGCTTCGGCGGCCAGGTGCTGGACACGCTCGCCATCGAGAACTTTGTCTCGATGAAGGAAACCGACGGCCCGAAATTCGCCGTCGCCCTGGAAGAGCACGTCAAGCACTACGAAGTCGACATCATGAATACCCAGCGCGCCAACAAGCTGGTGCAGGGCAAGCTGATCGAGGTGCATACGGAAACCGGCGCTGTCCTCAAGAGCAAGACCGTGATCCTGGCCACCGGCGCCCGCTGGCGCGAAATCAACGTGCCGGGCGAGAAGGAATACCGCAACAAGGGCGTGGCGTACTGCCCGCACTGCGACGGCCCGCTGTTCAAGGGCAAGCGCGTGGCCGTGATCGGCGGCGGCAATTCGGGCGTCGAGGCGGCGATCGACCTGGCGGGCATCGTCAAGGAAGTGACCCTGATCGAATTCGGCGCCGAGCTGCGCGCCGACGCGGTCCTGCAGCGCAAGCTGAACTCGCTGAAGAACGTCACCGTCATCAAGTCGGCGCAGACCACCGAGGTGCACGGCGACGGCCAGATCGTCAACGGCCTGTCGTACAAGGACCGCAATACGAACCAGCTGCACCGGATCGACCTGGAAGGCGTGTTCGTGCAGATCGGCCTGGTGCCCAATGCCGAATGGCTCAAGGGCACGATGGAACTGTCGGCGCATGGCGAGATCGAAGTCGATGCGCGTGGGCAGACCTCGGTGCCGGGCGTGTTCGCGGCCGGGGACGTGACCACGGTGCCGTTCAAGCAGATCGTGATCGCGGTGGGCGAGGGGGCCAAGGCGTCGCTGGCGGCGTTTGACTACCTGATGCGGCAGCCGGTGGAAGAGGACGTTGTGGAAGCGAAGGCGGCTTGATGCAAAAACGCCATGTTCTCTGTTGAGACATGGCGTTTGTTTTTTGACTTGGGTACCGGCCTTCGCCGGTACGACGGTGCTACGAGCATCGATCAACACATGCGCTAAGCGTTAGCCCCGGCACGTCGTCCCGGCGCAGGCCAGGCCCCAATTTTGCGTGCAAATCAGTGAAACGCCACCAGCAACGCCCCGGTCAGCGCCTCGGTTTCCAGCAGCAGCCAGGTGGCCGCACTGGCCAGGGCCAGGTGGACTGCGGTCCAGGTCATTGGATGATGGCGTGCCATGATGAGACTCCCTGATCGATAGATGTGTCGTGATGATGGCTCCCATCTTAGGACGCCTTTCCGGCCTTAACCATAGTCAAAACCTCCGTGGAGTTGTAGGAATAAACCTTGTGACATTGTCACGGTGATTGTGAGTTACCGCAAAAAAGTTGACTTCCTACGGGCGAGGTAGGCTGCGTCCTATAGTGAGCGCGATGCCGGGGGCATACAGTGGTGCGCATCATGACCACATACGAACCCACCCTCCTGCACCGCGGCATGCTTGCCGTGCGCCGCAACACCATCCGTCGCCTGCTGCGCTCGACTTTCGGGATCGAGCAACTGCGCGACGGCCAGCAACGCGTGATCGACAGTGTCCTTGACGGCAAGGACACCCTGGCCATCATGCCAACCGGCGGCGGCAAGTCGCTGTGTTACCAGATTCCCGCCAAGATGCTTGTCGGGATCACCATCGTCGTCTCGCCCCTGATCTCGCTGATGAAAGACCAGCTCGAGAAGCTCGACGAGCTCGGCATCCGCTCGGTCCAGGTCAACAGCAGCCTGAATGCGGAAGAAGAAGCCGGCGCGCTCGAGGCGATCGCCAGCCAATCCTGCGAAATCGTGTTCTGCACGCCGGAACGCCTGGTCTCGCCCGAATTCATCGCGCTGCTGAAAACCGTCACGCTCGACATCGTCGTGATCGACGAAGCCCACTGCATCTCGCAGTGGGGCCACGATTTTCGCACCGCTTACATCGGCCTGGGCGCCGCCATCGACGCCCTCGGCAAGCCGCCGGTGCTGGCGCTCACGGCCACCGCCACCGACGAGGTCATCGCCGACATCGGCAAGCAGCTGGGCCGCAAGCTCAATGTGATCAATACCGGCATCTACCGCCCGAACCTGCACTACAGCGTGGTGCAGGTCACCAATGCCCAGGAAAAGCTGCAGCAGGCACTGAGGCTGGTGCAGCAGAACGAGGGCATCGGCATCGTCTACGCCGCCACCGTCAAGGTGGCCGAGGAAATGCTGGCCGTGCTGGAAGAAGCCGGCGAGTCGGTCACGATCTACCACGGCAAATTACCGTCCGCCGAGCGCAAGCATAACCAGGACATGTTCATGAGCGGCGAGCGCCGCGTCATGGTGGCCACCAATGCCTTCGGCATGGGCATCGACAAGAGCGATACGCGCTTTGTCATCCACCTGCAGATCCCGGCCAACCTCGAGTCCTATTACCAGGAGTCGGGCCGCGCCGGCCGTGACGGGCTGGACGCCCACTGCACCCTGCTGTTCCTGCAGGACGACAAGCGCATCCAGCAATTCTTCCTGGTCAAGCATTACCCGGCAGCGGCCGAGCTGCAGACTGTCTACACGGTCGCGCGCGAACTGGCGCAAGAAGGTCCGCTGAGCTGCGAGCGCCTGGAAAGCGCGCTGGAAGAGGCGGGCGAGGCCAAGCTCAAGGTCTGCCTGAAGCTGCTGAAGGACGGCAAGCTGCTGCGCCAGAACCGCAAGCTCGAGTTCGTGCCTTCGAGCAAGGAGCCTGAACCGGGAGTGTTCGAGAAATTAGCTGAGGTCTATGTTCAGAAGGCTGAACGGGACCGTGTGGCGCTCGATCAAATGGTAGGCTACGCAGTAAGCGGATTTTGCCGCTGGAAGCTGCTGCTGGACTATTTTGGCGACGAAGTTGACGGCTTCGAACACTGCTGCAAGTGCGATAACTGCCTGAATCCACCGGCATTGACGCTGCTTGACGACATCATCATCCGCGACGACGAGTTCGACCGCGAGCCGGCGCCGGCACCGAGCGGTCCGCACTTTGAAATCGGCGGGCGCGCCAGGTCGCCGAAGTTCGGCGAGGGCATCGTGGTGGCCGTCGCCGGCGACCAGGTAACCCTGGAGTTTCCCGGCCAGGAAGAGCCGCGCACCTTCCTGGCAGGTTTTCTCAAGCCGCTCAAGCCCGCCCAGGCGGCGCCGCAACAATGAAAGGAACGCATGGGAGACATGGTAGTCGTCCGCAAGGAGGGGCTGTATTGCGTACCCGGCCAGTTCTATATTGATCCCTGGCGCCCGGTGGACCGGGCCGTGATCACGCACGCCCATGGCGACCATGCGCGGGTCGGCCATGGCCATTACCTGTCCACGTCTGCCGGCGTGAACGTGCTGCGCTCGCGCCTTGGGCAAGACATCAACATCGACGGCATCGAATACGGCGCCACCGTGACCCACAACGGGGTCACCATCTCGCTGCACCCGGCCGGCCACGTGCTGGGGTCGGCCCAGGTGCGCATGGAGTGCGGCGGCGAAGTATGGGTGGCCTCGGGCGACTACAAGGTGGAACCGGATAAAACCTGCGCTCCCTTCGAGCCGGTGCGCTGCGACACCTTCATCACCGAATCCACTTTCGGGCTGCCGATCTACCGCTGGGAACCCGAGCAGCAGACCATCGACGAGATCAACGCCTGGTGGCGCCGCAATGCCGACGACGGGCGTTGCAGCGTGGTGTTCGCGTATTCCTTCGGCAAGGCCCAGCGCATCCTGTCGCGGCTCGATCCGAGCATTGGCCCGATCGTCTGCCATGGCGCGGTGGAGCCGCTCAACCGCGTCTACCGCGCCGGCGGCGTCGACCTGCCGGAAACCGTCATGGTCAGCGACATCGACAAGGCGGCGCTGCGGCGCGCCATCGTGATCGCGCCGCCCTCGGCCAGCGGCTCGCCCTGGATGAAGCGCTTCGGCGACTACAGCGATTCCTTCGCCAGCGGCTGGATGCTGCTGCGCGGCGCGCGGCGCCGGCGTGGCGTGGACCGCGGCTTCGTGCTGTCGGACCATGCCGACTGGCCCGGCCTGATGAGCGCCATCAAGGCTACCCAGGCCGAGCAGGTCATCGTCACCCATGGCTCGATTCCCACCATGGTGCGCTGGCTGTGCCAGAACGGGCTGGACGCCAAGGGCTTCGATACCGAATACGGCGACGAGGAAGAAGACGAGTCCACGCCGCCCGCAGGCGCCGCCGCGTCGAAGGCCGAGCCGGAGCCGCAAGCGGGAGCGCCCGATGCGTGAATTCGCCCGCCTCTACGCCGACCTCGACGAAACCACCTCCACCACCCGCAAGCTCGACGCCCTGCAGCAGTACTTCTCGCAGGCCGCACCGGAAAACGCGGCGTGGGCCGTGTACTTCCTCGCTGGCGGCAAGCCGCGCCAGGCGGTGCCGACCAAGCTGCTGCGCCAGTATGCGATCCAATACGCGGGACTGGACGAATGGCTGTTCGACGAGTCCTACCATGCGGTCGGCGACATGGCCGAGACCATCGCCCACATCCTGCCGCCGCCCAGCCGCCGCAGCGACCTCGGACTGGCGCAGTGGATGGAAGAGCGCATCGGCCCGCTGCGCGGCGCCGATCCGGGCACCATCCGCGAAGCGCTCTTTGCGGCCTGGGATGAACTGGACTGGCGCGAGCGTTTCCTGTTCGTGAAACTGATCGGCGGGGGCTTCCGGGTTGGCGTCTCGCGCCTGCTGGTCACGCGCGCGCTGGCGGCCATTGCGGCCGTGGACAGCAAGCTGATCGCCCAGCGCCTGATGGGCTGGACCGACAATTCGGTGCGGCCCACCGCCACCAGCTTCCTGCAGCTCATCGCCGAGCAGTCCGATGAAGAGCACAAGCTGCGCGGCGGCCAGCCCTATCCCTTCTTCCTGGCCCACCAGCTGCAGGGCGAACCGTCCGCCTTGGGCGAGATCAACGACTGGCAGGTGGAATGGAAGTACGACGGCATCCGCGCCCAGCTGGTGCGCCGCGGCGGCCAGAATTACCTGTGGTCGCGCGGCGAAGACCTGATCACCGAACGCTTCCCGGAGCTGGCGCGGGTCGTCATCCCGGAAGGCACGGTGCTCGATGGCGAAGTGCTGATCTGGCAGCCGGGCTGCGACGCGCCGGCGCCCTTCGCCGACCTGCAGAAGCGCATCGGCCGCAAGACCCTGAGCGCCAAGCTGCTGGGCGAACTGCCGGCGGTGCTGTGCTGCTACGACTTGCTGGAGTTCGGCGGCGTCGACCTGCGCGCGCTGCCCCAGCACGAGCGGCGCGCGCTGATGGAAACCGAAGTGGCCGCCGCCGCATCGCCCCAGCTGCGCGCATCGCCCGTGATCAAGGCTGACAGCTGGGATGCGCTGGCGGCGCTGCGCACGGAATCGCGCATGCGCGGGGTGGAAGGCATGATGCTCAAGGCGCGCAGCGCCCAGTACGGCGTGGGCCGCACCAAGGATGTCGGCACCTGGTGGAAATGGAAGGTCGACCCCTACACGGTGGACGCGGTGCTGATCTACGCCCAGGCCGGCAGCGGGCGCCGCGCCTCGCTCTATACCGACTATACCTTCGCCGTGTGGGATGGGGAAGGCGAGGAACGCAGGCTGGTGCCCTTCGCCAAAGCCTATTCCGGCCTGACCGACGCCGAGATCGCGCAGGTGGACAATGTGGTGCGCAAGACGACGATTGAAAAATTCGGGCCGGTGCGCTCCGTCAAACCGACCATGGTGTTCGAACTGGGCTTCGAGGGCATTGCGCTCTCTACCCGCCACAAGGCCGGGGTCGCGGTACGCTTCCCGCGCATTCTGCGGCGCCGCCAGGACAAGCCGGTGGACGAAGCCGACACCCTCGATACCCTGAAAGGCCTGCTGGCCGCTGCCGGTGCATGAGTAAAAAGAATCCCGTTACCGAACGCATCGACGCCTGGTTCGAAGCGCGTGGCTGGAAGGTCTTTCCCTTCCAGCGCAACGTGTGGAAGGCGGCCCTGAAGGGCGAGTCGGGCCTGCTGCATGCGAACACCGGCGCCGGCAAGACCTTCGCCGTGTGGTTCGCCGCCCTGCAGCGCGCCGGGCTCAAGTCCGGCCGCCATACGGCGGGCCTGCGCGTGCTGTGGATCACGCCGATGCGCGCGCTCGCCGCCGACACCCAGCGCGCGCTGGAAGAATCGGCCGCCCAGCTCATGCCGGAGTGGAAAATCGGCGCCCGCACCGGCGATACCGGTTCGGCCGAGCGCGCGCGCCAGACCAGGAGCATGCCGGCCACGCTGGTGACGACGCCCGAAAGCCTGTCGCTGATGCTCAGCCACGCGGCCGCCGCCGAACAGTTCAAGCACCTCGACATGATCGTCATCGACGAGTGGCATGAACTGATGGGCAGCAAGCGCGGGGTGCAGGTGCAGCTGGCGCTGGCGCGCCTGCGCCAGTGGCGCCCGGAACTGCTGGTGTGGGGCGTGTCGGCGACGATGGGCAACCTCGACCTGGCGCGCCAGGTACTGCTGGGCGGCGACGAGGGCGTGCTGGTCGAGGGCGACCTGCGCAAGCAGATCCAGGTCGACTGCCTGATCCCCGCCAACGTGGCGCGTTTTCCCTGGGGCGGCCACATGGGCCTGCAGATGCTGCAGCCGGTGATCGACGAGATCGAGCACTACAACGCCACCCTGGTGTTTACGAATACCCGCTCGCAGTCCGAGGTCTGGTACCAGAACATCCTGGAGGCGCGCCCCGACTGGGCCGGCGTGATCGCGCTGCACCACGGCTCGCTCGACCGCGAGGTGCGCGAGTGGGTCGAGATGGGCCTGAAGAAGGGCGAGCTGAAAGCCGTGATCTGCACCGCCAGCCTGGATTTGGGCGTGGACTTCCTGCCGGTCGAGCGCGTGCTGCAGGTGGGCAGCGCCAAGGGCATCGCGCGCCTGCTGCAGCGGGCCGGGCGCAGCGGCCACGCGCCAGGGCGGGTGTCGCGCGTGACCCTGGTGCCGACCAACAGCCTGGAACTGCTGGAAGCGGCCGGCGCCAAGAAGGCGGTGGCGGCGCGCCGCATCGAAGGGCGCTACGTGCCCAACAAACCCTTCGACGTGCTGGTGCAGCACCTGGTCACGGTGGCGTTGGGCGGCGGTTTCATCTCCGCCGAACTGTATGAGGAAGTCAGGCGCGCCTGGTCCTACCGCAAGCTGAACGAAGAAGAGTGGCAGTGGGCGCTCGATTTCGTCGCGCGCGGCGGCCAGAGCCTGACCGTGTATCCGGAATACCGGCGCGTGCTGCCGGACGAGGAGGGCGTGTACCGCGTGCCGGACAGCGCCATCGGGCGCCGCCACAGGATGGGCATCGGCACCATCGTGTCCGACTCGTCGATCTCGGTGAAGTACATGAGCGGGGGCCGCATCGGCAGCGTCGAGGAATCCTTCATCTCGCGCCTGAAGCCGGGCGACCACTTCCTGTTCGGCGGGCGCATCCTGGAATTCGTGCGGGTGCACGAGATGACCGCCTTCGTGAAGCGCGCCACCACCAACCGCGGCGCCATCGCGCGCTGGCAGGGCGCCAAGATGCCGATGTCGTCGGAACTGGCGCACGCCGCGCTGGAAGAGCTGCGCCTGGCGGCAGAAGGGCGCTTCGAAGGCCCGGAAATGCAGGCGCTGCACCCGCTCATCGAGATCCAGTGCCGCTGGTCGGCGCTGCCCACCAGCGAGACCCTGGTTTTGGAAAGCATGAAGAGCCGCGAAGGCTACCATTTGTTCGTGTACCCGTTCGCAGGACGTTCGGTGCACATGGGGCTGGCCTCGCTGTTCGCATTCCGGGTCGGGCGCATGCAGCCTTCGACCTTTTCGATTGCGATCAACGACTACGGCTTCGAGCTGCTCAGCCCCGAGCCGGTGGACTGGCCGCGCATCTTCGCCGGCGCGATGGGGAGCAAGGTGGACCTGTTCACCACCGAGTGCCTGCTGGAAGACGTGCTGGGCAGCCTGAACGCCACCCAGCTGTCGCAGCAGCGCTTCCGCGAAGTCGCGCGCATCGCCGGCCTGATCTTCCAGGGCTATCCGGGGCAGCCGAAATCGAACCGCCAGCTGCAGGCCTCGTCCTCGCTGTTCTTCGAGGTCTTCCGCAAACACGACGCGGGCAACCTGCTGCTCACGCAAGCGCAGCGCGAAGTGCTGGAACAGGAACTGGAACTGACGCGCCTGCGCGAGACGCTCGATGAATTGCACGGGCGCCGCGTGGCTTTCCGCGAAGTGCGGCGCGCCACGCCCTTCGGCTTCGCGCTGATGGTCGAGCGCTTCCGCGAGAAGGTCAGTACCGAGAAGCTGTCCGACCGCGTCGCGCGCATGGTGCGCGAACTTGAAAAGGCCGCCGCCGCATGACGGGGACCGCTGTCCGCATTGCCGGCGAATCGATGCTGCTGCTGCCCGAGAAGGCGGTGTACTGGCCGGCGGAGAAAATGCTGATCATCGCCGATATCCACTTCGGCAAGGCGGCCGCCTTCCGTTCCCTGGGCGTGCCGGTGCCGCGCGGGACCACCACCGAGAACCTCGCGGGCCTGGACGCCCTGGTCGATGCGCATGGGGCGCGCCACATCGTGTTCCTGGGCGACTTCCTGCACGCGCGCGCGGCCCACGCCAGCGCCACCCAGCAGGCGATGCTGGCCTGGCGCCAGCGGCGCCTCGACCTGGCCCTGACCCTCGTGCGCGGCAACCACGACCGCCACGCCGGCGACCCCGCCAGGGCGCTGTCCATTGCGCTGGTCGACGAGCCGCATGCGATCGGCCCGTTCGCGTTCTGCCACCATCCGGACCTGGACACGCCCGGCTACGCGCTGGCCGGCCACATCCATCCGGTGTATGTGCTGGCCACCCGTTTCGACGCATTGCGCCTGCCGTGCTTCGTGGTCGGGCGGGAGCGCATGATCCTGCCTTCCTTCGGCTCCTTCACCGGCGGCCATGCGATCCGGCCCGAGGCGGGCGACACCATCTACGTGACGTCGGGCGACGCCGTCCACTGCGTTCGTTAGCGTACTGACACCTGTTGTGCCGAAGCGTAAGTTGGTTGAGGACTAAATACCAATGACAAAGGAGAAGCCATGCACTTCCGCAAACTGTTGCAAGCCGTGTTCGCCACCGCCGTGGCGCTCGGCCCCGTCGCCCTGGGCGGCGCCGCCGTCCAGGCCCAGCAATACCAGAACAACCGCGCCTATGGCCCGGCCATCAGTGGATTCAACGTGGAAGAAGTGCGCCGCCTGGTGCCGGGCGTCGAGCTGCACTTCGACCTGTACGGCAGCCCCGGTGGCAGCGCCACCCTGCGCATCGATGGCGCCACCCGCAACCTGAACCTGACCGAAGTGGAACCGGGCCAGTACACCGGCACCTATACCATCGGCAGCCGCGACCGTATCCGCGCGGACAGCAGCGTCACCGCCAACCTGCGCCTGGGCAACCAGGTCGCGACCAACCTGCTGCGCGAGTCGCTGCTGCAGTCGAATGCGCCGCGCGGCGAACGTCGTGGCCAGCTGGCCGCGAACCTGGCGATCCAGCGTTTCGAGGTGGAGGCCAGCCCCGACCTGGGTCCAGGCAACGAGCTGCGCTTCACCGTATTCGCCACCCCTGGCGCCCGCGTCGAGCTGGCGATCACCGGCGCCCGCGGCGTATTCTTCCTGCCTGAAGTGCGCCCCGGCGAATACGACGCCGTCTACACCATCCGCAACGCGGACCGCATCAACCGCGACAGCCGCGTGACCGCCACCATCCGCGCCAACGGCCGTACCGCCACCTCGGTGCTGGGCCGTCCGCTGCTGGCGGCCACCCGCACCACCGAGCCGCGCCAGGCGCGCTACTGCACCAATTGCGCGACGGTGGAAGCGGTGAATGTGATCGAAGTGTCGGGTAATGGCAACTACCTGGGCACCGTGGGCGGCGCCGTGGTGGGCGGCCTGCTCGGCAACCAGATCGGTAGCGGCAGCGGCCGTACCGCCGCCTCGGTGGCCGGTGCGGTGGCGGGCGGCCTTGCCGGCCGCAATATCGAGCGCAACATGAAGCGCGGCGAGCGCTATGAGGTGGTGGTGCGGTATACCACCAGCGGCGCAACGCAGACCCTGCAGTTCGAGAACGATCCGGGCTTCCGCCAGGGTGACCGGGTGCGCGTGAACAATGGCGTGCTGGCGCGCGATCAATAACGATGTGCTGCGGTAGGGCGGTCGGCGAAGCCGACCACCCAACGCGACAAAGGCCGGCTTCCGTAGGGAAGCCGGCCTTTGCTATATGACGCGGAGGAATCAAGCCGTCGCCAGCACCTGGTCGTCCCCCGGCGCCTCGAGCTCGGCCTTCTGCTTGGCCCCGCCCTTGGTGCGCGAGCGCGAGGGTGGCAGGCGGCGCAGGGTCTTGAGCGATTCCGGGTCCTTGATGCCGATGGTGCGCTGGTCGACGGTGATGAGCCCGATTTCATTGAAAGCCGACAGCGTGCGGCTGACGGTTTCCAGCGTGAGGCCGAGGTAGCTGCCGATCTCGTGGCGGGTCATGCGCAGGTTGAACAGCTTGCTGGAGTAGCCCATCGCGGCGAAGCGGTCGGCCAGCGACACCAGGAAGCGGGCCACGCGCGCTTCGGCCGAGAGGGCGCCGAGCATGCCGATCATGGTTTGCTCGCGCACCAGTTCGCGGCTCATGACGCCGTACATCATGTTCTCGAGTTCGGCGTGCACGCGGCCCAGGGCCGTGAGCTTCTTGAACGGCAGCAGGATCAGGTCGCAGTCGGACAGGGCCACAGCTTCCGAGGCGTAGTGGCGGGTGTGGATGCCGTCCACGCCCAGCATGTCGCCTTTCATCGGGAAGCTCAGCACCTGCTCGTTGCCGAATTCGTCGATGAGCACGGTCTTGAGGAAACCCGAGTTGACGATGTACAGGGTGTCGAAAGCCTGGCCGATGGTGTGGACGCGCTGCCCGGTCTTGAATTGCACGTGCTGGAACAACAGTTCTTCCGAGGTCACCGAAACGCTCGCCGGGATGCGGAGCAGGTCGCAGACTTCCTTGAGATTGGACCAGAGGCGTCCCTGGCGCTGGCGGCCGGCTTCCATGGGGGAGTGCATGGTCGGCTGGGTGACATTGCGTTGTTCTGACGGTGGCTGGGACTGCATGCTCATCTCCAGGTGAAAGACTCGGGTTTCAGGCGGCGACCACAGGGGCGGAGCTGGCAACCGGCACTGTGGAGGCGAACCCCGCTGCAGGCTGGCTCACGCTGGGACTTGGATCGCAAGCAAGTCGAAACGCTGAATTCAGTATGCCAACACGAGTCCGGCACGGATATCAGCGAAGGCTGAATATGTAGGTAGGAGGGTTGTCAGGCTTGTAGGAATAATCCGACTACCTCGACAGTTTACAGAGAGAGAGAAGCAGGGCGGGCGGTGAGGCGGCGCGATGCCGGAGGGAAGCGGCTGGCGCCCCCCATGGCGGGGGAAAGTGGCACAAAAGCCGCGCCAAACTGTCTAAAACTTTTAAGCTTATGCCTTCATCGGCGACAACAGGCGGTGCGCCACGGCGTATTGCACCATCTCGGACAGCGAGGTCATGCCCATCTTTTGCATGATCCTGGTCTTGTGCGTACTGACCGTTTTGACTGACAGGTGTAGTCCATTGGCGATCTCGGTGATCGATTTCCCACCCACCAGGTGCGAAAACACCTCGAACTCCCGGTCAGACAATTGCTTGTGCAGCAACTGCTCATTGGGCGCCATGATGTTCAGGGCCAGCTGCTCGGCCACCTCGGTACTGATATAGGGGCGCCCCGAGGCCACCTTGCGGATCGCGCCCACCAGCTGGGTGCCCGCGCTTTCCTTGGTCAGGTAGCCCTGGGCCCCGGCGCGGATCGCGCGCACCGCATACTGCTCTTCCTCGTGCATGGTCAGGATGAGGATGGACAGCTTGGGCGCTTCGCTGCGCACCTGGCGGATCAGGTCGACGCCGCTGCGGCCCGGCATCGACAAATCGAGCAGCAACAGGTCGAAGCCGCCCTGGCGCACCTGGGCCAGGACTTCGAAACCATTGGTCGCTTCACCGGCGATCTCGATATCCGGTGCGCCATCGAGGATGCGCTTGAGCCCTTCGCGCATGATGGTGTGGTCGTCGGCAATGACAATGCGAATCATAATCTTCCTTCATGGTGAAAGCGACAATCTCAGGCTAGCACAAGTTCACCAAGGCAATTGTCGTGCTTTCGTCTGGTGGTTCAACCGGACGCCGGCTCGCTGATCAGGCGGTGCACCAGCACTGGCTTGGTCGTGTGCGACAACACTTTATTGGTGACACTGCCCAGCAGGAGCTGGCCCCAGCCGCTGCGGCCGTGCGAGCCCATGAAGATGAGGTCGCACCCTTCCTGCTCGGCGACGTCGACGATCTTGAGGGCCGCGGTGTCGGAAAACGCGGTCATGCACGCATGCTGCAGGTTGGCGCCGGCGCAGGAACGCATGATCTTGCCCATGTACTCTTCACCGAGGCGGCGCATCTGGGCCACGTACTCCTCTTCGCTGGGGTAGGAGGGCGGGATGATTTCCACGTACACCGGATACTGGTAATCGGGCGCGACGAACAGGGCCAGCACTTCCGCGCCCATTTGTTGCGCGAATTTGACGCCGGCGCAGGCCGTATGCTGCGACACGGCCGAGCCGTCGGTAGTAATCAGGATTTTGCGGTACATGATGACTCCTCCAATGGCCACGCCATTCTGGGGCGTCCGGGACGTGGCAGTGATTGCAAGAACGCAAACTGTTGAGCTCGATCAAACTTCTTTGCCTTATTCCAGTGCACGACAACATCGGTTCAACGGCGGCTACGTTACGAAAAACAACACCTGGCTTGTGTAAACACTCAGGAACCGGGGCATTTAATTGTCGCGGAATTAAGTTTCGCTGTCCAATTTGTTGCAGCGCCCTCGCCGAGATTTACCTACGGCAACCACGCTGCTACACTCCCATGCAGACTTGAACCATCCGTCTTTACCGCCGCCGCGCGGCCGGATGGTCGCACGACCGACCGAATTGCAACGCTCATTGCGAACTTATACACCATGGAGAAGCTGGGATTATGACTGACGCCGCTGACGATTTCGACGCCTTATTCGAGGAAGTGGCGGCGCAGCGCGCCAGCGCGCCCGCCGCCCCGGCGCCTGCGCCTGCGCCCGCCGCCGTCGCCGATGAAGACGACCTCGAATCGCTGTTCGACCAGGTGGCGGCCAGCGCCGCACCGGTCGTGGCAGCCGCCCCCGCCGCTGCCGCAGCCCCTGCTGCCGCTGCAGCGCCTGCCGCCAGCGGCGAACCCGAGAATGGCATGTTCGAACGCCTCGGCGGCATCGTGCGCCTGCTGCACGACTCGCTGCGCGAACTGGGCTACGACAAGGCGCTGACCGAGGCTTCGTCGGCCATCGTCGACGCCCAGGACCGCCTGGAATACGTCGCCTCGCTGACCGAGCAGGCCGCCAACAAGGTGCTCAACACCCTGGACGAAGGCATGCCGGCCCAGGACCTGCTGTCTAAGCAGGCCAAGGACATGGAAAACCGCTGGGGCGATCTGTTCTCGGGCAAGCTGAGCCTGGACGAGTTCAAGGCCCTGGCCGGCGACTCGCGCCAGTTCGCCGCCGCCGTCAACGTAGCGACCGAAGCCGAGAAGGCGCGCCTGCTCGAGATCATGATGGCCCAGGACTTCCAGGACATCACCGGCCAGCTGATCAAGAAAGTGGTCAAGATCACCCAGACGGTGGAATCGGAGCTGGCGCAGCTGCTGCGCGACAACGCTCCGGCCGACCTGAAGGAAAAGCTGGCCAGGAAAGAAGCCCCGCCTGCCGCTGAACCGCTGATGCAGGGCCCGTCGGTGCCGGAAGCGGCACTGGACCAGGACAACGTTGACGACCTTCTCGCCGATCTGGGATTCTAATGGACGATATGCTCAAGGACTTCGTCGTCGAGGCGATGGACCTTGCAGTAAATGTTGAAGAACATTTGCTGCGCCTCGAACGCGATCCGGAAAACAAGGAAACGCTCAACGCGGTGTTCCGCTCCTTCCACACGATCAAGGGCGGCGCCGGCTTCATGGGCCTGCCGGCACTGGTCGCGGCCTGCCACCTGACCGAAAACCTGTTCGACGCACTGCGCACCGGCGAAGCGCCGGTGACCCCGCTGGCGATCGAAGCGGCGCTCGAAGCCTCGGGCTTCGTGGCCGACCAGCTCACTGACCTGAACAACGGCACCCCGCCGGAAGGCCTGGCGCAAATGCCGGAAGCGCTCGAGCGCATCCTGACCGATGCGATCGAAGGCAAGGGCAAGCAGCCCGCTGCCGCGCCTGCACCGGCGCCGGTGGCTGCTGCCCCTGCTGCCCCTGCAGCGCCTGTCGCCGCGACAGCAGCACCGGCCGCGCCGCTTGCCGGCGCCGATGGCCTGGACTGGGTCGGCATGTTCAACGCCGTGGTGCCTGCCAGCGCCGCGATCGCCGCCGGCTCGGCGCCGGCCGCCGTTGTTGCCGCCGCTCCGGTGGCCGACACGCCGGCCGCTGCCGCCGCCGCACCGGCTGCCGCCGCGACGGCCGGCCGTCCCGCCGGCTGGGATGGCGTCGACCGCCGCCAGCAGGACAAGGTCGCCGACGCGCGCGCCGCCGCCGCGCCGGCCAAGGACGAAAGCATCCGTATCGATGCGGTCAAGCTCGACGCGCTGCTGGAAGTGGCGGGCGAATCGGTGCAGGCCGCCAACCAGGCCGCCGTGCTGCTGGAACGCCTGCAGCAGTTCAAGTTCGAAGGCCAGGCCGCCGTGTTGATGGCGACCCTGACCGAAACCCTGGAACGCGCCTCGCGCTATTCGGCCGAACTGCAGCGCGCCACGCTGGCGACCCGCATGCAGCCGGTGGGCCGCCTGTTCCAGAAATTCCCGCGCCTGGTGCGCGAGCTGGCCAAGGACCTCGGCAAGGACGTCGAACTGACCATCGAAGGCGCCGAGACCGAAGTCGACCGCGTCGTGGTGGACAGCCTGTACGACCCGCTGGTGCACATGCTGCGCAACGCGCTCGACCACGGTGTCGAGTCGCCCGAAGAACGCGTCGCCGCCGGCAAGCCGGCCAAGGCTTTCATTTTGCTGAAAGCATGGCAGGAGGCGAACAGCGTCATGATCGTGCTGCAGGACGACGGCAAGGGCATGGACCCGATCAAGCTGCGCAAGAAGGCGGTCGACAAGGGCCTGATCGGCGAGAACGGCGCCCCGAACGACGACGACGCCTACCAGCTGGTGTTCCTGCCGGGCTTCTCGACCAAGGAAGTCGCTTCCTCGGTCTCGGGCCGCGGCGTGGGCATGGACGTGGTCAAGACCGCGGTGGAGAAGAACCGCGGCGCGATCCGCATCGATTCCTCGCTCGGCCACGGCACCAAGTTCGCGATCCGCCTGCCGATCGAACTGTCGATCGTGCCGACCATGCTGGTGTCGACCTCGAGCGCCTCGCTGGCGCTGCCGATGGCCGTCGTCGAGCGCGTGGTGGAACTGCCGGAAGAGTTCCAGTGCGTGGGCGGCGCCCCGGTGCTGAAAGACCAGGGCCGTCCGCTGCCGGTGCGCTCGCTGGCCCTCGCGCTGGGCTACGAAGCCTGCTCGGAACGGGTCGGCATCGTCATCAACGCCCCGCAGCCCTACATCCTGGCCGTGGAAGCGGTGGATGGCACGGCCGACCTGGTGATCAAGCCGATGACGGCGCTGTCGGTGGAAGGCATCACCGGTACCGCACGTTCGGCCGAGGGCGAACTGGTGCTGGTGGTGGGCCTGTCCTTCCTGATGGATGGCTCCCGCAGCACGGTGCGCCTCGCTGCGTAGGGTGGTCGGCTTTGCCGACCGCGCGTCCAGCCACACGTGACGCAGTGCGCAATACGCACCATCCGCGTGTACGGTGACAAAAGCGCATACAAAAGCCTGTGCAGGTCGCACAGGCTTTTTTTATTTGCATCCTGAGTTGTATATGCAAATATAATTTGCACGGTTTGGCATTGATTGGCAGAAAAATGCGTTGCCCCCTCTTGGTGCGGCAGTGCACAATTATGGCATAATCAAAAACCGTCCCCGCATAAGGGACCGCGCTTACCGGACCAACCATGCAAAAAACGCTCTACGACAAACTCTGGGATTCCCATGTCGTGCGTGCCGACGCCGATGGCACCACTGTCCTCTATATCGATCGCCACCTGGTACACGAAGTGACCAGCCCCCAGGCCTTCGAAGGCCTGCGCGAAGCCGGGCGCGGACTATGGCGCACGTCCGCCAACCTGGCCGTGGCCGACCACAACGTGCCGACCACCGACCGGGCCCACGGCATCGCGGACCCGACCTCGCGCCTGCAGGTCGAGACCCTGGACAGCAACGCGAAAAGCTTTGGCCTGACCTATTTCAACATGAACGACAAGCGCCAGGGCATCGTCCACGTGATCGGGCCGGAGCAGGGCGCGACCCTGCCGGGCATGACGGTGGTTTGCGGCGACTCGCACACCTCGACCCATGGCGCCTTCGGCTGCCTGGCGCACGGCATCGGCACCTCGGAAGTCGAGCACGTGCTGGCCACCCAAACCCTGCTGGCCAAGAAATCGAAATCGATGCTGGTGCAGGTCGACGGAGACTTGCCGCCAGGCGTGACCGCCAAGGACATCGTGCTGGCCGTGATCGGCGTCATCGGCACCGCCGGCGGCACCGGCTACGCGATCGAATTCGGCGGCTCGACCATCCGCGCGCTGTCGATGGAAGGCCGCATGACGGTCTGTAACATGGCGATCGAAGCGGGCGCGCGCGCCGGCATGGTCGCGGTGGACGACACCACCATCGATTACGTCCAGGGCCGTCCGTTCTCGCCGAAGGGCGCACAGTGGGAGCAGGCCGTCGCCTACTGGCGCACCCTGCACACCGACGAAGGCGCGGCCTTCGATACCGTGGTCAAGCTCGATGCCGCCAGCATCCGCCCGCAGGTCACCTGGGGCACCTCGCCCGAGATGGTCACCTCCGTGGACGGCCGCGTGCCCGACCCGCGCGACGAAACCGACGCCGTGCGCCGCGGCGCCATCGAGAAAGCCCTGGCCTACATGGACCTGGCGCCGAACACCCCGATCGACCAGATCCGGATCGACAAGGTCTTCATCGGCTCCTGCACCAACTCGCGCATCGAAGACCTGCGCGCCGCAGCCGACATCGTGCGCGGCCGCCAGCGCGCCCCCAACGTCAAGCTGGCGATGGTGGTGCCGGGTTCCGGGCTGGTGAAGGAACAGGCCGAGCGTGAAGGCCTGGACCGCATCTTCCTCGACGCCGGCTTCGAATGGCGCGAGCCGGGCTGCTCGATGTGCCTGGCCATGAATGCCGACCGGCTCGAGCCGGGCGAGCGCTGCGCCTCGACCTCGAACCGCAACTTCGAAGGACGCCAGGGGCAGGGCGGCCGTACCCACCTGGTGTCGCCCGCGATGGCGGCGGCGGCGGGGATTGCCGGCCACTTTGTCGACGTACGCGCACTTTGAAGCGTTAATACCGTTTTAACCGTAACACTGAACCAGGAACATCATGAAAAAAGTCATCGCCCTCCTACTCACCGCCATCGTACTCACCGGCTGCAACACCATCTCGGGCATCGGCCGCGATGTGCAGAAGGTCGGCCAGGTCGTCACCGGCGCCGGCGGCAAGTAATCAACGAACAGGCTGCACGCGCAGCGAGAGGGGCACGATTTGGATAAATTCACCGTACACGAAGGCCTGGTGGCGCCGCTGGACCGCGCCAACGTCGACACCGACGCCATCATCCCCAAGCAGTTCCTGAAATCGATTCGCCGCACCGGCTTCGGCCCGAACCTGTTCGACGAATGGCGCTACCTGGATCACGGCGAGCCCGGCCAGGAATGCACGGATCGACCGGTGAACCCGGACTTCGTGCTGAACCAGGCGCGCTACGCGGGCGCCTCGATCCTGTTGGCGCGCAAGAACTTCGGCTGCGGCTCCTCGCGCGAGCACGCGCCCTGGGCCCTGCAGCAGTTTGGCTTTCGCGCCATCGTCGCGCCGAGCTTCGCCGACATCTTCTTCAACAACTGCTACAAGAGCGGCCTGCTGCCGATCGTGCTGTCCGAAGAAGAGGTCGAAGGCCTGTTCCAGGCGGTGCAAGCGAACCCCGGCTTCACGCTGGTGGTCGACCTGGAACAGCAGCGCATCGGCACAGCGGATGGCAGCGTCTCGCACGGCTTCGCCATCGACGACTTCCGCAAGTTCTGCCTGCTGAGCGGCCTGGACGACATCGGCCTGACCCTGCGCCACGCCGACGAGATCCGCACATTCGAACAAGCTCACCTGGCTGCCCAGCCGTGGCTCGCCAACACGATTTGAAAATACAAGGGACCGCATGAAAATCGCAATCCTGCCGGGTGACGGCATCGGCCCGGAAATCATGAACGAAGCGGTCAAGGTGCTCAATGCCCTGGGCGAACCGTTCGAGCTGGAGACCGCGCAGGTCGGCGGCGCCGGCTACGCGGCCCACGGCCATCCGCTGCCGGACGGCACCCTGAAGCTGGCCAAGGAGGCCGACGCGGTGCTGTTCGGCGCCGTCGGCGACTACCAGTACGACAAGCTGGAACGGGCGCTGCGTCCCGAGCAGGCCATCCTCGGCTTGCGCCGCGAGCTCGGCCTGTTCGCCAACCTGCGCCCGGCCATCCTGTACCCGGAGCTGGCCGGCGCCTCCACGCTCAAGCCCGAAGTGGTGTCGGGCCTGGACATCCTGATCATCCGCGAACTGACGGGCGACATTTATTTCGGCAAGCCGCGCGGCGTGCGCGAATGCCCGGACGGGCCGTTTGCGGGCCAGCGCGAAGGCTTCGACACCATGCGCTACGCCGAAGGAGAGATCCGCCGCATCGCCCACGTGGCCTTCCAGGCCGCGCGCAAACGGAGTCGCCGCGTGACCAGCGTCGACAAGGCCAATGTGCTGGAGACCTTCCAGTTCTGGCGCGACATCGTCACCGAGGTGCACCAGGAATACCAGGACGTCGAACTGGAACACATGTACGTCGATAACGCCGCCATGCAGCTGGTGCGCGCGCCAAAGAAATTCGACGTCATCGTCACCGGCAACATGTTCGGCGACATCCTGTCCGACGCCGCCGCCATGCTGACCGGCTCGATCGGCATGCTGCCTTCGGCCTCGCTGGACGCGAACAACAAGGGCCTGTACGAGCCTTCGCACGGCTCGGCCCCGGACATCGCCGGCAAGGGCATGGCCAATCCGCTGGCGACCATTTTATCCAGCGCGATGATGCTCAAGTTTACGTTTGGCCGCCTTGAGCAAGCCGACCGTATCGAGAACGCGGTCAAGCGCGTGCTGGCCCGAGGCCTGCGCACGCCGGACATTTACGAAGCAGGCACCATCAAGGTCGGTACCGAAGAAATGGGCAATGCCGTCGTCGCGGCGCTTCAATAGAATATTTTTACAAGCTGAGGGATGATATGAAATTAGTAGGCCTGGTAGGTTGGCGCGGCATGGTGGGTTCGGTCCTGATGCAGCGCATGCAGGAAGAGGGCGATTTCGACCACATCGAGCCGGTGTTCTTCACCACCTCGAACCCGGGCGGCGCCGCGCCGAAGATGGCGAAGAACGAGGCCAAACTCAAGAGCGCGACCGACATCGCCGAACTCTCCAAGTGCGAGATCATCATCTCCTGCCAGGGCGGCGACTACACCAGCGACGTGTTCCCGAAACTGCGCGCGAGCGGCTGGAACGGCTACTGGATCGACGCCGCATCGACCCTGCGCATGAACGACGACGCCGTCATCGTGCTCGACCCGGTCAACAAGGAAGTCATCAAGAACGCCATGTCGCGCGGCGTGAAGAACTTCATCGGCGGTAACTGCACCGTGTCGTGCATGCTGATCGGCCTGGGCGGCCTGTTCGAGCAGGGCCTGGTCGAGTGGATGAGCTCCATGACCTACCAGGCCGCTTCCGGCGGCGGCGCCCAGCACATGCGCGAACTGCTGACCCAGTTCGGCACCATCAACGGCGCCATCAAGCCGCTGCTGGACGACCCGGCCTCGGCCATCCTCGAGATCGACCGTACCGTGCTGGCGACCCAGCATGGCCTGAGCGCGGACGAAACCAAGCAGTTCGGCGTGCCGCTGGCCGGCAACCTGATCCCGTGGATCGACAAGGACCTGGGCAACGGCCAGTCGAAGGAAGAGTGGAAGGCCGGCGCCGAGACCAACAAGATCCTCGGCCGCGGAGAGGGCTTTGCCGGCAAGGGTGACGCAAACAAGGCCATCCCCGTGGACGGCTTGTGCGTGCGCATCGGCGCCATGCGCTGCCATTCGCAGGCGCTGACCATCAAGCTGACCAGGGATGTTCCGCTCGATGAAATCAACGACATCATCGCGTCGCACAACCAGTGGGTGAAGGTGGTGCCGAACACGCGCGAAGCCTCGATGCGCGAGCTGTCGCCGGCCGCCGTCACCGGTGGCTTGACGATTCCGGTGGGACGCCTGCGCAAGATGTCGATGGGCGACGACTACCTGTCGGCCTTCACGGTCGGCGACCAGCTGCTGTGGGGCGCGGCCGAGCCGCTGCGCCGCATGCTGCGCATCGTGCTGGACAAGTAAGACGACCTGCGCCGGACGGGCCCGCTCCCGTCCGGACGCGGGGCTGGAAACGGCATGTTGGCAGCTTTGCCATAGCTGCTGCAATTATGCCAAGCGCTTGTAATCAAACGCTATCAAAGCGGGCCCGGATCGGCGATTATGGCCACACATCCCCATGTCCTGCACGACCGATGTGCGTGGGAGGCTTGCATGCTCCAAAGCATGATGTTATGTTGAGACTCCCCGGGCGTTTCTTGCTTAGAGCCAACTATCTTCACTGCCAATTATGTCCTTTTCCCATCGTCCTGCGCTTATGGCGTTTGCACTGAAAACCGTCAATGCGGCCGTGGCAAGCGCCGTGCTCCTGGCGCCTGCGGCTTCGGCTGCCGGCCTGGGGAAGCTGACGGTGCTGTCGGCCCTCGGCCAGCCGCTGCGCGCCGAGATCGAACTGACGACGACCGCCGGCGAAGATGTCTCCAGCCTGGCAGTGAAACTGGCGTCCCCGGAAGCCTTCCGCACGGCGAACATCGAATTCAACCCGGCGCTGCTGTCGCTGCGCTTCAATGTCGAGCAGCGCGCCGGCCGCCAGTTCATCCGCGTGACCTCCTCGCAGCCGCTCAACGAGCCTTTCGTCGACATGCTGCTCGAGCTGTCGTGGAATAACGGCCGCCTGGTACGCGAGTACACCTTCCTGCTCGACCCGGCCGAGTTGCGCGCGACCCAGCCGGCCCAGCTGGCCGCCGAGAGCCAGCGCCCGGCCGCCGCCGCAGCGCCAGCCCCGGCGCGCGCCGCCGCGCCGCAGCCTGCCGCGCCGGTCGCCCAGGAGCCACGCCGCGACACCCCGGCCGCCGCACCGGCCTCGCGCGCCGACGCAGGCGCGTCGTCGAACTACCGCGTACGCCAGGGCGATACCCTCGGCAAGATCGCGTCCAAGCTGCGTCCTGCCGACATCTCGCTCGACATGATGCTGGTGGCCCTGTACCGCGCCAATCCGGACGCATTCATCGGCAATAACATGAACCGCCTGAAGTCGGGCCAGATCCTGTCGGTGCCCGATGCCGACAGCCTGCGCGGCACTGGCGAGGGCGAAGCGCGCGGCATCGTGGTGGCCCACGCGGCCGACTTCAACGCCTACCGCAACAAGCTGGCGGGGCAGGTCGCCAACGCCGCGCCGCAGCGCACCCCGCAGGCCGGCCAGAGCGCGGCCGGCAAGATCACCGCCAAGGTCGAGGAACGCCCGACCGCGGCCAACGAATCGCAGGACCAGCTGCGCCTGTCCAAGGCCACCCAGGCCACGACCGGCGCGCAGGGCACGAACGCCAATGCCGAAGACGCGATCGCGCGCGAGCGCGAACTGGCGCAGGCACAGGCGCGCGTCAAGGAGCTCGAGCGCAACGTCAACGAGCTCGAAGAGATGATGACGGTGAAGAGCCGCTCGGGCACCGAGGTGCAGGGCGCCGCGGCAGCCGGTGCGGCCGGCGCCGTCGCCGGCGCGGCGGTCGACACCCCGGCGGCCCCAAGCGCCAAGCCGGCCGAGAAGGCCAAGCCGAAACCGGCGAAGAAGCCGAAGCAGGAAGAGAAAAGCTTCGCCGACACGCTGATGGACAACATCAACTACATCGCCGGCGGCGCCGCCTTGCTGCTGCTGGCCGCGCTGGCCGCCTCGCGCCGCAAGAAAAAGAAAGACGGCGGCAAGTCCATCGTCGCCGAGCCTTCGGTGCTGGGCGTGCCGAACCAGGCCGCGCACTCGCTGTTCGCGGAAGCGGGCGGCCAGAGCGTCGACACCAGCAACAGCGTGTTCAATTCCAGCTTCGCACCCTCGGCCTCGCAGCTCGACACCAATGAAGTCGACCCGGTGGCCGAAGCCGACGTCTACATCGCCTACGGCCGCGACGCCCAGGCCGAAGAGATCCTCAAGGAAGCGCTGCGCACCCATCCGGAACGCCATCCGGTGCGCCTGAAGCTGCTCGAAATCTATGCGGCCCGCAAGGACCTGCGTGCCTTCGAGACCCAGGCCAGCGAGCTGTATAGCCTCACCCGCGGCCAGGGCGACGAATGGGCCCAGGCCGCGGCGCTGGGCCTGGGCATCGACCCGGCCAATCCGCTGTACGCCAGTGCCAACGGCGCGGCGCCCGTGACCCCGGCGCCAAGCCCGCAGGAACGCGACCAGCAGTCGCTGCTGTCGGCGCAGCTGGAAGACGCCTTCCGCGGCGGCGCGCCGGCGGCAGGCCTGGGCGCCGCTGCCGTGGCCGGCGCGGCCTACGCGTCGATGGACGACGACCGTTTCGACGCCACCGCGCTGCCGGCCGCCGCGCCGGTCGCGGAGCAGCGCCAGGACGACAACTCGCTCGACTTCGACCTCGGCGGCCTGAGCTTCGAACCGGTCGGCGGCAGCGAGCCGGTCGCGATGGCGGCCCCCGATACCCAGGACGAGACCGCCGTGCCGGACCTCGATTTCGCGCTCGACCCGGTGACGCATGCCGACCTCACGGCGGCGCCTGCGCCAAGCAGCGAGGAGCCGTTCGACCTGGCCTTCGACATGAGCTTCGGCGAAGAGGAAGCCGCGCCCCAGCCTGACGCGCGCGAGACCGCCCTGGCGGCGCAGCACGACGCCGGCATGGCCGGCCTGGCCGCCGACTTCGACCTGCCGCCGCTGCCTGCCGTGGAAGAGCACACGCCGGCCAGCGGCGAAAAAGATCCGCTGTTCGACCTCGACGCGATGGACTTCGGCCTGCCGGCCACCCCGGCAGCGCCGGCTGCCGTGGCCGAGGCAACCCCGTTCCACGAAGAGGTGCCGGCCATCCGCGGCGCCCCGGCGGCGGCCAGCCTGGCGGACGATCCGCTGTTCGACCTCGACACCATGGACTTCGGCAGCCCGGGCGAGGCATCGCCTGCCGCCCCGGCGCCGGCAGCGGTCGAGTCGTTCGACTTCGATGCGCCGCCAGCCATTGCTGCCGCACCGGTGGCCGATGACAGCGTCGACTTCGACCTGGCGCCAGCCGGCGGCGAAGACCCGTTCGCCCTGCCCGAAGTGCCGGCCATCGCCCCGGCGAATGCAGCGGCGCCGACGCCCGGCGTGCCGCTCGAGCCGTCCTTCGACCTGAGCGACATCGACCTCGACCTGCCATCGCTGGACCAGCCGGCCGCGGGCAGTGACGCAGGCCTGGCCGATGCCGGCGAAGCGCTCGAGCCGGCTGCGCTCTCGCCCGAGCACATGGAAATGGAAACCAAGCTCGATCTCGCGCTCGCCTACCAGGAAATCGGCGACAAGGAAGGCGCGCGCGAATTGCTCGATGAAGTCATCAAGGGTGGCAGCAGCGAACAGGTGAGCAAGGCCAGCGCGATGCGCTCCCTGCTCGCGTGAGGCGCATCGCCCTCGGTATCCAGTACGTAGGAACGGGCTGGAACGGCTACCAGAAGCAGCCCGACCGCAACACGGTGCAGGACCGCCTCGAGATCGCCCTCGAGAAGTTCGCCTGCACCCAGCTGGCCACCACCTGCGCCGGCCGCACCGATACCGGCGTGCACGGCATCGAGCAGGTGATCCACTTCGATACCGAACTCGACCGCAAGATGGAAAGCTGGGTGCGCGGCGTGAACACCTTCCTGCCCGAGACCATTGCGGTGCGCTGGGCGCATGACGTCTCCGGCGGCCTGGATGGCCAGGATTTCCACGCGCGCTTCTCGGCGCGCGCGCGCACCTACCACTACGTGCTCTACAACCACCCGACGCCGTCGGCGCTGCTCAGCGGCCGGGCCGGGTGGACCTTCCGTCCGCTCGACGTGGACCGGATGCGCGAAGCAGCCCGCCACCTGCTGGGCGAGCACGATTTCTCGGCCTTCCGCGCCTCCAGCTGCCAGGCCAATACCCCGGTCAAGCTGATGCACGAAGTGAGCATCCAGCGCTTTGGCGACGTGATCGTGTTCACGGTGCGCGCCAGCGCCTTCCTGCATCACATGGTGCGCAACATCGTCGGCTCGCTCATCTATGTCGGCATCGGCCGCCAGCAGCCCGGGTGGATGCTGGAAGTGCTGCAGAGCCGCTCGCGCGACGTCGCCGCGCCCACCTTCATGCCGGACGGCCTGTACCTGGCCAGGATCGATTACGATCCAAGGTGGGGACTGCCGCAGGAGCCGGCGTCGCCGCTACCGTGGCTATGAGCCACCAGGAAACCGCCATGCACCGTACCCGTATCAAGATCTGCGGCATCACGCGCGAAGAAGACCTGCGCGCGGCCGTCGCGCTTGGCGCCGATGCGCTGGGCTTCGTGTTCTACCCGAAGAGCCCGCGCAATGTGACGCCGGAGCAGGCGGCCCTGCTGTGCGCCGCGCTGCCGCCGTATGTCAGCGCGGTGGCGCTGTTCGTCAACCCGACGCTGGGCGAGGTGAGAGCGGTGGCGCAGCGCATGCCGCTGTCGCTGATCCAGTTCCACGGCGACGAAACGATGGACGCATGCGCGGCCATCGCGGCCGCGGTAGCGCGGCCGTATGTGCGGGCCTTCCGCGTCCGGCCCGACACGACCGCAGGCGAGCTGCTAGAATATGAGCGTGCAAACCGCGCCGCCAGTCCCTGGTTCTCGGGTGTCCTGCTCGATACTTATGTGGACGCGTATGGTGGCGCTGGAAAGGTCTTCGATTGGTCTCTCATCCCAAAAGAGCTCGCGCCTCGGGTCGTTTTGAGTGGTGGCTTGAACGTACAAAACGCGACTGACGCGGTGGTACGTGTACGTCCTTTCGCGGTCGACATCAGCAGTGGCGTCGAAGCGCAGAAAGGCATCAAGGATGCCCGCAAGCTCGCCGAATTCATCGGCGCGGTGCGGGCGGCCGACGCCACCATTTCGAGCGAGACATCCCATGAAAGAATTACCGACCCGCGCTAACGGCGCGCTGTTCAAGACCACCGATTATCAGCTGCCCGACACCAGCGGCCACTTCGGCCCCTACGGCGGCAGCTTCGTCGCCGAGACCCTGTCGCACGCGCTTGGTGAACTGAACGAAGCCTACGCGCGCTACGCGCAAGACCCCGAATTCCTCGAAGAATTCCGCTACGAGCTGGCCCACTTCGTCGGCCGCCCGTCCCCGGTTTACCACGCCAAGCGCTGGTCCGAGATCGCCGGCGGCGCGCAAGTGTTCTTCAAGCGCGAAGACCTGAACCACACCGGCGCGCACAAGATCAACAACGTGATCGGCCAGGCCCTGCTGGCGCGCCGCATGGGCAAGCAGCGCATCATCGCCGAAACCGGCGCCGGCCAGCACGGCGTGGCCACCGCCACCATCTGCGCCCGCTTCGGCCTGGAATGCGTGGTGTACATGGGCAGCGAAGACGTCAAGCGCCAGGCCCAGAACGTTTACCGCATGAAGCTCCTCGGCGCGACCGTGGTGCCGGTGGAATCGGGCTCGCGCACCCTGAAGGACGCGCTCAACGAGGCCATGCGCGACTGGGTCACCAACATCGAGAACACCTTCTACATCATCGGCACCGTGGCCGGCCCGCATCCTTACCCGATGATGGTGCGCGACTTCCAGTCGGTGATCGGCGAGGAATGCCGGGTGCAGATGCCGGCCATGACCGGGCGCCAGCCCGACTACGTGGTGGCCTGCATCGGCGGCGGTTCGAATGCGATGGGCATTTTTTACCCGTATATCGACGAGCCGGGCGTGAAGCTGGTGGGCGTCGAGGCGGCGGGAGAGGGGCTCGATTCGGGCAAGCACGCGGCCTCGCTCACGGCCGGCTTCCCGGGTGTGCTGCACGGCAACCGCACCTACCTGCTGCAGGATGCGAACGGGCAGATCATCGAGACCCATTCGGTGTCGGCTGGCCTGGATTACCCGGGCGTGGGGCCGGAACACGCGTGGCTGAAGGATTCGATGCGCGCCCAGTACGTGTCGATCACCGACGACGAGGCCCTGAAGGCGTTCCACGACTGCTGCCGCATCGAAGGGATCATTCCGGCGCTGGAGTCCTCGCACGCGATCGCGTACGCGGTGAAGCTGGCCGCCACGCTGCCGAAGGACCAGCTCATCCTGGTGAATTTGTCGGGCCGCGGCGACAAGGACATGCACACGGTGGCGGAGAAGATGGGGCTGGATTTCAGCTGACCGTTTTTTTCTCCGCTCTCCCGTGAACCCAATTTCCTGAAAGAACCGCATGTCCCGTATCGCATCGACCTTTGCCGCCCTCAAGGCGCAGAACAAGACCGGCCTGGTCACCTTCATCACCGCCGGCGACCCGGCCCCCGAGCTGACGGTGCCGCTGATGCACGCGCTGGTCGCGGGCGGCGCCAACGTCCTGGAGCTGGGCGTCCCGTTTTCCGACCCGATGGCCGAGGGCCCGGTGATCCAGCGCGCCTGTGAACGCGCGCTCAAGTTCGGCATCGGCCTGCCCGACGTCTTCAACTTCGTGCGCGAGTTCCGCCAGACCGACACCACGACCCCGGTCGTCCTGATGGGCTACGCCAACCCGATCGAGCGCATCGGCCCGGACAACTTCATCCGCTGCGCCAGGGAAGCAGGGGCCGACGGCGCGATCGTGGTCGACTACCCGCCCGAAGAATGCGCCGCCTTCGCCGACGCCATGCGCGCCAACGGCCTGGACCTGATCTTCCTGCTGGCCCCCACGTCAACCACGGCGCGCGTGCAGCAGGTGGCCCGCTATGGCAGCGGCTTCAGCTATTACGTCTCGTTGAAAGGCGTGACGGGCTCGGCCGCCATCGACACCGCCGACGTGGCGCGCCGCGTGGCCGCGATCCGCGAGCACGTCAAGCTGCCGATCGGCGTGGGCTTCGGCATCCGCGACGGCGCCACCGCCCGCGCGGTGGCCGAAGTGGCCGATGCGGTGGTGATCGGCAGCCGCATCATCCAGGAGCTCGAATCGGTGCCGCCGGAACAGGCCGTGGCAGCGGTGCGTACGTTTACCGCCGGCATCCGCAGCGCCCTGGATAGCTGAGTAGAGCGTCTCGTGCAGGGTGGCCGGCTCCGCCGGTCACCCTACTTTAACGCAACGCAGCGTCCTTTTTGCGGCCCAGCAAACAGGTCATCAATGATGTCGAATCGCCAATTGTCAGCCTGCTACGATTCGACAAGCGGCACGCTTGCGGCTACACTACCGCCACCTCGAAGAACTGCCGCAAGGAGAAAAGATGAGTTGGCTAGAAAAACTGCTGCCCCCACGGATCCAGCGCTCCGATGCCGCCAACCGCAAGACCATGCCGGAAGGCCTGTGGGTCAAGTGCCCGTCGTGCGAGGCGGTGCTGTACCGCGCCGACCTGGATGCGAACCAGCACGTTTGCCCGAAATGCGACCATCACATGCGCATCCGCGCCCGCGCGCGCCTCGATGGCCTGCTCGATGAAGGCGGACGCTACGACATCGGCCAGGAAACCCTGCCGGTCGATACCCTGAAGTTCAAGGACAGCAAGAAGTACCCGGACCGCCTCAAGTCGGCCATGGAAGCCACCGGTGAAACCGATGCGCTGATCGTCCAGGGTGGCTCCATCATGAGCCTGCCGGTGGTCGTGGCCTGCTTCGAATTCGAATTCATGGGCGGCTCGATGGGTTCGGTCGTGGGCGAACGCTTCGTCCGCGGCGCCCAGGTGGCGCTGGAGCAGAAGGTGCCGTTCATCTGCATTACCGCCACCGGCGGCGCGCGCATGCAGGAAGGCCTGCTGTCGCTGCTGCAGATGGCCAAGACCACCGCGATGCTCACCAAGCTGTCGGAAAAGAAGCTGCCGTTCATTAGCGTGCTGACCGACCCGACCATGGGCGGCGTCTCGGCCTCGTTCGCCTTCATGGGCGACGTCGTCATCGCCGAACCGAAGGCCCTGATCGGCTTCGCCGGCCCGCGCGTGATCGAGAACACCGTGCGCGAAAAGCTCCCTGAAGGCTTCCAGCGCGCCGAGTTCCTGGTCCAGAAGGGCGCCGTCGACATGATCGTCGACCGCCGCAAGATGCGCGAAGAAATCGCGCGCCTGCTGGCCCTGCTGCAAAACCAGGCCGTCGAAGTCCTCGCCTGATCCCGCAGCCATCCCTGTTTCCGGTGTGCGGCGCCCCAGGCGCTGCACACGCGTGCCCCGCGCACCCATCCTGACGTCCCCACGCCCCATGCCAAACCTCCCGACCACCTTGCCCGACTGGCTGGCGCTGCTCGAGTCACGCCACGCCGAAACCCATATCGACATGGGCCTGGACCGCGTCCGCGCTGTCAAGGAACGCCTCCAGCTGGCCTTCAGCTGCCCCGTGATCATGGTGGCCGGCACCAACGGCAAGGGCTCGACCTGCGCGATGCTGGAGGCCGTGCTGCTGCAGTCCGGCTACCGCGTGGGCCTGTACATCAAGCCGCACTTCCTCGACTTTAACGAGCGCGCCCGCATCAACGGCGAGATGGCCAGCGACGCAGCCCTGGTCGCGGCCTTCGGCGCGGTCGAGGCGGTGCGCGGCGAGGTCTCCCTGACCTACTTCGAATTCACCACGCTGGCGATCATGCACCTGATCGCGCAGGCCGGCGTCGACGTCGCCATCCTCGAAGTGGGCTTGGGCGGGCGGCTCGATGCGGTCAACGTGGTCGACGCCGACGTGGCGATCGTCACCAGCGTCGACATCGACCATACCGACTACCTGGGCGACACGCGCGAGAAAATCGGTTTCGAAAAAGCCGGCATCTTCCGCGCCGGGAAAACCGCGATCTGCAGCGACCCGGTCGCGCCGGCCTCGCTGGTCAAGCATGCCGACGACGTCGGCGCCGACCTGTGGCTGATCGGGCGCGATTTCAACTACCAGGGCGACCAGCAGCAGTGGAGCTATGGCGGGCGCGGCCAGCGCCGCAATTCGCTGGCCTATCCGGCCCTGCGCGGCGCCAACCAGCTGCTCAACGCCTCGGCCGCGCTGGCCGCGCTCGAGGTGCTGCGCATGCAGCTGCCCTGCGGCGCGCAGGAAGTGCGCGCGGGCCTGGCCATGGTCGAACTGCCGGGCCGCTTCCAGGTGCTGCCGGGCCGCCCGACCCAGGTGCTGGACGTGGCGCACAACCCGCACGCCAGCGCAACCCTGGCCCAGAACCTGGGCAATATGGGCTTCCACCGCTTTACCTATGCGGTGTTCGGGATCATGGAAGACAAGGACATCGAGGGCGTGATCGCCCCGATGCGCGAACTGGTCGACCACTGGTGCGTGACGCCGCTGCCGTCGCCGCGTTCGGCCGATACCGCCCAGCTGGCGCAAAAGCTCGAGCAATTGCGTCCCGCAGGGGCCAAGGAGGGCGATTTTTCGGTCACCGCCTTCGCCTCGCCGGCCGACGCCTATGCAAACGCCGTGAGCCGTGCAGGCGAGAATGATAGAATTGTGGTCTTTGGCTCGTTCTATACGGTCGCCGGCGTCATGGCGGCCCGCAAATCCTCTCTTCACTGATAACAGAAACGCATGGGCTTGTTCTCGTTCGGTAGCAAAAACAAGCAAGACACTGTCCAGGACAGCGGCCACTTCGTCAAGGACGACGACGCCGCCTACGGCCAGCAGGCCCGCGCCAAGCGCGCGTCCAACGCCGGTGCGCCGGAGCGCCGCAGCCGCCCGGTCGACCCGATCCTGCCCGAGAAGAAGCGCGCCCGCCGCCGCCTGGTCGGCGCCATCGCGCTGGCCCTCGCCGCCGCGGTCGGGCTGCCGATGCTGCTCGACTCCGAGCCCAAACCGCTCGGCGCCGACATCGCCATCAACATCCCGTCCAAGGACAAGGCGGCCGCGCTGCCGGTGCCGGCCGCCGCCACCGTCGACAGCGGCGAGGAAATCATCGATCCGGATTCCGCCGCCGCGTCGGACGAGCCGATCGCCGCCCCGCCGGCCGACCCGCCGCCGCTGCGCACCGTCGACACCACCCGCGCCGCGCCGATTCCCGTGCCACCGCCGCCGAAAATCGAGCCGAAAATCGAGCCGAAGCTCGAACCCAAGCCGGAACCGAAACGCAAGCCTGAGCCCGAGGCCACGCACCCGAAGGTCGCCGACCTGGCGCCGAAAAAAATCGAGCAGCCGGCCGCCAAGCCGCCGGTGCCGAAGGACGATGCCGCCCGCGCCACCGCCATCCTGGAAGGCAAGCCGGCCGTGAAGGCCGAAGGCCCGGCCCAGAAATACGTGGTGCAGGTGGCGGCGCTGGCGACCCAGGAAAAAGTGACCGAACTGCAGGGCCGCCTGCGCGCGGCGGGCGTATCCTCGTTCACCGAAAAGTCGGGAGACCTGATCCGCGTGCGGGTCGGCCCCTACAGCAAGGAAGAGGGCGAGAAGATCCGCTCGAAACTGATCGCCATGGGCCTGTCGGGCAGCATGGTCCCGCTCTGATGCAAGGTTCGGCGGCGTGACGATTTTCGATTACCTGGTCCTGTTCGTCCTGGTTTCGTCGGTCGTCATCTCCACCTTGCGCGGGCTGGTCAAGGAAATCCTGTCGCTGCTGGGCTGGGTCGTGGCCTTCGTGGTGGCCAATGCCTACGGCGCGCAGCTGGCGCCCATGCTGCCCGATCTGCTGCCGGGCGAAGCGTCGCGCCTGATCGCGGCCTACGTGGTGCTGTTCCTGGGCGTGCGGATTCTCATGGGCCTGCTGTCGCTGGCGATCGGGGCCCTCATCACCGCCGCCGGCCTGAGCCTGGCGGACCGGGGCCTGGGTGGACTATTCGGACTGGCGCGCGGCATTGTAATCGTGCTCGCCGCCGTCATATTGAGCGGGATGACTTCCATCCCGCAACAGGATTTCTGGAGAAATGCGCTGCTCTCGCCGATGGCGGAAACCGGCGCGCGAACGGTCAAGCCTTTCCTCCCGGCTGCGCTTTCGCAGCACGTCAGATTTTGATGTATTTGTACTCGACAATTTTGTAATCAGGCAGTCCAGCTTTTAGGAGCGCACCATGTGTGGCATCGTCGGCGTCGTCTCGAACAATCCCGTCAACCAGCTCTTGTACGACGCGTTGCTGCTGCTGCAGCACCGCGGCCAGGATGCTGCGGGCATTGCAACCAATCACAGCAGCATGTTCTCGATGTATAAGGCCAATGGCCTCGTGCGCGACGTGTTCCGCACCCGGAACATGCGTTCGCTCCAGGGCAATACCGGGATCGGCCACTGCCGCTACCCGACCGCAGGTTCGTCGAGCGAGGAAGAAGCGCAGCCTTTCTACGTCAACGCCCCGTTCGGCATCACCCTGGCCCACAACGGCAACCTGACCAACCAGGCCCAGCTCAAGGATGAGCTGTTCCGCAACGACCGCCGCCACATCAACACCGATTCCGATTCGGAAGTGCTGCTCAACGTGCTGGCCCATGAAATCCAGGAAGCGGCCGATGGCTTCAACCTCGACAAGGATGCCGTGTTCAAGGCGGTGGCCGCGGTGCACCGCCGCGTGCGCGGCGCCTACGCCGTGGTGTCGCAGATCGCCGGCCACGGCATGCTGGCCTTCCGCGACCCGTTCGGCATCCGCCCGCTGTGCCTTGGCATGAACGAGGGCGAGCACGGCACCGAATACCTGGTGGCCAGCGAATCGGTGGCCCTCGAAGGCCTCGGTTTCCGCTTCGTGCGCGACATCGCGCCGGGCGAGGCGATCTTCATCACCAACGACGGCACCCTGTACGAGCAGCAGTGCGCCGAGAACCCGTCGCTGAACCCGTGCGCCTTCGAGTACGTGTACCTGGCGCGCCCGGACTCGGTGATCGACGGCGCCTCGGTGTACGCGACCCGCCTGCGCATGGGCGAATACCTGGCCGACAAGATCCGCCAGGAGATCCCGATCGAAGAAATCGACGTGGTCATGCCGATTCCCGATTCCTCGCGCCCGGCCGCGATCCAGCTGGCGCTGAAGCTGGGCATCGAGTACCGCGAAGGCTTCATCAAGAACCGCTACATCGGCCGCACCTTCATCATGCCCGGCCAGGGCATGCGCAAGAAGTCGGTGCGCCAGAAGCTCAATGCCATCGTCTCGGAGTTCAAGGACAAGAACGTGCTGCTGGTGGACGATTCCATCGTGCGCGGCACCACCAGCCGCGAGATCGTGCAGATGGCGCGCGACGCCGGCGCGCGCAAGGTGTTCTTCGCCTCGGCCGCGCCGCCGGTGCTGTACCCGAACGTGTACGGCATCGACATGCCGACCCGCGACGAGCTGATCGCCCACGGCCGCACGGTGGAAGAAGTGTGCGCCGAGATCACCGCCGACCGCCTGGTGTACCAGGACGTCGACGCCCTCAAGCGCGCCATCTCGGACGTCAACCCGGCCCTGACCAACTTCGAGGCTTCGTGCTTCGACGGCGTGTATGTCACCGGCGACGTCACCCCCGAATACCTGGACCGCCAGGAATCGGCGCGCCACAGCCCGAAGAAGAACCAGGTCGAAGACCCGGTGCGCACCCAGCTGAACCTGAACTCGCCGGCCACCGCGGAGTAAGCCACGCATGAGCGACACCAAGTACGGTTTCACCACCACCATCGTGCACAACGACCGCCGCAAGACGGTCGAGCAGGGTTCGCTGCACAAGCCGGTGCACACCTCGGTCGCCTTCGGCTACAACGATGCGCGCCAGCTGGCCTCGGTCTTCCAGGGCAAGGAGCCGGGCTTCCGCTACGGCCGCCAGGGCAACCCGACGGTCAGCGCGCTCGAGGACAAGATCAGCAAGATGGAAGACGGCGTCGGCACGCTGTGCTTCGCCACCGGCATGGGCGCGATCGGCGCGCTGTTCCAGGCGCTGCTCAAGTCCGGTGACCATATCGTGTCGTCGTCTTTCCTGTTCGGCAATACCAACAGCCTGTGGCAGACGGTGGCGGGGCAGGGCGTCGATGTCGCCTTTGTCGACGCCACCGCGGTCGCCAACGTGGAGGCGGCGCTCACGCCGCACACGCGCATGGTCTTCGTCGAGACCATCGCCAACCCGCGCACGCAGGTGGCCGACCTCGCGCGCATCGGCCAGCTGTGCCGCGAGCGCGGCATCCTGTACGTGGTCGACAACACCATGACCACGCCTTACCTGTTCCGCCCGAAGGCGGTCGGCGCCGGCCTGGTGGTCAATTCGCTGACCAAGTCGATCGGCGGCCATGGCAATGCGCTGGGCGGCGCGCTGACGGACACCGGCCTGTTCGACTGGAGCGCCTACCCGCACATCGCGCCGAACTTCCGCAAGCAGCCGCCGCAGGCCCAGGGCCTGGCCCAGCTGCGCGCCAAGGCACTGCGCGACTTCGGCGCGGCCCTCGGCCCGGAAGCGGCCCACCACATCGCGGTGGGTGCGGAAACGCTGGCGCTGCGCATGGAGCGTACTTCGTCCAATGCGCTGGCGTTGGCGCGGATGCTGGAAGCCGATGAACGGGTGGCCGCGGTCCACTACCCGGGCCTGGCTTCGCACCCGCAGCACGGCATCGCGCAGGAGCTGTTCCGGACGGGCGGTTCGCTGCTCAGTTTCGAGCTGGTCGATGCCATCGACTGCTTCGACTACCTGAACCGCCTGCAGCTGGGCATCCCGGCCAGCAACCTGGGCGACACCCGCACCCTGGTGATCCCGGTGGCGCACACGATCTTCTTCGAGATGGGCGCCGAGCGGCGCGCCAGCATGGGCATCGCCGAGTCGCTGATCCGCGTCTCGGTGGGCATCGAGGATACCGAGGATCTGCTGGCGGACTTCCGCAACGCGCTGGACGCGTAAAGACGACGGCAGCCCAGGGCTGCCGTTTTTGTTTCAGCCGTTGAGTACTGCGCCGGATTGCCGCTATCATGGACATTCCTTCTCTTACCTGACTGCTTCCATGAAGACCACGCTGTTCTGCCTTTCCCTCTTGTTGTGCGGCTCCGCCTTCGCCGGCGAGCTGGAAGACGCCAACGCCCTGTTCGCGAAGAAGGACTACGCCGGGGCAATGAAGCTCTATACCAAGCTGGCCAATGCCGGCAACGCTGACGCGCAGCAGGCGCTGGGCCAGATGTACTGGTATGGCGAAGCGGGGCAGGTGGATGAGGCCAAGGCCGAGGCGCTGTTCAAGAAGGCGGCTGCCAAGGGCAACAAGGTGGCGGTGGCCTCGCTCGAGCTGATGGACCAGCGCGTCAAGCGCCGCAAGGACATCGACTACTGGATCAAGGGCTACGACGGCGAAGATTTGAAATCGGGCGAGTTCCGCTGCGTGGCGCCGCGCATCCCGGCGATGTCGAAGATCAATGCCGACATCGACCGCATCGGTGGCAACGTGACGGCCTGGCAGGATTGCTACAACAAGTACGTCACCAACCTGAACGCCGCCATGCCGCTGACCAAGCGGATTCCCGCCGATATCGCCAAGCTGATGACCAAGGAAGAGACCGAGAAGTCGACTGCCTACCTGGAGCAGGTGCAGGCGAACCTGAACGAAGAGGCGAAGGTGAGTTCGAAGCTGGTGCTGGCCGATTTCGCCGCGTGGCGTTCGGCGACCGAGGCCTATGTGGCAGAGCACAATGAAATGGTGAAGTCTGCCAAGAAGGACTCGCACTGGAAGGACAACAAGATCCAGTAAGGCGCGGCAGGGCGCGCGCGGCGCCATGGCGGCGCCGCGTCAGGGCGGAAGGCTTAGTGCCAGCTGCGCATCAGCCCGACGGCCAGCCCTTCGAGGGCGAACTCGTCTTCAGGCGTCACCTGGATGACCTTGAAGTCCGGATTCTCCGGCAGCAGTTCGACCAGGTTGCCGGTCTTGCGGTAGCGCTTGACGGTGACTTCTTCGCCCAGCCGGGCCACGACGATCTGGCCGTTCTTGGCGCTGTCGATCTTCTTCACGGCCAGGAAGTCGCCATCGCAGATGCCGGCGTCGCGCATCGACCAGCCCTTGACCTTGAGCAGGAAGTCCGGACGCGCCGAGAACATGGCGGCATCGACGCTGTAGGTGGCTTCGACGTGTTCCTGGGCCAGGATCGGCGAACCGGCGGCCACGCGGCCGACCAGCGGCAGCGACATCATCAGCGCGGCAGGGACCAGCGGCACCTGTTCGACGCTCGCGCCAATCAGGCGGATGCCGCGCGAGGTGCCCGGCGAAATTTCGATTGCCCCCTTGCGCGCCAGCGCCTGCAGGTGTTCCTCGGCCGCATTGGCCGACTTGAAGCCCAGTTCAGCCGCGATTTCGGCGCGGGTCGGCGGAAAACCGGTGTTCTCGATCGCTTCCCTGATGAGGTTAAGGATCTGTTCTTGCCTTGCAGTGAGCTTTAGCATGTATGTGTTACGGCAATAGGTTGTGTGAGTAGACTGTATTTTTGTACAGTATTCAGGGATGCGCAAGGGGAAACGCGGGAAAAGTGGAAAAAAATTGTGCAATGCGGTTCGCTTTGCTGCTAACTGTGGTGGCTGTGCACGCAAAATTGGATCCCGGCCTGCGCCGGGATGACGGATCAAAGGACGCGGGACAGAGGAAGCGCCAACGAAGTTGCTACATTGAAAACCGTCGTTCCGGCGAAGGCCGGAACCCAAGTTCGAAGCGCCACGTTAGCCCAACAACACCCCAGTTCCCACAACCCCCCATTTCACGCTATAATGTCCGGCTTTCCCTTCCCACACTCGTCTTGACGCCGAGGTGGGCATTTGTTTAAACGTCCTCAAGGAGTAATGCATGCGTCATTATGAAATCGTTTTTATCGTCCACCCGGACCAGAGCGAACAAGTCCCGGCGATGATCGAGCGTTACAAAGCCACGGTGTCGAGCCGCGGCGGTAACATCCATCGCGTCGAAGACTGGGGCCGTCGCCAGATGGCTTACCAGATCCAGAAGCTGCCGAAAGCCCACTACATCTGCCTGAACATCGAGTGCGACAACGAGACCCTGGTCGAGCTGGAAACCGCATTCAAGTTCAATGATGCCGTCCTGCGTCACCTGACCGTCAAGATGAAGAAGGCTGAAACCGCACCATCGCCGATGATGAAGTCGGTCCAGCGCGAAGACGCAGCCAAGAGCCACCGTGCCGAAGCCGCAGCGCCAGCAGCTGCAGCCCCTGCCCCGGCTGCTGCCTAAAGTTTTTCCAGGGAATTCAATAGCGGAGTGAACCAGCTTCAGCTCATCGCGACCATCGCGGAGCGTGACGTACTGCGTTACACCCCGGCCGGTGTCCCCATCGTGGGCGCCATCCTGATGCACAGTTCGCAGCAGGAAGAGGCTGGTGTAGCAAGGCTGGTCCAGTTTGAAGTCACCGCGCTTGCCGCGGGAGAGATTTCAGGCAGGTTCGCCAGCGCCGAACTCGGCGCGGCCTACCGCTTCGAAGGATTCCTGGCCCGGAAAAACCGTAACAGCAAAGCCCTGGTGTTTCACATCATTGATTTCAGTGCCGCTTAAACCGGCATCATTTAGATAGATACAGGAGCCTCACATGGCATTCGGTAAAAAGTTCGACAAAAACAAAGCCAAAGAAAAACTGAAGCGTAAACAGCAGAACCCGCTGTTCAAGCGCAAGAAATTCTGCCGCTTCACCGCTGCAAACGTGGAACAGGTCGATTACAAAGACGTCGACACCCTGAAGGACTTCGTCCAGGAAAACGGCAAGATCATGCCGGCACGTCTGACCGGCACCAAGGCGCACTACCAGCGCCAGGTCGACACCGCGATCAAGCGCGCACGCTACCTCGCGCTGCTGCCGTACACCGACCTGCACCACGGTTAATTCCCGTCGTACAGATCAGAACTTCTGGAGAAAACTATGCAAATCATCCTTTTGGAAAAAGTTGTTAACGTCGGCAACCTGGGCGATGTGGTCAAGGTCAAGGACGGTTACGCACGTAACTTCCTGATCCCGCAAAAGAAAGCACGCCGTGCTACCCAGGCCGCCGTGGCCGAGTTCGAAGTCAAGCGCGCTGAACTGGAAAAAGCTGCCGGCGAAAAGCTGAACGCCGCCCAGGCGCAAGGCGACAAGCTGAGCGGCATGACCGTCACGATCTCGCAAAAAGCGGGCGTGGACGGCCGCCTGTTCGGTTCGGTCACCAACTTCGACATCGCTGAAGCCCTGAGCAAGCAAGGCTTCGCGGTCGAGAAGTCGCAGGTTCGCCTGCCGACCGGCCCGCTGAAGACCACTGGCGAGTTCCCTGTTGCCGTCGCGCTGCACACCGACGTCATCTCGGAAATCACCATCGCTGTCGTCGGCGAAGCTGCGTAAGCTGCTGTTGTATAAATGAAAAAGCCGGGTTCTCCCGGCTTTTTTTTATTTCTGGAAACTATGCAATGATGACAGCCGTGTGACCGGAAAAGGTATAATGCCCGCCATGAATTCCCCATCCGATCCGCAAGTCGATTCACTGCGCATCCCGCCGCATTCCATCGAAGCAGAGCAGTCCGTCATCGGCGGCCTCCTGCGCGATAACGCCGCGTGGGACCGCATCGCCGACTTCATGAACCCGGACGATTTCTACCGCTACGACCACCGCATCATCTTCGAACAGATGGTCCGCCTGATCAATGGCGGCAAGCCGGCCGACGTGATCACCGTGTACGAGGCCTGCAACAACCTCGGCAAGGCCGACGACGTCGGCGGCCTGCAGTACCTGAACGCGATGGCGCAGAACACGCCGTCGGCGGCCAACATCCGCCGCTACGCCGAGATCGTGCGCGACCGCGGCATCCTGCGCAAACTGATCACGGTGGCCGACGAGATCTCGGGCAACGCGTTCAACCCGCAGGGCAAGGAAGTCAAGCAGATGCTGGACGAAGCCGAATCGAAGATCTTCGCGATCGCCGAAACCGGTTCGCGCGGCCAGCAGGGCTGGAACCCGATCCAGCCGCTGCTCACGCAAGTCGTCGAGCGCATCGACGAACTATACTCGCGCGAGAACCAGGGCGAGATCACCGGCGTGCCGACCGGCTTCATCGACCTTGACCGCATGACCTCCGGCCTGCAGCCGGGCGACCTGGTGATCGTGGCCGGCCGTCCGTCGATGGGCAAGACCGCGTTCTCGATCAACATCGGCGAGAACGTCGCGATCGAAGCCGGCCTGCCGGTGGCCGTGTTCTCGATGGAGATGGGCGGCACCCAGCTGGCCATGCGTATGCTCGGCTCCGTGGGCCAGCTCGACCAGCACCGCCTGCGTACCGGCCGCCTGAACGACGAGGACTGGCCGCGCCTGACGCACGCCATCCAGAAGATGAACGACGCCCAGCTCTATATCGACGAGACGCCGGCGCTGAACCCGATCGAGATGCGTGCACGCGCACGCCGCCTGGCGCGCCAGTGCGGCAAGCTGGGCCTGATCATCGTCGACTACCTGCAGCTGATGCAGGGCAGCCAGCCGGGCGACAACCGCACCGCCGAGATCTCCGAGATTTCGCGCTCGCTCAAGGGCCTGGCCAAGGAGCTGCATTGCCCCGTCATCGCACTGTCCCAGCTGAACCGCTCGCTGGAACAACGCCCCAACAAACGACCCGTCATGTCCGACCTGCGCGAATCGGGCGCTATCGAACAGGATGCGGACGTTATCATCTTCCTGTATCGCGACGAGGTCTACAACCCCGACTCGCCCGATAAGGGAACCGCCGAAATCATCATCGGTAAGCAGCGTAACGGCCCGATCGGGGCCATCCGCCTTACCTGGATCGGCCAATACACCAAGTTCGGTAACTACAGCGGTAACCTCGCCGTCTACCAGGGCGACTAAGGTATCCCGTAGCACCGATTGCTTTGCCGCCGCCAGCCGTGGCGGCGGTTTCGAAGTCCCAAGAGATTCACAACGGAGAATAATATGTTTGGACGCCTGATGCCCACCGAGGGCAAGTTTTTCGACCTGTTCAACCAGCACGCCGCGCTGTGCGTGAAGGGTGCCCAGGAGATGCTTGGCCTGATGACCAACTTCGACGACCTGGAAAACCGCACCCATGCGGTGGAGAGCATCGAGAAGCAGGCCGACAAGATCACCTACGCCTGCGTCGACATGCTGCACAAGACCTTCATCACCCCGATCGACCGCGATGACATCCACAAGCTGATCACCCGCATGGACGACATCCTCGACATGATGGAAGACGGCGCCCAGACCGTGTCGCTGTACGACCTGCACGCGGTGACCCCGGAAGCCAAGCGCCTGGCCGAACTGTGCCTGTCGTGCTGCCTGAAGGTGCAGGAAGCGGTCGGCATGCTGCACGACATGGGCAACGCCCAGAAGATCGTCGCCATCTGCGAAGAGATCGACCGCTTCGAATCCGACGCCGACCACGTGATGCGCGCCGCCATGTCCAAGCTGTTCCGCGACGAACCGGACGTGCGCAACCTGATCAAGATGAAGGCCATCTACGAGATCCTCGAAACCGTCACCGACCGTTGCGAGGATGTCGCCAACATCATCGAAGGCATCATCGTCGAAAACGCATAACGCGGCCAAAGAACAAGAATAATCATGGAAACTCTACACATCAGCATCTACGTGCTGGGCGCGCTGGTGGTGCTCGCGCTGATCTTCGACTTCATGAACGGGTTCCACGATTCGGCCAACGCCATCGCGACCGTCGTGTCGACCGGCGTCCTGAAGCCGCAAAGCGCCGTCGCCATGGCCGCCTTCTTCAACTTCATCGCGATCTTCGTGGTGAGCATGAAGGTGGCGCAGACCATCGGCAAGGGGACCATCGACCCGCATGTGGTCGACCACTATGTGATTTTCGGGGCCCTGGTCGGGGCCATCGTCTGGAACATCATCACCTGGTACTACGGCATCCCGTCCTCGTCCTCGCACGCCCTGATCGGCGGCCTGGTGGGCGCCGCGGTGGCCAAGTCGGGCACCGGCGCGCTGATCTCTGCCGGCCTGCTCAAGACCGTCATGTTCATCGTGCTGGCTCCGCTGCTGGGCTTCGTGCTCGGTTCGGTCATCATGCTGATGGTGTCGTGGATCTTCGTGAAGTCCACGCCGCGCAAGGTCGACGTCTGGTTCCGCCGCCTGCAGCTGGTGTCGGCCGCCGGCTACTCGCTCGGCCACGGCGGCAACGACGCGCAGAAAACCATGGGCATCATCTGGATGCTGCTGATCGCGGCCGGCTACACCAACCCGACCGACGCCTATCCGCCGACCTGGGTCATCATCTCGTGCTACGCGGCGATCAGCTTCGGCACGCTGTTCGGCGGCTGGCGCATCGTCAAGACCATGGGCCAGAAGATCACCAAGCTCAAACCGGTGGGCGGCTTCTGCGCCGAAACCGGCGGCGCGATGACCCTCCTGATGGCGAGCTTCTGGGGCATCCCGGTCTCGACCACCCACACCATCACCGGCGCCATCGTCGGCGTGGGCGCCTCGCAGAAGGCTTCGGCCGTGCGCTGGGGCGTGGCCGGCAATATCGTGTGGGCCTGGGTCTTCACCATCCCGGCATCGGCCTTCATGGCGGCCGTCTTCTGGTGGATCGGCACCCATATCATGTAAAGCGCCGCGGCGCAAAAAAAACCCGGCGCCGCCGGGTTTTTTTATTCCACTTCGCACTTCGGGGTCAGGTCTGACATTTGGACACGAGCTCTGCCGTAAGCAGCCAATGAATGCCGTACGGCCAGTGAAATCGACAATTAGTTGGCAGGATTGTGCTTGTACAGATGAGGCCGTGTCCAAATGTCAGACCTGACCCCGAAGTTGGCAAAAAAAACCCGGCGCTGCCGGGTTTTTTTATTCGTGCGCCGCCTATTGGCCGGGCGGCAGCGCCGGGGCGGTGCCCGGGTTCATGCGGGCGCTTTCGATTTCGACCGCGCTCAGGGTGCCGACCACACTGGTGCCCTGGCCCTTCTTGCGCGGGATGTTGCTGCCGGTCGGGACGTAGCGTTCTTCTTCCTGGGCCAGTTGCTGGGCGCCGCCGGAATCGTTGGTGGCGCAACCGGCCAGCAGGGTAGAGGCCACAGCGGCCAACATGAATTTCTTCATCGGGGTGCTACTCCTTTCACATGGTGATCAAGCAATTAACAACCTGAACCATTGTAAGGGCGATCTGGTGCGAAAACCCGGGATCCCGGGGCGCGGCGCGAAATTATCCCGCCAGGGTGAAGACTTACAGCGCCGGGTGGCCGGCCACGCCATTGGACTGCGTCGCGCGCGCGTTCTCGACCGCGTTCCGGTCGACGGCGGTGATCGGGGCGGCGCCCAGGCCCTGGCCATTCTTGCGCGGGATGAAGGTGCCGGTCGGGGCGTAGGCTTCGTCGCGCGCGACTTTCCGAGCGCCGTCGGGCGCGGTGGGGGCGGCGCATCCGGACAGCGACAGGGCGAGCAGGGCGGCGAGCGCGCAGCCGGCGGGGGTGGTCGGGGTGGTCATGCAGTTCTCCTTGGAATGCGTTGGGTTGTAGTTGCTAGCTGATGCAAGCCGCCCTGACCATTTGATGTCGGGAAGGCCGGCGAAGACGTTTCGATATCGTCCAGCTCCAGGGTCGGCATGCCGTCGTGGAGCGCTCGCCGGCCGGCTGGTTCACAGCGTGACTTCCAGGCCTTCGAAGGCCAGGCGCACCTGCAGGCTGCCAAGGCGCCCCTGGTAGCGCGCCATCACCGCCGCGAACACGGCTTCGAGGTCGTCGTCGCTGCGGGTCGGTTCGTGGTGGGTGCAGTACAGCGCGCGCGCGCCGACCCGCAGCGCCATCTCGATGGCGGCGTCGAAGGTGCCGTGGCCCCAGCCGGCCTTGGACGGGTATTCCTCGCGGGTGTAGGAGCAGTCGACGATGAGCGCATCCACGCCCTGCATGGCGGCGTCGATCGCGCGCTCGCGCTCGTGCAGGTGGCGTTCGAAGTCGTCGAAGGCGGCGTCGCCCGGCGGGTAGGGGTTGTGCCAGGGCTCGTGGTCGCCGGTGAAGAACAGCGCCCGCCCGCCGCAGCCGATGCGGTAGCCCAGGTTGGTGACCGGATGGTTCATCAGCACGTTGCCCACCACCGCGTCGCCCACCTCGACGTCCACTCCGAGCGCGAGGGTCTGGTACTCGATGGTGGCGCCCATCTGGGTTTCGCTGACCGGGAAGTAGCTGTTCTGCAGCTGCACGTTCATCACGTGCTCGATGCCGGTGCCGGTGACCGGGTCATGCGCCCCATGCAGGCGCACCCGGCTGCCCTTGATGAACAGGGGCGTGAAGAAGGGCAGGCCGTGGATGTGGTCCCAGTGGCTGTGGGTAATGAAGATGTTGGCGTCCACCGCCGGCCCGGGCGGGCGGGCCAGCAGGTGCTGGGCCAGCGGGAACAGGCCGGTGCCGCCATCGAGGATGATCAGCGTGCCATTGTCGCTGCGCACTTCGATGCAGGTGGTATTGCCGCCGTAGCGTGCGGTACGTGGACCTGGGGACGGTATCGAGCCACGCACCCCCCAGAAGCGGAATTTCATCTCTACTCTACTCCCCAGCCAAACTGTCGTTGTCATTTAGAACATCGGGATGATAGCGGCTTTGTACCAAAATGCATCCAAAAATTGTAATTTATCGAAGGCGCATGTACACAGCCGCGCCCAAGGCCGCTACACTTCCGTAAAATTACCATCTGGAAAATAACTTTCCCGCGTGCATACGTGGGCTCATCCTGTCCGCCCACCATGCAAGAGCTCAATCCCACCCAAATCGCGCAACGCCTGCACCAGCTCACCGAAGTGAGCGTGGCGCTGGGCGACGTGCACGACACCGCCGCGCTGCTCGACCGCATCCTGCTGGTGGCCAAGCAGATGACCGACGCCGACGGCGGCACCCTGTACCGCCCGAGCGAAGACGGGCGCAGCCTGTGCTTCCACATCTCGCTGAACGACACCCTCGGGATCCACCAGGGCGGCGTCAGCGGAGCCCCGATCGACATCGCGCCGGTGCCGCTGTACGACAGCTACGGCAACAAGAACCTGGCCTCGGTGGCGGCCTATGCGGCCAATTTCAACCAGTCGGTGAACATCGAGGACGTCTACAAGGCCGACGTCTTCAATTTTTCCGGCATGCGCAGTTTCGATGCGACCTTCGGCTACCTGTCGCAGTCGATCCTCACGGTGCCGATGACCGACCACGAGGGCGAGCTGGTGGGCGTGCTGCAGCTGGTCAACGCCAAGGACCGCCGCAGCGGTCCCGGGGCCGGCACCATCCGCGCCTTTTCCCAGACCGACCAGCGCTTCATCGAGGCGCTGTCGGCGCAGGCGGCGATGGCGCTGACCAACCAGCGCCTGATCCAGCAGCTGGAGAACCTGCTCGAATCGCTGGTCAACCTGATCAATATCGGCATCGACGAAAAGTCGCCCTACACCGGGCGCCACTGCCAGTTCGTGCCGGAGCTGACGATGATGCTGGCCGAGGCGGTGCACGCCACCGGCACCGGGCCGCTGGCGCGTTTTCGTATGACGGACGCCGACCGCAGGGAACTGTGGCTGGCCGGGCTCCTGCACGACTGCGGCAAGATCACCACCCCGGTGCACGTGGTCGACAAATCCACCAAGCTGGAAACCATCTTCGACCGCATCCACCTGGTCGACACGCGTTTCGAGGTGCTGCTGCGCGACTGCGAGATCCGCGCGCTGCGCGAGAAGTGCCTGCCCGGGGCCAACATTGCCGCGATCGACGACCGGCTCGGCTCCGAGCTGGCGCGCATCCGCGCCGACCGCGACTTCCTGCGCCGCGCGAACGTGGGCGGCGAAGGCATGTCGCCTGAGGACCAGGAGCGCGTGCGCCGCATCGGCCAGCTGCGCTGGACCGGCCCGGACGGCCAGGAGCAGGCCTTCCTGTCCGAGGACGAACTGCTCAACCTGACGGTGCGCTTCGGCACCCTGACCGAGGACGAGCGCAAGATCATCAACAACCACATCGACGTCACCGTGCGCATGCTCGAGTCGCTGCCGTGGCCCAAGCACCTGAAAAACGTGCCGGAATACGCGGGCGGGCACCACGAGCGCATGGACGGCAAGGGCTACCCCAAGGGCCTGACGCGCGAGCAGATGTCGGTGCAGGCGCGCATCATGGCGATCGCCGATATCTTCGAAGCGCTCACCGCCGCCGACCGTCCCTACAAGAAGGGCAAGAAGCTGTCGGAGTCGCTCCAGATCCTCGGCAAGTTCGCCCTCAACGGCCACATCGACCCGGACCTGTTCGACATCTTCGTGCGCAACCGCGTCTACCTGCAGTTCGCGCACAAGAACATGGACGCGCACCAGATCGACGAGGTCGACGAAGCGGCGATCCCCGGCTACCGGCCCTAAGCCCGCGGCCGCATGAAACGCGCCAGGCAGCTGCTGTCACGGTATGGAGGGCGCTGGGCGCTGGGACTGCTGCTGACCCTGGGCGCCGTGCTGTATCCGCTCGATTACTGGACCAGCCATACCATCGAGCGCCAGGACACCATCATCGCCGACCTGCGCGTGCGGCTCGAGCCTTTCGAGCCAGATAAGGCCATCGTCATCGTCGACATCGACAGCAAGAGCCTGAACGAAGTCGGGCGCTTCCCCTGGAGCCGCAACATCATGGCCAGGCTGGTCGACCAGCTCACCGGCCACTATGGCGCCGGCGCGGTCGGCTTCGACGTCTCTTTCCCCGAGCCGGACACCAGTTCCGGCTACGCCGAGCTGGAACGCCTGGCCGGGCGCGAACTCAAGAACGTGCCGGCCCTGCAGCGCGAACTGGCCCAGCTCAAGCCGCAACTCGACTACGACGGCATGTTCGCCGACGCCCTGCGCGGCCAGCCGGTGGTGCTGGGCTTTAACATCTCGAGCGACCAGGCCAAGGGCGTGCTGCCCGCGCCCCTGTTCACCACCGACTTCCTGAATGGCCGCGAGGGCCGCGCCTACTCGGCAAAGGGCTACGAAGCCAACATCGCGCAACTGCAGGGGGCTGCGCGCGGCGCGGGGATCTTCACCGCCACCACCGACGCCGACGGCGTGGTGCGCTCCTCGCCGGTGCTGTTCCAGATCGGCGACGGCTACTACCCGTCGCTGTCGCTGGCGACCCTGGCCGCCTTCCTCGATGCGAAAGCCGTCAACCCGGTGATGCACGGGACCGTCGACACCCTGTCGGACAGCGACAAACAGGCGTCGGCCTTCGACACCATCCAGATGTTTACCCGCAAGGCCGGCCGGGTGGTGTTCCCGGTGGGCGAGGCGATGATCTCGACCGTGCAGTTCCGCGGCCGCGGCGGGCCGCAGGGCGGGGCCTTTCCGTATGTGTCGGCGGCCGACGTGCTGGCCGGCCGGGTCGCGCAGGAGGTGCTGGAAGGCGCGATCGTCCTGGTCGGCACCACCGCGCCCGGCCTGCAGGACTTGCGCGCCACGCCGGTCAACGCCGAGTACCCGGGTGTCGAAATCCACGCCAACATGATCAAGTCGATGCTGGACGGGCGCTTCAAGACCCGCCACTGGTCGGCGCAGGTGGTCGAGGCGGGCCTGGTGGGCGCGGTCGGCGTGGTGCTGGCGCTGGCGCTGGCGGTGCTCACCCCGGCCTGGTCGGTGCTGCTCGCGGCCTGCGCCTTCCTCGCCTGCGGCGCCTTCAACTACTACATGTACACGCAACAGGACATGATCCTGAACGTGTTCATCTGCCTGCTGCTGGTGGCCAGCCTGTTCGTGCTGAACCTGGCCTGGGGCTACTTTTTCGAGTTCCGCAAGGGCAGGGCGCTGGTCTCGCGCTTCGGCCAATACGTGGCGCCCGAGCTGGTCGCGCAGATGGCCGAGGATCCGCAAGCCTACAACATGGACGGCGAGAGCCGCGAACTGACCGTCATGTTCGTCGACGTGCGCGGCTTCACCACCATCTCCGAGGGCCTGAGCCCGAAAGAGCTGCGCGAGTACATCAACCTGTACCTGACGGCCATGTCCGAGGACATCCGCTCGCGCCACCAGGGCACGCTCGACAAGTACATCGGCGACGCCGTGATGGCCTTCTGGGGCGCGCCGGTCAGCTTTCCGGACCACGCCGGCCGCGCGGTGGCCACGGCGCTGCTGATGCAGGACAGCGCGGCGCGCCTGAACACCGACTTCCTGGCGCGCGGCTGGCCGGAACTGAAGATCGGCATCGGCGTCAACAGCGGCCTGATGCACGTCGGCGACATGGGCTCGGCAATCCGGCGCGCCTATACCGTCATGGGCGACGCGGTGAACCTGGGCGCGCGCCTGGAGGGCATCACCAAGGTGTATGGCGTGGGCATCGCGGTGGGGGCGGCGACCCGCCTGGCGGCGCCGGAATTCGCCTGGCGCGAGCTGGACCTGGTGCGGGTCAAGGGCAAGAACGAGCCGGTGGCGATCTTCGAGCCGCTCGGCAAGCCGGCCGCGCTGGCGCCCGGGGTGCTGGATGAACTGGCGCAGTGGGAGGCGGCGCTGGCGCTGGTACGCGCCCAGCAATGGGATGCGGCGCAGCCGGCCATCGAGGCGCTGGCGGCGGCCCATCCGGCGCGCGGCCTGTATGCGCTCTACCTGCAGCGCATCGCCCATTACCGCGCGCACCCGCCCGGCAGCGAATGGGACGGCGTTACCAGCTTCGACACCAAGTAGCGCCAGCCCGGCCCGGCGGGTGTGTCGTTCGAGCAACGGAATCTGTCGGAGTTTCCCCCATGCGATGGGGGAAGTTTCCTTAGTCACCTGAATTTTTCTCCATTGCAACAAAAAGCTCGCTACACTTCCCCTTATCAGGGGACGTGGTGTTGCCGGCGCTCCCCGTCCTGTCATAAAAAAAACTTATAAATACGACCATTCGTAAAGCAAACCTAATGAATCAATGTTTTGCACGCCTGTTCGCGGGCTCCGTGCTTGCCCTGGCCGTGACTGCGGCCTGTGCGCAGGAAGCGGCGCCGGACGACATCGTCCGCTTCACGATCAGCCGCTTCGAGGTGACCGGGAACACCCTGCTGAGCGCTGGCGAGATCGAGCAGGCCGTGGCGTCGCACGCCGGCGCCGGGCGCGATTTCGGCGACGTCCAGCGCGCCCTCGAGGCGCTAGAGGCGCTCTACCATGCGCGCGGCTACAGCGTGGTGACGGTCCAGCTGCCGGAGCAGGAGCTCAATGGCGGCGTGGTGCGCCTGCAGGTGCTGCAGACGAAGATCGGCAGGGTCACGGTGGCGGGCAACCGGAGCTTCAGCGCAGCGAACATCCGGCGCAGCCTGCCGGCGCTGCGCGAAGGGCAGACGCCGAACCTGACGCAGGTATCGGCCAACCTGAAGCTGGCCAACGAGAATCCGGCCAAGAAGGTCAAGCTGAGCCTGGGCAGCGGGGCGGCGGACGACACGGTGGACGCGCGCATCGACGTGCTCGACGAGCGGCCGTGGAGCGTGATGGCGAACTTCGACAACACCGGCACCAGCGAAACCGGCACCACCCACGCCGGCGTGGTGCTGCAGCATGCCAACCTGTGGGGGCGCGACCACGTCGCCAGCCTGCAGTACACCACCACGGTGGAACAGCCGTCGCAGGTAGGCGTGTGGGGCCTGGGCTACCACGTGCCGCTGTACGGCCAGGGCGCCGCGCTCGACCTGTACGCCAGCTATTCGGACGTCGATTCCGGCGTGGTCACGGCCGGCCTGTTCGACCTGGCCGTGAGCGGCCGCGGCGCGGTCTACGGCGCGCGCTACAGCCAGGTGCTGGCCAAGCGCAGCGTCGGCGCGCGCGAGCTCGAAGGGCGACTCATCTACGGCCTGGAAGTGAAGGCCTACAAGAACAGCGTCGTGTTCTTCGACCAGGACTTCGGCAACAACGTCACGGTGCGCCCGGCCAGCATCGGCTACCTGGGGCGCGTGGCGCTGGACAAGGGCGAAGCGAATATCTCGGCGACCCTGCTGCGCAACATCCCGGGCGGCTCGCGCGGCGCGCAACAGGACTTCACGGCGGCGCGCGCGGGCGCGAAAGCCGGCTACACGGCGCTGCGCCTGGCCGGCGCCTGGAGCCGCGCGCTCGGCGACGGCGACTGGCAAACCCGGGTGCTGGCCAATGGCCAGTACTCGCCCGACGCGCTGATGCCGGGCGAGCAGTTCGGCGCCGGCGGCTCGACCAGCGTGCGCGGTTTTCGCGAACGCGAACTGGCGGCCGATTCGGGCCTGGGCCTGAACCTGGAACTGTACACGCCGAACCTGTGCAGCAGGAGCGGATGGCAGTGCCGCCTGCTGGCCTTCTACGATACCGCCTACGGCAAGCGCAACCACGCGCTGCCGGGCGAACTGCGCAGCACCACGATCGCCGGCGCCGGCGCCGGCCTGCGCTTCTCGGTGGGCAGCGCGGCCAGCCTGCAGCTCGACTACGGCAATGTGGTGAAAAAGGGCGCCCTGGGCGGCGCCAGCAAGGACAGGCTGCACGTGCGCGTCGGCCTGGCCTACTAGGGGAATGACATGAGCAAGACCAGGAACGGATTGATCCGATTGAGCAGGGCGGCGCTGTGCGTCGCGGCATGCGTGGGCGCCGCCCACGCGGCGCCCACGCTGCCGAAAGTGGTGACCGGCCAGGCCACCTTTACCCAGGACGGCAACGTGTTCTCGATCACGAACACGCCCGGCACCATCATCAACTGGCAGAGCTTCTCGGTCAATGCGGGCGAAATCACCCGCTTCATCCAGCAAAGCAGCGACAGCGCGGTGCTCAACCGGATCGTCGGGCAGGACCCGAGCCGCATCCTCGGCGCGCTGCAGTCCAACGGCAAGGTCTTCCTGATCAACCCGAACGGGGTCGTGTTCGGGCGCGGCGCGCGGGTGGACGTCAACGGCCTGGTGGCCTCGACCCTGAACCTGAGCGACGCCGACTTCCTGGCCGGTAAGAAGAACTTCAGCGCCGGCCCGGCGGCCGGCGCGGTGCGCAACGAAGGCGCCATCACCACCCCGAGCGGCGGCAAGGTGTTCCTGGTGGCGCCGAACGTCGAGAACAGCGGCGTCATCACCGCGCCGAACGGCGAAGTGGTGCTGGCGGCCGGACGCAGCGTGCAGCTGGTCGATGCCGGCAATCCGGACATGACAGTCGTGGTCTCGGCGCCCGACCACCAGGCCATCAACCTGGGCCAGGTGGTGGCGCAGGGCGGCCGCATCGGCATCTACGGCGCCCTGGTGAACCAGCGCGGCGTGGTCAACGCCAACAGCGCGGTGCTCGGCCAGGACGGCAAGATCACCCTGAAGGCGAGCCGCGACACGGTGCTCGAGGCGGGCACCATTACCAGCGCCACCGGCGCCGGCAAGGGCGGCACGATCGAGCTGCTGGGCCAGCGCGTCGGCCTGGCCGGCAATGCGGCGGTGGACGCCAGCGGCGCACTGGGCGGCGGCGCCGTGCTGGTGGGCGGCGACTACCAGGGCAAGAACGCGGCGCTGCCGAATGCGCAGCAGACCTGGTTCGGCAAGGACGCCAGCATCCGCGCCGACGCCATCCAGGGCGGCGACGGCGGCAAGGTCGTGCTGTGGTCGGACGGCGCCACCGCGGCCTACGGCAGCATTTCGGTGCGCGGCAGCGGCGCGGGCCAGGGCGGCCTGGTCGAAACCTCGGGCCACGACCTCGATATCGACGGCATCCGCGTGGACGCCGGCGCGGCAGCGGGCCGCAGCGGCACCTGGCTGCTCGACCCGTGGAACATCATCGTGGCCAACGGCGGCACGGCCGCGGCCAGCGACGTCAATGTGTTCAGCAAGCCGCCGATGGCGGGCGACACCCGCATCGCGCCGGCGACCCTGCTCGCTACCAATGCGAACATCGTGCTGCAGGCCGAGAACGACCTGCGCTTCGAGAACGACCTCGAGACGCTCCACAGCGTGCGCGCCGAGGCGAAGAACAACCTGACGGTGAACGCCCTGGTCAAGGCCGGCGGCGACATCGACCTGCGCGCCACGAACCGCCTGACCCTTGGCGCGAACGGCCGGCTGGTCTCCCCGAACTACATCGACCTCAAGGCCGACCGCATGACGCTGGCCGGCGACATCGACGGCGCCGGCGGGGTCTTTCCGGTGGTCTCGTTCAACCCCTTCCTCGACAGCACCGCGATCAGCGTGCGCGGCCTCGAACCGGCCGGCATGCTGGCGCTGGACCCGGCGCGCCTGGCCGCCTTCCGGGCCTACGAGATCAACCTGGGCAGCAGCGCGCATAACGCTGCGATCAGCATCGACGATGCCTTGAGCCTGCAGGGCAGCCTGCTGCTCGACACCCGCGGCGCGATCAACGTCAACGCACCGGTGCGCCTGCAGGGCGCCGGCAGCCAGTTCATGGCCACCTTGCACCCGGACGCGACGCCGGGCACCATCCAGGTGAGCGGCGCAATCGAGGCCGTGAAGAAGATCCAGCTGGACGCCAACCGCGTCGTCGTCGGCGGCGCCCTGGGCGCGACCGATATCGACGTCAGCGCGGGCAACGGCGGCATCGCCCTGTCGCACAACATCGGCGCCGGCAACCAGGTGAGCCTGCGCTCCAGCGGCGCGGTGAACCAGGACGCCAGCGCAGCCGTGACCACCAGCAAGCTGCTGGTGGAAGGCAGCGAAGTCGGGATGGCGGGCGCCAACCGGGTGAGCACACTGGCGGGCAGCGCTTCCGAGCGCGATTTCCGCTTTCGCTGGATCGACGACCTGCACGTCGGCGCGGTTGGCGGCGTGGCCGGCCTGAAGGCCAAATCGCAGCTCTCCCTGACCGGCGGCGCGCTGTTCGCCGACAGCAGCATCGAGAGCGATGCGGCCCTGCTGGTCGATGCTGCCTTCATCGGCGGCACCGGCAGCTACAAGGGAACGAACCTGGATCTCGCCTCGCTCGGCGGCATCGGCAGCGCCACCAGCGCGCTGCGGACCAGCTCGACCTATCTGAGCGCAAGGAACACCGGCAGCGGCAGCGCGCCGCTCAACATCGTCAACGACCGCGCCCTCACCATCGGCAACGTGGTACAGGCGGGCAGCGGCAACGGCGGTGCGATCTCGATCGAGAGCACCGGCAGCCTGACCGTGGCCCCGACCGAAACCGGCGGCGATGGCGTGAAGACCGGCAGCGGCAACATCAGCCTGGTGACCCACAGCCCGCTGACTATCCTGGGCAAGGTGTCCAGCAACAGCGGCAACATCGTCCTGCGCGCCGAGAACAACGGCGCACTGACCATTGCAAGCGGCGGCCAGGTAGCCACGGCCTCGGGCAACGTCAGCCTCACCGCCGGCAGCATCAGCTACCCGGCCGGCAGCATCGTGGTCTCCGGCCCGGACAAGCTGTCGGTCACGAACACCAGCGCGCCCGTGGATCCGCGGCCGGACCCGGTGCCGCCGCTGAATACCTGCCTGAGCAATCCGGGCGCATCGGGCTGCAGTGGCGTGCTGGAAGCGGCGACGCGTACCTGTATCGCCAACCCGGGCGCAGCCGGCTGCACGGCGGTGCTCGATACCGCGACGCGCACCTGTACCGCCAACCCGGCTGGGCCGCAATGCGCCCAGGTGCTGGAACGCAACGCGATCCTGCAGTGCGTCGCCAATCCGAAAGCGCCTGGCTGCAGCACCACCCTGCCGAGCTACGAGGCCTGCGCCGCCGCGCCGTCGAAGCTGGGCTGCGCGCCGGTCATCGCCGAGCGCGAGGCCATCAACGCCTGTATCGCCAACCCGAAAGGCGCCGGCTGCGCCGCCACGCTGCCGCCACTGGCGGTGTGCACCACGGCGCCGTCGACCTACGGCTGCGCCCCGGTGATCGCCGAGCGCGAAGCACTCGACGCCTGTATCGCCAACCCGACAGCACCGGGCTGCGGCGCGGTCCTGCCGCCGCTGGCCGAATGCCGCGTCAACGCCGGCGTGCCGGGATGCGCACCCGTGCTGGCGCGCGCCGAATTCGACGCCTGCTTGGTCAACCCAAGCGCTCCCGGCTGCGCCGCGCGCCTTCCGGCCCTGTCGATCTGCAAGGCCAGTCCTGGCGTCGAAGGCTGCGCCCAGGTGCTGCAGCTGAGCTTCAACGCTTGCCTGGTCAACCCGCGCGACGCGTCCTGCGCCGGCATCTTGCCGACGCTGTCGCAGTGCGTGATGGACAAAGCCGCCGCTGGCTGCCAGGTGGTGTTGCCGACCCTGGCGCAATGCATCGCCAGTCCGGCGCTGGCGGGCTGCTCGGTGCAGCTGCCATCGCTGCCGCAGTGCGTGGCCGACAAGGGCGCGCCCGGCTGCCAGGCCGTGCTGCCGACGCTGGCGCAGTGCGTCGTCAACCCGGCGCTGGCCGGCTGCTCGGTGCAGTTGCCGACCCTGTCGCAGTGCATCGCAAACCCGGCGCTGAGCGGCTGCTCCGTGCAGCTGCCGTCGCTGTCGCAGTGCGTGGCCGACAAGGGCGCCGCCGGTTGCCAGGCCGTGCTGCCGACGCTGGCGCAGTGCATCGTCAATCCGGCGACGCCTGGCTGCTCGGCGCAGCTGCCGACGCTGTCGCAGTGCGTGGCCGACAAGGGCGCTGCCGGCTGCCAGGCCGTGCTGCCGACGCTGGCGCAGTGCATCGGCAGCCCGACCCTGCAGGGCTGCTCGGTGCAGCTGCCGACACTGTCGCAGTGCGCGGCCAATCCGCAGCTCGCAGGCTGCGCGGCCGTGCTGCCCAAGCCGGATTTCTGCGCGACCCACCCGCTCGACCAGTCGTGCGTGGTGTTCAACCCGGCCCCGGTGCAGGATGGCGGGCAGTCTAACGCGCCGGTGGCGCAGGCGCAGCAGGCCACCGTGAAGCTGATCAATGCAGCGGCGCCGGCGCCTGCCGCAACCGGCGCCAGCACCGCCGCCACCAGCAGCGGCGGCACCAGCAGTACCAGCAACAGCAGCAGCGAGGGCGGCGCCGCCGCGCCGGACAAGGCCGAGTCTAAGGCCGGCCCTGCGACGAGCACGAACACCGGAGTCAAGAATGAAAAACCAGCCGCAAAAATGTACTGCAACTAAGCCGCCGCGCGGCGTCGCGGGCGCGCTGCTGTTCGCGGCGCTGCTCATGGCGGGCAACCCCGCCTGGGCCGCGCAGGTGGCCGGCATGGTCGCGCGCCTGAGCGGGCCGCTGATGGTCAAGAAGGCCGACGGCAGCGTCAAGGTATTGGCCCTGCGTTCCGAGGTCGAGAGCGGCGATACGCTGATCTCGGAAAAGAACACCTATGCCCAGATCAAGTTCGTCGACAACAGCGAGATCACGCTGCGCCCCGGCACCACCTTCAAGGTCGAGAACTTCGCCTATGACGAAGGCAAGCCGGAAGGGGACGACGCCAGCTACAGCCTGGTCAAGGGCGGCCTGCGCTCGATCACGGGCCTGATGGGCAAGCGCAACAAGGAGAAGTTCTTGCTCAAGACCCCGAACGCCACCATCGGCATCCGCGGCACCACCTTCGTGGCGCAGTACGTGCCGGCGCCGGGACCGGCGTCGCCGAAAACGCCTGTCGGCGGCCCGCCGGCCGCACCGGTCATGGCGCCGGGGCTGTACGTGCAGGTCAGCGACGGCGCGATCGTCGTCAGCAACGCCGGCGGCTCGCTGGGCTTCCAGGCCGGCCAGTTCGGCTTCGTGCCCAACCCGAGCCGGCCGCCGGTACTGGTGCCGAGCAATCCGGGCCTGATCTTCACGCCGCCGCCCGCCTTCAACGTCAACCCGGGCGGCCCGCTGGCCAGCCAGGGCCCCGAGGGACGGCCGGACACGGTGGATTGCATCGTCCGCTGAGCCCAGCCTGCACCCGGCAGGCTGTTCTCATGAGCGCTGGGCGCGCGCCCGTTCCAGCAGCAGTGCGCGTTCGCGGCCGTTGGCGGTCATGGCGGCGGCGCGTTCGAATTCGAGGCGCGCTTCTTCGCGCCGCCCCAGCTTGGCCAGCAGGTCGGCGCGCACGCTGGGCAGCCAGTGGTAGCCCTGCAGCTTGCCGTCCTGCGCCAGCAGGTCGGCCAGCGCCAGCCCGGCCGCGGGGCCGTCGGCCATGCCCACCGCCACCGCGCGATTGAGTTCCACCACCGGTGAAGGCGACACCGCCGCCAGTTCGGCGTACAGCGTGGCGATGGCGCGCCAGTCCGTTTCCGCAGCCGTGCGCGCGCGCGTGGCAGGCGGCGATCGCGGCCTGCAGCAGGTAGGAGCTGCGCGGCAAGGCAAGCGCTTCGGCGCGCGCCAGTGCCGACAGCCCGCGCCGCAGCAGCACGCCGTCCCAGCGCGCGCGGTCCTGGTCGAGCAGCAGCACCGGCCGGCCTTCAGGGTCGGTCCGCGCGCCCATGCGCGAAGCCTGCAGTTCCATCAGCGCGACCAAGCCGAGGGCCTCCGGCTCGTTCGGGGCCAGCTGCGCCAGCATGCGGCCCAGGCGCAGGGCCTCGTCCACCAGGGCCGGGCGCATCCAGTCGTCGCCGGCGGTGGCGGTATAGCCTTCGTTGAAGACCAGGTAGACCGCTTCCAGCACCGCGCCCAGGCGCTCGCCCAGTTCCTGCGGGGGCGGCAGCTCGAAGGGCACCCTGGCTTCGCCCAAGGTCCGCTTGGCGCGCACGATGCGCTGGGCCATGGTCGCTTCGGGCACAAGGAAGGCGCGCGCGATCTCCTGCGTCGACAGGCCGCCGAGCAGCTTGAGCGTGAGCGCCAGGCGGGCGTCGAGCGAGAGCACCGGGTGGCAGGCGGTGAACATCAGGCGCAGCAGGTCGTCCTGGAAGACGTCGTTGCGCGCCGCATCGAGGCTGTCGACGAAATCGGGCACGATGAGCGCCTCCTGGGCTTCGAGGTCGAGGCCGATCTGTACGAGCTTTTGCTGCAGCACGCGGTCGCGCCGCAGCCGGTCGAGCGCGGCGTGTTTGGCCGTGGTAACCAGCCAGGCGGCCGGATTGTCCGGGATGCCGTCGCGCGGCCAGTGCTCGAGGGCGGCCACCAGCGCATCCTGGGCCAGCTCCTCGGCCAGGCCGACGTCGCGCACCATCCGCGCCACCGTGGCGACGATCTTCGCCGACTCGATGCGCCAGACGGCGGCGATGCTGCGCTCGACCTGTGCGTCCATCAGGCCTGGGCGTCGGCCATGGCGGCCTGCTCGGGCATGCTTTCCATGTACACCAGCTCCCACATGTGGCCGTCCGGGTCTTCGAAGCCGTGCTGGTACATGAAGCCATGGTCCTTCGGCTCGAACGGCCAGGCGCCGCCGGCGGCCTTCGCCTTGCCCGCCATGTCGTCGACCGCGGCGCGGCTGTCGCACGACAGGCACAGCAGCACTTCGGTGGCGCCGCGCGCGTCGCTGATGGGTTTCTTGGTGAAGGTCTGGAAGAAGGGCTCGGCCAGCAGCATGACGTAGATATCGTTGGAAACGATCATGCAGGCGCCGTCCTGGTTGCTGAACTGCGGGTTGAAGCCGAAGCCGAGCGCCGCAAAAAAGGCCTTGCTGCGTTCGAGGTCCTTGACCGGGAGGTTGACGTAGATTTGCTGGTTCATGGCGCTGTCCTTTGTCGTCAGGGGAGGTCGTGCGGTTCGTAGAGCTGGCGTACTTCGATCTCGGCGTCCGCCATTTCGCCGTGCGGGGCGGGGAAGCGGCGCGCCCATTCCATCGCTTCTTCCCGGCTGCGCACCTGGATCAGGGTGTAGCCGGCGATCAGTTCCTTGGTTTCGGCGAAGGGGCCGTCGACGACGCTGCGCCGGCCTTCGCGGTAGCCGATGCGCCAGCCGTCGCTGCTGGGACGCAGGCCGTTGGCGTCGAGCAGCACGCCGGCCCGGGCCAGCTCCTGGTGGTAGGCGGCCATCGCGGCAAACAGCGGCTCGCCGGGCAGGACGCCGGCTTCGGTGTCGGTAGTAGCCTTGACGATGATCATGAAGCGCATGTCGGGTCTCCTTGTCGTGGGGTGGGAGCTTTTGAGGGCTTCCATTACATACGACGAATGCGCTTGTGGCGGATCGACATGGGGATTCACATTTATTTTAGTGGGTGCGTACGAACTTGGCGGGAACGATGCCAGTGGCACCATTCCCGCCTTCTCCGGAACCCAATTTTGCTCGCAACCCGCTACCGATCAAAACAAGGCGCAAGCCCCCGCACTTCCACCGTCGCCCACTCCGCCGCCGGACACGCCTGCGCCAGCGCAATCGCCTCCTCGCGCGAATCTACATTCACCAGAAAGAAGCCCCCCACCATCTCCTTGGCCTCCGCAAACGGCCCATCCACGACGCGCGCCCTGGCGCCACCCGCAACCGTCACGCGTGCAGCGCTGTCCTGCGAGGCCAGCGACTCCGCCGCCAGCAGCAGGCCCCGGCTGCGCAGGTCCTCGCCGAAGCGCAGCATGCGGTCGTAGACGGCGCGGCCTTCGGCCACGCTGCGGGTGGCGCGCTGGCCGGTCGGTTCGTGGATCAACAGCATGTGCGGCATGAGGGCTCTCCGGTCGGTGTGAACCTGGCTATTCTAAGCCGCGTCGCGCCGGACGGCACGCTGCGGCGCGCCAAACGGCTGCGCGCTGGACGAAGTGTTTCACCGCCAGCTGCACCACCAGCGCGTTACCCGTCGCCACCAGGAAGGCCACCCCAATCGGCTGCGCCCGCAGCAGCAGCGACAGCACCACGCAGAACACGGCGAACGCGTAATAGCCGTTCACCATGCCGCGCAGCAGCGCGACTGCGAAGCCCGGCCCGCTGGCGCGGTGCGAGAAGCCCACCAGCACCGTGCTCATCACCGGGAACATGGCGAACAGCCCGCTCAGGCGCGCGCCCAGCGTGGCGGCGGCGCAGGTGACGCCCAGCGCCAGCAGGGCGCCGGCCAGCATGCGCCAGGGCAGGTCGCGCGCCGGCTTGCCCGCCGCCGCCTGCGCCGGCATGCGCCCGAACAGCGCAGGCGCGCCCGCCAGCGCCCCGACGATGAACGCGAAGCCGGCCCACAGCGGCAGCGTCACCGACTGCAGCAACAGCACCGCGCCCGCGTAGGCGAGCAGTGCGGCCGTCATGGCGCGCGGCATGCCGAGGTGAGCGCAGCGCGCGTAGGCGATGCTGAACACCAGGATGGCGAACACGGCCAGCAGGGTATTGGCCGCGGCAGTGGCGGCGAAGTCGGCGCCCTGTTCGAGCGCGATGACCAGCAGGATCGGGCCCGAGACGATGGGAAAGGCCGACAGCCAGCCGGCGATGCCGGGCCCCCAGCGGCGCCCGGCCAGGGTGACCAGGGCGATCAGGATCGGAACCAGCAGCAGCTTCAGGAGCAGCAGGGGAAGAAAGTCGGGCATGCAGGATGAATAGAGGGTGGAAATGAAAAACGCCCGCTGGATTCAGCGAGCGTTTTGGGAAAGCGCCTGTCAGGTCAGTGACGGGCGAAGCGTTTCAGGCACGCTTACAGCACCTCGCTGGCGTGGTCCGCCAGGCGCGAGCGTTCGCCGCGCGCCAGGGTGACGTGGCCGCCATGGCTCCAGCCCTTGAAGCGGTCGACCACATAGGTCAGGCCGCTCGAGCCTTCGGTGAGGTAAGGCGTGTCGATCTGGGCGATGTTACCCAGGCACAGGATCTTGGTGCCGGGACCGGCGCGCGTGACCAGGGTCTTCATCTGCTTCGGCGTCAGGTTCTGCGCTTCGTCGATGATGAGGAACTTGTTGACAAACGTACGGCCACGCATGAAGTTCAGCGACTTGATCTTGATGCGCGAACGGATCAGGTCTTGCGTCGCCGCACGGCCCCAGTCGCCGGCATCGCCGTCGCCCTTCATCAGCACTTCCAGGTTGTCGTCGAACGCGCCCATCCATGGCGACATCTTCTCTTCCTCGGTGCCCGGCAGGAAGCCGATGTCTTCGCCCACCGGCACCGTGACGCGGGTGACGATGATCTCGTTGTACTGCTTGGTCTCCAGCACCTGCGCCAGGCCCGCAGCCAGCGCCAGCAGGGTCTTGCCGGTACCGGCCTGGCCCAGCAGGCTGACGAAATCGCATTCCGGGTTCATGAGCAGGTTCAGCGCGAAATTCTGCTCGCGGTTGCGCGCGGTGATGCCCCACACATTGTTCTTGTTGTGGCTATAGTCGCGCAGGGTCTGGAACACGGCGGTCTTGCCGGTGATCTGCTTCACCTGCCCATAGAAGGGCGACTCGCCATTCTTCGGTTCCATGAACACGAACTGGTTCACCAGCAAGGTCGGGATCAGGGGACCCGTCATGCGGTAATAGGTGGCCGAGTTGCCGTTCTTGTTTTCCTGCCACGACTCCATGTCCTTGCCGTGCTTGGTCCAGAAGTCGTCCGGCAGCTGGACGATGCCCGAGTACAGCAGGTCGGTGTCTTCCAGCACATGGTCGTTGAAGTAGTCTTCGGCCGGCAGGCCCAGGGCGCGCGCCTTGATGCGCATGTTGATGTCTTTCGACACCAGCACGATGGCGCGGCCGCCCATCTGTTCTTCGAGTGCGCGCACCACGCCCAGGATCTGGTTGTCCGCCTTGCCCGATGGCAGGCCTTCCGGCAGCGGCGCCGCATCCAGCTTAGTCTGGAAGAACAGGCGGCCCTTGGCGTCCTTGTTGCCGAGCTTGGCCAGCGGGATGCCGGCTTCGATGGCGTCGTCGTCGATGTTGGCGATCAGGGCGTCGAGCGTGCGCGAGACCTGGCGGGCGTTGCGCGCGACTTCCGACATGCCCTTCTTGTGGTTGTCGAGCTCTTCCAGCGTCATCATCGGCAAGTAGACGTCGTGCTCTTCGAAACGGAACAGCGATGTCGGGTCATGCATCAGCACATTGGTATCGAGCACGAACACCTTGGTGGTGCCGCTGCGGTCGGCCTTGCGGCTGGTGGAGGACTTGACGTTGACCTCGACCGGCTTGTGCTTGGCCGGATGCGGCTGGTCGGCATCGGGTTCGAGCAGGCGGGCGGCGGGCGCCGGAGCGATCGGGCCTTGCTTCGGCTTGCGCGACGGGCCCCTGGCCAGCGGCGCATCGGCGTCGCGGGCTTCGGCGGGCGCCACGGCCTGCACCGGTGCGGGTTCGTTGGCCGCCTTCGCCTTGCGTGCCTTCGTGGCCTTTGGCGTCGGGACGGCCTGGCCGCTGATCAGGTCTTCGAGGTCGGCGTCGGTCTTGGCGGACGCCGGGCGAACGGGCGACTTGCCTGGTTCGGCTTGCGGGTAATCTTTTGCCAGCAGCATGGTCGCTGGCTTGGTGGGCATTTTTGGCAGTGGCATCAGGTTCTCGTTCTAAAAAGGTCTGGAAGACCGCGCAGGGGCGCCAATGCTGGCGCGCTGCTGCGCGGGATCGATGCTACTTGGGGGGGTTGCCGCTGGTGTTGCCAAGGCAGGGGCTGCAGCCGGAGGATGCCGGTCCGGCAGTCAGCCGAATGGGGGTAATGCGGATGGGATGCGGTGTGACTCAAAATAGCGGCAGGTTTCCAGCAAAGTTAAACACGCCTGGTACTAGGCCAGGTGTGCTGGAGCCATCCGTTTTCAGGGCTGGCTCTTCAAAAATTCCAGCACTTCGGTCACGTGGTCATTGACTTTCACGCCACGCCATTCTTTCACCAATCGGCCTTGAGCGTCAATGATAAACGTACTGCGCTCAATCCCCCGCACCTGTTTGCCATACATGTTTTTCATCTTCATGACACCGAACTGGCTGCAGACGGCTTCTTCCGGGTCGGAGATCAGTTCGAAGGGCAGGCCGAGCTTGCCCTTGAAGCCCTCGTGCGAACGCAGCGAGTCGCGGCTGATGCCGTAGATTTCCGTGTTCAGGGCCTGGAATTCCGGGAAGGCTTCGCGGAAGGCGATGCTCTCGGTGGTGCAACCGGGCGTGTTGTCCTTCGGATAAAAGTACAGCACGGTGTACTTCGCCGGACGGCCGGCCAGCTCGAAAGTCAGGCCTCCCGTCATGGGGGCGGAAAAATTCTCGACGCTTGCGGCGGTAGTGCTGTCGGCCACGGGGCTCTCCTGGCGGTGTCTGGGCGGCGGCTGCCACCGGGGTCCCTGGCGCGGCAGGGAGCGGATACCGGAATGATAATCGGCGCCGCGCCCTCTTGCTAGTGCCGTGTGGCCAGGGTGATAAGGCGCAAGATGGTGCGGGTTTGCAATTCTACAAGATGCAGAACAGAAATAAGTAGGAAATCAGCTGCGCGCCAGCAGCAGCACACCGAGCATGATCACGCCGATCGCCAGCATGCGCTGCGGCGAAATGACTTCGCCCAGGAACATCCAGGCGCCAAAGGCCCCGATGACATAGCCCAGCGACAGCATCGGGTAGGCTAGGGTGACGTCGGTGCGCGACAGGCCAATGATCCAGACCACCAGCGAAATGCCGTAGCACAGCATGCCGACCACGATCGGCCACTGGGTGGCGACCTTCAGGCCGGTCGCGAACCAGTTGTCGCGGGTCAGGTGGATGGCGCCGCCGAGGGCATTGGTGCCGGCCTTGAGCAGGAGCTGGGCGGCGGCGTTCAGGATGACGCCGCTGATGATGAAGGCAAATGCCGAAGGATTCATGTGCTGGTGCCCCCGGTCAAGCCCCGGGCGCGCCTTCGATGATCAGGGCCAGCGTGACCTTGCGGCCTTCCCCCATCAGGATGTTGTAGGTGCGGCAGGCGGCGTGGCTGTCCATGCAGTCGACCCCGATGCGCTTGCTCGAGAGGCTGGCAACGAGCTTCGGGTGCACGAAACGCTGGCGCTCGCCGGTGCCGAGCACGACCACGTCCGGGACATCTTTCGCGATCTCCTCGAAGTGCTCGGCGGTGAGGTCCTCGAAACGGGCCACGTTCCAGGGTCGCGGCGCGACCTCGGGCATGACGGTCAGGCTGAAATCGAAGCGCTTGGCATTGATCTCGACGCCACTGGCGTCGTAGCCGGTGACGGTCTGGTATTGCTGGTTATTGTCGGAATGGAGCTTCATCGTGTCGCGAGATGGTCAGCCGCAAAAACGGCAGGGTTGGTCGGTCGGGGCAGGGATATTGTAACCGGAGCGGCGAGGTTGCTTAATTTGGACGCTTTCGGCAGAATGGTATTTTTCGCACTGCAACAAAGCAGGGCGCACCATCGCCGTACTTGCCATCGCACCAACCAGGGGATACTTTGCGACCGATCCTGAAATCGAACAAGCTGGACGACGTTTGCTACGAAATCCGTGGGCCGGCCCTGGAAAAGGCCCGCGCCATGGAAGAGGACGGCCAGAAGATCATCAAGCTCAACATCGGCAACCTCGCCGTGTTCGGCTTCGATCCGCCTGACGAGATCGTGCACGACATGATCCGCAACATGCATGGCGCGGCCGGCTATACCGACTCCAAGGGCATGTTTGCACCGCGCAAGGCGGTGATGCACTACACCCAGGGCAAGGGCATCGCCGGGGTCGGCATCGACGACATTTACCTGGGTAATGGCGCGTCGGAGCTGATCGTCATGGCCATGCAGGGCCTGCTCAATACCGGCGACCAGGTGCTGGTGCCGGCGCCGGATTATCCGCTCTGGACCGCGGCCGTCAGCCTGGCCGGCGGCGCGCCGGTCCACTATGTATGCGACGAAGCCGCCGGCTGGCTGCCCGACATCGAGGACATGCGCCGCAAGATCACGCCGAACACGCGCGCGATCGTCGTCATCAACCCGAACAACCCGACCGGCGCGCTGTACTCGCGCGACGTGCTGCTGGAAATCATCGAGCTGGCGCGCCAGCACCAGCTGATCGTTTACGCCGACGAAATCTACGACAAGACCCTGTACGACGGCGAAGAACACGTGTCGCTGGCCTCGCTGGCCGACGACGTGCTGTTCGTCACGCTGAACGGGCTGTCGAAGAACTACCGTTCCTGCGGCTACCGTGCCGGCTGGATGGTGGTGTCGGGCGAGAAGCGCCATGCAAAAGATTACATCGAGGGCCTGAACATGCTGGCCTCGATGCGCCTGTGCGCCAATGCGCCGGGCCAGTACGCGATTCAGACCGCGCTGGGCGGCTACCAGAGCATCGCCGACCTGGTGGGGCCTGGCGGGCGCCTGTTGAGGCAGCGCGACCTCGCGCACAAACTGCTTACCGATATTCCGGGTGTGTCCTGCGTCAAGCCAAAAGCGGCGCTGTACATGTTCCCGCGCCTCGATCCGAAGATGTACCCGATCACGGACGACCAGCAGTTCATCTGCGAACTGCTGGCCGAGGAAAAAGTGCTGCTGGTGCAAGGCACCGGCTTTAACTGGATCGCCCCGGACCATTTCCGGCTGGTGTTCCTGCCTAATTCCGACGACCTGACGGACGCCTGCGGCCGCATCGCGCGCTTCCTCGACGGCTACCGGCGGCGCCACGCGCGCTGACGGCCAGACATTCAAGAGAACGAGAACCACATGAAACCCATCCGAGTTGGCCTCCTGGGCATCGGCACCGTCGGTGCCGGCACCTTCAACGTCCTGCAACGCAACCAGGAAGACATCCGCCGCCGCGCCGGCCGCGGCATCGAGATTGTGATGGTGGCGGCGCGCAATACCGAGCGCGCGCGCCAGCTGACCGGCGGCCAGGTGGACGTCGTGACCGACCCGTTCGCGGTGGTGAACGATCCGAGCATCGATATTGTCGTGGAACTGATCGGCGGCTATGAGCTGCCGCGCGAGCTGGTGCTCAAGGCGATTGCCAACGGCAAGCACGTGGTCACGGCCAACAAGGCGCTGCTGGCGCTGCACGGCAACGAGATCTTCGCCGCGGCCCAGGAAAAGGGCGTGATGGTGGCCTTCGAGGCGGCCGTCGCCGGCGGCGTGCCGATCATCAAGGCGCTGCGCGAAGGCCTGACCGCCAACCGCATCGAGTCGGTGGCCGGCATCATCAACGGCACCACCAACTTCATCCTGTCCGAAATGCGCGACAAGGGCCTGGATTTCGCCACCGTGCTGAAGCAGGCGCAGGAACTCGGCTATGCCGAGGCCGACCCGACCTTCGATATCGAAGGCGTGGACGCCGCGCACAAGCTCACCATCATGTCGGCGATTGCCTTCGGCATCCCGGTGCAATTCGACAAGGCGTATATCGAGGGCATCAGCCAGCTGCAGGCGGTCGATATCCGTTACGCCGAACAACTGGGCTACCGCATCAAGCTGCTCGGCATCACGCGCCGCACCCAGACCGAAAGCGGCGAGGGCATCGAGCTGCGCGTGCACCCGACCCTGATCCCGACCGCGCGCCTGATCGCCAACGTCGAAGGCGCGATGAACGCGGTGCTGGTGCAGGCTGATGCGGTCGGCGCGTCGCTGTACTACGGCAAGGGTGCCGGCTCGGAACCGACCGCCTCGGCGGTGATCGCCGACCTGGTCGACGTCACCCGCCTGGCCACCGTCGACCCGTACTGCCGGGTGCCGCACCTGGCCTTCCAGCCGAACGAAATGACCGATGTCGCCATCGTGCCGATGGCCGAGATCACCACCAGCTACTACCTGCGCGTGTATGTGAAGGACCAGCTCGGCGTGATGGCCGACCTGACCCGCATCCTGGCCGACGGCGGCATCTCGATCGACGCCGTGCTGCAGAAGGAGCCGGGCAACCAGGTGAACCTCGACATCATCATGCTCACGCACCAGACCCGCGAAAAGAACATCGATGCGGCGATCACCAAGATCGAGGCGCTGCCAGCCGTGATCGGCAAGGTGACCCGGATCCGCCTCGAAACCCTGAGCTGAGCTGCCACGCCTGCGGCGCCCGATATGATTCGAATTTGCCGGCCATTGCCGCGAATTCGAATCATTTTTTTTTGGGCGCGCGGGGCTGGCGCCGTGCGGCCGTCAACTCAGCGGGATATCCAGCGGCAAGGGCGCATGCAGCAGCACGGGATCGTGCAGCAGGATGGGGGCAGGATCATCGTCGTCGATGAAGGCGGAGGACAGGTCCAGCATGTCGTGTTCGATGTGGTCGAACAGCGAGGTGGTGACGCTGGCGTATCGGAGGAGGAAGTCAGTAGAAGTCATCCGGGGATTCTACCTGCGCTGCGCTGCACCATACCACCTGGTTGGACAGGTGCTTGAGCCGCTTCAATCAAGATTATCAATGCTTCCGGTTGACAGGGCATGCCGCTTGAACGGCGCGGCAGTCTATGCCTTTTACCCATTCGGTATCGCCAGCTGCGACTTTACGGATTAATATCGGCGACGCAATGATGAGAGAGGGCAATTGGCTTTGTGCCGCTTGCGTTTACTGTTATAGATGACGACTTCTTCCTGTTCACGAGCCAAACCGCAATGAGCCAACCGAGCCAACCGAGCCAGTTTTCCCTGCTGACGCAACGCCGCTTCGGCCCCTTTTTCTGGACCCAGTTTCTTGGCGCATTCAACGACAACCTGTTCAAGACCGCGCTGCTGGTCATCCTGACCTACGATGCGCTGAGCTGGACGACGATTGAACCGGGGCTGCTGAACAACCTGATTCCCGGCCTGTTCATCCTGCCCTTCGTGCTGTTTTCCGCGACCGCGGGCCAGATCGCAGACAAGTTCGACAAGGCCCGCCTGGCAAGGTTCGTCAAATTGCTCGAGATCGTGATCATGCTCGTGGCGGGTATCGGCTGGATGACCCATACACTGTGGCTCCTGATTGCTGCGGTGGTGGGCATGGGCCTGCATTCGACCCTGTTCGGCCCGGTGAAATATGCCTACCTGCCACAGCAGCTCAAGCCGGAGGAACTGGTGGGCGGCAATGGTGTGATCGAAATGGGGACCTTTGTCGGGATCCTGCTGGGCGAGGTGGCGGGCGCGCTGCTGGTGGCCTACCAGCCCTGGGGCATCCACCTCGTGGCGGGCGGGACCCTGTTCTGCGCGGTGCTGGGCCTGCTGACCAGCATGCGCATCCCACCGTCGCCGGCGCCGGCGCCGGAACTCAAAATCAGCCGCAACCCGTTCGCCGAATCGGTGCGCAACCTGAAGTTCTCCAGCCAGAACCGCACGGTGTTCCTGTCGATGCTGGGCAATTCCTGGTTCTGGTTCTACGGCGCCCTGGTGCTGTCGCAATTCCCCGTGTATGCCAAGGATTACCTGCACGGCGACCACAGCGTCTTCGTGCTGCTGCTGACCGTGTTCTCGCTCGGCATCGGCGCCGGCTCGCTGCTGTGCGAAAAGCTGTCGGGCCACAAGGTGGAGATCGGCCTGGTACCATTCGGCTCGATCGGCTTGTCGGTGTTCGGCGTCGACCTGTACTTCGCCAGCATGGCGTATTCGAACACGGCCGTGGTGGATGCGTTCGCCCTGGTGTCCTTGCCGGGCGTCTGGCGCATCCTGGGCGACCTGGTGCTGATCGGCGTGTTCGGCGGCTTGTTCATCGTGCCGCTGTTCGCCCTGATCCAGACCCGCTGCGACCAGAAACATGTCTCGCGCACCATCGCCGGCATGAACATCCTGAATGCGATCTTCATGGTGGCGGCGGCCGGCGTGGCAATCCTGCTGCTGGGCCAGGGCTTTACGATCCCTGAACTGTTCCTGGTCACGGCGCTGCTCAACGCCTGCGTGGCCGTGTACATCTTCTCGCTGGTGCCGGAATTCCTGATGCGCTTCCTGGCCTGGATGCTGATCCATACCGGCTACCGCGTACGCACCATCGACGCCGACCGCATTCCCGAGCAGGGGCCGGCGGTGCTGGTCTGCAACCACGTGAGCTATGTGGACGCCCTGGTCATCGGTGCGGCCAGCCCGCGCCCGATCCGCTTCGTGATGGACCACCGCATCTTCAAGACGCCTTTCCTGGGCTGGATCTTCCGCGCCGCCAAGGCGATCCCGATCGCGCCGGCCAAGGAAGACCCGTTCCTGATGGAGCGCGCCTTCGTCGACATCGCCCAGGCCCTGCATGAGGGGGAGCTGGTATGCATCTTCCCGGAAGGGAAACTGACCCATACCGGCGAGATCAACGAGTTCCGCAACGGCATTTCGAAAATCGTCGAACGCAGCAAGGTGCCGGTGATCCCGATGGCCCTGCGCGGGCTGTGGGGCAGCGTGTTCACGCGCGACAAGACGAACGTGTTCGAGCGCTCGTTTGCGCGCGGGATCCGCTCGAAGCTGGCGCTGGCGGTAGGGCAGCCGGTGGCGCCGGACGTGGCTTCGCCAGAGTACCTGCAGCAGCAGGTGCTGGCCTTGCGGGGGGACTGGAAGTAGGGGCGTACGCTGCGCCTCCCTCTCTCATACGCGCTGGGTAATAGTTAGCAAGAAAAATTGCTATTACATGGTAATTGTCGTGCTACCATCAATCCACTTCATTGCTTGATCAATGAGGAGATGGTTGCTTCGAGACATAAACCACGCGCCGCGATGAGAGAGACAAATGATAAGAAAATGGATTGTCATCCCCCTGTTACTGGTTTCCACGCTATTCGGCGCCGTCTACACGATGGATACCTGGATTCCCTTCCTTCAAGATCTCAAGCCAGAGGTAGAGCTTGTCATCGATAAGGGAACCCGCAAGGAGGTCATCACTACCCTGGTGGCCCAATTGAACGCGAACTATGTTTTTCCTGAAAAGGCAAAGCAGATGGAAACTGCTTTGCTGCAGCACCTGCGTGATGGCAAGTACGATGGGATCACGGATGGGGAAACGTTCGCGAAGCAGCTCACCGAAGACTTGCGGCAGGTGAGCCGGGACCTGCACATGGCCGTGCGATCGAGCCCGGAACCGGTGCCCTACGACCGCGCAATGCCGCCACCTCCGGCCTCCAAAGTGGAGTGGGAACAGCGCACGCCGTTTGCCAGGCGCATGCTGCTGAACCTTGGTCTGGCGATGGGGAAAATTGGTGCGGTAAAGGTCGATCACCTTGAGGCCAACATTGGTTATCTCCAGCTGCGCGAATTTCCTCCGCCTTTCATCATGGCCGACCGCTACCCGGCGGCGATGGACAAGCTCGCCGACACCGACGGCCTCATCGTGGACTTGCGCGACAATCGCGGCGGCTCGCCGGCAACGGTGGCCCTGCTGGTCAGTTACTTCGTCGACCAGCGCACGCGCGTCAACGACCTGTGGGATCGTACTTCCGGCGTCACGACGCAGCAGTGGACGAGCGAAAAGCTTGAGGGCAAACTGTATGGCGGCAAGAAGCCCGTCGTCATCCTGGTTGGCCCGGACACGAAATCGGCCGGCGAAGATTTCGCCTATACGATGCAGGCAATGAAACGCGCCACGCTGATCGGCGCGCCGACCTGGGGCGGCGCCCACCCCAGCCGACCTTTCCGCCTGAGCGAATACTTCATGGCCTGGATACCGAGTGCGCGTTCGATCAGTCCGATCACCCATACCAACTGGGAAGGGGTGGGCGTCCAGCCTGATATCCCGGCAACGCAGGACAAGGCGCTCGCGATGGCACAGGAGCTGCTGCAGCGGCGCCTCGCCGCCAGGTGATGGGAAGCAGGCGAGCACGCCAACCGGCGGTTGGCGCTCCAGTTGCCGTGCTCGATGCGCGGCGCTGTCAGCGCTTGGCCTTTTGCGCGGGGATCGATACCATCGATGGCTTGCTGGGGTCGGGGACATAGCTGAGCTTCATATCCGTCCCCATGCCCTGGTTGAATTCCATGGTCACGTTGCCGTCGCCGGAAACAAACTTATTCTTCGACACTGCCTTGAGCCGCATCGGTTTTTCGGTGTCGATGGTCGCGTCGATGTAATCCGGCTTGCCGCGTACTTCCAGTTGCCAGCCGTTGGCCAGGCCGTAGGTTCCGGCGATCTGCTTGACTTCGTCGGGCTTGAGCCGGATCGCCTTGGCTGGCGCCGTCACCGTCACGGTCGAGAGCGGCGCGGTATCGGGCCGGGGATAGGGTTGGGTCTGCGCACCGGCGCCAGCGCCAAGCACGAGCAGCGATGCGCAAACCAGGAGAGATAGTGGTCGCATGATCCTTCCTTCACAAAGCAGTCAACTTTGGTCGGGCGTCACGCCGGATCAGCCACATGGCGGGCGTCGGACGCCGCAAGGCCGGCATTGCCCTCGCGGTAATTCAGTCTAGGCCAGTGTCCATCCAGGACAAGGGAGGCAGGCGCGCGCATCACGAAACTGTCTCGAAACCGACAGAATCATAGCCCTGTGAAATGAGGCCGGTCGAGCCGCCTGAAGCACGAATAAAAAGAGGTTGAGAGCTTTCGCTCCCAACCTCCCTCTACTCATGCTTTTCTGTTGGTCGGGGCGAGAGGATTCGAACCTCCGACCCCGTGCACCCCATGCACGTACGCTACCAGGCTGCGCTACGCCCCGACTAGCCCGGAATTATATCAGAGCTCGTACGGAAACTTGGGTTTTTGTTATAGATTTGCATCTAGTTTTGCGATCGCGCATGCCGTGAACGCGGCAGCGCGGCATCCACCGCTGGCACGACGCCGGCGTGTCGCGGCACACGCCGTGGGCGTTCCGGCCCAGGCCGGCCAGCGCGCGAACACGTCGTCAACGCATTTCCGCATGGGCGGCAATGAGCACCGCGGCGGCGTACAGGTCGGGCGCCATGCGGGTGGGGACGCGGCGCGGGCCCAGGCGCCATTCGGTTTCGTTGCCGTTGTCGATCAGCAGGGTGCGGCAGCCCGCGCGGTTGCCGGCTTCGACGTCGTGCAGGATGTCGCCGATCATCCAGGAATCGCGCAGGTTGATGTCGTGCTCATGCGCGGCCTTGATCAGCATTCCGGGCGAGGGCTTGCGGCAGGCGCAGACCATGGCGTAGGTGCCGATCGTGCCGAGCGGGTGGTGCGGGCAATAGTAGAAGCCGTCCAGCGCCAGGTTTTCGCGGAACAGCAGGTCGGCCAGCCGGTCCGCGACCGGTCCCATGGCGTCTTCGCCGAAGCAGCCATGGGCGATGCCGGACTGGTTGCTGATGACGAAGAAGCGGTAGTCGAGCCTGGCCAGCAGGCGCAGCGCGGCGCCGGCGCCGCTCACCAGCCGGATGCGGCGCGGTTCGACGTTGTAGGGCAGGTCGTCGACCAGGGTGCCGTCCTTGTCGAGGAAGATCGCTTTCATGCCGGCGCCCGGGGCGTGCGCGCAGGCGCCGGACAGCGGTGCTGACCACGGCGGCGGTTCAGGATGGCGGTGCGCATGGGCTCCTCAGGTGGAAACGACGACGGGGTGGGGCGCGGCCGGGGCCGCGTTCAGGACGTCGGCGTAGATGGCGGCCAGCTGCGTGGCGACCTGGCGCCACGTAAAGTGTTCGCAGGCGCGGCGGCGCCCGGCCTCGCCCATGGCGCGCGCCAGTTCCGGGTGGCGGTGCAGGCGTGCGAGGCGCTCGGCCAGCGCTTCCGGGTCGCGCGACGGGATCAGGAAGCCGGTGACGCTGTCGTGGACGGTGCTCTTGATGCCGCCCACTTCGGCGCCGACGACGGGCCGGGCGCAGGCCATGGCCTCGACCGGCGTGATGCCGAAGGGCTCGTACCACGGCGTGCTGGCGAACACGTTGGCGGCGCTGTAGTAGTCGCGCAGCACGGCGCGCGGCTGCTGGCCGGTGAAGCGCACGTGCGCGCCCACGCCAAGGTCGGCCGCCACGCTGCGCAGCCGCGCCAGCTCAAGGCCGTCGTTCGGCACCGTGCCGCTGGCGTCGCCGCCCACCACCAGCAGCTGGGCGTCGACGCCATGGCGGTGGCGCAGCACGGCCACGCCCTGGATGACGGTGTCGACTCCCTTGCGCGGCGCCATGCGGCCGAGCTGGAGCACGACGAAGCGGGCGTGCTGGACGCCGATGCGGGCGCGCGCCTCGCGCATCGGCACCGGCCATAGTTCGTCGGGGGCGAAGCCGCAGGGCGCGATGGCGATGCGCGACAGCGGCGCCCCATACAGGCGTTCCATGTCGTAGCGGTCTTGCGGGCATTCGGCAATGATGCGGTCGGCCGCGCGCATGAGGGAGGCTTCGATGCGCATGCGGGCGATGGGGAAGGTGTCGGCCGCGCCCTGCGCCAGCCGGCGCACCCGGCCCAGCGCGTGGAAGGTGAGCACGAAGGGCAGGCCCAGCGCGCCCTTCAGGTGCCGGGCCACCATGCCGGAGGTGAAGAAATTGGCGTGCGCGATATCGTAGGGGGCGCACTGGCGCCGCGCGAAGCGCGCGACGAAGCGGGCGAAATCGTCGACGTAAGGGAGCATGTCCTCGCGCGGCACGTAGCACGGCGGCCCGGCCGGCACGTGGATGACGCGGATGCGGTCGATCCAGGGCAGGACCTGGCGCTGCTCGGGCGCGTCGCGGCGCGTGAAGACGTCGACCAGGTGCCCGGCGCGCGCCAGTTCGCGGGCGAGCTGGGCCACGTAGACGTTCTGGCCGCCGCTGTCGCCGTAGCCGGGCGCGGCCAGCGGCGATGCGTGGTCGCTGATGATGGCGATGCGGCGGTGCCGGCCGCCGGTGCGCACGATGCGGGACGCGCCGATGGCGGCCAGGCCAGGCGCGCCCGCGGCCGCCCCGGGCGCGGGCGGGAAGGGGCCGGCGCCGGCTGCCTGGTCGAGTTTCATGGCCGCTCCTGGGTGGCGATGCACATGGGCGTTTTACGCGAAGCGGACGCGGTAGCGCACCGCCCCGGCCAGGCGCCAGAACACGGTGAGCGGCGGCAGCAGGGCCGAGGTGACGACCATGTCGGCCACGTGCGCGGGGGTGTGGGCGGCGCCGCGCAGCCGGTGCGCGCACAGGCGCGCCGTGAGCAGCAGCCAGGCGGCGCATCCCAGGCCGGCCACGATGGGCTGGCCAGCGAGCAGCGCCGCCAGCGTGAGCAGCAGCACGCCGACGATCAGGTAGTGGTCGCGGCGCGGATGGGGCTCGACCTTTTGCCGGTACAGGGCCGGATGCTTCTTGTACAGGAGCGCGTCGAACACGGCGTGGCGGATCTGCAGCAGGCTGGCGCCCCAGGGCGCCGGCCGCACCGGGTGCACCACCAGCGCCTGCGGCGCCCTGGCGATGGGCACGCCGTGTTCGAGCAGCCGGAAGTGCATGTCGGCGTCGGTGCCGCGCGGCACGCTGAAGCGCTCGTCGAAGCCGTCGAGCCGCTCCAGCACCGGCTTGCGGAAGAAACAGTTGGCGCTGGTGAAGTCGGCCGCCTCGTGCCCGCGCGCGCTGCGCTGGTGCTCGGTAGGGCGGGCCGGGACCGGCGTGAGGATGGGGCCGCACACCACGTCGGTATCGTCGCGGAAGGCCGCCAGGCCGGCCGCCAGCCAGCCTGGTTCGGGCACGGCGTCGTCGCTGGTGAAGGCGACGATGGGAGCGCGCGCCGCGCGCCAGCCGCGGTTGCGGGCCGAGGCCGGGCCGCTCGGCCCCGGGTTGGCGACGTAGGACAGGCGCGGCCCGCGTTCCAGTGTGCGGGTGCGCCAGCCGGCCACCAGGTGCAGGGTATTGTGGTTGGGCTCGTCGTCGACGACGATGATCTCGAACTGCTGCGGTTCCAGATGCTGGCGCACCAGCGCGTCCAGGCTGCGGTCGAGCAGATCCATGCGGCCACAGGCCGGCACCACCACCGATACCAAGAGCTTTGCCTCATCCGTAGTTGCTGGCATACCCGCCTCCGCTTCTGCAACGGCGTCTCCGCGAAGTGCGGAAAACGGCCGTGTTCAGTGCGGTTGGAGTAGGGCGGGAACGGATGGGTTCCGTTGAGGTGCTGCGGCTTGGAGATGGATCAAGTAGGTTGGCCGGCTTTGCCGGCCGCGCGTTCAAGCAACATCGGCACGATCGCGGCGCGTCAATTCATACGGGATGTGAACGCGCGGGCGGGAAGACCCGCCCGCCCTAGGTGTCATTCATTGCAGCTACCCGCGCGAGAAGCCGGTATCGTCATCCATCTTGCGGTCCCCCGCCAGCTTGTTCGCGCCGGCCGGGCTCTTCGGCAATCCACCCGCCACGTCATTCGATTCGTGCACCGGGTTCTTGTCGTCCTTCACGCTTTGACCCGGCGTCCACTCCTGGCCTTCGGAGCGCGGGCCGCTGCCGCCCGGGCTGCGCGGCAGGCCGCCGGCCACGTCGTTCGACTGGTGGATGTCCTGGCTGCCGGTGTCGCGCGCGGCCGGGTCGGTCTGCGAGCCGCTGCGGTCGGTACTTTTCTGTTCGTTCATGGTTTCTCCTGTTTGCTGGTGGGGCCGATGGCCATGCCGGTACCCTGGCCGTCGGGCGCAAGGCGTTGCCGGTTGCCCTCGGCGGCTTGCAGTTCAGGGTGGCGCGGATCCTGCGGGTTCAGCGTCCTTGCAGCCTGGCTATTACCCTGCTGGCTGGGCGGGAGCGTATGGACGTCGGTGCCGGAGTGGCGGTCGCGGCGGCCGACCGGCTGCTCCAGCAGGCCCCAGGCGCCGGAATGCTGTTCCATCTGGCGCTGGTGGCTGTCGGTGATGCCCTGCTGCGGCCCGGAACCGCCGGTCTGCTGGCTCTGCATCGAGCCACCCGGCAGGTCGGACCCGACCGGATGCGCCAGGCCCGCTTCCATCCCGGCCTGGCCGCCGTCTTCCGCCGCCACCTGCTGCCGGCCCATGCGCGACGGATCCTGCGCCCCCTGCAGGCCATCCTCGCCACGGCCGGCCTGCTGCGAGCCGGCCCCTTTCGGATAGGTATGGTCCAGCGGGCCGCTGCCGGTGATGCCCTGCGCGCCGGGCCTGCCTTTTTCGTTCGCGCCGTTATTGTTCTGGTTGTTGACTTCGCTGCGTTGGTTCGCATCCATGATCGACTCCTCTCACATGCTGGTACGGGACAGCGGCGCAAGCACCGCCTGATATTGCCATGATGCGTGCGCCCTGCAGTACCCAGTATAGGAAGACGTAGGGAGCGCGTGTAGGACGGGTTCCAGCAAGTTTTATTGACTACCGGAAGTAAAATTTCGTAAGTGCATTTTCTGTCGCGTGAAGTCCTACAAAGTCATCTGATAGCGTCCTATACCGGCATTCAACAGCGCTACCTACTATGCCTTTGCAGGTCACTCATCGGGCATCGAGGGTGATTGGTAGCAGCCTGCCGCAGGACGCGGTGGTTCACAAGGGTACAAGGGAGAAGATGATCATGGCCTCAAGCAATCAAGGGAATAAACAAAGCAACGCCCAGGGCGGAAACAGCCAGAGCAGCGGCACCCGCAACCGGGGCTTTGCCTCGATGGATCCTGCACGCCAGCGTGAAATCGCCAGCCAGGGCGGCAAGGCCGCCCACGCCAAGGGTACCGCCCACGAATTCACGTCGGAAGAAGCCCGCCGGGCCGGCAGCATGAGCCACGGTAACCGCCAGTCCGCCAGCGCAGGGTCGGGCGGCCCATCGCGCGCATCGAGCAAGACCGAGCGCGGCGCCAAGGAGTAATCCGCCAGGGCGGGCCGCCACGGCAAGCCACTGGCATCGTCGAATAGCGCCTCCTGCAGGCCGGGAGGCGCCGTTGCGTGTATGCACGGGAAGCCTTGGGCTTCCCGTTTTGTTTTTGATACCGTACAACTGGGCGGTGGGATGCGGTAGAATCGCTGCGCCTTTTTCAACCTTTTTTCCCTAGGATCATCGTCGTGAAACCAGCGGTAATTCGTCAAGTCAAGAGCTTGTCCATGTCGTGCGACCGGGTCGGTAACCTGTTGCTGGTCAAGTTTTCCAACCAGGGCGCCAGCGACCTGTGCATCTACGTCCCGGCCTTCATCGTGTTCTGGCTGCTGCGCCACCTGCCGGTCAACCGCGATCCGCAGCTGCAGGCCCCGCCGGCCCCACCGGAGATCACCCAGCAGGATTGGGACAATCCCTACACCCCGCGCGCCGAATACGTGAAGTGCAAGGAACTCAAGGGCGCGATCCGCATGAGCTTTGCCCTCGACAGCAAAGAGGACCTGACCGTCGTCCTCGACCGCAGCAATGTGGAGCTGATGCGCCAGGTCATGGCCATGTACGCCAAGGACCTGATCGACCTCGACGCAGAATAAGCAAGCGCGCAATGCCGGGGCGGGCAGGGCCTGGTCCGGACCATTTTTTTCCTGACCGGCCAACAAGGATCCGCCATGCCCATCAAAATCAGCCAGTGCTTCGATTCCGGCGCCATCGACGTGGTCGCCGCGAGCAGCCCCAAGCAGATCGACCTGAACCTGCGCAAGGATTCGCACGCCGACATCCACCAATGGTTCCATTTCCGCCTGCAGGGCGCGCGCGGCCGAGCCTGCACCATCCGCTTCCTCAACGCCGGGCAGGCCACCTACCCGAAGGGCTTCGAGGACTACCAGGTCGCCGCCAGCTACGATACCGAGAACTGGTTCCGCGTGCCGACCAGCTTCGATGGCCAGGTCATGACGGTGACCCACACGCCTGAACTCGACAGCATCTACTACGCCTACTTCGAGCCCTACACCTGGGAGCGCCACCTGCGCCTGCTGGGCGAAGTGGCCGAGAACCCGATCGCGCGCGTGCACGACATCGGCAGCACGGTCGACGGCCGCGACATGAACCTGGTCGTGATTGGCAACCCGCAGGCGGAAAAGAAAATCTGGGTGATCGCCCGCCAGCACCCGGGCGAGACCATGGCTGAGTGGTTCGTCGAGGGCATGATGGATGCGCTGCTCGACAGCGCCAACCCGGTCGCGCGCAAGCTCTTGAACCGCGCGGTGTTCTACATCGTGCCGAACATGAATCCGGACGGCTCGGTGCGCGGCAACCTGCGCACCAACGCGGCCGGCGCCAACCTGAACCGCGAGTGGATGACGCCGTCGCCCGAGCGCAGCCCGGAAGTGCTGTGCGTGAAGGAAAAGATCCACGAGACCGGCGTCGACATGTTCTTCGACATCCACGGCGATGAAGCGCTGCCCTACAACTTCGTGGCCGGCAACGAGATGCTGGCCGACTTCACGCCGCAGCGCCAGGCCCGCCAGGGCGCCTTCATTGCGCAGTACATGGCGGCCAGCCCGGACTTCCAGAACGTCTACGGCTACGCGGCCAGCAAGTACAACGAAGAACTGCTGACCCTGGCCTCGAAGTACATCGGGCACACCTTCAAGTGCCTGGCGCTGACCCTGGAAATGCCGTTCAAGGACAACGCCAACCTGCCCGACCCGCACGCCGGCTGGAATGGTGCGAGGAGCGCGGCGCTGGGCGCGGCGATCCTGCAGCCGATCCTGCAGTCGCTCGATTGAGGCGCGCAGGTGGGCGTCGAGATCGAGCGTAAATTCCTGCTGGCAGGCGAGGGCTGGCGCGCGCTCGGCGCGCCGGTCCTGCTGCGCCAGGGCTACCTGAACGCCGACCCGGCGCGCACGGTGCGCGTGCGCATCGAGGGCGGCGCCGGCGTGCTCACCATCAAGGGCAAGAACACCGGGGCCACCCGCGGCGAATGGGAATACCCGATCCCGCTGCAGGAGGCCGAGGAACTGCTGGACGGCCTGTGCGAGCGTCCGCTGGTCGAGAAATACCGCCGCCGCATCGAGCACGCCGGCTTTATTTGGGAAGTCGATGAATTCCTGGGCGAGAACGCGGGCCTGGTGGTGGCCGAGATCGAGCTGCCGTCCGAAGATGCCGCCTTCCAGAAGCCCGACTGGATCGGCCAGGAAGTCACCGGCGAGAAGCGCTACTACAACTCCAGCCTGATCCGTTTGCCGTATTCACAGTGGACCACTCCATGACCCTTGTTTCGCGCCGCAGCGTGCTGGCCCTGTGCCTGTCCATCCTGGCGCCGGCGGCCGCCATCGCCGCCCAGCCTGCCACCTACTTCCCGCCGCAAGGCGACTGGGCCCGCAAGTCGCCCGCCGAACTTGGCCTCGACCCTGCGGCCCTGAGCGCCGCCGTGCAGTTCGCCCAGTCGCGCGAAACCACCCGCGCGGTCGATTTCTCGGACCAGGAAGCCACCTTCGGCAGCCGCCTGGGCTCGATGCCGACCCAGCGCGCGCGCACCAACGGGCTGGTGATCTACAAGGGTTACGTGGTGGCTGAATTCGGCGATACCGCCTTTGTCGACCCGACCTATTCGGTGGCCAAGAGCATCCTGGCCACGGTGGCCGGCGTGGCCGTGCGCGATGGCCGCTTCGCGGTCGACGAGCCGGTTGGCAGGCGCGTCACCGACGGCGGCTACGCCTCGCCCCAGAATGCCGCCATCACCTGGCAGCAGCACCTGCAGCAGGAGTCGGAGTGGGAAGGCAGCATGTGGGGCAAGAACGCCGACTTCATCGGCAAGGCGGCCTTCGGCGCGGGCCAGCGCAAGCCGCGCGCGCTGCAGAAACCGGGCAGCTTCTACGAATACAACGACGTGCGCATCAACCGCTTCGCGCTGTCGCTCACCCACGTGTTCGGCCAGTCGGTGCCGGAGGTGTTCCAGCAACAGGTGATGAACCCGATCGGCGCTTCGAACAGCTGGAAGTGGGTGCCCTACCATAACAGTTACGTGGAACTGAACGGCAAGCAGCTGCCGTCGGTCAGCGGCGGCACGCGCTGGGGCGGCGGTATGTGGATCAACTCCTGGGACATGGCGCGCTTCGGCTACCTGTGGCTGCAGGGCGGGGCGTGGAACGGCAAGCAGCTGCTGCCGCCGTCCTACGTCAAGGCCGCCTTGAGCCCGAGCGCCAACGGGCCGGACTACGGTTACCTGTGGTGGCTCAATACCAAGGGCAAGAATTTGCCTGGGCTCCCAAGCAATGCCTATGCGGCCCTGGGCGCCGGCAACAATACCATCGTCGTTTCGCCCGATCACGACCTGGTCATCGTGTGGCGCTGGCATGCCGGCAACGCTGCCGAGTTCGCCACCAAAGTTATCGCCAGCATCCGCCGCTAAGGCAATCCGGCCTGCGCTCGCAGGCCGTCGGCGCGGCGGCAGCATCGGTTGCCGCGCGCATTTCATCTCCTCAAAACCCCTCCCACGCCGGGCTTGCCGCTACCGGCTGCCGCGTCGCGCCCTGCGTGAGCAGGCCGCATTGTCAATGCGAATGTTAACGCGAATAAGAATGATTCTTGTTTACATGTCTGAAGGTTTTCTTTACAATAATTTTCATTGAGGACCTGCCCCAACTTTCTGACTATCAAGGACCAGCTTCGTATGAAAACAATAACAAGCCGTAAACACACGCAATCGCAACTGATGGGCGCCGCCTTGGCCACCGTCCTGCTGCCCTTCGCAGCGCATGCGAACGAGGTGGACAACGCGGCAGGGGACGCGCCTCCCGCGTCGAAGGTCGAGATTGTCGGCAAGGCGGAAAACGCATTCAAGGCCGAGCATGCCTCGTCGCCGAAGTACACCGAGAAGCTGGTCGATACCGCGCAGACCGTGCAGGTCATCAAGAAGGAATTGTTCGAGCAGCAGGGCGCCCTGACCCTGACCGAAGCCTTGCGCAACACCCCGGGTGTCGGCGCCTTCTTCCTGGGCGAGAACGGCAACACCAATACCGGCGACGCGATCTTCATGCGCGGCTTCGACACCTCGGGCAGCATCTTCGTGGACGGCGCCCGCGACGTCGGCTCGATCTCGCGCGACGTTTTCAATCTCGAACAAATCGATGTCGTGAAAGGCCCGGCGGGCACCGACAACGGCCGCGGTTCGCCGACCGGCTCGGTCAACCTGGTGAGCAAGACAGCGCACATGGGCCAGGCGGCATCGGCCGCGCTTACCGGCGGCAGCGCCTCGCAAAAACGCGTCACTGGCGACCTGAACACGGTACTGAACGCCGAGCGCGGCATCGCGCTGCGCCTGAACGTGATGGCGCAGGATGCCGGCAACCCGGGCCGCGACGTGGTGAATCACCAGCGCTGGGCGGTGGCGCCAAGCCTGGGCTTCGGCCTGAACGGCCCGACCCGCGTGCACGTCGACTACCTGCACGTGGACCAGGACAACGTGCCCGACGGCGGCGTGCCGACCATCGGCCTGCCCGGCTACACCAGCCCCGACGCCTCCCGTCCGTTCCTGGCCGGCGCTGCGGCGGTCGACCCGAAGAATTTCTACGGTTCGAACAGCGACTACGACAAGATCAAGGCCGACATGGCCACTGCGCGCATCGAGCATGCCTTCGCCCCAAACCTGCGCCTGTCCAACATCAGCCGCTATGGCCGCACCAAGCAGGACTACCTGCTGACGGCCTGGCTGACAAGCGCCGCCAACTTCCGCACCCCGGTGGTAGCCGATCCTTCCACCTGGACCGTGGCGCGCAGCACCCGTACCGTCAAGGACCAGGAAAACAAGATCCTGACCAACCAGACCACCCTCACCGCCGACTTCGAGACCGGTGCGCTGTCGCACACCCTGGTCACCGGCCTGGAATTCGTCAACGAGACCCAGGTCACCTATGGACGCACCGGCCTGGGCACCATGCCGGCGGCCAACCTGTACCGTCCGAACCCGGCCGACCCTGTCACCGGCCAGACCATGGCCCGCACCGGCGCCTACAACGAGGGCGAGGTCGACACCCAGAGCCTGTACGCCTTCGACACCATCAAGCTCGGCGAGCGCTGGATCTTCAATGGCGGCGTGCGCGTGGACCGCTTCCGCGGCGCCTACAACGTGGTGGCGCTGACCAATAACGTGCTGGTCCCGACCCGCTTCAATGTCGGCAAGACCCTGGTCAACGGCAAGGCGTCGATCCTGTACAAGCCGACCAAGGACAGCAGCGTGTATGCGATGGTGGCCAGCTCGAAGCAGCCGCCGGGCGCCAGCTTCGCCGTCTCGGGCAACGCCAACAGCGCCCAGAACCCGTCCTACGATCCGCAGGAATCGACGACCGCCGAGATCGGCGGCAAGCTCGACTTGCTGCGCCAGAAGCTGGCGCTGTCGGCAGCCTTGTTCCGTACCGAAGTGAAGAACGAGGTCGAACAGGATCCGGTGGACCTGCAGTGGTACCAGACCGGCCGCAAGAAAGTGCAGGGCGTCGAGCTGGGCGTGACCGGCGCACTGGCCAGCAACTGGCTGGTGAGCGCGGGCTACCTGTACATGGACACCAGCGTCGACGAAGGCAGGATGATCACGGCCTCCGGCGAGAACAGCCTGACCTACACGCCGAAGTCCTCGTTCACGCTGTGGACGGCGTATGACGTGAACAGCAGCTTCAAGATTGGCGGCGGGGCCCGCTTCAGCGACGAGCTCAAGCGCGGTACCGACGGCGCCATCGGCACGCCGAAGTACACCGAATCGTACTGGGTGTTCGATGCGATGGCGTCGTACCGCATCAGCCCGAACGTCGACCTGCGCCTGAACGTCTACAACATCGCCGACGAGCACTATGTCGCCAGCATCAACAAGAGCGGCTACCGCTACACCCCGGGCGCGCCGCGTTCGGCCAGCCTCACGGCCAACTTCCGCTTCTAAAGCGAGCTGAAACGCCATGGAAAACGCCGGCCTCGCGCCGGCGTTTTTGTTGGGCGGCCGGCGCGCTGGCCGCGTTTAAACCGCCGGGACGACGGTTCAATCGCCTGCGTTGGCGCTTTAGTGGAAGTGCTCGGTGCCGGTCGGCGTGTCTTCCGGCATTTCAGCGTGCACCAGTTCGCCGGTCGGGTCGGCGAACAGCGGCGAGCCGCAGTCGTCGCAGTATTCGGCCGGGTAGCGCTCGCCGATGCGCTTGATGTGCGCGACGCCGGCTTCGTTCAGGTGGGCGACGATCTCGTTGATGGGCGTGAGCGGCGCCGGCGCGGTGGCGAACGGGCCTTCCATCGGCGTGCCGTTTTCGTCTTCCTGGCCGTACAGCGGCCAGACGATGCCATAGAACACGTCGCTGTCCTGGCGCATCGTGAACGACACGCGGTATTCGTCGATCTGGATGTCGGCCGATTCCTCGCCGAAGCCGGCGATGACGGCGCGCAGGTCGGACGGTTCCACACCCAGCGTGTGGGTGAGGTAGTGGACGGCGGCGCGGATCGAGATCGGGCGGATCAGCTTATCGGCTTCGCGGCAGGCCACGTAATACGCTTCCGGCAGCAGCAGCTCGACGCCGCAGCCCGGCATCATGCGCGCGATGTTGGCGGTGCCTTGCGCGCGCCACTGCTCGAGGGCGCGGTTGCGCTCTTCGGCGAAGTGGATGTGGTGCTGCGGTTCCTGCCAGCGGAACATGGGCGCGCCGACCGGGGCGACGATGGCCACCAGCAGGTAACGCGTGTCGGCCAGGAAGGGCGCGGTTTCTTCCACGCGCGCAGCCGGCTTCACCGAGCCGCCCTTGTGCGCGGCCGCGGCCAGCTTGTGGGTCAGCGCGTAAGTTTCGGCATGGGTGCGCGGCAGCTGGTCGATCGAATACAGGGTGGGCGCCATCGAGATGCGGGTGCCGTCGGCCAGCAGGTGGGCCGAGAAGTGCGCCTGCAGCGTCGTCAGCACGTCGGCCGGGATGGTGCCAGAGGCGATATTGAAACGGGTCCAGGCCAGCACCGGCGCGGCGACCAGCAGCGCCTGCCAAGTGACTTCGGCGCCGTCCTGCTGCTCCACCATGGTGGCAGATTCGCTCACGGCCTCGACGCCATCCATCAGCACGTCGTAGGCGGCGAGATCGTCCTTGAAGAGGGCGTTCAGCGCGCTGTCGATGCTGTCCTGGTGGTTGGTCTTGAGCAGTTTTTGCAGTTGCGTATCCAGCTGGCGCTCCCAGGTCCTTTCCTCGACGCGGCTGGCGGCCTGCATGATGGCTTGCGCAATGCTGACGAGGCGCTGGCTTTCGGCGGAGAGTTTGGGAGTTGAATCTTTGGTAGGACGACGCATGGCGCTGGGGGCTCTTTGTTCAAATAGTGGATCAGGGTCATGATAAACCCTTATCGCCGGTATTGTAGTTGATTCGGCCACATGCCATGAGCACAAGGCGGCCCTGGCGGAGGAGGGAATGGATGAGACTTGCAAAAAACCTGAATAGAAACCATAATGCGAATCGTTCTCATTAAAATTCAGATTGACAGCAGCAAGCTGGCCTTCCCCCCACCAAGAAGAATATGACCACGATCACCGCGCAGCCAGGCAGCACCTTCATCAAGAGCAAGAAACACGCACGTCCTTCCGCGCCCGCCCTGTCGGCCCCGGCCCTGGCCGTGCTGGCCTCGCTGGCCATGCCGATGGCCTACGCCGCGGGTGCTGCCGATGCCGCGCCGGAACTGGCCGAAGGCGCCCAGTTGCCGAAAGTGGTCATCAATGCCGGCCCCGACCGCGCCGTGCAGGGTCCGGTCCGCTCGGCTTCGGACAAATTCACCGCACCGCTGCTCGACACCCCGAAATCAGTCACCGTGGTGACTTCGGAAACCATTTCGCAAACCGGCGCCGTGTCGCTGACCGATGCGCTGCGCACCGTGCCGGGCATCACCATCGGCGCTTCCGAAGGCGGCAACCCGGTGGGCGACAACCTGTTCATCCGCGGCTATAACGCCCAGACCGACACCTATATCGACGGCATCCGCGATTCGGGCTCGCAGTCGCGCGAAATCTTCGCGATCGAGCAGATCGAAGTGGTCAAGGGCCCGAATTCGGCGCTGGGCGGCCGCTCGTCGGCCGGCGGCGGCATCAATATCGTCACCAAGACCGCGCGCGACACCAACTTCAGCAACGCCACGGCGGGCCTGGGCACCGACAAGTACGCGCGCGTCACCACCGACATCAACCGCGTGATCGGCGAGAACACCGCCTTCCGGCTCAACACGATGGTGCACAACAACGACGTGGCCGGACGCGACGTGGTGGGCGGCGAGCGCTGGGGCATCGCGCCGAGCATCACCTTCGGCCTGAACCGCCCGACCAGCGCGATCCTGAGCTATTACCACCTGAAAAGCAGCGAGATCCCGGACACCGGCATCCCGTTCAACAACCCGATCACCACCGGCGCGAATGTCGCCAAAAACGGCGGCGGCACCCCCTTCACCGTCGACCGCGAAGCCTTCTACGGCCTGAAGAACCGCGATTTCCGCGACACCCAGACCGATGTCGCCACCGTCGACCTGCGCCACGAGTTCAGCCCGAACCTGGCCATCCGCAACGCGACCCGCTGGGGCAAGACCGGCCAGGACTACATCTACACCCAGCCCGACGACTCCAAGGGCAACTCGGTCCTGTACGGCACCGTGTGGCGCCGCGCCAATACCCGCGTGGTCGACACCAGGACCCTGGCCAACTCCACCAGCTTGAGCGGCAACTGGAATACCGCCGGCATCAAGCACAGCTTCAACGTGGGCGTGGAGTTCTCGCGCGAGGACACCGACCGCGGCAGCTTCGTGTTCAGCCCGGGCACCAACAACCCGCTCACCGGCACCTTCACCTGCCCGACCGCGGGCGCGGCCACCCTGTACAACTGCACCACCCTGGTCAACCCGAACCCGAACGACCCGTGGGTCACCACCCGCAGCCAGTCGCCAACCCTCACCACGGTCGAGACCCGCACCCGCGCCGTGTACGGCTTCGACACCATCGAGTTCACCCCGCAGTGGCTGCTGAACATCGGCGCGCGCTGGGACGATTTCTCGAGCACCTTGGTGACCCCGGCGGTGGGGAGCGTCGCCACCGTCCGTGCCCGCGTGGAATCGAAGTTCGACACCTACCAGGCCGGCCTGGTGTACAAGCCGAAAGCCAACGGCAGCATCTACGTCTCGTGGGCCACTTCAGCGACGCCGCCGGGCAACGACGGCGGCGACGGCCTGGACGCGCTCACCGTGGCGATCCAGAACCTGCAGCCGCAGACCAGCCGCAGCATCGAGCTGGGCACCAAGTGGGAAGTGCTGCCGGGCGGGCGCCTGTCGGCCAGCGCCGCCGTGTTCAAGAGCGACATGGACAACGCCCGCGTCACCGCGCCGGACGGCAGCACCCAGAACGTGGGCCGCAAGGAGCTCGAAGGCGTCGAGTTCGGCCTGTCGGGCCGCATCACGAACGCATGGACCGTGTTCGGTGGCTACACCTACCTGCATGGCGTGATCGCCGACAACGGCTTCGTCAACACCGGCACCGCAACCGCGCCGCGCTGGACCGCGTCCCCGTTCAATGGCAACGCCTTCCCGACCACGCCGAAGCACAGCGCCTCGCTGTGGAGCACCTACGCGCTCAACAAGGCTTTCACTTTTGGTGCCGGCGCCAACTTCGTGGATCGCCAGTTCGCCAACGTGAACAACACCAAGTATTCGCCAAGCTACACGCGCTTCGACGCGATGGCGAGCTATACGCTCAACCCGAGCGTATCGTTCCAGCTCAACATCCAGAACCTGACCGACAAGCTCTACTTCGATCGCGTCTCCTCGCCGCACTACGCGGGCGTGGGCGCGGGCCGCTCGGCGTCGTTGATGGCCAACCTCAAGTTCTGATTCACCGGGTACCACCCCCGCCGGGCAACCGGATTCACCCTCCTGATATGATCAGGAGGGTTTTTTTCGTCGAGAAGGGAAACGAACCATGATGCTGCATATCCCCGGTGTGCTGACGCGCGAACAGGTCGCAAGCATCCGCGCGTGCATGGAAGGCGCGCCCGAATGGGTGGACGGCCGCGAGAGCGTGGGCCCACAAGGCGCCCAGGTCAAGCGCAACCGCCAGCTCAAGGAAGGCTCGCCGCTGGCGGTGGAACTGGGGCAGCAGGTGAGCGCCGCCCTGATGGCGAACCCGCTGTTCTTCTCCAGCGTGCTGCCGCTGCGCGTGCTGGCGCCCTACTTCAACGCCTACGGCGGGGGAGAGCACTACGGCCTGCACATCGACGGCGCCGTGCGCGCCCAGCGCGGCGGCCTGCCGCCGGTGCGGGCGGACGTGTCGACCACTGTTTTCTTGAGCGATCCCGAAGACTACGACGGCGGCGAACTGGTGGTGGTCGATGCCTACGGCACCCACGAGGTCAAGCTGCCGGCCGGCGACGCCATCGTGTACCCATCGGGGAGCCTGCACCAGGTGCTGCCGGTGACGCGCGGCGAGCGGGTCGCGTCCTTCCTGTGGACCCAGAGCATGGTGCGCGACGACGCCAAGCGCGCCATGCTGTTCGAGCTCGACACCAACATCCAGAAACTGCGCGCCGCGCACGGCGAGAACGAGGCGACCGTCGGCATCACCGGGCATTATCACAACCTGCTGCGGATGTGGGTGGAGATGTGATCACGCTGGTACCGCCTTCGCACGGCCACATCGCCGCGCTGCTTGGGTTCGAGCTGGCGAATCGCGCGTTTTTCGAAGCCACGATCAATGCGCGGCCGGCGTCTTACTATTCGCTGGAGGGCGTGGGGCTGGCGGTGGGGCAGGCGATGGCGGACGTGTTTGCGGGCACGGGCTTCCAGTATGTGGTGCTGGACGGGGCAGGGGAGATCGCCGGGCGCGTGAATTTGAGTGTGGTGAAGCGGGCGCATTATCACAGCGCGGTGCTGGGCTACCGGATCGGGCAGGCGGCCTGCGGCAAGGGCTACGCGAGCGAGGCGGTGCGGCAGATGCTGGAGATCGCGTTCGGGAAGCTGGGGCTGGTGCGGATCGAGGCGGACTGTCGGGTTGATAATGTGGCGTCGGCGCGGGTGTTATTGCGTAACGGGTTCGTGCAGTTCGGGCACTCGCGCCGGAGTTTCGAGCTGGGGGGCGTGTGGTATGACCGCTTGCATTTCGAGGCTCACAAGCCCGTGGCCTGAAATCCTCGCACATCCCCGTCGTACCGGCCTTCGCCGGTACGACGGGCTGATGCTAGCGGTGTCGCAGCCGCCGACGCCCCTCACCACGTGCAAATACCAAAACAAAAGGCCGGAACCCTCAGGGTTCCGGCCTTTCAATTATGAACTGGCCTTCGTCAGAGCACTTTTCGCCCGCTGAACACGCGGATCAGGATCACGACGATCGCAACCACCAGCAGGATGTGGATCAGGCCGCCGGCGGCGAAGGAAGTGACCATACCCAGCAGCCACAGGACGAGGAGAATGATAGCAATGGTATATAACATGATGTGACCTTCCACTTTGGTGGGGGAGCTGCAAACCTGGTGTGCTGTTTGCTCTCCCGATGAATCCATCATCCTCCTTGCTACCAGTCTCTTCCGTGCGTTGTCGTACCTAAACGCTTATTTTATTGATAACTACTTGGTGCGCACCACGCGCCAGATCGTATTGGCCAGGTCATCGGCAATGATCAGCGCCCCGCGTGGATCCACTGTCACGCCCACCGGCCGCCCACGGGTCTTGCCTTCGGTATCCCGGAAGCCGGTCGCGAAGTCCACCGGCTCGCCGGACGGTTTCCCATTCGCGAAGGGCACGAAGATCACCTTGTAGCCGACCGGATTCGGGCGGTTCCAGCTGCCATGCTCGCCGACGAAGACCCCATTGGCGAACTTGTCACCCATGGCCGGCCGCGAGAAATCCAGCCCCAGCGCGGCGACGTGCGAGCCCAGGCTGTAGTCGGGCTTGATGGCGGCGGCGACCTTGGCCGGGTCTTGCGGCTTGACGCGCGGGTCGGCGTTCTGGCCCCAGTAGCTGTACGGCCAGCCGTAGAAGCCGCCTTCGCGCACCGAGGTCAGGTAGTCCGGCACCAGGTCCGGCCCCAGTTCGTCGCGCTCGTTCACGACCGCATACAGGGTGCCGGTCTCCGGCTGCATCGCCAGCGCCGTCGGGTTGCGCAGGCCGGTGGCATACGGTTTATAGGCGCCGGTCTTCACGTCGATCTGCCACACCATGGCGCGGTCGACTTCCGCTTCCATGCCGCGCTCGGTGATGTTGCTGTTCGAGCCGATGCCGACATAGGCGAAGCGCCCGTCCGCGCTGATCGTCAGCGCCTTGGTCCAGTGGTGGTTGATGGCCGACGGCAGCTTGGCCACGCTGGCCGGCTTGCCGGCGGCCTTGGTCTGGCCTTCCTGGTAGTCGAAGCTGACCAGTTCATCCTGGTTGGCCACATACAGCTTGTTGTCGGCAAAGGCCAGGCCATAAGGCGCATTCAGGTTTTCCGCGAACACGGTCTTGAGTTCGTACACGCCGTCGCCGTCGGCGTCGCGCAGCAGGGTCAGGCGGTTGCCGCCCTTGACCTTGGTATTGCCCTTGGCCTTGATGTAGCCGGCGATGACATCCTTCGGCTTGAGCTTGGCGGCGCTGCCGCCACGGCCTTCGGCCACCAGGATGTCGCCGTTCGGCAGCACCAGGGTCTGGCGCGGGATCGCGAGGTCGGTGGCGATCGCGGACACTGTGAAGCCTTCCGGCACGGTGGGCTTTTGCGTGCCCCAGGCGGTCGGCTCGGCGATCTTCATGCTCGGCAGCAGGCTGCCTTGTGGCGCCGGAAGCTTGGGATCGGCGCCGCGGTCCTGGGTAGGGGCCCCTTTTTCGGAGCAGGCGCCCAGCAGCAGGGCCGCGCCAAGGATGGTCAGTGTGCTGATCTGTTTCATGCGGCACCTCCGGAACGTGGACCCAGGCCCAACCAGGCCGAGACCAGGATCAGGACGAAGACGATGACCGACAGGATCAGGCCGGCCGGCATGGCGGCCCAGGCGTCCTTGGCATGCGTGAAGGCGTTGACCAGGCCCAGCACGAAGGTGAGAAGCAGCGCCAGGAAGTAGGAGAGGGGATGACCTGCCTTGCGCTTGGCGCGGACCAGGTTCACCAGCGCGAACACCAGCGCCAGCCCGCAGAACACCATGGCGCCGGCGATCAGCCAGGAAGCGAAATTACTCCACTGGATTTGCTGGGTGTTGTAGTAGGCGACATCGCTGAGCAATGCACCCAGGAATAGGGAGACGCTCCCTGCGAGCAGGATCGTATGAAGTACCCCCGGCGCGTTGCGGTAGGGCGGGTTGGCCGTGACTGCGGATGACATGGTGTGTCCTTGGAAGTGATGTTGTTCCTATAATCTTACCGACATTGCAATTAGCTCGTCGCATAGTTGGCCGTACCAAAGCAAAAGGCCGGGCCCCGCGAGGGGCCCGGCCTTTTATTCGCTACCAGCCCGCCTGAGCGGGCCGGGCACGATTACGCAGCCAGCAGCTGGCGCAGCACGAACGGCAGGATGCCGCCATGCTTGTAGTAGTCGACTTCGATCGGGGTGTCGATACGCAGCAGCACCTGCACGTCCTGCGACGTGCCGTCTTCACGGTGGATCACGAGGGTGGCCAGTTGTTGCGGCTTGATCTCGCCTTCCAGGCCTTTCAGGTCGTAGGTTTCACGGCCGGTGATGCCGAGCGAATCGACGCTGTCGTTGCCGATGAACTGCAGCGGCAGCACGCCCATGCCCACCAGGTTCGAGCGGTGGATGCGCTCGAACGAGCGCACGATCACGGCCTTCACGCCCAGCAGCTGGGTGCCCTTGGCCGCCCAGTCGCGCGACGAGCCGGTGCCGTATTCTTCGCCGCCGAAGATCATGGTCGGGGTGCCCGCTGCCACGTACTTCATGGCCGCGTCATAGATCGACAGCTGTTCGCCGGTCGGCTGGTGCAGGGTGATGCCACCCTCGACTGCCGAACCGTCGGCCTTGGCCGGGATCATGCGGTTCTTGATACGCACGTTGGCGAAGGTGCCGCGCATCATGATCTCGTGGTTGCCGCGGCGCGAGCCGTACGAGTTGAAGTCGGCCTTCAGGACGCCGTGCGCCTTGAGCCACTGGCCCGCAGGACCGTCTTCCTTGATCGAACCGGCCGGCGAGATGTGGTCGGTGGTGATCGAGTCGCCGAACACGCCCAGTGCGCGCGCGCCCTGGATGCCGGTAGCAGCTGCCTTCGGGGTCATCGTGAAGTCGGCGAAGAACGGCGGCTCGGCGATGTAGGTCGATTCAGGCCAGTTGTAGACCTGGCCTTCGGTGGTGGTCACGCGCTCCCACAGTTCGCCCGGGTTGCCCTTGACGTCGGCGTAGTTCTTCTTGAAGACTTCCGAGTTCATCGCGAAGCGCATCAGTTCGCCGATTTCCTGCGAGGTTGGCCAGATGTCGCCCAGGTAGACGTCGACACCGTTGGTGTCCTTGCCCACTGGCTCGGTCATCAGGTCGCGCGTCATGTTGCCGGCGATCGCGTAGGCGACGACCAGCGGTGGCGAAGCCAGGAAGTTCGAGCGGATGTTCGGGTGAATACGCGCTTCGAAGTTACGGTTGCCCGACAGGACAGCCGAGGCGACGATGTCGTTCTCGGTGATCGCGGCGTTCAGTTCCGGGGTCAGGTCGCCGGCATTGCCGATGCAGGTGGTGCAGCCGTAGGCGGTCACGCCGAAGCCCAGCTTGTCCAGGTAAGGCAGCAGGCCGGCGGCGGTCAGGTACTCGGTGACCACGCGCGAGCCAGGGGCCAGCGAGGACTTGATGTGCGGGGCCACCGTCAGGCCGCGCTCGACGGCTTTCTTGGCCAGCAGGCCGGCAGCCAGCAGCACGCTCGGGTTCGAGGTGTTGGTGCACGAGGTGATGGCGGCGATCAGGACGTCGCCGTTCTTCACGCGCACGCCGTTGGTGGTCTCGTAGACCTTGTTCAGGTCGTCCGGGTTCTTGTTGAAGCCGTTCTGGGTGGTTGGCTTGCTGAACAGGTCGGCGAAGGTGTTCTTCACGTGGCCCAGTTCAATACGGTCTTGCGGGCGCTTCGGACCAGCCAGCGATGGCGTCACGGTCGACAGGTCGAGTTCGACGACGCGGGTGAAGTCGATCTCGCCTTCCTGCGGCACGCCGAACATGCCCTGCGCCTTGTAGTAGGCTTCGAAGGCAGCCAGTTCTTCTTCGGTACGGCCGGTGCCGCGGAAGTAGTCGACGGTGGCTTCGTCCACTGGGAAGAAGCCCATGGTCGCGCCGTATTCAGGCGCCATGTTGCCGATGGTGGCGCGGTCGGTGGTCGACAGCGAGCGGGTGCCTTCGCCGAAGAACTCGACGAACTTGCCCACGACTTTTTCGCGGCGCAGCAGTTCGGTGACGGTCAGCACCAGGTCGGTCGCGGTGCAGCCTTCGCGCAGCTTGCCTTTCAGGTTGACGCCGATGACGTCCGGGGTCAGGAAGTAGACCGGCTGTCCCAGCATGCCGGCTTCGGCTTCGATACCGCCCACGCCCCAGCCGACGACGCCCACGCCGTTGATCATGGTGGTGTGCGAGTCGGTGCCCACCAGGGTGTCAGGGTAGTACACGTCGCCCTGCTTCATGACGCCGCGCGCCAGGTATTCCAGGTTGACCTGGTGGACGATGCCGAAGCCCGGCGGCACGACGCCGAAGGTGTCGAAGGCTTGCATGCCCCACTTCATGAACTGGTAGCGCTCGTTATTGCGCGAGAATTCCAGCTTCATGTTCAGGTCGAGTGCATTTGGCTCGCGGAAGTGGTCGATGGTGACCGAGTGGTCGACCACCAGGTCGACCGGCACCAGCGGCTCGATCTTCTTCGGATCGGCGCCGTTGCGGGCGGCGACGTTGCGCATCGCGGCCAGGTCGGCCAGCAGCGGCACGCCGGTGAAGTCCTGCAGCACGACGCGCGCCACGACGAACGGAATCTCGTCGGTGCGTTCGGCGGTCGGGCCCCAGTTGGCGAGCTGCTTGATGTGCTCTTCGGTGACCTTCTTGCCGTCGCAGTTGCGCAGCACGGCCTCGAGGACGATACGGATCGACACCGGCAGGCGCGACAGGTTCACACCGAGGGCTTCACCCAGGGCTGGCAGCGAGTAGTACTGGCCGGTCTGGCCGGCGCCGGCCGGGAATTCCTTCAGAGTGTTCAGGGTGTTGCGAGACATATGCTCTCCTTCAGTGGGATATTGTTATTCAATACCGTTGTTGCAGCCATAAAAACAGGCGATCCAGGGCAGTAGGCCGTGGATCAGCTTTTCTTTTCTTCCGGCAGGGCAGCCGTAACCGGCGCTGCCTGCACGGCGTTCTTGCATTCGTTGGCCAGCTGGCGGTTCAGGCGCGAATCGAGCAGGATGCCCTTGGACGGGATGCCGATCCAGATCAGGCCCCAGTACGGGTTCTCGAAGCGCAGCGCGCCGGTGGTGGTGCCGACGCGGGTGAGCCGGTGCACCCGCTTCTTCCAGCGCAGCGCGATGTTGGCAGGGTCTTTCTCGTTGGTGTAGATCGTGACCTTGTTATTGAGCTCGCAGGCGTACTCGGTGGTGATGGTGTCGGTGATGTCCGGTTCGGTTTCTTCGGCGGCATCGAAAGCGGCGGCGGCGCGCACCGATGCATCGGCAGCGGCAGCGCCCTTGGCCGGCTTGGCCGACTTTTTCGCCTTGGCGTCGGCCTTGGCCTTGGCCTTGACGACGGCTTCGGCTTTCGGGTGCTTGGTTTCGGGCGCGGCATGCACGGGTGCGCACATGCTGCCGGCGGCGAGCGCGAACGCACCGGCCGCCAGGAATTTGGAGAGGTAATGGGACATCAGTTGGAATCCGTTTGGTTGACGATTGCCGCCGCGGCTTCCGGCAGCGCGAGGCCGGCCAGCTTCGCACGCTGCAGCACCGTCCAGTAATAACGGTAGCTGGCGCGGTCGTGCAGGCGGCCATGCTGGGCGATCGGTCCCCATCCGGCCGTCATCGCTTCGAGCAGGATGTTGGTGGCTTCGTTCACTTCCGACAGGCGCGGCGTGAAAGCCTTCAGGATGGGTTTGATCTGGTCAGGGTGGATGCTCCACATGCGGGTGAAGCCGAATTCGGCGCCGGCGCGCTGGGCATCGTTGGCCACCACGGCGCTGTCCTTGATGTCGGTGGTGACGTTGTGCGAGGCCACCTTGCCGTGCGCGTGGCAGGCGGCGACCATCTCGAGCTTGGCGCGCACCACCAGCGGGTGGGTGAACTGGCCCGGGGTGCGCATGGCGCTGGCCGGCACCGCGCCATAGTGGGCGGAGACAAAGTCCATGATGCCGAAGGACAGGCATTCGACCTGGGGCAGGGCGGCGATGTCGTAGGCTTCGCGCAGGGCGCCGTGGGTTTCGACCAGCACGTGCACCGGCAAGTCGGTGCGGCCGGACTGCGCCGCGTGCTGGTTGATCAGGTCGATCGCGCGGATGACTTCGGCGGCGCTTTCCACCTTCGGCAGCACCACATAGGCCAGGCGCGCGGCGGCCGAGCCGACGATGGTGGCGACATCGGCGGCGAAGTGCTCGCTGCCGCTGTCGTGCAGGCGCACGCCGATGCGGTTGTAGCGGTTATCGTCGCTGTTGACCAGCATGGCCACCAGCGCCGCGTGCGCGGCTTCGCTGCCTGCGGCGGCGCCGTCTTCGCAGTCGAAGGTGATGTCGAACAGGGGGCCAAGCTCTTGTTGCAGGGCCATCGATTTGCGCATCAGCTTCTCCGAACCGGCGTAGTGATCGCAGGAGGGGAGGAGGAGTGGCTGGCGTTTGCCCTGGAATAAAACCTCGGAAGGATGCATGTGTTTGTCGCTCGAAGCAGATGCAGCCGCGCCGCCGGGGGTGGCGGCACGGCGCGTGCGGCGGACGGGAGGCTGTTCAGGCTCCATCTGCCGCGTGGAACTTAGGCCAGCAGGTGCGCCACGCCGTCACGCTCTTCAGTCAGTTCCTTGAGGGTGAGGTTGATGCGCTCTTGCGAGAACTCGTCGATCTCCAGGCCCTGGACGATCTTGTATTCGCCGTTTTCAACGGTGACAGGGAAGCCGAACATGGTGTCTTGCGGGATGCCGTACGAACCATCCGACGGGATGCCCATGGTGGTCCACTTGCCGCCGGTGCCGACGTGCCAGTCGTGCATGTGGTCGATGGCGGCGTTGGCAGCCGATGCCGCCGACGACAGGCCGCGTGCTTCGATGATGGCGGCGCCGCGCTTGCCGACGGTCGGCAGGAAGGTGTCGCGGTTCCAGGCGTCGTCGTTGATCATGTCCTTGACCGATGCGCCGTCGATGGTGGCGAAGCGGTAGTCGGCGTACATGGTTGGCGAGTGGTTGCCCCACACGGCCAGTTTCTCGATCGACGACACCGGCTTGCCGGTCTTGGCGGCCACTTGCGACAGGGCGCGGTTGTGGTCCAGGCGCAGCATGGCGGTGAAGTTCTTGGCCGGCAGCGAAGGCGCGGACTTCATGGCGATGTAGGCGTTGGTGTTGGCCGGGTTGCCGACCACCAGCACCTTGACGTTGCGCGAAGCGACGGCGTCGAGGGCCTTGCCCTGCACGGTGAAGATCTGGGCGTTGGCTTCCAGCAGGTCCTTGCGTTCCATGCCAGGGCCGCGTGGACGTGCGCCGACCAGCAGGGCGAAGTCGACATCCTTGAAGGCGGTCATCGGGTCGCTGTGCGCGGTCATGCCGGCCAGCAGCGGGAATGCGCAGTCGTCGATTTCCATCATGACGCCCTTGAGCGCCTTCTGTGCTTTTTCGTTGTCGATTTCGAGCAGCTGAAGGATGACCGGCTGGTCCTTGCCCAGCATGTCGCCGTTGGCGATGCGGAACAGCAGGGAATAGCCGATCTGGCCGGCCGCGCCGGTGACGGCGACGCGCATTGGGGTTTTAGCCATGATGAATCTCCAAAGTGGGAAAGAAAACGGTCGAGCAGAGGATGCGAATTCGGGAAAACAGCAATGATACCAAATGCGGCACCCTGTCAAATGGATATCGCGCGCGTGTCTGAGAGAACGCACGGAGGTCCAGCCGACCGCGAGTTTATTCCTCGCCTATTCCATCTGTCAATTCATATCATATGTCTTATATAAGACACATGTGTTGAGGGGTATGCACTGGACGTAGTTGCACATTTATGGTGAAATCGTGGTCTATGAACCCCGTCCCGCCCAACCAGGCCAGCGATGCCGCAACTGCCGCACACGCCGGCCAGTCGCCTTCGTTCCGCCCCCTGTACCAGCAGATCAAGGCCCTCATCACGCAGAGCCTGCAGTCGGGCGAATGGAAGCCGGGCGAGCTGATGCCGAGCGAAGTGGAGCTGGCCGGGCGCTTCAAGGTCAGCCAGGGCACGGTGCGCAAGGCCATCGACGAACTGGCCGCCGAGAACCTGGTGGTGCGCCGCCAGGGCAAGGGTACGTTTGTCGCCACCCACGCCGAGGAGCGCGCCCACTTCCGCTTCCTGCGCCTGATGCCCGACGAAGGCATTCCTCATCATCCCGACAACCGCTTCCTCGACGTGCGGCGCATGCGCGCCCCGGCCGAAGTCGCGCGCCTGCTCGATTTGAAATCGGGCGACGCGGTGGTGTACATCAAGCGGGTGCAATCCTTCGATGGCCAGCCGACCATCCTCGAGGAGCTGTGGCTGCCGGGGCAGCTGTTCAAGGGCCTGACTTCCGAGCGGCTGGTGGAATACAAGGGCCCGATGTACGGCCTGTTCGAATCGGAATTCGGCACCCGCATGATCCGGGCGACCGAGAAGATCCGCGCGGTCGGGGCCGATGCTGCGGCCAGCGAGCACCTGCAGGTGGCGCCCGGCACGCCGCTGCTGTGTTCGGAGCGGGTGTCGTACACCTATGGCGACAAGGCGGTGGAGTTGCGCCGGGGTATTTATTCGACGCTGCGCCACCATTACCAGAACGAATTATCGTAAGAAAAACACGGCGTTGACGATCCAACGCCATTGTGGCGGACCGATCAGGGCCCTGCAGCAATCGCATGAAGCGATTAAAATATGTTGGTTTTGAGAAAGCGCCGAACACTACCCGGTTCGCCGCCCGACGCAGGAATCCTTCACCGGGGTTTGGTGTCAGTCACAAAATCGGCGAAAATGAAGGGTTCATTAAAAAATTGTGTCTTAAAGGGGAGGTGTACCATGTCCGAAGCCGTGAGAGAAGCTGCAAAAAAAGGGCGGCCGGAGTTCCGCAACATTGGCATTGGCGATATTACCGGTAAATATCGCATGCCACCATCGGCCATCGTGTCGATCCTGCACCGCATCAGCGGCGCCGCATTGTTCCTGATGCTGCCGTTCCTGCTGTACCTGCTGCAAGAGAGCCTGCGCTCCGAGATCTCGTTTGCCCACTTCGCGGGCATCGTCGATAACGTGTTCGTCAAGATCATCCTGCTGGGCCTGTCGTGGGCTTACCTGCACCACTTCACCGCCGGCGTGCGCCACCTGTTCATGGACAACCACTTTGCCCTGGACAAGGACGCCGCACAAAAGACCGCACGCTGGGTGCTGGTCATCGGCCTGGTGCTGACCGCGCTGGTCGGCCTGAAAATGTTCGGAGTGTTTTAATTATGGCAACCAAGAATAATATCGGACCGCGCCGCCTCGTCGTCGGCGCCCACTACGGCGTGAAAGACTGGCTGGCGCAGCGCGTCACCGCCATCGTCATGGCCGTCTACACCATCGTGCTGCTGGTCTCCTTCCTGACCGCGCAGGACTTCAGCTACGAAGGCTGGGCAGGCCTGTTCGCGAAACAGTGGTTCAAGCTGTTCTCGCTGGTGACCTTCCTCGGCCTGTTCTACCACGCGTGGGTCGGCATCCGTGACATCTGGATGGACTACGTCAAATCGGCCGGCCTGCGCCTGCTGCTGCAACTGTTGACCATTTTCTTCCTGGTCGGCTGCGCCGCGTGGACTGTGCAAATTCTCTGGAGCGTGTAATCGTGGCAGCAATCAAAACTGCAATCCCTACCCGTCGTTTTGACGCGGTCATCGTTGGCGCCGGCGGTTCCGGCATGCGCGCTTCGCTGCAGCTGGCTGAAGCCGGCCTGAACGTCGCGGTCCTGTCGAAGGTCTTCCCGACCCGTTCGCACACCGTCGCAGCGCAGGGCGGCATCGGCGCCTCGCTCGGCAACATGAGCGAAGACGACTGGTACTGGCACATGTTCGACACCGTCAAGGGCGGCGATTACCTGGGCGACCAGGATGCGATCGAATTCATGTGCCGCGAAGCGCCGAAAGTCGTGTACGAACTCGAACACTTCGGCATGCCGTTCGACCGTAATCCCGACGGCACCATTTACCAGCGCCCGTTCGGCGGCCACACCGCGAACTTCGGCGAAAAGCCGGTCCAGCGCGCCTGCGCCGCGGCCGACCGCACCGGCCACGCGCTGCTGCACACGCTGTACCAGCGTAACGTGCGCGCCCGTACCCACTTCTTCGTTGAGTGGATGGCGCTGGACCTGATCCGCGACGCCGACGGCGACGTGGTCGGCGTGCTGGCCCTGGAAATGGAAACCGGCGACACCATGATCCTGGAAGCGAAGACCACCATCTTCGCCACTGGCGGCGCCGGCCGCATCTTCGCCGCATCGACCAACGCCTTCATCAATACCGGCGACGGCATGGGCATGGCGGCGCGTGCCGGCCTGCCGCTGCAAGACATGGAGTTCTGGCAGTTCCACCCGACCGGCGTGTCCGGCGCGGGCGTGCTGATCACCGAAGGTGTGCGCGGCGAGGGCGGTATCCTGATCAACTCGGACGGCGAACGCTTCATGGAGCGCTACGCGCCAACCCTGAAAGACCTGGCGCCGCGCGACTTCGTGTCGCGTTCGATGGACCAGGAAATCAAGGAAGGCCGCGGCTGCGGTCCGAACAAGGACCACGTGCTGCTGGACCTGCGCCACATCGGCGCCGACACCATCAAGAAGCGCCTGCCTTCGATCCTGGAAATCGGCCACAAGTTCGCCAACGTCGACGCGACCAAGGAAGCGATTCCTGTCGTCCCGACCATCCACTACCAGATGGGCGGCATCCCGACCAATATCCACGGCCAGGTGGTCGCACCTGACGGCACCGGCGGTCAAAAGATCGTCAATGGCCTGTACGCGATCGGCGAATGCGCCTGCGTGTCGGTGCACGGCGCCAACCGCCTGGGCACCAACTCGCTGCTCGACCTGCTGGTGTTCGGCCGCGCGGCCGGCAACCACGTGGTCGCGTCGAACCTGAAGCAGAAGCTGAACAAGCCGCTGCCGGCCGACGCCGCCGACGCCGCACTGGCCCGCCTGAACCGCCTCGAGACCTCGACCGGCGGCGAGAAGGTCCAGCACGTCGCCAACGACATCCGCGCCACGATGCAGAAGTACTGCGGCGTGTTCCGTACCGATGCGCTGCTGAACCAGGGCGTGACCGAGATCATGAAGCTCGACGAGCGCCGCAAGCACGTGTCGTTCACCGACAAGTCGAAGGTGTTCAACACCGCCCGCGTGGAAGCGCTGGAGCTGGACAACCTGATCGAGACCGCGAAGGCGACCATCGTGTCGGCCGCCGCCCGCAAGGAATCGCGCGGCGCCCACGCCCACAGCGACTACGAGAAGCGCGACGACGACAACTGGATGAAGCACACCCTGTGGTTCTCGGACAGCAACCGCCTCGAATACAAGGCCGTGGTCCAGAAGCCGCTGACCGTCGACACCTTCAAGCCGAAGGCACGGACTTTCTAATATCCAGTAATTTACTAGGCCGGGACATCTGCCCCGGCCTGACCAGAACAGGTAAAAATAATGGCACGTACCGTCCAACTGAAGATTTACCGCTACGATCCTGACAAGGATGCGAAGCCTTACATGCAAGACGTCACCGTCGAGCTGCAAGACACCGACAAGATGCTGCTCGACGCGCTCCAGCGCATCAAGTCGGACGTCGACGATACCCTGAGCCTGCGCCGCTCGTGCCGCGAAGGCGTGTGCGGTTCGGACGCCATGAACATCAATGGCAAGAACGGCCTGGCCTGCACCACCAACCTGAACGAACTGACCCAGCCGATCGTGTTGCGTCCGCTCCCAGGCCTGCCGGTGGTGCGCGACCTGATCGTCGACATGACCAACTTCTTCAAGCAGTACCACTCGATCAAGCCGTTCCTGATCAACGACTCGATCAAGCCGGAGAAGGAACGCCTGCAGTCGCCGGAAGAGCGCGAAGAGCTCGACGGCCTGTACGAGTGCATCCTGTGCGCCTGCTGCTCGACCTCGTGCCCGTCGTTCTGGTGGAACCCGGACAAGTTCGTCGGCCCGGCCGGCCTGCTGCAGGCCTACCGCTTCATCGCCGACTCGCGCGACGAAGCCACCAACGAGCGCCTGGACAACCTGGAAGACCCGTACCGCCTGTTCCGCTGCCACTCGATCATGAATTGCACGGACGTGTGCCCGAAGGGCCTGAATCCGAACAAGGCGATTGGCAAGATCAAGGAATTGCTGGTTCGTCGGGCGATTTAAGTTTTTCCCGTCTGTTCGGGCGGGAGTTGAACGCACGTCCGGCGTAGCCGAACATCCTACCTAGGGTGGTCGGGTCCCCCGAGCGCGCGTCCAACAACCGCACGCATCTTGCCGCATTCGTCTGCGAAGATGCCGCCAATACAGTAAAAGTACCGTACTGCCGAATCCCGGCCTACGGAGTATGATGTTGACCCAACAACGGACTCTAGTGAAAACGCATCAATCCGACCCTGCGAACCGCGCCCGCCTGCGCTGGCGTTCCCGCCGCGGCCTGCTCGAGAACGATTTGATCCTCACGCGCTTCCTCGATGCGCATGAAGAAGAATTGAGCGACGAGGACGTCGATGCGCTGACCCGCTTGCTGGACCTGGCGGACAACCCGCTGATGGACCTGTTGCTGGGACGAACCGAGCCTGAAGGCGAGGTCGACCAGCCGCAAGTGCGCGCCCTGCTGGCGCGCCTGCGACAGGCGTAGGTCAGCCAAGTTTTCGTTTTTTGTTTATAGATCCACTCCCACAGAAGGAAGTGCCATGAATATTTCTGATACCAAAGCCACCCTGTCGTTCTCCGACGGCAGCCCGTCGGTCGACATGCCAATCTACAAGGGCACGATCGGCCCAGACGTCATCGACATCCGCAAGCTGTACGGCCAGACCGGCAAGTTCACCTACGACCCGGGCTTCATGTCGACCGCGGCGTGTAACTCGAGCATCACCTACATCGACGGCGACAAGGGCGAACTGCTGTACCGCGGCTACCCGATCGAGCAGCTGGCCGAGAACTGCGACTTCCTGGAAACCTGCTTCCTGCTGCTGAACGGCGAACTGCCGAACGCCGAACAGAAGAAGACGTTCGACGACACCGTGACCAAGCACACGATGATCCACGAGCAGATGAACTTCTTCTTCCGCGGCTTCCGCCGCGACGCGCACCCGATGTCGGTGCTGGTCGGCACCGTCGGCGCGCTGGCCTCGTTCTACCACGACTCGCTCGACATCAACGACGCCAAGCAGCGCGAGATCTCGGCGATCCGCCTGATCGCCAAGCTGCCGACCCTGGTCGCAATGGCCTATAAATACTCGGTCGGCCAGCCGTTCATGTACCCGAAGAACGACCTCTCGTACAGCGCCAACTTCATGCACATGATGTTCGCCAACCCGTGCGAAGAGTACAAGGTCAACGACGTGCTGGTGCGCGCCCTGGACCGCATCCTGATCCTGCACGCCGACCACGAGCAGAACGCATCGACCTCGACTGTCCGCCTGGCCGGTTCGTCGGGCGCCAACCCGTTCGCCTGCATCGCTGCCGGTATCGCCTGCCTGTGGGGCCCTGCCCACGGCGGCGCCAACGAAGCCGCACTGACCATGCTGAAGGAAATCGGCTCGGTCGAGAACATCCCAGCCTTCATCGAGAAGGTCAAGGACAAGAACTCGGGCGTCAAGCTGATGGGCTTCGGTCACCGCGTGTACAAGAACTTCGACCCGCGTGCAAAACTGATGCGCGAAACCTGCCACGAAGTCTTGGCCGAGCTGGGCCTGCAGGAAGACCCGCTGTTCAAGCTGGCGATGGAACTGGAACGCATCGCGCTGGAAGACGAATACTTCGTCTCGCGCAAGCTGTACCCGAACGTCGACTTCTACTCGGGCATCGTGCAATCGGCACTGGGCATCCCGGTCTCGCTGTTCACCGGCATCTTCGCCATGGCCCGCACCATCGGCTGGATCGCGCAGTGGAATGAGATGATTGCCGATCCAGAGCAGAAGATTGGCCGTCCACGTCAGCTGTTCGTGGGGTCGCCAGTACGTGATGTGCCGGCGATTGATAAGCGTTAATCGTTAGCGTCCCGCGTAGGGGAAGCGGTATCAATAGAGAGCGGGCTTCGGCCCGCTTTTTTTATCTACACGTGAAATGTTATGTGCTATCACGCGTTAAACTGAGTCGTTGCTAATGTCTGCTATCGGCCAGAAGCAGACACATCGAAGCTTAAACCTCAGAGGAGCGTAATGTTCTGCCCGTCAACGGCCCATGGTAGAAAGGCGGCGTTGATCTGTACTAACGTCTCTGGACAGGCTTCGCAGCCTTAAGCGCTGCTCTCGGCGCACGTGGCTTGACGTACATTGCGGTGTTATCGCTTCGCATTTCAATATCGAACGTCCCGCTCGCACGGAGCACCTCGCCCAGTTTCTTGTAACCGTAGTTGATCGGTGAAAAGGAACTGGTGTTCGAAATATATTTCCCTACCTTGCTCAAGTGTGACCACCCGTCGATCTCGGACACCTGGTCGACGGCGTTGCGCAGCAGTTGCATCAGCGCATGGTCTTCGATGAGCGAGCTGTCGCCTGCAGGCGCGGCCGGCAGCGACTGGTCGACCTCCGGCGCCGGGACTAGGTTCTCGATATAAATGAATTGTGAACACGCGTGCACGAACGCCGAGGGTGTTTTCCTTTCGCCGAACCCAAACACCGGCAGGCCGCTCTCAAGGATTCGCATGACCAACGGGGTGAAGTCGCTGTCGCTCGTCATCAAGGCGAAGCCGTCAACGTTCTTGCTGTACAGTAGGTCCATCGCGTCAATGATCATCGCGGCGTCAGTGGCGTTCTTTCCGCTCGTATACGCAAACTGCTGCAGGGGCCGGATTGCGTTCGCATGCAGCTTCTCCACCCAGCCATTCAAGTATGTACTCTTCCAGTCGCCATGGGCATGCCGCACGTTAACTGTGCCATGCTTGGCGAGCTCGGCAAGCACACCCTCCACGGCGCTACTGCTCACGTTGTCGCAATCGATCAGCAGGGCGATCCGCATGTCATTCGTTTTCAAAATTGCCCCTGTGTAAGAGTCGGTTCGATCATACTGGTATCTAGAATGCCTGACAAACGAATAGTTTCTGCCGGAGCAACCTATCCTTACAGTCAGCTATCAGCCAGAAGCATTCTCTGCCGAACGACCACAATCCGCCCTAAGCGGCCGTTGCCAGCCAAAGGAGGTTATTGCCAACTCTACAATATGCCCGGTTGGAGCGTTGTCATAACGCTGTTTTCGCGCAGCAGAACAACCCCGATGCGTCTGCACAGAATGAGGCATCCATGCAATAACCATCTGCCGATGGACCTGGCAGGACGTCTACCGTCAGCAGTACATCACTGTTGCGGTCTGGTGAGCTCCTTTTTCCCAATCCAATACCGGGTAAGCCAGCGATGGCTGTCTCTTGGGAGGGCATCCCGCGAGTGGAGCATGCGCCGGTTATCAATGAGCAGTGATTCTCCTGCATGTAACAGGATGCGCCGCTGATGACGCGATTTGCCCAGTTCGGCTTCAAACGCGCGAACTGATGCAGGTCGCGGTTGCATGCATAGCCACGGCGCGTAGAAAATTTGCTTTCGCTTCGAATCGTAAAGTGGATGGGTACCGGTCGGCACGAGAGTTTGCACGCCAGGGCAATGCAGCTCGACGCCTGCCAGTTCTGCTGCGAGCTGCGCGTGAAGAGCGTGGATGACGCTCCGCGTGTCGACCAGTATATTTGCGCCGGCGCCGCTACCGTCCTGCTGGTGACAAAACCAGAGAATCAACCGGACGTCGGGATGATCGGTATGCGGCGGAATACTACCGGCCGAGCTGAGGTAGGTAAGGCCGTTACCGACCCGCACCTCGGTCATATCCAGCACAGCTCCCAACCGGTTCGCGATAATGGCGGCCATTGCGGCTGTGCCGGGCTTGAGTACGGCAAAACCGTATTCAGCCAGCCGAACCGCGATGTCGGGTAACCCGTCGATGGCCATATCGGACGTACTCAAGCGGCCAGTGAAGGCTGGACCTTCTTGCTGGAGCACGCATGCCAGCAGCGTCCCACGCAGTCGTGCCAGCAGTTGGTCGACCCATGCACTGCTTGCGTGGCATAGGGTTCGCCATACATTGCCTGCCACTTGCGTGCGGTCTGTTCAAAGGCAGCCTGGAGCTGCGCCGCTTCATCTTCGCCCTTGCCGAAGCCACCGTCGTGGTCAAGGATTTCCCCAAACAGCCGCAGGCAGTCGCCATGGTACGCCCTCGGCGACAACATATGCAGATGCCACATCTCATCGATATCTCTGGTGGGCGCATGCGGTACGCCGGGATACATGGCGGCCAGGCGCAAAAAACGTTCGTACCGGTCCAGTGCACGGGCAGCGTCCTGCCGCGTCCATCCTTCCGGCTTTTTCTCGGACCGTTCCCAAGCGCGAAGAAGGTCAACCGAAACCGGGTTTGGAAAAGGAGTGGGTGAAGTCGAATATATGAGCATGTAACTTTCCTGACGGGTTAAGGCTATAAAAATGTTGTGTCATTGCGAAAGTGCTGCACGGCGTCGCCAGACAGAAATGGCAGCGGAAATGACACATGGGGCACCATAGATGGTTGGGTTGACCGCTTTTGAATCGGTTCACCGTCAGATCAGCATAGCGACGACAAGAATGTAGGGCAACAGAATTGCATCGCAATGCACCAATGCATTTTGCGTTGCAGAGACCAGATCCTGCACTACACTGCTACCTTTACTGGAGACAAAATGCGTACGCCTATCCGTACAGCCCTCGGGGGCAGGTTCAGCTCGTTCGATGCACTTGCGAAGGCGATGACAGAAACGCCGATAAGCGATGGCTGGCCGCGTTACCGTTCGCTTGGGGCCAAAATTGGCCAGCTCGACCAGGGTAAGACAGGCTGGTGGCTACAGCGTCCGGAGCAGCTACGAGTGCTGCTTGACTTGCTCGGGCTTTCTGGTCCCGATGTCGGTATTCATCCAGACGCTTTCGATGGACTGTTTGCGTTCTCAGACTTTCCGGAGCTACCGCCGCTTGATGCACGCCGTGAACGATTCTGTGACATCGCCGGCCCGGGCCCGCTGCCCCGGGATCGGGACAGAGCTGAACTGGATCTCTGGCTCGAGGACCGGCCGCGCTCTCTGCACCGGATGCCAACGTCTACCGTCTGGCTGCACGTTCCGCCCCGGACCGGGCGTAGTGTCCTGCTCGCTACCTTGACCAGTACTGGCCGTTATGAGGTACTTGTAAAAAATACGCTGGCTGACGTCGGCGAACTCCTTGCTGGAGCGGAACCGATCGTGATTGCTGTTAGCGCAGATGGCGGCATGCTGGATCTCCTGGCGCTTGCACGACGCCCCGAGGATGCAGGAACACTGATTATTGCGCCGTTCGCGGCCCCGTCTCGCAGGGATGCCGATCCGCTCGAAGACTGGTCGTGGGAAGGAATGACAGGCGAAAAACTGGACCGCCAGCTTCTCGGCATGACGAATCCGGGCAGCCTGCGTAGCGCGATCCAGCCCGTGCAATGGCAACTTCACAGCGGGTGGCGCCAGAAGTTATTGAACTGGGTCGAAGCGAGACTGTCCCGACATGACAGCGATACCCTGTTCTCATCCACCAGTCTGGGCGAGTGGCTGGACAGTTTCGATCCGTTGCAGGAATGGATCCGTACGCCGGCAGACTTGATGGCGCTATGCCGGGTCACTCACCACGGTCTGGAAAAAAGACTTCCTGACCGCGGCATGCGGAACGCCGGGCAGCAGCTGCTAACCGCGATGCCCTTGTCGGGGCCGGGCGAGGAAGCACTATTCGCCAGACTGGCGTGTGCCCGATGGGAGGATTTCACACAGCCATGGCGCAATGCCCTGCCTTACGCAGCTTGGGAGGGGCTCGCGCCCGCGCCCCCCAGTCGCGTCGACCTGCTCGCGATCGCCGAGGAGTCTGACATGGATGAGCGTTATAGGCAGGTGACCCGGCTGGCCAGGCAGCCGGATACGGCAGGCCTGCGCCTGTTGTCAGGCGCTGGCCTGCTGGCGCGCAGTTCCAACGGCTGTTTCGACCTTGAGCCACGGGTACTGGCAGACCTGGCTGTACGCGACCATCTTCTTGTGACAATGACGAGCGGTAGAGTAGACAAATGGGGGATGGCATGTTTCGATCCGGAGCGGCGGGCCACAGTTGATGCTGCGCTCGATGCGCTCGATGACGGCGATCTTCTTGCTGCAGTCGAGGGCGTGCTGCATAGAGGGTTCCAGAGCGCTGCCGGGCTGGCTGCGGCAGAGGCGCTCTTCTGTACTGTCGGGCGGCGTAAGTTACAGGGCAGGCAAGTGCCAGATGGTGTCCATGCGCTTGCATCCGCTGTAGTACCGCATCTGCCACTTGGCGTGGATGGGTGGACGCTGCCAGGTCCATGGACTCGCCCGCTGTCGATGCCAGCGGAGTGCTGCGAATGGTTGGCAGTGTGCTGGGCATGGAGCCTGAGCCCTAAACCAGAGATGCCCGCACTGGCCGGCTATGCAGGCTGGCTTTTTGCCGGGTGGTGCGATGACCTGCCTGAAACGCCTTTCTGGCTGCGCAGCCTGACGCCGCCTTCCGAAGGCAGTACGTACATCGACGCGTGGACCAGTGTCTTAAAAGCGGCCCAGGCAGTCGTCCGCCATCGGACCGTGTTAGTCGATGATCCGCCATCGCTGTGGCACGGTGCTCTGCTGGCTGCCAGCATTTATGGCGCATGGCCAGCCCAGGCTGTATGGTGGGAAGCTGTTCACGCCGATGAGACGATGACAGAGATATTGCTCACGCAGCTGAAACACCACGGCAGCGCCGGCGCAACGAACGTGTGGCCTTCACTTATTGCACATGAGGCAGAAGCGATTTCAACTGGCCAGATCAGGGCGATGTTTTCGCCTGTCCGCATCGCGATACTTGAGCAGCTCGACGCCGCGGTAACAGTCAAGGGGCTTGGCCTGCAGGAACGGCGTTACGCAGTGCGCAATGCGCAGCTGATGCCGCCAAAGGTACGCCGCATGCTTCTCGACAGTCTTGCTCCTGAAGAGCTGGAGGAAGACATACAAAGCGCGGATAGGCTGTTTAAAGCTTGCGGTCGCGAGGCCGTAGCGTCCCTGGTACGATGGCTTGATACAACGATCGGCTGGTTCGCTGCATCACAGATGTGGGAGCACAATCCAGAGTTCACCATACAGTGGATCGAAGCCCATGCTGCAACCAATGCCGAGCTTGCCGAAATGGTGCTTGATGCATGTCCGCAGAGCGAATCCGCTCGCGCTGCCGGGGTGCTGCTGCGTGACCGCACGCTGCTCGATTTCGGAGCACGGCAGGACTGGGTAAGGAACCGGCTGCCAGGATCGGGGATGGCAGCCACCGTGCTGGTAGCGCTGCTCGAGCAAAGCGGTAGCAGGAATGACAGGGCATAAGCTAGAAACGGTCGAATACAACCATGGATCCGACGCGACAGGGTAGTGACCATGACGAGGCTGGCCGCGGCTCAACCTTTGACTGTAAAGCGGCCGGTTCTGACGTGGTTTCCAGCCGATTGCAGACCTGTTATAACGTCCGCAATCGGCCAGGACCGGTCGTTGAGGCTGATTTAAGGCTAGCTAACGACCTTACAATTATTAGGTTGCAAATGCTAGAGCTAACCATGAATGAGCAAGTTGACGTTGCAGAATTAGTGAACCGCATGATTGGATATGCGGTTCAGGGCTTTATTCCTCCTAAAGCACGTAAGTTTCCTCGGAATGCACACGGTATATCTATTCCTCCAGATTATGTCCAGGACTACTATGCAGCTGTCCGCGATCTATTTCAACGTGAAAAAGCCATAACCACTACTTACTCGCCGATCAATTTTGAAAAAGAAGTCATCAAGTTTATCGCACCCTTTGTAATTGGATCGCAACAAGTCGACAGGAAGGCTGTGACTGCGTTTCTGCAGGAGCTTAAAGGCCGACTATTCATTCCACATGATGTGTTCCGGCCAATTCACCGAATAATAAAAAGGGCGGAGTCAGGTCCGGTAGTGCTCGGAAGTTACGTTATCTACCACATTGATAATGATGCGACTGCGCTCAATGAAGCGCTAAGGGGGACGATCGATGACACCTTAATGGATACATCTGATCCCTACCTCATTCGCTGTACTGTAGACGCTCGGGACCAGTTGATTGCTTTAGAACTAGCAGATGCGCGCTATGAGCAGTTTGAAAACGCGATCTACTGCATGTTGGGGCCTGAAAGTGTCTTTGCTCCTACAATCTTCGGATCACCCGGACCTATCGCAAAGAAAACAATAGTGATGAGTAAGGCGACGTGGTCGTCTTCAATTGGTAGCGATTCTGCTGCTAACGATCTAGACATAGATGATCCGTATTTCCTCAAGTCAGACGTTGGATTCGACAGGATATGGGCTCATTTAGGGGCGAAGTCAAACACCAAACTTATGCAGAAGATTTTGCTAGCAGTCGACTGGGTAGGGCAGTCAATTGCTGAGAAAGTTTCGTCGAGCGCATTCATCAAAGCCGCTATTGCTTTAGAAGTCCTATTTACCCCTGAAAAAGGTAGTTTTGCTCCTTCAATCGTTTTTCAAATTACAGAAAATGTAACCCTTTTGCTTGGCAAAGATGAAGAGTCCCGAGCCCGTGGCGAACGCGAGTTTAAACGGCTTTACGACATACGCTCAAGTATCGCGCATGCTGGCAAGACCGACGTTGAGCGAACGGACCTCGTTTCTATTCAAGAGATGGCCAGGCAGGTGATATTCAAGTTATTAACGGCGCCTTCTGTTAAGGACTGTGCTACTCCCGACGACCTAAGTAAGGTGCTAAAAAAGTTAAAATACAGCTGCCCACCTGTCAACTAAGCTTTCATTTTTCTGACCCTAGGTGCGCGGTGAAAGACGTAGGCAGCTCGAGTTTTGGATAGTAGCGAAGGGGATGCAAGATAGAATGTAATAACCGCTGAGTCCTACTCAGTGCGGCTATCTGCGCGCGTCTGTACTACGTTACAAACGACGCCTATCATAGTTGGACCGTCGAAAGCTGAGCTTATGGTGAAGCGCTTGAAAGTTTGCAATGCTGACTGTGTCGGCTTTGGGTCGAATCCGGTCCTTCGTGAAAGTCCGCGATTTTCGGCCCTGGCAACCTGCTATGCTTAGCTCAACGACCGGTTTCGGCCAGCCGTTTGAATTTCCATCAAGGAAGGGGTTAGGTTTCTCCTAATTAAGCTTTGGCTTTCCGACGTTCAATAGCTTTCCCATAGTAGAGGAATCATACTCTGGAATTCCCTTGCCGTTGCGGCGATTGCCATCTTGCGCGCCAAGTTCTCCCTTACCGGCTTTATGTTCACCAAGCTGTCTCCCGCTAAGCGCTTCACTAGCAGGAGGACTCCGCGAGCTGAGCATCTCCTGTTGTGCCTGGCGTGCTGAACTACGATGCTGATCAGATTCCGGTCGCGGTTCATTTGTACGCACAACGCTAATTTGCTTCTGTACTGGTGGGGCCGGGTCGAACGCGGCCGTTGACTTAGCAAGAAAAGATCCTAGTTCATATTCCTGCGCGACCGAAAACGCCTCACCGGAATTCCGTAACTCTCGCCAGCTACGCGCGACTGATATGCCATTGATGAAGAGCGATACGAACTCGGCAGCTTCGTGGCTCTGATGGTGCTCTCTTCGAAAAGCCCGGTAACCAACGTATACAGCCGAGTAAAACGGATCAGTGATCAGGTCCTGCGCAAAGCTGATCTTGTCAAATTGTTCTTGACCAATATTATTCGACAAATATAAATTTCCAGAAAAAATATGCACCATTGATGCGCTAAGCGAGATTGCGCCCAAGATGAGAGGAAAGCCTGTGGCAGTCCCCACCACAACGCAACCTCCAATCAACATGATGGATCCCAGGCCGATGGAAGTGAGGCCTTGCAACGTTCGATCGGTCGAATTCCCTGATCGCGCACCCTCCAAGAACAGGCCCGTTGCCAACGGTCCGCCCGGACGAATTATTCGTTTCATTCTCATTATCTCGCTCCCGGCCTATATCGATTTAATGAAAGCACGAATGCGAATTGCTAGTAACACTTCGTCAATCTTACTGCGCTTTGCCGCGGCCAAAATAGCTTGGGGCCGGGCTCGAATACTCCTTTGGGAAATTCGAATTTTCCATAGCGTGTCAGGTTTAAGGTTATGAATGGCGTCCGAATATACTAAGTCACTATCATTGCTTGGTCCCGACTGGGATGCCAGCTTGATGCGACCGATTGTGACTGGGGGACGTTTAAAAATAGGAGCTCCCGCCACTGAAAGCGAAGCGACGGTGATTCTTCCACTATACACCTGCAAAACGGCCTCCTCGCCAGGTGTGGCCATACTGACGAGCAAGCCGACTCCAATCATCCGAACGCGATCCAAGTCCAATATCTCGCCTCCGTAGTCCTCGAACAACATTTCCTTAGTAAGCTTAAACTCAAAGATGCCCGATCCATCATCTAGGGCTGTTGTGTATTGAGCGGCCGACACCAGCGGTTTTCGTGTGCCGTCGAGGTTGGCAAGAATTTCTTGGCGTAAAGGTATAAGAACGGTGAACTCCGTCTCGTGCTGCGCGGCCGCCTCCATCAAATCGATCGAATTCCTGCACCAAGCGACAAGCGCGTCAACGACGTCGCCTGCAGTAACCTGCTCTTGACTGAATTCTGCAAGAATCTTTTCCCGGTAGGGTGATAGCAAAAACTGTTTCTCCGACCACTTCCGAATAGTGTCGTCCGTGGTATCCGAAGTAAATAGTTCGAGTTCCGAGTTGGGGCCGTACAGTTCGGTAAATGCAAGGGACGCAGCATAACTACGCTGGTACGCTTCACCCAAGCTCTCCATGTAGTACGGAAGTAGTCGTAAGTAACGTTCTTTAAAGTTTTTCGCACTTCCTTGTTGGAGAAGTTCAGCTTTGTGCGCGCTTAAGCTATTCCTTGCGATAACCATATTCGACAACGCAGCATCATGTTGTACCGCGTTGAAGTTGGCGAAATTTTTTGCAGCATCGGCATCGGCTAGCGTGCGTTCACTTTCGACGGTTTTTTTGTTTTCCACTCCCGCTGCGATTCGATAAGCTTCGGATAAAGCTTCAGCAGCCGGTTCCGATGAGCTGTTGGCGATGACATATTCAGCTACTTGCAAGGATTGCAGTCCTTGCTGATAGTGCAGGCCCTCATTCACAGCCGCAATTTCTAACGCGGCGAGCTCATTCCGAAATCTAAGTGCGTCGTCAAGCAACGAACTGGCGATCGACAAATTCTGCTCTACTTGCCTCGGGTCGAATTTTGGTTCACCTTTGGCTGCAATCTTGTTCCAATTTTGTCCAGCCGTTCGTACCGCAATCGAAGAAAGACTAGCCACGTCTTTATCAAAAACTTGTAGCCACTTGCGGAGATCCTTATCCTCTTCAACAAAAGACTTAGTCAATTCTTCACGGATCGTCCGAAAGTCGCTGCCTTTTGCACTTTTTATTTGTGGAAGGGATTTGTTTCTTGCCGCTGCGGATGCGGCCCCCGAAGTAACGGCTGCGGCGCCAATCGCACCAGTAGCACCTAGCAAAAAATTGCGTCGATCTTTCATCGGATTAGTCCCCAATATTCAAGTGAAATTTCGTGTTTGCATTATGACATTGCTAATTTATCACTGCACGAAATATTTCGCGACGGCTTTGTTCACTTGAGAGGCTTAACTTGAATCGATGCCAACCATGCGGACATTCACTTAGAGACGTTCGACGGCTCAGATGCATAGTGGGAACCAATCCGAGGCTTGTTCGCCATTTTCGCCCGGTGGGCGGGTCAAGTTCCAGTACCGTGCGGACTGTCTGACCACGGTAGACCGTTACCAACTCGCTCATGAGACTTCCCGGACGATCTGCGGGTAGGTCCTAAGGCGCTTGACCAGGCGCTCACCGTCCAGCATCAGGGGGCGTACGCCAGCGGCTACCATGGCGCCCTCTTAGTCGCGGCAAATAGCTGCAGCTTAGGGGCAGGCGGAGCTCATGGGCTTCTGCCTATCTGCGGACGTCGGCTTTGGGTCGAT
>NZ_FOLD01000033.1:28401-61500 GCF_900112225.1 Massilia yuzhufengensis | reverse complement strand
CGCCGAGATGGTAGTGATGCGATGCGTGCGCATTGAAGCCAGTTTCGAGGGCGCGCAAACTCGGCGCTCCGCTGGCCTGCGCATACACCATCGCCGTCATGTGATTCCAAGGCTTGAAGTGCTTGGTATATTTGGCGGCATTGTGGCGGGCGACTGCCTGATCGAAGGCAGCGCGGGGCAGCCCCTTCATTAATTCTTGAAATGTCGTTATGCTGTACATGGTTGCAGGTTTGGTTTTTAAGTCGGCAAACCGAGGTTAACCCTCGTAAACCAATGCCTGCAACCCCTCCTTGCTAAGTCAAGCAAATTATTCCGGACAGCAGTGCGCGCAGGCGGGAACGACGTTTTAAGGGTAACAAAAGAACCTTTTAGCCGTTCTTCTCCGCTTTCACCGCAGCAGCCGCCTTCTCCGCCGCCGCCTTCGCCAGCGCCGATGGATCCTTCACCGTGTAATCCGATGGCACGGCAAACAGCGCCGCTGCCGGTTCCTCGCGTTTCAGGTTCTCGAGGCGCAGCACGAAGTCGCCGGCGCGCGGGTCGGTGCGCTTCTGGTACACCACGGCCTGCAGCTCCGGCGAGGTCCAGGTCTCGGTGCTGACGACGATCGCATCGCGGTTGCCGATCTCGCCGGCCGGGATCTCGTAGCTGCGCTGGGTGCCGGTGGCTTTCACGCCGTTGAATTCGCGGGTGCCCAGGTCCTTGGTCTCGGCCTTGGTGGCCCATTTGTGTTCGCCGATGGCGCCGGCGATCATCGGCGCCACCCGTGCCGCGATGCGCGCCTCGGCGACCTCGGCGACGCGGATCTGCACGTCCTTGTGCTCGCCATTGGCCGAGCGTTCGACCTGCTTGACGATGATGCGTTCGCGTACGCCGTCCGGCAACTTGCCTTCCTTGCGCAATTCTTCGATCTTCAGGCGCGCCTGTTCTCCGGCGATACGGGCGTGGGCCCCGGCGGCGCGGGCTTCGCCGGCCGCTGCGCGGGCAGCGGCGCGCGCGGCGATGGCGGCGGCGCCCGGCGCCGACACCTTGATCGCGCTCTTGTCGCGCGGGCGCAGGATGTAGCGCACGCCTTCGACCGGATCGTGGATGGTCACGGTGACCACCTCGCCGTCCTGGTTGCGCACTTCGATGCGGGTGCGGCCGGCGCTGTCGCGGTAGCTCGTGGAGCTGGTCTTCCTGGTGATCTGGTTGCCGTCGCCCAGGGTCTGGGTCCGTTCCGACACCAGTTCGCCGCTGTAGGGCGCGTTCTTGACCACCCGGTCGCGCGGCAGGTGGATGACAGTCGTGTCCCCGCCAGTGACATTGGCCATGTTCAGCGCGTCGGCCAGGCGCAGGTGCATGTCGTCGCCGCCGGTACGGGTGACGATGCGGCGCTCGGCCTGCGGTTCCTCTTCGAACCCCATGTCTCCAGCGAGCGCGGGGCCGAAGGCGCAGGCAAGCAGTGCGGCAATCAAGATCTTTTTGGTCATCATGGCATCCTCTTGTGGGTAATGTTTTAGGTGCTAACTTAGTTGGCGGAACTGAGCCGCACGGCCAGCGGGTGGCCGTCAGCGGCGACAAGCATTTCGGCGCGCACGGTGTCGCCCGCGTTTCCGGGGCTCACCGGCATGCCGAGCGAGGCGAGGGCGGTGCGCGGCACGTCGGCTTCGAGCAGCTGCGCATCCGGTTCGGCTTCGATCCGCTCGAGCGAATCGAGGGCCACGAAGGCGCCGCCGTTGTCGAAACCGACCAGTGGCTGGCCGCCCACGCTCACCGCATCGTGCGGCGAGCGCGCCAGCAGCAGCACCACCACGGTCAGCGAGCACAGCGCGCCGGCGGTGCCCCATTGCGGCAGGCTCAGGGCCTGGTACCAGCGCCGCTTGGGAGCGAACTGGCGGGTGAAGGCCTGCATCAATTCCTTCTCGACGCAGCGCGGCGTATCGATGCCGGCCAGCTCGCTGCGCAGGGCGGCGAAGCAGGGGGTGAGTGCGTCGTGCGGGTCCGGGTTGTTCATCATTGACTCCATCAATTCGTGAGGCAGGCAGGGGCGTGCGCCCGGAGGCGCTTGGCCAGGGCCGCCCTGCCGCGCGACAGGCGCGAGCGGACGGTGCCGATGTCGACCTGGCAGACCGTGGCGATCTCCTGGTAGGACAGCTCATGCAGTTCGTACAGGATGACCACGTCGCGGTAGTGCGCCGGCAGCAGGCCCAGCGCGCGCCGCACTTCCTCGGCCGCCTCGTTGCCCAGCAGGCGGGCCAGCGGCTCGGGGCCGTCGCAGGCGATATCGAGTTCCAGCTCGCCGTCTTCGCCGGGCTCCGGCAGCGCCGCGTGGCGGTGGCGCGCTTCCTCCTGTTTCAGCACCAGGTTGCGCGCCACCCCGAACAGGAAGTGCTGCAGCTGCCCGCGCAGCGGGTCAAACGCGAAGCGCTTCGTCAACAGGCCCATGAAGGCTTCCTGCACCACGTCGGCCGCCGTGTCGGGCGAGCCGCAGCGCATCAGCGCGTAGCGGTACAGCGGACCCTGGTGGCGCCGGTACAGCGCCGTGAAGGCGTCGGCGCGCCCGGCGTGCATCTGGCGCAGCAGCTCGTGGTCGGCGGTGTCGGCGGTGAAGGTGGTCATGGTCGTCATCTTTACCTGTATTGCGACGACGGGGCCGGAAAGTTCCAAGTATTTTCGGGAAACTGCTATGGTGTTCGGTATCCCGCCTGGAAGGAGTGACATCGCATGCAACGCGTTATCGTGGCACTTGCCGCATTGGTGTTCGCCGCGAACGCCAGCGCCTGTCCGGCGCTCGATGCGCTGGTTAAACGCTACGGCATTTCCTTCGGTGGTTTCATGAAGCCGATACCGGCCGTGAGTGGGCCGGCATTCTCGGCCAATGGCCGCCTGGTGCGCGTGAAGCTGGCCTATCCGCCGCTGGTGAGCGACGGTTTCCGGCACACGTTGGTATTCGACACGGCTACCAGGAAGGCATGGATCCTGCGCACCGGCGGCTTTATCGGCGTGCGCGCATGGTATGGCCCGGTGGATGCGGGCGAGGGGAGACTGGAAGATTGCCGCTCCCAACCAGAACCGGAACTGGTCGTGCTGGAGCGGCCGAGGAAGGATTAGGCTGGCGTCGCCCCGGCGCAAGGACTGTCAATCGATCCAGTTCACCCGATCGAACTTGCCGCGAAAATCATCCGGCATCGCCACCACCTGGCTGCTCTTGTAATTGAAGAAAACAAAGCCCGACTTCGCCATCGCGATCAGCTTGCGGTCGCGCGGGCGCGTGACGCGGAAGGTGATGTCGCCGCCGTACTTGTTGAAGTCCATGACCCCCACCTCGAACAGCAGCTGGTCGCGCGCATGCGCTTCGGCGCGGTAGGTGGTCGCGAGGTCGGTGACGATGATGCCGGTGCCGTCGCGCTCGGTTTCGGCGACGCCGAACTCGAACAGGAAGCGCGCCCGGGCCTCGGAGATCATCGAGATCATCGAGTCGTTGCCGAGGTGGTTGGCGGCATTGATGTCGGTGACGCGCACCGACATCGGGGTGGAATAGTAGAACTGGTCTTCGGGGAAGGAAAGGAGTAAGCGTGCCATTTCTCTATTCTAACTTCATGGAGTGGGGGTTCGGCCAATTTTATAGACGCTGCCGCGCGAGCTCATGAGATACAACTCGCCCTGGCCGTCCTGCCCGAACGAGACCACGTTGCCGATGCCGCTGACGTTCCAGTCGCGCTGCTCGGTAATGCTGCCGCCGGTGGCGAGGAAGCTTTTCAGGAAGCCGCGGCAGTAGTCAGAATAAAAATAGCGCCCGGCCAGTTCCGGCATGGCGCGGCCACGGTAGACGAAGCCGCCGGTAATCGAGCAGCCGTTGGTGTCGTTGCTGCCGTGGTCGTACTCGAACACCGGCAGGACCAGGCCGCTGCGGTCGCAGGTGGCGGCGTTGTAGCACAGCGTGCCTTCCATCGTGTTCCAGCCGTAGTTCGCGCCGGCGGCGTCGGCCGCCGCGATATTGACTTCCTCGCGCCGGTCCTGGCCGACATCGCTCAGGTAGAGCAGGCTGCCGTCGAAGCTGAAGCGCCACGGGTTGCGCAGCCCGGCGGCCCAGATTTCGGCGCGCCGCCCGGCCTGGTTGCGGAAGGGGTTGGAGGCCGGGATGGTGTAGGGCTGGACCGCAGTGGCGGCGCTGACGTCGATCCGCAGCAGCTTGCCCAGCAGCGAATTGAGGTTCTGGCCGTTGCCATTGGGGTCGCCCGCGCCGCCGCCGTCGCCCGGGCCCAGGTACAGGAAGCCGTCGGGACCGAAGGCCACCTGGCCGCCGAAATGGTTGGTGAAGTTCGGGTGCGGGATGCGCAGGATCACGAGGCTGCTGGTGGCGTCGGCCAGGTTGGGATTGCTGCCGGCCGTGAAGCGTTCGATGACGATGTTCTGCTGCGGGTCGGTGAAGTAAATGTAGAAATAGCCGTTGCGCGCGTATTGCGGGTCGAAGGCCATCGACAGCAGACCCCCTTCGCCGCCGGTGAAGACGCGGCCGCTGATGTCGAGGAAGGGCGCCGACAGCAGGTTGCCGTTTTCCACGACGCGGATGCGCCCGGCCCGTTCCAGCACGAACAGGCGGGCGTCGCCGGCCGGGGCGGTGAGCCAGGTCGGGTTGTTGAGGTTGGTAACGACTTCGCTCAGGCTCACGCTGACGGTCGCGCCGCCATAGGCCACGGTGGCGGTGACGCTGCCGCCGGCGGTGACCACCGCGCTCTGGGTGGCCGGCGTGGGCGTGTAGGTGACGCCGCCGGCGGTGACGGGCGCGGCGGCGACGCTGTAGCTGCCCGCCGCGAGACCGGACAGGGTTTGCGAGGCGGTGAGGTCTTGCTGGTAATTATTGGGGCCGGTGACGCGCACCGAGGCGTTGACGCCGGCCGGCAGGCCGGTGGCCGCGACGACCAGCGCGCCGGTGGTGGCGCCCGGGTTCGGGTTCGGGAGTGGCGTGCCGCCCGTGCCGGGACTGCCGCCGCCCCCGCCGCAGGCCGTGAGGCAGAAAGTGAGTATGACCAGCAGATATGTCCACGCACGCATGACAGCCTCCGGGAACCAGCACATCAAGAACGTCCATTGTGCCAGCGAAGCCGTGCGCGCGCACGTCCGCTTGGCTAGCGTGTCAGGCGGTAGATCAGCAGCGCGGCGCGCACGGCGGAACGCTCGAGCGAGCCCAAGTCGACGTGCTCGCTGGGCGAGTGCGCCGCGCCGCCGCTGGCGCCCAGGCCGTCGAGGCTGTCGATGATGGGCGCGATGAACTGGATGTCGCCGGCGCCGCGCGCGGTCGGCGGCACCGCGCCCACGGCGCCCAGACCGGCATCGACGCTGGCCTGCGAATACAGTTCCAGCAGCTTCAGGTTGCCCGGCGTGACCGCCATCGGCGGGTAGGAATCGCGGAAGGTGATGCTGGCGCTGGCCCCCGGCAAGTGCTGGCCGACGATCTCGCGCATGCGGGCATGGGCCCGGTCGCGCTGGGCATAGTCGAGATAGCGCAGGTCGCCGCGCACCGTGACGGTGTTGGCAATCACATTGGTCTTGCCGGCCGCCGTGCCCTTGGCGTTGGCCTCGTCGAAGGCGACGTCGGTGCCGCCCAGGATCACGCCCGGGTTGAAGGTCAGGCCCGGCTCCACCACCGCCTGGCGGAAGCCGTCGAGGATGCGCGCGGCTTCGTACACGGCGCCGAAGCCGGCACTGCCGAACACCCCCTGCGAATGGCCCTGGCGGCCCTTGACGTCGAGATCGAAGGTGGCGGTGGCGCGGCGGCCGACGGTGGCCATGGCCTGGCCGCCAGGGCCGGTGATGGCGCCTTCGAAACTCAGGGCGACATCGCTCAGCTTGGCCAGTTCCACCATGTCGCGGCGCGAGACCTCGCGCGGGTAGCCGGCTTCTTCCTCGTCGCCGGTGAACAGGACGGTAATGCTGGTGTCGTCCAGCGCGCCGGCGCGGTGCAGGGCGCGCAGGGCGGCGATCACGACCACGTTGCCGCCTTTCATGTCGCCCACGCCCTGGCCGCGCGCGCGCTCGCCCTCGCGTTCCCACAGCGGGCCGGGGGCGTCGGTTTCAAAGACGGTGTCGAGGTGGCCGAGCAGCAGCAGGCGCTTGCCCTTGGGACCAGTGCGGTTGGCCACCAGGTGGCCGGCCCGGCCCATGGCCTGCGGCATGTCGATCCAGACGGTCTTGAAGCCGAGGGCGTCGAGTTCTTTCCGGAACACCTCGCCGGTGGCGCGCACGCCCGCCAGGTTCAGGGTGCCGCTGTTGATGCGCGCGCTGCGCTCGAGCAGATTGATCGCTTCCGGCTGCCACGCCTTGATCTCGTCGCCGATGCGTTGTTCGATGGGCGACAGGCCCTGGGCCTGGACGCCGGCCGACAGCAGGGCTGTCAATACGAGGGAGAGGGCAAGCGTACGCGGCATGTCGGCATCCTGGCAATGAAGATGCACAACTTTACTACGATCATCTATTGGGCGGGCAAGGCGGCTTCGCGCGTGCGGGTCTTGGTGACGAGGCCGGCAGGATTGATGAGGACGACAAATTCGCTGAAGCGTCCGCCGCTTGCCGGCGCCTGGTAGACCCAGGTTTCATAGCCGCTGTCGAACACCACGTGTTTCGTGGGGCCGAATGCCGCCAGCAATTGCGCCTTGGTCGTCGAGCCGGGAACGACGGTTTGCTGCAGCCGCTCGCCAGGTGCCTGCGTGCCCTTCGGGGCCGGCGTGCCGGCGCAGCCCGACAGGAGCAGCATCATGAACAGGAAGCGCATCATGGCGCGTCCTCCATATAGTCGAACTCGACCAGCGTATCGTCGGGCCAGCTCTTGTCCCAGATCGGCGCGTAAAAGGTGCGGTCGAGCATGACCTGGCAGTCGCAATACTGCAGGTCGGTCTTGCTCTGCTCGCCGCCGGCGTAGAGCATGTGGAAGGGCAGGGTTTCGACCCGGTCGCCGGCGCGCAGGCGCACGCCGAAGATGGGGCGGTCGGCGAAGAACAGGTAGTTGCCGTCGGGGCCGCCGCACACCTGCTCGGGAGAAGTAAGGGCGTTGGCGATCCAGGCAAACATGGGGGAACTGTTCGACACCAGGCCGGCCTCGACCCCGACCCGGCACTCCAGGCGCATGTCGCCCAGGCGCCGCGTGCCCGCAGGCAGGCCGGGGGTGACGATGAGGGCGCGCCAGGTCATGCTGGTGGTCTTGCGGTTGGCGAGCACGGCGGCGTCTTCGCGCAGCGCGGCCTCGCTGCGCGGCAGCACGAAGCTGTTGTCCGGCGCGACCGGCACGGGAATGCTGGCGCTGTCGCCGGCCACGCGCAGCGTGATGCCAGTCATGTCGACGGTGGGCAGGCGCGGCAGCAGCTGGAAGCGCAGCGGCGCGTTCGGCGCCAGGGCATGTTCGCGCGCGAAGCGCTCCATGCCTTTGATCATTTTTCTGTAGGATTTATCCACCGGATCGCGGGTCGATTGCACCGTGACGGTGGCGGCCTGTCCGGCGGCTTGCGCCAGGGCGGTCGCGGGCCCGGCCAGGCAGGCCAGGCCCAGCATGACGCGGGCAAGTTGCCGCGTCATGGTCTTACCAGTAACGCACGCGGCCGGTGTCCACGTGGACGAACTGCGATTCCGGGTAGTAGCCGACGCCGCCGACCTTGGCCGACATGGCGGCGCGCTGCAGCATCTTGAGGTCCTTGCCCGGGATGCGGATGTCGATCGCCTTCGCTTCCATATGCAGGCTGCGCTTGGCCACGCCACCGCTGGCCGAATGCAGCTTGGCATTCGATTCCGGCGAGCGGTAGCCCGAAATGATGTGCAGCTCTTTGTTGTTGTCCATCTTCTGGTTCACGGCAGTCAGCAGCAGCAAGAGTTCCGGATCCATGTCCGCAACCTTGTTGGTGCGATGGTCGCGCAGCACCTTGTTGATGTCCTTCAGCGCATCCTTGTCGAACTCGCCTTCGGCCCAGAACACGCGGTTCAGCTTTTCGCCGGTGTGCGTGTTGTACAGGCGCAGTACACGCTCGCCTGGAGCGGCTGATGCATTATTGGCAAAGGTATCGGCAAATGCGGGGAGGCTGAGGGTGGGTGCTGCGAGGAGGAGGGAGGACTTCAGGAATGCTCGGCGTTGCATCATCGGATGGGATCCTTATGGCTGGTTCGCTCAAATGTGAATTCTACGCTCCTTGTGTTAAACGTGCAGACAAAATGAAGCAAAATGCGGCATTTAACCTACAATGTTAATGCTTTGACCAATCCCAGGAGATATTTCCATGACGAGTTATCAACGAACGTTAGCACAACGGCAAATTGTCGTTGCCACCTTGTTCACGACGCTTGCGGGATTGGCATCCGCGCAGGCCATTCAACCGGTGGCCGAGCCGCCGGCGGCCAAGGGCTGGCGCGCCGAAACCGTCGCCGACGGCCTGCCGCAGCCCTGGGGCATGGCCTGGCTGGCCGACGGCCGCCTGCTCGTCACCGGCAAGAAGGGCACGCTGCATCTCCTGAACGGCAAGCGTTTCGAGAACATTGCCCTTGAAAGCCTGCCGGCACTGTTCACCGGCGGCCAGGGCGGCCTGCTCGACATCGCCGTGCATCCGGCCGACAAGGGCCCGAATCCCCGCATCTACCTGACCCTGGCCAGCGGCACCCAGGACGAGAACCGCACGGTGCTGGTCCAGGGCGTGTTCGACGGCAAGCGCGTGCATGGCATCAAGACCATCTTCACGGCGTTGCCCGCGAAAAGCGGCGGCCAGCACTTCGGCTCGCGCATCGTGTTCCTGAAGGACGGCACGCTGTTGATGAGCATCGGCGATGGTGGCAACCCGCCCCAGCGCGTGGGCCCGATGCTGGCGCGCGACCAGGCCCAGAACCTGGGCAGCCACAACGGCGCGATCCTGCACCTGACTGCCGACGGCAAGCCGGCTGCCGGCAACCCGCTGGCGGGGCAACAGGGCGCGCTGCCCGAGCTGTGGAGCATCGGCCACCGCAACATCCAGGGCATCGCGGTCGACCCGCAAAGCGGCCGTGTCTGGGCCAGCGAGCACGGCCCGCGCGGCGGCGATGAAATCAACGCCATCGAAGCCGGCAAGAACTACGGCTGGCCACTGCAGAGCTACGGCCTGGACTACAGCTCGCGCGAGCCGATCGGGACCAAGGTGGTGCCGGGCATGGTGCAGCCAATCGTCGTGTGGGTGCCGTCACCTGCGCCATCCGGCCTGGCGTATTACACCGGCAAGGCCTTCCCGCAATGGCAGGGCAGCCTGTTCAGTGGCAGCCTGGCGGGCGAGGACATCCGCCGCGTGGCGCTCGATGCGCAGGGCAGGGTGACGCGGCAGGAAAAGCTCGCCATCGGCAAGCGCGTGCGCGACGTGCGCCAGGGGCCGGATGGGCACTTGTATGCGATTACGGATGAGACCAACGGCAAACTGTTGCGAATCGTCCCATGACATGCAACGCGCATGGATTCCTCGCCCATGCGTAATTTGTTCTTTGTTGCAATACCAAAAGCTGCCTAGAATGCAAGGATCGACCACGCCGGCTCGCACCGGCTGTTCGGTTTGCGGCAACCCGCCGTATTCCATCCGACCCGGATGATCCTTTGGAGGAGCACCATGGCAGTATCCGTTCGTCGCAGTATCCAGCTGGCCGCAGCGCTTGCGCTTGCCTCCGGCATGTCCGCCGTGCAGGCGGCCCCGGCCAAACAGTCCAGCACCCCGGACATTCCTATCCCGAATGTCCCGTACACCAAGTTCACGCTGAAAAACGGCCTGACGGTACTGGTCCATGAAGACCACAAGACACCGGTGGTGGCGGTCAATACCTGGTACCACGTGGGTTCCAAGAACGAGAAAGTCGGCAAGACCGGCTTCGCCCACCTGTTCGAACACCTGATGTTCAGCGGCAGCGACAATTTCAAGAAGGCCACCTACATCAATGCGATGGAAGGCATCGGCGCGACCGACCTGAACGGCACCACCAACCAGGACCGCACCAACTACTTCCAGAACGTGCCGACCTCGATGCTGGACTATGCGTTGTTCGCCGAGAGCGACCGCATGGGCCACCTGCTCGGCACCGTCGACCAGAAGAAGCTCGACCTGCAGCGCGGCGTCGTGCAGAACGAGAAGCGCCAGGGCGAGAACCAGCCGTATGGCGTGGCCTATGAGCTGCTGGTGAATAACACCTACCCGGCCGGCCACCCGTATTCCTGGACCGTGATCGGCAAGATGGAAGACCTGGACGCGGCCTCGATGACCGACGTGCAGGACTGGTTCAAGAAGAACTACGGCCCGAACAACACCGTGCTGGTGCTCTCCGGCGACATCACGCCGGAAGTGGCGCGCCAGAAGGTCGAGCAGTACTACGGCCACATTCCTCCGGGCCCACCGCTGGCCAAGCACCAGGAATGGATCGCCAAGCGCACCGGTACGCATCGGACCACCGTGCAGGACCGCGTGCCGCAGGCGCGCATCTACCGCACCTGGAACACCCCGGGTGCGAACACGCCGGAAGAAGCGCAACTTGACCTGGCCGGCCTGGTGCTGGGCGGCGGCAAGACCTCGCGCCTGTACAAGCGCCTGGTCTACAAGGACCAGCTGGCCACCAGCGCCAATGCCAGCGCCGACGGTTCGGAAATCGGCGGCCAGTTCGACCTGACCCTGACCGCGCGTCCCGGCGCCGACGTCGCCAGGATGGAACGCATCGCCGACGAAGAGCTGCAGGCGCTGATGAAGAACGGCCCGACCGAGGCGGAGCTGCGCCTGGCCAAGACCACCATCCTGGCCCGCTACACCCGCATGGTAGAACGTGTCGGCGGTTTCGGCGGCAAGAGCGACCTGCTGGCCTCGTGCCAGACCTATACCGGCAATCCGGACTGCTACAAGATCTACCTGCAGCGCATCAAGGACGCGACCCCTGCCAGCGTGAAGAAAGCCATGAACACCTGGCTGGCCGACGGCGACTTCGTGCTGCAGGTCGACCCGTACCCGACCGCGCTGGTGGCCGGCAAGCCTGGCATCGACCGCAGCAAGGAACCGATGCTGGGCAAGCCGATGTCGCTCAAGCTGCCGGAACTGCAGAGGACCACGCTGTCGAACGGCATGAAGGTCGTGCTGGCCGAGCGCCATGACGCACCGGTGGTGAACTTCCAGCTGCTGCTCGACAGCGGTTATGCATCGGATGCGGCCGACAAGCCGGGCGTGGCCAGCCTGGCCATGCGCATGCTCGAAGAAGGCACCAAGACCCGCAAGTCGCTGGAAATCGGCGAGGAGTTCGCGGGCCTGGGCGCGCAGTTCGGCGCCGGTTCCAACCTCGACTCCTCGTTCGTGTACATGAACACGCTCAAGGCCACCTTGCCGCAGGCACTGGGTGTGTACTCGGACCTGGTGCTGAACCCGGCCTTCCCGCAAAACGAGTTCGAACGCCTGCAGAAGGACCGCCTGGCGGCGATCGCGCGCGAGAAAACCGTGCCGCAACTGATGGCGCTGCGCGTGCTGCCGGGCCTGTTGTACGGCAAGGAGCACATCTACTCGCGTCCGTTCACCGGCACCGGCACCGAGGAATCGGTCAAGCGCATGACCCGCGAGGACCTGGCCAAGTACCACGCCACCTGGTTCAAGCCGAACAATGCGACCCTGATGATCGTGGGCGATACGACCCTGGCCGAGATCAAGCCGCTGCTGGAGAAATCCTTCGCCGGCTGGAAGGCGGGCGAGGTGCCGAAGAAGGTCTTGTCCAACGTCGCGCCGATCGACAAGAGCGTGGTATACCTGGTCGACCGCCCGGGCGCGCTGCAGAGCGTGATCGTCGGCGCCCAGCTGGCCCCGCCGAAGAACAGCCCTGACTCGCTGCAGCTCGACATCGTCAACGACGTCTTCGGCGGCACCTTCAGCTCGCGCATCAACATGAACCTGCGCGAAGACAAGCACTGGTCGTATGGCGTGAACAGCCAGCTGTATGCGGCCATTGGCCAGCGTCCGTTCGTGAGCATGTCGCCGGTGCAGACCGACAAGACCAGCGAAGCGATGAAGGAACTGGTCACCGAGTACCGCAACATCGCCGGCGGCAAGCCGATCACGGCCGATGAGCTCAAGAGCGCGCTGGACAACAACACGCTCGGCCTGCCGGGCAGCTTCGAGACCGCCGGCCAGCTGACCACCGCGTACACCAACATCGTGCAGTACGGCCTGCCGGACGACTACTACAACACCTTCACCGGCAAGGCGCTGGCGATGACCCCGCAGTCGGCCAACGCCCTGGCCGCCCGCAGCTACTCGCCGGACCGCCTGGTGTGGGTCGTGGTGGGTGACATGAGCAAGATCGAAGCGGGCGTGCGTGCGCTGAATGTCGGCGAAGTGCGCAAGATCGATGCGGATGGGAATCCGGTGAAGTAAAACTGGGGATGGCTACTGAGGCCATCCTTTTGACGCAAAACCCATGCACGTCATTCCCGCGCAGGCGGGAATCCAAGTTTGCCAGCGTTTCGATAACGCGAACAGAAATTGGGTCCCTGCCTTCGCGCGTACGACGTGCTGCTGGTAACAATGGAAAGCACGCAGCGACCTAGTCCAGCGACTGGAACAAAGCCGTCGCGACCTTGCCCTGTTCCGGCTGCGGCATGTCGGTGTTATTCAGCAGTACCACCGCGCGCCCGTCCGCCGGATCGTAGGCCAGCACACTCTTGTAGCCCCCGAAGGCGCCCGTCGACCATAACAGGTGACGGGCGCCTTTTTTCGTCGTAACGGTTTTTACACGCGCGCCCAGCGCGTAGTCTTCGGACGCCACCTGCACCGTGGCCAGCTCGCGCCGCGCCTTGTCCGACAGCAGCTTGGTGAAGTAGACCGAGTCGGCGATCGCCACCAGGTCGCGCGCCGTGCTGTACATGGTGCCGCTGGCGGCCACCATTGGCGGGGCGGCCGGGACCTTGCGGGCGCCGCTGGCGGTGTAGGCCACCGCCATGCCCACCGCATCCTCGTAGCCGGTGGCGCCAAAACTCGTGTCGCGCACGCCGGCCGGGGCCAGCACCAGTTCTTCCACCGTCTCCGTGAACGGCTCCCTGGTCGCGCGTTCCACCACGGCCGCCACCAGCACCCAGTTGGTCACCGAATAATCCCAGCGCTCGCCCGGCGCCGTGGCCGTGCCGGCGCCGAAGCGCAGCGCGGCGGCCACCGGGCCGATTTCCAGGTTCTCGATGGCCTTGTCCTTCTTCAGCGCCTCGGACAGGCCGTTCGGGATGCCGCTGCGGTTGGACATCAGCTGGCGCAGGGTGACGGCGCCGTTGGCGGCCGGCAGTTCGGGCAGGTGGCGCGCAATCGGGGCGTCGAGGTCGAGCTTGCCCATGTCGGCCAGGCGCAGCACGGTGACGGCGGTGATCCATTTGCTCATGGAGCCGATCATGAAGCGGGTGTCCCGGGTGTTGGCCTGGGCTTCCTCGCGCAGGGCCAGACCGCTGGCGCGCAGCACCAGGGTGGAGCGCGCGTCCGCGCGCACGCCCACCACGCCGCTGTAGTCCTTGGGGGCGTGCTGTTCGATCAGGGGTTCGGTGCTGAGTTTGGCGACCACGGCGCAGCCCGGCAGCAGGGACAGGGCGAGGGCGGCGGGCGCAAGCAGGGAAAGGCGGAAACGCATGGATACTCCAGGCTGGATGACAGGCCCGATTGTAGCCTCCCATCCGGTCGCATGGCGCGTACCGGACGCGCCATGCGACCGGACCCCGGTCAGCCCTTGCGCCGGATGTCGGCCGTGATCTCGTAGGCGCGCAGGCGGGCCGCGTGGTCGTAGATCTGCGAGGTGATCATCAGCTCGTCGGCGCCGGTGCGCGCGACGAAGGCGCGCAGCTGGCTCTCCACCGTGGCCGGGGCACCGATCGCGCTGCAGGAAAGCACGCTGTCGAGCATCATGCGTTCGGCCGTGCCCAGGCTTTCCAGGTAGCCGGGCACCGGCGGCTGCAGCTTGCCCGGACGGCCGGTGCGCAGGTTGACGAAGGCCTGCTGCATCGAGGTCGCCAGCAGCTGCGCTTGCGCGTCGGTGTCGGCCGCGAACACATTAAAGCCGAGCATCACATGGGGCTTGTCGAGCTGCTTCGACGGCCGGAAGGTGGAACGGTACATGTCGATCGCCTGCATCATCATCTGCGGCGCGAAGTGCGAGGCAAACGCGTAGGGCAGGCCGAGCGCCGCGGCCAGCTGGGCGCCGAACAGGCTCGAACCGAGGATCCAGACCGGCACGTCCAGGCCCGCGCCCGGAATCGCGCGCACCTGGCGGCGTGGCGAATCGGCGAAATAATCCATCAGTTCGACGACGTCCTGCGGGAATTCGTCGGCATCCGACGACAAATTGCGGCGCAGGGCGCGCGCGGTGGTATGGTCGGAACCAGGGGCGCGGCCCAGGCCGAGGTCTATGCGGCCAGGAAACAGCGACGCGAGCGTGCCGAACTGCTCGGCGATGACCAGCGGCGAGTGATTCGGCAGCATGATGCCGCCGGCGCCCACCCGGATGGTCGAGGTGCCGGCCGCGACGTGCCCGATCAGCACCGCGGTGGCCGCGCTGGCGATGCCCGGCATGCCGTGGTGTTCGGCCAGCCAGAAGCGGTTGTAGCCCCAGCGCTCGCCGTGCTGGGCAAGGTCGAGTGAGCGCTGGAAGGAAGTGGCCGCATCGCTGCCTTCGGCGATCGGCGAGAGGTCGAGTATCGAGAAAGGAATCATGGGTCGATGATACGCGCTTGCGGTTTTTGGTGTGCGCGGCCGGATAGAAGTTGCCCAGCCGTAAAGATTGACCCGTCACGGCCCCGTCCTTATGATCCACCGGGTCGCCTGTCTGATTCCATCCTGCCCATGACCCCATCCCCATGCCGCCGCGCCACCGTCCTTGCCACCTTCTGCGCCGCCTTGCTGGCCGGCTGCGCTAGCCTGCCCGCGATGGACGCCAGGGCACCCTTCGACAGCGCGCGGCTGCGGGATGTCGACCACGCCATCGCCGCCGACATCGCGGCGCGCAAGCTGCCCGGCGCGGTCTACCGGCTCGAGCGCAGCGGCGTCGTGTACGAACAGGCCTTCGGCCAGTTTACCTACGAGCCGGGTTCCGCCAAGGTGACGCCGGACACCGTCTTCGACGCCGCTTCGCTGACCAAGGTGCTGGCCACGGCGCCCTCGGTATTGCTGCTGGCGGAAGACGGCAAACTGCTGCTTGACGCGCCGCTGGTGCGCTACTTCCCCGAATGCGCGAACGGCGGCAAGGAGGCGATCACGGTGCGCCAGCTGCTGACCCATACCTCCGGGCTGCCGGCCGGGTTGCCGGCCAGGCCAGGCTGGCAGGGCGGCGCGGCGGCCTTAACGCTCGCGTGTTCGCAAACCCTGACGCACACGCCGGGCAGCTTCTTCCGCTATTCGGACATCAACTACATCCTGCTCGGGCTCCTGGTCGAGCGGGCCTCCGGCATGCCACTCGAACGCTTCGCGCAGGAGCGACTCTTCCGGCTGCTCGGCATGCGCGATACCGGCTACCTGCCGCTGGCGCGCCGGCCCGCGGGCGCCATCGCGCCGACCCAGCGCGCACCAGGGGTAGAAGGCGACGCCGCGCTGCACGGCGACCTGGCGCCCGGCCAGCTGCTGCAGGGCGTGGTGCATGACCCGACCGTGCGCCGGATGGGCGGGGTGGCCGGTTCCGCCGGGGTGTTCACCACCGCGCGCGACGTGGCGCGCTTTGCGCGCATGCTGGTGGGCGAGGGGACGCTGGAAGGCACGCGGGTGCTGTCGAAGGACAGCGTGCGCCTGCTCACCAGCGTGCAGACGCCGCCCGGCCTGGCCATGCGCGGCATGGGCATGGACATCGATTCGCCCTATGCGCAGCGGCCGCGCGGCAGCGTGTTCCCGGTCGGCTCCTACGGACATACGGGGTTCACCGGCTGCATCCTGTGGGTCGATCCGCAGTCGCGTACCTTCTATGTCTTCCTGTCCAACCGGGTCTACCCGGATGACAAGAGCAATGTGCTGGCGCTGTATACCCGGCTCGGGACGCTGTCGGCGCAGGCGGCGCAGGTGCCGTCCGCGACGACAGCGCCCGCCGCCGCAACCGCCCTTGCAACACCACCTTGAAACCAGCGGTTTCTTTTCCGGGAGGCTACCGTGCGCCTCCCTCCATCCGGCCTCTCTACACTCGGACCCCTAATCAATATCTTATTGATATTGTTGAGCTTTCAGCCCTGAAGACAAATAGGAGATCGACATGAAGATGAACAAGCTACTGAAAGGCCTGCTCGGCGCCTCCGTCGCCGCAGCCGTGTTCGGCGCGACGACCGTCCATGCGCAATCGACTACCGCTGCCGGCCAGACCGGCGCCACCGCGACCACCAGCGGCGCCAGCCAGAGCAGCATGAACGACCAGAGCAGCGGCAGCTCGTCGGCCAGCGCGACCGGCAGCTCGCAGAAACAGGACAAGAAACACAGCAAGAAGCACAAGAGCGCTGACGCGGCTGCATCGCACCAGAGCGGCATGACCGGCAGCACCGGGACCACCGATTCGGGCATGAGCGGCAGCAGTGGCACCAGCGGCACCAGCGGTTCGATGGGCGCCAGCGGTTCGGGCATGGAAGCCGGCCGCACCAGCACCGGCGCATCGAGCGAGCCGGAAACCCGTAGCGCGACCAGCGGCAGCAGCGGCGCTACCGGTTCGTGGGGCACCAGCGGGGCTAGCGGCGCCACGGGCACCACCGGCACCACTGGCACTACCGGGACCACCGGCACGATGGACGCCACCGGCCGCAGCGGCACGACCGGTACGACCGGTACGTCGGGAACCAGCGGCACCACGGGAACGACTGGCACCACTGGCACCACTGGCACCACCGGCACCACCGGCACCACGAGCACCACCGACAAGGCCGGCACCGGCCGCGGCTACTGATCCACGCAATCCGGACCTTCCGGTAGTTCCTCCCAGCACCAGCCTTCGGGCTGGTGTTCCCGTTTACAGCGCCATTTCCGTGCGCTGGCTGGTTGCGGATGACCGGGCGCGGCGGCCACTGTGGCGTGGATGCCGCGCGGCCGGCAAAACCGGCAATTTTTGATGGCAAGCCTATTCACATGGCGTAGAATAAATTTAAATTGCCGATAGGAATTAATGCCATGGACCTTGCCGTTCCGGCCGAAGTGCGCGCGCCGACCGCCATGAAGCTCTCCGAACTCATCGGCGCCCTCAGCTACGCGCTCGACATCACCGAAGGCCAGCCGGCCGGGCACTGCGTGCGCTGCTGCTGGATCGGCATGCATATCGGCCGCGCCGCCGGCCTGCCGCAGGAACAGCTGTGGGAGCTGTATTACACCCTGCTGCTCAAGGACCTCGGCTGCAGCAGCAATGCCGCCCGCATCTGCGAGCTGTACCTCACCGACGACCTGCAGTTCAAGCGCGACTTCAAGACCGTCGGCGACAGCCTGCCGCAGGTGCTGTCCTTCGTGCTGACCCACACCGGCCTGAAAGCCGGGCTGGCCGAACGCTTCCGCAGCGTGATGACGATCCTGCGCGACGGCCCGGCGATTGCGCAGGACCTGATTGCCACGCGCTGCCAGCGCGGCGCCGAGATCGCGCGCCTGCTGCGCTTTTCCGACGGCGTCGCCGCCGGCATCTATTCGCTCGACGAGCATTTCAATGGCCAGGGCAAGCCGGCGCAGCTGGCGGGCGAAGCGATTCCCATGTATGCGCGCATCGCGCTGCTGGCCCAGGTGATCGATGTGTTCCACACCGCCGCGGGCAGCGCCAGCGCGCTGCGCGAAGCGCGCGCCCGCGCCGGCAGCTGGTTCGACCCGGGCCTGGTGCGCGCCTTCGAGGAAGTGGCGGCGGCGCCGGAATTCTGGCGCGTGCTGGCCTCGCCCGACGTCGACCAGGCCGTGCTGGCGCTGGAGCCGGCCGGCGGCGACGTGGCGCTGGACGACGATTACCTGGATGACATCGCGGCCGCGTTCGGCCAGGTGGTCGACGCCAAGAGCCCCTACACCAGCGGCCACAGCGCGCGCGTGGCGCTGTACACCGACATGATCGCGGAAGCGCTCGGCCTGAGCCCGCAGCGGCGCCGCTGGCTCAAGCGCGGTGCGCTGCTGCACGACGTCGGCAAGCTCGGTGTCAGCAACAGCGTGCTGGACAAGGCGGGCTCGCTCGACCGCGAGGAGTGGGATGCGGTGCGGCTGCATGCGGCCTACACCGAAACCATCCTGGGGCGTATCAATGCGTTCGCGGAACTGGCGCACATCGCCGGCGCCCACCACGAGCGCCTCGACGGCACCGGCTATCCGCGCGGCCTGAGCGGTAGTGCGATCAATATCGAGACCCGCATCATCACCACCGCCGACATCTTCGACGCGATCACGGCCGAGCGCCCGTACCGGGGCGCGATCCCGGTCCCGCAGGCGCTGGCGATGATGGAAAAAACGGTGGGCAGCGCGCTCGACCCGGCCTGCTTCGCGGCGCTGAAGGCCGCGCTGGCGCGCGTGCCCTTGGCGGCGGCGGCCTAGCGTTTTCCGACGGGGCTCGCAAGGAGCCCCGTCCACATTCCCTTCACGGTGCTTGCGTCCGCAACGCCCTGCACCGCCCCTCCCAATGACACTTAGCTGTCACACACGTCGTGTAATTTTGTTGCGCATAGCAAGATTTGACAAACATGGCCCAAAAGATAACGACACAATGCCTCCCACACCAGAGACGCCCGAACGTCCACACCCACTCGCGACCGGAAGGCTGAAGTGAAGAAAGCGGTTCCGGCCAGACGCGGAATCACCATACTGTTTTGGGAGACAACATGAACGAAATGATGGCACGGCAGCACACCAGGCGCACCGCGATCGCGGCCGCGGTAACGGTCTTCGTGATGGGCATCGCGGCCCAGGCCCAGGCCCAGGACGCGCAGCCGGCAACAGATAGCGGCGAACCCCAGACCGTGGTCGTGACCGGCGTGCGGGCGGCGCTGGAACAGTCGCTGCGCCAGAAGCGCAGCGCCGACGCGGTGACCGAGGTGGTGACGGCCGAAGACATCGGCAAGATGCCGGACAAGAACGTGGCCGATGCGATCCAGCGCCTGCCGGGCGTGAATACCCAGTCCTCCGCCGGCGGCGAGGGCGGCTTTGGCGAGAACGACCGCGTCAGCCTGCGCGGCACCAGCCCGAGCCTGCAGCAGACCCTGTTCAACGGCCACGCCATCAGCACCGGCGACTGGTTCCTGTTGAACCAGATCGGCGGCAACGTCGGCCGCTCGAGCAGCTTCTCGCTGCTGCCGTCCGAACTGGTGGGCTCGATCGTGGTACAGAAAAGCCCGACCGCCGACCTGGTGGAGGGCGGCGTCTCCGGTGCCATCAACGTCATCACCCGCCGTCCGCTCGATTTCCGCAAGCAGCTGACGGTGGAGGGCTCGGTGCAGGCCAACTACAACGACCTGTCCGACAAGGCCGAGCCGCACCTGTCGGGCCTGGTGGGCTGGAAGAACGACGCCAGCACCGCCGGCTTCCTGGTGCAGGCCTTCTCCGAAAAAGCCACGGTGCGCCGCGACGGCCAGGAGATCCTCGGCTACACCCCGATCAGCCCGACCAGCGCGGCGGCGATCGCCAATCCGGCGCTGCGCGGCGTGGTGCTGCCGACCTTCATCGGCGCCAGCCTGTTCGAGCAGACCAAGAAGCGTACCGGCGGGGCCTTCGACCTCGAGCTGCGTCCGCAGCGCGGCACCAGCATCGACCTGAACGGCTTTTATTCCAAGCTGGAAGCGCCGCACCTGAACACCAACTGGCTGGCCGCGCCGGCCAACTCGATCAACAGCCTGAACCTGATCCCGCAAAACCCGGTGGTGCGCAACGGCACCCTGGTGGGCGCCGGCTTCACCCGCAACGCGGGCGAAGTGGACAACATCTACCGCCCCGATGCCGGCGGCGAATCCTGGTATCTCGACCTGAACGGCAAGACCCGCGTCAGCGACCGCCTCACCCTGTCCGGCAAGGTCGGCAAGACCCACGGCGTGGGCTGGGACCGCGACGACGTCTTCTACCAGAACAACGTCGACGGCGGCATGGTCTATGCCCTGAACGGCCTGGCGCCGGCCAGCGTCAGCTACCCGGGCGGGAACACCACCTCGCCCGGCAGCACCGCCTGGGCCGGCGGCGGCGAAGCGCAGTCGGTCGATCAGGAAAAATACGCGCAGGTCGACGGCGAGTGGCGCATGCAGGATTCCAGCGTGCAGGCGATCCGTTTCGGCGCGCGCTGGACCGACCACCACCGCAGCGCCGAGCACCCGCTCGAAACCCGCCCGGGCCCGAACGGCTTCAGCGCCCCGGGCCCTGCGTGGAACGGGCAAATGTACCCGTCCGACTTCGCCAACAACCTCGGTGGCAACCTGGCGTCGAACTACTTCAAGTACGACGGCGCGGCGCTGGGCGTGTGGGGCGCGACCCCGGGCAACCGCCTGCTCGACTACGTGGTGCGCCACAACTGGATGGACGAATTCCAGGTCGGCGAGAAGACCGCGGCGCTGTACGCGATGGCGGACTTCGGCGGCGACAACTGGAGCGGCAACATCGGCCTGCGCGCGGTCGAGACGCGCCAGCACACGGTGGTCAACCTGCCGGGCGGCCCCAACGCCATCACCGGTTCGGCCTTCGGCCCGTACACCCCGACCAGCTTCAAGCGCAGCTACCGCGACTACCTGCCAAGCGCCAACCTGAAGTACGAGGTGACGCCTGACTTCGTGCTGCGCACGGCGCTGGCCAAGACCATCGCGCGTCCGGACTATTCCGCGCTGGGCGGCTCGGTCTCGCTCAACGACGACGCCCTGAGCGGCAGCGGCGGCAACGTCAACCTCGAGCCGGTACGCGCCACCAACTTCGACCTCGGCATGGAGTGGTACTACGCGCCCAAGGCGCTGCTGTCGGCCGGCTTCTTCTACATGGACTTCCGCTCGATCGTGGCCCAGGGCACCTCGACCGGCACCTACTACAATAACAAGCGCGGTACGCAGACGGCTTACCAGATCACGTCGCCCTTCAACACTACCGGCAGCAACAAGGGCGTGGAACTGAGCTGGCAGCAGCCGCTCTGGAACAACTTCGGCACCCTGGTGAACTACACCCATGCCGACGGCGAACTCGATGACGGCGGCGAGCTGCTGAACTCCTCGAAGAACACCTGGAACGTCACCGGCTACTTCGAGAACGAGCGCTTCTCCGCACGCCTGGCCTACAACTACCGCTCCAAGTACAAGGCCGGCGTGGATCGCGGCGCCAGCCAGCACGTGGACAGCATGCCGTCGCTGGCGGCCTCGCTCAATGTCAAGCTCACCGAGCAGCTGACCCTGACCTTCGATGCGCTGAACCTCACCAACGAGACGATCAAGATGTACGCCGAAAACGAGGACCGCCCGCGCGCGTTCTATTCGAACGGCCGTACCTTCTACATCGGCCTGCGCGGCAAGCTCTGAGCAACGATACGGCGGGCATGCTGCACGGCCAGTGCAGCATGCCCGCCGGCTGCGGAACCCACACATGATTTCTACTGCGGACCAGCCTCGCGGCGGCCCGGCGATCGCCATCGCCTGGGAATGCCTGAGCAACTACACGCGCGACGACGCGTTCAGCGCGCGCCTCGTGCTGCGCAACGATACCGCGCAAGCGATCGCGCCCGGCTGGGCGCTGTGCTTCAATACCTGCCGCAAGGTGCTGGCCGATACGGTCAGCCCGGGCTACACGATCGCGCACCTGAACGGCGACCTGTTTTGCCTGGCCATGCCGGGTGGCGGGCCGTGGCTGCCGGGGACCAGCCACACGGTGGAGTACGAAGCCCTGCACTGGGCCATCAGCATCACCGATGCGCCGCTGGGCTTCTACCTGCTGCCGGGCGACGGCGGGCCGGCCGTCGACCTGGGCGACCCGGAGATCGCGCCCTTCACCCGGCCCGAGCAGCGCCACCGCATGCGCGGCGACCGCCTGCCGACCGCCGACGCGGCCTGGCGCTTCGAGCAGAACGCAGCGCTGGCGCTGCTGCCGATCGAGGCCGTCGGCCGCATCACCCCGCGTCCGGTGTCGGCGCATTTCGATGGCCGCCGCTGCCTGCTGTCGCGCCATGCGCCGCTGCGCTACGAAGGCGCGCTGTGGAACGAGGCCTCGCTGCTGGCTTCCCTGCTGGGTCCTTTACCCGGCATGGTGCCCGGCGGGACCGCCGACCTGGTCCTCGAGCTCGGGGCGGTGGAGGGCATGGCAGGCGAGGAAGCCTACCTGCTCGACATCGAGCCGGGCCGGGTACGCATCCGCGGCGCCAGTCCCCACGGCGTGTTCAACGCCATCCAGAGCCTGGCCCAGTTGCTGTCCCCGTTCGGCGAACTGCCCACCGGGGTGGTACGCGACGCGCCGCGCTTCGGCTACCGCGGCATGATGCTCGACGTGGCGCGCCACTTTGCCGGTGTCAACACGGTGCTGCGCCTGCTCGACTGCATGGCCAGCTACAAGCTCAACCGCTTCCATTTCCACCTGACCGACGACGAAGGCTGGCGCCTGGCGATCGGGGCGCTGCCCGAGCTCACCGGCGTCGGCGCGCGCCGCGGCGTGGCGCCGGACGGCAGCGCGAGCCTGCCGCCTTCCTACGGCTCGGGCGCCGATATCGACGCATCCGCCGGCAGCGGTTGTTATACGGCGGCGGACTTCATCACCATCCTGCGCCACGCGCATGCACGCCATATCGAGGTGATCCCCGAGTTCAACATGCCGGGCCATGCACGCGCCGCGGTCAGCGCGATGCGCGAACGCCACCGGCGCCTGCTGGCGGCGGGCGATCCCGACGGCGCCTGCGCCTACCTGCTGCACGACCCCGAGGACCGCTCCAGCTACGAATCGGTGCAGCTGTGGCACGACAACGTGATCTGCATCGCGTTGCCCTCGGTCGACCGCTTCATCGACACCGTGGTGGGCGAGGTGTGCATGCTGTACCGCGCGGCCGGCGTGCCGCTGCGGGTGATCCACACGGGGGGCGACGAAGTGCCGCCCGGGGCCTGGCTCGGCTCCCCGCGCTGCCGCGCGCTGATGGAGGCGCGCGGCTGGGACGTGCAGCAGCTGCACGACGATTTCATCGAGCGCTGCCGCGCGATCCTGGCGCGCCACGGCGTGGCCTTCGCCGGCTGGGACGAGACCGCGCTGGTCAAGCAGGACGGGCGCATGCTGCCCAACCCGCGCTTCGCCGGGCCGGATTTCCACGTCTATGTCTGGAACACCGCCTGGGGCTCGGGCCAGGAAGACTGCGCCTACCGGCTGGCCAACGCCGGCTACCAGGTGGTGCTGTCGAACGCCGCCAGCCTGTACTTCGACCTGGCCTATGCCAAGCACCCGCAGGAGCCGGGCTACTATTGGGCCGGCTTCGTCGAGACCCGCAGCGCCTTCGGTTTCGGTCCGCTCGACGCCGGCGCGCAGGCGGCGCAGGACCCGATGGGGCGCCCCGTCGCTGCCACGCTGCAGCCGCCGGACGCGCAGGGCAGGGGCCGCATCAAGGGCTTGCAGGGGCAGCTGTGGGGCGAGAACGCGCGCTCGCGCGCCAGGCTCGACTACCTCGCGCTGCCGCGCCTGCTCGGGCTGGCCGAGCGCGCATGGGCGCCGGACCCCGGCTGGCAGGACATCCCGGAGGCCGGGCAGCGCGCCGCCCGGGCGCGGGACGACTGGAACGAATTCGCCAACCGCCTCGGCCAGCGCGAGCTGCCGCGCCTGGACCGCGCGCGCCGCCCCTGGGACTACCGGCTGCCGCCGCCGGGCGCGGTGGTGAAGGACGGCTGGCTGCATGCCAACGTCGCCCTGCCGGGGCTGGCCGTGCATTACACTGTCGACGGCCATGCACCTTCGGTATCGAGCCCGCGCATCGATGCGCCGGTAGCGCTGCCGCAGGCGGGCCGGGTGAAGCTGGCGACCTTCGACACCCGCGGGCGCGCCAGCCGCATCGTCACCCTGACCCTGGATCACCCATGACCGCCATGAACGAGTTGACCGGCAGCCTGCCGCCCGCCGCCACCCGCCACCCGCTGGCCTGGGTGCCCACGCTCTACCTGGCCCAGGGCCTGCCGTTCTACGCGGTGGCGCTGGTGGCCGGCCTGATGTTCAAGTCGATGGGCGTGCCCAACGAGCAGATCGCGCGCTGGACCGGCGTGCTCGGGCTGGCCTGGGTGTTCAAGGCCTTGTGGAGCCCTTTCCTCGAACTGGCGCGCAGCAAGAAGGGCGTGGTGGTGAGCTTCCAGCTCGCCGGCGGCCTGGCCCTGGGAGCGGTGGCGCTGGCGCTGCAGCTGCCGGTCTGGTTCGGCGTGTCGATCGCGCTGTTCGCGGTGGTGGCGCTGGCCTCTGCCACGCACGACATCGCGGCCGACGGCATCTATATCGCCAGCCTCACCGAGCGCCAGCAGGCCGCCTATGCCGGCTGGCAGGGCGCCTTCTTCAACGCCGCCAAGTTCCTGTCGCTGGGCGCTCTGGTGATCCTGGCCGGCTACCTGGAAGTGCGCATGGGGCCGGCGCAGGCCTGGGCCACCGTGTTCGGCCTGCTGGGCACCCTGATGGCGGCGCTTGGCCTGTATCACCTGTGGGCGCTGCCGCTGGGGGCGCGCAGCGGCGCCCGCCCGCAAGGCAGCGCGCGCGGCGCCGCCACCACCTTGCTGGACGTGGTGCGCGCCTTCTTCGCCAAGCCCGGGATCTGGATGGCGATCCTGTTCATCATCCTGTTCCGCGCCGGCGAAGGCCAGATCCAGACCATCGGCCCGCTGTTCCTGCGCGACGCGCGCGCCATCGGCGGGCTGGGCTTGACGACCGCCCAGGTGGGCGCCGTCTACGGCACCGCCGGCACCATCGCCTTTTTGGTCGGCAGCATCGCCGGCGGCTACTTCACGGCCCTGCTGGGGCTCAGGCGCGCCATGCCCTGGCTGATCATCGCGATGAACCTGCCCAACGCGGTGTTCTGGTACCTGAGCGTGGCCCAGCCGGAGTCGCTCGGCATCATCGCGGCGGGCCTGGGCGTGGAGATGTTCGGCTACGGTTTCGGTTTTGTCGGCGTGATCCTGTTCATCATGCAGGTGGTGGCCAGCGGTCCTTACCAGACCGCGCACTACGCGCTCGGCACCGGCTTCATGCAGCTGGGCTTCGTGCTGTTCAAGATGGTCAGCGGCGATATCCAGGCGGCGCTGGGCTATCGCCAGTTCTTCCTGTGGGTGCTGCTGGCCGCGCTGCCGGTGCTGGTGCTGAGCCGCTTCATGCGGCTCGAGGCCGATGGGAAGCTCAGCGCTTCTTGATCGGCAGCGCCAGGGCGCCGCGCCACAGGCCGGCCTCGTCGCGCTCGACCTTCTGGATGTGCGGGCGGGTGCTGTCGAAGCGCCACACCGACTGGCGATCCAGCCAGTCTTCGTACATCGAGCGAAAGCGCGGCCACTCGTGGCGGAAGTCGAGGCAGGCGTAGGTGCCGGCCGGCAGCACGCGCATGCCCAGGCTGCCGTCCGACGCCTCGCCGGTATGGCCGAAGTCGTAGCAGTATTCGCTCTCGCCGGTAAAGCCTGGATCTTCGTCGAACACCCCGTACCACGGCGCGCCGTGGGCAATGCCGTCCAGCCGCTCGCGCTCGCAAATGAAGGTGTTGCAGGCGATCGACAGCGCCGCGCCCGACTGTCCGAAGAAGCGCTGGTAGCGCAGTGTCACCGCCGGCAGGTTGCGCAGCGCGATGCGGGCCGCGATGCTGCCCGGCTCGGGCGGACAGTAGGGCGCCAGGATGACGTCCAGGTTGCCCGGTTCGGCGACAAAGAAACTGACATCGCTCTCGCGCCCCACCTGCTGGTCCATGTAGGCGCGCCAGCCCCCTTCGCGCCAGGCCTTGGCCGACATCGCGAACTGCTGCTTGAAGGCTTTCGCAAACGCCGCGTTGGACGGGAAGCCGCAATCCTGGGCGATACGCACGATGGGGACGTCGGGCTCGTGGCGCAGCTGGTGGGCAGCGCGCCGCAGGCGCCGCTTTCGCTGGTATTCGACGGCCGAGAAGCCGGTCAGTTCACGGAAGATGCGGTCGAAGTGGAAGCTCGAATAACTGGCCGACGCCGCCAGCCCGTCCAGCGCCAGCGGATCGCCAACCGAGTCCAGCATCAGGTCCATGACTTCGTACAAGCGCGACACCCGCGACGGCGCCTTCACCGTCATGGCGCCGCAAGCAAGCAGGGAAGGGAAGGCGCAGAACGACAGGACATCGCAGGATGAGGTTGCTGTAGTGACAGCAATTATGCGGTGAAATGCGATGTCGTGGCGAAATATGTGAGGCCCCTACAACCCCCAACTTCGAACTTCGGGGTCAGGTCTGACATTTGGACACGTGCTCTGCAGTAGTGCCGGTTCCGGCCGCATGGAAAGACCGCCGGCCCTTGATGCAGATCATGAGGTCGGATCGATCAGCTGGCGCAATACGGGCCTATGGTTGAGGCCGCAACACCCAACTTGGGGGTCAGGTCTGACATTTGGACACGTGCTCTGCAGTAGTGCCGGTTCCGGTAGTGCCGGTTCCGGCCGCATGGAAAGACCGCCGGCCCTTGATGCAGATCATGAGGTCGGATCGATCAGCTGGCGCAATACGGGCCTATGGTTGAGGCCGTGTCCAAATGTCAGACCTGACCCCGAAGGGGGCCGTATTGAGATCGCAGCGGTCTGGCTGCGGCGATATGGCCTACGGTCGGGGCCGTGTCCAAATGTCAGACCTGACCCCGAAGTGCGAAGTGCCGAAGTGCCGGCCTTATCCGCCGAAGGGTTGGTAGGCCACGCCGTTGGCGATGAGTTCCGCCACCGCCCAGCGGTTCTCGTTGCTCTCGCTGAACATCGCCAGCATTTCCGGCAACGCGACGACTTTCTTGTCGAGGGCATTGAGCCAGTAGTCGTAGCCGGCCTGTTCCGGGTCGCGGTCGAGGATGTTGCGGTACATCCGGGTCACGATCTCGGCGTTGGTCGGCGCGGCGCCGTACAGTGCGGTGAATTCCTGCGAGCGCACGAAGCCGCCGGCGATGTCGCGCAGCAGGGTGCCGCCGTCCATCATGGCGATCCAGAAGCCCAGCCCGGCCTGGTCCGGCGCGCGGTCGAAAGCGGCGCGGTAGATGCGGTAGGCCTGGCCTGCGGTTTCGTCGAAGCCGGTGTCGAGCGCCAGCGCGACGTCGGCGAAGACCAGGCGCTCGACCTGCAGCAGGCGGTCCTTGCCGTCGTGCAGGCCGGCGCGCAGGTCGGACACCCACACTTCGCCGGACTGCCAGTCGCGCACCTCGTACTGGTCGCGCTTGCTGCCGAAGACGGCGCTGTCGGCGCCGTCGCCCCCATGCAGGAAATCGTTGCCGCCACCGCCGATGAGCACGTCGTTGCCGGCCCCGCCTTGCAGCTGGTTGGAGGCGGCGTCACCCTGCAGGCGGTCGTTGCCAGAGCCGCCCTGGACCACCGGGCCCAGTGCCAGCGGCGTGCCGTCGGGCGCATAGCCGTAGCGCATGTTGTCGGCGGTGAGCGCGGACTTGTCCACGTTCTTGAGCGTGAGCACGTCGGCGAAGGCCATGGTACTGCCGGGGCCGTCTACGTCGTACTGGAGCACGGTGTCGGCGCCGCGCTGCTCGAAGCGCAGGTTGCCATTGGCAAACGGCGACTGGCGGGTCCAGCCCAGCGAGGAGAACACGTCGAGCACATCGCCGCCCGCGCCGGCCTGGAAGTCGGTGATGGTCCAGGCGCCTGCGTAGGCCACGGCCAGTTCGAAGCTGTCGGTGCCGGCGCCGCCGCTCATGGTCACGACGGTGGACGGCACGACGCTGTTGAGCACCTGGATGCGGTCGTTGCCGTCGCCGCCGTCGAGCACCACCCGGTCGATTGTCTGGCCCTGCGCGTACCAGACGCGCGCTGCGAGCGACAGCAGGTCGTTGCCGGCGCCGCCCAGCAGGGTGTCGCTGCCCATGGCGCTGACCAGGGTGTCGTTGCCGGCGCCGCCATCGAGGATGTCGTCGCCGGTGCGCGTGGCCTGCCAGGAGCCGCCGTTGCGTGCGCCGGGCAGGAGGTCGGACTTGTCGCCGTCGAGGATGTCGTCGCCGTCGCCGCCGTTGAGGCGGTCGTTGCCCATCGAGCCGGTCAGGATGTCGTTGCCGCCGCCCCCATTGAGCGTGTCGTCGAGCCAGCCGCCCGAGAGCATGTCGGCGCCGGTGCTGCCGGCAAGCGCCAGCCCGGTGCTCGATCCATTGGGATTGAAGCCGTGCAGGAAATGCTGCGGCCCCAATACGTCCTTGCTGACGTTGCGCAGCACCAGCGCATCCTGCCAGATGGCCGATTCGAGGGTGCTGTCGCGCGCCTGCACGACGGTGTCGGCGCCGCGCTGCACCAGCCGCACGGTGCCGTCGGCGGCGAAGGGATTGCCGGCGGTCGGCACGGCGATGGCGGCGATGTCGAGCAGGTCGCCGCCGGCGCCGGTGGCGAAGTCGGTCACGGTCACGCTCGACGCATACGAGACCGAGGCCGGCGCGAACACGTCGGCGCCGCTGCCGCCGGTCAGCAGCACGGTCGACGCCGCCCCTTCGCTGCCGAACAGGGTGACCAGGGTGTCCCGGCCTTCGCCCCCGCGTGCTTCGACGTTGCGGGCGGCGTCGTCGTACCAGGCGCCGCTGACCACCAGGCGGTCGTCGCCCGTGCCGCCGTCGAGCACATTGTTGCCGCGGGTGGAGGTGAGCAGGTCGTTGCCGGCCTCGCCGAACAGCTGGTTGCGGCCGTTGGACGAGCTGTCGATGCTGTCGTCGCCGTCGCCGCCGCGCAGGATGTTATTGCCACGGCTGTCGGACAGGATGTCGTTGCCGGCGCCGCCCAGCAGCTCGTCGTCGCCGTCCTCGCCGTCCAGGTAGTCGGCGCCGGCGCCGCCTTCGAGGCGGTCGGCGCCGTCGCCGCTGTACAGGTTGTCGTTGCCGTCTTCGCCCTGCAGCAGGTCGGCGCCGGCGTTGCCGTACAAGATATCGTTGCCGCCATTGCCGCGCAGGGTGTCGTCCAGGCGCCCGCCCTGCAGGGTATCGTTGCCGGGGGTGCCGGCCAGGGTCAGGCCAGTGGCGGCGCCGTCGGGGCGGGCGCCGTCGGTGAAGTTGTCGGCGGTGAAGCTGGCCACGCTCATGTTCTCGAACACGATGCGGGTCGCCATGTCCTTGGGCCCGGCGGCGCCGTCGACGTCGAACTGGAACAGCACCCGGCTGCCGTCCTGCACCAGGCGCGCATGGCCGGCGGCGCCGAACGGGTTGCCGGGCAGGAGGCTGTACGAGAACGAGAACAGCTCCAGCACGTCGCCGCCGGCGCCGCCCTGGAAGTCGGTGATGGTGACCAGCGGCCAGCGCTCGCCGCTGTTGAAGGTGTAAGTGTCGCTACCGGCGCCGCCGGTGATGCGGACCGCGCGCGCGTCGCTGTACTGGTTGTTGATGCGGACCTTGTCGTTGCCTTCGCCCATGTCGACCGTCATGGCGGCCGTGTTGGCCGGGGTGGAGATGGCGTCGATGGTCAGTTCATCGTTGCCGGCGCCGCCCAGCACGGTGCGCACCGGCAGGCCGGCGTTCATGCTGTCGTTGCCGGCGCCGCCGTCGAGCGTGGTCGCGGCGGCGACGTCCTGGTAGGACCAGCTGCTGTTGAGGACGTCGTCGCCGGCGCCGCCGCTCAGGTAGTCGCTGCCTTCGTTGTCGCTCAGGTTGTCGCGGCCGTCGCCGCCTTCGAGGCGGTCGTTGCCGGCGCCGCCGGTGAGCTGGTCGTCGCCGGCGTCGCCGAACAGCAGGTCGTTGCCCAGGCCGCCATCGAGGTAGTCGCTGCCGGTGCCGCCGCGCAGCATGTCGTCGCCGGCGCCTCCGCTGATGCGGTCGCCGCCGCCGATCACGCTTTCGTCGCCGCCGTACAGCTGGTCGTCGCCGCCGCCGCCGTCGATGGTGTCGTTGCCGTCGCCGCCGTTGATGGTGTCGTTCAGCGCTTCGCCGTTGAGGATGTCGTTGCCCGGGGTGCCGGTGAGGTTCAGGCCCTGGGTCGAGCCGGTCGGGTCGAAGCCGCCGGCGAACGAGGCGCTGGTCAGCGCCGCGAGCACGGTGTTGTCGAGCGCGATGGCCAGGCGCCAGGCGGCATTGGCGCCGGCGGCGCCGTCGGCGTCGACGTAGATGCGCACCTGGCTGCCTTCCTGCACCGCCTTCATGTAGCCGAGCGCGCCGAACGGGTTGCCGCTGATGTTGCGGTCGGCGATCAGGTTGCGCAGGTCGAGCTTGTCGCCGGCGGCGAAGTCGGTGATGGTCAGGTTGTTGTAGTCGTTGACGACGAAGCTGTCGTCGCCGGCCCCGCCCGAGGCCAGCACCGTCACCTGGCCGTAGCCATAGCCGAAGCGCAGGATATCGGCGCCGTCGTCGCCCGCCAGGCTCACGGTGCGCGCGGCGCCGCCGTAGGATTCGAAGCTCAGCTCGTCGTTGCCGGCGCCGCCGCGCAGCGTGTCGTTGCCGGCGCCGCCGCTGATGCGGTCGTTGCCCAGCCCGCCGTCGAGCACGCTGGTGCCGGTCGACGTGGAACGGAGGATGTCGTTGCCGTCGCCGCCGCGCAGCGTGTTGTCGCCGCTGCCGCCGTCCAGCGTGTCGTCGCCGGCGCCGCCGTCGAGCAGGTCATTGCCGCCTTCGCCGTACAGGCTATCGGCGCCGTCCAGCCCCAGCAGGGTATCGTCGAGCAGCATGCCGCGCAGCGTGTCGGCGCTATTGGTGCCGGTGAGGGTGAGGCCGGTGTTGCCGCCCAGCGGGTCGATGCCGCCGGTGAAGTTGGCGCTGGTGAGCTGGGCCGGCTGCACCTTGGCTAGACTCACCAGCGTGATGTAGAGCGCCGGGTCGGCGCTGTCGCGCACCTGGAGCAGGGTGTCGGCGCCGGACGCCAGCAGGCGCAGCTGGCCGCGGTCGAAGGGATTGCCGACGCCCTGGATGACGTACAGCGCCAGCAGGTCGAGCACGTCGCCGCCCGCGCCGGGCGCGAAATCGGTGATGGTCAGCGCCACCTTGCCGCCCAGCCCGAAGGATTCGAAGGCAAAGGTATCGACGCCGGCGCCGCCCGAGATCGTGGCCGCCGCCTGCGCGAACGAATGCTGGGAGAAGCGGATGATGTCGGCGCCGTCGCCGCCGCGCACGGTGGCGGCGCGCCCGTCCACCGACGAGAGCCGCAGCGTGATCTCGTCGTTGCCGGCGCCGCCGTCGTAGTCGACGCCGCCGTCGCCGCTCAGGCGGTCGTTGCCGTTGCCGCCATCGAGCAGGCCGCTGCTGCCGCTGTCCGCGCTCAGGCTGTCGTCGCCCTCGCCGCCGATCAGGGTGTTGGCGCCGCTGCCGCCGTTGAGCGAATCGTTGCCGGCCCCGCCGTCGAGCAGGTCGTCGCCCGCCTCGCCATGGAGGTTGTCGTTGTCGGCGTCGCCGTAGATGCGGTCGTTGCCGTCGCCGCCCCACAGCCAGTCGTTGCCGCCATTGCCGTGAAGAGTGTCGTTGCCGGCGCCGCCGTTGATGCGGTCGCCGGGGGTGTAGTACTGCTGGACGGGTTCGTCGCCGCCGTTCAGGATGTCGTCGCCGCCATAGCCATTGAGCGTGTCATCGCCGCCCAGCCCGTCCATGGTGTCGGCCAGGTCGCTGCCGTGGAAGGTATCGGCGCCGCTGGTGCCGGTCAGGTGCAGGGCCACCGGGCTCAGGCCGGACGTGAAGTAGGCGTACAGCTGGCCGCCGGAGTTGGCCGGGTTGCCGGCCAGGTCGGTCACCGCGTTGGGGCTGATCTCGATGGAATAGCTGGTGGCGTAGGCGAGCCGCTGCGGCGGGTCGAAGCTGATGGTATTGCCCGACACCGTCACATACGGGCTGCCCAGCAGGGTTTCGGTATAGGCGGAGCCGCCGCTGTTGGGGCGCAGCGTAATGGTGCCGGCGCCCAGCTTGATGGCTTCGCTGAAGACAAATACCAGCGGCGCCTCCGCGCCTTGCCCATCCTGCGGCCAGGACGTCAATACAGGAGCGGTCGTGTCGGCGGCGGCGGCCTGGCGCGACATGCTGCCGTGTTCGGTCGGTGCGGGATTCCGGGTATCAAGCATGGTCGAAGGGGCGGTCGGGAAATGGGGTCCCCACTATGTCCGACTCATCCATTCCTGTCCACGGGCGCACGTGATTCCATGTCAGGTGGATAAAGGATTACTGGAGAGTGTGACAAGGAAATGCCGATGCCGTTGCAAAGGCGCCACGCCAGAGGGCGGCAGCCCGGATGCGGCGCGGTTTGCTATGCTAGCGGCTTCGCGCTGGCCGGCACCGTGCCGCCAGCCTCAGCAAGGAGCAGAACCATGGTTTCGCTGCAGGAGCAGTTGATGAAAGCCGGCCTGGTGGACAAGAAAAAGGTCCAGAAGGTCAACCAGGACCTAAGCAAGCAGAAGAAGATCGAGCGCCGCACCGGGACCGAGTCGGTCAACGAGTCGCGCGAAGCGGCCCTGGAGCTGCAGCGCAAGAATGCCGAGCGGGCGCGCGAACTCAATGCCCAGCGCGACGCCGCCGCCGCCCAGAAGGCGGTCAAGGCCCAGATCGCCCAGCTGGTGCAGGTCAACCGCCAGCAGCGCGGCAAGGGCGATATCGCCTACAACTTCACGCACGGCACCAAGATCGAGCGCATCTATGTGTCGGAACAGGTGCAGCGCCACCTGGTGGCGGGCCGCCTCGTCATCGTGTTCCTGAACGGGAACTATGAACTGGTGCCGAAGGTGATCGGCGAAAAGATCGCCGAACGCGATCCGGCCAGCGTGATCCAGGTCAAACAGACCAGTAACGAGCCCGATGCGGACGATCCGTATGCGGAATTCCAGATTCCGGACGACTTCACCTGGTAAGCCAGCCACGCCACCGTCGGGTGGCGTTGTCGTAGGCGCTGTCACCTTTCGCTATGGATGGGTTTGATTGCCAGGCGCAGCAATCGCTCGGCAGACGTGACGCGCCGGCCGTCGAGCGCCCTGCGCCAGCCCAGGTAATTGGGCAGGTAGCGCGAGGCGACGCCGTGGAAGCGCGCCACCCAGTCGCGCAGGCGGCGGTGATAGGAATTCACGTTCTGTACATGGATGGCGCCTTCGCTGCTGCGCCGCACCCGCTCGCCGGCGCGCAGGTTGACG
>NZ_FOLD01000033.1:0-28006 GCF_900112225.1 Massilia yuzhufengensis | reverse complement strand
GTATTGCGATGCACCTTCACTCGATCTGCCGCGCTGCGTACGGGAAGCGAGTCGAGCAAGGCGCCGAGATAGTCGAGCCATTTTTCGCGCAAGCGCAGGCGCGCCAGCGGTGTGCCGCTCAGGTCGTTGAAAGTACGCCGGCATTCCCGGCAGCGGTAGCGCTGCAAGCCATTGGCCTGGCCATGTCGGTGCCAGCGCGTGCTGGCGCATGCAGGACAGCAGCGCTCGGTTCGGAACCCGTCGAGCAGCGCCAGCAATTGATCGAGCCCGGCCGCCGGGCGCAAGGCGTCGATCACTTGAAGGCGCTGGGGCTGGTTTAGCACCGGCAGGGCGGCGAACCACTTCTTGAAGCGGGGCGAAGGCATGGGAGGCTCCGTCGGATGGCGATACGGTTTGGACCGTGGTGCAGCTCGACAGTTCAATCCTCATCCATAGCCAAGGGTGACAGCGCCGTGTCGTATGGGGACCGTGCACTGTTATTGAGCGGCAACCGGATGCAATTTGCGCTACACTTGGTTTGTCTCGCAATTGTAGCGGGACACTCCTCATTTACATGGTTCACTGGCGGGTCAAATGAATACTCGGATGGATGAAAAGCAGGGCGAGCAGCGCGAAGTGACCTACCGCAGCGGCGTCGCCGCGCGCCTGGCGGGCTTGCCCGTGGAAACCCTGCGGGTGTGGGAGCGCCGCTACGCGCTGTCGGAAACCCAGCGCTCGGCCCATGGCCAGCGCCTGTACACGGCCGAACAGGTGCGGCGCCTCGGCCTGCTCAAGCAGCTGGTCGATCTCGGCCACCCGATCGGCGTGCTTACCGGCCTGCCGGTGGAGCGGCTGGAAGAGATGATCGCGCCCAATGCCGCCCGTGCCAACGAGGTCAGCAGACCGATGCGCGCGCTGGTGGTGGGCGACAGCCTGGTGCGCCGCATCGCCGCCAGCGGCCGCGACGGGCGTGCGCTGCAGGTGCAGCGCCACTGCGCGCGCCTGGACCAGGTGGCTTCGCTCCCGGGCGGCGCGGAGCTGGACATCCTGCTGGTCGAAGCGTCCGAACTGGACGACGCCGCGGTGGCGCTGGTGGCAGCGGCGCGTGCGCAGCTGCGTCCGGCGGCGACCGTGGTGCTGTACCGCTTCTGCGGCAGCGCCACCATCCGCGCGCTGCGCGCCGAAGGCTGCCTGGTGGCGCGCGTGCCGGCCGAGATCGGCGAGCTGGTGCTGCTGTGCCGCTCGGCGCTGGCGGGGCAGGGCTTGCCCGCGCCCGACCAGGCCGGCGAGCAGGTGGCGCCGCGCCGCTTCGACGAGGAAGCGCTGGCCACCATCACTGCCGCCGGCAACCGCCTCTCCTGCGAATGCCCGCGCCACCTGTCGGACATCCTCTTGATGGTCGGCAGCTTCGAGCGCTACAGCGCGCAATGCGCGTCGCGCAACAAGGAAGACGCGCGCCTGCACCAGGAACTGGGGCTGGCCGCGGGCCGGGCGCGCGTGGTGCTGGAGCAGGCCATGGAAAGGCTGGCGCTGGCCGAAGGCCTGCCGCTGCCCGATGGCTTGCAGCGGCAGGGCAAGGCCGCCTGAACCACTGGAGAACCGACATGACTGAAACGTTCAAGGCAGGCGACAAGGTGCAGTGGCAGTCGTCCCAGGGCACGGTGCACGGCACCGTCAAGAAGAAGCTGACCGCGCCCACCGACATCAAGGGCCACCACGTGGCCGCCTCGTGCGAACATCCGGAATACCTGGTGGTCAGCGACAAGACCGGCGCCGAGGCGGCGCACAAGGCCGAGGCGCTGAAGAAGGTGTGAAGCGCTAGGCCCGGTTCATTCCCGCGCGGCTTCGATCAGTTCGATGCGGTTGCCGAACGGGTCTTCGATGCCGGCGCGGCGCCGGCCGGCCACCGGCTCTTCTTCGCGCACGGTCACGCCGCCCGCGCTGAGCTGCGCGCAAAAGCCGGCGTAGCCATCGACGAGGAAGGCGGGATGGGCTTTCTTGGCCGCCTTGAAGTCGAGCTGGCTGCCGATGTGCAGCTGGGTTGCGCCGACCTGGAACCACATGCCGCCCGAGGCAATAAGCGGCGCCGGTTTCGGGATCTCGGCCATGCCCAGCACGCCGCCGTAGAAGGCGCGCGCTGCTTCGTCGGCGCCGGGTGGGATGGCGACCTGGACGTGGTCGATTCCGGCAATATGGGGCATTATTGTTCTCCGCAAGCTTGGATGGTGGGCTAGCTTCCGGCATTATCGCACCGGCCGCGTGCTACCCTCGCGCTTCCTCAACATGCCGGGTCAGCCTCCATGAAATCCATCCTTGCCGTCCTCGCCGCCGCTTCCCTGTTCGCCGGCTGCGCCGCTACCGCGCCGCCGCCTGATGCGCGCGCACAGTTCATGGCCACCTTGCAGGGTATGTGCGGCCAGCGCTTCGAAGGCGGATTGGCCTATGCCATCGACCCCAACAGCGAGTTCGCCGGCAAGACCATCTCGACCCGCGTCGATTGCACGGCGGACGGCATCCGCATGCCGGTGCAGGTGGGCGAAGACCGTTCGCGCACCTGGATTTTTACGCGCCCGGCGGCCGGGCTGGAACTGCGCCACGACCACCGCCACCCGGACGGCACGCCCGATGCGGTCACCATGTACGGCGGCCTGGCAGGGGAGGGCGGGACGGCGCGCTCGCAATCCTTCCTGGCCGATGCGGCGACCGCGAAGATGGTGCCGGGCGCCGAGACCAATGTCTGGACCGTGAGCCTGAGCGAGGATGGCACGGTGCTGAGCTACCTGCTCGAGCGCCATGCCAAGCCGCGCGCCCGGTTCGTGCTGCGGCGCGTCGATGGCGGACGCACCGGATCCTGATTCCTGCTAGGGGCCACCTATGATAATGTGGCCGTCTTGCAGTTTTCACACAATGGAGATCCGCATTGAAAAACACGACGCTCGTACTCCTGGGCCTGGCCGCCGTTTCCGCGCACGCCGCCGACGCACCCGGTTTTGACCCGAAACGCTTGTCCCAGGATGTCAAGGTCTTGTCGTCCGACGCGTTCGAAGGCCGCGGCCCGAACACCGCCGGCGAAACCAAGACCGTCAACTACCTGGTCGAACAATTCAAGGCCGCCGGCCTGGCCCCGGGCGGCGACCTGTCGGCCGGCAAGCGCAGCTGGACCCAGGACGTGCCGCTCGGCCGTTTCGAGATCAAGGGCCCGGTCAAGCTGACCCTCACCGAAGGCAAGGCCAGCCGCGAACTGAAGCAGGGCGACGACCTGGCCGTGCGCGCCTCGATGAGCGGCGCCAAACTTGTCGACTTCAAGAACGCGCCGCTGGTGTTTGTTGGCTACGGCGTCACCGCGCCCGAGCGCAAGTGGGACGACTTCAAGGGCATCGACCTGAAGGGCAAGCTGGCCGTGGTCCTGATCAACGACCCGGACTTCGAAACCGGCAAGGGCGACTTCGGCGGCAAGGCCATGACCTTCTACGGCCGCTGGACCTACAAGTACGAGGAAATGGCGCGCCGCGGCGCGCTGGGCACCATCATCGTGCACGAGACCGCGCCGGCCTCCTATGGCTGGCCGACGGTCAAGAATTCGAACACCAACGTGATGTACGACATCGTGCGCAAGGAGCCGCGCAAGGCGCACGCGCCGATGGAAGCCTGGATCCAGCGCGACCTGGCCGCCGGCATGTTCACCTCCGCGGGGCTCGATTTCGAAGCGCTCAAAAAACAGGCGCAGGCACGCACGTTCAAGCCGGTGGAACTGAAGGGCGTGACCCTGTCGGCCAACTACGCGGTGGACGCCCAGGTGATCAAGTCGAAGAACGTGGTGGCGATCCGCGAAGGCAGCAAGTTCCCGAAACAGGTCGTGATGTACAGCGGCCACTGGGACCACCTGGGCGTGGGCCAGCCCGACGCCAAGGGCGACAAGATCTACAACGGCGCGGTCGACAACGCCACCGGCCTGGCCGCCATGCTGGAACTGGCCCGTGCCTACGGCAAGGCGCCGGCGCCGCAGCGCAGTGTCGTGTTCCTGGCCGTGACGGCCGAAGAGAAGGGCCTGCTCGGTTCGGAATACTACGCGTCGAACCCGCTCTACCCGCTGGGATCGACGGTCGGCCTGATCAACGTGGATGCGCTCAGCCCGCGCGGGCCGGCGCGCGACTTCAACATCTCGGGCAGCGCCAAGCTGGGCTTGCTGGACCAGCTGGTCGCCAAGTTCAAGGCGGCGAATGTCGCGTATTCGCCGGACCCGAAACCGGAAGCGGGCTACTTCTTCCGCTCCGACCACTTCCCGTTCGCGAAACGGGGCGTGCCGGCGATTTCCTTCGGCTCCGGCAGCGACTGGATCGACGGCGGCGTCAAGGCCGGCAAGGCCTCCGAAGAGGAATACACCGAGAAGGCCTACCACCAGCCGGCCGATGAATTCGACCCGGCCTGGACCTTCACCGGCATGGCGCGCGACCTCGGCATCCTGTATGCGGTGGGCTCCGACCTGGCCAACTCGACCATGTGGCCGAACTGGTCGGTCGATTCGGAGTTCCGCGCCGCGCGCGACAAGTCGGGCGCCGAACGCAAGTAACCCAGCCCTGCGCTGGGGCGGCGGGCCGGAACCAACGGCCCTGCCGCCTGTCTCACGCTTCGTTGTTAACCGAGATCGAAGAGCATGAGCCCGGGTGTGCACGACGACACCATTCCAGCAGAGCTGGAAAAGCCTGCGCCCAGGACCTGCGCCGTGCCGGCCCAGCCCGCCGCGCTGGAATGGGAATGCCTGGGCCACCGCTGCGGCTCAGTGGCGGCAATCAAATGGCTGCCCATCAACGCCTGCCCGGACGAAGCGCGCCGGCAGCACCAGGTCTTCGCCGATTTCGCCGACATCATCGCCCGCCTGCGCCGCGCCGAGGGGCTCGATGCATTCTTTCGCGTGTGCGTGAAGATGATCCCGGAAGTGAGCGCCTTCGACCGCGTGATGCTCTACCGTTTCGTGGCCGATGGCTGCGGCGAAGTCGTGGCCGAGCACACGTCCAGCAGCTACCCGCAAAAATTCCTGGGGCTGCGCTTTCCCGCCACCGATATCCCCAGCCAGGCGCGCACCCTCTACCTGAGCAACAAACTGCGCGTGCTGGCCGACGTCGAAGCGTCGATGGAGCTACCTGCGCCAGCTGCCGCCGCAATGCCTCAAGATCGACCAGTCCTTCACCCACTGCATGCTGCAGGACCCACACGCCGAAAAACTGACGCAGGCGATCGTCGCCATGGGCATCGCCCTGAAGATGACGGTGGTGGCCGAAGGCGTGGAAACCAGGGAACAGATGAACTGGCTGCTGGCCCAGGGCTGCCACGTCGGGCAGGGTTATTTCTTCAGCCCGCCGGTGGCGCCGGACGAGGTGCAGCAGGTCATCGAACGCATCGAAGTGCGCCTGGCCCACTGAGCTTGCCCCACAGATTTCCGGCTTGCCCGGCACGGCGGCGCGCGGCCTGGTTATACTGAACGGACACCGATGGCGCGCATGGATATGCATGCCGCGTAGTCGCGGCGCTTGTGCGCCAGCGGCAGCGGCGAGGGCTCGCCGAGCGGGATTGTCCGGTGGTAAGCTAGTCATGTTGTCACTTCCAACCTGAAGGATTGTTATGAAACCGCTGTTCTCCTCCGATGAAGAAGCGAACGCAGCATCCTCTGCGCCGGTCTCCACCGCGCCATCCTTGCCGCCGCTGATCAATCCTGTCGCCATGCCGGACGCGCTGCCCGCGCTGCGCCAGGAGGCGAGCCCGGCGCCGGTGGTGCGGGTCGACATCTCCGGCATCGACGACAAGGCTATCGAAGGCCTGGGCGGCAATACCGGGGCGGGCGTGGCCAAGGTCTCGGCCAAGCTGCTGGGGACGGTGCGCGCCTCGGATGCGGACGTGTTCGGCACCCAGCTGAACGAACTGATCGCCACCTCCAAGGGCCTGGACCCGGCCAAGCTGCGCTCCGGCGGCCTGCTGTCGCGCGTGACCGGCATGTTCGGCTCGGTGAAGGAAAAGATGCTGTCGCAGTACCAGGTGGTGGAATCGCGCATGGATACGCTGGTGGGGGAGATGACGCGCCACGCCAACGTGCACCGCGGCCGCATCGGGGATTTCGACGAGATGTACAAGGGCCTGGAAATGTACTACCAGGGCCTGGACGCCGACGTGAAGAAGGGTGAAGCGTGGGCCGAGCAGCTGCGGCTGGCGGTAGCCCAGCAGGCCGCGCCGGCCAACGCCTTCGAGGCCCAGCAGGCCACCGAACTCAAGCGCCGCCTCGAGCGCCTGGAAAAGCGCATCGACGACCTGCGCCGCGCCATGCTGATGGCCACGCAAATGGTGCCCCAGATCCGCCTCTCGCAGGACAACGCGCGCGCGCTCACCGACACCTTCACCGACATCGTGAACGTGTCGATCCCGGCCTGGCGCAATGTGTTCTCGCTCTACCTGCTGCAGCTGGAAGCCAAGCAGAGCGCGGCGGTGGCCAACGCCGCCTACGACGCCACCGACGCGGCCTTCCGCGCCCAGGCCGACATGCTGCTGGAAAATACCGAGACCGTGGCGCGCGCCAAGCAGCGTTCGCTGGTCAGCCTGGAAACCGCCCAGCACGTGCAAACCCAACTGGTGACGGCCTTCGACAAGCTCGAGCAGATCTCGAACGAAGGCCAGCAGCGCCGCCGCGACGAGCTGCCGAAGCTGCAGCAACTGGAGCGCGATCTCATCGAGCGCTTCTCGCCGGGCGCCGCGTAAGCACGCAAACCACCCATTTTTACGATAAAGGAATCCCATGTCGACGACGCTCTCAACCGGCCATCGCATCAACCTGGAAAAGTCCGCCCCGGGCCTGAAGCGGGTGCGCATCGGCCTCGGCTGGAAGGTCAACGCGGCCGAAGGCCAGGCCTTCGACCTCGACTCGTCGGTCTTCCTGTGCAGGAAAGACGAGAGCGACCACCCGGTCATGATCAGCAACGCCCACTTCGTCTACTACAACCAGACCACTTCGCCGGACGGCGCCGTGGTGCACTCGGGCGACAACCGCACCGGCGACAAGGATGGCGACGACGAAGTGATTACCGTCGACCTGGCCCGGGTCGACCCGGCCGTGATGGAACTGCCGATCGTGGTCACCATCCACGACGCCGAAGTGCGCAAGCAGACCTTCGGCCGCGTGACCGATGCCTACGTCAAGGTGTACAACGACGAGACCGGCGACGTGATCGCCGAATACGACCTCGACGAAGACTATTCGGACAAGACCGCGCTGCAGTTCGGCTCGCTGTACCGCAAGGATGGCGAGTGGCGCTTCCAGGCCGTCGGCGCCGGCTTCAAGCTGAACCTGGCGACCTTCATCCGCAAGCTCGGCGGCACCGTCTGAGGACGGCCGCGCGCGCCTGCCCACAGGCGCCACCTCGCCGATGACCCACCAGACGCCCAAGGCCTTCGATTTCGGCGCGGAGCCCGAGCCCCCCGCCGCGCCGGCCAAGCCCGCAGCCGCGCCGCGCGCCTTCGATTTTGGCGAGGAGCCGGCGCCACCTGCCGCCACCAGCACGCCCACGGCGCTGTCCTTCGACGACCTTCCCGCGCTGCCCGTGCCGGTGGACCCGCCGAAGCCCGCGGCCCGAGTGCTGTTCGACAGCGAAGACCATCCGGCGGTGCGCGACGCGCTGGCGCTGGCCCGGGCTGATCATCCGAAACTGGTCGAGCACGCGGAACAGCGCATGGCCGCACTGTTCCGGCGCCTGCTGCCGGTGCGCATGAAGCTGGTCACGGAGTGGGCCGAAGGGCCGCTGATGGAGCAGGCCGCGCTGCTCCAGCCCATCACCGAGCTGGTGCTGAAATTCGCGCAGCTGGCCGTTCCGGCGCAGCTGGAAGCGGCGCTGGAAAGCACCCGCGCCACGCCCAGCGTGTTCGGCAAGCTGTTCCGCCGCCCGATGACGCCGGCGCAGTACAAGCCTGCCTTGCTGTCTTCACGCGAGCAACTGCTGCAGCTCATCGCCGACAGCGAAGTCGCCAGCAGCAACCTGGAAGCGTCCGCCAACAACCTGGCCCTGCACGGGGCGGCGCTGGCGGTGGTGGCGAAACTGGCCGGCGGCGCGGTCGATGCGGTGCTGGAAGACGCGCTCACGCAGCGCCGCACCCTGATCCAGCAGGCGGTGCGCCAGGCCGAGCTGTCGATCCTGCAGATGGGGCAGGTGCGCCAGCAGGCCGCCGACCTGGTCGGGCAGGTGTCGTCCTTCCTGACGGTGACCCTGCCTGCGCTGGAAATGGCGCAGGCCCAGGGCGGCAACTAGGCGCAGCGGAAAGTCCGTATCGCTATAATTCGTCACCGTTACTGCGGACAATCCTGGCCTGTGTCTGGACGTTCCGCCCCCAACTCGCCTGGTTCTTTCCACTTTCCGATGATGTTGAGCGCTCCAACTTCCATTTGTATCGCCGTGTCCTCCACCAGGAATGCAGGCTCGCGTGTCCGCAAGCAATTCAACACCCTGGTCACGCGGATCGAAAGCGCACGCTTGCGGCTGGCTGCCTGGCAGGAATCGATGCCATCCATCATGAGCCTGGCCGAACGCGAACTCCAGCCGCTCGTACAGGCCTATGCGACGCGTCGGCGCGACATGGTGTTGTTGCTGGACCGGATGTACCGTGATGAGATCAAGGCCAAGCGTGAGCGGGCCAAACTGTCCAAATTGATCTGTTCGATTGCAAGCGAATTGGCCGATGGCCGTGACGATCCTGAACTCAAGGCGATCTTCCGGGTTCATGGCGGCGACGATGGCGATCCGCCGTTCGAAGGTGCGGAATTCATGGACATGATGGCGAATGTGTTCGGTGTGGATGCCGAGGAGTTTCGCGGCATGGGCTCAGCGGAAGGCATCTTCGCTGGGCCCGGCAGCGAAGCCGGCGACGATGACGATGAAAATACCGGTGAACAACCTTCGGCCGGACGCGGCACGCGCCGCAAGGCGGCGGCTGCGCTGGCACGCTCGCAGCGCCAGGCGGCCGAGGCGGCCAAGCTGAGGAACGCCGTGCGCGATATCTTCCGCAAGCTCGCCAGCGCACTGCATCCGGACCGCGAGCCCGACGCCGCCGAACGCGCGCGCAAGACCGCGTTAATGCAGAGGGTGACGGTAGCCTACAAGGCAGATGACCTGCTGGCCCTGCTGGAAATGCAGCTCGAGATCCGGCAGATCGACCAAAGCGATTTGAACGGCCTGAGTCAAGAGCGGGTGAGCCAGTACAGCAAGGTCCTGGAGGGCCAGTTGCGCGAACTGGAGCAGCAGATCGCGATCTTTGAGGATGCGGCATTCATGCAATCAGGCGGCATGCTGCCGGCACGTCCTACGCCGCAGGCACTGTCGCGCCGCCTGCACGTCGATATCGCCGAGATGCGGGGCAAGATCAAGGCTGCCGCAGCCGAGCTGGAGGCATTCCAGGACGCAGGGCTGCTCAAGGCATGGCTGAAGGCCTGGCGAGCCCCGGCGCAGCGCTACGACGATGCCTTCTGGTTCTAGTTTCCACATTCCCGGCTGACCGGGCCAGGACGGGCTCAGCGCCGCCCGCTGCGCCGGATGCTCGGCTCGCCCGTGGGTGGCAGTCCGGCCAGCGCGAGCAGGCCATCGATATGCTGGTCATGATAGGGATCGGCAAGTTCCTTGACGAGCGCAAGGTTGAGGACCGAGTACACCGGCACCCATTCATCGTCGCCGCCGGGTCCGCGCCGGCGCAGCGACAGTGCCGGATTGAGCTGGTACAGGCCCGTCTTCACGCGTTGGAACAGGCAGCGGTTGTAGGCGTAATCGCGGTCTACCTCGTTGCGCGCCAGTACGCCCGAAATGAAGGCCCGTTTCGCGCGTTCCGGTGCCATGACCGAGGCTGGAATTCTGGCATACGCGCCCAGCAGGGTGGCGGCGTCGAAACCGCCGCGATCGCTCGAGTTGGCGCTGCCGAAACATGATTTGAACAGGACCCACATGGTCTGCAGCATCAGGTATTCGGACTGGCGTGCATCGATGCGCACCAGTCGCTCGCCGGCCATGAGGTCGATACAGGCCGGCGCCACCAGCTGGTAGACCGCGCCGAATGGCCCCTTGGCATATACGTCGTCGCGCAGCGCGGTCGCCAGCGCCCAGTGCAGCGCGTTGCGGCCCAGGTGGTCGACGGCGGATGTATCGGCGCCGCGTTCGAGCAAGGCCTCGACCAGGGGGAGATTGCCGGCTGCCGCGGCGGCCATCAGGGGTGTCTGGTTCATCGGCGTGCGGTGCTCCACGCCATGCTTGTCGCACAGTTTCAAGATGTCCTTGAAGTTGCGCGCGAAATAGGACAGGTAATGACGGCGGCCGAACACGACCTCGTGCGCCGGGAAGCCGCGTGCCTGGTCGAAGCCGGCATCCATCGCGAGGAAGTAGGCGAGGATCGGTTCGTTGAAGCAGGTCGCGTAATCGTAGAGCTGGTTCTTGGCCTTGCTTCCCGGCGCCTGCTCGCGGAACACCTTGGCCAGTGTCTCGCGCAGCCTGGGCTCGTCCACTACGGGCCAGGGAACGGGCGTGGTCTTGAGGATCATGCGCTCGATCGCATCGGCCTGTTCCTGTTTGCCCTGCAGGGCCAGCTTGCGCGCTTCCTTTTGCCAGTCTTCCAGGCTCGACGCCTGCGCCGTCACGTTTGCCGCGGCGCCCAGCTGAGCGATGTCGAGCAGGCGCAGCAGTGGGTGGCCGCTGTCCGATTCCACCAGGTAGACGCTGCGGATGGCCCGCGTCAATGCCACGTACAGCGCGTTGACATAGAACTTGTAGATTTCGAGCGACTTGTCGTTCTTGTCCCTGGCGCGTGCGTATTGCAGGGCGTCGCCGGCGAGGTCGGACGCGTCGACACCGTCCGCGATCGCGGCGAACTGGGCGCGATTGCCGGAAACGAAACGGTACAGCACGATGCTGTCGTACTCGAGACCCTTGGCTTCATGCACCGAAAAGATCAGCGGCGTGTCGAAGTGTTTCCTCGCCTCGGCCTTGTCGTCATCGCGCAGCACCAGGACCGCGAAGCGGGTCGAGCGGCGCGTCTGCGCGTTCAGCTCGCGCCGCACGGCTTCGCTGTCCGCCAGCAGGCTGACGGCGCCGGCATCCTGGTTGACGGCATTGACCAGGAAATTGCTCTCGCGATCAATCGAGCCGAAGCGCCGGTGCTTGACCTTCAGCAGTGTGTTGGCGATTCGTGTGACTTCCTTGCCGTTCCTGAAATTGGCCTGCAGGATGTGCAGCAGCTGGCGTTCGGCCAGTTCAGGGTCGTGCCAGAACAGGGTTTTAACTTTGCTCCAGGAAAAGAAATTCGGATGGACGATCTGGTTCGAGTCGCCGCACAGCAGAAACTGCCCCGGCTTCCTCAGCATGCGCAGCACCAGCGCCAGTTGCACCGGGGTCAGATCCTGGACCTCGTCGATCACCACGAAATCGTAACGCGGCTGCACCTGCCGCTGCCAGCCGTGCGCCACCAGGTTCAGGTCGAATAGCCCTGCTTCCTGCAGCCAGGTCCGGTATTTTTCGAACAGCTCGTACAAGGCAGCGCGCTCAACGGGCGGGAAGATCGATTGTCGTGCGCCGAGTGCCGCGTATTGCTCGCGGGTCAGTACGCCGGCGGCGTCGGCGGTGATCACCCCGCGGATTTCCTCGAATGCCTGGTGGGCGTCGACGCCCTTGAATTGCTGCCGCATGCGGGAAAACCAGGCGGAGAAGTCGCGCCAGGTTGCCTCGCGGCCATGCGGTACGCGTATCGACTCGAGGAACTCGCGGAAGGACAGGAAGCTCGTTTCCTGTCCTTCGCGATCGAAGCCGTGCGCGTAATACAGGTCGCGCGCCGACTGGGCCAGGTAGGCCGACAGCGTCACGTACAGGATGTCGCCTTGCGCCTGTTTCATTTTCTCGAGCGTCAGCGCGGTCTTGCCGCTGCCCGCGCTGCCGACGATGATCAGTGGCGTGGGTTGCAGGTAGATCTCCTGCTGCGCGTCATCGAAGGAGATGACCTTGTCGAGCCAGTGCACCTGGGGCCGGTTCGGGTTCAGGTAGCCCACCGGCTCGGCGTCCTGGATTGCTTCGGCCGGATCGGCTTCGGGGATTCTTGCATCGTCGATGCTGGCGCCCCGCAGGAAACGTGACTTGTCATAGGCGTGCTGCTCGATCACCTCCAGCATGAGCGCATACGCCTCTCCATTGAAGCGTACGATCGAGAACAGCAGGCGGTCGGCGTAGTCAAGCTTTGCGCGGTAAAATTTCCCCTGCGTAAGATTGGATAATTTCTTGACGTCGGCCGCGCGGAAGTCGTCGCGCTCGATCGCTTCGCGTACCCTGGCGTACTGGCTTTTGTTGCGTGGCGGTGTAAAGTCGACGTACTCGAGGATCTTCATACAAGGCGTATTTTTCGGGGAATGAGATTATACGACCGGTGCCGGACTGGTGCTGAAGTTCGCCTGGCTGGCCGTGGCGCGGTGGATCTGGTGCCGGAAGACGCGCTCGCCCAGCGCCCGCTCCTCATCCAGCAGGCGGTGCGCCTGCACGCCGCCGGCCTGGTCTGGCAGGTGTCGCCCTTCCTGACGGTGACCCTGCCTGCGCTGGAAATGGCGCAGGCCCAGGGCGGCAATTAAGCAGCTTCCGGACGAATGTTCTGGTTGGTGCGGAACAGGTTGTCCGGGTCAAATTTCCTCTTGATCTGCGCCAGGCGCTGGTAATTGGCGCCGTAGGCGTCCGGCGTGCGCTCGGCCTCGTCCTGGGGCATGAAATTCACGTACACACCCCCGCTGGCATAGGGCGCGGCGGCGCGGAAGAAATCGCGCGCCCACGCAATGCAGCGTTCGTCGTCGGCAGGATCGTCCCAGCGTGTGTGCACGTTCATCACATACAGCGCGTCGCGGTGCGGATAGGCGGTGGCGTCCGGCGCCGGCACGCTCGCCTGTGCGCCCAACAGGCCAAGGAAGATCTCGCACTGCGTCGTGGGCAGCCTGCTGGCATAGTCCAGCACGACGTCGATGGCCTGGTCGCCCAGCTGGGAGAAATTATGGGATTTCCAGTAGTTGCGCGCACCCGGCGTGAGCAGCGGATCGAAGGCCTGCTGCCAGGCCGTGTAAGGCGTGGGGCCGACGTGCATGCCCAGCAGCTGGCCGAACTGGCCGATGCGTTCGATGGCGGCGTCCGTGGCCGCGCCCGGCGACGGCGAGAACACCGGCAGGATCAGCACGTCCTGGCCATGCACCTCGGGCGCCAGGAAGGGCAGCGGCGGCGCCTTGCGCAGCACCGCCCAGACCGTCAGGTCGGCGGGCATGGACTGGACCGCGTCGCGGTATTGCATCAGGACCGATTTGGCCTGGCTGGACGGGAACACGAGCAGCCCGGCCGTGATCTCGGGGCCGACCGGGTGCAGCTGGAATTCGAAGCGCGTGATCACGCCAAAATTGCCGCCGCCGCCGCGGATGGCCCAGAACAGGTCGGGCTGGTCGGCGGCGCTCACGTGCAGGCGCTGGGCGTCGGCCGTGACGATGTCGGCCGACAGCAGATTGTCCGCCGCCAGGCCCAGCGTGCGGCTGAGCCAGCCGAACCCCCCGCCCAGCGCCAGCCCGGCCACGCCGGTGGTGGAATTGATGCCCAGCGGCGTTGCCAGCCCCCAGGACTGGGCTTCGTGGTCGAAGTCGCGCAGCGTCGCCCCGCCTTCGACCCAGGCGCGGCGCTGCCGCGAATCGACCTGGACCGACTTCATGCCGGACAAATCGATCACCAGGCCATCGTCGCACAGGGCGCTGCCGGCGATATTGTGGCCGCCGCCGCGCACCGCAAGGGGCAGCTGATGGTCGCGCGCGTAGCCGAGCGCGGCGCGTACGTCCGCCGTGCCGGCGCAGCGCACGATGAGGGCAGGGCGGCGGTCGATCATCGCATTCCAGACCGCCCGCGCCTCGTCATACCCGGCAGCGCCGGCTTGCAGCACTTCCCCTCGCACGCGCTCCTGCAGGTCCTTGAACTGTCCATTCGCTAGCGTATTCATCGCAGATCTCCCAGACGGTTGGTTTTCGCAGCCTAGCTTCATGATAGGAGGGATGCTTGACGACGCAAGCTCAACGCCGACCGGGCCCCGGGCCAGGCTTGCCGGCCAGGACCACCAGGGCGATGCCGCCAAGGATGGCGATCGACGCCAGGACCAGGCGCAGGGTGACGGGCTCGCCCAGCAAGGCGACGCCGCCCAGCGCCGCGATCACCGGAACGCTCAGCTGCACGGTCGCCGCCGTGGTCGACTTCAGGAAGGGCAGGGCGGTGTACCAGATGGCATAACCGACGCCGGAGGTGAGCGCGCCGGACAGGACGGCGTAGCCGCTCCCGGCCGGGTCGAACGAGGCGCCGCGCCAAAGCAGCACGCTGAGCACCAGCGCCATTGGCACGGCGCGCAGGAAATTGCCTGCAGTGACCTTGAGGGCGTCACCGGCGCCCCGGCCGCGCACCGAGTACACGCCCCAGGCCATCCCGGCCCCCAGCATCAGCAAGGCGCTCGCCAGTGGGGGCGCGGACAGGCCAGGCAACAGCAGACCGAGCAGGCCGGCGCAGGCCAGCAGGAGGCCCGACAGCTGGGCGACCCGCAGGCGCTCGCCCGACCAGAGGCCGTAGCCGATCATCGCGGTCTGGACCGCGCCGAACAGGATCAGCGCGCCCGCCGCAGCGGGAAGCTGAAGGTAGGAAAACGAGAAAGCGGCGGCGTAGCCGAACAGGGCCAGTGCGGACAGCCAGCTGCCCTTGCCCACGCTTTTGCCCGCGCGCAGCCTCACCAGAAGCCACAGCACGAGCGCGCCGGAGAGCAGGCGCAGCGTGGTGAAACTGGCGGCATCGATGTGCGTGCGGGACAGCGCCGCCCGGCACAACAGGGAGTTGCCGGCGAATGCGAGCAGGGCCAGCAGGGTCAAGGTAAGGATGCGCGCAGCCGGCATGCAGCAACTCCTGTTGGAAGGGGACGCCCGTCCCTCCATGGTAGCGCGACGGCGCCCGCGACACGACGCTGCGCCTCGCCCCTGGCTGCACTATTTCCGGCAAACCCAGGGCGCGTGGTGTAATCTGAGAATTGAAACAGGCTCGTAAGCTATCGACATCTCGGGAGGCACCATGCCCTGCGTTGATCATGATTTCAAGAATTGCCCCGCCTATATGGAGTTGAGGAACGGCGAGCAGTGCAAGCAGAGGGGATGCCAGCGCAAGAAGCTCGCCTTCCAGACCTCGCCTGCCTTGTTCGAGCACGAGAATAACGACCTCGACAGCGTCGTCATTCCCGGCAAGACCGGCGGCAGGGAAGGCACGATCTAGGCCGGCCGCGCCGGATCAGGGCCGGCCGTTCAGGCCCGAGGCCGGACCGCCCATGTCGTACTACCAGTCGTAGGTATCGCGGCAGTTGGCGCCTGGATTGGGGGCGCGCAAGGCGGCCAGGCTGAAATCCGGGCTGGCCTGGTCGCAGCGGTTGATGCCGTCTTTCAGCCAGGTATTCAACAGGGGCGCGCCAGCCCCATCTTGATGCAATTCGGGACAGGGGCACGAGCCCCCCGCCCGGTCGGGCTTAGGCCGATCCCTGGTGGGCGGGCAGCTTCCAGCCCGGGCGGATGAAGCGACAGGTATAGCCGTTCAGATTGCGTTCCAGATAGTCCTGGTGTTCTGGCTCGGCCTCCCAGAACGGCCCTGCGACGGCGATCTCGGTGACGGCCTTGCCAGGCCAGAGGCCGGACGCATCGACGTCGGCGATGGTCTGCTCGGCCATGCGCTTTTGTGCGTCGTCGAGGTAGTAGATGGCGGAGCGATAGCTCGTCCCACGATCATTGCCCTGACGGTCAGCCGTGGTCGGATCGTGGATCTGGAAGAAGAATTCGAGGATCTGGCGATAGCTGATCCGACTCGGATCGAACACCAGTTCGAGCGCTTCGGCGTGGGTGCCATGGTTGCGGTAGGTGGCGTTGGGCACGTCGCCGCCAGAGTAGCCGACGCGCGTCGACAGCACGCCGGGCATACGCCGCAGCAATTCGGCGCCGCGCGTGCCGCGTGCCGCACATGGAGCGGGCACGAGAACGGCGAGCTCCGGACACACCGCAACAAGGATGTTCAAGCCGCCGGCTCGCCCAACGCACCAATGGTTTTGGCGGCATACATCGCCTTGTCCGCATGCGAGACAAGCTGCTGCCGGCTGTCGCCATGCTCCGGGTAGTGCGCCATGCCGACGCTGACGGAGATCTGCAACTGACGGCCTTCGCCCAGCTCGACCGGCGCCGCCAGCGCCTGGTGGATCTTTTCCATGACGAGCGCCGCATCCGACGGCGGGCTGATATTTTCCAGCAGGACGACGAACTCGTCGCCACCCATGCGCGCCAACGTGTCGGTGTCGCGCAGGCAGGACGCGATGCGGCGCGCGACCTGCTGCAGCAGTATGTCGCCACAGGCGTGGCCGTACTGGTCGTTGACGTGTTTGAACCGGTCCAGGTCGATGAACAGCAGGGACAGCCCTTCGTGCTGGCGATGGGCGCGCGCCAGGGCGGTGTCGAGCCGGTCATCGAACAGGCGCCGGTTGGGCAGGCGGGTCAGTTCGTCATGCATGGCCATGAAGCGCATTTGCGCATGCAACTGCTTGCGTTCGATCGTGGCCGCGAGCTGGTCCGCCACGAACAGCAGCAGGTCGCGGTCAGCGGCCGTATAGTGGGTGCCCGCGGCGCCGGTGCGCAGTGCAATGACGCCGACGATGCCTTGGGGAGTGGCGAGGGGGACCGCCAGCGCGCTGCCGGCCATGTCGTTTGCCGCCGCCCGCAATGGCGCTGAAAGCACTTCGGCAGTGCCAGGCTCCAGCAGCAGCGCCGCACGACGCAGTAACACTTCGTCGCACAGCAGCCGCATGATCGCAGCGTTGGACGGAACGTCCCGCTCCACAAGGTAGGCAAAGTCCAGCTGCTGGCCACTGGCGTCGAACAGGGCGACGCCGAAACACGCCGCCGGCAGCAGTTCACCGATAATGGCGTGGCTGCGCTCGAACAGGTCGACCAGGTCCTCGCTGGCATGGGCGGCTTCGGAGATGGCGTAAAGCGCCGCCTGCATCGCCTGGGCCTGTTTCAGCGCCGTCACATCGCGGGCGACTGCCACGCGCAGCTGGTGGGTCTCGGACCAGCGCGCCGACCACATGATGTGGACGATGCCGCCGTCCTTTCGCACGTAGCGGTTTTCGAAATTGATATGCGACAGGCCGTTCATGATGTTGCGCGCTGCAGCGAGCGTGCGCTCGCGATCGACTGGCGCGACCAGGTCAATCATGAGCTTGCCGATCATTTCCTGCTGGGTAAAGCCGAACAGGTTTTCACAGGCGGCGCTGACAAACACGAATCGTCCGCTCACATCGACCATGCAGACCGTGTCAAGCAACAAGTCGGTAAAACTGGCAATCGGGTCGCCGATGATAGGTTCCATAGTGCTGTACTTTATAGCACATTTGCTTGAGAGCATGAACCTGAGTCCGACGGGCGCGAGTATGCCCGCACCGTGCCTGGCCAACTTTCTGGCGCAGGGCGACGCTGGCCTGACTGTAATCGGCGGTGCACACATTCACTGGTCGGTACCGCCCCACGAGCACTGCGAGTAAATTGATTGACGTGAATTCAGGAAAGAAAGAACGAGGTGACGTGGCTGCAGGCAGCCGATCGGATGCTGCCGAAACAAGAACGCCAACCTGCATGGGTTGGCGTTGTGCGTCAAAGATGTTCTTTGGTGGCCCGGGGCGGAATCGAACCACCGACACAAGGATTTTCAATCCTCTGCCGACGCCGCTCCCTGGCGCACGGGCAGCTTCCAGCCCGGCCGGATGAAATGGCAGGTATACCCGTTCGGATGGCGTTCCAGATAATCCTGGTGTTCCGGCTCGGCCTCCCAGAAAGGTCCCGCCGCGACGATCTCGGTGACGGCCTTGCCGGGCCAGAGGCCGGACGCGTCGACGTCGGCGATGGTCTGCTCGGCCATCCGCTTTTGTGCTTCGTCGAGATAATAGATACCGGAGCGATAGCTCGTCCCCCGATCGTTGCCCTGGCGGTTCGCCGTGCTCGGATCGTGGATCTGGAAGAAAAATTCGAGGATCTGGCGATAGCTGACCTGGCCCGGATCGAACACCAGTTCGAGCGCTTCCGCGTGGGTGCCATGGTTGCGGTAGGTGGCGTTGGGCACATCGCCGCCGGTGTAGCCGACGCGCGTTGAAAGCACGCCGGGTATGCGCCGCAGCAATTGTTCCATGCCCCAGAAGCAGCCGCCGGCCAGGATGGCGGTTTCAGTGTGAGCGTTCATTGATTCCCTTTGCTTGAATGCGTGGTGGGCCGAAAGACCACATCTTCCCACGTTAATCTGTTCGTCGCCGCGCCTGCCTGAGGCATTGATGTATCAGGCTGTGACCCTCAGCCGGTGAATTGTGGCAGCTGCAGGCGTGAGGAGTGGTCAGGACGGTCTGCATGGCCCTCGTGTGCGAGCCCGACTGCAGCATTCGCGCGCCCACCGGCAAGTGTGCTCAGAATCAGCCGTGCGGTCTCCGCCGGCGCATCCCAGTGCGGAAAATGGCCACAGCGATCGAACCAGTGCAGCTGGGCATCCGGGAACAAGGCCAGCGCGCGCCTGGCCTGGCGCGGAAAGCAGACCCGGTCACGCCGTCCCCAGCCGATGACGAGCGGATGCACGATGCTGTTGCGCGGCGCCCCTTGTTGCTCCTCGCCGTAGGCAAGCTGGGCCAGCAGTTCATCGAACGCCGGCGAGGCCACATAGCTGCATAATTCATCGCTCACGGTGGCGGGCGCCAGCCTGGTCGGCCGGGCGGAAAATTGTGCCAGCAGCAAAGCGCGACCAAGCGGGTTGGCGCAGACCGCCGGCAATACCGGGCGCAGCAGCCGCAGCAGCCGGATCGACAGGTAGATCGAGCTGAAGAACGCGTGACGCTCCCAGCCCTGCCAGAAACCCCCTGGATTGAGCGCTACCACGCCGCCGACGATCCCGCCGCGCCGCGCCAGCTCCAGCACCAGCCGCGCACCCATCGAACTGCCCACTGCATCGATGCCGCTCAAGCCATGGGCATGCAGGAAGGCCGCGGTCTCATTCGCGAGGGTGCGGATCGAGGTTTCGCCGGCCAGCCTCGGCGTCTGGCCAAAGCCGGGCAGGTCCACCGCGATGACTTCGCGCCTCGTCGCGAGATCGGCCAGGATTGGGTTCCAGCTTTGCCAATGGCCGCCCAGGCCATGAACCAGCAGCAAAGGCTTGCCGGCGCCGCAACGAATGTAATGCATGATCGATCCTCCCCATCGCACGGGCGTGCGTATGCTGCAAGCCTACCGCAGCGGGCACAAGGACTGCGTTCGTTATGAATTCTTGCGGGGGATGACGGTCCGGAAATGGACCGGATACGAGGACTTCGCATCCCCGGAAACAACAACGCCCACCTGCATGAGTGGGCGTTGCGTGAACGATGTTCTTGGTGGCCCGGGGCGGAATCGAACCACCGACACAAGGATTTTCAATCCTCTGCTCTACCAACTGAGCTACCAGGCCAAGGGCTCGCATTCTAGCACACCCGCTGGCGCGGCGGTAGCGCTGCGGCGAAATCGCCCGGTCGAGGTTATTCGCCCTGCCTGGTCGGCACCAGCCGGTTCAGGTCCAGGCCCTGGGCCCGCAGCCGGCCCAGCAGCGCGTCATAGACGGCAGGATCGACCTTGGGCGTGCGCGACAGGATCCACAAGTACTCGCGTTTTGGTTCGCTGACGGCGGCCAGCTGGTATTCCGGGTCGAGGTCGATCACCCAGTAGTCGCCCCAGACGATTGGCAGGAAGGACAGGATGGCTGGCGCGAAGCGCACCTCCAGCTTGGGCGACGTGGCACCGCCCAACTGGCGCGCCACGGCGTTGGCGGTCTCGGTGCTGCCGTCCGACTGGCGGCAGCGGTTGACCACGTCCACCCGGCCGTCGCTGCGCGCGCTGTAGGTGGCGGTGGTGAAACCGGAGCATTTCTTCTGGAAGGAATTCGGGAATTTCGCGATCTCGTACCAGGTGCCCATGTAGCGCTTGACGTCGAGCGAAGGGATGGTGGCGAGCGGTTTCGTGCCGGCCGGCGCCGGGTCGGCGGCGCGGGCGTCGAGTGCAGACAGCAGGATCAAGGATGCAAGCAGGGCGGTTTTCATGCGCGTTCCGGGGAATGGTCGAGCATGCATGGTAACCGTCCCGGCCGGGCTCCGCCGCACGGCTTGCTAGGTACGGGAAGCGGCGCGTTCGGCGTGACGGCGTTCGAGGTCGAGCCGGGCGGCCTTGCGGCCCTTGGCTTGCTCGAAGCGGCGTTCTTCTTCCGGGGTGGCGGGCTGCAGGGCCGGCACCGCGACTGGTTTGCGCTCGTCGTCGATCGCCACCATCGTGAAGAAGCAGCTGTTCACATGGCGCACCGACTGGGTGCGGATGTCCTCGGCTACCACCTTGATGCCGATTTCCATCGAGCTGCGGCCGGCGTAGTTGACCGACGCCAGGAACGTCACCAGTTCGCCGACGTGGATCGGCTGGCGGAAGGTGACCTGGTCGACGCTCATGGTCACCACATAGCGGCCGGCGTAGCGGCTGGCGCAGGCGTAGGCGACCTGGTCGAGCAGCTTGAGGATGGTGCCGCCGTGCACGTTACCGGAAAAGTTGGCCGTGTCCGGGGTCATCAGGACGGTCATCGACAGCTGGTGGGAAGGCAGGTTCATCGGGGCTCGGCAGAAAGGAAGGTTAACGCTATGGTGCGCCAGAACCGCCGGGGCGGCAATGGCCGGATTCAGGATGCGTGCCAGGCCAGGTGCGTGGCGAGTTTCCCGGTCGGCGTTGCTGCTAACATTTGACGTGAAGCAAAACGGACTAGGTGTTACTTGCTCGATCAAACCGATGGCGATAGGCTTTACGACGATTTACTTATATCTAAGTGTGATCTGAATCGTTCTCTCGCCCGGGCGAATCAGGTAGGCTCGGCCCATGAACAGCGACTTCCCGACCTCATCCGGCTCCGTGCAATGGCACCTGGGCCCCGTCATCGACGCGCTGCGCACTTCGCGCGAGTCGACCCACAACATCCGCCACCAGGGACGCGTGCGCGAGCTGCCGTCGCGCGAGGTGCTCACCCAGGTGATCAATGGCGTCTCGGCGGCGCTGTTCCCCACGCATTACGGGCGGCCCGACCTGAACGACGACAGCATCGACTATTTTGTCGGCGACACCCTCAACGTCACCCTCGACCGGCTGGTGGGGCAGGTGAAGCGGGCCTTGCGCTTCACGCCGCTGCTGGAAGAAGCCGACGACGCCACCCTGGCCGAGACCGCCCAGGCCATCACGCGCGAGTTCGCGGCCAGCCTGCCGGCGATCCGCGGCTTGCTGGTGTCGGACGTGCAGGCCGCCATGGCCGGCGACCCGGCCGCCAGTTCGGTGGCCGAGATCATGCTGTGCTATCCCGGCACCATCGCCATCCTCTACCACCGCCTGGCGCACAGCCTGCACCGCCTCGGCGTGCCCTTCCTGGCGCGCCTGGCCGCCGACATCGCGCATTCGCTCACCGGCATCGACATCCACCCGGCCGCGCATATCGGTGGCAGCTTCTTCATCGACCACGGCACCGGCGTGGTCATCGGCGAAACCGCCATCATCGGCGAGCGCGTGCGGCTGTACCAGGCTGTCACCCTGGGCGCCAAGCGCTTCCCGGTGGACCCCAGCGGCGCGCTGGTGAAAGGCGCGCCGCGCCACCCGATCGTCGAGGACGACGTGGTCATCTACGCCGGCGCCACGGTGCTGGGCCGGATCACCGTGGGCGCCGGCTCCACCATCGGCGGCAATGTGTGGCTCACCCAGAGCGTCCCGCCGGGCAGCAATGTGTCGCAGGCGCAGTCGCGCAATACCTGAGGATAGCGGGGCTGGCTGGACGCGCGTTCGGCGGAGTCGAACACCCTGGCTTTAGCAGGCTGGCCCCGACAGCGACCACGCGCGCAGGCCGCGGATCGCTTCTTCCTTGTGCTTGGCTTCGATCTCGATGTACGGCGCGGACAGGTAGCTGGACGGCATCGTACCGATCAGGTCGGAATGCTGGCGGTCGTTGAAGCCTTCGCGGCCGTTCGAGATGTGGACCAGCTGGTGCGCCGGGTCGGCCCAGGTGTCGCGCGCTTTGAGCAGCATGGCGCTGACGCTCGGGTCCTCGTAGCTCGACAGCTTGTCGTGCACGATGTGGTGGTGGGCGTCGAACACCATGGGTACGCCGGCGCGCATGCAGATCGCGTGGATTTCTTCGGCCCCATAGGCATATTCGTCGTTCTCCAGCCCCAGGCGGCAGCGGATGGCGTCGGGCAGGGTGGCGATGCGTTCCACCAGCGCGTCGGCGCGGTCGCCCTTGCCGCCGTGGACTTCCAGCAGGGCCCACGAAGAGCGCGGCTGCTCCAGCAGGTCCATGATGTCGGCGTGCATCTGCAGGATCTTGATGCTGTTGGCCACCACCCCTTCCGAATCCGAACTGAGCACCACGAACTGGTCGGGGTGCATCACCAGCCGGATGCCGCGCTCGGTGGCGCGCCGGCCGGAACGGGCCAGCGTCGTGGCAAACGGCGCCAGTACCTCACGCCCGATGTCTTCATCGGCGAACGGGAAGATCGAGGACGGGATGCGGTACAGGCTGATGCCTTCGGCCTCGCAGTAGCGCATGGCATTGTCGAAGGTCTGGATATTGTCGCGGTACAGGTCCTCCAGCAGCTTGCGCTGGGCGTCCAGGCTGTGTTCCAGCAGCCGCTTGCGCGTCACGGTGCGGTAGCGGACGTCTTTCGAGACGGTGATGCAGACGAGGCCGAGCTTGGGTTGCATGGTTGCCTGAGAACGGGAGCTGGGCGCTCCAGTCTAGCCGAACCGGCGTTGCCAGGCCGCATGCACGGCCTGCTGTTGCGGGTCAGGGGCGGGACGCGCGCCTGCCCGTTTCATCCTTCAGCGGGGCCGGCCGAACACCTGGGTCCAGTAGACGATCCCGCTGCGTTTCTCTGCGGCCACACCATAGGCGGCGCCCATCTCGGTAAAGCCGGGGTTCATGATGTTGGCGCAGTGGCCCGGACTGTCGAGCCAGCCGGCGACGGCTTCGTCGGGCGAGCTCTGGCCGAAAGCAATGTTTTCTCCCACCCTGAGCCAGGCGTAGCCGGCCCGCGCCGCCCGGTCGGCGGGCTGGCTGCCATCCTTGGCCTTGTGGCTGAAGTAGCGGCGCGCGGCCATGTCGCGGCTGTGGGCCAGCGCCGCCTCGCCCAGCCGCGGGTTCCAGCTCACCGGCGGCGCCGGCGCGAACTGCTGGGACCCGCAGCTGCGCGCGCTGGCACGCGCCGCGTTCACGCCGGCCAGGATGACCTGGCCGGCTTCGTTCCAGTCCGGGAAGGTATCGGACGGCAGCGCTGGGGCCGGGCGGGCCAGCAGCACCGTCCATTCGTCGCCGCTGCGGTAGCTGCCGACCGCCGAAAACCGGCTGTCGAGCAGGGTGTCGCAATGTTTTTCCTGCAGCACCTTGATGGCATCTATCGCCGTTTGCGGGCCATTGACGCTGACCGTCGCGGCCAGGTCGGCCGCATAGCCGGCGCGCTCGAGCGCCGTTTCGATGAAGGTGGCCGGACCGATGCGCACGCGGGCCAGCGCCGGGTGGGGCGCGAGGGCGCCGGCTGGCGCGGCGGCGCGGCCGTGGCAGCTGCCCGGTGCGGCGCGATAGGCATTGACCAGGGCGCTCAACTGCTCCGCCCCGTAGGCTGGCGAGGGCACGGCGGCCGCCATGCCGGGCCATGCCGCGGCAAGCAAGAGCAGGAGCGACAGTGCGCCGGTCTTGGGGACGCGCGGCTTGGGGTGCGAAGTCAGCATGTTGGCAAGTTGGATTGACACGAGATAAACCCGGCCCCAATGCAAAAACGCCGACCTTGGGTCAGCGTTTTCAAAGCCTGGCAAATGCGGCGACGCACCTGCCTGGGGAAGCTTCACTATAGCAGCGGTGCCGGCGCCTGCAAAGCGCCGGACTGTAACAAGGCGCTACAGCCGCGCCAGCGCAGGCCCGCCCCGTTCTCCCAGCCAGGTGGTCTCGAAGCGCTTCTGCGCCGCCGCCAGTGCGGGCGCATCGCCGCGTTTCTGGTAGACCTCGATCAGGCCGCGCAGCGCCCAGCCATTGCTTGGCGTGCGGGCGAGCGAATCGCGGAAGACCTGTTCGGCCGCATCGAGCTGGCCGGTGCGCAGCAGCGCCGCGCCCAGCGACTGGCGCACCGGGTAATACCAGTAGGGCGGTTCCATGTAGGGCAGCTTGTCTTGTACGGCGATGGCTTCGCGGTAAGCGGCGATGGCGTCCGGCAGCTTGTTGCGGGCATCGGCCAGGCGCCCGCGCGCCACGGCGCGCGCGGTCTGCACGATCTCGCGCGCCGGGATGCCGGCGTCGGCGATGGGCTTGAAATCGGCGGTGCGCTCGATGCGGTCGAGTGCCGCGACCTCTTGTCCGGCTTCCGCCAGCATGCCCTTGCGCGCATGGCCGACGGCGCGGGCGTAATGCCACATGGCCTTGACCAGCACGAAATCGGGGCCGGGGTCGGGCAGCTGCAGCAGCACGTCTGGTGAGCTGAACTGAACGTGCGAGAAATAGGGCGCCGCCTTGACCGGCTGCAGGCTGGGGAAACCCTTGAGCAGCTCGGCCGGGACTGATTGGTCGAGCTTGCCTGCTGCCTCGAGCGCGGTGCGGCCGTCGCCCCCCATCAGGGCCGACACCATGACGAAGTGGATGTTGTGCGGGTAGTAGGCGCCCTTGTAGACCGGATCGCTGGGCGAGCCGCCAAAGTATTGCTCGTCGATGGCGATGGCGTCGCGGTTCGATTGCAGCGCCTCGCGGTACATGCCGAGCCGGTAGTAGATATGCGAGGGCATGTGGACGATGTGGCCGGCGCCCGGGATCTGGCGCGCCAGCAGCCTGGCCGAGGGCAGCGCCCGTTCCGGATGGGTGGACGCTTCCACCGCATGGATGTAGTAGTGGGCCGCGCCCGGATGGCTGGGATTGCGCTCCAGCACCCGCTCGAGCGCGGCGAGCATGTCGGCCGTGCGGTTCTTGGGCTCGGCGCCGCCTGCCTGCCAGTAGTCCCAGGGCGACAGGTCCATGAGCGATTCCGCGTACAGCACCTGGATGGTGTCGTTGTTGGGGAAGGCGCGGGCGGCGTCCATCATGGCGTCGGCATAGGCGCGGTCGAGCGGGGCGCGGTCGGCCGGCGGAGTGGCCTGGTAGCGGCGCGCGACGGCGCGGATGAGCGCCTGTTCCGGCGGACTTGCCTTGCCGGCCAGCGCCACCGCCTTCGCTGCGGCCGCCGCTGCCGGCGCCGCGGCCTCGGGAAACATCGGCGCGTTGATGTTCGGCCCCAGCACCAGCGCTTCGCCCCAATGGCACATGGCGCAGTGCGGGTCGAGCCCTTGCGCGGCGCGGAAGGCGCGTGCGGCCTCGGCATGGTTGAAGGAGAAGGTCAGGCGCATGCCCTGGTCAAAATATGCCTGGGCGCGCCGGTTGGCGGTAGTGACCGGCACGTGGAGCTCGCCCAGGTTGGCGTACAGCGGCGGGGTGGCGCTGGCGGCCGCGGCGGGCAACTGCTGGCCCGGCTTGAACGGGGCGGTTTCAGCTTGCGCCAGCACCAGGCGGTCGAGCAGCGGCGGCCGGCCGGCACGGGGCGGGCTGCAGACGGCGCCGGCGGCAAGCAGCGGATCGAAGGCGGGCGCGGCTGCCTGGGGCGTGCCCGGCGCCGGGGGAGCCAGGGCGAATGCGGTGGCTGCAATGGCCGCCAGCGCCACTGCACCGACTGCTGCCAGGATAGGTAATGTTTTCATCGCTGTCCTTCCGTATGCCGGATGGCGTCATGAACGCGCAACGCATTTCGGTTAGAGTCGACGACGAAGCCGGGGTTCTTGGTGGGCTACAGCACTTGCCAAGTCCCGGAAACAGTATTGAGTTGGATCAGACCTTCCTGACAAACTCCGTCTTGAGGCTCATGGCGCCGAAGCCTTCGATCTTGCAGTCGATGTCATGGTCGCTGTCGACCAGGCGGATATTCTTGACCTTGGTGCCCTGCTTGATCACGCCGCCCGAGCCCTTGGGCTTGAGGTCCTTGATGACGGTAACGGTATCGCCATCCTGCAAGATATTGCCCGACGCATCGCGGTAGACCCGCACCGCCTCGGTCCCGGAAGCGACCGCTGCTACTGGCCACTCGTGCCCGCATTCTGGGCAGGCATACTGGCCGCTGCCGTCTTCATAGGTGAGGGTGGACTGGCATTGGGGGCAGGGCGGGAGGGAATGCATGGCGGAACCTTCTGGAAGTGAAGACGCCACCCTTGGGGTGGCGTCGGAAACGATCCACGATTATACGGCCAGCCGGGTCCGCGCCGTTGCTAACGCAGCGCAGCCTTGCATTGTTTTGCGGATTTGACGCGCTAGCAGTTCCCGAGACGCACGCGATGGTGCATTATTGCATTATCGTCAATCAAGAACGCTGGTCCTGAAAGCTGATGAGACATGATGAGTGATGCACCGCTCTACAAGAACCATGTACTGATGTTATCCCAAAGTTTTTTCATCAAGGATAACCAGGCTGAACTGCTGCTGCATGCGCACAAGTATGATTTCGACATCGTTTTCTTCACCGAGGTGTGCGAATTCGTCATGGCCGTCGCCAACGACGAGGGCGACGGCCTGTATGTGATCGACCTCGATACCCTGCACAATATGCAGGCCGACATGCAGGACGGGCGCCGCACCCTGATGCTGGGCGAACTGCTGCAGCGCCTGCCCGGCGACCACAGCTACGTCTACCTGCAGAGCGCGCGCCAGGGTGGCCGTTTCCTGCTGCAGCAGCGCCTGGTCGACAGCCATTGCCTGGCGTATGCCGAAAAGCCGATCGCCAACGATGTCTTCGTCGACAAGCTGTTCAACCTGTTCGTGCAGAAAAAGCGGGGCGACCTGGTGCGCATGGTCGTGCTGGGCGAGGTGGACGGGCTGGACGACGCGGCGCTGCTGCAGGAGCGCCTCGAGGTGGTGCGCCATGCCGACGCCCAGACCCTGCATATGCGGGTCAAGGAGCTGCGGCCCGACCTGGTGCTGGTCACCGACACCGAATACGCGCGGACCGATGCGATCGTCCGGGTGCTGCAAAAGAACATCGAAGCCGACCCGGTGCGCGAGATCACGCTGCTGCAGCGCCATCCGGATACCGCGCTGACCCGGCGCGCGCTGGCGGACGGGTTCGATACCGTGCTGGCGGTCGCCGAGCCGGGGCTGCTCGAGGCCCAGCTGGTCAACCGCGCCAACAAGATCCGCATCAACAAGGACCTGATCGGGAAGGACCGCGCGACCGGCCTGCTGAACAAGGTCGGGCTGCAGCGCAAGGCCCAGGACCTGATCCGGCGCGCCGCGCTGGAAGGGCGTCCGCTGGCCTTCGGCATCATCGACATCGACAAGTTCAAGACCATCAACGACACCTGGGGGCATTACTTCGGCGACATCGTCATCAAGCGCCTGTCGCTCACGCTGGCGCCGCAGCTGGGCGAATGGGACCTGCTCAGCCGTTTCGGCGGCGAGGAATTCGTGGTCGTGTTCTGGGATTGCACGCTCGAGCAGGGCCATGCGAGGCTGGACGCGATGCGCCAGGCCTTCCGCGCGATTCCCTTCGAGGTCGCACGTGGCGACCTGCGCCATTTTTCCTTCAGCGGCGGTGTCGCGGCCTATCCGGAGCACAAGAGCGAGAACGAACTGTTCCTGCGTGCGGATGCGATGCTCTACGAAGCCAAGCAGGGCGGGCGCAACCAGGTCTGCACCGAGCCGGCCGGCCGCTGCCGGGTCGCGATGGCGCATTGAGCGCCGGATGCATTGTCGACGCCAAAAAAAAGGCGCTGTCACCCTTGGCTGTGGATGAGGATTGAACTGTCGAGCTGCGCTACGGTCCAAACCGTATCGCCATCCCGACGGAGCCTCGCATGCGTTCGCCCCGCTTCAAGAAGTGG
>NZ_FOLD01000007.1 GCF_900112225.1 Massilia yuzhufengensis | reverse complement strand
AGGAACGCTGGGGCATCGAACTGTTCTTTAAGTAAATCAAACAGCATTTGAAGATCAAGTCGTTCCTGGGCCGCTCGGAAAATGCAGTCAGAATCCAGATCCTGACTGCCCTGATCACTTACTTGCTCGTGGCTCTGCTGCACCATTCAAGGCAAGCCACCAACTCGCTGTGGGACTTTCTCTGCCTGATCAGCGCCACCCTTTTCCAACGTCCTGACGCGGAAGCCGCTGCTGTCCGAAGGCGACGAGAATGGCAGACGCACGCCAAAAATCAGGGGTGCCTATTCTGATGAAGAGGTCAACAGAATTATTCCGGACAGCAGTGCGCCTTCGCGGGAACGACGTTTTGGGGCTAACAAAGGAACAAATTACCGTAGCACGCAAGCACTCTCGGTAACAGAAAAGGGTATCATGTTTCGTTTGATGTTTCACGTTGCAACAAACTGAAACAGATGCGCAAGGAAATCGTGGTTCGTGGAAACCAATCCGCGGCTAAGTCCTTGAAAACCCGGCATTTCCAGCCGGTGTAGCCACTGGCACGTTGCTTGCATAGTGTGAGCCCATCACAAACTCCGCATCAAAGGACAAGCATGAGCCACTACTCCGCCGGCGCCGCATTCCGCAAGGCCATCCAGGAAGAATCCCCGCTGCAGGTCGTGGGCGCGATCAATGCCAACCACGCACTGCTGGCCAAGCGCGCCGGCTTCAAGGCGATCTACCTGTCCGGTGGCGGCGTCGCCGCCGGTTCGCTCGGCCTGCCGGACCTGGGTATCTCGAACCTGGACGACGTGCTGGTCGACGTGCGCCGCATCACCGACGTGTGCGACCTGCCGCTGCTGGTGGATATCGACACCGGCTTCGGCGCCTCGGCCTTCAATGTCGCGCGCACCGTGCGCTCGCTGTCCAAGGCCGGCGCGGCCGCCTGCCATATCGAAGACCAGGTCGGCGCCAAGCGCTGCGGTCATCGCCCCGGCAAGGAAATCGTCAGCAAGGAAGAAATGGTCGACCGCGTCCGCGCCGCCGTGGACGCGCGCCTGGACGACAACTTCGTCATCATGGCCCGCACCGATGCACTGGCCGTCGACGGCCTGGAGGCCGCCATCGAGCGCGCCGTCGCCTGCGTGGAAGCCGGCGCCGACATGATCTTCCCGGAAGCGATGACCAGCCTGGAGATGTATAAACAGTTTGCCGACGCCGTGAAGGTCCCGGTGCTGGCCAACATCACCGAGTTCGGCTCGACCCCGCTGTTCACGGTCGAGGAGCTGAAAAGCGCCAACGTGGGCCTGGTGCTGTACCCGCTGTCGGCCTTCCGCGCCATGAACAAGGCGGCCGAAAACGTGTACAACGCGATCCGCCGCGACGGCACCCAGCAGAACGTGCTCGATACGATGCAGACCCGCGCCGAACTGTACGACCGCATCGATTACCACAGCTACGAGCAAAAGCTCGACGCGCTGTTCGCCCAGAAAAAAGCCAAGTAATCCAGGAGACCCACTCGCATGAACACCCAGAACAACGACACGCCAGCGTTCAAGCCGAAGAAATCGGTGGCCCTGTCCGGCGTCGCCGCCGGCAATACCGCGCTGTGCTCGGTCGGCAAGACCGGCAACGATTTGCACTACCGCGGCTATGACATCCTCGACATCGCCACCACCAGCGAATTCGAAGAAATCGCCTACCTGCTGGTGCACGGAAAACTGCCGACCCAGGCCGAACTGAAGGGCTACAAGGCCAAGCTGAAATCGCTGCGCGGCCTGCCGCAGGCGGTGAAGAGCGCACTCGAAGCGCTGCCGGCCGGCGCCCACCCGATGGACGTGATGCGCACCGGCGTGTCGGTGCTGGGCTGCACGCTGCCCGAGAAGGACGACCACAACATGCCGGGCGCGCGCGACATCGCCGACCGCCTGATGGCATCGTTCGGCTCGATGCTGCTGTACTGGTACCACTTCAGCCATAACGGCAAGCGCATCGACGTCGAGACCGACGACGACTCGATCGGCGGCCACTTCCTGCACCTGCTGCACGGCGAAGCGCCGCGCGAATCGTGGGTCAAGGCGATGCACACCTCGCTGATCCTGTACGCGGAACACGAGTTCAACGCGTCCACGTTCACTTCGCGCGTGATCGCCGGCACGGGCTCCGACATCCACTCGGCCATCACCGGCGCCATCGGCGCGCTGCGCGGCCCGAAGCACGGCGGCGCCAACGAAGTGGCGCTGGACATCCAGAAGCGCTACGAGAACGCCGACGAAGCCGAAGCCGACATCCGCAACCGCGTGGCCAACAAGGAAGTCGTCATCGGCTTTGGCCACCCGGTGTACACCATCAGCGACCCGCGCAACGTGGTGATCAAGGAAGTGGCGCGCACGCTGTCGCAGGAAGCGGGCTCGATGAAGATGTTCGACATCGCCGAGCGCCTGGAGTCGGTGATGTGGGAAGTGAAGAAGATGTTCCCGAACCTGGACTGGTTCTCGGCCGTGTCCTACCACATGATGGGCGTGCCGACCGCCATGTTCACCCCGCTGTTCGTCATCTCGCGCACCTCCGGCTGGGCCGCGCACATCATCGAACAGCGCATCGACAACAAGATCATCCGCCCAAGCGCGAACTATGTGGGCCCGGAAGACCTGCAGTTCGTGCCGATTTCGGATCGGAAGTAAGCGCGTCAATCAGCGTACCAACCGCTTCAACATCGACACGCTACAGTCGCCCGTCGTACCGGCGAAGGCCGGTACCCAATTTTGTGCGCACGCTACGCACGCAAACCTGGATCCCGGCCTTCGCCGGGATGACGGTTTTACGGTCAGCTAATCAATCAAGCGCCATCGAGCGATCGAGCCTTATCATGAACACCAATCACCGCAAACCCCTCCCCGGCACCACCCTGGACTACTTCGACACGCGCTCCGCGGTCGACGCCATCCAGCCTGGCGCCTATGACACGCTCCCGTACACCTCGCGCGTACTGGCCGAGAACCTGGTGCGCCGTTGCGATCCGGCCACCATGACCGACAGCCTGAAGCAGCTCATCGAGCGCAGGCAGGACCTCGATTTCCCGTGGTTCCCGGCGCGCGTGGTCTGCCACGACATCCTGGGCCAGACCGCGCTGGTCGACCTGGCCGGCCTGCGCGACGCCATCGCATCCCAGGGCGGCGACCCGGCCATGGTCAATCCGGTGGTCCCGACCCAGCTGGTGGTCGACCATTCGCTGGCGGTGGAGTGCGGCGGTTTCGACCCCGACGCTTTTGCGAAGAACCGCGCCATCGAAGACCGCCGCAACGAAGACCGCTTCCACTTCATCGAGTGGACCAAGAAGGCCTTTCAGAACGTCGACGTGATCCCGCCGGGGAACGGCATCCTGCACCAGATCAACCTGGAGCGCATGTCGCCAGTGATCCAGTCCGAAAAAGGCGTGGCCTATCCGGACACCCTGGTCGGCACCGACTCGCACACCCCCATGGTCGACGCGCTCGGCGTGATCGCCATCGGCGTGGGTGGCCTGGAAGCGGAAAGCGTGATGCTGGGCCGCGCCTCGTGGATGCGCCTGCCGGACATCATCGGCGTCGAGCTCACTGGTAAGGCGCAGCCAGGCATCACCGCCACCGACATCGTGCTGGCGCTGACCGAGTTCCTGCGCAATTCCAAAGTGGTGTCGAGCTACCTCGAGTTCTACGGCGCGGGCGCAGCCAGCCTGACGCTGGGCGACCGCGCCACCATCTCCAACATGGCCCCGGAATTCGGCGCCACCGCCGCGATGTTCTACATCGACGAGCAGACCATCAAGTACCTGCGCCTGACCGGCCGCGAAGAAGAGACCGTGCAGCTGGTGGAAGCGTATGCCAAGCAAGCCGGCCTGTGGGCCGACAGCCTCGCCACCGCCGTGTACGAGCGCACGCTGAGCTTCGACCTCTCGAGCGTGGTGCGCAATATCGCCGGCCCGTCGAACCCGCACAAGCGCGTGCCGACGTCGGAACTGGCGCTGCGCGGCATCTCCGGCGTGGTGGAAAACGAGCCGGGCCTGATGCCGGACGGCGCGGTGATCATCGCGGCGATCACCAGCTGCACCAACACCAACAACCCGCGCAACATGATCGCGGCCGGCCTGATCGCCCGTAACGCCAACCGCGCGGGCCTCACGCGCAAACCCTGGGTCAAGAGTTCGCTCGCGCCGGGCTCGAAAGCGGTCGCCCTGTACCTGGACGAAGCGGGCTTGACCCCGGAACTGGACCAGCTGGGCTTCGGCGTGGTCGCCTTTGCCTGCACCACCTGCAACGGCATGAGCGGCGCGCTGGACCCGGTGATCCAGCAGGAGATCATCGACCGCGACCTGTACGCCACCGCCGTCCTGTCGGGCAACCGCAACTTCGACGGCCGCATCCACCCCTACGCCAAGCAGGCCTTCCTGGCTTCGCCGCCGCTGGTGGTGGCCTATGCGATCGCCGGCACCATCCGCTTCGATATCGAGAAGGATGTGCTGGGCGTGGACGCTGCTGGTAAAGAAATCCGCCTGGCCGACCTGTGGCCGACCGACGCCGAGATCGATGCAGTCGTGGAAGCCAGCGTCAAGCCGGAGCAGTTCCGCAAGGTGTACACGCCGATGTTCGCGCGCGTGGCCGACGACGGCAGCAAGGTTAGCCCGCTGTACGACTGGCGCCCCATGAGCACCTATATTCGCCGCCCGCCCTACTGGGAAGGCGCGCTGGCGGGCGAGCGTAGTCTGGCCGGCATGCGCGCGCTGGCGGTCCTGGGCGACAACATCACCACCGACCACCTGTCGCCGTCGAACGCCATCATGCTCGATTCCGCCGCCGGCGAATACCTGGCGAAGATGGGCTTGCCGGAAGAGGACTTCAACTCCTACGCCACCCACCGCGGCGACCACCTGACGGCCCAGCGCGCAACCTTCGCCAACCCGACCCTCAAGAACGAAATGGTGCGCAACGAAGACGGCACCGTGAGGGCCGGTTCGCTAACGCGCGTCGAGCCGGAAGGGCAGGTGACGCGTATGTGGGAAGCCATCGAGACCTATATGGAGCGCAAGCAGCCGCTGATCGTGATCGCCGGCGCCGACTACGGCCAGGGCTCGTCGCGCGACTGGGCGGCCAAGGGCGTGCGCCTGGCGGGCGTGGAAGCGATCGTGGCCGAAGGGTTCGAGCGCATCCACCGCACCAACCTGGTGGGCATGGGCGTGCTGCCGCTGGAATTCAAGCCGGGCGAGAACCGCCTGACGCTGCGGCTGGACGGCAGCGAAACCTACGACGTCCACGGCGAACGCACGCCGCGCGCCGACCTCACCCTGGTGATCCATCGTCATAACGGCGAGCGCCTGGAAGTGGTGGTGACCTGCCGTCTCGATACCGCGGAAGAAGTCGCGATCTACGAGGCGGGCGGGGTGCTGCAGCGCTTCGCGCAGGATTTCCTGGAGTCGTCGGCACCGAAAGCTGCCGCGTAAGACAGGCAGGCGTGCCTATCTACGCACGCCGATTATTTGACGCGCACTATGCACGTCGTCTGCTAACGATGGAACGGATTGATCTTATATGCCACACACCCCCCAAATCAAAATCCCCGCCACCTATATGCGCGGCGGCACCAGCAAGGGCGTGTTCTTCCGCCTCGATGACCTCCCGGCAGCTGCGCGCGTTCCCGGCCCGGCGCGCGACGCGCTGCTGCTGCGCGTGATCGGCAGCCCCGACCCCTACGCCAAGCAGATCGACGGCATGGGCGGCGCCACTTCCAGCACCAGCAAGGCCGTCATCGTCGCCAGGAGCACCAAGCAAGACCACGACGTCGACTACCTGTTCGGCCAGGTCTCGATCGACAAGCCCTTCGTGGACTGGAGCGGCAACTGCGGCAACCTGTCCTCGGCCGTCGGCTCGTTTGCCATCGCGAGCGGCCTGCTCGACCCCGGGCGCGTCCCGCAGGACGGCATGGCCACCGTGCGCATCTGGCAAGCCAACATCGGCAAGACCATCATCGCCCACGTTCCGGTGACGAACGGCGAAGTCCAGGAAACCGGCGACTTCGAACTCGATGGCGTGACCTTCCCGGCCGCCGAAGTGCAGCTCGAATTCCTCGACCCGGCGGCCGAGGAAGAGGGCGCCGGCGGCGCGATGTTCCCGACTGGGAGCCTGGTCGATACACTGGAAGTCCCGGGTGTGGGCAGCTTGCGGGCGACCATGATCAACGCCGGCATCCCCACCATCTTCGTCAATGCCGAAGACATCGGCTATACCGGCGCCGAGCTGCAGGAAGCGATCAATGGCGACCCGCGCGCGCTGGCCATGTTCGAGACCATCCGCGCCCACGGCGCCCTGCGCATGGGCCTCATCTCCAGCGTCGAGGAAGCGGCCAAGCGCCAGCACACGCCGAAAGTGGCCTTCGTGGCCAGGCCGGCCGACTATGTCGCCTCGAGCGGCAAGCCGGTGCAAGCGGCCGACATCGACCTGCTGGTGCGCGCGCTCTCGATGGGCAAGCTGCACCACGCGATGATGGGCACGGCCGCGGTGGCGATCGGTACCGCCGCCGCCATCCCGGGCACCCTGGTCAACCTGGCCGCGGGCGGGGCCGCCCGCACGGCGGTGCGCTTCGGCCACCCGTCCGGCACCCTGCGCGTGGGCGCGGAAGCGGTGCTGGCGAATGGCGAATGGAGCGTCTCCAAGGCCATCATGAGCCGCAGCGCCCGGGTGCTGATGGAGGGCTGGGTGCGCGTGCCGGGCGATTGTTTCGTGGCCGAATAAGCGTTGCAACGTTTGACGGGCCGCAACAACACGGTCCGTCATCCGTGCTTGTTAGTTTTGGAACATCGGGCATTTGTGGTTTATGATTGCAAAATGGCAACCAGCCATGAGCAAAACCACGAACCACCATGGACCGACTCTCCAGCAAAGAAGTGTTCGCAGCCGAAACTGACGCGGCCGGGGTCGTCGACCTCGAGCAGAAAATGCTGCGCATCGCACTGCGCGAGCAGCGCGCGATCCTCGAAAATGCGCCGGTCGGCATCGTGTTCACCCTGCCGGGCCAGTTCAAGTCCTGCAATCCCCGCATCTGCGAGATGCTCGATTATTCGTACGCCGAGCTGAGCCACCTGTCTCCCCTCGACGTCTTCACCACCGCGCAGGCCTACCAGGCGCTGGTGGCCGAGGCTTATCCGGTGCTGGCCTCCGGCGGCCTGTTCGAGAAGGGCGAGCACCCGTTCAAGCGCCGCGACGGTTCGCTGATGTGGGCGCGCCTGCGCGGGCGCGCGGTCGACCCGGCGGCGCGCGAGGCTGGCACCATCTGGATCGTCGAGGACGTGACCGACACGCGCCAGGCGCTGTTCGAGGTGCAGGCGATCATGACCAACGCCACCCTCGGCATCATGTTTACCCGCAACCGCATCATCCAGCGCTACAACCCGGCGTTCGCGGCCATGTTCGGCTACCGCGACGGTGAGGCGCTGGGCCGCTCCACCCGCATCGTCTATCCGGACGACCAGTCCTTCATCGACTTCGGCGAGCGCGCCTATCCGCAGCTGGCGCGCGGGATTCCCTACCGCGCCGAGACGGAAATGGTCTGCAAGGACGGCAGCCGCCTCTGGGGCCAGCTCAATGGCTACCTGTTCAATCCGGACGATCCGGACCTGGGCACGATCTGGATGTTCGAGGACCGCACCCGCGAGCGCGCCGACGAGATCCAGCTGCGCAACGCGCTGATGGAAAACCGCGCCATCCTCGACAACGCGGTACTGGGCATCGCGGTGGTCCAGGACGGCCTGACCCTGCATTGCAACAGCAAGATGGAAGAGCTGTTCGGCAGCCCGCCCGGCGGCATGGACGGCACGCCGGTGCGCACGCTGTATCCGGACGAAGCGGCGTGGCACCTGGCGCGCCTCGATACCGCGCGCAGCTTCGAAGAGGGCCAGGTGCACGCCGCCGAATACCAGATGGTGCGGCGCGACGGCAGCTGTTTCTGGGTGCGCCTGTCGGGACGCCTGTTCGACGCCGCCGAGAAGAGCGGCCGCAGCGTGTGGCTGCTGGACGACGTTACCGCGCGGCGCGAGGCGGCCGAGGCGATCCGGCGCGCGCGCGACGAGCTGGAAATCCGCGTGGCCGAGCGCACCGCCGAACTGGCCGGCGCCAACGCGCTGCTGCAGGAAGAAATCAACGAGCGGCGCCAGGCCGAGGCGCGCGCCCACCACATGGCCTACCACGACAGCCTGACCGGACTGCCCAACCGCGTGCTGCTGTCCGACCGGCTCGACTGCGCCCTGCGCGCCGCCCAGCGCAGCGGGCGCACGCTGGCGGTGATGTTCCTCGACCTCGACCGCTTCAAGACCATCAACGATTCGCTCGGCCACGCCACCGGGGACCACTTGCTGCGCGAAGTGGCCAAGCGCCTGTGCGCGGCGGTGCGCGACAGCGATACCGTGGCGCGCCTGGGCGGCGACGAATTCGTGGTGCTGCTGCCGGACGCCGGCGGGGCGGCGGAGTGCGCGCTGGTCGGCGACAAGATCATCGAGGCGCTGGCCACGCCGTTCCCGTTCGAAGGCCACAGTCTGCACATTTCGCCGTCGATCGGCATCTGCCTGTGCCCGGACGACGGCGACGACGTCGAGACCCTGATGCGCCACGCCGACGCCGCGATGTACCATGCCAAGGCGGCGGGCCGCAACAACTACCAGTTCTTCGACCAGCGCATGAACCAGGCCGCGGCGCGCCGCTTCGAGCTGGAGTCGAACCTGCGCGGGGCCCTGGGGCGCGACGAATTCGAGCTGCACTACCAGCCGATCATCGACACCGCCACGCGCCGCCTGCATGCGCTCGAGGTGCTGCTGCGCTGGCGCAGGGCAGGGGGCCGCCTGGTCGGCCCGGACGAATTCATCCCGATCCTGGAAGAGAACGGGACGATCGTGCCGGTGGGCGAATGGGTGATCCGCAGCGCATGCGAGCAGAGCGTGGCGTGGCAGGCCCAGGGGCTGGCCGCGGTGCCGCTGGCGATCAACCTGTCGGCGCGCCAGTTCATGCACGACGGCCTGGTGGAATCGATGCGCCGTATCGTCGGCGAGACCGGCATCGACCCGGCGCTGGTGGAATTCGAGATCACCGAGACCGCGCTGATGCAGCATGGCGGCCAGACGCTCGAGATCCTGCGCCAGATTAACGGGATGGGCATGCGGCTGTCGATTGACGACTTCGGCACCGGCTATTCGAGCCTGGCTTACCTGAAGCGCTTCCCGGTCAGGAAGATCAAGATCGACCGCGCCTTCGTGCGCGAACTCGAGGCCAGCGCGGAAGACCGCGCCATCGTCGCGGCCGTGATGGCGCTGGCGAACAGCCTGCAGCTGTCGGTGGTGGCGGAGGGCGTGGAGACCGAAGGGCAGTACGCGCTGCTGGGGAGCTACGGCTGCCAGTTCGCGCAGGGGTACTTGTTCGCGCGGCCGCTGCCGGCTTGCGATACGGCGCGGCTACTGGTGATTGAACCTACGGTCATTCCAGGGTCGCAATGACCGGCGCGTGATCCGACGGCTGTTCCCACTTGCGGGTCTCGCGGTCGATGCTGCAGGCCGTGCAGCGTTTTGCCAGTGCCTCCGACAACAGGATGTGGTCGATGCGCAGGCCACGGTTGCGGCGGAAGGCCATCTGGCGGTAGTCCCACCAGCTGTACTGCTTCTCGGGCTGCTCGAACAGGCGGAACGCGTCCGACAGTCCCAGGCCCATGAACCTGGCCAGCGCCTCGCGCTCGGGCGGCGTGAAGTGGATGTGGTTTTCCCACTCGGCCGGATCGTGCACGTCGCGCGCTTCCGGGGCGATGTTGTAGTCGCCCAGCACGGCCAGTTGCGGGTGGGCGCGCATTTCTTCGGCGACCCATTCCTGTAGCCCCGCCAGCCACGCCATTTTATAGGCGAATTTCTCGCTGCCGATTTCCTGCCCGTTGACCACATACGCGCAAATGATGCGCATGCCATTGATGGTGGCGGCAATCAGGCGCTGCTGCTCGTCCTCGAAATGCGGGTTGTTTTTCTGGACATCCTCGATCGGATGCTTCGACAGGATCGCCACGCCGTTATACGTCTTTTGCCCGGAAAAGGCGACCTGGTAGCCGGCCGCGTTGAGTTCCGCGACCGGGAATTTATCGTCGGTGAGCTTGGTTTCCTGGATGCAAAGCACGTCGACCGGATTGGCCTCCAGCCAGGTGAGCAGGTGGGCCAGGCGGACCTTCAGCGAATTCACATTCCACGTTGCGATGTTCATTAATGATCGGACTTCATGTTGCGAGAAGCGCATGATAACCGTTCACGCGGGATGCGGACAGCGCCGCTTCAGCGCCGTATTTACCTGTTAAATATGCTCGCAGAATAATCCCGATGTAATCGACAGTTGTTTTGATGCAATTCCTGCAGCAATTGTTGCCAATGGACCTACAACATTGTGTAGCAAATAATTGGCTATGCTAGAATAACTTAATAGAATACTAAACAAGCTTGCATTTTTCTACGGTACGGACTGTGAAAGTGTTCGCAAAAGAATTAAACTAGCGGCATGTAACACTCTTTCCATGCGGGAATATACTAGTTGCGTTGAGGCAACTTAGCTTGTACCATTTACAGACTGTCAGATGTTCGGAAGCCCACACGCTCAGCTGTATCGTGCGAGCATGTTGGCCAAGTGCAAAGTGGTACACTCCGAAGATTGTTTTTTCGATAGCAGATGAACCCGAACGCCGATTTACAAAGGACTGAAATGCGCAATGCATTCGAAGCGTGGGCCCAGCGCGAAGGCCATATCGTACGCCGCCGCGAAGACAAGCCCGAGGAATACCTTGTCTATGAAACCCAGCGGCGCTGGGTGATCTGGCAGGCAGCCCTGACGCACGGCGCCAAGACGGCCGCCGAAGCAACATCGAAGTTCGCCAAGGACCCTGAGCTCAAGCCTGCCGTGACGCAGGACGAAGCCAGCGTGCGCAACCGCGTGCTCAACGAAGTGCTCGACGCGTTCAGCGAGCTCGACGAAGCTGCGGGCATGGAAGGCGTACTCAAGGTCATCCAGGGCCTCAAGAAGAAGCAGAAGGCCCTGGCCGACGCCAAGGCGTAAGCTTGCAATACCGCCACTACAAGGGCGGCATCTACGAGCTGGTCTGCGAAGCCCTCATGGAAGCAGACCATACGCCCGTGATGGTGTACCGCGGCCAGGACGGCGCGGTGTGGGTGCGTCCCCGCGACGCATTCTTCGAAACCGTCCATGTCGACGGCGTGGCCGTGCCGCGTTTCGCGCTGGCGCCCGCCGAATAGCGCCCAGCCCTTCAGCATGTGCGTGTGCCTGCCGTTAAAGGTGGCATGAAGCATTTCCTGGTGGGTTCCATGTCGCGTCTTTCCCCGTTTGTCCTGGCCTTGCCGCTCCTCCTGGGCGGCTGCGCCACCGTGTCCGATTCCCCCCAACAGCAGCTCGAACTGCACGCCGTGCTCGACTACCGCGAGGTGGGCGGGGTGGGGTGCATCCTGTCGAACGACATGGGACGCTGGTTCGTCGTGGCGCCGGGGCGGGTGACGGTGACGCGCAGTACCAAGCCTTTGAGCGTGAGCTGCAAGAAGGACGGCGCGGTCGTGGCGCAGGAACAGTTTGGCTCGCGCGCCGATGTGGCGGGGGTGATCGGGAACGTGGTGGTCACTGCGGGGGTGGGGCACCTGGTGGACCGGTATACGGGGGCCGGGTTTTCGTATCCGCAGAATTTGACGGTGGTGATGGAGGCGGTGAAGGTGCGGGATACGCTGGCGCTGGAGCAGAGGGTGGAGAACCCGGTGTTTTGAGGGGGCTACGGGCTGCTCGCATAACTTGGGTTTCCGCCTGCGCGGGAACGACGTGCCAATATACGTGGCCCAAATTTCGTTAGCGCTGTTCTCTCACTAGCTTTGAAACCGTCGTTCCCGCGAAGGCGGGAACCCAATTTCGCCGAGCACCCACGTATAAAACAAAACAGCCCCGCAAGCGGGGCTGTTTCCATTAGTGAAATAAAATTTCGCCCAAGCGCCAAGGGTGAAAGAATATTTCACCCTAAATCCATCACACCCGATTCATCAGGAAAGTCGTCAGTAGCGGCACCGGACGTCCGGTGGCGCCCTTGGCCGCGCCCGACTTCCACGCCGTACCCGCGATATCCAGGTGCGCCCAGGTGTAGTTGCGGGTGAAGTTCTCCAGGAAGCAGGCCGCCGTGATCGAGGCCGCGCCCGGGGTGCCGATGTTGGCCAGATCGGCGAAGTTCGACTTGAGCTGGTCGTTGTAGATCTCGCCCAGCGGGAAGCGCCACGCCACGTCGCCGGCCTGCTTGCCGGCGTCGATCAGTTCTTCCGCCAGCGCGTCGCTGGCGTCGTCGTGGCGGGTGAACAGGCCGCTGGTGTGGTGGCCCAGGGCGACGATGCAGGCGCCGGTGAGGGTGGCGATATCGACCACGACGGCCGGCTTGAAGCGCTCGGCGTAGGTGAGGGCGTCGCACAGGATCAGGCGGCCTTCGGCGTCGGTATTGAGGATCTCGATGGTCAGACCGTTCATCGAGGTCACGATGTCGCCCGGCTTGGAAGCGCGGCCCGACGGCATGTTTTCGCAGGCCGCCACGATGCCGATGACGTTCAGTTTCAGGCCCATCTCGCCGATGGCGCGGAAGGTGCCCAGCACCGATCCGGCGCCGCACATGTCGTACTTCATCTCGTCCATGCCGGGACCGGCCTTGATCGAGATGCCGCCGGTATCGAAGGTGATGCCCTTGCCGACCAGGACCACCGGCGCATCCTTCTTGTTGCCGCCCATGTGCTTGAGCACGATGAACTTCGGCGCTTCGTCGCTGCCCTTGGCGACCGACAGGAAGCTGCCCATCTTCAGCGCTTCCAGCTGCTTGCGCTCCAGGACTTCGATGTCGAACTTGAACTGCTCGGCCAGCTGGCGCGCGGTGGTCGCCAGGTAGGTCGGGGTGCAGATGTTCGGCGACAGGTTGCCCAGTTCCTTGGTCAGCTGCATGCCGTTGGAGATCGCGACCGCCTGCGCCAGCGTGGCCTTGAGTTGCGGCGCGGCGTCGGCGGCGATGGTGATCTTGCGCACGCCGGCAGGCGCCGGATCCTTCTTGCTCTTCTGGGTATCAGTACGGTGCTCGGTCTCGTTGGCCGCGATCACGAGTGCGCGCAGCGCCCAGTTGACGTCGCGGCCTTTCACATCCGCGACCGGGAATGCGATAATGGCATCCTGGCTGCCCAGGGTGCCGAACACTTTCAGGGCGGCGCCGACGGCGGTGCCGAAGGCTTTTTCGCTCACCGCTTCATCCGTGCCCATGCCGACCAGCAGCACGCGGGCGGCGGCGACGCCGGCAACGCCGCGCAGCAGCAGGGTCGAACCGGCCTTGCCGCTGATATCGCCCGACTTGAGCGCCGCGCTGATGTCGCCGCCGGCATCCAGGGCTTTTGCAGCCTGCGACAGTTTCTTGTTTTCGAACACGGCCACTGCCAGGACGCCGGCTTTTGCGGCGGCGAGGGTGTTCTTGGTGTCGAATGCTTTTATGCTAAAGTCCATTTTTGGTTCTCCGTGTCGTGATTTCGCGGCATTTCCCGCGGCGTGCTGCCGGCCTGTGTGCCTGCCGTCGTGCCTAACCTGCAATTATATCTATTGAATGATCTTTCGACGCGCCCTGCAACGTGAATTGGCCAGTTCGGCCGGCGCCACCTTTACGGTGCTGTTCACCATCCTCGTGACCTGGACGCTTATTTCCGTCCTCGGCAAGGCCGCCGGCGGCAAAGTCGCTTCCAGCGACGTGCTTGCCCTGATCGGTTTCGCAATCCTGAATTATCTGCCAACCATCCTGACCCTCACCACTTTTATTTCGGTGCTGGCCGCGGTCACGCGCAGCTACCGCGATTCCGAGATGGTCGTGTGGTTCGCCTCGGGCATGTCGCTGCGGCGCTGGATCCGGCCCGTGCTGACCTTCGGCCTGCCGATCCTGCTGCTGGTGGCCACGCTGTCGCTGTACGTGTCGCCCTGGGCCGCGCTCAAGCGCGCCGAGTTCGTCGAGCGCTTCGAGAAGCGCGAAGACCTCAAGCGCGTAGCGCCCGGCCAGTTCCGCGAATCGTCTTCCGCCGACCGCGTGTTCTTTGTCGAGCGCTCCACCGCCGGCGCCACCGTGGTGCAGAACGTGTTCGTCAACTCCAACGACGACAAGGGCAATTCGGTCGTCGTCGCCAAGGAAGGCGTGATCGAGACCGACGGCAAGGGCAACCAGTACCTGGTGCTCACCAACGGCCGGCGCTACCAGGGCACGCCGGGGCAGGCCGATTTCCAGTCGATGGAATTCGAGCGCTACAAGATGCGGGTCGCGACCAAGGTGCCAGTGCTGGGCGCCGACACGCCGATGAACGCGCTGCCCACCTCGGCGCTGCTGGAAGTGAACCACCAGTGGGCGCGCGCCGAACTGCTGGCGCGCATCTCGGCGCCGATCGTCTGCCTGGTGCTGATGCTGCTGGCGATCCCGCTCGGCTTCGTCAACCCGCGCGCGGGCAGTTCGGCCAACATGATCCTGGCGCTGCTGATCTTCTTCACCTATAACAACCTGGCCAAGATGATGGAAAACAGCGTCAAGCGCGGCAAGCTTGAATTCGCCGTCGCCTGGTGGCCGCTGCACCTGGCCGCCGCGCTGACCGTGCTGGCGCTGTTCGCCTGGCGCCTGAACGTGAACCACCGCTGGCATCCGCTGGCCGTGCTGAGCGCCTGGAAGCGCCGCCGCAGGGACAAGCGCCAGCTGCCCGCGCCGGCGCCGCTGGCGAAGGTGGAGGCCGAATGAAAGTCCTGCAACGCTACTTCGCGGTCAGTATCGCGCAGGCGGTCGCCTTCGTGCTGGTCGCCTTCCTCGCCCTGATCTCCTTCATGGACCTGACCGGCGAACTGCCGTCGGTCGGCAAGGGCGGCTATGAATTCCAGCACGCGCTCATCTACGTGCTGCTGCTGGTGCCCGGCAACGTCTATCAGGTGATGCCGGTGGCCGCACTGATCGGCACCATCTACACGATGGCGCAGTTCGCATCGAGCTCGGAATTCACCATCATGCGCGCCTCGTCCATGTCGACCCGGATGGCGGCCGGCATGCTGTTCAAGGTTGGCCTCGTGTTCGTCGCCATCACCTTCCTGTTCGGCGAACTGATCACCCCGCGCACGGCGCCGCTGGCCGAACGGGTGCGCCTGGCGGCCAAGGGCTCCACCCTGTCGGCCGATTTCCGATCGGGCATGTGGACCAAGGACAGCGTGCACCAGGACGGCGTCAAGGGCCCGGTGGTGGGCACGCGCTTCTTCAACGTGCGCCAGATCCGCCCGGACGGCCAGCTGGTCGACGTGCGCCTGTACGAATTCGACGCCAACATGCGCATGCGCTCCCTCATCACGGCCTCCGGCGGCACTTACAGCGGCAACAACATGTGGCGCCTGACCGGTGTGAGCGAGACCATGTTCAGCAACAGCCGCACGCTGCCGGCGCCCGGTTCGCCGGTGCCGCAGGGCCAGTCGATCCAGTCCACTTTCGGCCAGGACACCGCCGCGGTGGCCACCCGCAAGCTCGATTCGCTCGAGCTCGCGTCCGAGATCACGCCCAAGATCCTGTCGGTGTCGCGCTCCGACCCGGAACGCATGTCGGCCAACGAGCTGGCCGTCTACACCCGCCACCTGGCCGAGAACCGCCAGGAGACCGACCGCTTCAAGGTGGCGTTCTGGAAGAAGATCATCGATCCGCTGTCGATCATGGTCCTGATGGCGCTGGCGCTGCCCTTCGCCTACCTGCACACGCGCAGCGGCGGCGTGAGCCTCAAGATTTTTGTCGGCATCATGATCGGCGTGAGCTTCCTGCTGATAAACGCGCTGTTCTCGCACCTGGGCGTGCTGACCGCGCTGCCGGCCATCTTCACGGCGGCCGCGCCAAGCCTGCTGTTCCTGCTGCTGGCGATCGGCGCCCTGTGGTGGGTGGAAAGGCACTGATGGCGCGCGCACTCGTCCTGTTCGCCCACGGCGCCCGCGCCCAATCCTGGGCCGCCCCCTTCGAGCGCCTGCGCGACCAGGCCCAGGCCCGCATGCCCGAAGTGCGGGTCACGCTCGCCTTCCTCGAGCTGATGGAGCCACGGCTGCCCGAAGCGATGGACGCGCTGGTGCTTGCCGGCGTCGACGAGGTCACCGTGCTGCCGGTGTTCCTGGGGCAGGGCGGCCACGTGCTGCGCGACCTGCCGCAGATCGTCGAGACCATCCGCGCCGCCCACCCCGGGCTGCGCCTGGAGATCGTCGGCGCCATTGGCGAAGACCCGCAAGTGCAGGCGGCCATGACGGAATACTGCGTCCGTTCGCTCGGCTAGCCACTTTTCTTTGGCATGGCGGCATCGTCGTTTGCAGGCAAGCTAACTTGCCTGATAACTGTGCTGGCAAGGCAGTCATCTTGTGTTGGATTTGCGTCGTATTGCCTTGAAGAATTTACTCTCTCGCTTCTCATAAAAGTTGGCGTAGGGCATCATTATTCCTGACTCCAGCGCGTGTTGCGCGCCACCCCATCAGGAACGATCCCCATGAGCAGCATCACCGATTACGCCCCGGTCGGCATCCTCGACGACCGCGACACCCTCTTGACGAGCCTGCGCACCGGCGACACCGCCGCCACGCTCACGCCAATCGATTTTGGCGTGCTCACGAGCGGGCGCTGGGTGATCGACGCGCAGTCGGTGCCGGGCCTGTTCACGATCGCCTACAATCCGGCCACCGACACCTCGGCGCGCCTGGTGCTCGCCAACGCGGCCCTGATGCCGGCGGCCGGCAGCCCGGTCACCGTCACCGCCCATTACTACGACCGCTACCAGATCGACAGCAACGGCAACCCGCTGCCCGGCAAGGGCGTCGCCGAGACCCTGGTCTACACGGTGGAAGCAGGCAGCACGCGCGAGCTGCAGGGTTTCGGCGCCGACACCACCCTGGGAGCCGGCAGCGGCGCCGCCAGTCCGGCGCTGGCCACGCTGCCAGACGGCGGCTTCGCGGCCGTCTGGCAGGGTGCGGACAGCGCCATCTGGGCGCGCGTGACGGACGCCGGCGGCAAGGCCCGCGGCGCCGCCTTCGCCATCACCCCGTCGAGCGACGGCATCCCGGAAGGCAGCCCATCGGTTGCGGCGCTGAGTGGTGGGCGCTTCGTCACCGCCTACACCACCAGCGTAGGCGGCCAGCCGCGCATCGCCTGCAAGATCGCCGACGTCAACGGCACTACCGGCGCCCAGCTGCTGGCCGACACGGCGCCAGCAGCCGATGCGGCGATGCCGGACGTGGTCGCGCTGCGCGACGGCTCCTTCGCCATCGCCTGGCGCGCCGGCGGCCAGGTCCACGTGCGGGTGCTCGACGCGATCGGCAACCCGGTCGGCGCCGAGCAGGTCTACGGCGCGCTTGGCACCGCATTCAGCCCAAGCATCGCGGCCACTGGCAGCGGCTACACCGTGGCCTGGGGCGAAATCGGCGACGGCAATGTCTACGCCGCGCAGCAGGGCGGCGCAGCAAGCGTGGTCAGCGGCGACGGCCTCGCGGCCAGCCTCGCCACGGCGGCGCCGCTGCCGGACATCGCCGCGCTGCAGGACGGCGGCTACGTGGTGGCCTGGGACAGCTACGCCAACGAACCCTACGGCTTCACGATCAGCGACATCTTCTTCCAGCGCTTCGATGCCGCCGGCAACAAGGTGGGGGCGCTCACGCAGGCCAATAGCGACAGCGGCGGCGGGCGCTACGACGCCTCCGTCACGGCGCTGGACACCGGCGGCTTCGTCGTGGCCTGGCAGTCGGCCACGGGCGACTTCGACGGCAACGGCGTGTTCGGGCGCCGCTTCGATGCCGGCGGTAATCCACTCGACCTGCGCGAGTTCACGATCAACGAAGCGCGCGCCGGCGACCAGGCGGCTCCTGCGCTCACCGCATTGGCCAACGGCGGCTTCGCGGCCGCGTGGATCGACACCGCGGCCAACGGCGCGGTGCAGGTCGAGGCGCGCGTGCTGGCGGGCGGCATGGACGATGCCGGGGGCACCGGCTGGATCAGCGACAGCGGCAACCTGCTGGTGGGCGGCGCCGGCAGCGAGCGCGTGGACGCCCTGGGCGGCGTCGATACGGTCAGCTACGCCGGCCTGCGCAGCCACTTCACGGTGCTGCGCGACGCCGGCGCCGCGACCGTGATCGACCACGTCGGCAGCAGCGGCGTGGATACGCTGGTGAACGTCGAGCGCATCGAATTCAGCGACGTCTCGCTGGCGCTGGACATCGACGGCACCGCCGGCCAGGCCTACCGCCTGTACAAGGCCGCCTTCAACCGCGCCCCGGACAAGCAGGGCGTGGGCTACTGGATCGCGATGATGGATGCCGGCGTGGCGCTGGAGCAGGTGGCCGCGGGCTTTACGGGCAGCGCCGAATTCGCGCAGCTGTATGGTGGCAGGGCGAGCGACACCACGTTCGTGGAGCTGTTGTACAACAACGTGCTGCACCGCGCGGCGGAAGGGGCAGGGCGGGATTACTGGATCAAGGCGCTGGCCGAGCTGCACACGCCGCGCGAGCAGGTGCTGGCCTTGTTCAGCGAGAGTGCGGAGAACCAGGCGCAGGTGATCGGGGCGATCCAGAATGGGATCGAGTACGCGCCGTGGATGTAGGGTGGCCGGCTATGCCGGCCGCGCCTTCAGCTACCGTATGCGGAACATGAACGTGTGATGCACCCACTGTTTGAATGCGCGGGCGGCGAAGCCGCCCACCCTACTGGTGTTCGCGTTTGGCGAGCGCCTCGCCCAGCATGACCAGCACCGGGCCGTGTCCCGGCTCCAGGCCGTGCGCCAGGTCGGATAAGGTCAGGCGCAAGATGCGCTCGTCGGCCCGGCTGCAGTTTTCCACCACCACCACCGGCAATTCCGGGCGCCGTCCCTCGGCCAGCAGGCGCTGCGCGGTGGCCGCAGCTTCGCGCCCGCCCATGTACTGCACCAGCGTATCGGTTTTCGGCAGCGCAGGATGCTCCGGATGGTCCGGCGCCGTACTCGAGGTAAAGAAGGCCACGCTGCGCGCCACGCCGCGCTTGGTCAGCGGCTGCTTGCTCGCCGCCGCCGCAGCGACCGCCGTGGTGATCCCGGGGACGATTTCGACTTCCACGCCCGCGCCTTCGAGCGCGCGCAGTTCTTCGTCGGCGCGGCCGAACAGCATCGGGTCGCCGCCTTTCAGGCGCACGATCAGCTTGAACTTCGTGGCGCATTCCAGCAGCTGCTCGTTGATGATGGTTTGCGCCATCGAGCGCTGGCCCGAGCGCTTGCCGACGGAGATGAGTTTGGCCTGGGGGCACAGGTCGAGCATGTCGGGGGTGACCAGGGCGTCGTAGAGCACGACGTCGGCCTGCGCCAGCAGGCGCGCGCCGCGTACGGTGATCAGGTCTGCGGCACCGGGGCCGGCTCCTACCAGATAGACTTTCCCCAGTTCCGGCATACGATCCTTTCTAAGCTTGTTTCAGCCGGATCATACCCGCTGCGACGGTCTGGTGGGTGACTTCATCGATCAGGATGAAGGCGCCGGTGGCGCGGTTGTCGTCGTAGGCGTCGGCCGCCAGCGGCTGCTGCACAGTGAGGCCAATGCGCGCGATGTCGTTCAGCTTCAAGCCATCGGCGGCGTGGCGCTGCTGGGTGTTGACGTCCAGGATGCTGTCCACCTTCGTGACCTTGGCGCCGGTCTGGCGGGTACCGTGCTTGATCCAGTACTTGCGGCGCACATCCAGCGGTTCGTCCGACATCCAGCATACGTCCGCCACCACCTGCTTGAGCTGGGTGGCCGGCTGGTCGGCCCCTGCCAGCAGGTCGCCGCGCGAGATGTCCAGGTATTCATTCAGCAGCAGGGTCACCGACTGGCCGGCGGATGCCGATTCGAGCGAACCGTCGAAGGTCACGATGTCCTTCACCGTGGCTTGCTGGCCCGAAGGCTGCACCACCAGCTTGTCGCCCCGTGCCACCTTACCCGATTCGATGCGGCCCATGTAGCCGCGGAAGTCGTTGGCTTCGTGGCCGTTGTGGCGCGCCACCAGCTGCACCGGGAAGCGGAAGGGCGCGGCGTGCGACTCGTCGTAGACCGACAGGCCTTCGAGCAGGTCGATCAGGGTCGGGCCGTCGTACCAGGCCATGTTGGCCGAACTGGTGACCACGTTGTCGCCGCTCAGGGCCGACAGCGGGATGGCGGTGACGTCCTTCAGGCCGAGCGAGGCCGCGAACTCGTTGTAGGCGCCCACGATGCGGTCATACACGGACTGGTCGTAGTTCACCAGGTCCATCTTGTTGACGGCCACGATCACGTGCTCGATCTGCAGCAGCTTGGCGATGGTCGAGTGGCGCTTGGTCTGCACCAGCAGCTCCACCGAGCCATCGTCGCCGAGCTTCACCTTGGAGACGTCGACCAGGATGATGACGGCGTCGGCGGTCGAGGCGCCGGTGACCATATTGCGGGTGTACTGCTCGTGGCCGGGAGTGTCGGCGATGATGAACTTGCGCTTCGGGGTGGCGAAGTAGCGGTAGGCGACGTCGATGGTGATGCCCTGTTCGCGCTCGGCTTCCAGGCCGTCGGTCAGCAGCGACAGGTCGATGGTGTCGCCCACGGTGCGCTTGTGCTTGGAGCGCGAGACGGCGGCCAGCTGGTCGGCGAAGATGCCCTTGCTGTCGTACAGCAGGCGGCCGATCAGGGTGCTCTTGCCGTCGTCGACGGAACCGGCGGTGATGAAGCGGAGCATGCCGCTTTGATGGAGGTTGTCAAGGGTGGGGTCAATGCGGGCGTTCATCAGAAATATCCTTGCTTCTTGCGTTTTTCCATCGAGGCTTCGGAGGTCTGGTCGTCCATCCGGGTCGCGCCGCGTTCGGTCACGTCGGTGACGGCAGTTTCGGCGATGATGTGTTCCACCGTCGAAGCGCTGGAGGCTACCGGGCAGGTGCAGGAAATGTCGCCCACGGTCCGGAAGCGCACGGTGCGGGTTTCGACCGTTTCGCCCGCGCGCGCCGGGGTGAGCGGGGTGAGCGGCACCAGCAGGCCGTTGCGCGGGATCACCTGGCGCTCGTGCGCAAAGTAGATTGGCGGCAGCGCCAGCTTTTCGCGCGCGATGTACTGCCACACGTCCAGCTCGGTCCAGTTGGAGATCGGGAACACGCGCATGTTCTCGCCCGGATGCACCCGGGTGTTATACAGGTCCCACAGCTCCGGACGCTGGGCCTTCGGGTCCCACTGGCCGAACTCGTCGCGGAAGGAAAAGATGCGTTCCTTGGCGCGGGCTTTTTCTTCGTCGCGGCGGGCGCCGCCGATGCAGGCATCAAAACCGTGTTCGGCGATGGTTTCCAGCAGGGTCACGGCCTGGGCCGCGTTGCGCGAGTCCGTCGCCGGATTACGCAGGCGCACCGTGCCGCGCCCGATCGACGCTTCGACCGAGCCGACGATCAGGCGCTCGCCCAGTTCCGCCACGCGGGCGTCGCGGAAGCTGATGACTTCATCGAAATTGTGGCCGGTGTCGATGTGCACCAGTGGGAAGGGGAATTTACCCGGGCGGAAAGCCTTCTCGGCCAGGCGCAGCAGCACGACCGAGTCCTTGCCACCCGAGAACAGCAGGGCAGGGTTGCTGCACTCCGCCGCCACTTCGCGCAGGATGTGGATGGCCTCGGATTCGAGGGCGTCGAGGTGGCGCGCGTTCACGTCGGTGAGGACGCCCGGGTTGTCGAATACTGTCGTCATGTCGTTTTGCCTTTGGTGGACCGGCTTACGCGGCCACGGATTTGATGCGAATAAGTTTGCCGTCGACCAGGTGCAGGCCGCATTCCTTCGATTCGGGGTTCTCCCACCACCAGCGCCCGGCGCGCACATCCTCGCCCGGCTGGACCGCGCGGGTGCAGGGCTCACAGCCGATCGACGGGTAGCCGCGGTCGTGCAGGGCGTTGTAGGGCACCTGGTGCGCGCGCAGGTATTCCCAGATGTTTTCTTCCGACCAGTCCGCCAGCGGATTGAACTTCTGCAGTTCGTGCCCGGCGTCGAATTCCTGCACCGCCAGTTCGGCGCGGGTGGTCGATTGCGCACGGCGCTGGCCGGTGATCCAGGCCTGCTTGCCGGCCAGGGCGCGGCCCAGCGGCTCGACCTTGCGGATGCGGCAGCATTCCTTGCGCATCTCCACGCTGTCGTAGAAGGCGTTCAGGCCGTTCCGGGCCACGTAGGCGTCCACGGCATCCGGCTGCGGGCGGAACAGAGCGATCTCATGACCGTAGGTCTCGCGCACACGGTCCAGCATGGCCAAGGTTTCGGCATGCAGGCGGCCGGTCTCGAGCGAGAAGATCCCGATCGGCAGCTGCGCTTTCAGGATCAGGTCGGTAAGGACCATGTCTTCGGCCGCCAGGCTGGACGCGAATACGGCGGGCGAGAAGTCGCGGGCGATGCGCGCCAGGATGGCTTGGGTTTCTTCGACGCGGTGGTGCAGGTCGCTCATGATGCTCGCCTCAGATGCCCGCGCCGAGGTCCGTATGCTCGGGCGGCGTGCCGCGCGGCGCCCGGCGGAACAGCGGCTCCGGCTGGTCGACCGAAGCCTGGTAAGTCTCGGAGAACACGGTCAGGCCCTTCAGTGCGTCGTGGATGCTGCGGTCCTGGCGGGTGGCATAGGCGTCGAAGCCGACCCGCGACAGCGGCCACAGCTGGTCGCGCAGCACGTCGCCGATGGCGCGGAGCTCGCCGCTGTAGCCCAGGCGCTTGCGCAAATTGAAAGCGATCGAGTAGCCGCGGCCGTCCGAAAACTTGGGGAAGTCGATGGCGATGACGGCGAAGCGGCCGAGCTCGTCCTTGACGTCGGCAGCCTGTTCGTCCGGCGCGAACCAGAGGCCGACCTGGGCGCGCTGCGCCAGCACGTCGCGCTGGGCTTGCCACACGGCGAGCGGCACGATGACTTTGCCTTCCGGCACGGCGACTGCGTCCGGCGTCTCGCCTTCGACCAGGCGCAGCACGCTCCAGTCGTCGTCGACCACTTCACGGCCCTTGATGATCTGCTTGTGCAGGATGAAATTAGGCATAGTGGTCTTCTCCAACCAGTGCGCCCGCCGTGATCGGCGTGGCATAGACGTGTTCCTTGAAGGGCGCGATGCCCAGGCGCTGGGCGGTATCGACGAAGCGCTCGCCCTCGAAGCGTTCGCGCACGTACACTTCCAGCAGGCGGCCGACCACTTCCGGCATCTGCAGGGCCGAGAACGACGGCCCGATGATCTTGCCGATGGCCGAACGGTTGCCTTGCGAGCCGCCGATCGACACCTGGTACCATTCGCTGCCGTCCTTGTCCACGCCCAGGATGCCGATGGCGCCCACGTGGTGGTGGCCGCAGGCGTTGATGCAGCCCGAGATGTTCAGTTCGATCTCGCCGATGTCGTGCTGGAAGTCCAGGTTGTCGAAGCGCTCGGCAATGGCCGCGGCGATCGGGAGCGACTTGGCATTGGCCAGCGAGCAGAAATCGCCGCCTGGGCAGGCGATCATGTCGGTCAGCAGGCCGATGTTCGGCGTCGCCAGGCCCTTGGCCTTCACCAGTTGCCACAATTCGAACAGGCGGCTTTGCTCGACGTCGGCCAGCACCAGGTTCTGCTCGTGGGTCACGCGCACCTCGCCATAGCTGTACTTGTCGGCCAGGTCGGCCACGAAATCCATTTGCTCGGCGGTGGCGTCGCCCGGCGGCACGCCGGTTTTCTTCAGCGACAGCACCACGGCGGCGTAGCCCGGCACCTTGTGCGGTTTCACGTTGCGGTTGAGCCAGTTGGCGAAGGCCCGGTTATCCGGATGGGCGGCAGTCGGATCGGAATCTTCCAGCTGGGCATAGCCGTGCGGCTGGAACCAGGCCGCGACGCGGTCGAACTCTTCCTGGGTCAGGGTTTCCGGACCATCCTTCAGGTCGACCCACTCGGCTTCTACCAGGCGGGTGAATTCCTCCACGCCCAGGGCTTTGAGCAGGATCTTGATGCGGGCCTTGTACTTGTTGTCGCGGCGGCCGAACTGGTTGTACACGCGCATCACGGCTTCGGTATAGGTCAGCAGGTGGCGCCACGGCAGGAATTCGCGGATGACCGAACCCAGGATCGGGGTGCGGCCCATGCCGCCGCCGGCCATGAACTTGAAGCCGACTTCGCCCGCTTCGTTGTGCACGAGGGTCAGGCCGATGTCATGGATGGCGATCGCGGCGCGGTCTTCCACGGCGCCATTGATGGCGACCTTGAATTTGCGGGGCAGGGCCATGAATTCCGGGTGGAAGGTGCTCCACTGGCGCAGGATTTCGGCAAAGGGGCGCGGATCGATGATCTCGTCCGCCGCGACGCCGGCGAATTCGTCGGTGGTGATGTTGCGGATGCAATTGCCCGACGTCTGGATGGCGTGCATCTCGACCGATGCCAGGTCTTCCAGGATGCTTGGCGTTTGCTCCAGCTCAATCCAGTTGTACTGGATGTTCTGGCGGGTGGTGAAATGGCCATACCCGCGATCATACTTGCGGGCAATATGGGCGAACATGCGCACCTGTGCCGAGGACAGCAGGCCGTAGGGCACGGCGACGCGCAGCATGTAGGCGTGGCGCTGCATGTACAGGCCGTTCTGGAGGCGCAGTGGCAGGAATTCTTCTTCAAGCAGCTCACCGGACAGGCGGCGTTCCACCTGGCTGCGGTACTGCGCGATGCGTTCGCGCACGATGAGATGGTCGTAGTGGTCGTAGCGGTACATGGTCTCGTCCTTGGCGGTGAACGCTGCCAGAACCCCGACAAACATTGTCCACCCGTTAAATGTAGGGCCAAGTGTACGGACCGGTGCTTATATTCCAAACTACGGAGAATTCATTTGCTTATATGCGTAACTTGAATAAGCATCTTAAAATGTCGTCTGCTGCCACATTTACAAGAACACGACCCCCTACATGAATCTCCACCAGCTGCGCTTCGTGCGCGAAGCCGTCCGCCAGAACTACAACCTGACCGATGCGGCCAAGTCGCTGTTCACCTCCCAGCCCGGGGTCTCGAAAGCCATCATCGAGCTCGAGGAAGAGCTGGGCGTGGACATCTTCACCCGCCACGGCAAGCGCATCCGCGGGCTGACCGAGCCGGGGCGGCTGGTGCTGCAGTCGGTGGAACTGATCATGCAGGAGATCGAAAGCCTGAAACGCATCGGCAAGGAATACGCGGCCCACGACAGCGGCAGCTTCACCATCGCCACCACCCACACGCAAGCCCGCTACATGCTGCCGAAGGTGGTGCAGGCCTTCATGCAGAAATACCCGAAGGTGCGCTTGTCTTTATTGCAAGGCAACCCGAAGCAGATCGCGGACATGGTCAAGAACGACCAGGCCGACCTGGCCATCGCCACCGAATCGATCGCCGCCATCGACGGCCTGATCACCTTGCCTTGCTACCAGTGGGAACACGTGCTGGTGGTGCCGCACGACCACCCGCTGACCCGCTCGCGCGCGGTGTCGCTGGAAGAAATTGCCAGCTATCCCGTCATTACCTATGATGCGGCCTTTGCCGGCCGCAGCAAGATCGACCACGCCTTCGGCCTGCGCAGCCTGAAGCCGGACGTGCTGCTGGAAGCCATCGACGCCGACGTCATCAAGACCTACGTGGAGCTGGGCATGGGCGTGGGTATCATCGCCGGCATGGCCTTCGACCCGGAACGCGACCGCAACCTGCGCGCCATTCCCGTCGGCCAGCTGTTCGGCATGAACATCTCGCGCGTGGCGGTCAAGCAGGGCGCCTACCTGCGCAGCTACATTTATACTTTCATCGAACTGCTGGCGCCGACGCTCACCCGCAAGATGGTCGAGTCGGCCATGCGCGGCGGCGAGAATTACGAACTGTAATATGAACAAGGAACCACCAATGAATACCAATCCAGTCGCCAGCTTCTTCTCGACCATCGCGGAACACTACGACAGCCAGTTCCACGACGAGAGCGACGAGGACCGCCAGGATGACCTGGACGACGTGGCCGAACAGGTGGCCGAGCTGATGCGCGGGCACACCGTGCTCGAACTGGGCTGCGGCACCGGCTACTGGACCGACGTACTGGCCGAATCGGCCGAGTCGGTACTGGCCACCGACATCAGCGAAGAGATGCTGGCCGTCGCGCGCGGGCACGGGGAAGGGCTGGAGAATGTCCAGTACCGCGTGGTCGATGCGCTCAATCTGCCGACCGACCTCGGCAAATTCACGGCCGTGTTCGCAGGCTTCCTGTGGTCGCACCTGAAGCGCGAAGACCAGGACGCTTTCCTGGCCGGCCTGCGCGCCCGGATCGGCTCGAACACCTTGCTGGTGCTGATCGACGACGAATACGTCGAAGGGGTGAGCCCGACGGTTGCGCGTACCGATGCACAGGGCAACACCTGGGCGAATTTCACGGACGTGGAGGGCAATCGCCATGAACTGCCCAAGAACTATCCGACCGACAGCGCGCTGCGCAAGCGGCTCGGCACGGCGGTGCGCGAGATCAAGATCGGGCGTTGGGATAGTTGCTGGGCGCTGACTTGCCGGTTGAAGTAAGTTCGCATGGCGTCAAGCTGCACGTGAGTCCCGCACCCCCAGCACGTCGTAGGCGCCACTGGCGCCGACGACCTCCGGCGAAGGCCGGAGCCTAATTTTGCATGCGCGGCTATAAAAGCAAGCTTGGGCACCGGCCTTCGCCGGTGCGACGGTCTTTCGTGCCGTGGTCGTAGCGAGTTTAGAACCCACGCCCTGACCCAATACTGATCCCACCGCTTCCCGCACCACCCATCCCACCCGGCCCCTGTCCACGCCCACCACCCTCCGGCCTGCCCCCACGCTCCGGCCGCCCTTCGCCCTTGCCCGATCCCGGCTCCCCCGGTTGCCGTTCCAATGTACTCCTGAACCGCGCCAGCACCAGCTTGCGCTGGCGGTCGTCGAGCGCATCGTTCACCGTCAGCCACGCCTCCCGCAATTCGCGGTCCTCGTCATGCAGCAGCGCCGCATCGTCCTGCAGCGGCACGGCCAGCGCCCGCAGTTCGGCAACGGGATCCGCCGCAGCCTTCCTGGCTGCCGCATCGATCAGCTCGCGCCGCTCCTTGCGTGCCCGCAGGATGACGCGCGTCTTGCGCATGCTCCGCTCCCACAACAGGTTCTGGTTATCGGTCAGGGCAAGTTCCTTCTTCGCGTCCGCCGCCTGCATCAGCAGCTCCTCGGCGCGCCATTCGGTCAGGGAAATACCGCGGGCTGCAGGCAGGAGGAAAACCAGGCTGGCGGCCAGGGCGATGTGTGCAAACTTCATAGGTACTCGGCAAAAAGGAAAGGGGCGTCCATTCTCTGTTGCCGGCCAGTTAACTGCTGTTAGCCAGCTGTAAGCAAATGTTGCCGCTCCGGTTGCAATCAAACAACGTTATAGAAGCAATAGTTTCCACTTGGTAACAGCAATCGATATACTGCCGGGCATACATACCGAACATGGAGACCTTGTGCTGGCACGCCGGATTGCAACACCCTTAGCCCTGCTTCTGCTCGCCGCATGCGGCAATTCGTCACAGGACTCGACCGGCACGCAGCAGTCGCGCCAGTTGTCGGTCGGCGTTACCGCCGCCGCGCCCGTGGCGGCGGACTACTACCGCGTCGTCCAGCAGATCTACGTCGGCTATTTCGGACGTCCCGCCGACGTCGGCGGACTCGACTGGCACGCGAAGGTGCTGCTGGCCGCCGGCGCACCGACCGACATCGCCGGTATCGCCCGGGCCTACGACAGCAACGCCGCGCTGCGCGCCGAGATCGACAGCTTTGGCACCAGCGCCGAATCCGCCGCGCTCTACCCGGGCGACAATGGCCAGTTCATCGACGCGTTGTACCGCAACCTGTTCGGCCGCGCTGCTGACGAGGGCGGCAAGGCGTTCTGGGCCAATGCCCTGGACCAGAAGTTGATGACGCGCGCCAGCGCCGCCATCCAGCTGATGTCCGGCGCCGGTGGCGCCGACGTGACCATCATCGGCAACAAGACCAGCGTCGCCAGCGCTTTCACCGCGCAGATCGTGACACCCATACTGGCCCAGGGATATACCGGGCTCGCATCCGATGCGGTGGTCCGCACCATGCTGGGCCAGGTTGGCGCCACCACCGACCTCGCCGCCTTCAACGGCACCATCCGCTCGACCCTGACCTCGCTGGCCGGCTCCGTGGCCGCCGCCAATGGCTGGGACATCGTACCCGCCGCGCCGGCAATGAATTCGGCCGCGCCGAAAGCGCCGGTGGTCCTGGCCACCCAGGTGGTGGCCCGTCCGCCGGCCGTGCCGGCCGCGCCGCCGGTGCCGGCCACCCTCGCTGCGGCCCCCGGCGGCAGCAACCTCAAATTGTGGCTGTACGACCCGCGCAGCACCGGCAGCGTGGCGCTGGCCACCGGCATCTTCCTGCGCAACGTGACGGCCAATGGCGCCTGGTCCTTCGTCGGCGCCAACGCGGACGGCAGCCTGTACCAGCAGCTCGCCGCCGCCACCAGCTACGAGTTCGATACGGTCGAACCGAACGGCACGGCAACGACGCTGCAGCGCCACCGCTACCAGGTCAGCGTCTCGGCCACCGGCGCCGTCTCGCTCAAGGACCAGAACGCGAACGCCAACGGCATCTATGCGGTTACCCTCGACATGGCGCCGACCGTGAGCCCGCAAGTGCAGAAGCTGCAGGACGCGCTGCGCGCGCTGGCGGCCCAGCCGGTGTCGGCCTTCAAGCCCACCTCGCAATGCCAGCTGGTCGACGCCGTGACGCCGCAGCGTGCCTTCCATACCGACCTCTCGGCCGGCTTCCCGAAAGTGCGCACCCGCCTGCCGTCCTTCGGCCATGTGCGTTCCCTGATCATCCCGGTCGACTTCCCGGAAGTGGCGGGCACCGATGACCCGGGCAGCTTCTTCACGCCGCTCGCCAACGAAGTGCGCGACTTCTACCACAAGCAGTCCTACGGCCGCCTGGCCTTCGACTTCGATATCCTGCCGAACTGGGTGCGCCTGCCGTTCAACCCGTCGAAGTATGGCTTCACGTCGGTGAACGGCTCGGGCGATTTCACCTCCTACCGCAACGACATCTTCGCGATGCTCGACGGCCAGGTGGACTTCAGCAAGTACGACGCCGTCTACATCCTGGTACCGAAGCAGATGCCGATGTCGAAAATGGGCTATGGCCCGGCCATCACCGGCCCGACCTGGACCTCCACCGGCTACGTGATCAACGGCGCCACCGGCGGCGCGGACATGTACCTGACCCCGGGCAATGAGTGGCGCTGGATGGCCCACGAAACCGGCCACGCCTTCGGCCTCTACGACGAAGACCTGGACCACAAGACCCAGACCCTGGGCCACTGGGGCGTCATGGCCATGAACTGGAGCCGCAACGCCATCGAGAACGTCAGCTGGGACCGTTACCTGATGGGCTGGCTGCCGGAAGAGCAGGTCGCCTGCCTGCCGAAGGCCGGCCTGGACGCCACCGGCACCTCGGTCACGCTCGGCCCGCTGGTGCGCCAGAGCGCCGACACCAAGGCGGCCATGGTGCCACTATCAAGCACCAAGATCCTTGTCATGGAATCGCGCAAGAGCGAAGGCTACGACCGCATCGCCGCCGGCAACGAGGGCGTGCTGGTCTACACCGTCGACATGACGGTCGGCACGCTCAAGGGCGGCTACCGCACCGTGCGCCGTAGCGGCTCGGTCGATCCGAACTTCGAGGATGCGGCGCTGCGCGCGGGCGACTCGGTGACGGTGGAGGGCGTGACGGTGACGGTGACGGCGTCCGGCAAGGATGGCGATACGGTGAAGCTGAGCCGGCATTAAGGCTTACCCGCCCGTCATGAAGTGAGGCGGGCGGGCCTGCTTCCCGCTCGTGCGCACTTGCCTGCCGATATACTCGGCAGGTCGACGAGCGTGGATCCAGCATGCCCGGATAGACCTTGCGCTGCGCCGCTGCTTTGCCTTGCCAGTTGTTCGCAGGCCCAGCTGAATGCGACGATGGCGTCTCGCCAGCCGACACCGCTCGACGCGCTCACGCCCTACGGCAAGCGCGAGCCGCTGCGCTCCATCCGCTCGGGCGAGAAGGGCATCACTGGCTTCAGCCACAAAAATCGCGCTTTACGAGTTGCGTCTCGCTACTACGTGACTGCCTGGGCTGCTTTCGGCCAGAAGCGGGCAGTGAGATCGGTGAGCACACTGCCAAAAACGCCAAGTTATGGTGCTCAATCGCCTCCGCCGCACCCACCACCGCATCCACCGCCGCCATCCCCGCAATCTCCACTGCTGTCGCAGTCGCTGTTGGTTGAAGCGACATAGCCGTCCCCACCATCCTGCCGCCTGCGCAACGCTTCCGCGTGGGTCTCTTCGGTAATGTAGCCAGCCCCCAGTAGCGCCGCCAGCGAGAGTTCGGGCTGGGGGGGCGCTGTCCTTAGCCTGCGCCCCGTCGCATCGAGCCGGGTGTAGGTGACCTCGCCGTGCTGGGTCGCGTAGCCATGGCCGCGCGGCATCCGCAGCCGCGCATCCAGGGTGAACAGGCGCGGCAGCGCCGGTCCGTGGGCGGGAATACCTTCCTGCGTGCGGCACACCACCAGTGTCCTGACCAGCGCGCCCTGGTCCAGCCTGTCCGCCTCCAGGTGCGGTACCGCGGCCCCGAAGTGGCGCCGGCAAAAGTGCTCGAGGCCTTCCGGATCGTGCCTCAGCCAGGCGTGCCACACCGAGTCCGCCGCCAGTGAGGGCAACGCGCAGGGGCCGCCCTGCGTGGTGACGTCGAAGAAGCCGAGCAGCCCTTCCGCCGCGCGGACGAAAAAAAGGGCATCCCTTGGGATGCCCGGAAACTCGGTCGATGCGCCGTCCCGCCACGCTGCCTCCAGCCCCGGCGGCAGTTCCGCCAGCGCGGTCCGATAGCCCGAGGTCCGCAGGTGGCGGGTGACGCGCAGATTGTTCAGCCAGTTCATCTTGCCTCCTTTGTCGTTGTTATTGGCATCAATAGCGTAAGACAGGAATATGACAGCAAGATGACAGCGCTACACGCCTCTTCCGGTACCGCATTTGCCCACGCGTGGGGCTAGCCCGGCCGCGTCGGCGCCGCTAGATTGGAACACCGGTTGTGCAGGCGCCGCCCGCCGTCCGATCTCGCCGCCTGACCATGACACTTCGATTTCTCCCGATTGCGGTCCTCGCCCCGTCTGCTTTGGCTCGGAAGCGGTCGCGACATAGGTCCTGCCGTGGTAGCCTTGATAAAGGCGGCTGAGCACCTTGGAGGAAAAATGATTGCGGTCCTTGAGAGCTATCGGGCTGGTCTATTTGCCCGGCCCCTGTGGGCAAGTAACGTCGTGGCAGGCGTCATCGTCGGTGTTGTTGCTCTGCCTCTGGCCATGGCTTTCGCTATCGCTTCGGGCGCACGGCCTGAACAAGGTCTCTACACAGCCGTTGTAGGTGGCCTGGCAGTCACACTGTTTGGCGGCAGTCGTGTGCAGATTGCGGGGCCTACCGGGGCGTTCATCGCCATCCTTTCAGGTGTCACGGCAAAGTACGGCATCGAAGGACTGCAGACGGCTACCCTGATGGCGGGGTGTATGCTCGTCTTAATGGGCCTGGCCAAACTCGGCGGCGTCATCAAATTCATTCCCGCGCCGGTCATTGTCGGATTTACCTCGGGTATCGGCGTCATCATATTCGTTGGCCAGTGGCGGGACTTCCTCGGCTTGGCGAAGGTTGGTGGCGAGCACTTCCATGAAAAGCTTTGGCACCTGCTTGGGGAACTACCACAGCTTCACTGGGCAACGACAATCCTTGCCGTGTTTAGTCTGCTGCTGGTGACAGTCGCGCCCCGCGTCAAGTATCTGACGCGTATTCCTGGACCATTGATTGCCATGGTGGTAGTCACAGCCATCCAGGCGACGTTTCACTTCCCTGGTGTTGCCACAATCGGCAGCGCCTTTGGCGGCATTCCGATCGGGTTGCCAGTCTTTCACCTGCCCACGCTCTCGGTGTCGGAGGGCCTGACCCTGATTGGCCCAGCCTTCACCATCGCGATGCTTGGCTCAATCGAATCGCTGCTGTCAGCTGTTGTGGCCGATGGGATGAGCGGAACAAAGCACAACGCTAATCAGGAATTGATCGGACAAGGGCTTGCCAACATTGCCGCGCCGTTGTTTGGCGGGTTTGCGGCGACCGGGGCGATCGCACGAACCGCGACCAACATTCGTAACGGCGCCACAAGCCCCCTTGCTGGCATCATGCATGGGGTCACCCTGATAGCCATCCTGTTGTTCCTGGCACCGCTGGCGTCGAGTATTCCGCTGGCTGCTCTCGCCGCGATCTTGTTCGTCGTTGCCTGGAACATGAGCGACGTGAAGCACTTCGTCCACCTCATGCAACGCGCACCAAGAGCCGATCGTGCCATCCTTGTCATCACATTTCTGCTAACGGTTTTTGCGGACCTGGTTGTCGCGGTCAATGTCGGAGTGATCCTGGCCATTCTTCAGTTTCTGCGCCGAATGTCTGAAAGCGTCGAGACGTACGGGATTGAGCATCACGAAATTGCGGTGGAGTTGGCAGCGGCAGGGCTGTCCAAGCTGCCTGCCGAAGTTGTCGTGTATGAAATATCCGGTCCAATTTTCTTTGGGGCAACGGAGAGGTTTGAGCGGGTGTTGCTGGAGACGCATGCGATGCCGCAGGTTCTTATTCTTCGGCTGGGTCGCGTGCCGTTTATAGACATAACCGGTCTGCAATCACTCGAGGAAGTCATTACGGAATTACGCAAGCGAAAAGTCATGGTACTGCTCTGTGAAGCCAATAGCCGGGTTCTTGGTAAACTAAAGGTGGCCGGGATTATCACCGCAGACGATGATACTTACAGCGCAACGTTACCTGACGCGCTGCTCCGCTCGTCGAGCCTCATCCGGTTTCCATGAACCAAGTACACTCGACCGTCTGCTTCGTGTCGAAACCGGACCGCCGCAGATAGACCTCTACCGGCCAAGAGCGGTCACACCTAACGAGCGGTTGCCGCTGGTATTGCGGGTGGAATTGCGAGCTTTAAACTAATTTAACTGGATAAGATGCCAAACACTCAACTTTGGATTGAACCTCTTGGCAATGTCGTTGTGGCTCGAATGAGGGGCGAATTAACCGAAGGCATGCTTGAAGAAACACACGAGCGGGTAGTCCAACTGCTTCAGGATACGGGTTACACACGCGTACTCTACGACGGACTGGAAATGGAGTCGCCTACCGTCGATCTTGCACTGGCGCAAGAAAAACTCGACAACAGAACAAGGCAACTGTTCCAAGATCGGCCTCTCCGTAAAGCTGTTTTGGTTCCGAATACACGATTGGCTTATTTGGCCCGGATCGCCTTCGGGCAATTTGGCGAGGGGGAATACCGCGTTTTCTATAACGACCTTAGCCAAGCCTTGCATTGGCTTGAGGATTAAGCGGACCGTCCGCTTTGGGTCGGTTGCTGTCCTTCGTGACAGTCTGCAATTTTCGGCCTTGGCGAGCTGCTATGCTGAGCGCACGGCCGCCTTCGGCCAGGAGCGGACATTCACTTCCATATATGAACGCTGTTTGTGAAGGTCACCATGAAGCCAGGTATCAGATTTACCAAGCTTTCGTCCGATGAAGACATGCTCACGCTAAACGTCGAGATTTTTGATGGGCGTTCGCTATTCACAACGGATGTTTACGTTGGACATTCGCATCTGGCCGGTATCGTATTAGGTCTTCACACGTTCAAGGACCATATCTACGGAGGGCTGTTCAATCTCCGTTTCGGTGAATTTGGACCAGAGTACGCATCGGGTGCGCTCGACGTTCGCATGCATTTCCGCAAAGGAGCCAAGCTCTTTTTACGCGTGATGGCACAGTCGAAGTTCAGCGAATTCGGTGATCGAGAGGTGGCTAGCGAGGCAACTTTATACCTGATGTCTGAGCCTGCACGACTTGATAATTTTATCCTTGCTCTTCGTATGTTGAGTGACGGAAGTGTTGACCAAGCCGAGCTAGAAATAATCGAATGGGACTAGCCCCATGTGTCTGCTTCGGATCGGGTCCGGCCCCTCGTGACACTCTGCGATTTTTCGGCCTTGGCGACCTGCTATGCTGAGCGCAAAGGCCGCGTTCGGCCAGAAGCGGACAGATTTGATAAAGGCCTTGGAATCGAATATCAATGACTACCTACAAGCATGACGATTGGTTCGAAGCCGAGCGCTTGCATCGTGCTGCCGAAGATGGGGATCTCCAAGAGATCGCGCGCCTTATCTTGTCTGGATACGATGTGAACCTATTCGATGACATGGGCCACACACCAATGCATCGCGCCGTCCTAGGCGGACAAAACGACGCAGTACAGGTTCTCCTTCGACAAGGAGCCGACGTCAACGCAAACGACCATGCGACGATTGGCGAAACGCCTTTAGGGCTTGCCGTGCAGGGTGAGCACAGCGGACTGGTACGCCTGCTGCTTGAGTCTGGCGCGGATCCCGATATCACAGGCTGGATGGGCTTAACAGCACGGATGCGTGCTGACCACCGAACTGACGCTACGGGGCGAGATATACGTGAGGCTCTGGCCCGCCGCTCACCGAAATCGGGTCCTTAGCTCCCGCCAATGTAACGTCCGCAATGGGTCGAAAGCAGACAGTCGCGCATCATTTACGCCCTGCCAGTTGTGGCACAATTCATTGACCAAGCGACTAATCGATACCGTGTACATCTTGCCCGTTGCGAAAGGAACCAGCATGAGCTACATCGACTGTTTCATGGCCCCAGTCCCGCGCGCGAACATGGCCGCGTACGAGGCGCTGGCCAGGCTTTCTGCGAAGGTGGTCAAGGAATACGGGGCGCTCAGCGTGATGGAATGCTGGATCGACGAGGCAGGGCCCGACGCGCAGACCTATCACGGAACGGAAACCAGGCAGTCCCAAGTGGAATACCCAAGCTTCGTCACGGCTGCCGGTGCCGGGCCGGACGACACCGTGGTCATCTCCTATGTCGCGTGGCCCGATAAAGCCACGCGTGACACCGGCATGGAAAAGTTGACGAGTGACCCGCGCATGCAATTCGGCGGTCAAGCCCCCGTCTTCGACGGAAAGCGCCTCACCGCCGCGGGGTTCAGGCCGATTCCAGGTCTCGACGAGGCCTGAACCCCAGGTAGTCGACGCCAACACTTCGGCTGGCGTCGAACCACTTAGTTGACGAGGTCCTTGGGTGAAACAACGCCGCTGTCCGAGCGTGCCTTGTTCAAGGCCACGCGCTGCTCCCAGAAATGCGCATTCTTGATCCCCAGCGCTACCGGATCGAATTCCGGATCCTTGCCCAGCTTCTTCTGCGCCTCATAATCGCGCAAACACGTGAACGCCACGTCGCGCAGCAAGACGATCGCAATCAGGTTCAGCCACGCCATCAGGCCCACGCCCAGGTCGCCCAGCGCCCACGCCACGTCCGCCGTCTTCACCGCACCATAGATGGTCGCGCCGATCATGCACAGCTTGAGCACCACGCCCATCCAAGGACGGTTGGTCGCGCGATTGAGGTAGGCGATATTGGTTTCGGCGATGTAGTAATAGGCCACGATCGTGGTCCCCGCAAAGAACAGCAGGGCGATCGCCACGAACAGCGAGCCGAAGCCCGGCATCACGTTTTCCAGCGCGGTCTGCACATAGCCCGGGCCGGACGCCACGCCCTGCACGCCGATGAACATCGGCGTGCCATTCGGCGCTTCCACGTTGTACTGGCCGGTAATCAGGAGCATGAACGCCGTGGCCGAGCACACGAACAGGGTGTCGATGTAGACCGAGAAGCCCTGCACCAGGCCCTGCTTGGCCGGGTGGCTCACTTCCGCGGCCGACGAGGCGTGCGGGCCGGTGCCCTGGCCGGCTTCGTTCGAATACACGCCGCGCTTGACGCCCCACATGATGGCCATGCCGATGATGGCGCCGAAACCGGCGTCCAGGCCAAAGGCCGAGCTGATGATCAGCTGCAGCACGCCTGGCAGCTTGTCGATGTTGATGGCGACGATGAAGCAGGCCACCAGGATGTAGCCGATCGCCATGAAAGGCACCACGAATTCGGCGAAACGGGCGATGCGCTTGACACCGCCGAAGATGATGAATCCGAGCACGACAGCCAGCGCGACGGCGGTATAGCTGGTATCGACGCCGGCGGCCGTTTTCAGGCTCTCGGCGATCGAATTGGCCTGTACGCCCGGCAGCAGCACGCCGCAGGCGAGGATGGTCACCAGCGCGAACAGCACGGCATACCATTTCACGCCCAGGCCTTTTTCAATGTAGAAGGCCGGGCCGCCACGAAATTGCTTGTCGACCGATTCCTTGTAGACCTGGCCCAGCGTGGATTCGACGAAGGCCGAGCTGGCGCCGAGGAAGGCCACGACCCACATCCAGAACACGGCGCCGGGGCCGCCAAAGGTGATGGCGGTGGCGACGCCGGCGATATTGCCGGTGCCCACGCGTCCGGCCAGGGTCATGGCCAGCGCCTGGAAGGACGAGACACCCTGCTCGGAACTCTTGCCGTCCCATAAAAGGCGCAGCATGCCGCCGATGTGGCGCAACTGGAGGAAGCGCGAGCGGATCGAAAAATACAGGCCGACGCCCAGGCAGAGCGCGATCAGCGCCGGACTCCAGACAACGCCATTGATGGCGGTAATCAACTCATTCATTCACTTGTTCCCCGTAGCTGGCAAGCGCAGGCGCATGAACCTGCGTGCGTGTCATCGATCATCGCCGGGGTGTCGCCCCGGCTGCTTGTGGGTCACAACGATACCTGAACAGTTATCGAATTCCTACCGATATTTCTTGCTGTAATTACAGTGGCTCAGTGGAGGCGAATCGCCGCCACCGTCGTCCCCTCGCGCACTTCGATGACGGCGTCGTCGAAGCCCGGCGGCCCGAAGCGGTTTTTCGCGTCGCGACTGAATCCGTAGTTCTCGCTCGGGATGCCGATGAAGTTCCGGTCGAGCTTGCCGTTCTCGTTCGCATCCTGGAAGGCCAGCACCGCCCAATTGCCAGGCGGGATGTCCTTCAGTGTGACAACCGTCTCGCCCGCCTGCGCCGGCACCGACGCGCTGTAGGTGCACTCCTTGAGGAAACGTTCGCGGTCGCACACGGCGACGCTGACCTTGCCCCTGGCGGCGACGTTCGACACCCGCACCTCGACCGTGGCGGCGCTGGCAGGCAGCGCGGCCGAGAACAGCAGCGCACAGGCGAGGAGGGCGGTGATGGGATGACGCATGTTGTTCCTTTCAAAAATTGCGATACTGCACCGTCGATGACCCGCGCCCGGCAGGGGCGGGATCCTGTGCCGGCACGGGGTTCGTGGTAGGCTTTTGCCATGCTGCTCAATACCTTCATCGTCCTGCTCACCATCGTGCTGATGGAAGTGTTTTCCATCGTCGCGCACAAGCACATCATGCATGGCTTCGGCTGGGGCTGGCACAAGTCGCACCACGAACCGCGCACGGGATGGTTCGAGAAGAACGACCTGTACGCCATCGTGTTCGCGGGCGTGGCCATCGCCCTGATCTGGTTCGGCACGCGCGGCGCCCATCCGCTCGAATGGATCGGCGCCGGCATGACCGCTTACGGTTTCCTTTACTTCGTCGCCCACGACGGCCTGGTGCACCGGCGCTGGCCGTTCACCTACACGCCGCGCAGCGGCTACCTCAAGCGCCTGTACCAGGCCCACCGCATGCACCATGCGGTCGACGGCAAGGACGGCGCGGTGTCCTTCGGCTTCCTGTACGCGCCGCCGGTCGCCACGCTCAAGCGGCAGTTGCATGCGCTGCATGGGGGGCGTCCGCCGCGCGCCCAGGGCGCTGCCACAGGGCCGCAGGACGCGCCCGCATCGCAGGACCACTAAGGCGCGAGCCGAGCGCGGTCGCGGCCCCCTTCGCCAGCAGCCACAGCTTCATCGCCTTGCTGGTGCCGGCGCGCTCGTCCCACGCGTGCGCGCCGCGGCGTTTTACCTTGATGCCGATCTGGCGGTACACATTGCGCGCGCTGGCAATGGCCCAGGCCGAGCGCAGGGGCAGGGCGGCGATACCCGCCAGCGCCGAGTCGTAATACGGTTCCGCATGATCCACCAGCCGCGCCGCGACCTTCGCCAGCGCCGCGCGGTGGCGCGGGTCGGCCACTTCGTCCGGGGCAATGCCGGCCTCGCGCAGCCACTGGGCCGGCACATAGCAGCGGCCCATGCGCGCGTCTTCGACGATGTCGCGCGCGATGTTCGTCAGCTGGAAGGCCAGGCCCAGGTCGCAGGCGCGGTCCAGCACCGCGTCCTCGTGCGCGCCCATGATCGAGGCCATCATCAGGCCGACCACGCCGGCCACGTGGTAGCAGTAGCGCAGCGTGTCGTCCAGGGTCTCGTAGCGCGCGCCATCGACGTCCATCGCGAAGCCGGCCAGGTGGTCGAGCGCGAAGCGCGGGTCGATGCGGTGGCACAGCGCCACTTCCTGGAAGGCGGCGAAGGCCGGGTCGTCCATCGGCGCGCCGCCGTAGGCGCGGCGGGTCTGGGTGTCGAGCACGGCCAGGGCCGCGGCCGCGTCATGCGGGGCGGCACCCTCCACGTTGAAGCCGAGCTCCTGGCCGTCCACCACGTCGTCGCAATGGCGGCACCAGGCGTAGAGCATCAGCACGCTGCGCCGGGTGGCCGGGTCGAACAGGCGCGCCGCCGCCGCGAAGCTCCTGGAGCCGACTTCGATCGTGCGGGTGGCGTGATCCATCAGCGCTTCGCTCATGCCGTCACCCCTTCCAGCATCAGGCCGGCCGTCGCCTTGGCCGACCCGATCACGCCCGGTACCCCCGCGCCCGGATGGGTGCCGGCGCCCACCAGGTAGAGGTTGGACAGTTCGCTGTCGCGGTTGTGCGGGCGGAACCAGGCGCTCTGGGTCAGGATCGGCTCCAGCGAGAAGGCCGAGCCCACATGGGCGTTGAGCTGGTCGCGGAAGTCGAAGGGCGTGAAGATGCGGCTGGTGACGAGCTGGCTGCGCAGGCCCGGCATGTAGCGCTGTTCGAGGTAGTCGAAGATGCGGTCGCGGTAGCGCGGGCCTTCCACGTCCCAGTCGATCGGCGCATTGCCCAGGTGCGGCACCGGCGCCAGCACGTAGTGGCTGCCGCAGCCTGGCGGGGCGAGCGAAGGGTCGGTGACGCAGGGCGCGTGCAGGTAGAGCGAGAAGTCGTCGGCCAGGGTATCGCCCTGGAAGATATCCTTGATCAGCTCGCGGTAGCGCGGGCCGAAGCAGACCGTGTGGTGCTGCAGCTGCCGGTGATGGTGGTCCAGGCCAAAGTACAGCACGAACAGCGAATTGCTGAAGCGCTTCTTGCTCAGCGACGCGCCTTCGGCCGCGCCGCGCGGGTGCTGGCCCAATAGCTGCGCGTAGGTGTGGACCACGTCGGCGTTGGAGGCCACCGCGTCGGCCGCGAACAGGCGCCCATCCTCGACCCGCACCCCGGTCACGCGGTTGCCCGACGTTTCGATGCGCGCCACCGGGGCATTGACTTCGATACGCCCGCCGATGTCCTCGAACAGCTTCACCATGCCCCGCACCAGCGCGCCGGTGCCGCCGCGCGGGAACCACACGCCCCACTTGCGCTCCAGCGCGTGGATCAGGGTGTAGATCGAGGACGTCGCGAACGGATTGCCGCCCACCAGCAGCGAGTGGAAGGAGAAGGCCTGGCGCAGGTGTTCGTCCTGGATGAACTTCGCCACCAGGCTGTACACGCTGCGCCATGCCTGCAGGCGCGCCAGCTGCGGGCCGGCCGCGATCATGTCGCGGAAGGACAGGAAGGGCACGGCGCCGAGCTTCAGGTAGCCTTCCTCGAACACCGCCTTCGAATACGCGAGGAAGCGTTTATATCCCTCCACGTCGGCGGGATTGCGCGCATGGATCTGGCGGTCCAGCGCCTCCTGGTCGTTCACGTAGTCGAAGTGGCTGCCGTCTTCCCAGCACAGGCGGTAGAAGGGCGAGACCGGCAGCATCTCCACGTAGTCGCTCATGCGCTTGCCGGCCACCGTGAACAGCTCTTCGATGCAGGACGGGTCGGTGATGACGGTGGGCCCGGCGTCGAATACGAAGCCCTGGTCCTCGTACACATAGGCGCGGCCGCCCGGCTTATCGCGCTTTTCCAGCAGCGTGACCTGCATGCCGCTGGCCTGCAGGCGGATGGCGAGCGCGAGCCCGCCGAATCCGGCGCCGACGACGACCGCCTGTTTCGCTTGCCGGAAGGGTTCAACCATGGTGTTCATGCGGGTTTCCTGATCTGTTCGGGGTGGATCTTGCGTGCGGCGGACAAGGCTTGCAGCACCGGCACCGGCGGCTTGCCGCTCAGCAGACGGATCTTGTCGGCCAGGTGCAGGCGGCCGGCGTAGAAGCGCGCGATCAGTGGCGCCGGCAGGCGGTAGAAGCGCTGCATCACGCGCCAGCGCTGCTCGGGACGGCCGGCGAGGAAGAGCATGCGGTTGAGCAGGCGGTAGAAACGCTGGCCCTGCCACTCGCGCCGGGCCTCGTCCTGGATGGCGTCGAACAGCGCCGGGGCAGCCAGGTCGGGCAGGGCGGCGATGCGCTCGCTGAGCCGCACCGCGTGCGGCAGCGAGTAACCGGTGGTCGGGTGGAACAGGCCGGCGCGCAGCCCGCTGCTGGGCTGCCCGGCCAGGTCGGCCCAGAAACCGTCGAAGTCGCCGGCCAGCACGATCGGCAGCGAACCCTGTTCCTCGCGCAGCACCTCCAGCACCTGCCAGCCGCGCGTGCGCACGTAGGCGGCGATATTGGTGCGCAGGCGCTCGGGCTCCCAGGCGGCGGTATCGACGTAATGCGTGTCTTCCACCAGCACCCGGTCCGGGCCGAAGGGCAGCAGGTAGACGAAGCGGTAGCCGCCCTGCTGCTGCACGGTGGCGTCCATGATGACCGGCGCCGCCAGCCCGTGCGGCGCGGCCAGGCGCAGCTCCTGGCCCAGGAAGGTCTGGTAGCCGAGCGAGAGCCGGGCGGCCGGCCGCATCCCGCGCCCGTCGATGACGGCGTGCGCGTGGATCGTTTCGCCGCTGGCCAGCAGCACCGAGGTCGGGGTAAGGCGCGCGATGCGTGCGCCGGTGCGCAAGCAGGGGCCGAGAGCGGCCTCGATGACGCGCGCGAAATCGCTCGACGCGATGCTGGCGTAGCCGCCCTCCAGCGTGCGCGCCAGTTCCGGGAAGGCCACCTGGTAGCACGGCCAGCGGTGCGAGACCAGCGGCGCGATCCATGCTTGCTGCTCTTGAGTCAGGTCGCTGTCGTGGAAGGACCAGGTGTGGTTGCCGCCGATGCGCTCGCCGCCTTCGAGCAGCAGGATGCGCAGCTCGGGGCGCACGCTGCGCAGGCGCCAGGCCAGCAGGCCGTTGGCGAGCCCGCCGCCGGCCAGCACCAGGTCGTAGTCGGGCGCCGGCTTATCCACCTGCGGCCACGCTTTCCCGCACCTGGCCGAGGCCCAGGGCAGACTCGACGATGCTCGCCGCGCGCGCCGCGCCGCCGGCGGTCTCCACGCTAGAGGACATGGCCTCCAGTCGGGTGGCGAAACTGGACTCGCCCAGCAGGCGCGCCAGCTGCCCGCGCAGGGTGGCGCTGCCGGCGAAGCGCGGCGATGCCTTGAGGCCGATGCCGGCGTGGACGACGCGCGCCGCCGCGCCCGGCTGGTCGAAGGCGATCGGCAGCGCCAGGATCGGCGTGCGCGCGCTGATCGCGTCCATCACCGTGTTCAGGCCAGCATGCGACACCACCGCGTCGGCATGCGCCAGCACGGCGCCCTGGTTGGCGAAGGCGCAGACCCAGGTCGCCCCGTGCCGTTCCAGGGCGCGCTCCTGGCCCGCATCGAGCCCACCGCAGTGGGCCACCAGCAGCTGGGCGTCGAGCGCGCGGCAGGCGGTGGCGATGCGTTTGAACAGGCCGAAGCGCTGGCCCTGCAGCGTGCCGAGCGAGGCGAACACGAAGGGCCGGCCGGGTGCGATCGCCGGCATCGGTGCGTGGTCCGGCGCGCTGCCGCGCCCATTCGGGCGGCGCAGCGGCCCCACGTGGTGGAAGTGCGGCGGCAGTGCGCGGCGCGGGAAGTCGAATGCCTCGATGGTCTGGCTGACCTGGGCCAGCGGCGACAGGCACTCGTGCAGCGCGCCGCGCCCGCCCAGGCCCAGCCGGCGCGCATTGGCGTCGATGCTGCGCCGGTGCGGCCCCATCATCCAGTCGTAGACCCGGGTGCTGCCTTCGACCATCTGGTGGCCGCGCGCGTCGTCGGCATAGGCGAAAGGCATCACGGGCAGCGGGATGCCCGGTTCGCGGTTCACCGGCAGCGCACAGGCGACCGAGACGAAGGGAATGCCCAGGCCCTCGGCCACCAGGCCGCCGGCCGCTTCCATCTGGTCGGCGATGATGGCGTCGATCCCGAGCGCGTCGATGGCGCGCGGCAGCGCGTGGCACAGCATGTCGGTACTGCGCGCCATGTCGAGGATCACGCCGCGCAGTCCGAGCGGCCCGCCCGGGTTGGCGGCGCGCCGCAGCGAAGCCGCCAGCGAGCCGGCCGGATAGCGGTCGGCCCCCACCGCATGGAAGGCTGCCAGCGGATCGCGCAGGAAGGCGGCGGCGTCCGGCCGCTGCAGGAAGGTCACGCGGTGGCCGCGCGCGGCCAGTTCGCCGGCCAGCGCTTCCAGGGCATTGAAATGGCTGAAGAACGCGGGTGCAACAACACCAAAATGGGCCATCAGTTCACCAGGGCTTCGCGGGATCGCGTCGCCTCGGTGGGCAGGCGCGGGCGGCCGCGGTCCTGCGCGAACAGGCTTTCGAGGAACTGGCGGGTGGCGCTGCGGGGACCGAGCGCGGCGTCCAGGTGGCGCTGGGCGTCGTGCAGGTGCCGGGCCAGGCGGCGCTGGGCCTCGTCGGCCCCGACCGAGGCGAGCAGGGTGGTCTTGCCCAGGTCCAGGCCGGTGTCCTTGCCGGTGACCGCGCTGTCATTGCCGGGCAGGTCCTGGAAGTCGTCGCGGATCTGGAAGGCGTGACCCGCCGCCAGCGCGAAGGCGCGCAGCGACTGCGCCACGCCGTCGCTGGCCTGGGCGATGATGGCGGCCATGTCGACCGCCACGCCGAGCAGCACGCCGGTCTTGAGTTCATTGGTGGTGGCGATGGCGTCGAGCGTGCGGGCGCCGCCGTGCAGGTCCTGGAACTGGCCGCGCACCAGGCCTTGGGTGCCGATGGTCTCGGCCAGCCTCCCGACCAGGCGGGTGCGGGTAAGGGGCGGGATGTCCTGGGCGGTGGCCAGCACGCCGAAGGCGCGGCTGAGCAGGGCAACCGAGGCGAGGATGGTGACGTCTTCGCCGTACTGCACGTGGATGGCCGGCTTGCCGCGCCGCAGCTGGGCATTGTCCATGCAGGGCATGTCGTCCAGCATCAGCGAGGCCGCATGCACCATCTCGACCGCACAGGCGACGTCGGCCAGGGCCGGCGAGGTGCAGCCCAGGTCGCGCGCGGCCAGCATCACCAGCAGTGGGCGCATGCGTTTGCCGGCGCTCAGCGCACCGGTGCGCATGGCGGCGCACAGCGGGTCGGCGGCGTCGCCGCATTCGGCCAGCAGCGCGGCGATGCGCTCTTCGATGGCGGTGCGCAGCGTTGCCAGCTGGTCCGCATGGAGGGTGTCCCTTTGTGCGATGTCGAAACCGCCCGGGAATCCGTCAAGCCGCCGTGTCGCTGTAGTCATGCGCTAACCCCTTCACCGGAAACCGGGAATAAAAACTGTCAAATTTACTGACGATGATACCGAACACAATGCTGTGCAATCGCCCATTGTGTCAATCGTGTGCGCCCGCCACACCGCCTGCGCACCACCGCATTGCTGTCAAAGGCGTATTAAACTTGAAAAACAGGCCACGTTCGCTTGCGCCACGCAGGTAAGCGGGACAACCATGGGACGCAGCGAGGCGAACCATCGCCTGTGGTAGTGAGAAAGAGCGGATTTTGCCGTGCGGAAACTTGTTATGCTGTATCCCTCATCCTCACCAGGCTTCGCCATGCCATTGCACTCTCTACCTTGCCACGAATCCCGACGCTTGTCGCGCAAGGTGCTGGCGCAGGCCGGCCTGGCCGTGTCGCTGCCCCTTGCGGCAGCACCGGACGCCCTGGCCGTCGGCGGGACCGGCTGCACCTATTTCCCGGCTACCCCGAACGGCAAGCTGCTCGCAAGCGGCACGCCCGCGCAGGTCGATGCCGCGCTGCGCGACTGGCTCGATTTTCGCATCAAGCAGGCCAAGCCGGCGCGCATACTGGGCTTCGCCAGGCAGGCCACAGCCGCCGAGCAGGCCGCGTTGCGTACGCGCGAGGCCTTGTCCATCCTGGAGGGGACGCCCGGCGCCACCTGCGACGCCGGCCCACTGCTGCGATACGCGGTAGGGGCGGGTAACACGCCGGTGGTGCGCTACCTGCTGGACAAGCCGCTCGGCGTGGAGCCCGCGGTGGACAAGGACATCCTGTTCCAGTGCGAGGGCCGGCCGCAATCGACCGACGCCGCGCCGGCGCTGCGGCGCGCTGCGCTGGCCGCGGTGATCGATGCCGGCAAGGCCGACGTCAACGGACGCAAGAACGACGAGTATCCGATCCGGTTCTGCCGCGATCCACGCATCGCGTCGCTGCTCATCGCGCGCGGCGCCCGGCTCGCCATTCCCTTCAGCGGATCCAGCCCGGCCCAGAACCTGGTCGAGGATGCCGTGCTCGCAGCGACAGCGCCGATGTCCCGTGGCCGGCGCGAGCACGTCGAGACCAACCTGCAGCGGGTGAAGCTGTTCGCAGCGGCAGGCGTGAGCACGAAGATCGGCGCGCAGGTCGAGCGCAGGGTGAAATGGTATTGCCACGAACAGGACCGCGCCACACTCGGCGAGCCCGACCTGTGCAAGGAACTGGCCGGCCTGGTGCAGCTCACCCCCGGCACGCTGGAGCCGTCCGCCGCGAAGGCGCCGGCGGCCAGCGCCGCGATGGTGCCGTTCGCGTTCCCGGCCCCGCCTCCGCCCAAGCCCGTGCCCGCACCGCTCGAGGCGCCGTACCAGTTCCCGCGCGGCCAGACGCCCGCGCCGGCGCAGTCCTGTTCGTTCATGGAAGCGGAGCTTCCGCCCGACACCATCGTGGTGGTCGCGGGCGGCTATGCCGGACGCAGGCTGCCCTTCCAGATCGACCAGAGCGGCAGCCAGGCGACCCAGTTCGACATCGCGGTGCATGCGGATAAACCGGTGGCGCTGGTGCTTGGCGCCTACGACCCGACGATCTGGTCGGTCGGCTGGAGCGAAGGCACCCGCATCGTCGCGGTATTCGCCACCGGCTACCACCGGCAGGCGGTAGCCGGGCTGCCCAAGGGTACGCCCGTCATCACCACCAGCTACGAGCCAAGGGGGGCCTGCGGCTACCGCTACTTCAACGAGGGCGCCTCGCTCGACTCGGTCAATTCGTCGGCGCGCCAGGCGTTCCGGCGCAATGCCACCAGCGTCTACACGAAGGCGCGCGGCGGGCGCATCGAGATCACCGAGTCGACCCGGCCGCTGCAAGGGTATGTCACGTCGCCCGATACGCCGCCCGAGTCCTTCCGCGACCGCGCGGCGCCCCAGGCCGGCAAGCCGGGCCTGCAGGACGCTCAAGCGCGCGGCATCCTGCGCCCGGTTGCGCCGTCGGATATCGAGGTGGTGCGGGCGCATTTCCGCGCCACCGCCGGCCAGGCCGGACCGCCGCGGCCGGAGCTGCTGCGGCGCCTCGAGGACGGCTACGTGGTGATGAAGCCCTTCGCGTATCCTGCGGGACTGTTCGGCGCCCATTCGTCCGCCTTCATCATCGGCAAGGGCGTTGCGCCGCCGACCGGCAGCCCGGGCCACAGCACGGTGGTGGACCTGAACGCGGCGCTGCCGTGCAGCGGAGTGTTGTGCCGCTAGCCGCGCCACGAAAAATGCCGGCGTGTGCCGGCATCGGTGTTGCGCACGCGGCGAGCGCCGCGTGTGAGGAGGCTCTTAGAACGCGTGGCGCACGCCCACGGTGAACACCGACGGATCGGCGCCCAGCGCGGTGGCCGGCGGGGTGACCGCGGTCGACGAGGAGCTGATGCCGAACACGCCGCGGCCGTTGTTGCGCAGCTGCGCGTAGGTCGAGTAGATGTTGGTGCGCTTGGACAGCGTGTAGGTGTAGGCCAGCGACACGGTGTTGCCCTTGGCGCCGCTTTCGATCTTCTGCTGCTGGAAGTTGACGAAGAACTTGTTGGCGCCGGTGGTGTAGGCCACGCCCAAGTTCGTGTTCTTGTAGGCGTTGTTGGCGCCGGTCAGGTCGGCTTCCAGGTAGTTGCCCTTGATCTCGAAGGCGCCCATGGTGTAGCCCGCGCCGATCGCCATTTCCTTGTCGTCGCCGGTGGCCAGGCGCTCGTACTGGTGGTAGCCCGCGCCCAGGTAGAGGCCGCCGTTCTTGTATTCGAGCGACACGCCCACCAGGTCGGCCGACGGGTCGGCGGTGCGCTCGCCGGCCGAGTAGGCGGCGTTGACGGTGAAGCCGCTCAGCGCGTTGGATTTGTAATTCACCGAGTTGGCCAGGCGGCGGGTCAGGCGGTTGGTGCCGAAGGCCGACAGGTTGCTGCCGAACATGCCCTGGCCCAGGATGTCGGTGGCGGCGGCGACAGCGGCGATCGGGCTGTATTCGCGGCCCACGGTCACAGTGCCGAAGTTACCTTGCAGGCCGACCACAGCGCGGCGGCCGAACAGCGCGGAATCGGCGGCGCCGGTGTCGAGGGCGACCCCGGCTTCGATGTTGAACATTGCTTTCAGGCCGTTGCCCAGTTCCTCGGTACCACGGAAGCCGATGCGGCTGCTCGACTGGTTACCCGAATTGATCACGGTGCGACGGTCTTCACCCGGTGCGTCGGTGTCTTCCACGGCAACCGCTGCGTCCATCACGCCATAGATGGTGACGTTGGTCTGGGCTTGGGCGAACAGCGGGAGGGAGGACAGCAGGGCAGCTGCCAGGTACTTATACTTCATGAAGATCTCCAGTAGGTTTGGACAGGATGTCGAGTTACTAATCACTCGGATCGCTGCGAATGTTACCTAGCGAATATGTCGGCTTAGTGACATGTTGCTACGTGACATCCTGATATGCCCAAGGCCTGCCGGTGCATGGTTTGCTGCTCAGTGACCGACTTCTTCTTCGATGTTGCGGTGCTCCAGCGGCAGCACGATATCGATGCGCGTGCCGGGTTCGTCGTCGCTGCTGATGGTGATCTCGCCGCGCATGTTCCAGACCCGTTCGCGCATGCCGACCAGGCCCAGCGACTCTTTCTTTTCCATGTCTTCGGTGCGGATGCCGCGGCCGTCGTCGCGGATGGTGAGCAGCAGCTCGCCATCGCTGCGGTCGAGGTTGAGCAGCACCCGCGTGGCGCCGGCGTGGCGTGCGATGTTGGTGAGCGCCTCTTGCACGATGCGGAAGATGGCGGTGCTGGCGGCGTCGTCGAGGCGCAGCGCGTCTTCTTCGGCCAGCAGGGTGCAGGCGATGCCGTGGCGCTCGACGAAGTCGTCGCGCAGGCCCTGCAGCGCGAAGAACAGCCCGCCTTCGTCGAGCGCGCGCGGGCGCAGGTTGGTGGCGATGCGGCGCAGCGAAGCGATGGCCATGAGCAGGTTGGTTTCCATGCCTTCGACCAGGCGCTGGCCCGGCTCGGGCATGGGGTTGTACTGCTGGAGCAGGGTCAGGTCCATGCGCAGCGAGGCCAGCAGCTGGCCGAGGTCGTCGTGCAGCTCGCGTGCGATGTGGGTGCGCTCTTCTTCGCGGATGGTCTGCAGGGCGGTGGAGAGCTGGCGCAACTGGTCGTGCGAGCGCGCCAGCTTCTGCTGCACCAGGTGGCGCTCGGAGACGTCGCGCAGGATCACGGTGCAGACCTGGTGGCCGTCGTGCTGCACGGTGGAGATCGAGCCTTCGATCGGGAACAGCTGGCCATTGGCGCGGATGCCCGTGACCGCGTAGTCGGTGGCGCGCCGGCCCGCGCGCCCACCGCCGGAAGGGAAGTAATCGTAGGGCGTGTCGGCCTTGCGGCCGGATGCCTGGATGAAGCGCGCCAGCGAGCTGCCCTGCATGGCCAGCACGCTGCTGGCGAACATGTGCGCGGCGGCCGGGTTGGCGAACAGGATAACGGCGTGCTCGTCGATGGAGAGGATGGCGTCGCTCGCGCTGTGCACGATGCGCCGGCCGTCGAGTTCGCGCATGGTCCGCCGCACGCTGCGCGTCCGGCGCATGGCGGCGGCCGCATGGCCGGCACAATAACCGCCCAGGAACGAGAACACGAGAACCGCGGTCCCCGCGTTGCGCCGGCGGAAGCGTCGCTGTGGTGTCATGCGGGAAAGCTGCCAGTAAGGGCCGTGGAAAGGCCGGAAGCTCTACATTACGGCGTGGGGGAGGGAGGGGGGTTGATGCGAGACAAAGGGGGCGGGGAGGTATTTACCACCCCAACATATGATCCGTCATGCGCGCCACTGGCGCGTACGACGGTTTTGGGGATAACGCAGGGAACAGCCGTAGTCCAACGACAGTGAAGACGCGGCCTTACATCTGCTTGAACAAATGCAAGAAACTCCTGCTCACCTCAAGCTTCTCCGGCCGCCCCTTCACCAGCACCAGATGCCGCCCGCGAATATCCCGCGTCACGCCCTCGATCGCGTTGACGTTTACCAGCGTGGCCCGGTGGATCTGCCAGAACAGCGACGGATCCAGTTCTTCCGCCAAATCCCGCACCGGCTTGCGGATCAAGGCCTCAAACGACGCCGTCTGCACGCAGGTATATTTTTCGTCCGAGCGGAAGAACAGGATGTCTTCCACGGGGATCATGCGCAGGTCCTGGCCGATGCTGGCCTGGATCCACTGCAGGTGCTTCGGCTTCGGCGCGCCGATCTTTTCGGCCAGTTGCGACAGCATCGCCTGTACGCTGTCGTTCACCTTGCCGGCCGGGCGCTCGAGGCGCTGCTTGAGGCGGTCGACCGTCACCTTCAGGCGCTCCGGTTCGGTAGGCTTGAGGACGTAGTCGACCGCGCCGCGCTCGAAGGCTTCCACCGCGTACTGGTCGTAGGCGGTGACGAACACCACCTGGCTGCGATCGCCGATGTCGCGCGCCGCTTCCATGCCGGTCTTGCCGGGCATGCGGATGTCGAGGAAGGTCAGGTCGGGGTTCAGTTGCTCGACCAGTTCCACGGCTTCCTCGCCGTTCTTGGCTTCGCCCAGGATCTCCAGTTCCGGCCAGGCCTCCGACAGGCGCAGGCGCAGCTGGTCGCGCATCAGTCTTTCGTCGTCGGCAATAATCGCGGTAGGCATGATCGATCCGGTAGCAAAGTTAGGTGACAATTATTCAATGAAATCGCCCCGCAGGCAAGTTGCTGCGGATAAATCTCGCAGGGGCGCTTATTTCGACACGTGGTAAGGCACTTCGATCATCGCGATCACGCCGGTCGGGCTGTTGGCGGCGATGTGCAGCTGGCCGGCGTCGCCGTGCAGCAGCTTGAGGCGGTCGCGGATGGTCTGCAGGCCCAGGCCCGTGCCGTCGCTCGGCACCACGCCAAACCCCACGCCGTCGTCGGTGACGGTTACGCGCAAGCGGTTGTCGACCACGTCCGCCTGGATCTTCAGGGTGCCGCCTTCGGGCTTGCATTCGAGGCCGTGCTTGATGGCGTTTTCCACCATCGACTGCAGCATCATCGGCGGGAATGCTGCGCTGCGCAGGCTGTCGGGGACCTGCATCACCACCGTGAGGCGCTCTTCCATGCGCATGCGCAGCAGGTTCAGGTAGGCCGTCACCATGTCCACTTCGCGCCCCAGGCCGGTGACCACGGCGTTGTCGCGCATCTGCGGCAGCACCGCGCGCAGGTACTGGATCAGGCTGCGCTGCATGGCCGAGGCGCGCGGCGGATCGACCTGGATCAGGTGCTCGACCGAGGCCAGGGTGTTGAACAGGAAGTGCGGTTCCACCTGCGCCTGCATCATCTGCATCTTGGTCTCGGACAGCTGGCGCTGCATCGCTTCGCGCTCGGCCGCCGCATTGGCCACCTGCACCTCGGCGTCGGCGCGTTTCTTGCCGCCGACCAGGGCCTTGGTGCCGAATAATGCGAGCACGAACAGGATCACGAAGTTCATGAACCAGGTCGAAGCCTGCTTGTGGTAGCGCGACACCTTTTGTTCGGCCGCGTCTTCCACGGCCGCTTCGATCGCGTTCGACAATTCTTCGCCGATCTGCGGTGGCAGTTCGATATGGACCGATTCGCTGCTGGCGCCCGCGGCCGGCGGGTTGGGCGTGGTGGCGGGGGCGGGCACGCCCGGGGCGGCCGGCGCGACCGGTGCTTCGGGCGCGGCGCCGGGCTCTGGCGGCGCGCTCGGCGCTTCCGGCGGCGCCGTGCTGGCCCCGCTGCGGGTGCGGTTGCGCGGGTTGTAGTGGATGCCGCGTTCGTCGATCAGGATGGCGGCATCGCTGCGGCGGCCGGCCTCGCGCTCGGCGCGGGTGATTTCTTCTTCGGCGGGGCCGGAGAACAGTTCTTCCTGCAGGATCGCGCCGGCGGTCAGGGTCAGGATCGCGAACAGCAGGAACTTCCACCACGACAGCTGGGTGACCCAGGTCGCCACCGCGTCGAAGCCGCGGTAGAGCCACGACAGGACGCTGGAAAAATACTGCTGGTTGGTGTTCCTGGCTTGCATGGTGTTGGTTTCGTCAAATCTTGGTGCGAGCGGCGAGTGTACCGCGTTGCCGCCTGCGCGTGCCGGAAATACAACATTTCCGACCGCCACATCTGTTGGGATGATGCAACTTTACCCTTGGCGGCCGCTGCAGGCTACTGCCGTGCGACAGCCTGCATGATCCGGGGAATGGATGGCGTCCAGCCCAGCCAGGATGCGCCAACGCAAAAGCTGACAATCGGAAACATTGCAAGGTATGATCTTTCGGGAGCGGCCTTGCCCGCTTACCCGGAACCGCCCGCGGACGACGACCCCCGCTCTTGCTCTCCTTGAAAGGATGTGCCGATGTCAGCCGACCACCAACGTTTCCGACTTGTGACCCGCAGCGACTTCGACGGCCTGGTGTGCGCAGTGCTGCTCAAGCACCTCGACCTGATCGACGACATCCTGTTCGTGCATCCGAAGGACATGCAGGATGGCAAAATCGCCATCAGCGCGCGCGACATCACGACCAACCTGCCTTACGTGGCGGCGGCCCACCTGGTGTTCGACCACCACTTGTCGGAAACCATCCGCAACACCGGGGTGCGCGCCAACCACATCATCCACCCCGAAGCGCCATCGGCCGCGCGGGTCGTGTACGACCATTACGGCGGCGCCAAAGTGTTCCCGGCGAGCTGGAGCGACATGATGGCGGCGGTGGACAAGGGCGACTCGGCCCGCTTCTCGCGCGACGAAGTGCTGTTCGCGCAGGGCTGGAACCTGCTCAACTTCCTGATGGACGCGCGCACGGGCCTGGGGCGCTTCCACGAATTCCGCATCTCGAACTACCAGCTCATGATGGCCCTGATCGACTATTGCGCCCAGCACTCGATCGAGCAGATCATGGAGCTGCCCGACGTGCGCGAGCGCACCGCCCTGTACTTCGAGCACAGCGAGCGTTGCAAGGAACAGATCCGGCGCTGCGCCCAGGTCCACAAGAACCTGGTGGTGCTCGATTTGCGCAGCGAAGACGTGATCTATGCCGGCAACCGCTTCATCATCTACGCGCTGTTCCCCGAGACGAATATCTCGATCCACGTGCTGTGGGGGGTGAAGCAGCAGAACACGGTCTTCGCCACCGGCAAGTCGATCCTGAACCGCACGTCGAACACGAATATCGGCGCGCTGATGCTGGAATACGGCGGGGGCGGGCACGAGAACGCGGGCACCTGCCAGGTGGACAACGACCTGGCCGAGGATGTGCTCGGCGCCCTCGTCAACCGGATCAACAAGGACGGCTGATCCGCCGCGTATGTGCCGCTTATGCGCCGCTGTCGGTCGGCAGGCCGGCTGCGATCCAGCCAGTGATGCCTGCCGCCATCACGCGTACATCGGTGTAGCCAAGCTTGCCGGCGCGCCGGGCCGCGCGCGGCGCCTTGCTGCACAGCGGATTGGAGCAATAGAAGACGAGGCTCGCGCTGCGATCCGGCGGCAGGGCGGCGGCGTCGAATTCCACACCCAGGCTGAGCGCGCCCGGCACGCGCGCCTTCAGCCACGACTGCTGGGCATTCACGTCGATCACGACGGTGCGCCCGCCGTCGAGCTGTCCGGCCAGTGCGGCCGGTGCGATGTTTTTTACGCCCATCAGCATTGCAAGCATGAAGTCTCCCTAGGTTGTCACGGTGGTAAGAACCAAGTTTTAGCGGCCGGCGCCGCGCTGCGTCGTACCGATCCGCATGCAGCCGAGCGCTGCCCAGGTGACCGCGGCGCCGAGCGCCAGGCCGCCAATCATGCCCGCCTTGTCGAGCGGCGCCACCAGCCAGGCCAGCATGTAGGCCAGCCCGCCCAGCACCAGGGCCCAGCCGGCGAAGCGGCGGGCGGCCTGGTCGGCGCCGGGCGAGGTGCAGCGCATGCGGGCGCGTTCCACCAGCGCTTTCGGGATGGCATTCGCGTACACCACCACCACGGCGCCGAGCAGCGCACCGCCCAGCCGGCGCGCCCATTCCGGGTCGAGCCAGGCCGGCGCGGCCCAGGCCAGCAGCGCGGCCGCGCCCAGGATGAATGCAGCCCCAAGCAGGGCGCGGCAGATCGGGGTCAGCGATGTCATGGTTTCTCCTTGCGTGGTTGTGCTGGCCGGGTGACGTTCAGGCCGAAGGTTTGCGCGAACGCCAGCAGCGCGTCCTCGAGCACCGACAACCTGAGCCGGTAAGTGATCGTACGCCCATGTTTTTCGGGCGCGATCAGGCCGGCCGCCACCAGCACGGCAAAATGGGCCGACATCGTCGGCTTCGATACATCGAACAGGTCGGCCAGTTCGCCGGCGCCCATCGGTCCCCCTTGCAGGTGCTGAAGGACGGCGCGGCGGGTCGGGTCGGACAAGGCTTTGAAAACGGAGCTCATGATTGATTGTTAGCTAAACATCTAACTATTGCAAGCACTTTCGGCGGCCGGGACGTCGATCATGCTGCTGAGGCAGGAAGTCGGCGGCTTACTGTGCGTGGTAGCGCTGGTCGAGCATGCGGTGCACCGCCTCGGCCGCGAGCGGCTCGCTGAACCACTGTCCCTGCAGCTGGTCGCAGCCATGCGAGCGCAGGAAGTCCACCTGCGCTTCCGTCTCCACCGCTTCCCCTACCACCGCCAGTTCGAGGTTGTGGCCGATGTCGATCAGGGTCTTGGCCAGCTGGCTGCCGTTGCCCTCGGCGACGATGTCGTGCACCGCCGACTTCGACAGCTTCACCTGGCGCACCAGCAGCTGGCGCAGGAAGGACAGGTCGGAAATGCCCTTGCCGAACTCGTCGATCGACAGGGACACGCCGGTGTCGTGCAGCTGCGCCGACAAGTCGCGCCCCAGGCCCGGGTTGCGGATCAGGTCGGCCTCGGGGATCTCGATCTCGAGGCTGCCCGCCGGCAAACCGTACTGCTGCATGCGGGCCGCGATGCCGGGGATGAAGCCGATCTGGCTGTACTCGCGGTAGGACACGTTGACCGACACCGGCAGCCCCGTGTAGCCGAGCTGGCGCAGCTGGTGGACGAAGGCGCAGGCCTGGTCCAGCACCCAGTTGCCGATGTCGATCATCTGGCCTGACTCCTCGGCCTCGGACAGGAACGAGGCCGGCAGCATCACGCCCTGCTCGGGATGGCGCCAGCGCAGCAGCGCCTCGAAGCCGCGCACCTTGCCGCTGCGCGCATCCATGCGCGGCTGGAACAGCAGGAACAGCTCGTCGTGTTCGAGCGCATTGCGGATGCGGTTGGTGAGGGCGGCGCGCTTTTCGCTGGCCGAGCGCATCTCGGGCGAGAAGAAGTGCACGCCGCCGCCATTGCTCTTGGCTTGGTACATCGCCATGTCGGCCGCGCGCACCAGCTCGGCCGGCGTGCAGCCGTCGTGCGGGCAGATCGCCACGCCCAGGCTGGCGCCGACCGGGATCTCGTTGCCGTCGAAGGCCACCGGCATGACCAGCGAGCGCCGCAGCCGCTCGGCCATGCGCAAGGTGAAGCGCAGCGACGGCTGGTCGACCAGCACCAGCACGAATTCGTCGCCCGACATGCGCGCCACCGTGTCGCTGTCGCGCACCGCCGCGGACAAGCGCCGTCCCACCACCTTGAGCACCACGTCGCCGGCCTGGTGGCCGAAGGTGTCGTTGATGGTCTTGAAGTTGTTCAGGTCGATCAGCACCACGGCCACCATGGTCTTGTGGCGCTGCGCCAGGTGCACGGCGTGCTCGAGCCGGTCCCACAGCAGGGTGCGGTTGGCCAGGCCGGTCAGGGCGTCGTGGTTGACCTCGTGCTCGAGGTGGTCGGCGCGTTCCTTCAGGGCGGTGACGTCCTGCAGCACGCCGATGAAGTGGGTGACTTCGCCGTATTCGTCGCGCACCGGGGTGATGCCCAGGTCGTTCCAGAACAGCTCGCCGTTCTTGCGCTTGTTGCGGAACACCACGTTGACCGCGCGCCGCTCGGCGACGGCGATGCGCACCTGGCTGCGCTCGTAGGCGTCGAACTCGGGCGCCGCCATGAAGCGCGGGTCGCGCCCGATCGACTCGCTGGCCGTGTAGCCGGCAATGTGCTCGAAGGCCGGGTTGACATACTCGATGAGGTTGTCGGACCCCGTGCAGCGGGTGATCACGATGCCGTTGCTGGCCGCGTGCAGGGCGCGCTCGCTCAGGCGCAGCTGGCGTTCCTTGTCGCGCCGCCTGGCAATGTTGATGCCCATCCCGAACAGGTAGCTGCCGCCGTTGCAGGCCACTAGCGCGCCGCCGACCATCATCGGGGTCTCGCGCCCGCTGCGCGAGACATAGTTCACTTCCATCGACACTTCGGCGCCTTCCTCGAACACGCGGCGGATGTTCTCGGCCGCCAGCGCGCGCTCGCGCGGCTCGAACATGTCCATCACCTGGGCCGCGGCCAGTTCGTCGGGCGTGAGCTCGGTGAGGCGCTCGAGGTTGTCGTTCCAGAGGACGAAGCGGCCTGCGCGGTTGATCGCGTAGAAGGTGCCGGGCAGCAGGTCGACCACGCGCGCGAGCGGCGTGTTGCCGACTCGTTCGCTTTCATCGGGCGATTCGGACGGCGCGACGAGGATGCTGGCGCTCCAGCCCTGCGGCCGGCCAAGGGCATCGTACTGGCGCAGCAGGGTGAGGGTGGCGGCGCCTTCGTGGCCGCCGGCCATGCGCAGCTGCAGGTGGCCACCGCCGGCGGCGGCCAGCGCCGCCCAGGATGCCTCGCCGGCGACGAGTTCGGTCAGCGCGTGTCGGGGGGCTTGTTCCGGGGTCCAGCCGAACAGCGTGGCACAGGCAGGATTCCAGGTCACGACCTTGCCGTCGTCATCGGTCAGGAAGGTCACCTGTGCGGATGGTTCGATGGTGGACATGCCGGCACCCTTCGCAAAAAGCGCTCGTCGAAACGCCAGCTTACACGGCTTCGCTGGACGGTGGCGCAATGCAAAAAAGCCACAGCGAACCGTGGCTTTCGGGATATCGGACAGCGTGATGCTTACGCCGCGGCGATCTCCTGCTTTTCCGGCAGCGCGACTGCGTTGTCGACGCTGAACTGGTAGTCCTTGAATACGTGCTCGGCGGACAGGATCTGGTAATTGCCATCCGCCAGGCGGTGCGTGGTGTCCTTCAGGCGGTAGGTGAAGTGGCCGCAGGTCCAGCAATTAAAATTGCGCATGTGCGTGCACAGGCAGGTCTTGTCCAGTACCGAGATGTTCTTGCCGTCCGGGCTGGCCTGCACTTCGCGGTTGTACGAATTGATGTAGGCGCAGTTGCCGGTGGCGTCCAGCAGGTAGCCATAGGACTCGCAGCCCGGGCGGATGCCGGAGCCGATCGCCGGCGTGCTTTTCAGCATGCGCATCGGATAGCCGGTCGGCGAGACGCCATTGACGATGATGTCTTCTTCGCTGGCGCGGAAGTACTCTTGCTTGACCGCATCCGGCATGCCGCACTCGTGGGTGACGGTGAAGCGGGTCGCCACCTGGACGCCGGCCGCGCCTTTTTCGAGGAAGCCCACCGCATCCGAGCCGGTGAAGATGCCGCCCGCCGCGATGACGGGGATATCGAGCTGCTCGGCGCGCATGTACACATGGATCTCGTCCATGATGGTGTGCAGGTCGTACTGCTTCCAGTCATCGATGCCGAAGCCCAGGTGGCCGCCGGCCAGCGGGCCTTCGACGATGATGTAGTCGGGCAGGCGATTGAGACGCGAAACCTTGCGCAGGAACAGCTGCAGCGCGCGCACCGACGAGACGATGATGCCCAGCTTGGCGTCGCGGAAGCGCGGGTGGTCCTTGACCAGCTCGAACGAGCCCAGGTGCAGGCCGGCCGACATGGTGATGCCGTCGATGCCCGCGTCGAGCGCCGCCGACAGGCGGGTGCGCAGGGTTTCCTTGGGCGCGTTCATGGTCAGCTTTTCCATGCAGTTCACGAACACCAGGCCATCGCCTTGCTTCGCTTCCATGGTCGCGCCCACGTGCAGGCGGGTCGCCTCGGCCAGGCGGTCGAGGTCGAACTGCACCACCGCCTTGTTCATGTTGTTGATGTTGAACTTGTAGAGCTTGGTCTTGTCCTTGACGAAGGTGGTGTCGAACTTGCGGTCCGAAACGTCCTGCACCATGGCGTCCGAGATATGGCCGATGCCGCCCAGGCGGGCAGCCTCGAGCGCCAGCTCGGAGGTCGAGATGTCCACGCCCATCCCGCCGATCATGATGGGAACATATTCCTTGTTGCCCATTCGCAGGCGGAAATCATCAACACGTTTCATTGCAATCCTTAGACTACGGTAGTTCCCTACGCGTACAAATGCATCGACGCGCCCTGCGAGCGCACGGGCGTCATTCTACCCCAAGGCGGGGCGGGGGTTGGCGCGGCTGGCCGCTGCGTGACATTGCCCGCGAGCAGCCGGGCCTTGCCTCCCGCGAATTGATTAATCGCGGAAATTATTGAAGGTCAGCGGCAGGTCCTGGATATCCTTGCGCAGCTGGGCCATGGCGGCCTGCAGGTCGTCGCGCTTGGCGCCGGTCACACGCACCGATTCGCCCTGGATGCTGGCCTGGACCTTCATCTTGCTTTCCTTGATGAGCTTGGTGATCTTCTTGGCGTCCTCGGTCTCGATACCGTTGCGCACCTTGATCACCTGCTTGACCTTGTCGCCGCCGATCTTCTCGACCTTGCCTTCGTCGAGGAAGCGCACGTCGACCTTGCGCTTGGACATCTTGTTGATGAGGACGTCCTTGACCTGGCTGAGCTGGAAGTCGGAATCGGCGAACAGGGTCAGCTCCTTCTCTTTCTGCTCGACATTGGCCGAGCTTCCCTTGAAGTCGAAGCGGGTGGTGATTTCCTTGTTCGACTGTTCGACAGCGTTCTTCACTTCGACCATGTCTGCTTCGCAGACGACATCAAACGACGGCATGGGATTTCCTTATTTTGTTGGTGCAAATAGATGATTCCCTCTATTTTAACGGACAACGCGGCCGTGGGGCGACCTGTTTTGCCGGTCCGGCAAGGGGTGGGGCGCGTCCTTGCCCCTATAATGGCCAAAAAACCTGCCGCCACCATGCCAGCACACCTGACCATCGAACACGATTTTTCGCTCGCCTCCCTCAACACCTTCCGCCTGCCGGCGCGGGCCCGGCATTACCTGCGGGTGATCGGGGCGGCGCAACTGGACGCGGTGCGCGCCGACGCGGCGCTGGCGGCCTTGCCGCGCCTGGTGCTGGGCGGCGGCAGCAACATGCTGTTCACGCGCGACTTTGACGGCATCGTGCTGCACATGGCGGGCCTGGGCAAGGAAGTGCTGGGCAACGAGGACGGCCGCATCTTGGTGCGCGCCCAGGCCGGCGAAAACTGGCACGCTTTCGTGCAGTGGACCCTGGCGCAGGGCCTGGGCGGGCTGGAAAACCTGTCGCTGATCCCGGGCACGGTGGGCGCGGCGCCGATCCAGAACGTGGGCGCCTACGGCACCGAAACGAAGGACGTGTTCCATTCGCTCACCGCCTACGACATGGCCACGGGCACCGTCGCCACGCTGGACGCCGCGGCCTGCCGCTTCGGCTACCGCGACAGCATCTTCAAGCACCCTGAGGGGAGCGAGCTGGTGGTGCTGGACGTGACGTTCGCGCTGCCGGCCGGCTGGCAGCCCAACCTGCGCTATGCCGAGCTGGCCCGGGCGGTGGCGGACAGCGGACTGGATGCGCCGACCCCGCTGGACGTCGGGCGCACGGTGGAAGCGATCCGGCGCCGCAAGCTGCCCGACCCGGCCGAGATCGGCAATGCCGGCAGCTTCTTCAAGAACCCGGTGGTGTCCAGCGCGGCGTGCGCGCAGCTATTGGCGCACTATCCCGAGCTGGTGCACCACACCCAGCCGGACGGCAGCGAAAAGCTGGCTGCCGGCTGGCTGATCGACCAGTGCGGCTGGAAAGGCCGCGCGCTGGGCGCGGCGGGCGTGTATCCGAAGCAGGCGCTGGTGCTGGTCAACCTGGGCGATGCCAGGGGCGAGGACGTGGTGCGGCTGGCGCGGGCGATCCAGGCCGACGTGGCGGCGCGCTATGGCGTGCAACTGGAACCGGAACCGGTATTCATTTAAGGAGCGGGGCATGATCAAGGCAATCGTGACGGGCCACAGCCGTGGCCTGGGCGCCGCGGTGGCGGCCGAACTGGTGGCGCGCGGGATTCCCGTGCTGGGACTGGCGCGCGGGCATGCGGAGATCGGCGAAGGCATGCAGCAGGCCGTGGTCGACCTGGGCGACGCCGCAGCGCTGGCGGCGTGGCTGGGCGGGCACACGCTGCGCTCCTTCCTGGCCGGTTGCGACACGGCGCTGCTGGTGAATAACGCCGGCGTGGTCACCCCGGTGGGGCCGCTGGCGGAGCAGGACCCGGTGGCGGCGCTGCAGTCGGCGGTGCTCAACGTGGCGGCGCCGCTGGCGCTGTCGGCCGCCTTCGTCCAGGCCGCGCCCCACGCCGAACGGCGCATCCTGCACATCTCGAGCGGGGCCGGGCGCAGCGCCTACCCCGGTTGGAGCGTGTACTGCGCCTCCAAGGCCGCACTCGACCAGCATGCGCGCGCCGTGGCGCTCGACGCCGACCCGCGCGTGAAGGCGTGCAGCCTGGCGCCGGGCGTGATCGATACCGACATGCAGGCCGAGATCCGGGCCACTCCGGACACGCGCTTCCCGCTGCGCCAGCGCTTCGTCGACATGAAGGACAGTGGCGTGCTGGTGGCGCCGGCGGCTTGCGCCGTAGCGCTGGTGGACTACCTGCTGGCGAAGCGTTTCGGCAGCGAGCCGGTGGACGACCTGCGCAATTAACGCCGTAACAGCGCTTCGAACTGATCCGCCGGCAGCGGCCGCGAAAACAGGAAGCCCTGCGCGAAGTCGCAGCCCGACTGCAGCAGGCAATCGCGCTGCCCGGCCGTTTCCACGCCCTCCGCAATCACCTTCAGCCCCAGCTTGTGCGCCATCACGATGATGGTATCGGTGATGGTGCGGCTGAAGTTGTCGTGTTCGAGCTCCTTGATGAAGGACTGGTCGATTTTCAGGTAGTCGATGTCGAGCCGCTTCAGGTAGCTCATCGAGGAATAGCCGGTGCCGAAATCGTCGATCGACACCTGCATGCCGCTCGCCTGCAGCGCCGCCAGCCGGGACAGCACGGTGTCCGACAGGTTCAGCAGCAAGCCCTCGGTGATCTCGACATTGATGCAGCGTGCGCCGAGGTCGATGCCTTCGAGGTAGGCGACCCAGTCGGTGCCGTCGGGCTGGCGCTGGAACTGCACTGGCGACTTGTTGATGCTGACCTGGAAGTCGCGCCCGAGCAGGTGCGACCAGCGCTTGGCGTGGTCCGCCGCGGTGCGGAACACCCAGTCGCCGATCTCGTGGATCAGCCCGGATTCTTCGGCCACATCGATAAAGGAATCGGGCGCCAGCAGGGCGCCGGCCGCGTTGCGCCAGCGCAGCAGGGCTTCGGCCTTGGCCACCTGGCCGGTGGCCAGGTCGACGATGGGCTGGAAACACAGCTCGAGCTGGCCGTCCGGCAGCGCGCGGCGCAATTCGGCGAGCAGCTTGAGGCGCCGGATCGCCGCCGCCTGCATGTTCGCTTCGAAAAAGGTCAGCTGGTTGCGCCCCGCGGCCTTGGAGCGGTACATGGCGTGGTCGGCATTGCGCATCAGCTCGTCCGGATCGCCGGCGTCGGACGGGAAGCGGGCGATGCCGATGCTGCCGCCAATATAGATCAGCTCGGCGTGGACCTGGAACGGCCGCGCCAGCGCGTCGAGGATGCCCTGGGCGAGCGCGCCGACGTGGGCCAGTTCGCGCGTTTCGGTCAGGATCACCGTGAATTCGTCGCCGCCCAGGCGCGCCACCGTGTCGCCCTTGAGCACGCAATCCTGGATGCGGCGCGCCGCCTCGGCCAGCAGCAGGTCGCCGGCATCGTGGCCGAGCAGGTCGTTGACGCCCTTGAAGCGGTCGAGGTCGATGAACAGCAGCGCCACCTCGGCCTCGTCGTTCCCGTCCTCGGCGCGCAGGATGGCCTGCTCGAGACGGTCGCGGAACAGCGCGCGGTTGGGCAGGCCGGTGAGGGTGTCGTAGTTGGCGCGCCGTTCCAGCTTTTCGGTGAACAGGCGGATCGTGTCTTCGCTGCGCTTGCGGCCCGAGATGTCGTCGCTGAAGCCATACCAGACGGTGGCGCCGTCGGCGCCGCGGGTCGGTGTGGCGATCACTTCGCGCCAGCACAGTTCGCCGTTTGGCATCTCGACCTGGAATTCGGTCTGCAACGGCTGCAGCTGGACCCCCGACCATTCCAGGGCGCGGCGCAGGCGCACCCGCTGCGCCGCCGGGATGCGGCGCGACAGGCAGCCGAGGTCGGCCTGGATCGCGGCCGGGGCCAGCCCGAACAGCCGCTGCGCCACCTCGCTGATGAAGGGGCAGGCGAGGCTGCCGTCGGGACGCCGCACCAGTTCGAACAGGGCGCCCGGGACCTGCCGCGCCAGCTGGGCCAGGCGCTGGTGGCTCTCGGCCAGCGCCTGGCGCACCCGGTGCGACTCGGTGATATCGGTGGTGGTGCCGATCATGCGCAGCGCCTGGCCGGCGGCGTCGCGCTCGACCACGCTGCCGCGCGAGCGCACGCGGATCCATTCACCATTGGCGCGCTGGATCGCATATTCGGCGGAATAGTAGGGGGTTTCGCCGCGGAAGTGGCGCCGGATGTTGTCGCGCACCGAGGCGGTATCGTCTGGATGGATGCGGCTGCGCCAGACCTCGGGCGTGGCGCCGTCCATGTCGCCGGTAAACCCCATGATCTCCTTCCACTTGCCGGAGAAGCTCACCGATTGCTCGTCGATGCGCCAGTCCCACACGCCCTCGCCGGTGCCGTCGAGCGCCAGCACCAGGCGCTCTTCCTCGCGCCGCAGCGACTCGGCCAGCCGGCCCTGGGTGGCGAAGGCCTGCTCGAGCGCATGGTGTGCCTGCTGCAGGCGCGCCTCGCGCTCGACCATATCGGTGATGTCGTGCACGGTGCCGACCAGGTCGGTGCAGCGGCCATGTGCATCGCACACCGGCGTGATGGTCACCCGGCCCACCCTGCGCCCGGCCGGGTAATCGGTATGTTCTTCCCAGCGCTGGGTGTGCCCGGTGGCGATCGCGGTGCGGTAATGCGCCAGCACTTCCGACAGCGAGGGTTCGGGAATCACGTCGCGCACCAGCATGCCGATAATCTGCTCGGGCAGCAGCTGGGTGGCCTTGTAGAAGGCCGGATTGACGTTCACGAAGCGAAACGCGTCCTCGCCCTCGACCCGCAGCTGGTAGACGACATCTTCGATGTTGCGGTAGATGATGGCGAGCGTGTCCTCGCGCGCCGGGCCGCCTGCATGCCAGGGAGCGTGGGCGCTGTCGGGTTCCTCGATCGGACGCATGCGGTCTCGCTGGTGGTGTTTACCAGCAGGATTCTAGCCTGAAAGGGACAGGCGGGCCGTAAATGGCGAACGCTAGAGCTGGCTGGCCGCCACCGTTACTGCCGCCTTGCCGGCTTTCGGCTGGCGGCGCCCGTTGAGCAGCACCCCGATGAAGCTATGGCGCACCAGCAGCTGGTAGCTGAGCAGGCAGGCCGCGGTCGTGGCCGCGATATTGAGCAGCATTTTCGCGGCCAGCCCCAGCGGCAGGGTGTAGACCATGGCGCCAAAGCCGATCGTTCCCAGCATATGTACCAGGAACACCCAGTACGAGCTGTCGGATACGTAGCGCAGCACGCGGTTCTGCCTGGCCACGTAACGCAGGAACAGGCCGACCAGGGCAAGACTCCACAACCAGCTGGTCAGGTTGTAGAGCAGGGCAATCCACGCTTCGATATGCGGCACGGCGCCCGGTTGGCTGGTAAAGGCCTTGAACGCCCCCAGCGCCGCGATGAAGATGGCCAGCCCGGCAAGGGTGTTGCGCCAGGCGGTGCGCGTGTAGTACGGGAACAGCGCATCCTGGTGGCGGTACGCGAGCAGGCCGAACACGAAGAACAGGCCATGGTGCAGGACCTCGGGCAATTGCAGGATGAAGGATCCGCTCGAGGCAAGTACGCCGGCCCGGTAGGTGGATCCGATGGCCGCCAGCGGCAGGGTGAGGACGAGCGGCCCCCACCAGCTGGCCGCGAGCGCCATGAAGCACTTGTCGACGGCCCGGTGCGCGGCGGCGGGCAGGCGCGCCCACAGCGGCGCCAGGGCTGCCGTGAACACGCAGAACCAGATCAGGTAGTAGATGAACCACATGTGCATGGTGCTGAACGGCGAGGCAGTCGCGCCCTTCTTGCCCAGCAGCGCCAGCTCGATGCCCCAGGTCCCGTACACCATCAGGTGCACGTAGAGCAGCATCAGCACCGTGGTGCAGACGATCAGGATCGGCCAGAAGATCGTAAACGGCAGCGCAAGGCGGCGCATCCGGTGCTTGAGCATCGCCTTTGGCCCCCGGCGCGCCACCAGCAGGGCGACGAAGAAGCCGGCCAGGATGAAGAACACCGGCATGCGGAAGGCGTGGATGAACAGCAGGAGCAGGTCGGCCAGGGGAGAGGTCTGGGAATCGCGCCAGGGCAGGGGGGACGGGCCGGTGGTGTGGTTGATGGCGACGTGAATCAGGATCCCGAGCCACATCATGACGGCGCGGAGGTTGTCGAAAGCGTGCAGCCGGCCGGGGTGATCCATGTGGTGCCCTTGGTGTGATCGAGGTCGGTCGGATTCTACGGCATAAAGTTGTGCAATCAGTAAAGATCGGCTGGTGGCGGCTCAGCTGATGATCTGTGCATAGAGGTCGTGCCAGTTGGGGTTGGTGGATTGTATGAGGTTGATCTTCCAGTCCCGCGGCCATTCCTTGATTTGCTTTTCGCGGGTAATCGCCGCGATGATGTCCGAGTGGACTTCGTACCAGACCAGTTGCTTGATGTTGTAGGTTTTCGTGAAGCCGGCTACGAAGCCTTCCTTGTGTTGCCAGATGCGGCGGATGAGGTCGGACGTGACACCGGTGTAGAGCGTGCCGTAGGGACGGCTGGCGAGGATGTAGACGTAGGAGTGTTTGTCCATCGCAGCATCGTCGCGCTAACGATGGTTTCGAGGGCTGCGTGTGCGCAAACAAGCTTGGGTTCCGGCCTTCGCCGGAACGACGGTTTTGAGGATTGGTATATGAACTGCGCTTCCGGTAACGCCAAGCGTTAAAGCAAGCACCGTCGTTCCGGCGCAGGCCGGAACCCAAGTCCGCCGCACTGACGTACCCTATTTCCCGTCCGCTGTTTCCATAAAAAAAGCCGCCCACAGGGCGGCTCTCGAGGCAGTTAAGCGCTTATTGCCCGCGCTTCGCCCTGGCTTTCGCCGCGATCCGCATCCGCAGCGCATTGAGCTTGATGAACCCGCCCGCATCCGCCTGGTTGTACGCGCCGCCATCTTCATCGAAGGTCGCGATATTCATGTCAAACAACGAATCGGTCTTCGAATCGCGCGACACGACGATCACATTGCCCTTGTACAGCTTCACGCGCACCCAGCCGTTCACGGTGGCTTGCGTGTGGTCGATCAGGGTCTGCAGTGCGACCCGTTCCGGCGCCCACCAGTAGCCGTTATAGATCAGCGACGCATAGCGCGGCATCAGGTCGTCCTTCAGGTGCGCCACTTCGCGGTCCAGGGTGATCGATTCGATCGCACGGTGGCCCTTGAGCATGATGGTGCCGCCCGGGGTTTCGTAGCAGCCGCGCGACTTCATGCCGACGTAGCGGTTTTCCACCAGGTCGAGGCGACCGATGCCGTGCTTGCCGCCCAGGCGGTTCAGTTCGGTCAGCACGGTGGCAGGGCTCATGCGCACGCCGTTGAGCGCCACGATGTCGCCGCGCTCGTATTCGAGGTCGAGGTACTCGGCTTCGTCGGGCGCCGCTTCCGGCGACACCGACCAGCGCCACATCGATTCCTCGGCTTCGGCGCTCGGGTTTTCCAGGTGGCGGCCCTCGAAGCTGATGTGCAGCAGGTTGGCGTCCATCGAGTAGGGCGCGCCGCCGTTCTTGTGCTTCATGTCCACCGCGATGCCCGCGTCTTCCGCGTACTTCAGCAGCTTCTCGCGCGACAGCAGGTCCCATTCACGCCATGGCGCAATGATCTTGACGTCCGGTTTGAGCGCATAGGCGCCCAGCTCGAAACGCACCTGGTCGTTGCCCTTGCCGGTGGCGCCGTGCGAGATGGCGTCGGCGCCGGTTTCGTTGGCGATCTCGATCAGGCGCTTGGCGATCAGCGGGCGGGCGATCGAGGTGCCGAGCAGGTATTCGCCTTCGTACACGGTGTTGGCGCGGAACATCGGGAACACGAAATCGCGCACGAATTCTTCGCGCACGTCGTCGATGTAGATGTTCTCCGGCTTGATGCCGAACTTGATCGCCTTGGCGCGCGCAGGCTCGAGTTCTTCGCCCTGGCCGAGGTCGGCGGTGAAGGTGACGATCTCGCAGCCGTAGTGATCTTGCAGCCATTTCAGGATGACGGAGGTGTCGAGGCCGCCGGAGTAGGCGAGGACTACTTTTTTAATGTCGCTCATGGATTGGTTCCAGTAGGGAGGGAGGTGGGATTGATTGGTCAGCCGGCCCTTGGGAGGTCCGCCCCGGCGAAGCGGGACGGACGGGCCGACGATCAGGCATCAGGGTTGTGGCATACAGCTTCGATGTTATGGCCGTCCGGGTCGAGCACGAACGCGCCGTAGTAACCAGGGTGGTAATGGGGGCGCGGGCCGGGCGCGCCATTGTCGCGGCCACCGGCGGCCAGCGCCGCATGGTAGAACGCGTCGACCTGTGCGCGGCTGGTCACGCGGAAGGCCACGTGGATGGGCGGCTGGTTCACGCCGCGCGCGGCGGTGGCGCCGGAGATCCAGAAGTCCGGCTTGGGCGGCTCGCCGAAACCGGCGACGTCGGTGCTGCCCGTGACGGCTGCCGGGATCTCGGCCAGCAGCGCATAGCCGATCGGCGCCAGCGCCTGGCTGTAGAAGGCGCGGCTGCGCGGGAAATCCGAGACGATGACGCCGGTGTGGTCGATCATGTTACTTGTCCTCGAGGCGGCCCAGCAGCAGGTATTCGATCAGCGCCTTCTGCACGTGCAGGCGGTTTTCCGCTTCGTCCCAGACCACCGACTGCGGGCCGTCGATGACCTCGGCCGCGACTTCCTCGCCGCGGTGGGCCGGCAGGCAGTGCATGAACAGGGCGTCGGGCGTGGCGCGCGCCATCTTGGCGCTGTCGACGATGAAGCCGTCGAAGGCCTTCAGGCGCTCGGCGTTTTCCTTTTCATAGCCCATGCTGGTCCAGACGTCGGTGTTGACCAGGTGCGCGCCTGCGCAGGCGTCGGACGGGTTGTCGAACAGCGTGTAGCGATCGGTCGAGACCAGGCTCGGATCGAGGTCATAACCCTTCGGGGTCGAGACGTTCAGGTGGAAGCCGAAGACTTCGGCCGCCTGCAGCCACGAGTACAGCATGTTGTTGGCGTCGCCGATCCAGGCCACCGTCTTGCCGGCGATCGGGCCGCGGTGTTCGTAGAAGGTGAAGATATCGGCCAGCACCTGGCAGGGGTGGTGCTCGTTGGTCAGGCCATTGATCACCGGGACGCGCGAATGCGCGGCGAAGCGCTCGATGATCTCCTGGCCGAAGGTGCGCACCATGATGATGTCGCACATGCGCGACATGACCTGGCCCGCGTCTTCCACCGGCTCGCCGCGCCCCAGCTGGCTGTCGCGCGTGTTCAGGTAGATCGCGGCGCCGCCCAGCTGGTGCATGCCGGCCTCGAAACTCAGGCGGGTGCGGGTGGAGCTCTTCTCGAACACCATCACCAGGGTGCGGTCGACCAGCGGGTGGTAGACCTCGTAGGCCTTGAACTTGCGCTTGATGTCGGTCGCGCGCTGGATGACGTATTCGAATTCGTCGCGCGTGAAGTCGGAGAACTGCAGGAAGTGCTTGATTGGTTGTGAGACTGGCATATCGTCTTGGCTTTGCTGTTATCCCTTGGATTATAAGGGTTTTTGCTTTACGTTAGGGAAGGCAGGGTTTTCGCCATCAATACAAGGTCTGCGCCGATTCGTGCAGCAGCTGCCCGTACAGCTCATGGCGGTAGCGCGCGATCTTCCCGGCGGCCACTGCATCGAGCACCGCGCATTGCGGCTCCTGAAGGTGGCGGCAGTTGTAGTACTTGCAGCTGCCCAGGTAGGGCTTGAACTCGACGAAGGCCCGTTCCAGCATGCCTTCGCTCAGGTGGTACAGCCCGAACTCCTGGAAACCCGGCGAATCGATGATCGCGCTTTTCTCTTCGCCGCCCGGCAGCCAGTACAGGCGCGTGAAGGTGGTGGTGTGCTTGCCGGTGTCGAGCGCTTCCGAGATCTCGCGCACGGCGATGTCGGCATCCGGCACCAGCAGGTTGATGAGCGAGGACTTGCCCATGCCCGACTGGCCGATGAAGATCGACGACTGGCCCGCCAGCAGCGGCATCAAGGTGGCGACGGCGTGCTCGGGATCGGCGCGCGCCGACAGCTCGTGCACCGGGTAGCCGAGCGAACCATACAGGCCGGCGCGTTCGCGGGCGCGCGGCAGCAGTTCGGCGACGTCGACCTTGTTGAGGATGATGTGGGCCTCGATGCCGGCCGCTTCGGCCGCCACCAGCGAGCGCGAGACCAGGTCGTCGGCGAAACCGGGCTCGGTGGCGACGACAATGAACAGGCGCGTGATGTTCGCCGCCAGCAGCTTGGATTTGTACTGGTCGGAGCGGTAGAGCAGGGTGCTGCGGTCGGCGATGCGCTCGATGACGGCCTGGTTCTCCGAGGTTTTTTGCAGGTGGACGATGTCGCCCACCGCCACATTGGTTTTCTTGCCGCGCGTGACGCACTGGAGCAGCGCGCCGTCGGCGTCGGCCAGGTAGTGGCGGCCGTGGGCCGCGATGATGGTGCCGGTGAGGTCGCTCATGCGCCTGTTCCTTGTGCGTAGAGCGCGTCGGCCTTGGCCGCGCAGATGAAATCGTTGTCGGACAGCGCATTGCCGGCCGAATGGGTGGTGTAGGTCAGGGTGCAGTGGCGGTAGCCCACCAGCATGTCCGGATGGTGGTTTTCACTTTCCGCCATCGCCGCGATGGCGTTCACAAAAGCGATGGTCGCGCGGTAGTCGGCGAAGCGGTAGTCGCGCGCGATGCTGCTGCCGGCGGCCTGCCAGTCGGGCAGCTCGGCCAGGCGCGCGGCGATGGTCGCCGCGTCCAGCGCGGGCGCCCCATGCACGCTGTGTCGGTCGAGGAGCGTCATGCGGCCGCCAGCGCCAGCTGTTTCACCCGCACCGAGGCCGGCGGGTGCGAATCGTAGAAGGCGGAGTGCAGCGGGTCCGGCGTCAGGGTCGAGGCGTTGTCCTCGTACATCTTGACCAGTGCCGACACCAGGTGGCTGCTGTCGGTATGCTTCGCAGCGAAGGCATCGGCCTCGAATTCGTGCTTGCGCGAGGTGATGGAGCTGAGCGGCGAGAGCACGAAGGTAAAGATCGGCAGCACCAGCATGAACAGGATCAGGGCCATGCCGTCGTTCGACGCGCCCATCATGGGCGTGACGCCCAGGCCGGTGTAGAACCAGGCCTGGGTCTTCAGGTAGCCCAGCAGCGCCAGAAAGCCCAGCGACAGCGCGAACAGCACCACGATGCGCTTGACGATGTGGCGCAGCTTGAAGTGGCCCAGTTCGTGCGCCAGCACCGCTTCGATCTCGTGCGGGTCGAGGCGCGCGAGCAGGGTATCGAAGAACACGATGCGCTTGTTGCTGCCGAAGCCAGAGAAGTAGGCGTTGCCGTGGGCGCTGCGCTTGCTGCCGTCCATCACGAACAGGCCTTTCGAGGCGAAGCCCACGCGCGCCATCAGGCCTTCGATGCGCGCTTGCAGGCTGGCGTCGGCCAGGGGCGTGAACTTGTTGAACAGCGGCGCGATCACGGTGGGGTAGAGCACCATCATCAGGAGCTGGAAGCCGCTCCACACGCACCAGGCCCACAGCCACCACAAATCGCCGCTTTTTTCCATCAGCGCCAGGATCACCCACAGCAGCGGCAGGCCGATCAGGGCGCCCACCAGCGCGCCCTTGGCCATGTCGGCCAGCCACAGGCCGGGCGTCATTTTGTTGAAGCCGAAGCGCTGTTCCAGCACGAACTGGCGGTACCAGTCCAGCGGCAGGTCGAGCAGCCCCGACAGGATCGCGAACCCGGCCACCAGCGCCAGCTGGTGCAGCGTGCCGGGGCCGGTCAGCGGCAGCAGGGCGGTCGACAGCGCCTGCAGCCCGCCCAGCAGGGTGAAGCCGACCAGCACCGCGCTGCCCCACAGCAGCGCGACGATACCGAGGCGGGTCTTGGCCACCGTGTAGTCGGCCGCCTTCTGGTGCGCCGCCAGCGGCACCTTTGGCGCAAACTCGGCCGGCACGCTGGCGCGGTGGCGCAGCACGTGGCGGATATGGCGGTTGGCCAGCCAGAAGCGCAAACCGAGGGTCAGCGCAAAGAAAACCACGAACAATACCGAAAACCCGAGTGAAGACATTCTGTGCCTGTGAGAAAATGCAGGGTGAAGCGCACAAGGAAGTGCACGACCGGATACCAATAAGGCAAAGAGAGAATTATGTCACAAGCTACACAAACCGAAGGGGCAGCCGCAGCCGCGCGCCCGAATGAATTCAACCTGGTCTGGCTGGACATGGAAATGACCGGCCTGGACCCGGACAATGACCGCATCATCGAAGTGGCCGTGGTGGTCACCGACCCGGACCTGAACATCATCGCCGAAGGCCCGGTGTTCGCCATCCACCAGTCGGACGCGACGCTGGACAAGATGGACAACTGGAACAAGGGCACCCACGGCAAGTCGGGCCTGATCGACCGCGTCAAGGCCTCCACCGTCACCGAAGCCCAGGCCGAGCAGGAACTGATCGCCTTCCTGAAAAAATACGTGCCGAACAACAAGTCGCCGATGTGCGGCAATTCGATCTGCCAGGACCGCCGCTTCATGGCGCGCGGCATGCCGAAGCTGGAAGCCTTCTTCCACTACCGCAACCTGGACGTGTCGACCCTGAAGGAACTGTGCCGCCGCTGGAAACCGGAACTGGCGTCCGGCTTCAAGAAGCACCAGAAGCACACCGCGCTGGCCGACATCCATGAGTCGATCGAAGAGCTGCGCTACTACCGCGAGCATTTCATCAAGCTGTAATGCCGCACCGGCCTGCGATACATATGTGTCGCAGGCAATAAACGTGTGCGACAATCGGCGTCATGCCCCACCCACCCCACGCAGCAATTGACGGCGACAACGCGATGCGTGCGCGCATCCGCCGCCACGACTGGCGCCAGACGCCGCTCGGCCCGCCCGAGCACTGGCCGCCGGCCCTGCGCACGGCGGTCGACATGATGCTGCACTCGGCCTTCCCGATGTTCATGGCATGGGGGCCGGACCTGGTCTTCCTCTATAACGACGCGTATGCGCCCCTGCTCGGGCAAAAGCACGGCCGCGCGCTGGGCGAGCGCTTCTGCGACCTGTGGGCCGAGGTCTGGAGCGAGATGGTGCCGCTGATCGACCGCGCCCTGTCGGGTAAACCCGTCTACTTCGAAGACATGCCGATGACCGTGGTGCGGCGCGGCTACCCCGAGCGCGCCACCTTCACCTTCTCGCATGCCCCGCTCATCGGCAACGACGGCCAGGTGGCCGGCCTGTTCTGCACCGTGATGGAAACCACGCGCCGCGTCGCCGCCGAGCGCCGCGCGGCGTTCGAGCTTACCGTGTCGGATGCGCTGCGGCCGCTGTCGTCGGCCGAGGAAGTGATCGCCACCGCCAGCGTGCTGCTGGGCGGCGAGCTGCATGCGGACCGGGTGGTGTACGCCGAGATGAACCAGGCCAGCGGCCGCTTCACGGTGCCGCGCGGCTGGGCGCGCGACGGCCGGGGCATGACGCAGCCGAGCTACAGCCTCGATGGCTACGGCCCCGCCGTGGCCGCCGCGCTGCGCGCGGGCGACGTGGTGCGCATCCAGGACACCGCCTGCGATGTGCGCACCGTGGGCTATCGCAGCGCCTATGCCACCGACGGTGTCGGCTCGCTGCTGGTGGTGCCGCTGGTGAAAGCGAACCGCCTCACGGCCTGCCTGGGGATCGACTGCGCCCAGCCGCGCCACTGGAGCGACGACGACCTGCAGCTGGTGCGCGACCTGGCCGAGCGCACCTGGGCCGCAGCCGAAACCGCGCGCGCCCAGGCCGAACTGCGCGCGGAGCGCGACCGCAGCCGCAATATCTTCGACACCATCGCCGAAGGCTTCGCCCTGTTCGACGCCAGCTGGACCGTGCTGGAAATGAATGCGGAGGGCCTGCGCATCTGCCGCATGCAGGAGCAGGACGTCGTCGGCCGCAACCACTGGGAAGCCTTCCCCCATACGGTCGACGCCGAACCGGGCCCGATGTACCGCGCCGTGATGCGCACCCGGGTGGCCGGCAGCGCCGAGCATTCCCACGTGTTCCCGGACGGCGTGCGGATCTGGACCGAGGTGCGCGCCTACCCGATGCAGGACGGCGGCCTGGCCGCGTTCTTCCGCGACATCACCGACCGCAAGCTGGCCGAGGAAAAACTGGTGGAAGCCGACCGCCGCAAGGACGAGTTCCTGGCGATGCTGGCGCACGAGCTGCGCAACCCGCTGGCGCCGATCAGCGCGGCGGCCGAACTGCTGCGCATCGGCACGCTGGACGAGGCGCGGGTGCGTCAGGGCAGCAACATCATCGGGCGCCAGGTGCGCCACATGACGCGTCTGGTGGACGATCTGCTGGATGTCTCGCGCGTCACCCGCGGCCTGATCACGCTGGAGCGCACGCAAGTGGGCATGCGCGGCGTGGTGCAGGAGGCGGTGGAGCAGGTGCGTCCCGCCATCGATGCGCGGCGCCAGAGGCTCGCGGTGCGCCTGCCGCCCTCGTGGGTGCTGGTCGAGGGCGACCGCGCGCGCCTGGTGCAGGTAGTGGCCAATGTGCTGGGCAACGCCGCAAAATATACGCCGGAGGCTTGCGCCATCGAGCTCGATGCCACCGTACACGGCGACAGCCTGCAGGTCAGGGTGCGCGACGAAGGCATCGGCATGGACCAGGACCTCACCAGCCGGGTGTTCGACCTGTTCACGCAGGCCGAGCGCTCGCCCGACCGCTCGCAGGGCGGGCTGGGACTGGGCCTGGCGCTGGTGCGCAACCTGGTGGAGCTGCACGGCGGGACGGTCGGCTGTTCCAGCCCGGGACTGGGGCAGGGCAGCACCTTCACCATCGAGCTTCCGCTGTTGCCGGGCGCCGTGGCCGAAGCGGAGCCCGAGGAGGCCGTCCCGGCGGGGCACGCCGCCTCATTGACCGTGCTGGTGGTGGACGACAACGTCGACGCGGCCGAGACGCTCGGCCTGCTGCTGGCCGCGCATGGCCACCAGGTGATGGTCGAGCACGAACCGCTGGCCGCGCTCGCGCGCGCCCGCGCTGCCGCGCCGGACGTCTGCCTGCTCGACATCGGCCTGCCCGGGATGGACGGCCACGAACTGGCGCGCAGCCTGCGCGCCCAGCCCGAGACGGCGGGCGCGGTGCTGGTGGCCATCACCGGCTACGGCCAGCAGCAGGACCGCAACGACGCCTTCGCGGCCGGCTTCCATCACCACCTGGTCAAGCCGGTCGACATCGAGCAGCTGGCGCGTTTGCTGGATGGGGTGGCGGCCAGGTAGGGTGCACGGCTGTGCCGTGCGCGCGTCCAGCCAGCGCATGCCCCGCCACTATGCTGCCGGGAGTCGAACGCGCGGTCGGCGGAGCCGACCACCCTACGGCCGGATACGCCTTAGCGCATCTGGGTGTAATTCACCGGAATGAACCGGTAGCCCTTGCCCTCGCTGCGCAGGTAGCCCATGCCCGGGAACTGCAGGTGGGCGCCGCCGATCAGGTAGCCGCCCTTGGCCGCCGCGTCGAAGGCTTTCATGCGCGGCGCGGCCGCCGCCTTCTGGTCGCTGTCGAACTCGATCGTCACCGCCGGGTTCTCCATCTGGACCGCCGCCACGTGGATCAGGTCGCCAATCAGGTGCAGCTTCTGGCCGCCGCTTTCGACCAGGTAGGTGGTGTGGCCCGGCGTGTGGCCGTGCCCGGCCTGGGCGCGGATGCCGGGCACCAGCTCGACGTCGCCCTCGAAGGGTTTGAACTTGCCGGCCTTGAGGTAGGGGGTCACCGCGGCCATCGCCGACTTGAACGTGCCCTTGTCGGTCGATTTCTCCATGTTCGCCTGGCTCAGCCAGTAGTCGGATTCCTTCTTGTTGGCGCGCACGGTGGCGTTCGGGAACACGAGTTTGGCGCCGTTCACCAGGCCGCCCAGGTGGTCGCCGTGGAAGTGGGTGATGTAGATCTCGTCGACCTGCTCCGGCTGGTAGCCGGCGGCCTTGAGGTTGGCGGCCAGGCGCCCGAGCGTGGGGCCGAAGAAGGAACCGGCGCCGCTGTCGATCATGACCAGCTTGCTGCCGGTGTTGACCAGGTAGGCGTTGGCCGAGGTTTCCACCGGCGTTTTCAGGTGGACCCGGGCCAGGGTGTCGGTGGTTTTCTTCGCGTCCTGGGCCAGCAGCTTGTCGACCGGCAGGTCGACCGTGCCGTCCGACAGCGGGGTGATCTCGAACTGGCCGAGCATGACGCGGAAGTAGCCCGGGGCAGGGGTCTTGGCCATCGGCGCGGCGGCCCAGGCCGGGCTGGCGAGGCAGGCGGCGGCGAGGGTGGACAGGGTCAGGTGCTGGAGTGTGTTCATCGCGGGTCCTTGTATGGGTTCCTGCGGCGCGGCTGGCCGCAACGAGTTGCATATCCTACATGATTGCCTGAACGAATACCCGTGGCCGGCACGCGATCGCGCAAGCTGTGGTGTAATGGCAGGTTTCATTGGTACAAATTGATTCCATGTTCTCGATGCTGCTTGAGAAGCTGAGGCGCTTGCGCCCGGCCGGATCCGCATCGGTCTCCGGGCAGGCCTATGCCGCCTGCGGCGCCTTGCTGGTGCTTCTGCTGACCGAGCTGTTCAGCCGCGAAGTGCTGGCCGCCGCCGGCGTCGGTTCCGTTCCCTTCCTGGTCGCGCCGATGGCCGCCTCGGCCGTGCTGCTGTTCTGCCTGCCTGCGGCGCCGCTGGCCCAGCCCTGGCCCGTCATTGGCGGCAACATCATCTCGGCGCTGGTCGGCGTGGCCTGCTCCCAGCTGGCCGACCCGGTGGTGGCCGCGCCGCTGGCGGGCGGCCTGTCGATCGCCGCCATGCTGGCGCTGCGCTGCCTGCATCCGCCGGGCGGCGCGGTGGCCGTCACCGCGGTGCTGGGCGGGGCCGCCGTGCACGACATCGGTTTCTGGTTCGCTCTGGCGCCGGTGGGCCTGAACTCGGCCATCATGGTGCTGGGCGCGGTGGCGTGGAACAATGTGTCCGGCCACCGCTACCCGCACGTGCAGCCGGCCGCGCGCCCGCGTGAAGAGCCGGCCGGTTTTGCCAGCGAAGACCTGGACGCCGCGCTGGACAGTTACGGCGAAACGCTCGACGTCAGCCGCGACGACCTGGCGACGATCCTGGCCGACACCGAGCAGCGCGCCGCCGCGCGCCGCGCACGCCAGCACAGCTGCGGCGAACTGGCGCATCCGGTGCCCGCGACCTTGCACCTGGATACGCCGCTGGCAACGGCGCGCGCGCTGCTGGTGCGCCATGGCGTGCCGGCGCTGCCGGTGGTCGATAGCAGCGGCTGCCCGGTCGGGGTGCTGAGCATGAGCAGCCTGGTGGCGGCCGGGGGCAGCGCCAGCCGCCCGCTGCCGGCCCGCGCGCGGCGCGCCACGGCGCTGCTGTTCGGGCACGATACGGTGCCGACCGTGGGCCAGCTGGTGGAGACCGGCTTTATCGCCGTGGCGCAAGGCGCACCCGTGACGGCGCTGCTGGCGCGCTTCCATGACGGGGCCAGGCAGGTGTTCGTGGTGGACGAGGAGGGCAGGCTGGCGGGGATGGTGCAGCCGGGGGACTTGCTGGTGGGGCTGGACCTGGGCGTGCTGGAGGCGGCTGCGTGAGGCGGCCACCTCCGTTTTGGATCAGCTCGTTTCGGCGCCGCAGCACTTCTTGAACTTCTTGCCGCTGCCGCAAGGACAGTCGTCGTTGCGGCCGACTTTCGGTTCCTCGCGCACCACGGTCTCGACCGCTGGCTTACGCAGCGGCAGCCAGTAGCGGTGGATGGCCGGCAGGTTGGCTTCGATGTCCAGCGCCAGCTGGTGCGCCTTTTTCGGGTCTTCGACTTCCGGCAGTTCGGCTTCTTCGATCTCGTCGGCGCCGAGCAGGTAGAGCGGACGCATCAGTTCTCCGACTTCCGATTCCCAGATCGGGTCCCAGGAATTCGGACGCAATTCCATCCCTTCCCAGAAGCCCCAGCACCAGGCTTCGGCGTCGATCAGGGTGTCGTTGCCGACCTGGTGCTCGCAGTAGAGCGGCTCGAATTCCTTCGGCGCGACTTCGAAGGTGATCAGCACTTCGTTCATGAAGCGCATGATCAGGTTGATGATACGTTCTTCTTCCTTCGGATTCTTCCACTTCGGCGCCTGCTTGCCATCTTCGCCCCAGATCCGCGGCAGCCATTCGGCCGGCATGATGGTTTCCGGGCCGATCGCGATCGCGGTCAGGTAGCCGTGCAGGGTATCCATCGTCATCGCATCCTCGGGGGAGCGATCGGACAGCAGGAACTGGTCGAGGTCGTCGAATTCTTTTTCGGAGAGGGGCTGTTCGAGATGCATGGGAGGCTCTTGTTGCGGTTGAAGGTGGCAGTTTAACCGGTACGGCTTACAAGAGCATGGAAATCGTGTGCTTTGGCCACCTGCTGTAAAACCGTCGTTCCGGCGAAGGCCGGAACCCAAGTTGGTCGCGTCAAGTTGGCGGGTGCACGCAAGCACTAAGGGGACCCGACGGAATTGGATCCCGGCCTGCGCCGGGATGACGGTCTCTCTGCTAGTGGTGAAAGCAGAAGCTAACGCGAGTAAAACTACTTCTTCACCCCAAACGCCTTGCTCAGCGCATCGGCCGCATACTGCTCCGCCTCCTTCGCCTTCGGCACCACCGCCCCCATCCCGAAGAACTCATGCGTCACGCCGCTCCATTCGCGGTAATCGACAGCCACGCCGTCCTTCTTGAGCTTGTCCGCATACTGCTTGCCTTCGGTCAGCAGCGGGTCGATTTCCGCTGCCACGATGGTCGCGCCTGGCAGGCCCTTGAGCGAGGTCGCCTTCATCGGCAGTGCGTACGGGCTCTTCGGGTCGCCGGCGTAGTGCTTGAAGAACCAGCCCATCATCGCCTTGTTGAGCGGCTTGGCGTTGGCGTTGCGCTGGTAGGAGGCGTTGTTCATGTCGTCGTTCACCACCGGGTAGACCAGCAGCTGGTGCACCGGCAGTTGCGCCTTCTTGTCGCGGGCCATCATCGACACCACGGTCGCCAGGTTGCCGCCGGCCGATTCGCCGCCGACCGCCACGCGCATCGGGTCGCCGTTGAATTCCCTGGCGTGCTGGGTCACCCACAGGTAGGCCGCGTAGGCGTCGTCCGGCGCGGTCGGGAATTTATGCTCGGGCGCGCGGCGGTAGTCCACGGACACCATGATGGCCTTGGCCATCTTGGCCAGGGCGCGCGGCGAGGCTTCATAGACCTTGGTGTCGGCGATCACGAAGCCGCCGCCGTGGTAGTACACCATCACCGGGAACGGGCCCTTGCCTTCGGGCGTGAAGACGTGGACCGGGATGCTGCCGCCGGCCACCGGCACGTTCATCGTCTTCATGGTCACGCCCGGCTCCGGGGCGGTGCTCTTGCCCATGTCGGTCAGCACCTTTTTCACGGCGTCGGCCGGGGTCGGCTGCTTGCGCGCTTCTTCGGGGGTGAGGGTTTCGATTGGCTTCGGCTTGAGCGCGGCGTGGGCGTCCAGCACCTTCTGCATGGCAGGCTCGGCCTTCGGTGGCTGCGGCGACTGGGCCTGGGCGGCGTTCCAGACAAGAGCGGCGGCGACGGCGGTCAGCGCGAGTGGGAGTTTTTTCATCTTGTTATTCCTGGAGAAGAGGACGTATGCGACGCGGCTGCGTGCAGGTACGTGCCAAAATTCGATCATTCCATGGCAAGTCATCCGTGCACTGTTCGTGCGCGCACCAAATTCGTCAAATTGGGGCGCAGTTAGGACGGAAGCCGGTACGACGCTTACAATGCGCGGATGGATAATTTGCCAACCGAAGAGAACAGCCAGGCGCATCCGTTCGCGCGCCTCGACCCGCAAGCGGTGCTGGAGGCGGTCGAGAGCCTTGGCATGTTCTGCGACGGCCGCCTGCTGGCGCTCAACAGCTACGAGAACCGGGTCTACCAGGTGGGACTGGAAGAGGGGCCGCCGGTGGTGGTCAAGTTCTACCGGCCCGCGCGCTGGAGCGACGAAGCCATCCTCGAAGAGCACGCTTTTGTTGCCGAACTGGAAGCGCAGGAGATCCCGGTGGTGCAGGCGTCTACCCTCGACGGGCGCACCCTGCACAATTTCGGGGGGTACCGCTTCTCGGTGTTCCCGCGCCGCGGCGGCCGCGCGCCGGAACTGGGCGACCCCGCCACGCTCGAATGGATCGGGCGCTTCATCGGCCGCATCCACGCGGTCGGCGCGCGCACGCCCTACGCACTGCGCCCGGAAATCAATCCCGAAACCTTTGGCCGCGCGCCCTACGACTACCTGCGCACGCACGGTTTTATTCCGCCCGAGCTGGCGGCAACCTGGGCCAGCGTGGTCGAGCAGGCATTGGACGGCGTGGCGCGCTGCTACGAGCGGGCCGGCGAACTGCCGCTGCTGCGCCTGCACGGCGACTGCCACGGCGGCAACGTGCTGTGGACCCCGGACGGCCCGCACTTCGTCGACTTCGACGACAGCCGCATGGGCCCGGCCGTGCAGGACCTGTGGATGCTGCTCTCGGGCGAGCGCCAGGAGATGGTGGGGCAGATGGCCGACGTGCTGGCCGGTTATGAAGATTTCTGCGATTTCCACCCGCGCCAGTTGTACCTGGTCGAGGCGCTGCGCACCCTGCGCCTGATTCATTATTCGGCCTGGCTGGCGATGCGCTGGGACGATCCGGCCTTCCCGGCCGCCTTCCCCTGGTTTAACACCCAGCGCTACTGGCAGGACCGCATCCTCGAGCTGCGCGAGCAGGTGGCCCTGATGGACGAGCCACCGCTCTGGCAGGTGTAGGTTTAAACAAGGAACTGGGCCCGGTTCGCCGTCCAGTTCGGCGTGACAGGCTTGCACGATTTGCCGGATAATCGGCTGGACGCCGCCTGCGCCAGCCACCGAGAACGACCATGGACCCCATCAAGCCCGAGCACGACGATACCGACTTCACGATCGACCTTTCGCACGCCGGCAGCGCCGTGCCGCCGGCGGCCGGGCGCGGCCCGATGGAAATGCGCGACATCCAGGAAGCCATCGCACGCGTCGAAGCCGAAGCCAAGGCCAACGTGGCGGCCGAAAGCCGCGCCCATGCCGAATCGCGCGCCCGCTCGCTGGCGCTGGAACGCGCCGCCATGGACGCCGAGGCCACCGCGGCGGCGCTGGACAGCGCCCAGGCCTCGGAAGCTGCCATCGCCGCCAACCGCGAGCGCCTCGAATCGCTGCGCGCGGCGGCCAAGGCATCAAACGAGCGGCTCGAAGCGATCCGCCAGGAGACCGCCGAACTGCGCGCCCGCGTGCAGTCCGAAACCGAAAGCCGCATGGCGGCCGAAGCACGCGCCCGCGCCGAAGACGAAGCGCGGCGCCGCACCGCGGCCCAGGTCGAGGCCCAGGCCGACATGGCGGCGCACGCCGCCAAGGCCGCCGAGGAACTGCTGGTCCACACCGAACAGGCGCGCCTGCAGGCGGCCGAGCGCATGGCGGCGGTGGAAGCGGCGACCGAGGAAGTCCAGCACAACGCCAGCGCCGACGCGCGCGTGGCGATCCTGGCGCGCGAGCGCGAGCGGGCCGAACGCGGTGCGCGCCAGACCTCGGAAAAACTGGCGCAGGCCGAAGCCGAAGCACTGGAACTGACCCAGCAGCGCGAACGCGCCGACCAGGTGGCACTGAGCGCCGCCTTTGCCCGCGCCGCCGCCGAAGCGCGCGCACTGGAAGAAGCCCGCGCGCTGGCCCACATCGAACAGGAACGCGAAGCCATCGCACTGGCCCAGGCCGAATCCGAACGCGTGGCCGCGCAGTCGCTGCGCCTGCGCATGCAGACCGAAAAGGAACTGCGCGACGCCGCCACCCACCGCGAACGCATCGAGCAGATGGCCGCCTCCAGCGCCGAAGCGCGGCGCGAGGCCGAGCTGCGCATCCTGGCGGCGACCGAAGGGCGCATCGAAGCGGACCGCAAGCTGCGCGAAGTGGCCGAGGCGCGCGCCCAGGCCGAGGAAGAAGCCGGCGCGCAGGTCCAGGCCCGCCTGGAAGCCGAAGCCATCGCCGCGACCCATGCGCGCGAGCGCGCGGCCGCCGACGCCGCCGCCGCGCAGGCGGCCCGGCGCGAAGCCGACGAACAGCAGCGCCAGCGCGCCCTGGCCGAAGAACGCGCCGCCCTGATGCAGGGCGCGGCCGATGCGCTGGCCCTGGAAAATGCCGCGCACGAGGCCGACATGGCCGCCGTGCGCGAGCAAGCCGCGGCGCAGCAGCAGGTGCTGGACGCGGCCCGCCGCCGCGCGGAGCAAGCCGGGCAGCTGCTGCAGGCCGAACGCGAACGCGCCGCCGCCGAAGAAGCGGCGCTGGCGCAGCAGGAGCAGCAATTGCAGGCCGAGCGCGCCCTGGCCCAGGCGGCCGAAGCGCGCGCCCACGCCGCGCATGCGGGCGCCGCGCAGCTGCGCGAGCAGGCCGAGGCCGAGCGGCGCACGGAAGCGGCCCGTCAGGCCAGCCTGGCGGCCCAGCACGAACAGGCGCGCGCCGCGATCGAGGAAGCCGAACATGCCGAAGCCGCGGCGTCGGCCCAGCAGGCGCAGGCCCAACGCGCGCTGGATTTGGCCGCCGCCCAGGCCGACCGCGCCGCGGTCGAACAGCGCCAGCTGGAACTGACCGAAGCGGCCATCGCAGCCGAACAGGCCAGCACCGACGCGGCGCGCGAATCGCTGGCGCTGGTCGAGCGCAAGCTGGCCGCGCAGCGCCAGCAGGCGGCGGCGGATGCGCGTGCGAACGAGGCCGCGGCGGCGCGGCTGGCGTCCGAACAGGCAGCCGCCCAGGCCGCCCAGGCGCGCGCGGCGGCCGAGGAAGAACAGGCGCGGCTGGCGCGCGAGCGCGAAACGGCCGAACTGGACAGCCTGCGCGCGGCAGTCGAGAAGCGCGACGCCCAGCGCGCGCTGCTGGAACACGCGCAGCGCCACGCCGAGACCCAGCGCAAGGCGGCCACCGCCACCCAGCGCATGGCGCAGGCGCGCCAGGAGCTGGCGGCGCTGGAATCGCAGCGCTACGAGGAGCAGTCAGGCGAGCTGGCGGCGCTGGACCGGGCGATCGGCGAGCGCAAGGCGGAAAACGAGCACCGGGTGGTGTCGGTGAATATCACGCGGGAAGTGCTGGGGCGGTTCAAGCAGCCAGTGCCGGCGTCGGCGTCGCAGGCGGTGACGCGCTTGGCGGGGGTGATTGCGGATCAGCGCAAGAACGAGCAGGAGTAGGGTTTTAGTCGCGAAGGTCAAACTGGGTCCCCGCGCAGGCGGGAACCCAATTTACTGTGATACGCCGCGCATATTAATCAGTATCAATTAATACGCCAAACGTATTACTGCCCCTGATTGGGCGCCACCGGATTCACCGGCCCCACACTGGCCTTGGTCGCGAAATACTCCGTCTCCCCGAAGCACGCCGTCGGCACCCCCACGTGCTGCTCGTACGTGATCTGCACCCGCTGCCCCATCGTGTTCTGCAGATGTTTCACCACCGCTTCGTCGCGCACCGAAAACGCGAAGCGCTCGGGAATCGCGCCCGGCATGCTCGACAGGAGGATCTCACCCTCCCAGGTTTTGCACAGCCAGCCCTTCTTGGAGAACTTCTGCAGGTAGCCGGCGCGTTCGCCTTCCGAGTACGACCAGCTCAGCGTGAACCATGTATACAGTGCGAACAGCACCAGCACGGCGGCGAGGGCGGACAGGATCAGGGCGGTGGCGCGTTTTGGCAGGGTCTTGGGCATGGCAGTCAGGAGTGGTTGTCAGGATGGCAGCACGGTGCGGCCGGGGCCCATTCTCCCACGGCTGGACAAAATAGCAAAATGCCGAGCATGCTAGGACGGCAGCGCATGCTCCTTGTGCGCAATGCGGCGCCGGTAGCGCACCGACGACCACAGCGACACCAGGATGAAGGCCAGCCCCGACAGCCCGGTGAACCATTCCGGAATGTGATAGTGCACGCTGGCGAACATGATCAGCGCCAGGATCCCGATCGCATAATGCGCCCCGTGTTCCAGGAACACGAATTCCTCCAGCGTGCCCTTGTAGACCAGGAACACCGTCATCGAGCGCACGAACATGGCGCCGATCGCCAGCCCCAGCATGATGATGACGACGTCGTTGGTGATCGCAAAGGCGCCAATGACGCCGTCGAAGCTGAACGAGGCGTCCAGCACTTCGAGGTAGAGGAAGCCGCCGATGCTGCCCTGCGAGATCATCTTGCCCACCGTCGGGTCGTGCTCTTCCTTCTCGAGCAGGGCGCTGAGCCACTGCACCGCTATATAGATGAGCACACCGGTGACGCCGGCCACCAGCACCGGGAGCTTGCGCGCTTCCGGCATCAGCGACATGGCGCCGCACACGGCCGACAGGGTGATCAGGATGGCCAGGCCTTCGGTGCCGTACTTGCCCACTTTTTCCTCGATCCAGCCGAGCCAGTGCAATTCCTTTTCTTCGTCGAACAGGAAATTCAGGAACACCAGCATCAGGAAGGCGCCGCCGAACGAGGCGACTTCGGCGTGCTTCTCGGTGAGGTGGCGCGAATATTCCTGGGGGTTGTCGATGGCCATGTGCCAGACCTCCACCAGGCCGAGCCCGGTCGCGGCCGACACGATGACGAGCGGGAAGATCAGGCGCATGCCGAACACGGCCACCAGGATGCCCACGGTGAGGAACAGCTTGCGCCAGAACTCGTTCCAGCCGCGCAGGACGGAAGCGTTGACCACCGCATTGTCGAAAGAAAGAGACACTTCCAGCACGCCGAGCACGGCCGTGATCCAGAGCGCCTGCAGCATGCCGGCGATGCCCCGGTGCTCGTAGCCCCACCAGCCGGCAAGGGCCATCAGGATGACGGTAACGCCGATCGACAACCGGAAATGCCGCATATCGCCCCCTTGCTAGTCTCGTCTGGTTGAGAGAATATTACCGTTCCAGGTGCCGCGGCGGCGCTACGGATGTCCCTGCATTTGTTCCAACGATGGCCTTGCAAGTGAGATAATTCCCGCCGGCATTAACGCTACACTCAAACCACCTGGATTTCTAACATGGATTTTGTTTACCTAGTTACCCCGGTGCTGACCTGGATGGTGGTCGGCCCGATCAAGTTCCTGATTACCAGCGCGCGCCAGCGCCGCTGGGCTTTCAACCTGGTGGGCAACGGCGGCTTCCCCAGCAACCACAGCTCCGTCGTCACCAGCATGGCCACCCTGATCGCGCTGCGCGAGGGCATGGGCCACCCGGCGTTCGGGGTCGCGGTGACGCTGGCGTTCATCGTGATGATCGACGCGAACAGCTTGCGCCAGCACGTCGGCCGCCAGGCGGCGGCGATCAACCGGCTGGCGTGCGAGACGGCCGGCCACGTCGTGCTGCGCGAGCGCATGGGCCACACGCTGGTGGAAATCAGCGGCGGCATCGCCACCGGCATCGGCATGGGTTTCCTGGTCAACGCGCTGCTGGGCTAGGCATCCCCTGGCGGCAAGGCGCGGAGGAGACACGATGCGGGGCAGGGCGGACAGCACGGACGTCCGCCTGTCCGCAACACCACCGCCTTCCAGTCCGCCTGGAATGCAGCTCGTCGCCAAATATCGCATTTCATCCCTCGATTTCAGCAGTACGCAGGTTCGTCAATTGACGCCCACGGGGCACTAATCGATACTGCGCGCAGGCTGTCCATATCCTTATATTTACAAGAACACTGAGTCCATTCTCTGGAGAACCAAATGCTGCGCAAATCATTACTCGTCCTAGCTATCGCCACGGCGCTCGCCGCCTGCAGCAAGGAGGCCAAGGAGCCCGCCAAGCCGGGCGCGGAAACCTCTGCCAAGCTTGATGCCAAAGGCGACCCGAAGGACAAGCGTCCGTCGCAGCTGCAGGTCGCGCCGGAAGACGTGATGACCATCCGCAGCGACACCCTGGCCAGCGGCCCGGTCGTCACCGGTTCGATCCAGCCCGAGCGCAAGGCCGACCTGCGCGCCGAAGTCTCGGCCGTGGTGCTGCAGGTCCTGAAAGAGAACGGCGAGCCGGTCAAGCGCGGCGACGTGCTGGTGCGCCTGGACGAAACCGCGATCCGCGACAGCCTGGTGTCGGCCGAAGCCACCGTGCGCTCGTCGACCCAGGCGCTGGACCAGGCCAACCGCCAGCTCGAGCGCATGAAGACCCTGCGCGCCTCCGGCATGGCCTCGGCCGTGGGCCTGGACGACGCCGAAGTGCGCCGCAACAGCGCCCAGAGCGAACTGTCGGCCGCCAAGAGCCGCGCCGCCACCGCCCGCCAGCTGCTCAACCGCACCGTGGTGCGCGCGCCCTTCGACGGCATCGTCTCCGAGCGCAAGGTATCAAACGGCGACACCGCCACCATCGGCAAGGAACTGGTCAAGGTGATCGACCCGAACAGCATGCGCTTCCAGGCGCGCGTCTCGGCCGACTCGATCTCTACCGTGAAACTGGGCCAGAAGGTCAATTTCCGCGTCAACGGCTACGGCGAGCAGCAGTTCGCCGGCGTCGTCAAGCGCATCGACCCGGCCGCCAATGCCGTGACCCGCCAGGTCGAAGTGGTGGTCGAGTTTGCCGACAAGGTCCAGCCGAAGGTGGCCGGCCTGTATGCCGAAGGCCGCATCGACGCCCAGGCGACCGAAGCCCTGATGCTGCCGGAAGCGGCCGTGGTGAAGGCGGGCGACAAGGCCTATACCTGGCGCATCAAGGACAAGACCCTGTCCCAGGTCAACCTGGTGATCGGCGCGCGCGACCCGCGCACCGGCAACATCGAGATCAAGCAGGGCCTTGCCGCCGGCGACGTCGTGCTGCGCGCCCCGACCTCGAACCTGAAAGACGGCCAGAAGGTCGAGATGGGCGCCGCGCGCGTCGCCAGTGCGGCCGGCGCTGTCGGCAGCGGCGCGGTGCAAGGGAAATAAGGAAAAATAATATGTTCCTCTCAAATTTCAGTGTCAAGAAACCCGTCGCCACGGTCGTGCTGATCGTGGCGATGATGGCCATGGGCCTGCTGGCCCTGTCCAAGCTCAAGGTCAACCAGAACCCCGACGTCGAGGTGCCGATCATCGTGGTCGACATCCCCTACCCGGGCGCCTCGCCGGAAACGGCCGAGCGCGAGATCACCAACCGCATCGAGAAGCAGATGCTGGCGATCCAGGGCGTCACCGAAGTCAACTCCAACTCCTATGAAGGCGGCGCCTCGATCTGGATGGAATTCGACTTCGACCGCAACCTGATCGAAGCCTCGGACGACGTCCGCAACGCCATCGCCGCGGTGCGCTACAAGCTGCCGGTCGAGATGCGCGAGCCGATCCTGCGCCGCATCGATCCGGCTTCCGAGCCGGTGATGTCGCTGGCGCTGTCGTCGAGCAAGCAGAGCCACGCGGAAATCTCGCGCTACGCCGAAGACGTGCTGGCCGATAAATTCCGCGCCATCGACGGCGTCTCGACCGTCAACGTCAACGGCGCCCTGCGCCGCGAACTGTCGGTCCTGCTGCGCGCCGAGAAGATGCGCGAATTCGGCGTGTCGGCGTCCGACGTGACCACCGCCCTGCGCACCCAGAACACCAATGCGCCGGTGGGCAAGCTGCGCAGCGAGCTGGACGAGAAGGGCATCCGCCTGGTCGGCCGCATCGAGCGCCCGGAAGATTTCTCGCAGGTCGTGGTCAAGCGTAACGGCGACCAGATCGTGCGCCTGAACCAGGTCGCCGAAATCAAGGACGGCTACGCCGACATCAACAGCCTGTCGATGCGCAGCGGTAAGCCGAACGTGGGTATCCAGGTGTCGCGCTCGCGCGACGCCTCGACCGTGTCGCTGGCCAAGAAGGTCCATGCAGTGGTCGAAGAGACCCAGAAAGAACTGCCGCCAGGCACCAAGCTGGAAGTCACCCGCGATGGCGGCGAGGACGCCCAGATGAGCCTGAACAACGTGATCGAATCGCTGGTGCTGGGCGCGATCCTGACCATCTTCGTGGTGTACGTGTTCCTGAACTCCTGGCGTTCGACCCTGATCACCGCGCTGTCGCTGCCGACCTCGGTGCTGGCCGCCTTCATCGCGGTCTGGCTGTGCGGCTTCACGCTGAACTTCATGACCCTGCTCGGCCTGTCGCTGGCCATCGGCGTGCTGATCGACGATGCGATCGTGGTGCGGGAAAACATCGTGCGTCACATGGAACTGGGTTCCGACCGCCGCACCGCGGCGCTGGAAGGCACCGCCGAGATCGGCATGGCCGTGGCCGCGACCACCTTCTCGATCATGGCCGTGTTCATCCCGGTCGCCTTCATGCCGGGCATGTCCGGCCAATGGTTCGGTCCGTTCGCCCTTACCGTCACCTGCTCGGTGATCGTGTCGCTGTTCATCTCCTTCACCCTCGACCCGATGCTGTCGGCCTACTGGGGTGACCCGGTCGACCACCACAAGATCCAGAAGAAGGGCATCGGCAAAGTGCTCGACCGCTTCAACGTCTGGTTCGACCACCAGGCCGACCGCTACAGCCGCGTGATCGCCTGGGCGCTGCACCACCGGCGCTGGATGGCGGCCATCGCCATCGCCAGCTTCGTCGGCGCGATCTTCCTGCAAGCCAAGTTCGGCGGCTCGAGCTTCCTGCCGAAATCCGACCAGGGCACCCTGATGGTCGAGATCCGCGTGCCGGCCTCGTCGAGCGTGGAGTATGCGCGCCGCAAGGTCGAAGCGGCGGCCGAACTGGCCCGCGCCATTCCTGAAGTGAAAGACACCAACAGCAATGCCAACACCGGCGGCGGCCGCGTCTATGTCGACATCGGCAAGCGCAGCGAGCGCAAGCGCAGCGGCGCCGAGATCGCGGTCGAACTACGCGAGAAGGTCGGCCGCCTGGTGGGCGCCGAGTACACCGTGATCGACGACCTGAACGGCGGCGGCAAGCCGGTCCAGATCCAGTTCACCGGTCCGGATTCGCGCAAGCTGATGGAACTGACCACCGCCTACATGGCGAAACTGCGCGAAGTGCCGGGCGCGGTCGACGTCACCCTGTCGGAGCAGGATCCGAAGAACGAGCTGCAGATCGTGCTCGACCGCGGCCTGGCCAACGCCATGGGCATCTCGATCAACGACGCCGCCCAGTCGCTGCGCGTGGCCTTCGCCGGTATCGAAGTGGGCGACTGGGTCGACCCGAGCAACGAGACCCGCGACGTCGCCGTGCGCCTGCATCCGGACGACCGCGTCAATACCGACAGCATCGAGCGCCTGCCGATCGCGGTTGCCGGCACCGGCATGATGGTGCCGCTGGAGCAGATCGCCAGCATCACCATGGGCAAGGGCCCGGCCGCCATCCGCCACAAGAACGGCGAGCGCATGATCACCGTGTCGGCCAACGCCCAGGGCCGTTCGCCGGGTGAAGTGACCGGCGACGCGATGAAGCTGGCCAAGAGTTTCGACTTCCCGCCAGGCTATGGCCTGCAACTGGGCGGCGCCGGCCAGGACCAGCAGGAAGTGTTCACCGCGATGGGCATCTCGCTGGTGTCGGGCATCGGCCTGATGTACCTGATCCTGGTGATGCAGTTCGGTTCCTTCACCGCGCCGCTGGGCGTGATGCTGTCGCTGCCGCTGTCCCTGATCGGCGTGGTGCTGGCGCTCCTGATGACCAAGAACACCCTCAACCTGATGAGCCTGATCGGCGTCATCATGCTGATGGGCCTGGTGGCAAAGAACGCGATCCTGCTGCTGGACGCCGCCCGCGCGCTGGAAAAAGAGGGCATGGACCGCGAGGACGCGCTGATGCAGGCGGGCCGCAAGCGCCTGCGTCCGATCCTGATGACGACCTTCGCCCTGATCGCCGGCATGCTGCCGGTGGCGCTGGCCCTGGGCGACGCCGGCCAGTTCTACCAGCCGCTGGCCATCGCGATCATCGGCGGCACCATCACCTCGACTTTCCTGACGCTGCTGGTCGTGCCGACCTTCTACGACAGCATCGAGATCGCGCGTGACCGCATGTTCGCCAAGTTCAACCGCCGCGCCCTGCGCTACAACGTGCTGGTCGCCTTCTTCATGACCTTCATCGAAGCGATCCTGACGCTGGTGTTCGTGCGCCTGATCTTCCGGAGCATCGTGCGCGTGGGCCGCTTCGCTACCGGCCGCGGCCGGGGCAAGGCGCTGCCGGTGTAATTACCCCGGCTCCTCACCACAAAGCCAGCCTTCGGGCGAATGGTGTTCAGTTAGTTGCAATATGCACGTCGTTCCGGCGAAGGCCGGAACGACGTTTTTACGTTAACGAAAGAACAGGTATAGCCACTGCGGACCGTGGCATCCAAGCAAATTCCGCAAATAATGTAGTCTGTTTGATAATGTATTTCCGAAACAATCACTTACAATAGCCGGGTCCTGCTACCAGCCCCCGCGCCGATGTCCCCTCCCGAAAGCCCGATTCCCATGTTCGATCTGCCTGTCACGGCCATTCCGCAATCCGACCTGAACTGGCTGTCCGGCGGCGGCGACATGGGCGCCCTGATCCGCTCGATGGACTGGTCGGCGACACCGCTCGGGGCCCTCGTCAGCTGGCCGCAAAGCCTGCGCACCACCGTGAGCCTGTGCCTGTCCTCGACCTTCCCGATCCTGGTGTGCTGGGGCGAGCACGACATCCAGATCTACAACGACGCCTACCGCCCGATTTGCGGCGACCTGCATCCGGCCTCGATGGGCGCGCCGTTCAAGGAAGTCTGGGCCAGCGCGCTGCCGGTAGTGGGCGAGGCCTTCGACCGGGCGCACAAGGGCGAGGGCGCCTACATCCGCGACCAGCGCATGTTCCTCGACCGCCGCGGCTACCTGGAAGAAGCCTTCATGACCTTTTCGTTCTCGCCGATCCGCGACGAGTCCGGCGCGGTCGGCGGGGTGTTCCACCCGATTACCGAAACCACCGACCAGGTGCTGGGCGCGCGCCGCACCCAGGGCCTGCGCGGCCTGAGCGAAGCGCTGGCCGGTGCGCGCACCGCAGGCGACATCGGCGTCCAGCTGGCCGCCTGCCATGCCGGCCTGGCCGAGGACCTGCCGTTCCTGCTGTTCTACCAGTTTGACGCCACCACCGGCCAGTTGCTGCTGCGCGGGCGCGCCGGCATCGAGGGCCATAGCGCGCTGGCCCCGGCCACCACACCGCCGGACGACGCCATCTGGCCATTTGCCCGCGCGGCAGCCGCCCGCGCGGCCCAGCGGGTCACCGGCCTGGCGCCGGACTTCGCCGGCCTGCGCTGCGGCAGCTATGAGGAAGCCCCGGATACGGCGGTTCTGCTGCCGGTGATGCTGCCGGGGCAGCAGGAGCCGTTCGGCTACCTGGTCGCCGGCGTCAGCGCGCGCCGTGCGCTGGACGCCGAGTACCTGCATTTCTACGACCTGCTCGGCGCCGCCGCGAGCACGGCGGTGGGCAATGTCGCCGCCTACGAACAAGAGCAGCGCCGCGCCGAAGAGCTGGCCAAGATCGACCGCGCCAAGACCGCCTTCTTCTCGAACGTCTCGCACGAATTCCGCACGCCGCTGACCCTGATCCTGGGACCGCTCGACGACGCGCTGGCCGATGGCCAGGAGCCGCTCGGCCCCATCCAGCGCAGCCGCATCGACCTGACCCACCGCAATGCGCTGCGCCTGCTCAAGCTGGTCAACTCGCTGCTCGACTTCTCGCGCATCGAGGCGGGCCGGGTCCAGGCCAGCTACCAGCCGGTCGACCTGGCGCGCCTGACGACCGACCTGGCGGGGGTGTTCGAATCGGCCATGGCGCGCGGCGGCCTGGCCTACCGGGTCGAGGTGCAGGACCTGGGCGAGCCGGTCTGGATCGACCGCGACATGTGGGAAAAGATCGTCTTCAACCTGCTGTCGAACGCCTTCAAGTTCACGCTCGAAGGCAGCGTGACGGTACGGCTGGCGCGGCATGGCGACGGGGCGCGCCTGTCCGTGATCGACACCGGCGCCGGGATTCCGGAGAAGGAACTGGCGCGCGTGTTCGAGCGCTTCCACCGCATCGAGGGCACGCCCGGCCGCACCTACGAGGGTACCGGCATCGGCCTGGCCCTGATGCAGGAGCTGGTATGGCTTCACGGCGGCGCGATTACCGTCGACAGCGTGGAAGGGGCGGGCAGCCGCTTCAACGTCGACATCCCGTTTGGCCATGGGCACCTGCCGGCCGCGCGCATCGCCGCCGCGCCACAGCCCGCACCCGGCGATGGGCAGCGCATCGGCGCCGCCTTCGTCGAGGAAGCGCTGCGCTGGCTGCCCGACGCCGCGCCGGCGATGGACGCAGCGGCGCCGGTCCCGGATGCAGCGCCGGCGGCGGACCTGGCGCGCCCGCGCATCCTGGTTGCCGACGACAACAACGACATGCGGATTTACCTGCAGTCGCTGCTCGCGCCCTGGGCCGACGTCACCGTCTGCGCGGACGGCGAAGCGGCGTTCGCGCTGCTGGAAAGCGATCCGCCGGACCTGCTGCTCAGCGACGTCATGATGCCCAGGCTGGACGGCTTCGGCCTGATTGCGCGGATCCGCGCGCACGCTACGCTGCGCCACGTGCCGGTGATGCTGCTGTCGGCACGCGCGGGCGAAGAGGCCAAGGTCGAAGGCTTGCAGGCCGGCGCCGACGACTACCTGGTCAAGCCCTTCGCCGCCAGCGAACTGCTGGCGCGCGTACGCGGGCAGGTGAAGCAGGCGCGCGAGCGCCGCCGCCAGGAGCAGGAATCGCTGCAGCGCGACGCCTATTTCCGCTCGCTGGTCGACGCTTCGCCGGCCATGCTGTGGACCACAGATGCGAGCGAACAATGCACCTACCTGAGCCAGCGCTGGTATGACTTCACCGGCCGCCGGGTCGAGCAGGACCTGGGCCTCGGCTGGCTCGAGAACGTCCACCCGGACGACCTCGAGCGCACGGTGCAGACGTATATCGGGGCGTCGGTGGCGCGGGCGCCGTTCGCGCTCGACTTCCGGCTGCGCCGCCATGACGGGGTCTACCGCTGGGTCATCGACAACGGCCTGCCGCGCTTCGACGGCGCCGGCGCGCTGGCCGGTTACGTGGGCACCGTGATCGACGTGCACGAGCGCAAGCTGCTGCAGCAGCGCTTCGAACGCGTGGCGCGGGCCGGCAACATCGGCGTCTGGTATGCCGATGCGCCGTTCGGGGAATTCCGCCTGAATGCCGAGCTGGCCGCGCAGTTCGGGATGGACGGGTGCGACAGCGCGACGGTCGGGCAGCTGGCGGCGGCGGTGCACGCGGCCGACCGCGCCGCTTTCGAAGAGGGTGTGCGGCGCGCCCTCGGCCAGGGCAGCGTGCTGGACATCGAATTCCGCTGCGCCGCCACGGCGCCGGGCGGCGTGCGCTGGCTGCGCGCGGCCGGCTGGTGCGAGCTGGGCGAAGACGGCCAGCCGCTGCGCTTCGATGGCGTCACCTTCGACGTCAGCAGCCACAAGGACGCCGAACAGGCGCTGCGCCAACTGGCCGACGAGCTGGCCATGAAGAACCGCCAGCAAAGCGACTTCCTGTCGACGCTGGCCCATGAACTGCGCAACCCGCTCGCGCCGATCCGCGCCGGCATCGAGCTCCTGCAGGCAGGCGCAGGCGCGGGCACGGGCGCCGGGGCGCGCGACGTGCAGGGCATGATGCGGCGCCAGGTGGACCACATGGTGCACCTGGTCGACGACCTGCTCGACATGGCGCGGCTGTCGGAAGGCAAGCTGACGCTGCGCCTTGAGGCGGTGCTGCTGGGCGACGTGGTCCACGATGCGGTGGAGATGGCCATGCCGCTGGTGAGCGCGCGCGGGCACCGGCTGGCGCTGCGCCTGCCGGAGGCGCCGGTGGCGCTGCACGTCGACCGCCACCGCGTGTCGCAGGTGATCAGCAACCTGGTCAACAATGCGGCGAAATACACGCCCGCCGGCGGCGACATCGCCGTCGATGCCTGGCTGGAAGGCGGCGACATCGCGATCGCGGTCTCCGACACCGGCATCGGCATCGGTTCCAGCGCCTTGCTGCAGGTCTTCGACATGTACGCCCAGGGACAGGCCAGCGACAGCATGGGAGATGGCGGCCTGGGCGTCGGCCTGAACCTGGTGCAGCGCCTGGTGCAGCTGCACGGCGGCAGCGTCGTCGCTGAAAGCCCTGGCGAAGGCAGGGGCAGCCGCTTCACGGTCCGGCTGCCCTTGCCGACAGTGCCTGTCGCGCCCGCGCCGGTGGAATCGCCGGACCCGGTCGTTGGAACGGCGCGAGCCATGCAGCCCGCACCGCTGCACATCCTGGTGGTCGACGACAACGTCGACGCCGCGGAGATCCTCGCGACCCTGCTCGAGATCGGCGGACACCGGGTGCAGGTTGCGCACGACGGCGCCGGCGCCCTGCGCGCCGCCGCCGAATGCGCGCCAGATGTGGTCTTCCTCGACATCGGACTGCCGGACATGACGGGTTACGAGGCCGCGGGCTTGCTGCGCGGGATCGAGCACATGGCCGGGGCAACGCTGGTGGCGCTCACGGGCTGGGGAACGGAACAGGATCGCCAGCGCGCGCGCGCCGCGGGCTTCGACCACCACCTGACCAAGCCGGCGGAGTTCGACGTCGTCAACGCATTGCTTGCGAAAGTGGTCGCGCGCGACACCGGGGCCTGAACCGGCCACAAAAAGCAAAGCCAGCCCTGGGGGCTGGCATTTGCGGATGACGCCGATACGCAACAGGCCGGTTTCCCGGCCGCTGCCGGATTACTGGGTGGTCGGGGTGTTGGCTGCTGGCGGGGTGCCGCTGCCGCTGCCAGCCTGGCCTGCCGGCGGTGGGGTGGTGGCTGGATCCGTGGTTGGCGGCGTGGTCATGGTCGGATCGGTCGTGGTGCCGGTTGGCGGGGTGGTCATGGTCGGATCGGTCGTGGTGCCGGTCGCGCCCGTGCCCGTTGCGCCGGTGCCGGTATCACCCGTGGTGCCGGTGGTGCCCGAGGTGCTGCTTGGCGTGGTCGCCGACGTATCCGGAGTGGTGGTGGTTGCGTCCGCAGCAGGTTCGTTCTTGCGGCATGCGCCCAGCAGGGAGGCCAACACGGCAGCAGTCAGCAGGATTTTTGGTGCTTGAGTCAGTGCTTTCATTGTGTAACTCCTCGTTTACGTCTATCTTGTGCCGCCGGCTCCAGGGGTGAGGCCCGGGAGGCCGGACAGCGCCAGGGTTAGGTCCTCCGAGGGTCCGTGAACCCAGCAGTGGAACCATCAGGGAACCGACGCAATACGCGGCCCCGGTCAGTGCACGATCTGGTGAATGTAGACAGCCAGCTGGGCCGCCGGTTCGCCGGATCGTATCCTGTCGTACTTGTTTCCGCGCTACCGCCTGCGGAGTTGCCGGAGACCGGACACGCTACCCGTCCATTCCCCAGCCCACCGGTGTTGGCCGGATGGTTTCGGTGTCGCCGCCACGTATGCCGGCGACTTGTTCGAGCAGCGCGGGGATTTCCTGCGATATTTCCCGCGCCAGATAACCCAGTGTGCCCATGCGTTCGGCCAGGCGTTCCCCGGCGCGCGCATGCAGCGCCACGCCCCAGCAGGCGGCCTGGTCGAGCGGGGCGCCGCGCGCCGCCAGCCCGGCGATGATGCCGGCCAATACGTCCCCGGAACCGGAGATGGCCAGGCCCACATTGCCGCCTTCATGTTGATACAACGTTCCATCCGGCGTTGCGATGACAGTGCGCGCACCTTTTAATGCGATCACCGCATTCCACGCGCGAGCCGCCTCGACCGCCCTGGGGTCGGGCAGGGCGCAGATGTCTTGCTTGGCGATGCCGGTGAGGTGCGCCATCTCGCCCGCATGCGGGGTAAGGATGAGTGGGCGCTCGAAGCGCATCGGCTGCCCGGCCGGCCAGGCGGCGGGCGGATGCAGCAGCGCGCCCATGGCGCAGGCGTCGAGCACCACGCTGGTGCCGGCCTGCATGAAGCGCGGCAGCAGGGCATGGACCAGTTCGGCGGTGGCCGGCTCGTCGCACATGCCGGGACCGATGAGCACCGCATCGACGCGCTCGGCCAGCCGGTCGAGGCAGGCAAAAGCGGCCATGCTGAAGCCGTCGGTGGCGTGTTCGGCCAGGCCGATGACGCGCGCCTCGGGCATGGCCAGCGCCACCAGCTGGGCCACGCTCTGGCCGGTGGCGATGGTGAGCTTGCCGGCGCCGGCGCGCAGCGCGGCGGTGGCGGCCAGGATGACAGCGCCCGGCATCTCGGCCGAGCCGCCGACGACCAGCACGTGGCCGCGGATTTCCTTGTCGCCTTCGACGGCCGGCATCGCCACCGGCCAGCTGCGCAGCAGGGCGGTGTCGACGTCATGCACGGCATTGGCGTGGAAGGGCGTATCCATGGCGGGATTCAAGCCTTCGGTGCTGCAGGCAGGTCCTTGCTGGCGGTGACAGGGGTGCCGGTCGCTTCGAGCGGCGCCACGAAGTTGACCAGGCGCAGCGCCAGGTGGCCGCCCTTGCCCAGCAGGGGATCGAACTCGTAGGACGTGACCGAGCAGTTGGGCACGTCGCCGGCGCGGTCGAAGTCGAGGATGGACTTTTCGCTGAGGCGCTCAAACAGATAGCGGAAGCAATTGACCGTGACCTGGTGCGCGACGATCAGGACGCGTTCCTGGCAGAACTCGCGGTTCAGGGTGTCGATCACGCTGCGCAGGCGCAGGATGACATCGCACCAGCTTTCGCCGCCGGGTGGGCGGAAATAGAACTTGCCGACGTGCTGGCGCTGCTCGTACAGGTCCGGATACAGGTGGGCGATGCCGTGGGTGGTGAGGCGGTCGAGGATGCCGAATTCTTTTTCGCGCAGCCGCTCGTCGGACTCGACCACGAGCCGGCTGCGGTCGAGCCGCTGCATCATGATGCTGGCGGTGTCAGTGGCGCGGATGTAGGGCGAGTGCAGCACCACAGTGGGCTGCTGCTCCGGCGGCAGCGAGGCGAACCAGGAACCGAGTGCCTGGGCCTGGCGTTCGCCCAGCTCGGAAAGCGGCACGTCGACGTCGCGGTCGGCGATGTCGATGTGGTGGCCGGCGGCGGCTTCGGCAAGGTCACGCGCGACGTTGCCGGCGCTCTGCCCATGCCTGACCAGCCAGACTTCTTGAGGCCACTTTTGTTCCATCACCAGCCCGTCCCTGATATTGACATGACGTCATCATAGACGGATTCGACCGCCGCAACGCGCACGATTGCGGGGCTTCCGGACTCGCTTGCCGCGGCGTCGGAAGCGTCTTACAACGGGCGTTTACACGGCCTGGGTTTCGCTGTCCAGGTTCACTTCCGCGTCGCTCTGGAACACGCGCACATCGGTCTGTCCGAGGATGCGGCTGGTCACGGTGCCGGCGGTAATGGAGCCGCTGACATTCAGGGCCGTGCGCCCCATGTCGATCAAGGGTTCCACCGAAATCAGCAAGCCCGCCAGCGCCACCGGCAAGTCCATCGCCGACAGCACGATCAGCGCCGCGAAGGTGGCGCCGCCACCGACGCCGGCCACGCCGATCGAGCCAAACGCGACGATGGCCAGCAGCGGCAGCAGGAAGCTGGCGCTGTACGGGTCGATGCCGACGGTGGGCGCGATCATCACCGCCAGCATGGCCGGATAGATGCCGGCGCAGCCGTTCTGGCCGATGGTGGCGCCGAACGAAGCGGCGAAATTGGCGATGCCTTCCGGCGTGCCGAGGCGGGCGGTCTGGGTCGCCACGCTCATCGGGATCGAGCCGGCGCTGGTGCGCGAGGTGAAGGCGAAGGCCAGCACCGGGAAGATCTTGGCCACGAAACGCAGCGGGTTCAGGCCGCTGCCGGCCACCAGCAGCAGGTGCACGCAGAACATCAGCGCCAGCGCGCAGTAGGAGGCGGCCACGAAGCTGGCCAGGCTCAGGATGTCCTGCAGGCTCGAGCCGGCCACCATCTTGGTCATCAGCGCGAACACGCCGAACGGGGTCAGGCGCAGCACCAGGGTCACCATGCGCATCACGATCACGTGCGCCACGTGGACGAAGCCGCTGAAGGACTGGAACACTTCCGGCTTCTTGCCGGCGATGCCGGTGGCCGAGATGCCGATGAAGATCGCGAACACCACCACCGCGATGGTCGAGGTCTTGCGCGCGCCCGTCATGTCGAGGAAGGGATTGGCGGGAATGAAGGACAGCAGCATGGCGGGCAGCGAAATCTCCTTGGCTGCCGCCAGGTTGCCCTGCAGGTATTCGCCGCGCGCCACTTCGGCCGCCGACGAGGTCAGGCCTACCGCGCTCAGGCCGAACAGCTTGGCCATCAGGATGCCGATCGCCGCCGCCACGATGGTGGTGGCGATCAGGATGCCGATGGTGAGCGTGCTGATGGTGCCGAGCGAACTGGCGTTGCGCAGCTTGAGGATGGCCTGGACGATCGAGACCATGATCAGGGGAATGACGATCATCTGCAGCAATTTCACGTAGCCGCTGCCGACCACGTCCAGCCAGGCATTGGTGGCCGCGATCTCGGGGGAAGTCGCCCCATAGAAGGCCTGCAGCGCGGCGCCGAGCACGATCCCCAGGCCAAGGCCGGTGAACACGCGCTTGGTGAACGACACGTGGTGTGCCTGCAGGCGATAGAGCAGCACGCAGATGGCGAGGGCGACGAGCAGATTGATCAGGACGGGAAAGTTCATTGGAGCCTTATCAGGGCAGCTAGTGCGCTGCGGAAATCATCGCAGCATTCTATAGCCAAACCGCTAACGCTGCGCGCCGCGCGGGCATCCGCCGCTTGTTCAATATCTTATCGGGGCGACCACGACCGATGCCGGGTTGGCAAGACAGTGTGGCGAAGGGGCGACGAAGCGCTGGGAATATCTCTAAGCTGCTGGTCAATATGCGTGCTGGATGCGAAGCTATTTCTACAATTCAATATATAAACGAGACAACGGCCCGCCCTTCATCTTCTTTCGAGTCCACCATGTTTAAACATCTCACCATCAAGAGTCGCCTGGTCTTCGTCATCGCTTTCCTTGCCGCGGAACTGGTCGCCGGCGCCGTCATCGGCATCTACAACCTGGGCGCAGCCAACGCCGAACTGAAGAATTTGTATGACAACCGGCTCGTCGCGCTGGGCCAGCTCAGCCGCGTCATGCAGCTGATCACCACCAACCAGCTGCTCGTCGCCAAGGCCTCGCACGTCACCGACAGTGCCCAGCGCGTCGCCCTGGTGCAGGAAGTGGACACCAATATCGCTGCGGCCACCGCCACCTGGAAAGCCTACGAACAGACCGAGCTGACCGCCGAGGAAGCCGCGCTGGCCAAGCAGTTCGTGGAAGCGCGCAAGGCCTTCCTGGCCAAGGGCCTGCTGCCGGCACTGGCGGCGCTGCGCACCGGCGACAACGCGCTGGCCGCCCAGCTGGTCACGGGCGAGGCGTCGCGCCTGTTCCAGCCGGTGGGGGCGTCCGGCGCGCAGCTGGTGGAGTTGCAGACGCGGGTCGCGAAAGCCGACTATGAACGCTCGCAGGCCAACTATGAATTCGTGCGCCTGGTCTGCCTGGCGGGCCTGGCCTTCGGCCTGCTGATGGCGGCGGTGATCGGCTGGCTGCTGGTGCGCGCCATCGTGAACCCGATCGAAGCGGCCGTGAAGATCGCCCGCGCCGTCGCGGCCGGCGACCTGACCCAGAAGATCGAGGTCCGTACGCAGGATGAAACCGGGCGCCTGCTGCAGGCGCTGCAGGACATGAACGCCGCGCTGGTGGGCATCGTCACCCGGGTGCGCGGCGGCACCGACACCATCGCCACCGCCTCCGGCCAGATCGCCGCGGGCAACCTCGACCTGTCGGCGCGCACCGAGCAGCAGGCCGGCTCGCTGGAAGAAACCGCCTCGTCGATGGAAGAATTGACCTCGACCGTGCGCCAGAACGCCGACAACGCGCGCCAGGCCAATGTGCTGGCGGCATCGGCCCAGCAGGTGGCAGGCAAGGGTGGCGAAGTGGTGGAGCAGGTGGTGCGCACCATGGGCGCCATCAATACCTCGGCCACGCGCATCGTGGACATCATTTCCGTCATCGACGGCATCGCCTTCCAGACCAATATCCTGGCCCTGAACGCGGCGGTGGAAGCGGCCCGCGCGGGCGAGCAGGGCCGCGGTTTCGCGGTGGTGGCGGGCGAAGTGCGCAACCTGGCCCAGCGCAGCGCCGCGGCGGCCAAGGAAATCAAGGAACTGATCGACGACTCGGTGGACAACGTGCACCGCGGCTCGGAACTGGTGGACCAGGCCGGCGCCACGATGGCGGAGATCGTCCAGAGCGTGGGCCGGGTGACCGACATCATGGCCGAGATCACCGCCGCCAGCCAGGAGCAGACCGCCGGCATCGAACAGATCAACAGCGCAGTGACCCAGATGGACCAGGTGACGCAGCAGAACGCGGCGCTGGTGGAAGAAGCCTCGGCCGCGGCGCAGTCGCTGCAGCAGGAAGCGGCGTCGCTGGCGGAGGCGGTGGGGACGTTCAGGCTGGATGAAGCGGCGGCGGCGGCGGCACCGAAACGCGCGCCGGCATCGGCAGCGCGCCCGGCCAAGGCGCCGGTGCGGATCGCCCCGAAGGCCGCCGCCCCCGCGCCTGCGCGCAAGGCAGGCAAGTCACGGGCGAGCGAGACGACCGAGGGCTGGGAAGAGTTCTGAGTGATGCAGGGTGGACGGCTGCGCCGTCCAGCCAGTGCACGACGGGCTCGGGCCGCGTCGTGCACCAGCCGGCAATTCCTGTTTATTCCAGCGCGATGACCAGCGCTGCCAGGCCCAGGCACAATCCTACAGCCACGCCGACGCGCTGGCGCAGGCGGCGGCCGTTCGACACGATACCCTTTGCGAAGGTGCGCTTCGGCGCCGCCGGATTGCTGCGGTCGACCGTCGCTGGGTGGATGCTTGCGTGCGAGTGTTCGGTGTTCATGATGTCTTCCTTGTGCCGTCTCCGCCGGAGACAGGCGTTTAATAGATAAATGGCGCTGGATTGCTGGCAGCTTGGCCCGGCGGAAATCGCGTTGCCGCGCGCGCCGAGCTCAGGCAAGCAGGGCGGGGCTGGCAGGTTCCGGGGTGTGCAGGCGAGGGCTCGTGGACATGCGTTGCAAGCTCAGCTTAACTTCAGGATTCCGGTCCGTGCGACGCTCCCTTGCCGGGCAAGCTGCACTGATGTTATTTATTCTACATGTCCGGGTAACGAATTCAAGGCTGCACACAATTGGTTACCACCTCAAACAATTTCCCTCACACAACAATATCCTGCCGTAGCGCGCGAATGTCAAGCAATTGCGGTAGTGCGTAGGCAGGAACCAACACTCGTTCCGTTCTGCCCCCTCTGCGCGCGTTTTGGCAACGAGAAGGTTTGATCAAAATCATGATACAAAAGCAGCCATATGCATGTTGTTTTTGTATCATGTCGTCCGGGTCTGATTTTTGCCGGATCGAGACCGTTTCGTGATGTGGAGAAGGGATGCCTTGCAGGCGGCGAACGCTGCCCTAGACTGGTTGGATCACCCCTGGCGCGACCCGGGGTGCCCATCCCCCGTCTTGCGAAGGAACGATCATGCGTACCCTCCCACTGGCAGTCGCCGCCTCCCTATTGCTGCTGGCCGCCGATGCTGCCGCGCAGTCCCAGAAGTATCCGTCCACCAGCAACGACGCCATCTCGAGCGTGCAGGTGACCGCGCCATCGCGCACCACGCGCATCTACCAGGACGACCTCGACGCCGTCAAAGGCCAGTACGCCTTGTCGAATGGCTGGCGCCTGAAAGTGGAGGCTGCCGGCGGCGGCATCAGCGCCCGCATCGACCGCCAGCGTCCGATTCACCTGGTGGCGGTCACGCCCGACCGATATGTGTCGCGGGACGGCAAGGTTGACATGGAATTCAATCGCGGCGAGTACCGCGAGGACATGGTGATGAGTTATGTGCCGGACGACCCGCGCATTGCCGAGCGCATCGTCGTACGGGCAACCTTGGCCCAGCGCTGACACCGGCGCGCACTACAGAAGCTTTTCTCGTCCAGAATGACGCACTGCACAATCGCAGTGCGTCACCTGCGCCTTTGCATAGTGCACCGGCCTCGCTGCCGGCTGCCTCTCCACTCTCACAGCCCAGCTGGCACGATCATTGCATATTGACCAATAGCGCAATGGAGCGCCGCGTGCCCTGCCAACGCCGGTAGAGCCCACCCGAGACAACGACGTCTATCCAGCCATGACTCCCGTCATGGCCGGATATGCGTCATTTTTTTTGCCTGACTACATTGAGGATGCGATGAATCATCAACACCCCGAAGCGAAGAGCACCGTACCGATGGCGGCCGGCGAGCTGGATGTCACGCGCAGGAAACTCATCCATGGCGCAGGCCTGGCGGCCGGAGGCAGCCTGCTGGGGCTGGCCACCGGTGGGGCGTGGGCGGCAGGGTCGGACAAGCCGGAAAAAGAAGAGATCAAGATCGGCTTCATCCCGCTGACCGACTGCGCGTCGGTGGTGATGGCTTCGGTGCTGGGTCTGGACAAGAAGTACGGCGTCAAGTTTGTGCTGAGCAAGGAAGCCTCCTGGGCCGGCGTGCGCGACAAGCTGGCCAACGGCGACCTGGACGCCGCGCACGTGCTCTACGGCCTGCTGTATGGCGTGCAGATGGGCATTGGTGGCCAGAAGAAGGACATGGCGGTGCTGATGGGCCTGAACAACAATGGCCAGGCCATCACCCTGTCAAAACAGCTGTCCGACAAGGGCGCAGTCGACGGCGCCTCGCTGGCCAAGCTGATGCGCACGGAAAAGCGCGAATTCACCTTCGCCCAGACCTTCCCGACCGGCACCCACGCGATGTGGCTCTACTACTGGCTGGCCGCGCACGGCATCAACCCGATGAAGGACGCCAAGGTCATCACCGTGCCGCCGCCGCAGATGGTGGCGAACATGCGCGTGGGGAATATGGATGGCTTCTGCGTGGGCGAGCCCTGGGGCCACCGCGCGATCATGGACGGTGTCGGTATCACCGCCATCACCACCCAGGACATCTGGCGCGACCACCCGGAGAAGGTGCTGGGCAGCACGCTCGACTTCGCGCGCAAGCACCCGAATACCTGCCGCGCCATGATGGCCGCCATCCTCGAGGCCGGCAAATGGATCGATTCCTCGCTGGCCAACAAGAACAAGATGGCCGAGGTCATCGCCGCCAAGTCCTATGTGAACACCAGCAAGGACGCGATCGACCAGCGCATCATGGGCCGCTACCAGAACGGCCTGGGCAAGACTTGGGACGACGCCAACCACATGAAGTTCTACAACGACGGCCTGGTCAATTTCCCTTACCTGTCGGACGGCATGTGGTTCATGAGCCAGCACCGCCGCTGGGGCCTGCTCAAGGAAGACCCGGACTACCTGGCCGTGGCGAGCGCGGTCAACCAGGTCGCCCTGTACAAGGAAGCGGCGACCCTGAGCAAGACGCCAATCCCGAAAAGCCCGCTGCGCACGTCGAAGCTGATGGACGGCGCCGTGTGGGACGGCAAGAACCCGAAAGCCTATGCGGCCTCGTTCAAGATCAAGGCCTGATTTTCACCTCGTCACCCAAGGAGACGCCATGAGCGCCATGTTGAAAACCGAACGCCACGCGCCGCGCACCGCCGTCCTGGCGTTGGCCGCCGCCGTGCCCCTGGCCGCAGGGCGCGCCGCCAGCAAGCCGGCGCCGCCGGCCGCGCGCGGCACCCGTCCGTTTGCGGCGGCAGTGAAGCTGGTCTTGCCGCCGCTGGTGGGCATCGCCCTGGTGGTGCTGGTCTGGCAGCTCATCGCCGCCCGGAACACCGCCTTCCCGACCCCGTGGGCGACGCTGCAGGAAGCGCTGGTGCTGTTCGCCGACCCGTTCTACCGCAACAGCCCGAACGACCAGGGCATCGGCTGGAACGTGCTGGCTTCGCTGCAGCGGGTGGCGATCGGCTTCGGGCTGGCTGCGCTGGTGGGCATCCCGCTGGGCTTCATGATCGGCCGCGTGCGCTTTGTCGGCAGCATGTTCGGTCCGATCATCAGCCTGCTCAAACCGGTGTCGCCGCTGGCCTGGCTGCCGATCGGCCTGCTGGTGTTCAAGTCGGCCGACCCGGCCGCGATCTGGTCAATCTTCATCTGCTCGATCTGGCCGATGGTGATCAACACCGCCGTCGGCGTGCAGCGCGTGCCGCAGGACTACATGAACGTGGCGCGGGTGCTCAACCTGTCGGAGTGGAAGGTGCTCACCAAGATCCTGCTGCCCTCGGCGCTGCCCTACATTCTCACCGGCGTGCGCCTGGCCATCGGCACGGCCTGGCTGGTGATCGTGGCGGCTGAAATGCTGACCGGCGGCGTGGGCATCGGCTTCTGGGTGTGGGACGAATGGAACAACCTGAACGTCTCGCACATCATCATCGCCATCGTCATCATCGGCGTGGTCGGGCTGCTGCTGGAACAGGCGCTGGTGGCGCTGGCCCGTGCGCTGACCCATGAACAAGTAGCCAACTGAAAGGACACGAGCATGGACCAGCCACATCCGAAATTCATCGACATCACCGGCGTGGAGATGGCCTTCCATACCAAGAAAGGCATGTTCCAGGCGCTGCAGGGCATCGACCTGTCCGTGCGCAAGGGCGAGTTCATCACCCTGATCGGCCACTCCGGCTGCGGCAAGTCGACCCTGCTCAATCTGATCGCGGGGCTATTGAAACCGACCGAGGGCGTGCTGCTGTGCGCCAACCGCGAAATCGCCGGGCCATCGCCGGAGCGGGCGGTGGTGTTCCAGAATCACTCGCTACTGCCATGGCTGACCTGCTACGAGAACATCCACCTGGGCGTGGAGCGGGTGTTCGGCGGCGCTGAAACCCGCGCTCAGCTGCGCGAGCGGACCATGGATGCGCTGGCGCTGGTGGGGCTTACCAGCGCCGAGGGCAAGCGGCCGCATGAAATCTCGGGCGGGATGAAGCAGCGCGTGGGCATCGCGCGGGCGCTGGCGATGCAGCCAAAGGTGCTGTTGATGGACGAGCCGTTCGGCGCGCTCGATGCGCTGACGCGGGCGCATTTGCAGGATGAGCTGCTCAAGATCGTGGCGGCCACCAGGTCGACCGTGGTGATGGTGACGCACGATGTGGACGAGGCGGTGCTGCTGTCGGACCGGATCGTGATGCTGACCAACGGGCCGGCGGCGACTATCGGCGAGATCGTGGACGTGGGGCTGGAACGGCCGCGCGACCGGGTGACGCTGGCGCAGGATGCGCGCTATACGGAGCATCGCAAGGCGGTGCTGGAGTTCTTGTATCGGAAGCAGGCGCATCCGGTGGGGGAGGCGGCTTGAGCCTTTGCGACGCTGCCGATCATTCGAAGTCTTTCGAGGGCGACGGCTGCCCGGTCGTTGCCCGACAGGTGGCGGGATCATCGTGACACATCGCCGACAGGGCGAAACGGCAGCACAAAGCAAAAAGCCCACGAAACGGGCTGCGTGGGCTTTCTGTTGAAACTTGGCAGGCCGTGCGGGATTCGGACCTGCGCCCAACGGATTGAAAGTCGCTGGGTCGCAATGAGCATTCTTTATGAATCAGTGACTCGCAACGCTTGCCAGATGCGATAACCAGTCAGGTCAAAGAGGAGGAATGGGAGCCTATCGGGAGTCACGTCTCAAGTATTTCACATGGCGTTCCGGGCTCAACTAACCGTCGCAGGCACGCTGCCGATCAGCTTGCACCCGCATTCCGTCGTGCATCCTTCGACCGCAACGGGCACACCGTCCACTGTTAGTGTGTTGTGGGCGGTGATGATCTTGTTCACACCGTGCGGTTTGCCACCAGGGTAGGGCAGCGGACAATCAACTTGATCACCCAGTCGAGCGATTGCTCTTCCCCTAATTTTGTGGTTGCGCGAGCCGCTGGTAACTGTGCCGCCATGATCGGTTTTGTCTCGGACTGTGATGATTTTCAATGACATTTTCCTCTCCAGTGGAATCGGTGACCTGAATAAACCGGTGGGCCGCTTGCTGCAAAAACTAATGCCTATAACATCCTTTTTGTCGAGCGGCCTCACCGGGGTTTCATAAAAATGGCTACATCAAAGGAGCGTACTTCATAGCTCAAGTTAAGTTGCCCCCACTTGAAGCGCCACGTACGCGTCCCGATTCTTGTATTATTAGGTGGGGTTCCGACCTGCTTCTTTACGAAATTCGATAGTAGACGGTATTCATCTGTCATCGCCTTTTCACTTACGTCATCCCAACTTTTCATAGGACGGTCTAACCAGCGTAATAGTAGCCACTCAATCGTCTTGTCTCGCAACGAGATAAAAACACTAAACCGCATGCCGTCCGCCTCCGCTTCGACATAGTAGTACATGCCTCCAGCGTCTTCTCGTTTCTCAATTAGACCTTCTTCGGCGAGGAAGCTTAAGTCGTCATAATCAGACGCAACGGAGATATTTTTCCCGCCGAGATTGATTTTTCCTTCGTTGAAATTAATCATCGACCTGTCAACTCCATAAGTGGGCCTTTTTCCATACTCATCCGATCTTTTGCGGTGATGTAATACTGCGTTCCGCCACCGGGACCGTATTGATCATTGACCAGGGAAGCACTGATCAATTGACGATTTTCAGCGCGCACCCAGTCTTTGGCGGCAAGGCCGCCTTGGCATGTTGAGATGCGCCTTTTATCGGTCCGAACGCGGAGCGGCTGCTGGATTTCCTCCTTATTCAGCAGTAAATCCAATGCGCGCCTTGTGGCGCGTCTGCTAAATGATGCCACCGTCTTCAATGCCTTATTAATCGCCGGACTCAATATTTTCCACTAGCTGACTCTTCAACAGCATGCAATAGATAATCACAAGCATCATCTTCGTTATCGAAATAACGGATACCTGTTCTTATACCGCGCTCGGAGTAATACACAATCCATTTGCCGTTTTCGTAGTCAAGACAAAGTTTTTCATTAGGCAACCCGCCTTCTAGTGAATAGTAGGACCGCGATATGCCTTTATTAATTAAAATCGAACGCAATGTTTCTTTATTCATCTTTTGAGTTAAATAATTTTTGTTAAGATGCCAGCTTTTTCTAAATCTATTACTCGTCCCGGGAGCTCATATTGAATTCCATTTCCTTCATAGCCAAACCATGGGGCTGCTCCTCCAGCTTTTACTGTCAATGGTTCATTAACTTCATAAACACAGTGCGGTTTTAAATCAGTGCCTGGTTTTGGTGCTCTTGCACGATATGGTGTGCCTGTTGGTGATGTAAAAGTTCCATACGGACTACCATAGCGATCAATTTTTGAGCCTGGCAGAAGTGTAAAATCTGCTGGATCTTCTTTAAATCCTCTGTTCGGAGGCCATTCACGGTTTCCGTGCTCTTGGAAGTTTGATGTCTTTCTCGCTGCTTGGCTCTTGGCGATATTGCTAAGTACACGATGTTTAGTAGATGCTCTGTCGCCGCAGTTTTTATTACTTAATCCTAATGGATCAACCCAAGCTGTGGGATTAGGCGCATATCGGTAAAGGTTTGTTCCACCTCTTAGTCCAACAGGGTCCTGCGTCAAATACCGAGCAGTGTCCGGGTCATAATACCTATGATGGTTGTAATGCAGCCCCGTCTCTTCGTCAACGTACTGCCCCTGGAACCGAATCGGATTGCGCATCCCGGCCTTGCGCGCCGCCTCGCTGATCGCTTCCTTCGCTTGCCCCCATGCCTTGTACTGCGCCGACCACGCAACCTTGCCTTCATGGTCGGTCAATTCCTGCGGTGTACCTAGATGATCGCATTGATAGAAGGCGATCTCATCCTTACCGAACGGCTCGGCTTCGTGTTCGTACTCACCGTTCCACAGCGGATCAAGTGCGATATCGTACTTGCCGTCGTTGCCGGCCATAAGCGCCTTGACATCGGTGGTGGGCGCCAGTCGAAGCGCCTGGCTTCGGGTGGCCTGCACCAGCGGCACGAAGCTGTCGCGCTCATACACATAATGCACCGTCCGTTCGCCCGCCGCATGGCCCCGGTGCACGCTGCTCTCCAGCGCCAGCGTGTCGCCGTCCCAGCCGTACATGGTCCGGGCCGTCTCCCGAAAGCCAGCGCCTTCCATCGCCCCGCTGTGCTTGGCGATGCGCCGTCCCAGCGGATCGTAGGCAAAGGTGGCGACGCCATGCCAGGTCGTGGCACGGGTCATCCGGTTGAACGCATCCCATTCATACTTGGACTGAAGGCCGTCCTGGGTACGTTCCACGACGTTGCCGCGTTCGTCATAGCGGTAGCGGACGCCGGCATATTCCTTGAGAAGGTTGTCCAGCAGCTTGGGCAATGCGACACGGCGGATAAGGGGCTCCTGCTGCGCGGTATCGGGTGCCTGGATGTTGCCGGCCGGGTCGAAGGCGAAGGTTTCGTGGCCCAATGCACTGCTTGCCGCCAGCAGCCGCCCGACCGGGTCGTAGCGGTATTCGACGCGGCCACGCCGGTTGTCCTCCAAGCTCGTCAGCTGGCCGGATAGGTCGTAGCGGTAGCGCCGCAGGATCGCGGCTTGCATGCCGACCTGGAGGTCGGGACGGTATGGGTTGGGGACGAAAAGCCGGTCCTTCTGGCTGGCTTGTGCGATGGCGCCGAGTTGCTGTTCGATCAGGCGTCCAAGCGGATCGTACTTCATCGTTTGCTGCAGGCCGTTGGCCTGGGTGCGGCCGGTTTCCTGGTATAGCGCGTCGCGCTCGAACGAGACGAGGTCCTGCCCGTCGAGCAGCAGACCATGCACGTGGCCGGCGCCGTAGGTCAGCCAATCGATGCGGTGGCCGTCGGGGCGGGTAGTGCCGGTGCGCTGGTTGAGTTCGTCGTGGTAGTGGTGCCAGACCGCGGTACGCTTCTCTAGATGGAACGGGCCTTGGTAGTGCTGGTGCTCGCGCACCAGGTTACCGGCCGCGTCGTAGAACCATTGCAGCCTGGCGTGCTCGTTCTCCGCTTCGGCTAGTTGGCCGTTGGCGTTGTAGGCGAAGGTTTCGATCTGCTCCGCCTGACCGAGGAGTGCGGCGCGGCGTCGCACGAGTCGGCCCATGGGGTCGAAGTCGAGCCGCGTGCTTACGCCGGCTTCGACGGTTTCCGCCAGCACGCCGCTGGCTTCGTCGTAGCGGTATTCGGTGGCCTTGCCGTCGAAGCCCTTTTCCTGCAGGAGGCGCCCAACGGGGTCGTACTGGAAACGGTAGACGCTGTCGTTTTCGTTTTCCAGTGCGGACAAGCGGCCGAGCGCATCCCACCGGTACTGCAGGCTGTGTCCCAGCGCGTCGGTGCGCTTGGCGATTAGTCCGGCCGCGGTGTAGCGGTAGGCGGTGGTGCGCTGCAGTGCGTCGATGTGCGCCAGCAGCCGGCCTTCGGCGTCGTGGCGAAACTGCTCCTGGCTGCCGTCGGGGTGGATGACGGCTTCGAGCTGGCCGGGATGATTGCCGTGGGCCTCGCTGTGTGCTTGCGCCAGCGTTTCGCTACTTAACGACGTATAGCGGTAGCGGGTCACATTGCCTGCGGCGTCGATGCTCTTGACCAAGCGCTTGCGCTCGTCGTATTCCCACTGGCTGCTGTGCCCGGAACAGTCGGTGTAGCCGGCGAGCTGGCCGTCCGGGGTATAGGCGACTTTTTTAATACCGCCCTTGGCATCAAGGACTTCGATCGGCCGGCCAAGCTTGTCGTATGCGTACTGGGTCTTGTTGCCGAGCGGGTCGGTTTCCTCGACCAAGTGGCTCTGGGCATTGTAGTCACGCTTCCAGGTGCCGCCTTCGCCGTCGCGGATGCCGATGACGCGGTGCTGGCCGTCATACTCGAAGTGGACCTGGCTGCCGTCGGCGCGGGTGTGGGTGAGCAGGTTGCCGTGGTCGTCGTAACGGTGATGCTCGCTGCTGCCGTCGGCATGGATGTGGCGGACCACGTTCTTGGCGTCGTCGCGGAACAGCCATTCCTCGCCCCCGTCCGGATACACGACGCGGTAGGTATAGCCGGCGATGTCGTAGTAAAAGCGGGTCTCATGCCCGAGCGCATCTAGGACGTAGGTCAGGCGAATGTTCTTGTCCCATTCAAGCCGGGTGTCGTAGCTGCCATCGTCGGCCCACTCGCGAACCGCTTTGGCGTGGGCGCCACTATCGACGCTGGTGTCATAGGCGAGGTTCATGCCGCGCCCAGTGCGGTCGGTGTAGCGGGTGACGAGGTGGCGGTCGTACTGGTAATGCCAGGCGGCCGCATTCTCGTCCTGGGCGCGGACAAGGTCGCCGCGATCGTCGTAGTCGTAGGCGGCCAGCTGGCGCAACAGCTTGCCGTCCCGGATTTCCCATAGCGCCAGGATGCGGCCGCTATCAGGGTCGATCTGGGTGCCGGCATGAGCGACGATGGTTTCGCCCTGCTTGCTGACGATGTCGCTGAGCACCTCCTCGCCGGCGTAGGGACCAGTGGCGACGATGTGGTCGTAGCGCAGACCGAGGGCAGCGCCGTCGCGGGCATGCAGCGCGATCAGCCGGAAATGCTCCTTGCCCAGCTCGCCCGCCTTGGCGCGCACGGTGTCGACCAGCTCGTAGGTTTCGCGCCAGGGGCTGGATTCGCCTTCCGGCAGCGGCTTGCCGAAGTCGAGCGTGAGCAGGGTAGGGCTCAGGCGGGTGAGCGTGATCTGCTCGACCGGGTCGTGGTGCCGCTGGCCGATGCTAAGGTAGGGAAAGCGGTGGCTGCGGCCGTCGGCGGCATGATAGAGCAGGGCGGCGGGCTTGCCCTGGCCAACGACGTCGATGCGGGTGCTGTACGGGGTGAGCCAGCGTGCGCCGAGATTGCCGCGGTTATAGGCGACCAGCTGGCTGCGGTAGGTGCGGCTCCATGCGATGGGGAGCGGCGCTTCCAGCACAAAGTCGGTATGAGTGAAGGTTTCGGCGCCGGTAGCGAAGCTGATCGAGTGCGCGGTGCCGCCCTTTGCGGGACACAGCTTGCAGGCATTGGCGTCGCCCTTGGCCGGGCTTTGCTGCCTGCTGGAGCCCAGCTCGTGCTCGGGCTTGTTCTTCCTGTGGTCCGCGCCTTTGCTGGATGGGACCAGCGCAGGATAGCGCCGCTTGTGTTTGGTGACCGCGTCGCGCAGCCGCGCCAGTATCCACCGGATGCTCATCTGCTTCTGTTCGTCGGCCAGGGCGGCGAGCTTGCCGCGAAACGCCGGCTTGAAGTTGGTCAGGTGGCCGATGATGCCGGTCACGCCTGCTATGGCGCTCTCCGGCAGGTGGCGGGCTGCCGCCGCGACAGCGTAGTTCGCGCTCATCTTGTACTGCCGGCCGAGGGCGCCAATCATGCGGCGCCAGCTGCTTTGCGCTTTTGGGTCGTGCAGCTTGGTCTCCACTTCCGCCGGGGTGGCCACGTCGAACAGCGGTTCCTGGCCGATGCAGCGCTTGAGGGTCTTGACAAGATCGTCGGCGATGCCGTCGGCAGTATTGGCGCAGTCGTCCAGGATACCGGCCAGCTTGCCCATCGCGCTGTCGACAAAGGTGTCGATCTCGCCGGCCAGCCTGGCGTTGAGGTGCACGACCAGCACCTCGACCAGCGCGGCGCCGAGATCCTTGGCACCCAAAGCCAGCTTTTGCCGGACCAGGTGCAGGGCAGGTCGCAGGCTCATGCGCGCCGCATTGCCTGCTCCCGGGGCTATGCCGATCAGGTTGATGCCAAGGCTGACCCATAGCAGGAAATCGACTTCCTTGGCACCCTTGGCGAGGCCCTTCTGGATGATCGCCACGATATCCATGATGGCGTCGATCAGCGCCATGATGTTGCCGATCACCGGCAGGCTGCCGGCTACAGTGCTCAGGCGCTCCAACGACACGTAGTCATGGCTAATGTTGCGCAGCCATTTGTCGAAGGCGGCGGCGCCGGCGCCAACGTCCTGCTGGTCGATGGTGTCGAGCGGGGCGACTGCGACTTCCGGCGCGCGTTCGGCGGGCTTGGACGGGGCCTGCGTAGGTTCGGTCATGGTGCTTTTTATCTTTTTATATGACGGATTTTTTCGGGATCGAGGGCGGTACGTCAGCGCTGCGCGGCAGCGCTCCGGGCAAACCGACGATCGACGCGACGGCGGCGACAGGCTTGCCGGCACTTGACGCACCGGCCGTCGCGCCGTCCGGGAGCTTGGTCGCAACGCTGGCCAGGGCGGCCTGTCCGGCAGCAGCCAGTAATGCTTGCGCGCCGCCCTTGGGCAGAGACTGCACCGCACTTGCCGCTTGCTGCGCGGTTTGCGCAATCGCGCCGAGCTTGCCGGCTGCCCCATTGAGGCTGCCTGACGCAGCTTTGGCGCCGGCGAGCAATCCGGGATTCTGTGACGTCGGCGCCGGCACTGGCCGCCCAGGCGTTGCCGCAGCATCTGCGCCAGCCTCGGGCAGCGCCGTGGTCGGCCATTCGGTCCCCGGTCCGAGGTAGCTGGCTTCATCCCACGGATCGCGCGGGTCCTTGCCATAGCTAATTGTGGCCATTCCCATCGGCAGGCCGGCCACGCTGGCAAAGCCATCGGCGTCGAGTACTCCCTGGTGGGACCGGCCCTCGGCATCGACGACCGTGTATTCGCCTTGCTTGATCCCTTGGCGCTGAGCGCCTTCCAGATTCACATACCGGTGATACAGGTTGAGCTGCCCCGGCGCCAACTGCACGGGCTGCGGCAAGCTAGGGGTGCCTTCGCTCTTGGCGGGGGCGAAGCTGTGATGCGCCGCGTGTTGGACCCAGTTGCCGCTGGTGCCATGGACGATTCCCGATGCGTTCCAGCGGCTGAAGCTGGTGCCGCCGTTGATCACCACCTCTTCCTTTGCCGTGATCGTGATCCGGTTGGCGGTATGGGTGATGTTGAGCTTGGCCAGGATGTTGACGCTGTCCTTCAAGGCGGTGATGTCGATGTCGGCGCTGGCCGCCACCAGCTTCATGCCGGCCTTGTAGGCAAACATGCGGACCGCTTCCTTCACGCTGACGAGCAGGCTCTTGCCCGCGCTCAGGCTGGCATGGCCGCCGCTGGTCAAGGCGGTGTGCTCCACGCTCATCAGGTGGGTGGAACCCTGCGTGCTGGCTTCGATGCCGGCGGGACTGGCGAGGAGCACGTGGGGAGCCTGGAATTCCGGGAATTCGCCTTGCGCGGGTGTACCGCCCTGGCCTTTGATGGCATCGACCTGCGCCTGCAGCGCGGCGACAACCTGGTCCTGGTCGCCCGACTGGTGAGCCTGCGCCTGCTGCGCGACCTGCGACAGGCTGTCGTGCAACTCCTGGGCCTGCGTCATGCGCGCCAGCGTCTCCGTCACGTCGGTGATATGGGCGCGGGCGTTCGGCCGTGCTTCCGTACTGAGCAGCAGGCCCTGCTGGGCGCGGAGCGCGCCAATGCCGTCGGTGCGCAGCTCGAATCCCTGGCCGCGCGCATCCTTGCGCCCGGCATTGTCTTCGATGCGGCTGATATGGCCGAGGCTGAGCTGGCTGGCGAGGTGGTCGCTCTTGAGCTGCGCCTGGATCTGCCCCTGGGTGTCATCCAGCACCAGATGATTGCTGCGACCGCCGGGCGTGTTGCCGCCCCCAGTGCTCAGCTCCCGGCTTCGGAGCCCCGTCAGCGCCTGCTGTTCAGGCAGCTTCCACGGCGGCATATAGCTCTGGTTGTACACGGAGCCGGTCACGATCGGATGGTCGGGATTGCCGTCGAGCCATTGAACAATCACTTCCGATCCGACCCGCGGATGGCTGGTCAAACCCTTCTCGCCGCCGGCCCAGTTGCTGCTTACCCGTACCCAGCAGCTACCGCTTTCGTCCCGGTCCCAGTGAAACTTGACCTGGATGCGCCCGAACTGGTCGACGTTCAGGCTTCCCTGGCTTTCCTGGCCGACCACGGTTGCAGTTTGCAGGGCCAGCAGTCTGGTTTCTGTGCTGTTGAAGCCGCGTCCCGGGCGCCAGGGCACCTCCTTGCCTTGGCAGAGCAAGGAGTTCTTGTACTCGGCGACCGTGTCCTTGCCTTGCAGGTAATTGTTGCTGGCTTCGTGATGTACTTCCAGGATCAGGAATTCGCTGTCTTCGCTTTCGCTGAAATGGTCTAGTAGCTTGAACCATCTGCCTGCGGCGGCGCGCCGGTTGTTGCCTTGCGCTTCGTACAGTTTGCCGCGGGCTTCGATTTCTTCCATGCGCAATTGCACAAGTTGATCGGCGCCCGACTGGTGCTTGAAGCCGTAATGCCCCTCGTAGCTGTGAACCTCCAGCTGCGGAATATCGCCTTGCTGGTTGATGGTGATGGTATTCGCATGTACCGGGCGCGGATTCTTGAAGTCGAAGCCGCTCACCGCCGCTTGACCGGACGCCCACCGGCGCAGCGGGCTCCAGTGGGCGATTGCATCTTCTTCGGCCGCGCCGCCGGCGCCATGGAAGCGGATGCCGGGGGACGGCCCGTCGATCGGTGCCGAGATGCGCGTGTCGTCGCAGACCTTCAAAGTGTGACCTGCGTCGGTATGCTCGTACCAGTAGCTGTAGCCAGCCGCTTCCCAGCGCCGGCACAGGTAATTGTGGTCGGTCTCGTCCCACTGCGTGGCCATCGTGAACTGCGGCTGTTCGCCGGCGACTTTCCAATCCCACGCAGGCAGGCTGCCGTAGCCGGCGAAAATCGCCTCGGTCTGTTCGCCCAGGCTTTGCGCATGGAACAAGCGGTTGTTCCGGCGCAGGCGCGTGTACGCCAGCCATGGTTTCAGGACGGCTTCATAGAAGGCCACGCCGCCATCGGTCTTGACCAGCTTGAAGGAAGCGACATAACCGGTGAATGGCCGCAGGCTGCCGTCAGCCTGTACCAACGAAACGCACAGCAGCTTGCCGTGCATCGCCTCGAGCTCTAGCCAGGCGTCGTCGCTCAGGATTTCCACTTTGAATTCGAAGTCGCGCGACAGGTATTCCGTGCCTTCGAACCGGTTCACCATCAGCTTGGCTGGTGGGCCGTCATTCGCCGGGAACGACAAGCGCAATATGCGAGTGCTTTGGTGGGCTTCCAGCAATGCTTGCAGGTCAGTCATCGTTTTGCTCATCAGTTGAGCTGGGCACAGTTGAATTCGAGATCTTCGAAGTGGCTATGAACGCGCGTCTGGACGGGAGGCGAATCTCGTGACTGTAGTCATTAAATTGCGGTCAGTCAGTGACAAGGCTCAAGTTTTTGCGAGGTCATGCCCGGCAGCCGTTTCTGGGGTGATTTTGGGTCAGCTGGCTGATCCAGAATTGCAGCGTAGGACCTGCAGGAATGCGTGGCCGCAAGCCGGCGGCGGTGACGTGGCGATGGGCTAATGCGCGTCACACGAACGGCAAAGGAGGTGATGGAGCGTCTGCTGCGGACACAAAAAAAGGCGTCACGATTGCTCGTAACGCCTTCATTTGATACTGCAAATTCTTTGGTAGGCCGTGCGGGATTCGAACCTGCGACCAACGGATTAAAAGTCCGCTGCTCTACCAGCTGAGCTAACGACCCGAAGAAGCGAGATTATAGGATGCGGGAACTTTCCTGTCAATTCCCGCACACCAACCACATACTTACTTCAGCGACGCCAGGCGGTCCTTGGCGGTCTTGGCCGCGCTCGACTCCGGGTACTTGGAGACCAGCTGCTGCAGCGCCTTCTTGGCGTTCTTGCTGTCCTTGAGCAAAGCGTAGCTGCTGCCGATGTTGAGCATCGCGTCCGGCACCTTGTTGCTGCCGGCGTAAGTGGTGGTAACGATTTCCTGGGCCGCGATGGCCTTCTTGTAGTCGCCCAGTGCGAAGTGGGCGTTGCCCAGCCAGTATTGTGCGTTGGCGGCGTAGGCCGAATCCGGGAAGCGGCGCACGAAGTCCTGCAGCGCGGTGGCGGCGCCCTTGTAGTCGCCTGACTGGAACATGGCGGTGGCGGCTTCATACGAGGTTTTTTCAGCAGGCAGCACTTCGGCGACCTGGCCGTCGACGGTGGCCTGCTGCGGCTCGAGGCGCTTGATGCGCGAATCGAGGTCGGCGTAGAGCTGCTTCTGGCTGTTCTGGGCCTTGCTGATTTCGTTGGCCAGCACTTCGATCTGGCCGCGCAGGCGCGAGATCTCCTGCATGGTCTGCTCGTGCTGGTTCAGCAGGTCGAGCTGGGCGGTCTTGTCCGATTTGCTGTCGATGCGGGTGTTCAGCTCGCGGGCGATGGCGTCGACCTTGGCGCGCAGGTCGAGGATGGCCTTGCGTGCTTCGTCGTCGTCGAGCAGGCCGGCGGACGCTTGCAGCGGCATCCAGGCCGCCAGGAACAGGCAGGCAAGGCGGGACGTGGTCAATTTCATCATGTCTGGGATTCTTTCCGGTTGCAGAGTAAAACGGGGCGGATGCAGTCTGCACTGCCGTCCGCCCCGCTGTCAATCCTGAACGTCTGGCGACGTCTGGAACTTATTACTGATAAACGATGTCCGCGCGACGGTTTTCAGCCCATGCAGCTTCGTCGCTGCCGGTGGCTTTTGGCTTCTCTTCGCCCAGCGACACGGCTTCCAGCTGGTTGTCCGACACGCCCAGCGAGGTCATCGCGCGGCGCACGGCTTCAGCACGCTTCTGGCCCAGGGCCAGGTTGTACTCGGTGCCGCCGCGTTCGTCGGTGTTGCCCTGGATCAGGACCTTGCGGCCGGTGTTCTTGGTCAGGTAGCCCGAGTGCTTGGCGACGACCGGCTTGCCGTCTTCGCGCACGACGAAGCTGTCGTAGTCGAAGTAGACGCTGCGGTTGGCCAGTTCGCCGCGTGGATCGTTCAGCGGGTCGACGCTGCCGGTTTCGACAGGGCGGATTTCGCGGGTCGGCTCACCTTGTGCGACCGGGGTAGGGGTCTTTTCGACCACTGGGGTTTCGGTCAGTTTCGGGGTCGACGAGCAAGCGGTCAGCAGGACGGCGGCGGAAGCGATGAGGGCAACTTTCGGGAAGTGGCGCATGGTTTTTCTCCTTGTCTAATAAAAGGGTACTGCTTGTTTTACTTCTTTACTTCATGAAGGGACCCCAGCTGGGCTCCCGAATGTTTCCCGCTTTGGTGGTCAAGCGCTGCTTCACCCGTCCATCCACCGAGACCACGGCCAGCGAGACACGCCCGCCGCCCTTGGTCGCATACATGATGTACTTGCCGTTAGGCGAAAAACTCGGTTCGGTGGCCCCGTCGGCCAGGCGCAGTTCCTGGCCGCTGGCCAGGTCCATCGCGTAAAGGGAATAGCCGCCGCTGCGCTGGGAAATCCAGGCCAGGGTCTTGCCGTCGGACGACACGCGCGGGCTGATGTTGTAGTTGCCGTTGAAGGTCACGCGGGTCGGATTGCCGCCCGAGACGCTCATCTTGTAGACCTGCGGACCGCCGCTGCGGTCGCTGGTGAAGTAAATGGTCTGGCCGTCGGCCGAGAATTGCGGTTCGGTGTCGATCGACGGGCTGTTGGTCAGGCGGCGGTGGCCGGTGCCGTCTGAATTGACGGTGTATACCTCGGTATTGCCGTCCTTCGACAGCGCGACGGCCAGGGTGCGGCCGTCCGGCGACCACGAGGGCGCCGAGTTGTTGCCCTTCACATTCGAGATCACGTTGCGGCGGCCGGTCATCAGGTCTTGCAGGTAGACCACGGGTTTACGGTCTTCCATCGAGACGTAGGCCACCTTGGTGCCGTCCGGCGACCAGGCCGGCGAGATGATCGGTTCGCGGCCGCGGGCGGCGATGATTTCGTTCTCGCCGTCGGCGTCGGCCACGGCCAGCGTGTAGTTGCGCGCGGCGCGGTCTTCCTTGACGTAGGCGATGCGGGTCGAGAAGATGCCGCGGGTGCCGGTCAGCTTTTCATAGACATCGTCGGCGATGCGGTGGGCCTGCAGGCGGGTGTACTTGGGCTGGACTTCGCCGCCCATTTGCGAGATTTCCGCGTTCTTGACAGTGTCGTGCAATTTGTAGCGCACGGCGAAGCGGCCGTCCGGCTGCCTGGTGACGCTGCCGACCACCAGCGCATCGGCGCCGCGCGCCCTGAAGGCGGCCAGGTCGGGGCTGGCGCTGTCGCTGATCACCTGGCCGGCGTCGATGACCTTGAATACGCCGCTGCGTTCCAGGTCGGCGCGGATGATGGCCGATACCTGGTCGGGGGCGATCGATTCGTCGGCGAAGGCGGCGACCGCGACTGGGATCTGGTTGCTGCCGACACCGGCGATTTCAACCTTGATCTGGGCCTGGGCCGCGCTGCCTGCCAGCAGGGTGGCGCTGAACAGCAAGTAATGGATTTTTTTCATAAGCGAATCAGTCGTAGTCTTTCATCGAGAAATTGACGTCGAGCGTGCGTTCCACCGTGCCGTCCTTCTTTTTCGGTAGCGGCGATGCCTTTTTAATACCATTTTCCACTGCTCTGTCAAACTCAGGCACACCGCTGCTTTTCACCAGGCGCACCGACATGATTTCGCCGGTCGGGAGCTGGTCGACCTTGAACACGGCCTTCGGGTTGCCCGGCATCGTGGTGCTGCCGCCATAGGCGGTGGCGCTCTTGATGGCGGCAGTGATGGCGGCGACATAGCCGGCGTCGGCGCGCGGACCGGTCGATTTCTCGGCGGTGCCGCTGGTGCCCATGGCGCCAGTCATTTGCTTGAGGGCGTCGGCGCGAATCTTGGCCAGCTTGGCGTCTTCGGCCTTCGCGGCCTTGTCCTTGGCAGCCTTGTCGGCGGCGACCTTTTTCTCGGCCGCGAGCTTGTCGGCCTTCTTCTTGTCGTCGGCTTCCTTCTTGGCCAGTTCCTTGGCCTTCAGTTCGTCGTCTTTCTTTTTCTTCTCGGCGAGCTCTTTTTTCTTGGCTTCGTCGCGCTCGCGTTTTTCCACGATCTCGCGCTTGCGCTCTTCTTCCTTGAGCAGCTTTTCCTTGCGCTCTTTTTCGCGCTGCAGGTTGATGTCCGGCGCCTTTGGAACAGGGCGCTCCACCGGTGGCGGTTCGACCACGCGCTGCGGCGGCGTCGGGGCCGGTTCAGGCTCCGGTTCCGGGGCGGGCGGTGGCGGCAGTGGCGGGGCGGCGGCGGTTTGCACCGACATGTCCCACACTTCGGCTTCCACAGCCACCGGCTCGGTGTTGTTCCAGCTTACGCCAAACCACAGGAAGCCCAGCAACACGGCGTGCGCAGCCACTGCCAGCAAGAAAGCTGGCAGGCGGCTCGGTTCTGGCGGCACGCTGTAGGGCGCGCCACTGGCAGTGGCTGGCGTCATGGCTGGCATGGGGTCAATCTCACAGGGCGCGTCACTTGGTGGCCAGTCCCACCCGGTTGATGCCCATTTTCTTCGCTTCCGAAATCAGCTGGATCACATCGTCGTATTTGCTGTCGCGGTCGCCCGCAATCAAGACCGGGTAGTCCGGGTTTTCCTCGTGCAGGGCGCGCAGGCGCGCCAGCAGGGCGGTGCGGTCGGCCACGTCTTCCGAGGCGACCTTCTGCTTGCCGCCGACGCCGATCGACAGCTTGTTTTCGGGCTGGATCGAAATCTGGATATAGGTGTCCGGCGGCAGCGTCGACTTCTCGGCGCTCGGCAGGTTGACCACGCTCGGCGCTTCGTTGGCCGGCACCGCCATGAAGATGATGAGCAGCACCAGCATCACGTCGATGTAGGGCACGACGTTGATCTCGGCTTTGAAACTGCGTTTGCGTCCGCTGCGCAGGCTGCTGGAAAAGGCCATCTCGGTCTCCGTCGCTTAGCGCGCCTGGCGCTGCAGGATGTTCGAGAATTCCTCGACGAAGCTCTCGAAGCGGATCGCCAGGCGGTCGATGTCGTGGGTGAAGCGGTTGTACGCGACCACCGCGGGAATCGCGGCGAACAGGCCGATCGCGGTGGCGATCAGCGCTTCGGCGATGCCGGGAGCGACCACGGCCAGGGTGGCCTGCTGCACGTTGGCCAGGCCCAGGAAGGCGTTCATGATGCCCCACACGGTGCCCAGCAGGCCGATGTAGGGCGAGACCGAGCCGACCGAGGCCAGGAAGTTCAGGTGGATGTCGAGGGCGTCGAGTTCGCGCTGGAAGGCGGCGCGCATGGCGCGGCGGGCGCCGTCGAGGGTGGGCGCCATGTCGGCGGCATCGCGCGCGGCCTGCTTGCCCTTGATGAATTCGCCCATGCCGGCTTCGAAGATGCGGGCCAGGGGGCCGTTCTGTTCGCGCTGGCTGCTGGCGCTCTGGTGCAGGGTGTGCAGGTTGCCGCCAGCCCAGAAGCTGCGTTCGAACTGCTCGGTCTGGGCACGCGCATTGCGCAGGGCGAACACCTTGCGGAAGATATAGGTCCAGCTCGTCAACGACAGGATCAGCAGCAAGGCCATGATCAGCTTGACCAGGATGTGCGCATTGCTGATGAGGGTAATAAACGAAAGGTCGTGGGTGACGGTCATCGGTAGCTGTCTATTGTCTAATTATTCAGTTGCACTATGCGGCGCGCATTTTATCAGCAGCGTCCTCGGGGAGCGAACGTGGGCGCATCGTCGCGATATCGACGCAGCCGACCTTCACGCTGGCGCTGGTCAGCAGCAGCTCATCCTTCCACGCCTGCTGGGAGAATTGGACCGACGCGCGGCCGAGTTTTTCGACCGTGGTGCGAATGGTCAGCACGTCGTCGAGACGGGCCGGCGCGTGGTAATCGAGGGAAGCGCTCTTGACGACGAAGGCGGCGCCGTCGGCGTCGAGCAGTTCCTGCTGGCCCACGCCGGCCGCGCGCAGCCATTCGGTACGCGCACGTTCAAAGAATTTCAGGTAATTGGCGTAAAACACGATGCCACCGGCGTCGGTATCTTCGTAATAGACCCTGACTGTCCAGTCAAAAGCTGAAGGCATTTCCCCTGCCATTAAATGTAAATAGGAAACATTTTACGCGATTTTTACCGCCCTTATGTACGCTTGCGAACATAAGGGGCGGAAAAGGGCGGACGTGCCTCTCGACAAGGCACTACGATGTGGCCGTAGTAGACGTGAAACATGGCCGAAAGGCCAATAACTGTAACACTTTCTAACAATTGCCGAGCGTCCGATACAAATAGTCAACTTGGCTGTTGCGTAGGGTGGCCGGCTCTGCCGGCCGCGCGTTCAACAGGTTGCTGAATATGTACCGCCGTTCAGCACGCACTGGTTGAACGCGCGGACGGCGAAGCCGTCCACCCTACGATTCACGACCGTTTGATGGTAAACGGGCTGAAGCCCTGGCAGGTCGGCATCAGCTCGATACTGTTCACGTTGATGTGCGCCGGCAGCGTCGCGATCCAGTAGGCCGTGTTGGCGATATCTTCCGCCGTCAGCGGCACCGTGCCTTCGTATACCTTGGCTGCCGCGGCATCGTCGCCATGGAAGCGCACGTTCGAGAATTCCGTCCCGCCGCACAGCCCCGGCGCCAGGTTGGTGGCGCGCACCCCGGTGCCGACCAGGTCGGCGCGCAGGTTGAGCGTGAACTGCTCCACGAATGCCTTGGTGGCGCCGTACACATTGCCACCCGGGTAAGGGTAGTGGCCGGCCACCGAGCCCAGGTTGATCACCAGCCCGCTGCCGCGCGCCACCATGCCCGGCAGGACGGCGCGGGTCATCGTCACCAGGCCCTGGCAATTGGTGGCGATCATGGTGTCCCAATCGTCCAGCGGCACTTCGTGGGCCGGCAGGGTGTTCAGCGCCAGGCCGGCGTTATTGACCAGCACGTCGATGTCGCGCCAGCCTTCCGGCAGGCCGGCCAGGGCCGCGTCGATGGAGGCGCGGCTGGTGACGTCCAGCGTCACGGCAAGCGCGGAATCGCCCAGTTCCTTGGCGAGGTCGGCGATGCGGTCGGTGCGGCGGGCGGCGAGGATGGCCTTGTGGCCGTTGCGGACGAAGGTGCGCGCCATCGCGGCGCCGAAGCCGGCGGATGCGCCAGTGATGAAGACGATCATGGATGTGTCCTGGTGGCGGAGGAACTCAAAATTGTAGCCGAAATGACCATCCTCCTGCAGGGACGGCCAGGCTTGCAAGGAAGACAGCAGTTTCCTTGCCCTAAAAGGGGCAGATCACATACAATCTGGAGTCAATTACGTCTCACGTGACTGGCGAAACACCGTGCGCGCACTTTGTGCCTGCGCCCGGTAAAGGTGGGGTCCCACCGGGGAACGTGAGATGTCACTCGCCGTTCGCCTGGGCAGCCATCGACTGGTACGCGTTGTCTCGCGTGGCCGTGCTGCTGCCTTGTGCCCGCCGGCCCTGCCCGAATTCAACGCTGCCCGTTGCCTGGTATTTCTCTCGATTGGAGTTTTACATGTTTGCAAAAGATCACACGCTCGCCAATGTCGACCCGGAATTGTGGGATGCGATTCAGAAGGAAAACGTTCGCCAGCAAGACCACATCGAACTGATCGCATCCGAGAACTACACCTCGCCGGCCGTCATGGAAGCGCAGGGCTCGCAGCTGACCAACAAGTATGCTGAAGGCTATCCAGGCAAGCGCTACTACGGCGGCTGCGAATACGTCGACGTCGCCGAGCAGCTGGCGATCGACCGCCTCAAGCAACTGTTCGGCGCGGAAGCGGCCAACGTGCAGCCGAACTCCGGCTCGCAAGCGAACCAGGGCGTGTTCTTCGCCATGCTCAAACCCGGCGACACCATCATGGGCATGTCGCTGGCCGAAGGCGGCCACCTGACCCACGGCATGGCACTGAACATGTCGGGCAAATGGTTCAACGTCGTGTCCTATGGCCTGACCGAGCAGGAAGACATCGACTACGAGGCGATGGAACGCCTGGCCCGCGAACACAAGCCGAAGATGATCATCGCCGGCGCATCGGCGTTTGCACTGCGCATCGATTTCGAGCGCTTCGCCAAGATCGCCAAGGAAGTCGGCGCCTACTTCATGGTCGACATGGCCCACTACGCCGGCCTGATCGCCGCGGGCGAATACCCGAACCCGGTGCCGCACGCCGACTTCGTCACCTCGACCACCCACAAATCGCTGCGCGGCCCGCGCGGCGGCATCATCCTGATGAAGGCCGAGTTCGAGAAGCAGATCAATTCGGCGATCTTCCCGGGCATCCAGGGCGGTCCGCTGATGCACGTCATCGCCGGCAAGGCCGTGGCGTTTAAAGAAGCGCTGGCGCCGGAGTTCAAGGCCTACCAGCAGCAGGTCGTGAAAAACGCCGCGGCGCTGGCCAATACCCTCACCGAGCGCGGCCTGCGCATCGTGTCGGGCCGTACCGAATCGCACGTGATGCTGGTTGACCTGCGCGCGAAAAACCTGACCGGCAAGGAAGCGGAAGCCATCCTCGGCCTGGCGCACATGACCTGCAACAAGAACGGCATCCCGAACGATCCGCAGAAACCGTTCGTCACCTCGGGCATCCGCCTGGGCAGCCCGGCCTTCACCACCCGCGGCTTCAAGGAAGAAGACGCTGTCAAGGTCGGCCACCTGATCGCCGACGTGCTGGATAACCCGCACGACGCTGCCACCATCGAGCGCGTGAAGGCGGAAGTCAAGGTCCTGACCGACAAGTACCCGGTCTACGCCAAGTAAGCCAACCCGGGGCCGCGTTGTTGCGGCCCCATTCGAGCACCCGGCGCCATGAAATGTCCGTTCTGCCAGAATGAAGATACCCAGGTCCTCGACACGCGCGTGTCCGAGGAAGGGGACGCCATTCGCCGGCGCCGGCGCTGCTCGAAGTGCGACAAGCGTTTTACTACCTACGAACGCATCGAGCTGTCGATGCCGATCATCGTCAAGAAGAACGGCAGCCGCACCGAGTTCGCGTCCAGCAAACTGCGCGGCAGCCTGATGCTGGCCTTGCGCAAGCGCCCGGTCGCGGCCGAGGCGATCGACACCGCCGTCGCCACCATCGAAGAAAAGCTCCTCACCAGCGGCCGCCGCGAGGTCGACACCGGCTATGTGGGCGAGCTGGTGATGCAGGAACTTAAGCGCCTCGACAAGATCGCCTACATCCGCTTCGCCTCCGTCTACAAGAACTTCGAAGACCTGGCCGAGTTCCAGGAAGCGCTGGCCGAAGTCGGCCATCCGCGCAAGTAATCCGCACGTAATTTCCTCCCGTTAGCTCCCAGAACACGATTGCGCCAGCTCATGGCAGGCAGATGCGCGCCTGATAACTTCGCAGCTCGCTGTCTGAACGCTGTCGAAAGGAGTCCCCGGTGCGCGCGCGAATGCATGGCTTCACCCTGGTCGAAGTGCTGGTCGCCCTGTTCGTGCTGGCCGTCGGCGTGGTCGGCGCCGGAGCCACGCAGCTGACGGCAGAGCGCACGCGCCAGCAGTCGGCGCTGATCTCCGAAGCGGCCCAGCTGGCGGCCTCGCTGGCCGCGCGCATGCAGGTCAACCCCTCGGTGTCGCGGCTGCCCGATGCCAGCAACCCCTACCTTACCTTCAGCTACGACGCCGCCGGCGGCATGCCGTCCGCACCGGCGCTGTGCTTCGGCGGCACGTCCTGCACGCCGGCCCAGCTGGCCGAATTCGATCTGTACGAAATGCGCCAGGCGCTGCACGCGCAGTTCCCGCGCGGGCGCATCGAAGTGTGCCGCGACGGCTCGCCCTGGGACAGCGCGGTCCGGCGCTACCGCTGGAGCTGCGATGGCGCGGCCGGCGCGCTGCCGGTCGTGAAACTCGGCTGGCAGGGAGAAGGCGACGCGCCCGCCTATGTCGGGGTGCTCCAATGAGGCGGCAGCGCGGCATGACGATCGCCGAGCTGCTGGTCGCCATGACCATCGGCCTGGGCGTGCTGCTGGCGGCGGGCAGCCTGTTCATCTGGGCCAACCGGGCCTTTGCCGCGCAGGTCGAAACCGCCGCCATGGACGACGCCGGACGCTACGCCTTGGAAGTCATCGCGCGCGCCGTACGCCAATCGGCGTCGGTCGATTGGGAGCGCAACAGCGGCGGGCCCGATCCGGCCGCGCCGGCCCAGCTGGCCGGGCTGGACGCGCGCGGCGTGGACCGCACCGGCTTTGCCATCGACAATGCGCCCGCCAACGCCATCCACGGCAGCGACGTGCTGGCGGTGCGCTTTCCCGGCACCGGCATGCCGCCGTCCGGCGACGGCACCACGCTCGATTGCGCCGGCTTTACCGTCCACCGCGACGAAGAGGGCTGGAGCATTTTCTATGTCGCCCGCAACCCGCAGGGCGAGGTCGAACTGCGTTGCAAGTACCGCGGCACGGGCGCCTGGTCGGCCGACGCGGTGATCGGCGCGGTCGACGGCTTCCAGGTGCTGTACGGCCTGGACGCCGACACCGACGGCACGCCCGAGCGCTACGTCAACGCTTCCGCGCTGGCCGGGCTGGACGCCGGGCTGGCGCTGGCCGGCGCTACGGCGGCCGAACGCGACGCCGACCTGCGGCGCCGCACGCACTGGAAGAAGGTCGCCAGCGTGCGCGTGGCGCTGCTGCTGCACGGGCCGGCCAGCCGGCTGCAAACCGCGCAGGACGCCAGCTACGACCTGTTCGGGCGCGACTACGGCGACATGGCCGGCGAGGACGACGCCGGCACGCGCCTGGACGAAGCCGACCTGTCCGGCAGCGAGCTGCCGCGCTACCGCAAGGTGTTCGGCACCACCATCGCGCTGCCGGCGCGCAGCCACTGAGGCCGGCATGGCAGCTGCTCCCTATCGCCGCCAGCAGGCAGGCGTGGCCCTGCTGGCCGCGCTGGTGCTGATGCTGGCCGTGCTCATGACCGGGATCGCCGCTGCGCGCAGCGCCATCGGCGGCGCCAGGGCCGCCGGGCACGAACGCGACCGGATGCTCGCCTTGCATGGCGCCATGGCCGCGCTGGCCGACGCCGAGCACGACATCGAAGGCGGCGCCGACCCGGCGTCCGCGCGCGCCGCGGCGCTGGCCAGCGCCAGCCCGGCCGCGTTTGCCGACGGCTGCGCGGGCGGTGCGCCCTACGACGGCCTGTGTGTCCAGGCGCCCGGCTTCGGGGATATCGCCGCCGCGCTGGCCGACGACGAGGGGCCGGGTGTCGCGCTCGGCGCCTTCACCGGCGCGCAGGTACCGGCCGGGGAGGGCGCGCTGGCGGCGCAGGCGCCGCGCTACCTGATCGAGCTGATGCCGTCGCCGGCGGGCGCGCTGCTGTACCGCGTCACCGCGCTGGGCTTCGGCAGCGCGGGCACGACGCAGGTGGGTGTGCAGGCCTACTACCGCAAGCTGCTCCCGGCCGGGGCGGCGCCGGGCACGCCGGGCGGCCCGGGTGTGCGCGTCGGCTGGCGCGAGATCGGCAACTGGCATGACACCGTGGCGTCCAGCAGCGTGTCGGCCGGAACGGGGCGGCAATGACACCGCGCCGTGGATTCACCCTGGTCGAAGTGCTGGTGGTGCTGGCGATCATCTCGATCCTGGCAGCCATCGCCTACCCGGGCTACGCGGGCCATGTGACCCGGATCCGGCGCGTCGAAGCGCAGCTGGCGCTGGTCGATGCGATGCAGCGGCAGGAACAGTACCGCGCCCGCCACCACACCTATGTCGCCTTCTCGTCAAGCTCGACCGACGCCGACAGCCGCCAGTTCCGCTGGTGGCTGGGTTCCGAGGCCGGCGGCAGCGCCTACGAGCTCGACGGCCGCGCCTGCGAGGGCCAGGACATCAGCCAGTGCATCGAACTGCGCGCCCAGCCGGGCACCGCGAATGTCGACGCCGGCTTCAGCGACCCCGACTGCGGCGTGCTGAGCTTCGACAGCACCGGTGCGCAGGGCGCCAGCGGCAGGGCGCCGCGCTGCTGGCCATGAGGCGCATGCGCCACCACGGCGCCACCCTGGCCGAGCTGGTCGTGGTGCTCGGCATTGCGGCGGTGGCCTTGTCGGTGGCGGCGCCGGACCTGCACGCCCTGGTCAGCGCCCAGCAGCTCAGGACCGCATCGAGCGAGCTGCTGGGCGCCATCGCCCACACCCGGGCCCAGGCGATCGCGCGGGGCGAACGGGTCAAGCTGATGCCGGCCGAGCCGGGCCGGGCCGACTGGACCCGTGGCTGGACCGTATTCGTCGACCGCGATGGCGACCGCGTGCCCGGCCCCGGCGACGAGGTACTGGCCGTCCATGGCCCGCTGCCGGACGGCGTGCGGATCGACTTTTCCTTTACCCAGTCTGCACCGCCCCAGTACATCGCCTACAATGGCGCCGGGCGCAGCTGCAGCGACACCAGCAGCAATGCGTCCCGGCTCGGCACGCTGTCGCTGTTTCACGGCGCCGGTATCCGGCGTATTAAAATCAACATGCTCGGGCGCGTCCGGCTGTGCAATCCGGCGCGCGACGAGGGCTGCGACGGCGCCGAGGCGCCGCCCTAGGAACCAATAGCGGAAGCACACGGTGGCAAACGACAGGGTAACAATCCTTAACGATACCGACGGCATGGCGCTGGCCCTCGCATGGGCCGCAAAGGGCATGTACATCACCGCGCCGAACCCGCGCATCGGCTGCGTGATCGTGCGCGATGGCGTCGTGATCGGTGCCGGCCACACGCAGCCGGCCGGCCAGGACCACGCCGAGATCCAGGCGCTGCGCGATGCGCAGACGCGCGGCATCGACGTGCGCGGCGCCACCGCCTACGTCACGCTGGAACCCTGCAGCCATTATGGGCGAACGCCGCCGTGCTCCAACGCGCTGGTGCAGGCCGGCCTGGGGCGCGTGGTGGCGGCCATGACCGACCCCAATCCCCTGGTCGCCGGGCGCGGCCTGGCGCAGCTGGAGGCGGCCGGCATCGCGGTCAGTTCCGGCCTGCTGGCCGAGGCGGCGCGCGAACTCAATATCGGCTTTTTCTCGCGCATGCGGCGCGGCTTGCCGTGGGTGCGGCTGAAGCTCGCGGCCAGCCTTGACGGCGCCACGGCGCTGGAGAACGGCGAGAGCCAGTGGATCACGGGGCCGGACGCGCGCGCCGACGGCCACGCCTGGCGCGCCCGCGCCCAGGCCATCGTCACCGGCATCGGCACCGTCAAGGCCGACGACCCGCAACTGAACGTGCGCGGCATCGACACCCCGCTGCAACCGCGCCGCGTCATCGTCGACAGCCGGCTGGAGATTGCGCTCGATGCGCGCATCCTGCAGGGCGAACCATGCTGGATCGTCGCCGCCGCCGAGCATCCTGAAAAGGCGCAAGCCTTGCGCGCCGCCGGCCACGAGGTGATGGTGCTGCCGAATGCGCACGGCAAGGTCGACCTGCCGGCGCTGATGCGGGAACTCGGCCGGCGCGAAATCAACGAAGTGCACGTGGAAGCCGGCGCCAAGCTGAACGCGTCGATGCTGCGCGAAGGCTGCGTCGACGAATTGCTCGTCTACCTGGCGCCCAGCCTGGTCGGGCCGGGGCAGGGCATGTTCGCGCTGCCGCCGCTGGCCCGGCTCGCGGACAAGCGCCTGCTCCGCTTCCATGACGTGGCGCGGGTCGGCGACGACATCCGCATCCTCGCAAGACTCAATTGACACCGAACTCAATACTCAAGGAATAGCATGTTTACTGGAATCGTCGCCGCCGTCGGCAACATCACTTCGATCACCCCACTGGAGGGCGGCTCGTTCGCGGGCGTGCGCCTGGATATCGATGCCGGCCCGCTGCCGCTGGCCGACGTCGGCCTGGGCGACTCGATCGCCATCAACGGCGCCTGCATGACCGTGGTGGCCAAGACCGAGCGCTCGTTCGCGGTGGACGTGTCGCGCGAAAGCCTGAGCAAGACCGTGGGGCTCGATGCGACCGGGGAAGTGAACCTGGAGAAGGCGCTGACCCTGGCCGAACGCCTGGGCGGCCATTTGGTGTCCGGCCACGTGGATGGCCTGGGCGAGGTGCACCGCTTCGTGCCGGTGGGCGAATCCTTCGAGCTGGTGGTGGACGCGCCGCGCGAGCTGGCGAAGTTCCTGGCCTACAAGGGATCGATCGTCGTCAACGGCGTGTCGCTGACCGTGAACCGGGTCGAGGACCTGGACGGGGTGTGCCGCTTCTCGATCAACCTGATCCCGCACACGATCGAGGTGACGACGCTCAAGCACCTGAAGGCGGGATCGAAAGTGAACCTGGAGATCGACCTGATTGCGCGCTACGTCGAGCGCATGCTGTCGGCCAAGAACTGATTGCGCGCGCGTTCAAACTCCGACTGCGGGCCACCTCCGTTCCACCTGGCTCTAACGCCATCCGATGGTGCGAACTCCGTCACTGCGTCGGCCTCCACATGCAACACGATCTATAAACAATAAAGTACTACATGGATATCGCACTTGGAAAGCTCGAACATGTCAACGCGCGCACCGTATGGCAGTCGGAGGCGCGCGATTTTACGCCGTGGCTTGCACAGAATTTGGGCTTGCTAGGTGAGGCGCTCGGTTTGGATTTAGAGCTGGTGCAAATGGAGGCACCCGTCGGAAATTACGCTTGCGATATCGAAGCCAAGGAAAATGGCAGCGGACGGCGCGTCATCATTGAGAACCAGCTTGAGTCAACAGACCATACCCATCTGGGGCAACTGGTGACCTATGCGGCTGGGCTGGATGCCGCCGTCATTGTCTGGATTTCCACCGGCGTGAGGGAAGAGCACCGCGAAGCGATCGATTTCCTGAATCGACACAGTCGTGAAACAGTTGACTTCTTCGCTATCGCTCTTGAATTGGTACGAATCGGTAGCTCTCCGCCGGCCGTGGTCTTCCGCCTTGCCGCCTCTCCCAATGCATGGGCTAAGAACGCCGCGGCGCGACCTGAGGTATCAAGCCGCATGAACGCCTATCGCGCGTTCTTCCAGCCCTTGATGGACGAACTTCGTGACAAGCACTATTTTACAAACGCCCGTATCGCGCAGGCACAATCGTGGTACGCGTTCAGCAGTGGCGTTACTGGTTTTACCTACGGACTTGCATTTACAGCCAAGGGCGAATTGCGCGCTGAACTCTACATTGACGTCGAAGATGCGTCGCGCAACAAGGCCATATTTAGAATCCTTGATGAGCAACGCATCCAGATCGAGCAGCAGCTCGGAGAAGCTGCGGCGTGGGAACCTTTGCCGGAGCGGCGGGCAGTTCGTATTGGCTTGGTTAGACCTGGGACTACTATCGAATACGCTCAAGCAAATAGTGAGGTCGCGCATACTTGGGCAATACAGCGATTGCTGAAGCTGAAGGAAGTATTTGGCCCGAGATTGCGGCCCGCGCTCGCCGCGATTGCGACCGTCGCTGATGCTCCCGCAGGCCAGGATCGAACAACGTTCGACTAGCGACCAAATTTTCAAAGACGGTTTGAACGCGTGGGCGGGAGACCCGCCCACGCTACGACATCAACCCCCTGGAACAGCTGCTTTGGCGTTCGATGCCGCCACGGTCTGCGCCGCCTGCGCTTCCGGGTTCAACACCACCTGCACGTAGTTCTGCTCGTTGAAATAACGCCGCGCCGCGGTGCGGATATCGTCGGCGCTCAGGGCCTGCACCTGCTTTTCCACCGCCAGGATCGACGCCGGGTCGGTGCCTTCGCTCAGCGCCGTCTGCAGGTGCCCCAGCCAGTAACCGTTCTCGCGCAGCGAGCGGCGGTGGTTCTGGATCCAGTTGCTCTTGACTTTCTCCAGGTCGGCCGCTTCCGGCCCGTTGGCCTGCAGGCGGTGGATTTCCTCGAAGGTGGCGGCAATTACCTTGTCCACGTGCTCCGGCCCGGTCGGCAGGGTCACGCCGATCGAGTAGTTCCCGTAGGGGATCTTGCTCAGCACGCCTGACGCGCCGCCGCCATAAATCAGCGCCATCTTCTCGCGCAGCACGTCGATCAGGCGCAGGTTGACCACTTCCAGCAAGGCCGAGAGGCGCAGCTGCTCGGCTTCGGTGAATTCGGCCAGGCCGGTGAAGGTCAGCGAGATCGTGCTCTTCGGCTCCGAGCCGCTGCGCACTTCACGCTTGACCACGCCCGTGGCCGGGCGCAGGCCGACGTCGCGGAAGGCCACCGGCAGGTCCGGGGTCGGCAGGGTGCCGAGGTAGGTCGCCAGCAGCGGCTTGATGGCGGCCAGGTCGAAGCTGCCGACCAGCACGAAGGTCAGGTCCTTGGCGCTGGAGAAGCGCTGGCGGAAGATGTCGATGCTGCGGTCGAGGTCGATCTGTTCGTACTCTTCCGGGCGCAAGGTGCGCGGTGCGCGCGGGTGGTTGTTGTACAGGGCCGCCATCACGGCGTCGCCGAAGCGCGCCCCGGGCTGGGCGGCCTGGTTGCGGGCCTGTTCAGCCTGCTTGCCGACATAGGAGCGGAACAGGTCTTCGTCGCGGCGCACGCCGGTGAACTTCAGCCAGGTCAGCTGCAGCATGGTCTCCAGGTCGGTCGCGCCGGAGGCGCCCACCACCACGTCGGTGTAGTTGGCCAGGCCGACGTTCACCTGCGCGGCCTTGCCGGCCAGGATCTTGCGCATGTCGAGGGGCGTGAAGTCCTTCACGCCCATGCTGGCCACGATCGCGTTGGCGAAACGGGCATTGAGGATGTCCTGATCGCTGAACAGGCTCTGGCCGCCGAAGCGGGCGGCGCTCATCATCACCTGGTCGTTGCGGAAGTCGGTCGGCTTCAGGATCACCTTGATGCCGTTCGAGAGCAGCAGGTGGGTAAGGCCAAGCGCCTTGTCGTGCGACTCGTGCACGATCGTGCCCGGCTTGGCCGGGCGCTCCATCAGGCGGGCGGCCACGGCTTTCTCGTCGCGCGGCTGCAGTTCGGCGCGCTGGGCAGCGGCCACGGCGGCGAGCAGCGCCTCGCCCTTGGGCGTCTCGGGACGGGTCACGCCCGTGTACAGCACCAGCTTGCCCGAGTCCGCAGGAATGGTGCGGCGCGCGTAGGCGTTCATTTCGTCCAGGGTAATGCCCGGCACCAGTTCCTTGACGTATTTAAATTCGGTATCGATACCCGGAATGGTTTCCTGCTGCAGGAAGTTACGGATGTATTCAGCGGCGTAGGTGCCGGAATCGCTCTTGGCGCGCTCGTTCCAGGCCTGCTCGTAGTTGCGCATCAGGCTTTTCTTCACGCGTTCCAGTTCCGCCGCGCCAAAGCCGAAGCGGCGCGCGCGCTCGTTTTCCTCGACCAGGGCGGTCAGGGCGGCCTCTGCGCCGCGCGGGCCGAGGGCGGCCGACGCGTTGTACGAACGGTAACGCGGAGTCAGCTTGCCGAGCGAGCTGCTGGCGCCCATGAAGGGCGGTTCCGGCAGCTGCGACAGTTCCTGCAGGCGCTGGTTCAGCATGGCGGAGAACAGCGACTGCACCAGGTCGTCGCGGTAGGCGCGGATGGTGCCGGCTTCGACCACCGGCTGCACCGGGTAGCGCACCAGCACGCCGTTGCCGGTCGCTTCCTGGTCGGTGACGACCAGCGCCTCGGTTGCCTGGCGCGCCGGGATCTCGGCATAGGCGCGCGGGCGCACCGGCTTCGGGTTCTTGAGGTGGGCGAAATGCGCCTTCACCAGTTGTTCGGCGCGTTTCGGGTCGATGTCGCCCACCACCACCACCGCCATCAGGTCGGGACGGTACCAGTCGCGGTAGAAGCGCTGCAGCGCTTCCGGCTTGAAGTTCTTCAGCACCTCTTCCGTGCCGATCGGCAGGCGCTCGGCGTATTTCGAGCCGTTGAAGATCGCCGGCATGATCTGCTTGCTCATGCGGTCCGATGCACCTTTGCCAAGACGCAGCTCTTCGAGCACGATGCCGCGTTCCTTGTCGATCGCTTCCGCATCGAAGCTCAGGCCGTGGGCCCAGTCTTCCAGCACCTGGAAGGCCTTGGCCACGTGTTCCTGCTTGTCGGTCGGGATCGGCAGGATGTAGACGGTTTCGTCGAACGCGGTATACGCGTTCAGGTCGGCGCCAAAGCCGACGCCGATGGTCTGCAGGTAGGACACCAGCTCGTGCTTGCGGAAATTGGTCGAGCCGTTGAAGGCCATGTGCTCGACGAAGTGGGCCAGGCCGCGCTGGTCCTCGTCCTCGAGGATGGAGCCGGCCTTGACCACCAGGCGCAGCTCGAGCTTGCGTTCCGGGCGGGCGTTGCGCTGGATGTAATAGGTCAGGCCGTTGGCCAGCTTGCCGACCTTGACCTGCGGGCCGACCGGGATCGGCGCGTCCAGCGGCAGGGCGGCCGTTGCCACCTGCGCCAGCGATTGCGCGAGCAGTACTGCGGCCAGGCACAGGCCGCGTACGAAATTGTTACTCATGGTGATCCATTTCTGTGGACGAGCACGCATTCTACCGCGCGTGCCGGCCGAGGTCTGTTGCGTTTAGGAAGTCAGGCAACCGTAGGGTGGCCGGCTTCGCCGGCCGCGCGTTCAAATGTAATACGAACGAACGCGACCGATCATGTGCTGGCTGAACGCGCGGCCAGCAGAGCTGGCCACCCTACAATGCGACGCGTCCTTTTGCCAACAGAAGCGCCATCTCATGCGCCGGTACCGGCCGGCTGTACAGGTAGCCCTGCATGACGTCGCAGCCGATCAGCCCGAGAAAGTCGCGCTGGCCGATGGTTTCCACGCCTTCGGCCACCACCGACAGCGACAGGCCCTGGGCCAGCGCGATGGTGGCCTGGGCGATCGCCGCGCTGCGCTGCTCGGTGGTGATGTTGCGCACAAAAGTCTGGTCGATCTTCAGCTTGTCGAGCGGGAAGCGCGACAGGTAGCCGAGCGACGAGTAGCCGGTGCCGAAGTCGTCCAGCGACAGCGACACGCCCATGGCGCGCAGCTCGGCCATTTGCGCCTCGGCCGCGGCGCTGTCGCCCAGCATCACGCTTTCGGTCAGTTCCACTTCCAGGTAGCGCGGCGCCAAGCCGCTGTCGGCCAGCGCCTTGCGTACGATCGCGCTCACCGCGCCGGCCTTGAACTGGTTGGCCGAGACGTTGACGGCGACCCGCACCGGCGGCAGGCCGGCGTTTTGCCAGGCCTTGTTCTGGAAGCAAGCCCGGCGGATCACCCATTCGCCGATCGGATGGATCAGGCCGGTATCCTCGGCCAGCGGGATGAAATCGCCCGGCGGCACCGCGCCGATCTCTTCGCTGTGCCAGCGCAGCAGCGCTTCCATGCCGACCACGGCGCCGTCGATGCGCGAGACCTGCGGCTGGTAATGCAGGGCCAGCTCGTCGCGTTCGATGGCGCGGCGCAGGCGCGTTTCCAGCGCCAGCCAGCGCAGCGCCTGGGCGTTCATTTCGCCCTTGAAGAAGCGGAAGCCGTTGCGGCCGGATTTCTTCATGTCGGTCAGGGCGGCGTCGGCCGACTTGAGCAGGTCGCCCGGCGCATTGCCGTCGCGCGGGAAGATGCTGATGCCGACGCTGCCGGTCACCACCAGGTCGTGCCCGCCCACTTCGTGCGGCTGGGCGATGGCGTCGATCAGGCGGCGCGCGGCCAGGATGATGTCTTCGTTGTCGCGGCAAGAGGTCAGCAGCAGCACGAATTCGTCGCCGGACAGGCGCGCCAGCGTGTCGGTGGGGCCGGCGATTTCGCCGACCCGGCGCGCCACCTCGCGCAGCACTGCGTCGCCGGCGCCGTGGCCCAGGCTGTCGTTGATGCGCGACAGGCGGTCCACGTTGAACAGCAGCAGCGCGAGCTGGCCATCGCCCTGGCGCGCCGCCGCCATTGCCTGCTGCAGGCGGTCGTTGAACAGCGAACGATTCGGCAGCAGGGTGAGGGCGTCGTGGTTGGACAAGAAATCCAGCTGGTGGTGCGCGGCTTTCAGCGCCGACATGTCGGTGGACACCGACACGTAGGCGGTGAGGCGCCCGCCCTCGTCGCGCACCGCGCTGATGCTCAGGCGCTCCGGATAGACTTCGCCGTTCTTGCGGCGGTTCCAGATCTCGCCGCGCCACTGGCCGTCTTTTTCCAGGCAATGCCACATGTCGCGGTAGAAGGTGGCGTCGTGGCGGCCGGAGCGCAGCACGCGCGGGCTCAGGCCGATGACTTCCGATTCGCGGTAGCCGGTAATTTGCTCGAAGGCCGGGTTGACCGCGACGATATTGGCGTCGGCATCGGTCATCATGATGCCTTCCTGGGTGCTGTCGAAGACCTGGCGCGCCAGTTCCAGCCGGTGTTCGCTTTCGCGCAGCGCGGCGTCGGCGTCGGCCCGGGCCAGCGCCTCGAGCTGCAGCTGGGAAGCATGGCGCTGCACCACGTCGTACAGGTTCAGGTTTTCATAGGCGACCGCCAGCTGGGCGGCCAGCGCGGTGGCCCAGCGCTCTTCCTCGTCGGTGAAGGCGGGGGCGCCCGGGTGGCGCGCGCAGTACAGCCAGCCGTGCGGGTGCTGCAGGTCGTGCACCTGCAGGCCGAGGAAGCTGCCCAGACCTGGGTGGCGGGGCGGCAGATGGTCGAGCAGGGCGTCGCCCCCGGCCAGTCGCAGCGGCGCGCGGGCGCGCAGCAGCATGCCGGGCAGGCGCGCTTCGTCGCGCGCATAGGGCGCCAGCAGCGCCGGGTCGAGCGCCCAGGCGTCGAGGTGGCGCACACTGCGCTCGCCCCGGTCGATCAGGCAAACCGCGGCGCAGTCGGCGCGCAGGACGCGGCGCGCGGCATCGAGGAAGGACGCGGCCAGGGTCTCGACGCGGCGTTCGCCGATCAGGGCCAGGCACATGCGTTCCAGTTCGCCCAGGCGGGTGCACAGGTCGAAGGGCAGGGCGCGGTCGCATTCCTGCGCGGTCGGGCCGGGCTGGGGCGCGGCGCCCTCGGCGCCGCCCAGTTCGGCGTTGACCGCGTCCATGATCTGCTGGGCGTCGGCCGGTTTCGGCAGCACGGTGGCGACGCCGCAGCGCGCCGCCATGGCCTGGGTCTCGCGCTCGGCATACACGGCCGAGAAGAAGATGATGCGGGTGCTGCGCAGGTCGGGGTCGTGGCGCACCTGCTGCACCAGCTCGTAGCCGTCCATGACGGGCATCAGGATGTCGGTGATGATCAGGTCGGGCCGGTGGGTACGCGCCAGCGCCAGCGCCTGGGCGCCGTCTTCCGCTTCCAGCAGCAGGTGGCCGGTGAAACCGAGGAGGGCATTGAGGAAGGCACGGTTGCTCGGCCGATCGTCGACGATCAGGATCGTGGCCATCAGCACCGGCTTCCATGGAAGGGCGCAGGGTGGCTGCCAGGGTGGGGAACTACCGTCATGGCAACTCCGGAGAATAGCCAGGTGTCGCCGGGGAAAAGCCTCGGCGGCATCACCGGCCGCAATGTCTTCATCATAATCGAGTCAAGCGTGGGCACGCCGTACTGTTGCGTGCGGAAAGCTGAGCTTAACAATTCCGGGCGCATAGATATACGCGAATTGTTGCATGTTGCTATGAGGCAACGGCCATTGACGGATTGGCAGGGGCGTGCTGTGGAAGGATCCTGCGGCCTCAGTCGGTTGAAAGGCGGTAAATCCTTTAAAATAACGGATTACGCCAAAACCCCTCCCGTTTCAAGGAATTCGTATGTCTATCTCAAGCACCGAGGAAATCGTTGCCGAACTGCGCGCAGGGCGCATGGTCATTCTTGTCGACGAAGAAGATCGCGAGAACGAAGGCGACCTGGTGCTTGCCGCCGACTTCGTTACCCCGGAAGCGATCAACTTCATGATCCGCCACGCGCGCGGCCTGGTCTGCCTGACGCTCACCGAAGAGCGCTGCGACGAGCTGGCGCTGCCGATGATGACGTCCAAGAATGGCACCTCGTTCGGCACCAACTTCACGGTGTCGATCGAAGCGGCCGAGGGTGTGACCACCGGCATTTCGGCGGCCGACCGCGCGCGCACCATCCAGGTGGCCGTGAACAAGGGCACCACCCCGGACGACCTGGTGCAGCCGGGCCACATCTTCCCGCTGCGCGCCCAGAACGGCGGCGTGCTGATGCGCGCCGGCCATACCGAAGCCGGTTGCGACCTGACCGCGATGGCGGGCCTGACCCCGGCCTCGGTGATCTGCGAGATCATCAAGGAAGACGGCACCATGGCGCGCCTGCCGGACCTGATCGAATTCGCCAAGGAACATAATCTCAAGATCGGCACCATCGCCGACCTGATCCACTACCGCAGCCAGAACGAAAGCCTGGTCGAGCGCGTGGCCGAGCGTCAGTTGTCCACGCCTTACGGCGAGTTCAAGCTGGTCGCCTTCCGCGACAAGCCGAGCGGCGCGGCCCACCTGGCGCTGGTGCACGGCGCCCTGGCGCGCGAGCGGGAAGCGCTGGTGCGGGTGCACCAGCCGGTCTCGCTCCTCGACGTGCTGGGCAACTGCGCCTCGACCCACTCCTGGGACCTGGCTTCGGCCATGAAGGCGATCCAGGCCGGCGACAGTGGCGTGATCGTGCTGCTGAACTGCGGCGAGACGGCCGATCAGCTGTTCGCCCAGTTCGCCCCGCGCGACACCAGCCCAAGGAGCGCCCGCGCCGCCTCGATGGACCTGCGCACCTACGGCATCGGCGCCCAGATCCTGCGCGAACTCGGCGTGGGCAAGATGCAGCTGCTGGCCAACCCGCGCAAGATGCCGTCGATGACCGGTTTCGACCTCGAAGTCACGGGTTACCTGCCGCAGCCGGCCGCACAAGCTTGACGCGCTGCCTGTCGCGAATTCCCACTACTATATACACACACGAAAAAAGAAGAGGCCAGCCATGACGGTAGGAACATTTGAAAGCAATCTGGCGGGTGAAGGCCTGCGTATCGGTATCGTGCAGGCACGATTCAACGCCGACGTGGGCCACGGCCTGCTGTCGTCCTGCCTGGCCGAGCTCAAGCGCCTGGGCGTGGCCGACGAGGACATCCTCCACATCACGGTGCCGGGCGCGCTCGAAGTGCCGCTGGCGCTGCAGAAAATGGCTGAAACCCAGCAGTTCGACGCGCTGGTCGCACTGGGCGCGGTGATCCGCGGCGAGACCTACCACTTCGAGCTGGTGGCCAACGAATCGGGCGCCGGCATCACCCGCATCGGCCTGGACTACGGCATCCCGGTCGCCAACGCCATTCTCACCACCGAGAACGACGAGCAGGCCGAAGCCCGCATGGCCGAAAAGGGCCTGGACGCGGCGCGCGTGGCGGTCGAGATGTCGAACCTGCTGTTCGCGCTGGAAGAACTGCAGGCTGAAGAAGAATAAGGAAACAAGCACATGAACGACAAGACCACGCACGCCAACCCGAGCAAGAACCGCACGCCGCGCCACCGCGCACGCGAGTTCGCGCTGCAGGGCCTGTACCAATGGCTGCTGAACAATGAGCCGGCCCGCACTGTCGTGGCCAACATCCGCGGCGCCCACGGCTTCGAGAAGGCCGATGGCGAATTCTTCGGCGACCTGCTCAACGGCACCATCAGCACCTCGGTCGAGCTGCGCGAGACCATCGCGCCGCTGATCGACCGCAATGTGGCCGAGCTGTCGCCGATCGAGCACGCCGTGCTGCTGCTCGGCGCGTACGAGCTGAAGAACCACCCGGAAGTGCCGTACCGCGTCGTCATCAACGAAGCGGTCGAGCTGACCAAGTCCTTCGGCGGTATCGACGGCCACAAGTACGTCAACGGCGTACTGGACAAGCTGGCGTCCAGGCTGCGCCCGGACGAATTCGGCGCCGACGCGCGACGCTGATCGACAGCCGTTTTAGTCAAGACAAAAAGCCACCGCGGCGCTGCCGCGGTGGCTTTTTTTAATGCGTCATTCAAATGAGCGGTTAATTAAAATATATTATAAGTAATAATAATATTTATATGATTAAATTGGCCCGTTAAATTGTATTTTACACGTCATTTTACATGTAAAAAAATAGTGGCAATATTATGTTGACGGTATTTCCGAAAAGTCTCATATTACGTTCCGGGAACAAGCGGTAATGCATAAAGAATAGATTGATCCGGAGTGGGACCTTGAATAGCGGTGCTTGTAATGACTGACCTGGCAATACACCAAGCTGCATGCGCAGCGAATCACGCCCGGCGCGGGCCTGTGACCAGGGGAGCGGGAGGCGATACACTGCTCCCCGATGTGGAACACGCCGGCCAGTGCAGCCTTGGCATTATCCGGGACGTATTATGTAGAACATTGATGTCCTCGGTTTTATATTGCATGCGCCCAGGCGGGCGCCGCAATACAGTGTCGGCATTGAATAGCGAGGCTTATCATGCGTAAGGTAAATGAGCTGCCTTCGTCTTATGGCCTGATCTTCCGGGTCTCGTTCGGCCACGCGTTTTTCGCCGACGGTACACTGCGCGCCTTGCGCATCGTCCCGGTTCCCGCCTGCCACGACATGCTGCGCAGGGCAGGCTTGCTGCTGCGGGCCCAGGAAGACGGCATTGCGGCCTACGGCGACGCAAAAGCGGTGCAACGCCTGCGCCTCCATATTGCCGAGGCCGGCGCGTCGCTCCGGATGGGCTTCCAGGTCTTCCTGACCGATCCGCTGTTTTTCGAATACACGGCGCCGGCCTGGCCGAAGGGGAAATTGCTGTTCCTCGACACCAGCCGCGCGTTTCCCGACGCCGCAGGACGCCAGCGCCTGCATGCGACGTCCAGCGTTCCGGTATCGGCCTTCCTCGACCGCGACCACGCCGACCTCGCGCCCATCTTCGGCAAGCACGTGCTGGCGCCGGCGCCGGCCATGGCGCTCCAAGTCGTCGTCTCGTCCGCCTTGCTGGAGGCGAGCGAGCCGGGGCAGCGCCATTTCCATGCCCACTTCGACGCCGCCGGCGTGGCCCTTGCCGGCGACGGGGACTTCCAGCACTTCGGCGCCGCGAACATCGCCGACGACCGGCGCGCCCACGTCTTCCCATCGAAGCGCGCCATTGCCAAGCGCGAGGTAGGGCCGCTGCGTTTCCATCTCCGCGCGGCGGCGCGCCGGAAAGCCGATTCGCGCTCACCGTGATCCCGCCGGGTAAGGTCGCCGGTTGACCTGCAGGCAAAAGTGTAGAATCGCAAACGCATCGGTGCCACGCCACCGTGTCTTTGCCAGATTCTATGATTTATTCCGATTACACGCTGACCTCGCCCCTGTCCGACCTCGACCATGCCACGGCGCCCCTGCTGGCGGTCACCATCCTCTGGCATCCCGATCCGGCCCGCATCGGCGAACAATTTGTCGGCGGCACCGGCAGCGACACCATTGAACTGAACCGTTACGCGCCCCTGTTCATGCGGCCGGGCAGCGAAGGCCTGCCCTTGGGTCACGGCGGCATTTCTCGCCAGCCGCTGCGCCTGGTGCGCGACGCCCACGACACGCTCACCCTTGCGCTGCCCGCCAGTTCGATGGTGGTCGAGGTGGGCGGGCGCGTCGTCAAGGATGCGGTCCGGCTCACCGCGGCGCAGGTCGCCGAAGGCCAGGTCCTGACCCTGGGCCGGGCGGTGGTCCTGTGCCTGCACTGGATGGACCGCCTGCCGAAGCACAATCCGGTGCCGGGGTTGCATGGCGTGGGCAGCGCCAGCATCGGCGTGCGCGACCAGCTCCGCATGGTGGCCCCGAGCGGCTTACCGGTGCTGCTGCTGGGCGAAACCGGCACCGGCAAGGAAATCGCCGCGCGCGCCATCCATGCGCTGAGCAGCCGTGCCGCGGCGCCGCTGGTCACGGTCAACATGGCGGCCCTGGGCGAAGCGACGGCTGCGGCAGAACTGTTCGGGGTGGAGGCGGGAGCCCACGCCGGCGAACCGGCCGCGCGCGACGGGGTGTTCGCGCAAGCCGACCGGGCGACCCTGTTCCTTGACGAGATCGGCAACGCCCCCGCCGCCGTGCAGCCGATGCTGCTGCGCGTGCTCGAGGGCGGCGACTACCGGCCGGTCGGCGCGGCCCAGGACCGGCGTTCGTCGGCGCGCGTGGTTGCCGCCTCCGACCAGGACCTGGAGGCGGCAGTATTCAACCAGGCCCTGCTGCACCGGCTGGAAGGCTTCGTGATCCGGATGCCGCCGCTGCGCACCCGGCGCGAGGATATCGGCGTGCTGATCGTCGACTTGCTCGGGCAGCAGGAGGGCAATGCAGGGCTGCCGGCGGCGCTGGTGGCGGAACTGGCATGCTGGGACTGGCCGGGCAATGTGCGCCAGTTGTCGCATGTGCTGCAGCGCGCGGTGCTGATGCTGGGCGAAGGCGTCGTTCCGACCCTCGACGATCTGGTGCGCACGCAGCGGCAGCCGCCGGAGGAAGCGCCGGCTCCGCCGGCGCCGCGCGGCGAGGCCGCCGATGCCGCGCCGCGCCGCCGGCCGTCCGCCTTGTCCGACGGCGATGTGCTCGACGCCATGGCCGCGCATGACTGGAACATCCAGGCGGCCGCGCAGGCGCTGCGCATCTCGCGCCCGAGCCTTTACAAGCTGCTGGAAGACCATCCCGTCATCAGGCGTGCCGAAACCATCCCGGAAAACGACATCGCCCGCGCAATGGAGGCTTGCGGGGGCGATGTGGAGCGCTGCGCCGCGACCCTGAAAACGCCGGCGGAGGCCTTGCGGCGCCGCTGGCGTTTACTGCGTCCGGGCTAAGGCAGGCATCAGGTCGAGCCGACTTCGAGTTCGGGGTCAGGCAGGAAATAAAAGTTGCTGATGCCTTGGGCGTCGATGGTCGTGAACGAGAGCGAGAAGCCCCACAGGCCGTTTTCCTTGTCGATCGTGTACCGGGCGCCAGGTTCGATGTTGATCTGGTTGCCGCCTTTGAAGGGCGAGCGCTCGGTTTCCTTCTCGCGCGGCCCGGTCATCATGATGGCGTTGGTCAGGCAGTCCGGACCCTCGAAGGTGAAGCTGATCGTATCGTTCATGTTCGCCTGGATGCTGTCGGTGCCTTTCGGACGCGGCGCCCAGCTGGCTTGCGGATTGCCTGCATCGTAAATAACGCGGATTTCGTGGTTTTGTTGCATGTCTGCTTTCAGGTCAGTCGGTTGGGTGCCGGTGTGGCACGACAGGATCGGACTTGGTCAGTCCGGACGGTAACGCGCATCCCGCCGCAAGGCCACCAGGTCCGGTTCGGCATCGATGAACTTGACCGGATACCCGAGGCGGCGGGCGCTATTGATGGCAACGAGTGCGGCGTCCCGTTGACCCAACAATTCATAAGCCAGGCCTGCGCGGAACTGCACGTCGGCGCTGGTTGGCGCCAGGGCAATGGCGCGCGGCAGCAGCGTGGCGGCTTCGGCCTGCGCCCCGGTGCGCGCGGCGTACAGGCCCATGCGCGAGACCAGCAGCACATCGTCCGGGGCGCGGGCCAGGCGCGGCGCCAGCAGCTCGCGCGCCTTGTCGTAGGCGGCGCGCGCCTGCTTTTCGCGGCCCGGGATCCAGTTCAGGGTATCGGCCAGGTTGGCCCACAGCTGGTATTCGCCCGGCGCGCCGCGCGTCGGCGAGACTGCGTTCTCGAAGGCCGCCGCCGCCCCCACGTAATCCTGGCGCAGGAACAGCGCATTGCCGAGGTTCGTGTACAGCTTGGCGCTGGGACGGATCTGCAGGCCTTGCTGCAGCACTTGCAGCGCTTCGTCGTCGCGGTTCTGGCGCAGCAGCGCGGCATTCAGGTTGGCGTAGGCAATGACGGCATCCGGCTGCAGGGCGATGCTGCGCCGGAACAGGCGCTCGGCGGCCGGATAGTCCGCCTGTTCGTAGTACACGCTGCCCAGTTCGTCGGTGAAGACGCGCTCCTGCGGGAAGCGCGCGATGGCGTCCTCCAGCCTGGCGCGCGCCTCGTCGTAGCGGTGCATGCGGCGCAAGGTCACGCCCTGGCCATACAGCGCGAAGAAATTGGTGGGGTCCAGGCGTAAACCTTCGGCGTGCGCCAGCAGGGCGTCGTCGCGCTTGCCCTGGTTGTCCAGCACCCAGCCGCGCGCGATGTGGCTCAGCGCCAGCTGGTCGTTGAGCTGGGCGGCGCGCTGCGCACTGGCATTGGCGCGCTGCAGCCAGGTTTCGTCGCGCTTGTCGGTCTGGTAGCGCTGGATGTACATCAGCGACATGCCGGCGGCGGCCGCCGCGCTGTCCGGGCGGCGTTCCAGGATGCGGCGGAAATGCTGCTCGGCGCTGTCCAGGCTGCCCGGACGGTCGAACAGCTTCAGCGCCGCCAGGCCCTGTTCCATTTCGACCGACTCGGAGAAGGGCGCCAGCGACGGGCCGAGCGTCGCCAGGTAGGGGGCGGCGGCCCAGCCGGCGGCGCCCAGCAGGGCCACCGACAGCACGCCGGCCAGCACGCGCCGGGTGCGCGCCGGCATGGGCTTTCGGGCCGGCGGCGCCGGAGATACCAGGGGAGCCTCGAGCTGCGCGAGCCGCGCCAGCACCTCGGCCATGCCGGCCAGCCGCTGCGGCGCCTGGCGCGCGGTCATCGCGCGGATCAGGGCGATCAGCTGCGGGCTGGTGTCGAGGGGATAGCTCCAGCCGTCGGACGTGGTCTGCACCTGCGCCGCCGCCAGCGCCAGGCCGTCGAGGGCGGCGAAGGGCCGGGCGCCGCAGACCATCTCGTACAGGATCAGGCCCAGGGCGTAGACATCGACCTGCGGGGACAGCGGCGCGCCCAGCATGCGCTCGGGGGCCATGTAGGCGATGGTGCCTTGCAAGACCTCGGGCGCGATGGCCGCGGTGGCCAGCACGTCGAGCTGGTGGGCCAGGCCGAAATCGAGGATACGGATGGCGCCGCCGGGTTCGAGCATCAGGTTCGACGGCTTGAGGTCGCCATGCACCAGGCCGGACGCATGGGCGTCGCGCATGGCTTCGGCGACCTGGCGGGTCCATTCGAGGGCATCGGCGCGGGCGACAGGCCCCGCAGCCAGGACCTGCTTGAGGGTCTGGCCCGGCACCAGCTCCATGACGATCGACTGGGTGCAGCCGTCGTCTTCGATCGCATGCACCTTCACGAAGGCGGCATGGCGCAAGGAGGCGCCCAGGCGCGCCTCGCGCATCAGGTCGGCGCCGGCGCGCGCGGCGTCGGCGTGCTTGATGCATTTGATGGCGACGGGGCGGCACAATTTGCTGTCCCAGGCCTCATATACCCGGCCAAAGCCGCCTTCGCCGAGGCAGCCGCGTACGTCGTATTGGTCGGGGAGTGTTGGCGCGTCCGGCAGGGGCCCGGCCGGTGTGCAAATTTCGGAAATCTGGGTGAGGGAAGTCATTGTCCGGTGCTTGAGACAGATCAGGACACATTACAGTAAACGTTACGTCCATGCAATGGTGGGAGATTTCTCGACCGGGTTTGCAACGTGGCAGGGCGGCACAACGCTCGCCGCAAGAGCGACAATGCTACACTCCGCCCTTACATTGACGTTTGAACAGCCATGACCGATAAAAAACCGCCGTCCACCGGCAAGCCAGAGGCCAAGCCCGCCGGCCGCCCCGAAAATCCTTATCTCGATGGGGACTTCTATAACCGCGTACGCGACTACACCGAGCGCGATGCGACCTTTTCCAAGGAACTGAAGGCCATCGCCGACCGCGGCGCCGGCAAGCAAAGCACCGACGCGCGCTTTGCCCCATCGCTCGACCTGCTGCGCGGCGTGGTCAAGAAGGGGGTGTCGCTCAATGACATGCTCGAGCGCATCGTGCTTGGCAAGGAGTCGGCCTTGTGGGAAGCATGGCTGGCCACCTTCGGCATCGAATTGCGTGGCGTCAGCTACGACAAGGCAGGTCCGCGCAATGCCAGGCTGGCCCTGGACCTGAGCCTGAACGCCAAGGCCAATCCGCTGTTCTCGAACGAAGGCGTGCGCAACTGGCGCAGCCTCGTCGCGGAAGACTGCGCCCAGGTCCAGGTGGAAAAACCGACTGTGGAAACGGCAGCCAAGGCCTACGCGATCTTCTTCCTCGACGCGGCGGAATAGGGCCGCTTGCCGGGGTGCGAATCGCCGGCACCACTATATATATAGACAAAAGCCACCGTGGCACTGCCCGGTGGCTTTTTCATTGCTAGCAGGAGGTAAAAAAACACCGCTGCAGCGATAGTTCCAAAAATCCCCACCTTCGGGGTCAGGTCTGACATTTGGACACGAGCTCTACCGTAGTGTGCAGTTAATGCCGTAGGGCTGGTAAAACCGGGAACCGCAAACGCGAACACCTGTTTTATGGATGAGGCCGTGTCCAAATGTCAGACCTGACCCCGAAGTTGCCGAAGTTGGAGTAAAAAAACCACCGCTGCGGCGGTGGTTCTTGAGGGGCCGTGCGGGCTTTACAGCGTTGCCAGCGTCTCGGCTGCGTGGGCCTCGGCGTTGACTGGGGCAGCCGGCGTTTCCGCCGGGGTGATGGCAGGACCCTGCTTGACCACGACCGGCGCCGGCAGTGGGCGTGGGTTGGTGGTCGGGACGTTATGGCCGCGGGCGACCTGCTTCAGGCGCTTGTATTCGGCCAGCACCTTCGAGCCGTAGCCCGAGTCGCTTTCCATGTCCGCGGCGCCCACGTAGGTCTTCAGGCCGCCTTCGACGGAACCGGTACGCTTGACGTAATCCTTGAGGATCAGGGCGCCGACACGGATGTTGGCGGCCGGGTCCAGGGCTGCCTTCTGGCCGCCGACTTTCTCGAATTTGTCGTGGTGGACCTTGGCCATGACCTGCATCAAGCCCTTGGCGCCCATCGCGCTCTCGGCGAACGGGTTCAGGCCCGATTCGATTGCCATGACCGCCAGGATCAGCAGCGGGTCGAGCTTGACCTCGTGCGCCGTCATGTAGGCGGTCGAGACCAGCATGTTGGCGGCGTCGCTGGCAACACGGTAGCGCTTGCTCAGCCAGGAGGTGACCCATTGCTGTTGCTTGCTATTGGCAGCCAGCTGAGGAGTGGCTACGCTTTTCGATTCGGTCGCGGCCACTTCGGCCAGGACGACAGGCGCCGGCGCAGCAGGGGCGATGGCGACGATTTCAGGCTGGGGATCCAGCACGTCCGAGACACGCTTGGCGATGTCTTCGTTGGTGTAAAGCAGCGCGAGCATCGCGATTGCCGAGAGACCGAATACGGTCAGGGTATTACGTGCGGTATTTGCTACGCCGCGTACTGCTTTGCCCATGGACGACCAGGTAACTGGCTGGTTGGCCATGGATTGCACGAGCCTTGCGCTCGTGATGAAACGATGGATCATCGAATTCCCCTTTGTCGCGGCAAAAAGCGTCCCGTCACGGCGCTGTAAGAAAAATCGCGCTGTGTTCGGACTCGGTGCCGTGCATCAGAAATATCGTAGGTCGCCGCGTAGCGGCCGACTAACGCCGTCATTGCTTTGCTTCAGCTGGCTGCTATAAAACCCAGGCGGGTGGAACCAGTGGCTAAACAACTGTCTCGGGGGTTGGGCAGACGCCCAGTGAAAACACTCCTTAAAATGTCATATGGGGCCCCGACCCCGTGAATGCATGAGAACGGCTAAAATCATGTCGAAACGATTTGCCTGCCTCATCAAGTAGGTCGGATTGTAGGGGCTCCTTTATGCCAAGTCAACCCTAGCACGATCCGCTCTTATTACTTTTAGATCTGATGCCAAGCCGAAATTTTAGAAAGGCTTGTTAAATCAACTACTTGCCATGGTGCCTTGAACAAGCTTCTACTGACGAGATAACAATCAAAACTTGATGAAATATTCAGATTTACGCGATTTTATGGCCCAGCTCGAGAAAATGGGCGAGCTCAAGCATGTTGGGGTGCCGGTGTCGCCCCACCTCGAGATGACGGAGATCTGCGACCGCGTACTGCGCGCCGAAGGCCCGGCCCTGCTGTTCGAGAAACCCACCGGGCACACGATCCCGGTGCTGGGAAACCTGTTCGGCACCCCGCGCCGGGTGGCGCTGGGCATGGGGGCCGAGAGCGTGAGCGAGCTACGCAACATCGGCCACGTGCTGGCGCGCCTGAAGGAGCCCGAACCGCCCAAGGGTTTCAAGGATATCCTGGGCCTGGGTTCGCTCGTGAAGGCGGTCTGGGACATGGCGCCGAAAGAAGTGCGCGGCGCACCTTGCCAGGACATCGTCTGGGAAGGGCCTGACGTCGACCTGGCCCGCCTGCCGATCCAGCACTGCTGGCCGGGCGACATCGCGCCCCTCATCACCTGGGGCCTGGTGATCACCAAGGGGCCGCACAAGAAGCGCCAGAACCTGGGGATCTACCGCCAGCAGGTGCTGGGCCCGAACAAGCTGATCATGCGCTGGCTGGCGCACCGCGGCGGCGCGCTGGACTTCCGCGAGCACGCGCTGGCCAACCCCGGCAAGCCCTATCCGGTGGCGGTGGCGCTGGGCGCCGACCCGGCCACCATCCTGGGCGCCGTGACGCCGGTACCCGACAGCCTGTCGGAATACCAGTTCGCCGGCCTGCTGCGCGGCCAGCGCACCGTGCTTACCAAGGCCATCGGCAGCGAGCTGCGGGTGCCGGCATCCGCCGAGATCGTGCTGGAAGGGCATATCTACCCCGATGCGAACCACCCGTCCGGCTTCGAGCACGCGCTGGAAGGCCCGTACGGCGACCACACCGGTTACTACAATGAGCAGGACAGCTTCCCGGTGTTCACGGTGGACCGCATCACGATGCGGCGCGATCCCATCTACCACTCGACCTACACCGGCAAGCCGCCCGACGAACCGGCGGTGCTGGGCGTGGCGCTGAACGAAGTGTTCATCCCGCTGCTGCAAAAGCAGTTCAGCGAGATCACCGACTTCTACCTGCCGCCGGAAGGCTGCAGCTACCGCATGGCGGTGGTGCAAATGAAGAAGCAGTACGCCGGCCACGCCAAGCGCGTGATGTTCGGGGTGTGGAGCTTCCTGCGCCAGTTCATGTATACCAAGTTCATCGTGGTGGTGGACGAGGATGTGAACGTGCGCGACTGGAAGGAAGTCATCTGGGCGATCACGACCCGGGTCGACCCGACCCGCGATACGGTCATGGTCGACAACACGCCGATCGACTACCTCGATTTCGCCTCGCCGATCAGCGGGCTTGGGAGCAAGATGGGGATCGATGCGACCAACAAGTGGCCGGGAGAAACCAACCGGGAGTGGGGAACGCCGATCGAGATGACGCCGGAGGTGAAGGAGCGGATCGATGGGTTATGGGGAGAGTTGGGGATTTGAGGCGTTGCGCATCGATGCGCCGCCAATAATCGTTACCCTCAAAACGTCATTCCCGCGCAGGCGGGAATCCAGGTTCGTAGCGGTTCGATAGCTCACGCAAATTGGGTTCCCGCCTGCGCGGGAGAGACGTAGTGGCTGCGCAGGCGTATTCCGGCCAGCTGCCATTTCCCACATCGCCCGCCATACGGTATAATCACCCTCGGCGGGCCCCTGCGCATTGTGGCATGGTTTACCTGGTCAGGTCGGGAACGAAGCAGCCAAAGCCGTTCACCGCAAGTGCCGCAGATCAGGCTCGCCTCTTTCGATGTCGCTCCAACTGTACAAAGCCGCGTCAGCGGCTTTTTGCATTTTCGGCCCTGGTTTTACCCCAACCCCCCTGTCCCAGCTCTGCATCGGTAAATTAATCAGATTTCCGCACGGCAACTACGTTTTCTGTTTAAATGTGGATGTTTATAAAATTCATCAGGAGACAACGTGGAAAACCAGAGCGTCGATGGCGTACTGAAAGCAAGCTATCTGCAGGCAGATCGCATCATGTGCGGCATCCTGTGGGGCCTGTTTGCCATGGCGCTGGCGCTCTCCGGCATGCACGATACGCTGCAGTGGGCGCTGCTGGTCGGATTGCCGGCAGCCCTGGTGCCGACCCTGGCCGTGCTTGCGCAGGGCGGCAGCCGCATGTCGCGCATGATGGTGGCGGTGGCGATGATGGTGTTCTGCGCGCTGCACATCCACCAGGCCGCCGGCCGCGCCGAACTGCACTTCGGGATCTTCGTGCTGCTGGCCTTCCTGTTGTATTACCGCGACTGGACGGTGATCGTCGCCGCGGCCGTCACCATCGCCGTGCACCACCTGTCGTTCAATTACCTGCAGGAGCTCGGTTTCGGCGTCCGCTGCCTGAGCGAAGCCGGCCTTGCAGCGGTGCTGGTGCACGCGGCCTATGTAATAGCGGAAAGCGTCGTACTGTGCTTCCTGGCCCGGGTGCTGCGGCGCGAGGCGCTGCAGTCGGCCGAACTGCGGGTGAGCGTGGCGTCGATGGCCAACCAGGGCGGACAGATCGACCTGCGGGCCGATGTACTGCCGACGCGCAGCGCCAGCGGCCGCGCCCTGCGCGATGTGGTGCGCCTGCTCGAAGGCGCCATGGCCAGCGTCCAGCACAGCGTGCGCACCACCGGGGCGGCGTCGGTCGAGATCGCTGCCGGCAACGCCGAGCTGGCCGCCCGCACCACGGCCCAATCGGCGTCGATCCGCGCGACCGTCCAGTCCATGGCCGAGCTGACTGTCACCGTGCGTGAGAATGCCGACCGGGCTGTGGCCGCCAGCGAGCTGGCCGGGACCGCGGCCAGCGTGGCGGCGCAGGGTGGCGAGGTGGTGGGCCGCGCGGTGGCGCGAATGGCGGCGATCGACGCCTCGTCGCGCAAGATTTCCGACATCATCGCGGTCATCGACGGCATCGCCTTCCAGACCAATATCCTGGCGCTCAATGCCGCCGTGGAAGCAGCTCGCGCCGGCGAGCAGGGACGCGGGTTCGCCGTGGTGGCCAGCGAAGTGCGCAACCTTGCCCAGCGCTCGGCCACTGCGGCGCGCGAGATCAAGGCCCTGATCGGCGAATCGGTCCAGGAAGTCGCCGCCGGCAATGAGCTGGTGCGCCAGGCCGGGGCTACCATGGAACAGGTGGTGGGCAGCGTGCGCCAGGTGTCGCGCCTGATCGCCGGCATCAGCAGCGCCAGCCGCGAACAGGCCGGCGGCATCGCGGCCATCGGCGAGGCGATCAGGACGATGGACGCATCGACCCGCGACAATGCGCGCCTGGTCGAGCAGGCGGCCAGCTCGGCCGATTCGCTGGAACAGCAGACGCGCCGCCTGGCCGAGGTGGTGAGCGTGTTCCGGCTGGACGCTCGCGCGGGACGCCCGGCACTGGCGGCCGCCTGAAGTTGTTGCCAGGCACGCCTCGGTTTGTCCGCGCCGGGCCCCATCTGCGGTAAAATCCCGGCATGTCCTATCAAGTCCTCGCCCGCAAATACCGTCCCAAGAACTTCGACACACTGGTTGGCCAGGAGCACGTCGTCCGTGCCCTGACCCACGCGTTGAAAACGGGCCGCCTGCACCACGCCTACCTGTTCACCGGCACGCGCGGCGTCGGCAAGACCACGCTGTCGCGTATCCTGGCCAAGTCGCTCAACTGCGTGGGTCCGGACGGGCAGGGCGGGATCACGGCCGAGCCCTGCGGCGTATGCGAAGCCTGCCGCGCGATCGACGCCGGCCGCTTCGTCGACTACATTGAAATGGATGCCGCGTCCAACCGCGGCGTCGACGAGATGGCCCAGCTGCTGGAACAGGCGGTGTATGCGCCGAGCAATGCGCGCTTCAAGGTCTATATGATCGACGAGGTGCACATGCTCACCAACCACGCGTTCAACTCGATGCTGAAAACGCTCGAGGAACCGCCGCCGCACGTCAAGTTCATCCTGGCCACCACCGACCCGCAGAAGATCCCGGTCACGGTGCTGTCGCGCTGCCTGCAGTTCAACCTCAAGCAGATGCCACCCGGCCACATCGTGGGCCACCTCGAGAACATCCTCGGCCAGGAAGGCGTGAACTTCGAGCAGCCGGCGCTGCGCCTGCTGGCGCAAGGCGCCCACGGTTCGATGCGCGACGCGCTGTCGCTCACCGACCAGGCCATCGCCTATGCCGCCGGCGAAGTCACCCTGGCGGCGGTGCAGGGCATGCTGGGCGCGCTCGACCAGTCCTACCTGGTGCGCCTGCTGGACGCGCTGCTGGCACAGGACGGCGCCGACCTGATGGCGGTGGCCGACGAGATGGCCAGCCGCAGCCTGTCGTACAACGGCGCGCTGCAAGACCTCGGCACCCTGCTGCACCGCATCGCGCTGGCCCAGTCGGTGCCGGCCGCGGTGCCGCAAGACCTGCCGGAGCTGCCCGACATCCTGCGCCTGGCACAGGCGTTCGACGCCCAGGAAGTGCAGCTGTATTACCAGATCGCCGTGCATGGCCGCAACGAGATCGGCCTGGCGCCGGACGAATACGCGGGCTTCACCATGACCCTGCTGCGCATGCTGGCCTTCCGCCCGGGGCAGGGCGGGGCCGAAGCACCGGCCGCCGCCACGCCGAGCGCGGCGCCGGCGCCGGCAGCGCGCGCCGCCGCAGTGGCCGCGGCCAGCCATGCCGCGGTCGCGCCCGCGCGCCCGGCTGCCGCGCCGCAGGCAGCGCCACCGCCACGCCCGCCAGCGCCGCCAGCGCCAGCCGGCGGCCCCGCGCCGGCCATGACCTCGGCCCGCGCCGCCATCAACGCGGCGCTGGAAGCGGCGCGCGCGGCGTCCGGCCGCCCGGGCAGCGGCGCCAAGCGTCCGGCCGCCGAAGCGCCGCCGCCGAGTGCGCCCGCGCCTGCCGCCGCCGCACCGGCGCCGGCCGCCGCGCCCCCGTCGGCGCCCGGCCCGTCCGCGGCGATGCCGCAGGCGACCGGGCCCACCGGCACCCCGCCGTGGGAGCAGGGCGCGCCGCGCGACGCGGCCGCTCCGCAGCCGCCGCAGGCGCGCATGCAGGGCGCCCAGGCCGAGGATGACGTGCCGTCCTGGGTCACCGATTTTTCCGATGACACCGCCGTGGCTTCCGAGGCGCCGGCCGCCGTGACGGCGCCGGCGCCCGCGCAGCTGCGGGCCCCGGCCGCGCCGCCACATGCCTACGTCGTCACCCCGGTGCCGTCGATCGGCTGGGACGGCAACTGGCCGGCCCTGGCCGCCAGCCTGCCGCTGCGCGGCGTGTCCCAGCAGCTGGCCCTGCAGACCGAGCTGATCGAATGCGTCACCCATGACAACGCCGCCACCTTCCGCTTGCGGGTGCCGGTCGATACGCTGCGCGCCAGCGGCAACAGCGAGAAGCTGACCGCTGCGCTGCAAGAACATTTCCCGCAACTGCGGGTGGCGATCGATACCGAGATCGGCCCGACCTGGTACACCGCCGCCGCCGAGGCCAAGGCTGCGCGCGAAGAGCGCCAGCGCCAGGCCGAGGCGCTGGTGGCCGCCGAGCCGTTCGTGCAGACGATGGAACGCAGCTTCGGCGCCTTCGTCGTGCCCGGCTCGGTGAAGCCGGCGCCGCTGCCGGCCGCCCCCGACGCGCCCCTCAATTAACCCATCCGGAACTTTTTGGAGAAACCGACCATGATGAAAAACCAGCTCGCAGGCTTGATGAAACAGGCGCAAGCCATGCAGGACAACATGAAAAAGGCGCAGGAGCAGCTGGCCCTGATCGAAGTCGAAGGGCAGTCGGGCGCCGGCCTGGTCAAGGTCGTAATGACCTGCAAGAACGACGTCAAGCGCGTCACCATCGACCCGTCGCTGCTGGGCGACGACCGCGACATGCTGGAAGACCTGGTCGCCGCCGCGTTCAACGACGCCGTGCGCAAGGCCGAATCGACCTCCGCCGAGAAGATGAGTGGCCTGACCGCCGGCATGCCGATGCCGCCCGGCTTCAAGATGCCGTTCTGATCCAATAAAAAGGCTTTCATGTCCAGGTCGCTCGACTTCCTGACCGAGGCGCTGCGGCGCCTGCCCGGCATTGGTCCGAAGTCGGCGCAACGCATGGCCTTCCACCTGCTGCAGCATGATCGCGAAGGCGCGGCCATGCTGTCGCGCGCGCTCTACCAGGCGGTGGATACGGTGCACCACTGCGCCTTGTGCAATACCTTCTCCGATACCGAGGTGTGCGACCTGTGCAGCGACGAAGCGCGCGACCGCGCGCTGCTGTGCATCGTCGAGACGCCCGCCGACCAGATGATGATCGAGCAGACGCTCACCTATAAAGGCCTGTACTTCGTGCTGATGGGGCGGCTCTCGCCGCTCGACGGCATCGGTCCGCGCGACCTGCACCTGGACAAGCTGGTCACGCGCGCCACCGATGGCGTGGTCGCCGAGGTCGTGCTGGCCACCAATTTCACCAACGAGGGCGAAGCTACCGCCCACTACATCAGCGAGATGCTGAAAGCGCGCGGGCTCACGGTCAGCCGCCTGGCGCGCGGCGTGCCGGTTGGCGGCGAACTCGAATACGTGGATGCGGGCACGATCGCGCGCGCCATGCTGGATCGCCGCAGCGCATAATTCCTGCAAGACCAACTGGTAGCAGGAACCGCTCGACCGCCCTGCGTCACCCGCCCTGCCTGCGTGTGCGCAAACATGGCCGGCGGAGCGCTGCTATCTTGGCATTTTGCGCGAGCTCCACATGCATCTTGTCGACATCACGATGTTCTACGCCGCCGAAGGTGGCGGTGTCAGCACTTACCTGAACGCCAAGTCATGCTGGCTTGCGCGCTACGGATGGGCGCGGCATAGCGTCGTCAGTCCCAATGTCAGGGGCGGCGACGAAGGCGTGGCGCAGCTGGTGCCGCTGCCAGCCTTCGCCCTGCCGGGCATGCACGGCTACCGCATGCCGGTCTCGGTGGCGGCGGCGGCGCGGCGCCTGCGCGCCCTGCAGCCCGACCTGGTCGAAGCCGGCGACGCCGGCCACTGCGCCTGGGCCGCGCTGCGCCTGCGCCAGCGCCTCGGCGTCCCGGCCATCGCCTTTTATCATTCCGACCTGCCGCGCCTGGTGCAGAACCGTTTCGGCCCTGTCATCTCGCAGGGCAGCTGCACCTACCTGGCCCACCTGTACCGCCAGTTCGACATGGTGCTGGCGCCCAGCCGCCTGATGGTGCACCAGCTGGCCGACATGGGCGTGACCCACGCGCTGCACCAGCCGCTTGGCATCGACAGCGAGGCGTTCCATCCGGGGCGCCGGCGCGCCACCCTGCGCGCCGAACTCGGCCTGCCCGATCACACCCGGCTGCTGGTCTACGCCGGCCGCTTCACCGCCGACAAGAAACTGCCGCTGCTGGTCGAGGCCGTGCGCAGGCTGGGCGCACCGTATCACCTGCTGCTGGTCGGGGGAGGCGGCGCGCTGCCGCATCATCCGCAGCTGAGCTTCCTGCCCTTCCAGCGCGACCAGCGCGCGCTGGCGGGCATAGTGGCGAGCTGCGATGTGCTGGTGCATCCGGGCGATTGCGAAACCTTCGGCCTGATCGTGCTCGAGGCCATGGCCTGCGGCGTGCCGGTGGTGGGCACGGCGGCCGGCGGCGTGGCCGAGCTGGTGGACGACCAGGTCGGCATCCTGGCCCGGCCCAACGATGCCGCCAGCCTGGCCGGGGCGATCGAGGCCATCTACGGCCGCGACCTGGCGCGCCTGGGCACCAACGCGCGCCGCAAGGCGCAGGAACAATACGATTGGAGCCAGGTGTTCCCGCTGCTGATGCACCGCTACGGCAGCCTGCTTGCCGCGCGTCCCGGCCGGCGCCGCGCGGCGGAACACGCCTGTGCTGCCGACTGAGCCCGGCCCCGGGCCGGATGCCGGCGCCGGCGCGGCCCTGTGCGTGTCGATCCACGATGTGGCGCCGGCCACCTGGGACGCGTGCGCGCGCCTGGCGCAGGCCGTACGCGACGTGGCCGATATTCCCCTGACCTGGCTGGTGGTGCCGCAGTACCACCGCAGCGGCGGCGAGCCGGCGCGGATGGAGGCGGGCCTCGAGCGCGCGCTGGCGCGCGGCAACGAACTGGCCCTGCATGGCTACACCCACCTGGATAGCGCGCCGCGCGGACCGGGTTTGCGCGAGCGTTTCCTGCGCGGGACCTACAGCCAGGAAGGCGAGTTCGCGGCCCTGCCGGCCCAGGAAGCGGCGCGCCGTATCCAGCTCGGGCTCGACTGGTTCGCCGAGCGCGGCTGGCCGGTGCACGGTTTCGTGCCGCCGGCCTGGCTGCTGGGCGAAGGCGGCTGGGAGGCGCTGCGCGCCTTCGGCTTCGACTACACGACCACTTTCCGGCACTTTCACCTCTTGCATGGCGTTGCCGGCGCCAGCAGCGGGGGCGTTTGTCCCAGCGTTCTAGCCGACGCCGGCGGCGCAGGTTCGGTGCTCTCGCCTTCGCTGGTCTATGCCGCGCGCAACCGCAGCGGCCGGCTACTGTCGCCGCTGCTGGCGGATGTGCTGGCCGTGGCGCTCGCGCGCCAACCGCTCATCCGCCTGGGCCTGCATCCACCGGATCTGCGTCACCCGCGGCTGCTGCGCCACGCGCAGGCCACGGTCGAGCGGCTGCTCGCCACGCGCACGCCGCTGACCAAGGCCGCGTTCGCCAACCGGCTGCTTACCAGTATGGTCCCCAGTAACCGCCACCCCGCCAGCGACGCGAGCCAATGCCGCCGTAGTACGACGGACCACTGCCGATCTGGCGCAGCTCGTCGCGTGTGCTGAGCTGCAGCACGCATTCGCGCCAGGGATCGCTGTTCTGCGCGTAACCCAGGCGGTCACACGCCGGACCATAGATAGCAATGAGTTCGGCCATCTCCGCTTGCAGGCGTTCGGCGCGTTGCTGGGGCGTGGTGCATGCCGCCAGCGCAAGCGTGGCCGCCAATACAAGACACTTTGAAATTTGCATGATCTGCTCCTTTGCCCGCCTTCCTGGCGACTCGCTTTCAGTATAGGACGGCTATCGGTCATCCGTACCGGGTAAATCAATCGTGCTCGGCCCGGAAAGGCACGATCGTTCGCCCCGGCAAGCAATTTTCTGGCAAGATACGCGCAAAAAACAGGGGGAAGACAACATGCGACAGCGCCGATGGAAAACCTGGGCCCTGCGAGGGGTGGCCGGACTGGCCGCGTTCGTCCTGCTGGCGCTGGCCGCGAGCTACCTGTACCTGCGCGCCAGCCTGCCGCAGCTCGACGGCGAGCGCAGGGTTGCGGGACTGGACGGCGCCGTCACGGTCGAGCGCGACGCCGGCGGCGTGCCGCAGATCAGCGGCGCCAGCCGCGCCGACGTCGCCTATGCCACCGGCTTCGTCCACGCCCAGGAACGCTTCTTCCAGATGGACCTGCTGCGCCGCACCGCGGCCGGCGAGCTGGCCGAGCTGTTCGGCCCCGCGGCGCTGCCGCTGGATCGCTCGCGCCGCCTGCACCGCTTCCGCGCCCGCGCCCAGCTGGCGCTGGCCGGGCTGCCCGCCGCGGAACGCGCGCTGCTGGAACGCTATGTCTCGGGTGTCAATGACGGCCTGAATGCATTGCGCGCCAAGCCCTTCGAATACATCCTCACCGGCACCGCAGCGCGCCCGTGGAGCGCGGCCGATTCGCTGCTGGTGGTGTGGGCGATGTACATCGACCTGCAGAACAATGTGGAACCGCGCGAACTGGCGCGCGGCTGGCTGCGCGAGCACAGCACGCCCGAGCAGCTGGCCTTCCTGCTGCCGGAAGCGAGCAGCTGGGATGCGACGCTCGACGCCGGCGCGGCCCTGGCGCCGGCCCCCATGCCCGCGACTGCCCCTGCCTGGTGGGGAGCGGACAGCGCCAAACCGGTGCAGCTGGCCGGCGCCGACTTCGTCGACTCGGTCGGCAGCAACAATTACGCGCTCGCCGGCAGCCGCAGCGCCAGCGGCGCCGCCATCGTCGCCGACGACATGCACCTGGGCCTGCAGCTGCCGAATATCTGGTACCGCGTGGCGCTGCGCTTCCCCGACCCGGAAGGCGGCCCGCGCCGCATCGCCGGCGTCACGCTGCCTGGCGCGCCGCCGGTGGTCATCGTCGGCAGCAACGGGCAGGTGGCCTGGGCGTTCACCAACAGCTACGCCGACCTGGTCGACCTGGTGGTGCTCGGCACCGACCCGGCGCGCCCGGGGCAGGTGCGCACGCCGGCCGGTTGGGAAACGCCGGCCAGCCATGTCGAGCTGATTGCCGTGAAAGGCGCAAAGCCGGACCGCTTCGTGGTGCGCGAGACCTCGCTCGGTCCGATCCGCGACGCCGGCGCGCGCCAGTACGCGCTGCACTGGATCGCCCACGACCCGGCGGCGATCAACGTCAACCACCTCAAGCTCGAGACGGTGGCGAACGTCGAGGAAGCGCTGGCGGTGGCCGCCACCGACGGCATCCCCGCGCAGAACTTCGTGGCCGGCGACAGCGCCGGCAATATCGGCTGGACCATCGCCGGCCTGCTGCCGCAGCGGACCACGGCGCCGCTGGCCACCACCTTCCCGCTGGAGGACGGCGTGCCGACCTGGAGCGCGCTGCTGCCCCCAAGCCGCTACCCGCGCGTGGTCAATCCCGCCGACGGCCAGATCACCACCGCCAACAGCCGCCAGCTGATGGGCGAGGGCGCCGCGCTGATCGGCGACGGCGGCTTCGACCTGGGCGCGCGCAACCGCCAGCTGGCCGGGGGCCTGCGCGCGCTCGGACCCAGGACCGACGTGCGCCAGGCTTTCGACGTGGCGCTGGATGACCGCGCCCTGTTCACGGCGCGCTGGCGCGAGCGCGCGCTGGCGGCACTCGACGCGCCGGCGCTGGCCGGCCACCCGCAGCGCGCCGAGTTCCGCCGCCTGCTGGAAACCAGCTGGACCGGCCGCGCCAGCGTCGACTCAAGCGGCTACCGGCTCGCGCGCGGCTATATGTGGGCGCTGCACGACCTGTTCTACGGCAGCGCGGGCAAGGCGATGGCCGCGCTCAAGGTCAGGGCCGCGCCGGTGGCCGGCACCAGCCGCTGGCCGGACGTCGTCGCGCGCCTGCTCGACACCCGCCCGGCCGGCTGGCTGCCGCCCGGCTACGCCGACTGGCGCGCCGTGGAACTGGCGGCGGTCGACCGCGTGATCGCCGACCTGACCAAAGATGGCCAGCCGCTGGCGAAGGCCACCTGGGGCGCGCGCAACACGGCCGACATCGCGCATCCGATCAGCATGGCGGTGCCGGCATTGAAAACGGTGCTGGGCGCGCCGGCGGATCAGCTGCCCGGCGACGCCAACATGCCGCGCGTGGCGGGCCCGAAGTTCGGACAGTCGGAGCGCATGACGGTGTCGCCGGGGCGGGAAGAGGAGGGCCTCTACAACATGCCGGGTGGGCAGAGCGGGCATCCGCTGTCGCCGTTTTTCCTGTCGGGGCATGATGCATGGGCGAAGGGGAAGCCGACGCCGTTCTTGCCGGGGCCGGCGCGGTATACACTAAAGTTCGTACCGTAGGGCGGACGGCTATGCCGTCCGCGCGTTCGACCAGAATTTGAACAGTCGATGCATGGGTTCATAGCTTGATTGAACGCGCGGCCGGCGGAGCCGGCTACGCGCCCCGGGCCACCCTACGCAAGGCGCGGCGAGCGGTCATTTCGCCGGCAGGGCCAAGGGTTCCCGCAACATCCCCGCAATATCCTCGGCGCTCGACGGATGCCCCAGGAAGTAGCCCTGCACCATATCGCAGCCATACTGCTCGAGCAGCAGCAGCTGCTCGCCGGTCTCCACGCCTTCCGCCACCACCACCATCTTGAGCCCGTGCGCCATCGCGATGATGGCGCGCGTGATGGCCGCATTCTCGGAGTCCTGCGGCAGACCGTTGATGAAGCTGCGGTCGATCTTCAGCGCCCGCACGTCGAAACGCTTTAGATAATTCATCGACGAGTAACCAGTGCCGAAGTCGTCGATCGACAAATAGACACCGATGCCGCGCAGCTGTTCGAGTGTCACCAGGGTCGCGCGCGCATCGTCCATCAGCGTGCCTTCGGTGAGTTCGAGCTCCAGCAGGCGCGGCTCCAGCCCGGCGTCGAGCAGGGCCGAATGCACCATCTGCGACAGGTTCTCGTCCTTGAACTGCTTGGCCGACAGGTTCACCGCCATGCGCAGGTGGCGCTGGGCGTGGCGTTGCCAGACCCTGGCCTGGCGGCAGGCGGTGCGCAGCACCCATTCGCCGATCGGCACGATCAGGCCGGTTTCCTCGGCCAGCGGGATGAACTCGGTCGGCGACACCAGCCCGCGCTCCGGATGGCGCCAGCGCACCAGCGCCTCGACCCCGACGATTTCGGAGGTGCGCACGTCGCGCTGCGGCTGGTAGACCAGGTACAGCTCGTCGTTCTGCAAGGCCTTGCGCAGGCCGACTTCGAGCTTCACGTGGCTCATGATCTGCATCGTCAGCGAAGAGCTGTACAGCTTCGCATTGTTCTTGCCGCAGTTCTTGGCGTGGTACATCGCGGTATCGGCGAACTTGAGGAGCGAGCCGCAGTCGTCGCCGTCTTCCGGGAACAGCGAGATGCCGATGCTGGCCGTGACAAAGATCTCGTTGCCTTCGATCAGGAAGGGCCGGCGCATCGCTTCCTTCACGCGGTGCGCCACGTTGAGCGCGTGCTCGACCCGTTCCAGGTCGGGAATCAGGATGGTGAACTCGTCGCCGCCCAGGCGCGCCAGGTTGGTCGCGCGTTCATTGGCGCCATCGCCGCGCGACACCAGGTCGCTCGGGCGGGTGGTCTCGCGCAGCCGCTCCGACACCATTTTCAGCAGCTGGTCGCCGGCGTTATGGCCGAGCGTATCGTTGATGCGCTTGAAGGCGTCGAGGTCCATGAACAGCACCGCGAACTTCTTGTTGCCGATCTTCGAGCGCTGCAGCTCGCGCTCGAGCGTCTCCAGGAAGGCCTGGCGGTTCGGGATGCCGGTCAGGCTGTCGCAGTAGGCCAGGCGCCGGATCTGTTCTTCCGCGCGTTTGCGCTCGCTGATGTCGCGCACCAGTCCCAGCACCTGCGAGTCGCCGGTGGCCACCAGCCGCGCCTCGAAGTGCTGCACCTCGCCGCAGTGTTCGAGTTCGTATTCGACCGAGCGCACCTGCTGGGTCGACAGCACGGTGCGCATCTGCTCGAGCATGCGCGCGGCGATCTCGGGCGGCAGCATGTCGGAGATGTGCTTGCCGACGCAGGGCTGCTTCTGCGGCGCAGGCTTGCCGCGCCCGGGGCGCTCGTGGCCCGGCTCGTAGTCGAGGTAGAAGCCGTCGCGGTCGAGCCGGAAGAAGGTGTCGGGAATCGCGGCCAGCACCGCGCGGTTCTGGGCGTCGGCGATGCGCAGCCGGGCGATGGCGTCGCTGGCCCTCAGCACGTACAGCACGCGGTGGCCGAGGATCGGCCAGTTGATCGGCTTGGAGACGAAGTCGGTGGCGCCGGCCTCGTAGGCGCGCGTCACCGCTTCCAGGTCGTCGCCGCCGGTGACCATCACGATCGGCACGCTGGTGCCGTCGAAGGCATGGCCGCAGCCGGCACGGCGGATCGCCTCGCAGGCCGCGAAGCCGTCCATGCGCGGCATCTCGACGTCCATCAGGATCAGGTCGGGCGCGTGGCTGCTGGCCAGTTCGACCGCGGCCGCGCCGTCCGCCGCCTCGATTGCGTCCAGCCCGACCTGGGCCAGCATCTCGAGCATGAGCAGGCGCATCACCGGGTCGTCGTCCGCGACCAGCACCGTTCCGCGCTTCGGTAGAGAGGAGGACATGTCAGGTTTCCTTTTCAAGCATGGCGTGGAGCGAGTGGCGTACCGACTGGAATTCGTGCTCCATGTCGGTGAGGATGCGATCGGCGCCGTCCACCGAGTCGGCGCGACCGAGCTGTTCGAGTTCTTTGCACAAGGTCGCCAGGCGGGCGGCGCCGATGTTGGCGCTGGCCGACTTCAGGCTGTGGGCGACGCGCCGCACGCTGCCCGCGTCCATGCCGTCGACCGCCTCGCGCAGCGTGGCCAGGTGGCGCGGCGTGTCGCCGACATAGGCGTTGATCACCTTCTGCACCAGCGCGTCGCCGCCATCGCGGCTCAGCGCCCGGATGTTCTCGAGTGCGGCGCGGTTGACCGCTTCGCGCTGGATCACTTCGACCACGTCAGGCGGCAGGCGCGGCGCCACATCGGCGTGGTGGCTGCTGGCCGCCAGCGGCACCGCCACCCAGCGCCCGATGACGGCGGCCAGCTGCTGCTGGGTGAAGGGCTTGGACAGGTAGTCGTCCATGCCGGCGGCGAGGCAGGCTTCGCGGTCGCCCTGAAGGGCATTGGCCGTGATCGCGATCACCGGCAGGGTGCGCGCGCGGCCCTGCTCGCGCTCATGGCCGCGGATCGCGGCGGTGGCCGCGAAGCCGTCCATGACCGGCATCTGGCAGTCCATCAGCACCGCGTCGAAGCCGCCGCTGCGCACGGCCTGCAGCGCTTCCTGGCCGTTGCGCGCGCAGGTCGCCTCGATGCCGAGGCTCTCGAGCATGGCTTTCGCCACTTCGACGTTGACTGGATTGTCTTCGGCCAGCAGCACGCGGCGCGCGCGTGCCCGCGGGGCGGGACGGGCGGCGGCCACGCCAAGGGCCGTGCGCTGCCCCGCGACCGTGGCCTGGGCCGCGGGCGCAGGCTGCGCGGCAACCAGCGACGCGGGCGCGTGCAGGCGCGCGGCGCAGGCGGCCAGGCAGGCGTACAGGTCGGCCGCGCGGGCCGGCTTTACCAGCTGGTAGGCCACGCCGGCCGCGCGCCGCTGTACCGGATCGGCCGCCAGGCGTTCGGGGCTGACCAGCACCAGGTGGGTCACGCGCGCGGCCGCATCGGCCTTGATCGAGGCGGCCAGCGCCAGGCCGCTGGTGTGGGTCAGTTCCATGTCCAGCACTGCGGCGTCATAGGGCCGCCCGGCCTTGGCCGCGGTGGCCAGGCGCTCGTAGGCCGCCGCCGCGCTGGCCGCGCCGTCGGCGGTGGCGCGCCACGCTTGCAGCTGCTGGGCCAGGTCCTCGCGGGTCTCGTCCTGCTCGTCGACCACCAGCACCCGCAGGCCCTCCAGCGTGTGCTGGCGGTGGCCCGGCGCATCCGGGTCGACGCGGCGCTTGTCGAAGCTGACCGTGAACCAGAAGATCGAGCCGCGCGTGGGCGCGTTGTCGACGCCGATCGCGCCCTTCATGAGTTCCACCAGCTGCTTCGAGATCGCCAGTCCCAGGCCGGTGCCGCCATAGCGCCGCGTGGTGGAGTCGTCGGCCTGCGAGAAGGCCTCGAACAGGCGCGCGCGCGCTTCGCGCGAAATGCCGATGCCGGTGTCATGCACCTCGAAGCGCAGCATCACCGATTGGGTATCTTCGCCCGCCACGCGCACCCGCGCCAGGATGCGGCCCTGGTCGGTGAACTTGATGGCGTTGCCCAGCAAGTTGGCCATTATCTGGCGCAGCCGGTTCGGGTCGCCGCAGATGGCCACCGGGATGTCGTTGGCGATGTCGAAATCGAAGCCGATGCCCTTGGCCGCCGCCTGCGGGGTGTAGACGTTGTGGATGTCGTCGAGCAGGTCCCACAGGTTGAAGTTGATGTACTCGATGGTGAGCTTGCCGGCCTCGATCTTGGAGAAATCCAGGATGTCGTTGATGATCACCAGGAGGTGCTCGCCCGAGCGCTTGACCAGGGTGGTGTAGTTGCGCTGCGATTCGCTCAGGCTGGTCGCCAGCAGCATCTCGGTCATCCCCAGCACGCCGTTCATCGGGGTGCGGATCTCGTGGCTCATGGTGGCGAGAAAAGCGCTCTTGGCGCGGCTGGCCGCCTCGGCCGCGTTCTTGGCCTTTTCCAGCTGCTCGGTGCGCACGCCGACCTGGCGTTCGAGTTCGTCGCGGTGGTGCAGCAGGGCCGCGCCGCGGTCCTCGATCTGCGCCATCATGGTGTTGAAGCTGTCGATCAGCTGCCCCAGTTCGTCGGTGCGCTGGTGGGCGATGCGCAGGCTGTAGTTCTGGCTGGCGGAGACCTTCTGCGCGGCCTGGATCAGTTTCGTCACCGGTTCGGCGATGCTGCGCTTGAAGCGGCCCGCCATCGCCACCGACACCAGGAGCGAGGCCAGCATGGCCAGGCCCATCACGGCGAGCCCGGCGAGGATGTCGATCCAGGTACCCACCAGGTCGGTCTCGATCATGATCACACCCACCTGCAGCTCGCCGTCCATCACCGGCCGGTACAGGCGCATGCGGTGCGACAGCAGGCGCTGGCCCTCGAGGTTGGCGGCGGCCAGGGCCGCGTCGTCGGTGCCGTCCAGCGCGTCCGGCGTGGTCTCGCCGCCGAGCGGGTAGTGGGCAAAGGGCTGGCCGTGGCGGTCGTAGAGGACGGCCGACGAGATGTCGCGCTCGGCGCCCAGTGCGGCCAGGGCGGCGCGGGCGCGCTTGCGGTCGCGCAGCAGCAGGTCGTCGGTACTGGTGGCGCCGATGACCTGGGCGAAGGTGGCCAGCTGGGTCGCCTCGTCCTTGCGGTGGTTCAGTACCGAGGTGGCCGCGAAGGCCGCGAACACGAAGAGCAGCGCGGTCGCGGTCGAGAGCAGCGAGATGATGGTCAGCTTCTGGTTCAGACTGGAGCGCTCGAAGTTCGGCATGCTGATCCCGCAGGCTCGGCGGAGTAGACCTGCAACGGACGAAGCAGGACCCCCTTTGCGGAATGCAAATTCCCGCAAGAAAAAAATATACGTTCAAGGGGGAGGGGGGGCGTTGAGGGAGGTCAACATGATGCAAGCGGGGAAAGTTTTGTGTGGGGTACGTTAGCTCTCGTCGTGGACACGTAAAGATGAGTCGTCGTACGCGCCACTGGCGCCGACGACTCCCTGCGCAGGCCGGGACCCAATTTCTCCTGCATTCCACAAGCGCTTGCGTGCACCCGCCAACGTGACACGACGAACTTGGGTACCGGCCTTCGCCGGTACGACGGTTTTTAGGTTTGTGGTCACAAGGAGGCGAACGTGCAGCGGGCACAAAAGAGAAGGGGCGCCGCAGCGCCCCTCCATTCACTTCAACAGGTATCAAGCTTTAACAGCAAGTCCCCCGGTTCCCGCCATACTTTAACAGCAAGTCCCCCGGTTCCCGCCATACCGCGCCTCCTGCCGCTCGCGGAAGAACTCCTCGTACGTCATCGGCGTCACATCCGGATGCGTACGCTCCATGTGCGCCAGGTAGGTGTCGTACTCGGGCAGGCCGACCATCAGGCGCATGCTCTGCCCCAGGTACTTGCCTGCTTCCTTGCCTGCATCGAGCAGGGCGCCGAACATCACTGCACCTGTGGGGTGGGCATGGCGACGTAGGCGGTTTCCTTCGCCGTCGGGCCGTTGGTCTTGCGCGCGGCCAGCACGGTGCGCACGCCGTACACCAGCACCGCCAGCACCACGAACATGAAGAAGCCCGCCAGGGTCGCGTTGACGTAGTCGTTGAAGATCACGCGTTCCATCTGGTCGAGCGACTTGGCCGGGGCCAGCACCGTGCCGGCGTCGTGCGCGGCCTGGAACTTGTCGGCGTGGGCCAGGAAGCCGACTTTCGGGTTGGCGTCGAAGATCTTGAGCCAGCCGGCGCTCAGGGTGCAGGCCAGCAGCCACAGGGTCGGCAGGACCGTGATGTAGGCGTACTTCTCGCGCTTCATCTTGTACAGCACGCAGGTGCCCAGCATCAGTGCGATACCGGCCAGCATCTGGTTGGCGATGCCGAACAGTGGCCACAGGGTGTTGATGCCGCCCAGCGGGTCGACCACGCCCTGGTACAGGAAGTAGCCCCAGGCCGCCACGCACAGGCCGGTGGCAAGCAGGTTGGCCGGCAGCGACTCGGTGCGCTTCAGCGACGGAGCAAAGGCGCCCAGCAGATCCTGCAGCATGAAGCGGCCGGCGCGGGTGCCCGCGTCCACCGCGGTGAGGATGAACAGCGCTTCGAACAGGATCGCGAAGTGGTACCAGAAGGCCATCATGGCCTGGCCGCCGATCACGTTCGACAGGATGTGGGCCATGCCCACCGCCAGGGTCGGCGCGCCGCCGGCGCGCGAGATGATGGTGTGCTCGCCCACGTCTTTCGCCATCTGCTCCAGGGTTTCAGGCGTGATGACGAAGCCCATCTGCGACACGGCCGCCGCCGCCGACTGCGCGGTGGTGCCGAGGATCGCGGCCGGGCTGTTCATGGCGAAGTAGACGCCCGGGTCGATGGTGGACGCTGCCACCAGCGCCATGATGGCGACAAACGATTCCATCAGCATGCCGCCGTAGCCGATCAGGCGGGCGTGGGTTTCGTTCTCGATCATCTTGGGCGTGGTGCCCGAGGAGATCAGTGCGTGGAAGCCCGACACCGCGCCGCAGGCGATGGTGATGAACAGGAAGGGGAACAGGCTGCCCGACCACACCGGGCCGGTGCCGTCGATGAACTTGGTCACGGCCGGCATGCGCAGGTCGGGGGCGACGATCACGATGCCGATCGCCAGCGCCACGATGGTGCCGATCTTCAGGAAGGTCGACAGGTAGTCGCGCGGGGCCAGCAGCAGCCACACGGGAATGACGGAAGCGACGAAGCCGTAGCCGATCAGCATCCAGGTCAGTTCGGTGCCGGTGAAGGTGAACATCGGGCCCCAGGTTGGCGAATCGTGCACCCACTGGCCGCCGATAATGGCCAGCATCAGCAGCACGAAGCCGATGATGGAGATTTCGCCGATGCGGCCGACCCGCACGTAGCGCGAGTAGATGCCCATGAACAGCGCGATCGGGATCGTCGCCATCACGGTGAATGAACCCCACGGCGAGCCGGTGAGCGCCTTCACGACGATCAGGGCCAGCACCGCCAGGATGATCACCATGATCATGAAGGTGCCGAGCAGCGCGATCAGGCCAGGGACTTCGCCCATTTCGGATTTGATCAGGTCACCGAGCGAACGGCCGTCGCGGCGGGTGGACATGAACAGCACGATGAAGTCCTGGACGGCGCCGGCAAAGACGACGCCTGCCAGGATCCACATCATGCTCGGCAAATAGCCCATCTGGGCCGCCAGCACGGGACCGACCAGCGGGCCGGCGCCCGCGATGGCCGCGAAGTGGTGGCCGAACAGCACGAATTTATTGGTCGGGACGTAGTCCAGGCCATCGTTGTACTTGTAGGCCGGGGTCTGGCGCGTGGCGTCCAGGCCCAGGGCCTTGTACGCGATGAAGCGGCTGTAGAAGCGGTAGGCGATCAGGTAGACGCAGACTGCGGCGGCGACGATCCAGATCGCATTGATGGTTTCGCCGCGCTTGACCGCGATGAACCCGAGCGAAAAGGCGCCGAGGACCGCGACAGCGAGCCAGCCGAGCTTGCTCGACATTTGTTTCATGGTGCTCCTCCGAGGATGGATGAATTACTTTTATAACCGGCGTGAACGATGTCGACCGGCGGATTTTTGGACAGCGTACCGGCGAGTATGTTGCATGAATATCAGCACGACAAGCGCATGATTACGCAGTGCGTGCGTATTAGTACGTAGGGTGGCCGGCTTCGCCGGCCGCGCGTTCAACGGTCCTGTGGACAGACGTAACTATTCACGATTTGTTCGAACGCGCGGCCGGCCGAGCCGGCCACCCTACGATCGCTTAAAATGCATCTTCAAAGAAACTTTGGAACAAACAACATGCGTCTGAGGCAAAAGGTCATCGTGCTGGCGATCGCGCCGCTGATCGTGGCCTTGTGCGCGATCGCGCTGTTCGTGCGCCAGCAGGCCACCGAGCTGGCCCACCAGCAGCGCGCCACCATCCAGCGCGCCTACCTGGCCAGCAAGGAATCCGAGCTGCGCCACTACGTGGCCCTGGCCAGCCAGTCGATCGGCCACCTGGTGCGCTCCGGCCGGCGCGACCCCGCCACGCTGGCCGAAGCCCAGCGCATCCTGGCCTCGCTCAGTTTCGGCGACGACGGCTACTTCTTCGTCTACGACATGCAGGGCAAGAGCCTGATGCACCCGCGCCAGCCGGAGCTGGTCGGCACCGCCATGTGGGACTGGAAGGACGCCACCGGCACCCCCACCATCCAGCGCCTGATCGAGCGCGCCCGCGCCGGCGGCGGCTTCCACCGCTATACCTGGGCCAAGCCTTCATCGAAAACCCAGGCGCCCAAGCTGGGCTACGTGGTGCCGGTGGCCGACTGGGGCTGGGTGATGGGTACCGGCATCTACCTCGACGACGTCGAAGCCGCGCTGGCCCAGGTCGACGCCCAGCAGTCGCGCAATATCGAAGAAACCCTGCTGTGGATCGCCGGGCTGGCGATCCTGTCGTCGGTGGCGGTGGCCAGCGGCGGCCTGGTGCTGAACCTGCGCGAGCTGCGCGTGGCCGACGCCAAGCTCAAGGCACTGGCCCAGCGCGTGGTCGAATCGCAGGAAGAAGAGCGCGCGCGCCTGTCGCGCGACCTGCATGACGGTATCAGCCAGGCGCTGGTCTCGGTCAAGCTGCAGCTGGAAGCCGGCATCATCCGCCTGGCGGGCAGCGAAGCACAGCAGCAGGCCGCGCGCGCCGGACTGGATCGCACGGTGGAGCAGGTGAAGTCGGTGCTGGGCGAAGTGCGCCGCATCTCGCACGACCTGCGCCCGGCGCTGCTGGACGACCTGGGCCTGGCCCCGGCGCTCGATCACCTGGCCAGCGAATTCGGCCAGCATGCGGGCACGCCGGTGCGCTTCCGCCAGGAGGGCGGGATGGACGCGCTGCCCGAGATGGCCGGCACGGTGCTGTTCCGCATCGCCCAGGAGGCCCTGACCAACGCCGAACGCCACGCCGGCGCGCGGCACATCGAGATGAGTCTGGAGCGGCGCGGCCGCTGCCTCACGTTAAGCATCGTGGACGACGGCGGCGGTTTCGATGCCGACAGCATCGCGGTCCACCCGCAGCGCGGCATCGGCCTGCGCAACATGATGGAGCGGATGGAAGCCATTGGCGGGCGCCTGGCGATCGATTCCTCGCCGCTCGGCACCCGCGTGGTGGCCAGCATCGACCTGAAGGAACAGACATGAGCGACATCGAAGTACGGATCCTGCTGGTGGACGACCACCCCCTGGTGCGCGACGGCCTGCGCGCGAGGCTGGAAGCCGCGCCGCGCCTGCGCGTGGTGGGCGAGGCCGGCTCCAGCCAGGAAGCATTGGAGCAGGCCGGGGCCTGCCAGCCCGACCTGGTCCTGATGGACGTGAACATGAAGGGCGGCAGCGGCATCGAAGCCACCGCCCGCCTGACCCAGCGCTATCCCGGCATCGCGGTGCTGGTCCTGTCGATGCACGACAAGCCCGAATACGTGACCCAGGCGATCCAGGCCGGCGCGCGCGGCTATGTGCTCAAGGACGCGCCGGGCAAGGACATCGTGCTGGCGATCGACACCGTGATGGGTGGCGGCATCTACTACAGCGCCGCGCTGGCGCGCCAGCTGGCCGGCCCGCTGGCGACCGACAACCAGCTGACCGCGCGCGAACAGGAAGTACTGAAGCACATCGCGGCCGGCCAGTCGAACAAGCAGATCGCGCGCGACCTGGATTTATCGGTGCGCACGGTCGAGACACACCGCCTGAATATCAAGCGCAAACTGGGCATCGAAGGACAGGCGGAACTGATCCGTTTCGCCATCCAGCGCGCAGGAAACGACGAATATGCGTGATATTGCGTGAGTATGTATAGAAAGTATCCGTAGAGAAACAAAAGGTGTTGCTTTCTGATAATCGGTGCAATAAGATTGATCGAATATCACTGAGAGCCCACCACAATGGCCGAGCTGGACCCACACCCGTTACCGCTGGTAGCAATCGATCCGGTCGCCAATGGGCAGAACGAATGGGTTGCGCTGTGCCTGCGCGTCGACAACGGTCCCGGCCTAACGCAGCGCCTGCAGGCCCTGTTCGGCGCCCCCGACCTGCTGGCCGCCATCGCCCCGCTCGACGGCCTGCTGATGCTGGACGACCCGTTTGCGCTCACCCCGCCCGTGCTGGCCCTGATGCCGGCCAACCGCATCGGCTTCGTCGTTGCCGCCGCCGCGCTGGCGCAGGATGGGGCAGGGCGGCGCCTGGCCGAACTGCATGAATTTGGTTACCGCATCTGGCTGGACGGCGCGACGCCGGCCGGCGTGCCTGTGCCGCCCGCGCTGCGCACCATCGCGCGCGACTGCGCCCACGACGCCCTGCCGCACGGCCGGCTGGTCGCGCTGTTCGGCCCGCACCTGGCGCGCGGCGTCGACAGCGCCCAGCGGTTTTCGGCCTGCGAGATGGCCGGCTTCGACTGGTTCGGCGGCGACTATCCCTACGACCCGCTTCTCGCCCACGGCGACGCGCATGACGGCAACACCAAGCGCCGCATCCTGACCCTGCTTGGCCTGCTCTCGCGCGACGCCGATTCGCGCGAGATCGAACAGCAGCTCAAGCAGGACCCGGCGCTGTCCTTCCACCTGCTCAAGCTGGTCAATTCGGCGGCGTTTGCGGTGAGCATCCAGATCACCAGCTTCAACCAGGCCATCAGCCTGCTCGGCCGGCGCCAGTTGCAGCGCTGGCTGCAACTGCTGCTGTACGCGCGCCAGGGCGCCGACGGCCTGCCGAACCTGCTGCTGCCGCTGGCCGCGCGCCGCGGCGCGCAACTGGAGGCGCTGTGCAAGGCCAGGGGCGGCGACCGCGACGAAGGCGACCTGGCATTCATGGCCGGCGTGTTCTCGCTGCTCGACCGGCTGCTGCACATGCCGATGACCGAGATCGTCGCCGAACTGCACCTGCCGCAGCACGTGTCCGACGCGCTGCTCAGCCGCGCCGGCACCCTGGGCCGCTGGCTGCGCCTGACCGAAAACCACCCGTCGCGCGGCGACCTGCTGGAGGCGGGCATCGCGCCGGCCGACTGGTGGCACAGCCAGCTCAATGCCTATCACTGGGCGATCCAGGTGGGCCGCAATGTGTGACATGCACGAAGTAGCATCGGTGGACCGGGCGCTCGACTTCAATGGCGCCACCGCCGCCGTGTGCGACGCGGTCCTGCGCCTGCGCGGCGAGGCCCTGCACGACGCGCTCGGCCAGGCCGCGGCCGACCTGCTGGCCAGCCCGCGCGGCCGCTTCCTGCCCGGCGCCGGCGCCGGCGTCGGTTCGCCGATCGGCGCCAGCCCGGTGCTGCGCCAGGTGGTGGCCGGCGCCTCGGAGCAGTTCGGCATCTATGAGGTGGCGGGGCGCGCCCACTACGCGCCCGACGACGCCCGCCAGCTGGCCAGCCTGGCCCACCTGACGGCATCGCTCCTGCAGGTGCATTCGCTCGCGGTGCGCTCGACCCACGCCTACGCGGCGATGGAAGCCCAGCTCGCACACCAGTCGCAGATCCTCGACCAGATCCACGAATCGGTGCTGACGATGGACCAGATGGGCTATATCACCAGCTGGAACCGCGGCGCCGAGGAACTGTTCGGCTACAGCGCGCTGGAAGCGATCGGCCGCAACATCCTGTTCCTGTACGCCGACGAGGACGAAGGCTTCCACGACACCTTCGCGGAGCAGGGCGGGCGCATGATGGAAGTACGGCGCCGCAAAAAATCGGGCGACGTGTTCTGGGCCAGCCTGTCGCTGTCGCCGCTGCGCGACCTGGCCGAGCGCCCGATCGGCCTGATCGCCTACCTGACCGACATCACCGAGCGCAAGCAGGCCGAGGAACAGCTGCACCACCTGGCCTACTACGACGAACTGACCGGCATGCCGAACCGCACGCTGTTCGCGCGCCTGGTCGACCAGGCCCTGATGGTCGCCCAGCGCAACGAGGCGGCCGGCTGCGTGCTGTTCGTCGACCTGAACCGTTTCAAGCGCATCAACGACACCCTGGGCCGGCGCATCGGCGACGAGCTGCTGCGCCAGGTGGCCCAGCGCTTCCGCGACACGCTGCGCGACGAAGACGTGGTGGCGCGCCTGTCCGGCGACGAATTCGCGGTAGGCCTGTTCGACATCCGCCAGCACTTCGAGGCCACCACGGTGGCGCAGAAGCTGCAGGCCGCGCTGGACGCGCCCTTCATGATCGGCGGCCACGACCTGCGCGTGGGCGCCAGCATCGGCATCAGCGTGTATCCGCAGGACGGCAGCGATGCCGAGACCTTGCTGGGCCTGGCCGACATCGCGATGGAGCGGGCCAAGCAGGACGAATCGAACCCCGACCGCAGCGTGGCCTTCTACAGCCAGGACATGAACCAGGGCATGCAGGAACGCATGCGCATCGAGTCCGGCCTGCGCCAGGCGCTGGGCAATGGCGAATTGATCCTGTACTACCAGCCCAAGTTCGAGATCGGCAGCGACCGCATCGTCGGCGCCGAGGCGCTGGTGCGCTGGATGCATCCGACCCGCGGCCTGGTGCCGCCGAGCGAATTCATCCCACTGGCCGAAACCACGGGGCTGATCGTGCAGGTGGGCGAGTGGGTGCTGGAGCAGGCCTGCGCGCAGGCCGCGATCTGGCAGCGCGCCGGGCTGCCGCCATTCCGGCTGGCGGTGAACGTGTCGGCGCGCGAGTTCACGCCCGCGCTGCCGGTGCGCGTGGCCGAGACCCTGGCGCGCTACCAGCTCGATCCGTCCTGGCTGGAGCTGGAGATCACCGAGAGCACGCTGATGCACGACTTCGAGCGCGTGACGGCGATCATGGACCGGATCAACCAGCTGGGGGTGGCGCTGTCGCTGGACGATTTCGGGACCGGGTATTCGAGCCTGTCCTACCTGAAGCGCTTCCCGATCCATACGCTCAAGATCGACCGCTCGTTCACCTGCGGGATCCCGGACGATGCGAGCGATTGCGCGATTGCGGGGACCATCATCAGCATGGCGCAGCAGTTGGGGTTGAGGGTGATTGCGGAGGGTGTCGAAACCCTGGAGCAGCTGGCTTTCCTGCGCGAGGCGGGGTGCGATGAGGTGCAGGGCTACCTGTACAGCAAGCCGGTGCCGGCGCTGGACTTCGAGCGATGCTTGCGGGAGAACTGGTTGCTGGTGGCTTAGGAGCGTGTGCTCGACCCCGGCCACGAACAGCGGCCCGTCGTACGCGCCACTGGCGCCTACGACTACCGGCGAAGGCCGGTACCCAATTCCTTCGCACTGCCTGCGGCTTCACATGCGTCCTGTCCGGCGCTGGTGATTTATGTATAATGCCGGTTCCTCAAGGAAGCGTGGCCGAGTGGTTGAAGGCAGCAGTCTTGAAAACTGCCGACGGGGGAACCCGTTCGTGAGTTCGAATCTCACCGCTTCCGCCAAGCATACTGAACTGAAGCCCCACACGTTGGGGCTTTTTTTCGTCTCCTCATAGGAGAAATGTCAAAATCGGGGTCCACCGACGTCCACTAGAATCTACCTGCATCCCGCTCGTTCGAGTGGGTAGGGTGGTGGGTAGGTTTGAGAGTGAAAAATGTGGTCGAAAGGTGGGTACACCGATGAGCTACACGATCAACAAGCTTTCTGCGATCAAGGTGCGCGCCGTGACCCGGCCAGGTCTTTATGGCGATGGTGGCGGATTGTGGCTGCAGGTGTCCAGGAGCGGATCGAAGAGCTGGATCTTTCGCTACGATCTCGCCGGACGGCGCCGCGAGATGGGACTTGGCTCCTGCATCACCGTCGACCTGGCGCTCGCGCGTGAGAAGGCGCGCGAATGCCGCCTGCTTCTGCTGGATAAGCGCGACCCGCTGGAGGAACGGGATAGAGCCCGAACCGAGCATGCGCAGCGCCAGGCCAAGCGCGTGAGCTTCGACGAATGCGCTGCATCGTACATCGACGCGCACCGTGGCAGCTGGAAGAGCGCCAAACACGCGGCGCAGTGGGAGACCACGCTCGCCATGTATGCCAGCCCTGTCATCGGTGCGCTGCCGGTGGCCGATGTGGACACGGACCTGATCGTGAAGGTGCTCAGCCCCATCTGGAAGACGAAGACGGAGACCGCCACACGGCTGCGCGGGCGGATCGAGAGCATCCTAGACTGGGCGGCCACGCGCAAACTACGTCATGACGTAAATCCGGCGCGCTGGCGCGGGCACCTGGAGAACCTGCTCGCCAACCCGAACAAGATCGCGCCGGTGAAGAACCATCCCGCGCTGGCATGGCGTGAAGTGGGCAGCTTCATGTGGGACCTGCGGCAGCGCGAAGGGGTCTCTGCCCGCGCGATCGAGTTCGCGATCCTGACGGCGTGCCGGTCGGGTGAGGTGCGCGGCGCGACCTGGGATGAGATCGACCTTGAAGCGAAGCTGTGGAGAATCCCCGCCGAGCGCATGAAAGCAGGGAAGGAGCACCGCGTGCCGCTGTCCACCGGTGCGATAGCCCTCCTGCGTGCGCTGGAGCGTCATGGAGGCTTTGTTTTTCCGGGGCGTGACGCGAAGACGACGCTGTCCGACATGAGCCTGACGGCCGTCCTGCGACGAATGGGGCGAAGTGACATCACCGTCCATGGCTTCCGCTCGACTTTCCGCGACTGGTGCGCGGAGTGGGAGGGCAACTCGTTCCCGCGTGAGGTATGTGAACATGCACTGGCGCACAACCTGCCGGACAGGGTGGAGGCGGCATACAGGCGCGGAGACCTGCTCGACAAGCGTGTGATCCTGATGCAGGCATGGGCCGACTATTGCGCAAGCGACCAAACCGCGGCGTTAATCGCGAAAGAACGCAGGTGAGTGACTTTCGACACTATGGGAGATTACGTCATGACGTAATCAGCTGCGCCGCGTTGCCAATCAACTGTAGTCTGGGGTAAGTGCAAGCTGCTCCTTGATTGCGCCTGGTTCCCATGCGCGCAAACCCTGATCCTTTGCCAAGCGAATGCGCTGCACCTTCATCGCATCGATCAGGTCTGCCGGAGAAGCGGCAGTCTCCAGCATCGGCAGGGTTTGCTCGGCCTCGAGGAAGAAGCGGTGACGCGCCTCGCTTCCCGCCGACAGGAAGGCCTCTTCCCACCATTCGGTGATCCGATCGCTGGCGCGTTCCAGTCCGGTCTGGGTGACCAGGCGGTTCGACTTCTCGTTATTGATCCGCTTCGATGCCGGCATCAGGTTCCAGGCGTCACCGCAGGGCCATGCGGCGAAGGGGAAACAGTGGTCGATGTCGTAGTCATCCCGCAATCGCTGGCCAGACCAGACGCAGTAGACGGACTTACCTTGGGTGCGAATCCGTTCGACAGCGGCACGCGCTAGGCTGGTGTCATGCTCGGGGTCTGCCCAGACCAGCAACGAGTACGCAGTCTGGCCGAGTACCGGACCGAGTTGCCCGGCGTAGGACTCCATTAGGCGTACCCATTCCGCAACGAGGACGGGCTCGACCCAAACGTTATAGTGGCTGAGCGCATCCCAGATCTGGAGGGGAACATGGAACTCGCCGAAGCTCCACAGGAAAGGATCATCGATCCGCAGGCTTGATGGTGTCGATGTGCGGCGCTGGTGCCTGATGTGGAAGATGTTCTCGTCGCTCGCCGGCCAGCGCAGGTACTTGACCGGCATTTCGCGTATCAGCCTGGAGATCTCCCACAGGCTGCCGTGAAGGTGCCGCGCCGTGTTGTCGTAGAACGCCATCCCCGCACGGAGGTCCACCGGGCGAATAGGGCGCAAGGCAGTGAAATTGTTGGTCACGAAGCCCGGTGCGTTCCCGGCCCGGTTGGGCGGCATCTGGGGAAGCCCACCCTCGATGAGCGGCTTGTACATGCGTAGCCAAAAGAGCGCCACCAGGCCCATTGGCAGGACAACGGAGTCCGATTCGTGGCGGGCAGCTCCGGCCGCGGTATCGGCGATCCTGGCGAGGATACGTAGCAGCGCAATCTTGTAGGTCGATGACTTCCCGTCGGTGAGGATCAAGTGGCGTAGAAGCGGAAGTGCGCCTAAGCCATCATCGGGTAGGCCAAGAACCGCCGTCGTCCACGAAATGCCCGGCCGACCCAGCCTGTCTGGGCTATCGTCGGTGCGTACCAACCTGAGGCCGAACTGCTGGGCCATCGCCGCCAGCTCCGGCAGCGTCACCTCGTACATGGCGCGTTCGGTATCGGGTGGACCGATGCGAAGGCTGATGGCGATGCGTCCATTTGGCGACAGCAGCGTCGCCAGCTTTCGCAGGGCACGCTGGCGGGCAGCCGGTGGAACGTGCATCCAGACCGCAGAGAGCAGGATCAGATCGAAGGTGAGCCCCAGCCGGCGTACCTGGGCCAGGTCCGGCAGGCTGTCAGCCACCCAGTGAATGCGTGGCGAAGGATGGCGCTGGCGCGCCAGCGTACGCATCGATTCCGAGGGCTCAACGGCGACGACATCGTATCCTTTGGCCGCAAACCAGGCAGCGTCCCTTCCGGAACCGGCGCCGACGTCAAGAATCGTCGCGCCGGGCGGTGGCAGCAGATCCAGGAGGGCAGGGTGCACATGCTCGAAGGTCAGCGATTCGTACTGGGAGACAAGCTGCTCGGCGTTCTGATCGTAGTGAGGAATGGTCTGCATGACCTTCGGTATGTTTTGTCGACTCATCAATTGTATGCCGAAGCATGCTGCCGTAGAGCAATCAATCTGTTTGCAATCGCATGCAAATCCAATGGATTCGATGCCTTCAGTCTGCATCCGGTTTAGGCACTCCAGAATAGAAGATTTTGAACAACATGTCGGCAGATATGGATAAATGCCGATGTTTTGTGTAGACTGGCTTCATGAGTCAACAAGCTGAACGAATTCTTGAGCTTGCCCGGTCCAAAGGCATACTGCGTACACGAGACGTGGACAGTGCCGGTGCATCGCGCGCACTGCTGGCCTTGCTGACCGACGAAGGCCGGCTGCTCAAACTCGGCCGCGGCCTGTATACATTGCCCGACCGGTCTGGGTCCGAGTACGAGAGCTTTGCCGAGGTAACGACACGCAGCGGAAGCGGGGTGCTATGCCTGCTTTCCGCGCTGCGTTTTCATGACCTGACCACGCAGCAGTCATCCGACGTCTGGCTCGCGATACCGCACAAGGCTCGTGCTCCGCGTTTCGACTATCCACCGCTACGGGTGGTCCGCATGTCGGGACCGGCGATGACCGAGGGCGTCGACATTGCAGACCTTGCTGGCGCCCAGGTGCGCGTGTTCAGCGTGGCGAAGACGGTTGCTGACTGTTTCAAGTTCCGCAACAAGATTGGCCTCGATGTGGCGCTCGAAGCCCTGCGCGAAGCCTGGCACGGTAAGCGGGCGACAATGGACGAACTGTGGCGCTATGCGGAGATCTGCAGGGTAGCAAACGTCATGCGTCCGTATCTGGAAGCGGTGGGGGCGGCATGAAAGCAGCGAATCGTGCTGCATCGGTTCGCGCACTGCTTCTGAACCGCGCACGGGCCGACAGGACGGACTTCAACCTGATCCTGACGCGGTATTCGCTTGAGCGGCTGCTGTACCGTTTGAGCGTGTCGCCCTGGGCCGATCAGTTCCTGCTGAAAGGCGCGCTCCTTTTCGACCTGTGGTTCGACCAACCGCACCGGCCAACCCGGGACATCGACTTGCTTGGCTTCGGACCTTCCGAGCTTGACGACCTGATCGAGGTCTTTCAGCAGGTCTGTGCTCAGCCATCCGATGACGGGATGGTCTTCGACCAGGGCAGCGTGCAGGCGGCGCGGATTCGCAAGGAAGCCAACTATGAAGGCGTGCGAGTTACCCTGCTCGGCACACTGGACGGCGCGCGCTGTTCGGTGCAGATTGACGTTGGATACGGCGATGCCGTGACGCCTGCAGCAGAACTCGTGCAGTTTCCAGCGCTTTTGGACGATGTCGCGCCACCATCGTTGCGTGCCTATCCCGTGTACACCGTCATCGCCGAAAAGTACGAAGCGATCGTCAGCTTGGGTATGGCGAACACGCGCCTGAAGGACTACTTCGACCTGTGGTTCCTTGCGACCTATGCCGAGATCGATGAGGCTATTCTCCGTCAGGCGGTCCAGGCCACGTTTGCCCGCCGGAGAACTGAGGTGCCCCAGGCCGCGCCGCTCGGACTGTCTGACGCTTTTGCGGCGAGTCCAACCAAACAGCAGCAGTGGCGAGCATTTCTTTCGAAGAGCAAACTCATGGCGCCGGACTTAGCAGAAGTGATAGCGGAACTACGGCGTCTGTTGGGCTTACTCGACAGTGGGGCGGCAGGCTAGGAGTCGCAATCTCGGCGGCTAGCACGAATGCACTGCACCGCCCACTGCTCGACTTCGCTCTTGATCCATGCTGCCGATCGACCCTGGAGCTTTACTGGCCTTGGGAACGCGCCCTTCTTGATCGCGTCGTAGACACTGCTGCGCGACTTTCCGCAGATCGCTATCACCTCCTTCAACCTGATGAACCGAATGTCGGCACGATTGCTTGACGCGCGACGCTCGATAGCGGTGTCAATCGCTTGCTGATCCATGTATGCCTCCAGTTTAAATGGGGAGCTATTACCAAGGGGTCGTGGCCGCCAGTCTGATTCAATTCCCTCGTCGCTCGACCGATGCACACTTGGCGAGTTCAACTGGCGCAGATACTGAACGGCAGTTTGCCTTTGGTGAATGCTGAGGTATTGAGCAAATCGCGGTGTCGCCGCCGTTCGCAAGCGGATTGGACGAGCTGAAGACTGCATTTCAAGGATTGGTTCTTTGGCAGGATAGACTGGCGTCTTAAAACCTTAAGGTTACCTGCCAGTCAAACACGTGAAATGCAGGTCAAAACGACCATGAACTAAGTATGTGCCCAGCTCACTTAGTGAGTTTATGGAAACGCGAAGCTTGTAAGCGGAAAATCTTGAGTTGGCGGGTTGAAAAATCGCGCCGCGCACTTTTCCGAGAACGTCGCTTGCCATCTTGCTATGAAGCACGTCTCCGGGTAATCTGGCGTGATACTGCCTCTGAACAGATCACGAAGAAAGCCTAAAACGAATGGCGAAAGCACCCTATATCGAGGAAGGTCGGTTGCGGCATCTCCTCAAGGCGGCCGGGATATCGGGCGAGTCGCCCCTGCGGAACGTCGCGTTACTCACGACTGTGTACGGTACTGGCATGATGCTCACTGAGATCGCTCGAATGCCAGTTCGCGCATACTTGAACGGCGACGGGTCCGTGCGCGTGAAGTCCTGCGTTGACGCGGCCATCGCTTACAACGGCAAGGAGCGCCCGATCTACTGGTCGAATGCGAAGGTCACGAATGCGATGGACGCCTATCTGGCGTACCGCACCGACCAACGCCAAGGGACTACTCCTATGGCTACCGCATTCAGGGGCCTGGACCCTGACGGGCCCCTTTTCTCGACCGGGGAAGGCCAGCCGTACAAGCTGATCGAGCGTCGAACTCGCTCTGGCACCCCCAGCTACTCATGCGACTCGCTCAGCCAGCTCTTTCGCAAGCTGCACCTGCAGGCCGGTATCGAGGGCGCAAGCGCGATGTCGGGTCGCCGCACCTTTGCTGTGCGCTTGGCGAACAACGGCTTCGATCTTCGACACATCAACGAGCTGCTCGGCCATGAAACGCTGACGGCCACGAAGCGTCTCATCGACGCCGATCCCGTCCGCTTAGGCGCTATCGTTGCCAGGGTGATTTGATGCCGAAAAGAAACTCGTACGACAAGGCAAGCACGCAGCGCATTATGCGGCGTCAACATAGAGAAAACAAATAAATTCATTTATCTGATTATGGCGCCGCCCAAATTCACCACTTATCAAAAAATATCTATTCCCGCCAAATCCTTGCCGGTCGAGAAAATTTCGAATCTCCAAGCTGCTCGGATACTCGCGGCTTTCATTAATTATGCGAATGAGAAGGCATTCGTCGAGGAGCGTCTGCAAGAGATGTTCGATTACTTGAAGCCTTACTTCCCAAACGCGAATGTGCTCGACAGCTATCTCTTTGAACTAAGCGAGCAAGGCAGTATTTATTACGAAGAAATTGGCGAAGACGGCTTCAAACCACTTGTTCTTGCAGGATACACGAAGAAGACAGCTGAACACCTTCTCACTCATTTAGATGCGATAGCGACCACCTTTGCTGAAAAAGACGACAGTCGTGCGCTCTTAGAGGGGCGATTACAAGATATCCTGACATTTGATCCCGACCGTTTGATGAACGACATTCTTAGCGTTAATGCCCAGCTCAAAGATGCTCGAAAAGCTGCTGAAGAAAATAATCTTCTCAAGCCGTTACTTTCCCAAATCCAAACAATAGAAAAGCATCTTCGGGGTGTAAGCGCTGTGGCGGAACAATATGAGGAAGTCTACAAGAACATTATCCGCCCCGTTCAGCTTGAAGGGAAGCAAGGTGTAAAGGCTACCGTTAGGTGGGCAGTACTCAGCATTATTGTGTCTACTGCCATTTCCCTTGTGATAAGCAATTGGTCCGAGTTAGTAAAGGTATTCAAGCCATAACATGCGTCGCCAGGGGCAATTTTTCGAGTAACCTGCGTCTTCAGCCTGATTCAAATGTCAAGGAAAAGAACGCGTGACCTCACGCCAAGGTAAATATGACAAGTAAAAACGGGCCGACCCGACAGCATCGCGTTAGGTTGGCAAACGTAATGGAGCGGAAGGCCGTCTGCGAAGTGTCGTCAAGATGGCTACAGTTTCCTAAAACTGCAAAGACAGTCTACGACGCACCTCTCATGATCATTGATGTAATGACGCTGAACAGCGACGACCAGGAAAAGAAAATTTGCCAACTCGTGCTGTCAAAAGATGATTTGCTCCAGATCTTAAGTCGTATTGACGTGAAAGACTAGGCAGGGCATGCCGGAGCGGCGTTTCGCCTCCAAGACACTAATGAAGACAGCGCCCTGATGGCGCCCGATAGCTAGCCGGTCGCTGGCAAAAGGAACAAGCAACGTGAATGAGTCGCGAGATCAATCAACAGCGGTTGAAGAACAGTGGAAGCGCGGACTAAGAATCTCATGCAGCCGATTTATCCGGCAGGTCCTATGGCACCAGCCGGGTGTCTCTAGCGACTGGGTCGAAACGCTGACGGAGCAGCTTGCTAGTATTGCCGAGCAGCATGCCGGGTTTGCGGACGAGATGTTTGGCGACTGGAAAATTGTTAGCCGTGCCATTGACTACCTTGCTATGGTACACGATGGCCCTTGGCGAGGCGCTGACTGGTTTAAGGCATCCCTTGATGTTTTGATAGAACTGGCAGTCCCCAACACTGGATTAGACGCAGATACCGCTGCCTTTCTGCCAGACCTTCAACGTGGCATTGGCCAGTCTCTCCAGACGGTACCAGTCGACCGGAACGAAATGAAGTTATCCGACGAAGATGTTTCTCACGTCATGACACTTCGAGACGCTGGCGAACAATTTGGGCTTGTGTCTGACCTCTTTGACGTTTGTGAAAAGATTTCGCATGGTGAGCCTCTTGACGAATCAGATCGATGGATTTTGAGGTTGGCTTCGAATGCTGCTCCGTTCACGAGAGTCGTACGCAAGGGTAATTAACTGGAAAAGGGCATGGTTCGCAGGGCACATACAGTTTTCGCCGACTTTCAGGCGTTGGAACGCTTTAAGAAGATGAACAGCACTACGCGGTCAACAACATGGTCTCGTGATCGAGAAGATGAACTCCGAACCATGCTGCGATATGAACTGGGTCCCGATGCGGTAGCGCAGCTCTAGATGTGGGCACTGGTAACTCCAGAGATACCAGAAGATATGTGCATAGAACTTATCAATCGCGCGCTCGTGGAGATGGGCGACAGGGACGTGCCGCGAACTTTGCCTACTGATGGATTGTTGTTTTGAAAAGAGAACGATGAGCGAGAAGAACGTCTCGCCCAAGCCGCAGAACTGCCCGAAGTGTCACGCGCCTGCCGAGGTGAGGAATCCGCGTCTGCGCCGCTGGTTTGCCGTCTGCTCAAAGAGCAGTGAACTCGCGATTGGCCACCGTGTCATCGGTCACCCGATGTTCACTAAGCGCGACGCGATCATCGAATGGAACAAGCTCAGCTAGACCAAGGAAAAATTGTGTATTTCATCAGCCACAACAAGAAACAAAAGCCGCTGGCGAGACTCCTTGCAACGGCACTTGCCGCTAATGGCCAGAGTGTTTGGTATGACGAATGGAACCTCAAGCCTGGGGATTCATTAATCGGAGGAATAGAAAATGGTTTAGCAGAGGCTCGCGTTTTTGTGATCTTTTGGTCGTATGACGCGGCTGCATCTAACTGGGTGGGGACCGAAATGCGCGCATACTTGCGTCGCCGGGTTGATGATAATACCCTTCGTATCATTCCAATCATGGTCGATGATACGCCGCTCCCTGCGCTGCTCGCCGATTATCTTGGGTTCAAGGTGCGGAGCAAAAAAGCAATCGCCGAAGTCGCTGCACGTATTTCTGAATCGCAATCTGAAGCATCGATCGTTCGCCTCCTTAACGAACGTTTAGAAGAATTAACGATCGACACAGACGCCCGCAATGATCCGCTACCTTATAAGCGGTGCCCTAAATGCGGCGAAAACCAGTTTGACCGTAAGACTATTTCCCATCCCGATCGCGACGACGAATATTACGTTATTGGATGCAAAAAGTGCAACTGGAGTGAATGGACGCAATAGTTGTTGGGTGTCGCGTGCTGGTTGGTCGAGCGAACATGGAGCGCGGGTGCCGGGAAGCAGATGATCGTTCGCGAGCAAGCCTTGGCCATCGAGCCCAACTATGACGGAAGACACAGCAGTACCCATTGCCCCGCATGACGGGGCCGTGGCATTGAGAGGGTCGGCGCGGTGCCGGCTGAGTAGAGGGAAAAGCACAATGGCCACGGACGATAAAAAGGAATACAGGGATGTTCTAACGCTGCTCTCCCACATGGGCAGCGGACCTGCTGTAATTAACAAGCTGGATCAGTTGACCGTAAAAATGCAAGATCCACGGCTTTGCGAAACCCTGAAGAAGATGGCCCAGTTTTTCCGTGAACAGCCCGAATTAGCGCATGCCAAGAAGTTTCGACTGCTCGACTTCGCACGGAACTACAGCATGAATTCGGGTAGTCGCAAAGAGGCGTCCGATGGAATCTACCGTGTGCAACGCTACTGTGAACAACATGTTGCGTCCCAAGTGCCGCAATGGGAGTTGATCGCCAGGGCGGCCGGCTGGACTCCCCCTGGTACCGCTAGCTGACTGGAGCGGAAAAAAGATCGCTGAACCATAATCGAAACTTGCCATGACCATTATCATAATTCTTCTTGCCGCGGTTGCTGTCTTCTACTTCTTTCTGAGTCGAGGAAGGAAAGCGGTGCGAGCGTTCTTCTACACGCTTGCGCGAAACCGCGGCGAAGGCGTCGGCGATGCAAATCGCGGCGCGAGAATGATCGGGTTCCGTCGTGTCTCACAACACAACCTGGCTATGATCGATTACGCGAATGCTCATTTCAATGGGAGTCAGCTGAAGCTAATTGATGCTGCGCGACGGGACGGTTTTTTAGGGTGATACACGTCGGAAAACGACTTAGCGCCAAGCGGCGCCCCGTTCCGGCCGGTTTGCCGATGAGAGAGAGCAGGATGGGACAAGCGAAACAGCGCGGCAGTCGCGAAGAGCGTATTGGGCAAGCCGCGAGCAAAGGTGACGCAGTCGCTGATAGTGCGTATTTCGAAACCGTCTTCGTTAGCCACCGCGTTGAGGGAACGAACATGGCCGAGTACGACAGCGAGATCACCGACAAATTTCAGATGAAGGCGGGCACCTCCCGCGAAGTGCGAAATGCACGCATGCAAATTGGGCTACGCAATAGTGACGGGAAGATCTATCGTGAAGTGGGTATTACTGGGTTAAGCGAATTCCTCAGCATCGTGCAGCACCTGCAGGATATCGGCCTAGTCGATGAGCTCGCAGCCGCGTCGGGTCCGCGTGGCGGCTACGATGCAGTATTTTGCGCATGAGCTCTATCACAAACGAGAACGGAAAACTGCGCTCTGGTGGCGCCCGCAGCTGGCCGGTGCCGGTATAAGGAAGTAAGAAATGTTTGGGCTGTTCAAGAAAAGAGTGGAGATCAACCATGACCTGGTCGATAAAATTGCGCGCTTGCTACGGCTTCAAGTCATGTTGTGCCGCTTTCAGCCAGACTTTATTGCGGCGCTGGAAAAAGACATAGTGCGAGGCTACTTCATAGGTTTTTTCGACTGTTGTCTACAGCGTCGAGGTGTCGCGATACCCGACGATGAGTCATTTTTTCGACTGATGGTGCGAGGTCATGAAACGCTACTAGCGACCTATCTGGACGATATTCCGAAGTACACCTTCTCTTCGTTGCGTAGACACGATAGCCCAGATTTTCAAAAAGGAATGCAGATCGGCGGCGCCGAGTGCTTGTCGGTGTTAGATAAGGGGCATCAGCCGTTTGCTTTCCCTCAGTATGTGCATGAAGGGCGTGGCCCCTTAGCTGCCTAAACCTCGGAAAAACTAGGCATCTGTATGAACATCTACCAAATGTACGTTGAATTCGGTCGTAAGCCTGGCTTTTGGATTCACCGAACAACCTGGGGCAACACCATCGCGAAAGTTACTTTCGTTGGCCATCTAACCGGTCGTGCTCCCTACTATGGGAACCCTGAAGTGGTCGCGACTGTGTTCGACATTAACACCGGCTCTGTGAAAGACGAGCGCTTTGTGATCGACACCGCGGGTACTTACAAAACGTGGCGTTGGGTACAGCCGCCAGAATGGAGTGGCGAAGCGCCGTTCGATCCCAAGGCAGGGCGTATCATCTTGGACGTCCCGTTTGACCTGGACAAGAAGGTTTCTGCTCGCGGCGCTCGGTGGTCAGACGTACTCGGCGCTTGGTGGATAGCTGAGGAAGACCAGGCAGCGTTGAAGAAAATTTCTAACCTGGGCATTCGTGTCGCGGAGTAAAGGAAAAGACCCAGCAGCACCCGTAGCCCGCCACGAGCGGGCAGCGGCATTGAGAGGGTCGGCACGGTGCCGGACCCGCGATAAGGAACAACGATGGCAAACGCTGCTCCCGACCTGCGACGAAAGAAGAAATGGAAGAGCGTATTCGCGTGCTCTCGGATGAAATGAACGCCAACGACGAAGAGAACCGCGCCATGCAGGCCGAAATCGACGCTTTGTACGCGAAGATCGACGCGCTGGGCTGACTCCGAGGAAAACACAGTGGTTAAGAATCTTTTTATCGGTGTTCTGTTGCTGACCATCTTGGCTATGGGATCGGCCCTTATAAGGGTTGAGAATCAGCGATACGCATTATCTACTGGGATGTGTCCTGGTCCCGCGCCAGGCCTACCACCGGACCTGACTTGCATGTCTAAGGTCGAGACACGGACCGGATGGTGGTGGCATTTGTACTACGCATTAACGGACCAAACAAATGGCTAAGAATGCTACCAAGCTAAAAAACGCCCTCGGCATGTACACCGCGTTCCATGTACTGTTCGGGGTTTGGATGCCAACGTTCTGGTACATCTCATCGTGCCGTGAACAGTATCGCCAGTCATCTTTTGAGTTCTTGGATCTTCCGCCAGGAGCGATGATCTTGGGTGTACTCATCGTGGGCGGATGCTTCACTGCTACGATGGGTTTGATCTTTTCAGCGGACCTGTTCTCCCGCCGAGTCGAGGAATAAAGTATGCAGAAATTCGTGGCTAGCTTTCGGCTCGATAACCGATGCGACGACTATGAGCAAGCTGTCGACGCAATAGCTGTGAGCTTAGAAAAACACCTGCTAGAGCCGGTCCGGATCTCGATATGGGAGCATTTGACTACGCTCTACCATATAACCGACTCTGACGGCCCAAAAGTAGCGCGGCTGGTTGCCTGCCTCTTCAACGATGGCTCGCTTGTCTACGCTGGGCCAATGTAACCAATACGCCGAGGAAAACCATGCTCTTCAAGAAAGCAAATGGACAGGTAAGCGAAGTCGACGCTTGGAAGGCCTCGGTCGTGATCCTCGGTCCGTCAGACGGCGCCGAATCGATCCTGTCGCAGTTCACCAGTGCCGAGATCAGCAGCATGATGCAGTGGGCGCAAACGCAGCAATCGGCGAACGGGTCGATCAACCTGGTGAACTGGCCGGGGTGGAAAGACGCTTGCGGTCGCCTGCACCTCGACGCCGGCCGCGCTCGCGAAGTGGCCGCAGCCTTGCTTGCGCGCCTGGCCGCGTCATCAACCCTGTAACCCTCGGAAAAACAAGTGCTGACTTTTTATATCGATGAACCACTGCCAGAAGCCGAGTCCGCTGAAGCATTGGCTGCCCTCATTGCTCAAGGCCGTCGGATTGATCGCATGGAGTACAGACGCATTCCATGTGTCTTTCCAATCGAAGGCCAGGCAGTGAGCAACGAACGAATGCTCGACGTACTCAAAGGGCACGTGAAGAATGCCGGCGTTCCAATAGGACGACAAAGTATCTTGATCGTGCCGAAAAATGGTATTCGCTGGGGTGTCCTTTTACAGGAAGCCTTCTATTCGGTAACTGGCTTTTACCCAGTGGTCATCCAGCCGTGGCAGGTATCCTTGGATGATGGTCCTCGAACGATTACGCGTCGGGACTACCTGCACATGTTCGACATGCATGCTGTGTTAACCGGCACGACTGAGGAATAGGAAAACGGCGCTATTGCCACGCACCAGCCGGAAGCTGGAATAAGGTATGAATGATGCTCTCCCAGAAGACCTATGACGCGACCGCTATCGGTGCGATCGGTACGATGACTTACGGTGGAATGGTGGCGGTTGGCCAAGTTGATGATGACGCCGGCTACGAGCGCTTTGCCGCGTTCGTTCGCGATCTGGAAGCGATGGAGGGCCAGGGCCTCGTGCGGATCGAATCAAAGCATCTTGAGTCCATGACCGGCAACCGGCATGTAGACATGGTGCGGTTTACTCGGCTTAAGTAATAATGGAGAACTGCGCTTTGCGGCGCCCGCAGCTGGCCGGAAGCTAGTGTATGTGGAGATATCCATGGTAGAGAAATATGATCCAGACGCCCACCGTTCAGAAATTGAGGCCCGCGCACGCCTCATCTCGGTTGATGCGGGGTGGCTAACTATCCACGGTCCAAGCGACTACGAAATTAGCCTTGATCGCATCAACTCGGCAGAAAAAATTCTTCAATGGGTGATGCACCTGACCGAAAAGAGCTGGTTCACGAATGACATGTTGCGAGCGTTTATCGTCGCGGCACGTCGTGAGATTGGCCTTGACCAGGATACGCTGCCAGCGTAGGCCGGAAACTCGGCGCCGTGTGCGCCCCGTCCCGGCTGGTAGCCAAACCCAAAAAACACTGTGAAATTTCTTTCCCTACTGCTGCCTTTACTGGCCCTCATGTCGCCAGCTGCTACAGCAACGCAAAAGGACGTCGCGGCCGAGAAGAAGTGGCTCAAGTATTACAGCGAGCGTCTACCGGAGGCCAAGCTGATGCTCCGCGCGTGTGTGACGAAAGGATTTGACAGGATCCAGGGCGAAGAAAAGGTTAAGTGCGAAGCTGCGCGAGACGCTTGGCACTTCCAGCCCTACAAGCCAACGAAGAAATAAGCGGAAAAGGCCCAGCAGCACCGATTGCCCGCTACGAGCGGGCAGCGGCATTGAGAGGGTCGGCACGGTGTCGGCCCAGGAGTCAAAGGAACCTATGCCTAACCAAGTTGACATGGAAGCGGCTTTGAAAAGCTTCCAACAAGCGTACAGCAAGGGTTACATCGCGCCGACGCGCTGCAAGCTACGGCCAGACCTTTGGGTTTTGAGAGACGATGCGAACGGTGACTCTCGCCTTACCTTTACCCAAATCGATGACAAAGGAACCGTTCGCGCTCTCGTATCGCTGTTGCCTGCCGAGCCCTATGAAGGGAAGCCATGCTTTGCGCTCGCCTATGCCGTGGCAGAGAAGTTCCGGGGCATCGGACTGGCGCAAGAAATCGTCGAAAGCAGCATCGTCGAACTGCATAACGGTCTTAAGCAGCAGGTCCCGCAATTCTATATCGAGGTCGTGGTGGACAAGCTCAATACGGCTTCGAATCGCGTCGCAGCTAAAGTGATCAGCTCCAACCCGGTTGAGATTACAGATCAATTCTCTGGCGACCCGGCGCTGCAGTATTTCCGCCTGGTAGGCAAGTAACGGAAAAATATGGGACAAGCGAAACAGCGTGGGACGGTCGAAGAACGTGCTCGACAGGCCCGCGAAAAGCGTCGTGAAGGGCTGACACCGGTAGATGTTGATGAGCTACGCGCCACTCATGGAGTGCCAGCAGATGCGGAGTTCGTCGGCTTCGTGGTGTGGCTGAGAGAGCGTGACGAATTCCTCGTTCACCTGGATGACACGCCCGCGATGACGAAACGCGCGTATGGCCCTGTCGTGGACGCGGCGGTACGCTTTCCGACTTGGGATGACGCCGCGCCTCATGCAGCGGCCAGCAAGCATCCCGCGATCGTGGCAGCTGCGTTCGACATGGGCAAGCAGATCGCTGTCATTGGCGGGTAGGTCAAGGATCAAGGAAAACGTATGCTTGTACTTCTGACTGGGTTGCTCATTGTCCTGATACTAGCGTTCTTGGCCCTTTCGCCGCGATTGATTAAACACATCGTCAAATACGCATTCTGGGGCATCGTCAGCGTATTCGTACTTTGGAGAGTACTTGGAATGGTACTCGGAGCGGGGAAGGGGCGAAGTGGCATTCCCCCAGCATGACAGACACTTTGAATCGCCACGAGTTTCCTAGACACTCGCGAGCCGCTTGAAATACTGCTTTTCATACTCGACCGGCGATAAGTCATTGCTGAAGCTGTGCCGGCGCTTGGGATTGTAAAACATCTCGATGTAATCGAAGACATCCTGCTTTGCCTCTTCCCGAGTGCCGTAGGTCTTGCGTCGGATTCGTTCCCGTTTTAGGAGCTGGAAGAAACTCTCGGCCACGGCGTTATCATGACAGTTCCCACGTCGGCTCATGCTCTGCTGCAGGTTATGCTCGTCCAGGAAGTCGCGCCAGTCGTAGCTGCTGAATTGACTGCCCTGATCGGAATGCACCATCACCGTATTCTTGGGTTGTCGACGCCAGACGGCCATCAAAAGCGCATTCATCGCCAGCTCGCGATCAATTCGAGAACTCATCGACCAGCCGACCACCTGACGCGAAAACAGGTCCAGTACAACGGCCAGATAAAGCCAGCCTTCGTAAGTGCGAATGTACGTGATGTCCGTCACCCAGACCCGATTCGGTTCCTGCACGTCGAATTGGCGCTGAAGATGATTAGGAGCCACCAGCGAAGGGGCGCCGCCGCGTTTGTATTTCCGCTTGGCGTAACCGGTCTGCGAACGAATCCCGGCCGACCTCATAAGGCGGTGGACGCGATTGACGCCGCATTGCTCACCAAGCTCGCGCAGGTCGTCGCTGACTTTGCGGTAGCCGTACACGCTGCGGCTTTCCAGCCACGATTCCTTGATTGGAACCAGATGGCGCTTGTCTTCTTTGGTGCGACGGCTTTCAGGGTTCAGGCGCCAGGCATAGAAGCCGCTCGGATGCACCTCGAGCACTTTGCACAGCCGACGCACCGGGAACTGGTCCTGTAACTCAGCAATTAAGGTGTACCTCACCCGGACGTCTTGGCAAAGTACACCGCGGCCTTTTTCAATATGTCACGCTCCTCCGTGACTCGTTTGAGCTCGGCCTTCAGGCGCCGCATCTCGTCGGCTTGGGCATCGACGGCCTTGCGCTCCGCCTCAGGCACGCTGTAGCACTTCGTCCAAGTGTAGAGGCTATGAATGCTTATCCCGAGCCGCGCCGCTACTTCGCTCGCTGGATGACCGCCCTGCGCCACCTGCTTGACCGCTGCAATCTTGAATTCTTCTGTGTACCGCTTACCGCTCATATCTTCTCCTTGTGCCCGACATTATGGCTCAGGAGTGTCTACGATAGTCGTGGCGATTCACCCCACGCCATCGCGGCCCCCGTCCACGACAGCGCCAAACCCTCCGTCGTCATCGTGCACGGCGCCTTTGCCGATGGTTCCGACTGGGCCAAGGTGATTCCGCTGCTGCAGGCCAAGGGCATCAAGGTCACCGCCGTCCAGAACCCGCTTACCTCCCTGGCCGACGACGTTGCCGCAACGCGCCGCGCGATCGGCGCCCAGCCGGGCAAGGTCGTCCTGGTCGGCCACTCGTGGGGCGGCACCGTCATCACCGACGCCGGTCAGCACGACAAGGTCGCCAGCCTTGTCTACGTCGCCGCCTTCGCCCCCGACGCCGGCAAGTCCACCGCCGACACCGGCGAAGGCTACCCCGCGGCCCCCGGCACCAAGCGCTTCGCGGCCGACGCGGAAGGCTTCCTGAGCCTGCCCGAAGCCGCCATGCGCGAAGACTTCGCCCAGGATGTCCCGGCAGCGCAGGCCGCCGTGATGACCGCGACCCAGGGCCCGATCCAGGCCAAGGCGTTCGCCGAGAAGGTGAGCAATGCCGCCTGGGCCAGCAAGCCGTCCTGGTTCATCGTCAGCGCGCGCGACCGCATGATCGACCCGGGCCTGCTGCGCGCGATGGCGAAGAAGATCAACGCCAGGACGACCGAGCTGCAGGCCAGTCATGTGCCGCAGCAATCGCGTCCGGCCGAGGTGGCCAAGGTGATCCTGGACGCCGTCGCCGCGTCCAGGTAAGCGAGTGCCGCTCGCTGGCTACGCACGACGCCAGTGGCTGAGCGCCGGAACTGGGTACCGGCCTGCGCCGGTACGACGGTCTTGAGGCTGACGCCCAAGCCAGCTTGTATTTCCTGGCCAGATCAAGGCCACCCATTGCACCTGACGGCGGTATTGCCGCGCATGGCCTTCTCGACTACAGTGCGCAAATGCAGCCAGAACACAACGTCACTGTCGAGGAGGCCGTCCAGGTGCTGGCCATGGTGGGCGACCTGAGCATGGGCCAGCCTACCGACCAGTCGATCCGCTCGGCCCACCTGGCCGAGCGCCTGGCGCTCCTTGATGGAGCAGACGGGGGCGCCTGCGCCCATGTGCGGCTGGTGACGCTGCTGCGCTGGTCCGGCTGCACCGCCAACGCCAGCGGCTTCTCCACGCTACTGGGAGATGACGTGGGCGGGCGCGACGCCATGCTCACGCAGACGCTGCCGCCCCAAAACCGCCTGAGCTTTACCAGCGTCGCGCCGCTGGCGCGCATCCATTGCGAAGTGTCGGGCGCGATCGCACAGGCGATGGGCTTGCCGCCAGAGGTGGAAACCGGCTTGCGCCGCGTGTGGGAGCACTATGACGGCGGCGGCATGCCGGAGCGCGTGTCCGATCCGGACATCCCGCGCCTGGTCTACTACACGAATCTGGGGAGCGACCTCGAGATCCTGTCGCGGGCCCACGGCCTGGCCGAGGGCTTGCGGATGATCGCCGCGCGCGCCGATAGAAAATATCCGGCCGAGCTGGCCCACCTGCTGGCCGCGCAGGCCGAGGGCTGGCTGCAGGACATCGAAGCCTCGCCTTGTGCCGCCGTCCTTCCGGTGCTGGCCTATTACGTGCCGCTGACGATCGTCGCCGACATGATCGAGCTGAAGCTCCCCTGGCTGCTCGGCTACTCGCGCCGCGTGGCTGCGCTGGCCGAACGGGCCGCCGTGCTCGCCGGCCTGTCCGCGCTCCAGCAGCGTTGCCTCGGGCGCGCAGCGCTCATCCATGGGATCGGCCGCGCGGCCGTGCCGAACGCCGTGTGGCAGCGCGCCGGCAAGCTCGGGAGCGCTGACTGGGAGCGGATCCGCCTGGTGCCCTACTGGACCGCGCGCGCCGGGGCGCAGGTGCCGTCGCTGCGGGCCGAAGCCACACTGGCATCGCACGTGTACGAACGCCTGGATGGCAGCGGCTACCACCGCGACCTCGACGCCGGCACGCTCAACCTGCCGCAACGGATCCTGGGCGCTGCCGCCGCGTATGCCGCCCTGTGCATGCCGCGCCCATGGCGCGCCGCCTCCACGGCACGGGAAGCGGCGCGCCTGTTGACAGACGATGCAGCAGCGGGCCGCTTCGACGCCCAGGCCGTGAAGCTCGTGGTGGCCGCTGCCGACGGCACCGATGTCGAGGCAGTGGCGCCGACAGCGCAGCGCAGGAAGCTCCTGACCGAGCGCGAAGCTGCGGTGCTGCGCCGGATCAGCCTTGGCGAGAGCAACAAGGAAGTCGCGCGCGAGCTGCAAATCAGCCCGTCGACGGTGCGCACCCACGTCGAGAGCATTTTCCGCAAACTCGCGTGCTCGACCCGCACTGCTGCCACCCTGAAAGGCTTGACCCTCGGTCTGATCTAGGCCGCTGGCCAGGAATGTTGATTAACCTACAACTTCGGGATCAGGTCTGACATTTGGACACGAGCTCGGCCTTGGCTCTCACTGCATGCCGTTTTCCATGCGGCGCTTGTCCCGCCTGCCCGCCGGTTTACACGCTGGCGTCCTCATGCGATGACTTCGCAAGAATGTCCGCAGCTTCGCTGCGCGGCGCCTGGATCGCCTGCCCGAGGCCTCGCAGGTACTGCGTTGCCTGCGCACGCCATTCATCGGCCTTGTCGCCGAGTTGGAGAAAATCCATCCCAATGGGGAATAGTACAAACTCGATCCACACCAGGGGACCGAGTTTCAGCAGGAAGTAGCTGACCGGGACCAGGATGGCGATCGCCACGAAATACGCCACGCCCACCAGGGCCTGCGGTATCAGCCACAGCAGCAGGTGCTTGGCCCCCAGCGCCAGCTGGCCGCCTACAGCGCGCGGAAGCGCTTGACCGGGGAAGACGGCACCTGGTCGCCATGCCGACAGCCAGCCGGACGCCAGCGAGCGCAAGGCCGCGGGTATCTCGAACGCGTTTTTTGCCGCAATCAGTGCAGAAATGACGGCGACTGCGAACAGCGTGAAGCCGCTGGCGGCACCGAACCAGGGTTGTCCGAAGTCTCCGCCTGCCTTCGGCGCGCCTTCGAATGACAGCAAGTTATCCAGTGCCATCGCGTGCAGGAACGCACCCGCAATCCTGCCGTGATAGGGCGCCAGGATCACGTCCCCGTTACTTTGCAGGTGCGTGCCGTAAATGATGTACTTGTTGCGGATCGCCTCATCGAGCTGCTGGCTGTCCAGGCCATGCGTGCGCTTGAGTGTCCGCATCGGCAGCAATTGCTGGTAAGGACAGATCGGTGCGTCCGCCTTCCCGACCGGCAGCACACGCGTCCATTCCCATGATGCGGAACAGGCGGGACCGGGACCGCCGGGCCGCAGGTCGCTATTGAGCCATTCGAGGTTGCGCGGATCGCTCGCCGTGCCCCACACCAGGGCCATCGGTTCGGCCGCAACGTGTGGATCGAGGCGGTGCTCGACCTGGTAGAGCCGCGCTGCGGGCGAAGGGAAACGCTGGGCCGCCACGGGCGCAAGACCGCCCACGGACTGCGCCGGAATGTCCACATCGTATTCCCACACCGATTGATCGTAGCCGTCGATCCGCAGGTTCAGGTAAGCCGCCTCGATGCAGGGCGCCATGCGGCCGTCCAGCGTCACGCGGCGCGTCAGCATGGCGGCCTCGGTGCGGGAAGGCGCAAAGCCCGCGTTGCCGAAGGAGCCGACAAACACGGGCACGCCTGCCTGGCGCGCCTTGCAGGCGGCGTCGATGAATCCTGCCAGGTCGGGATCCTTGCGGTCGTCGAGGAAGACGATGTCGAAGAAGACCGCCTTCGGCCGGTACTTCAGGAGCTCGAGCAGGCGGCGCTCGTGGAAGCCGAGCGATACCGGCCACACCTCGCCATATTCGCGCAGGTCCTTGTCATCGATGAGCATGACCGTGACCTGGTCGCGGCCGGTCGTGGGGTAGCTGTCGGTCAGGACCGGTCCCCATATCCGGGTCGCCACGCGCTTGCCGGCTTCGGCAACCGGTAGCCATTGCGACAGCCAGGCACATGCCAGGCCCAGCGCCAGGTAAATGACGAACAGGCGCCAGAACTTCGCGCGGCGAGCGGAGGCGCCTGGGAGTGGGAGGGCGCTCAATTGACGGCGCTCGCCTTGGTGCATTCGTCGCGCATGTCGATGTAGGTGGTGTGGCAGTAGGTCACCAGTTCGGTGACGCGCTCGGGCTTGTTGGCGCGGTGGTACAGGCTGATCGTCTTGGGCAGGGTGCTGCGCGCCAGTTCGAACTTCTTGTCCGTGGTTGCCAGCAGCGCGATGGCGCGGTCGCGCTTGCCGCTCTTGAGGGCCAGGTTGATGCTGTCTTCATAGGGCTTGAAGCTCATCGCCGCCTCGCTTGCGATCAGGGCCTGCTCGAGCTCGTCTGCACGCAGGGCCAGTTGCGTGGCTGGATCCACCGGCGTCGAGGGTTTGGCCTTCTTGCCGCGCTTGGACGCCGGGGCAGGCGGAGGCGCAAGGCCGACCGCCATCTCCGGCGCGAGTTCACTGGTATAGCGCACCGCCCGCGCATAGCCGTAGAACAGTAGCCAGTTATTGCGGTTGACGTGGGCCAGGCCGATTCTGCGGGTGATCCGTTCGCCGAGCGCGATGGCCGCTTTCATGTCCTCTGGTTTCATGGTGGAGAACAGGTTCTCCAGCTCGAAGGCATTGTTGTACATCTCGAACAGTTCGACGTGACGCTTGTCCAGCGCCACCTTGCGATAATCGGTGGAGACGGGCGCCTGGGCATCCTCGTACCAATCGACCGGATAATACTTCGCCACATAGCCCGACAGCTTGTCCATGCGCGCCGCCGGATCCGGGTGGGTCGCCGTGAGCAGGCCCTGCAGTTGCTCGGCCAGCTGTCCGGTCACGCCGGTGATGGCCGCATCCAGCTTGCCGTCCTTGAGCGAGGTCTCGACATCGGCGCGCATCGCCGCCAGCCGGGCATCGTCGCGTTCCTTCTGGATCCGTTCCACGCTGGCGTTGAGCTCGAGGAAGCGCTTGACGCCTTCCTGGTACGAGTAGCCGGCCGCCCTGGTCACGTCGACGGCGAACGCGTCGGCATCTTCTTCCTGGCCGCGCTTCCACGCAGGGTGCAGCATGCCATCCATGATCTCGACCATGTACTGCATTTTTTTCAGGTTGTTCATGGCGCGTTCGGGCAAGACCACCGTCCCATTGAGCTTCTGGTCGAGCGCCGTCTTGATCGCCATGCCTTGCGCGTAGTAGCGCTGCAGCCATTTTCCGGCATTCGCAAAGAAATCGCTGCCATGGTGGCCCAGTGCGATATGCCCCAGTTCGTGGGCGAGCAGGGCCGCGAGGGTATCTTCCTGGCCGAGCTTGTAGCTGGCCGCATTCAGGTTCTCGAACCAGCGATAGCCGATGAAGATATTGCCGTCCGCGGTCGTCACTGCGGCAAGGTCGTCGGTGGCGGACAAGTAGACCTTGCCGGGCAGGTCAGGGATGCCCGAGGCTGCTTTCAGCTTGTCAAGCACGCCGTTTGCATAGCGTTCCAGGCCCTCCGCGGCGACCAGGCCGTAGCCGCTTGCACGCTGGTTGAGCAGGTCTCGCTCGGCGCCGATGGCCTGGGTCGATGGCTTGTAGGGCACGCCACGCAGCTTGTCGATGACCGGTTTGTCCTTGCCGGAAAACAGCTTGCTGAAGAAGTTGCCCCCGCCTGTCTCCTGCGCGCTTGCATGGCCGGCCAGGACCAGGGCGACTGCCAGCGCCGCCGCGCGCGTGCTGCGCTTGCTCATTTCGTGCAGCCCCGGTTTCCTCCGCGGATGACGCCCGCAGGCACTGGCGCCGCGCTCTGGGCCAGGCAGCCGGCGCTGATCGCACGCAAGACGATCACCTGCGCGGCTTTCACCCAGAAGTGGTCGCCGGCGATCTGGACTTTCAGAAAGCGGTCTTCGTTTGCCGTCTCGAACACATCCAGCGGCAGCTTGACGGCTGCCTTGTCGAATTCCCTGAGCTTGCTGTCGTTGGTCGCCCGTTCGTAGACGGCAAGCCGGGGACTGCTCACGCCGGTAACCTGGATGATGGCCCCGTTTTCCTGGGCGGCCGCGCCGGGCGGCGCCGATGCCAGTACAACGCAGGCGAGCAGCAGGGCTGCCCCGGATCGTAGTGCGTGCTTCATGCTGACTCCTTGTGGCGAGCGGGTCCAATGTCGATTAGCAATAGTTTATTGAACATTGCGATGAATGCAACAAGTATCATATGCATGGGCGTCCGAAACGCCAGATTACCTACCGTGGGTAGGCAGGCGGGCGTCCGGGGCGGCGTGATGTTGACAGGAAAATAAAACTCTCGGATTCTCCGTAAGCCCGATGTAAGAAATCCGTAAGGAAACTAGAACATCCTCCAGCACGTAGTGACAGCCAATCCACCCCAAGGAGAAGTTCAGGCAAGCCGTATTGTTCGTGTATCGATTCAGTCCATGTATTTCAGTCCATGTATATATAACTAGACGGAGACAGACAGATGACGCAGCGTGACGACGATTCGAAGCAAGCAGCCCCAACCCGCCGCAAGTTCCTGGGCACCGCAGCCGGCACCGCCGGCGCCGCCGCACTGGCGGTCCCCATGATCGCCACCGCCCAGACCCCGAAGCAGATGCGCTTCCAGAGCACCTGGCCGAGCAAGGACATCTTCCACGAGTACGCCCTCGACTTCGCCAAGAAGGTCAATGACATGACCGGCGGCGAACTCAAGATCGAGGTGCTGCCGGCCGGCGCCGTCGTTCCCGCCTTCGGCCTGCTCGACGCGGTCTCCAAGGGCACGCTCGACGGCGGCCACGGGGTGATGGGCTACAACTACGGCAAGCAGAGCGCGATCGCGCTGTGGACCTCGGGCCCGGCCTACGGGATGGACGCCAACATGGTGCTGGCATGGCACAAGTACGGCGGCGGCAAGGAGCTGCTGGCCGAGCTCTACAACGGCATCGGCGCCAACGTCGTCTCCTTCCTCACCGGGCCCATGCCCACCCAGCCGCTCGGCTGGTTCAAGAAAGCCATCAGCAAGAAGGAAGACCTGAAGGGCATGAAGTTCCGCACCAACGGCCTGGCGATCGACCTGTTCACGGCCATGGGCGCGGCGGTCAATGCGCTGCCGGGCGGCGAGATCGTGCCGGCGATGGACCGCGGCCTGCTGGACGGCGCCGAATTCAACAACGCCAGCTCCGACCGCCTGCTCGGCTTCCCGGACGTTTCAAAAATCTGCATGCTGCAAAGCTTCCACCAGAGCTCGGAGCAGTTCGAGATCACCTTCAACAAGACCAAATACAACGCGCTGCCGGCCAAGATGAAATCGATCATCGAGAACGCGGTGGAGGCGGCATCGTCCGACATGTCCTGGAAGGCGGTCGACCGCTATTCCAAGGACTACCGCGACATGCAGGCCAAGGATGGCGTGAAGTTCTACAAGACGCCGGACGCGGTGCTGCAGGCGCAGCTGGCGGTGTGGGACGAGGTGGTGGCCAAGAAAGGCGCCGACAACCCGCTGTTCAAGAAAGTGGAAGCGTCGATGCGCGCCTTCGCCGAACGCGCGATGAAGTGGGACATGGACACCAACAACCCGCGCCGCATGGCCTACAACCACTACTTCGGCCGCAAGGCGCCAGCGCCCAAGAAGGCGTAAGCAGCGTTCTGTCTGGCTGGACCGGATAGCCCGCGGACGGTCGCTTCACACGCCAGTCCTGCTGCCATGGCACGTCGTCCCCGCGCGGGCCGGGACCCAAGTTCGTTGAACAGCCGATTCCATCTTCGGTTGGCGCGACGCACACAAAATTGGGTTCCCGCCTTCGCGGGAAGTCGTAGGCGCCAGTGGCGCGTACGACGGGCAGGCGGAGCGGGACTCGTCGTGTGGCCTGACCATCCGCACGCGCGATTCAGTCAAGCAGACTCCAATGCAAGTCATGCGCTATCCGCACAAAGAGATAGCAGTGTTCCGCCAGCAGGAGCAGCTCAATGCAGAGTATTTTGTTTTTCGTCGACCGGATCAGCAGCCTGGTCGGCCAGGCTTTTTCGTGGCTGATCGTCGCGCTTACTTTCCTCATCACCTGGGAAGTCTTCGCGCGCTACGCCCTGAACACCCCCAATCCCTGGGCTTTCGACCTGATGATCATGATGTACGGCGCCGCCTTCATGATGGCCGGCGCCTACACGCTGGCCAAGAACGGCCACGTGCGCGGCGACGTGCTGTACAGCTTCTTCCCGCCGCGCCTGCAGGCCGGCCTGGACCTGCTGCTCTATATCGTGTTCTTCATCCCCGGCGTGGTGGCCCTGGTGTGGGCCGGCTATACCTACGCCGCCGAATCGCTCGCCATCCGCGAGCATTCCACCCTCACCGCCAACGGCCCGCCGCTGTACCCATTCAAGATGGTGATTCCCTTCGCCGGCATCCTGCTGCTGCTGCAGGGTTGCGTGGAGATCGTGCGCTGCGTGGTCTGCCTGCGCAATGGCGCATGGCCCGCGCGCGAACCGGACGTGGAGGAAGTCGATGTCGACAAACTCAAGGCCATGGTGCAGTCGGACGAGGTGCGTGCGAAATGAGAAAAGAAATCTGGTTCGGCCTGTCCATCCTCATCGCGATCGTCGTCGCCCTGTTCGCGCTGATGCCGGCGCCCGCCGACATGAGCAACGGGCACCTGGGCCTGTTGATGCTGGCGCTGGTGGTGGTGGCCATCATGCTCGGCTTCCCGACCGCCTTTACGCTCATGGGCATGGGCATGATGTTCGCGTGGTTCGCCTTCCACAGCAGTGACCCTTCACAAGCCACCCAGCTCACGCTCGACCTGATGGTGCAGCGCGCCTATTCGGTCATGGCCAACGACGTGCTGATCTCGATCCCGCTGTTCATCTTCATGGGCTACCTGGTCGAACGCGCCAACCTGATCGAGCGGCTGTTCAAGAGCCTGCACATTGCCATGGCGCGTGTGCCCGGCTCGCTGGCGGTGGCCACCATCGTCACCTGCGCCATCTTCGCCACCGCCACCGGCATCGTCGGCGCGGTGGTCACGCTGATGGGCCTGCTGGCGTTGCCGGCCATGCTCAAGGCCGGCTACAGCACCCAGCTGTCGGCCGGCGCCATCACGGCCGGCGGCTGCCTGGGCATCCTGATCCCGCCGTCGGTGCTGCTGATCGTGTATGGGGCGACGGCCGGGGTGTCGGTGGTCAAGCTGTATGCGGGCGCCTTGTTCCCGGGGATCATGCTCGCTCTGCTCTATTTGGCTTACGTTATTCTCATCGCCAAGCTCAAGCCCTCGATGGCGCCGCCGCTGGCGGCCGAGGAGCGGGTGGTGGCGCTGCCAGCCTTTGCCCAGGCGATTCCCGGCGCCTACAACAAGACCGCGGTGCCGGGCCTGGTGCGCGCCATCAAGGGGCCGCGCGCGGCCAATGTCCCGAGCCGCACGCTGGTATCGCACCTGTTCGTGGCGCTGCTGCCGGCGCTGGCCTTCGTGGCCGTCATGGGCCTGGCCTACCGGATGGCCACCGCGCCGGAAGCCGCGCCCACCGAACTGGTCGAGATGAGCGCGCAGCAGGATGTCGATTCCGCCGCCGGCGACGCCGGCGGGCTGCAGGAGCCGCCCGCGGAGGGCGACCTGGCCGAGCCACCGGTGGAAGGCGAGGCGGCGCCCGCCGCGGCTCCGGCGCCGGTTGCAGTGGCCACCGAACCGTCCACACTTGCCGTGCCGGTCGCGCCGAGCGATCCGGTGGCCAAGCCGGCGTCGCGCTCCTACTGGATCGTGCTGGCGATCGGCGTCGTGGCGCTGGGCGTGTTCTACCTGTACTTCAGCTTCGCGCGGCTCGAGATCTTCAAGATGCTGCTCGGTTCGCTGTTCCCGCTGGCGATCATGATCCTGGCAGTGCTGGGCAGTATCGTGTTCGGGCTGGCGACGCCGACCGAGGCGGCGGCGATGGGGGCGTTCGGCGGGCTGATCCTGGCGATTGCGTACCGCAGGTTCAACTTCAACCTGCTGCGCGAATCGGCCCACCTCACGGCCAAGACCACGGCCATGGTGTGCTGGCTGTTCGTCGGGTCGAGCATCTTCTCGGCCGCATTCGCGCTGCTGGGCGGGCAGGAGATCATCAACGCGTGGGTGCTGGGCATGGACCTCACGCCCGTGCAGTTCATGATCCTGGCGCAGGTGGTGATCTTCCTGCTCGGCTGGCCGCTGGAGTGGACCGAGATCATCGTGATCTTCATGCCGATCTTCGTGCCGCTGCTGGCGCATTTCAATATCGACCCGCTGTTCTTCGGGCTGCTGGTGGCCATGAATTTGCAGACGGCCTTCCTGTCGCCGCCGGTGGCGATGTCGGCGTTTTACCTGAAAGGCGTGTCGCCGCCCCACGTGACCTTGAACCAGATCTTCCTGGGCATGCTGCCGTTCATGGGGATCCAGATCCTGGGGATTATCCTGCTGTATATGTTCCCGGCGATTGGACTGTGGCTGCCGGAGGTGTTGTACAAGTAAGCCAGATACACGTCGTTCCGGCGCAGGCCGGAACCCAAGTCCGTTGCGCAACCAATTAATCAATCGTTGGCGATAACGCACGCAAGATTGGGTTCCGGCCTTTGCCGGAAGTCGTAGGCGCCAGTGGCGCCTACGACGGGCGGAAGGAGGTGGTGTTCCGTTGGTGTGCCAGCACCAGTCCATCAAGCACAGCCGACACCTGAGTTATACAAATTTCGTATAACCGACATGCACACACACGCACTTACATTGCGCTGCAACATGCGTAATAATGCGTGCCTGTTCCCTGCTATACCACCCACGTTCCCGTCAGTTGTGACCCTGAGAACCACGAGGAAAATGACGCATCCACGCCTGCTCGGCCCACTGTCTTCCCGGCGCACCATGTGCGCCGCGTCTTCATCCGTCCGTGCCACGGAGGCAGGGCGATGATGCATGGCGCCTTGCAGCCGCAAACCGTACAGGGGAACCGCCAGGTGTCCGTCAAGCCGCATTCCTTCCTGGACGATACCTACGGCATCGCCGTCGGCGTCCTGTTTGTCGTCATGGGTGTCCTGCTACTGCAGGCGGCCGGCCTGATCACGGGCGGCGTGGCCGGCATCTCGCTGCTGGCCTCCTACACCACCGGGCACTCGGTCGGCCTGCTGTTCATGCTGATCAACCTGCCGTTCTTCCTGTTCGGCTACCTGTTCATGGGCTGGCGCTTCACGGCGAAGTCCCTGGTCGGCAGCGTCCTGATCATGACCTTGCTGAAGCTGATCCCGAATGGCCTCGTCATCGGCCACGTGGACCCGATGGTGGCGGCCCTCGGCGGCGGCACCTTCTGCGGCATGGGCATCCTGGCGCTGGCGCGGCATGGCGCCGGCGTGGGCGGCACCGGTATCGTCACCTTGTGGCTGCAGAAGAAGTACGGCATCAACGCCGGCCGCACCCAGGTGCTGATCGACGCGGTGATCCTGCTGGCGGCGCTGGCGATCGTCGAGCCGGTGCTGGTGGGCTGGTCGTCGCTGAGCGCGATCGCCATGAGCAGCATGGTCATGGCCTGGCACCGTCCCGGACGCTATTTCGGTAACTGAGCCCTAGGGCTGGTACCACCCGTACTCCCACTGCCACGGCATGTCCGTGTCCCCCAGCACGCGCCGCGCCAGTTCGGGATAGATCCGTTCGGCGCGCACGTCGTTGGCCAGCATGACCACGCAGCGCTGGCCGCGCTCCAGGCACAGCACCATGTTGCCGGTACTGTCGTTGTGGCCCCCCTTGAACCACGCCGGCCCGCTGCGGTCGCGGAAAGTGACCACGCCCAGGCCAGCGGCCAGCGACTGCGGCCAGGCCACCTGGCCGGGCAACAGCGTCGGGAACTGGTTGTTCGAGGTAATCGGCAGCTGGGCCTTGACCATCATCGCGCGCGACGCCGCGCTCAGTTCTTCTCCACGCATCACGCCTGCCCACAGGCGCGCCTGGTCGTCGATGGTGGTGTCCATCGACCCGGCCGCGCTGGTCCGGCTACGCTCGTCGTGCGGCACGAATTTGCCCTCTTGTGTGTAGCCATCGGCGAGGTTGGCGGCGAAGTCGGGCCGCCATTGCATGCTGGTGTTGCGCATGCCGAAGCGGTCGAACACGCGGCGCTGCATTTCCTTGCCCGTATCCAGGCCCAGCCCACGTTCGACGATCAGCTGCAGGATGTAGAAGCCTTCGCCCGAATAGCCGTAGCGCGCGCCCGGGTCGTAGTGGAAGCGCAGCTTGCGGTCCGGTTCCAGCCAGCGGAAGTTGGCAAAGCCCGTCGAATGGGTGAGCAGGATGCGCGGCGTCAGCTTGCGCCAGCGTTCGTCGCCCGCCAGGTCGGCGTAGTCGTCCGGCTTGGTGTAGGCGGGCAGCGGCTGGGGCAGCAGGGTGGCGACGGAGGCGTCGAGGTCGAGCTTTCCTTCATCCACCAGCTGCAGCAGCATGTACGCGAAAGCCGCCTTGGTCAGCGAGGCGCCGTACATCACCGTGTGTGGCGTCAGGGGCAGGCCGCGTTCGACGTTGCGCTGGCCGTAGGCCTTCACGCTGACCACCTGCCCGCGCGCGATCACCGCCAGGCCCAGGCCCTGCACGTTTTCACGCGCCATCAAGCGGCTTACTTCGTCGTCAGGAAGGACGGTGACCGGGGGCGGCGCGGCCGCACATCCGGCGAGCAGGGTGGCGAACAGGCAGGCGGCTGGTTTCATCGATGACTCCGGTCGGGTGGATATGCGCCTCAATGGTATACCGCCGCGACCCCGCCATCGTCGCGTTGCAAACACCATGAAATTTGCCTGATACGCAACGAATGATGCCTATTTGTATTTAGCTATGGGCAGGAAGGTCGTTACAATGTGCGACTATTTTATAAAGTGATGAGCAGTTCATGAACAGCTTCCCCGGCAAACTGCGGCTCTCTACCCTGGTGACCCTGGCCGTCTGTGCGACGGTTGCGCTGACTGTCGCCCTGCAGATGGCGCTGGTGAACCATTTCGCGGTGCGCCAGGCGCGCGAGGAAGCGCAGCTGCGCCTGCAGCAGCTGTCGTGGCAGATGCGCGATTCGCTCAACCGCGTCATCGAAAAGGCGCTGGGCGACACCCGCCTGCTGGCCGAACTGCCGCAGATCCGCCATGCGCGCGACACCAGGGAAGCGCGCACCGTGCTCGAAAGCCTGCAGCGCACCTTCCCCGACTACGCCTGGATCGGCATCGCCGACCTCGATGGCAAGGTCACTGCGTCGACCGGCAGCATGCTGGAAGGCGCCAACGTCGCCAAGCGCCCGTGGTTCACCGCGGGCATGCGCGGCGTGCACGCCTCGGACTACCACCCCGCCGTCCTGCTCGAGAAAATCCTGCCGCGCAGGCCCGACCCGTGGCGCTTCGTCGATGCGTCCGGCCCGATCGTCGACCTGGCCGGCAACCCGACCGGCGTGCTGGGCCTGCACCTGAGCTGGGAATGGGCGCGTGTCCATGCGCGCAAGCTGCTCACGCCGGCGCTGCGCGAATACGGCGCCGAGATCATCGTGATCCGCGACGACGGCACCGTGATGCTCGGCCCCCAGTCCCTGGTCGAGAGCAGGGTCGACACCACCAGCCTGCGCCTGGCGCAAAAGGGCATGACCGGCTCGCTGCGCGAAGTCTGGCCCGACGGGCGCGCCTACCTCACCGGCTACAGCCAGACCGGCGACATGCTCGACGCCAGCTCGCTGCGCTGGACGGTGCTGGTGCGCCAGACCGAAGACCGCGCGATGGAGGGCACGGTCGACCTGAAGCACCGCATGCTGGCCTGGAGCGCGCTGCTCGCGCTGCTGCTGGCCGGCGCCGCGGCGCTGGCGGCGCGCCGGCTCACGCGCCCGATAGCCGAACTGCGCGAAGCGATCGAACGCGTGACGGCCGCCACCAACGCCGGCCAGGAACCGCCGCCGATCCCGCAGGTGGACGGCTTCCTGGAAACGCAGATCCTGTCGGCCACCATGCGCGACCTGGTGCGCAGCGAGACCGCGCACCGCCACGCATTGCTGGCGCTGAACGAAGGCCTGGAAGCGGCCGTGGCCGAACGCACCGCGGAGCTGCAGGCGCTGCTGCTGCGCGACGTGCTCACCGGTCTGCCGAACCGGCGCGCGCTGCTCGAAGCGCTGCCCGAGGCGATGAACCGCGCGCGCCGCGTCGGCCGTCCGTGCGCGCTGCTGTTCCTCGACATGGACGGCTTCAAGGCCGTCAACGACAGCCATGGCCACGAAGAGGGCGACGAGCTGCTGCGCCAGTTCGGCGCCCGCCTGCTGCAGGGCGTGCGCAAGACCGACATGGTGGCGCGCCTGGCCGGCGACGAGTTCGTGGTGGTACTGGAGATGCTGACCGACGCCGCCCACGCCGAAGAGACCGCGCGCAAGCTGCTCGGGGTGCTCAATGAACCCTTCCTGCTGCACCGCGCCAGCGTGCGGGGCGGAGCCAGCATCGGCATCGCACTGCACCGCCCGGAAGACCTGCCCGATGTCGACGCCTGGCTGGCGCGCGCCGACCACGCGATGTACGCGGTCAAGCGCACCGGCAAGAACGGCGTGGCGCTGGCCGCCGCGCTCTAGCTTGCCCACGGGGCAGGGCGGCTGCTACCATCGCCGCATGTCCGAGATCTCCCAACTCATCGCCACGCTCAAGCGCGAGCTCAAACAGCAAGGCAAGACCTACCGCGACGTCGCCGAGGCGCTCGACCTGTCCGAACCGAGCGTCAAGCGCCTGTTCGCCACCGAGCAGTTCACGCTCGACCGCCTGGTCGAGATCTGCGGCCTGCTGGGCCTCACGCTGGCCGAACTGGCCCAGGAAGCCGGCCAGGGCCACCAGCGCCTGCGCACCTTGAGCCCGGCGCAGGAACGCGAACTGGTGTCCGACCTGCGCCTGCTGCTGGTGGCGGTGTGCGCGCTGAACCACTGGACCATGGCCGAGATGCTGCAGGCCTACCGGCTCACCGAGGCCGAATGCGTGCAGCAGTTGCTGCGCTTGGACAGGCTTGAGTTGATCACGCTTCTGCCCGGGAACCGGATCCGCCTGAACGTTGCGCGCGATTTCGACTGGCTGCCGGGTGGGCCGATCCGTTCCTATTTCCGGGAGCAGGGGATGCCGGAATTTATCGACAGCGCGTTCGGGCAGCCGGGCGACGCGCTGGACTTCGTGCACGGGATGCTGACCGAGAGTGCGCGTGCGAAGCTGCAGGGAGAATTGCGGCAGCTGCGCGCGCGCTTTGCGCAGCTTCACGAGGAAAGCCTGGCCGCGCCGCTGCCTCAACGGCGCGGGACGGGGTTGTTGCTGGCGTTGAGGGAGTGGGAGCCGATGGGGTTTGCGGGATTGCGGCGGTAACCACAGTCGCTAATCTCACCCCGTCGTAGGCGCCAGTGGCGCGTACGACGGTCTTGCGGTTGGCAACAGAACAGAGGTCCTCATTTCGCCGGCGCCGTCACCCCATACGCCCACGCCCCGAGCGACTCCTGCTTCCCGCCGGCCAGCGCAAAGCGCTGCTCCACCCCCGTCAAATTCACCCGCACCGTCACCGCATTGCCCTCCTTCTCGCGCCGGAACGCGAACACCTTGTCGTTGCCCGTTTCCAGCACCTTCAGCGGCCCGCCATACTGCCCATTCCACAGCGCCGGGTTGTCGTGCTTGAGCTTGAGCAGCCAGGTATAGAAGTCCGCGTTCGGATATCCCTTCCACGCGATCGGGTCCTTTTCAAAGAATTCGATCCGCTTGTCCAGCCCCGCCTCCTGTCCGCCGTAAATCAGGGGCATGCCTGGCAGCGTCGCCGCCAGTACCGCCATGGCCTTGAAGGCCTGGCCGTAGTGTTCCTTGTCGCTGCCGTGCCAGGAGTTCTCGTCGTGGTTGCTGGTGAAGCGCATGCGGTAGGCGTGGTCGGGATAGGCCACCGGCGGCTTCTCGAACAGCGTGCGCAGGGTGCGGGCGTCGGCCTTGCCCTTGGCGATGTCCTTGAAGACTGTCACCGTGTCCCAGCCATAGGTCATGTCGAAGGCGCGCGTGTGGAGCTCGGGCTGCCAGGCTTCGGCCAGCATGAATACCGGCTTGATCTTCTCCAGCTCGACCCGCGCCCCTTCCCAGAACGCGGTGGGCACCTTGGCCGCCACGTCGCAGCGGAAGCCGTCGATGCCGGTTTCTCGCACCCAGAAGGCCATGGCCTCGGTCATGCCTTTCCACAGGGCCGGCTGCTTCCAGTCCAGGCCTGTCACGTCGGTCCAGTATTCCGGCTCGGCGCCTTCGGTATAGGTGACCGGGAAGATCTCGCCCTTGGCGTCCTTCAGGTACCAGTCCTTGTGCTGGACGGTCCACGGGTTGTCAAACGCGGTGTGGTTGGCGACCCAGTCGAGGATGACGCGCATGCCCAGGCCCTGCGCCTGCTTCACCAGGCGCTTGAAGTCGTCCATGCTGCCGAATTCCGGGTTCACGGCAGTGTAGTCGCGCACCGCGTAGTAACTGCCGAGCGTGCCCTTGCGGTTCTTGACGCCGATCGGCTGCACCGGCATCAGCCACAGGATGTCCACGCCCATCTTGCGCAGCCGCGGGAGGTGGGCCGCGAAGGCATTGAAGGTCCCTTCCTTCGTGTACTGGCGAATATTCACTTCATAGATATTCGCATTTTTCGACCACGCAACATGCGCCATCGGTGCAGCGGCGCCCTGCTGGGCAAGCGCGGGCAGGGGAGCGAAAGCGGCGCAGAACGCCAGGGCAAGGGTGGATAGCGAGCGTGCAGCCGGATTCATCAGGTCTCCTGGTTATTGTGAAAGCCTCTTGTGCCCGCTCATTCTACGGTGTAGAACCTTAGGTATGCGGTAAAGTTCGGCCAGAGGGCCAGGCTTCACCGGCCGCAATGCCCTCATTTTTGGCAGCAGCTGCTGTTTTATGTGAAGTAATAGACAGATCAGCTCGCCGGAAAAGCGAACACTTGGCATCAGAGAGGGAATGACGCCATGAAGATGTCCATCGTCGCATGTGCTGTGCTCGGAGCGAGTGCGGCTTGCGCCTCGGCACAGAATACCGGGGCTCCGAGCAGGAGCGCCAATGCCGGGGTGGCCAAGGAAACGCGTTGCACCAGTGGGTGCGCAACGCCGTCAGGTGAAGCCGGCGGCAAGGCTGCGCACGCGGGCGCGGCAGGCAGCCGCGTCGGCGACGGTCCGGCGATTTTCACGCTGGAAACCAGCCACGAAGCCGACCTGCGCCGCGCCCACGAGCACGAGGCGCTCACCGTGGGCCGCCAGTACAGCCTGGAATTCCTGGCGCTTACCGATGTCGGCGACCCGTTCCACGGCGGCCTGGCCGGCAGTGGCAGCGGCGCCGCCGGCGCCCGCCGCACGGACGACAGCGTCACCTACCAGAGCCAGTACAACGGCTTCAGCGCCGGTTCGTCCTGGGGCAAGGGCGACGTCGATGGCTCGCCGTCCGGACGCGCCTGGGGCATGACGGTCGGCTTCAATGCCGGCCCGATCAATATCCGCGCCGCCCACCAGAACCGCAACGTCGCCAAGATCACCCGCTACGACCAGGTCGGGATCAGCATGGCGGCCAAGAATTCCATCATCGCCGCCAACATGCGCTTCGGCTGGGGCACGGCCTACGCTGCCTACAGCGCCAGCCGCGGCTGGGGCAGCTCGCCGCTGTTCAATCCGGACAACCCCTACGGCGCCGGCATCACCACCATCGCCTCGACCGACAGCCGCGACGTGCTGGCCGGGGTAGCGGTGCCGCTGAGCCGCTGCACCACGCTGCTGGCTTCCTACATCCGCAAGAACGACCGCGACCCGGCCAACCGAGACGCGCGCCAGATGGCCATCGGCGCCACCTATTCGGTCTCGCGCAGCATGGATTTCTACGCCGCGTATTCGAATATCCGGCACCTGAGCGGCATCCAGAACGCCAGCGTGAAGACCGGCGGCGGTAGCGCGATCAACATCGGGATGCGGCGCGCGTTCTGAGACGCGGGCCCCGTCCGTGCGGGGCGACGCGATGTTGCAAAAAACGGTAGCCTGTTCCTATGGCAAACACGTTTAGGAGAGCAACATGACAGGCGCAAGCACACTTGATCCCGATAACTTCCCAGAGGGCCCGGACCGCAGTCTCGGCAAGGGCCATGGCATCGATGCACTCGGTCCCAGCGACATTTCCGATACCGGCAGCGACGTCGTCGGCGGTCCTGGTTTTTCCGATGCGATTGATCCGGAACAAACCCTCGACTTCGACCGCGGCACCACTTCCGACCTCGAAGCCAGCCACGCCGGCGGCACCGCCGGGCCAGACGTCGGCGACGCCAATTTCTCGGGCGACAGCGACATGGGCGGCACTGGCGAACGCGCCGCCGCCGGGCGCGACACTGTCTCGCGGGACGGCGCCGATATCGACACCGACCAGATCGTGTCCATCCCCGATCTGCCACTGACCGAGGAGGACACGGACTTCCTATCGAGTCAGCCGCCGGGACAGGGTGAAGGCCGCAAATAAGGCGCCGCCGCCCACCAGGGCGGTCATCAACGGGGACGCGCGCAGGCTCGTCTTCGTGTAGATGCTGGTCTCATGCACGTTCTGCGGCATGCCCTGGCGCTGGCGCAGTTCGCTCGACGGGTCCGGTTTGTACAGGGCGTCGCGGCGGTTCGGCGCAGTGGGCACATCCGACTTCTGCTGCTTGAACATGGTGGCGTTCATGTAGCGGTCAAACATGCGCGGCATCAGCTTCGAGCCGGCCGCGATCATCTTCGAGGCGCCGCCCGCATAGGCTTCGCGCTTCGGGTTCTCCGCACAATACAAGATGGCGTCGGCCACGACTTCCGGCGCATAGACCGGCGGCGGCAGGGCCGGTTCCCGCTCCATGTAGTTTTTCGCGTGCACCGCGAACATCGTATCGATCGCCGCCGGCTTGACCAGGGTCACCTGCAGCGGCGCCCCTTCTTTCTCAAGTTCCATCCGCAGCGCATCCGTAAACCCCTTTACCGCATGCTTGGACGAGGCGTACATGCCCTGCATCGGGATCGAGCGCTCGGACACTTCGCTGCCCACGTTGATGATGGCGCCGCCACCCCGGTGCTTCATGCGCCGCACCGCTTCCAGCGAACCGTTCACGGTGCCCCAGAAATTGGTCTGGAACAGGCGCTGATGGTCTTCCGGCGCGATTTCTTCCAGGCGGCCGAAGATCGAGATGCCGGCGTTGTTGACCCAGGTGTCGATGCGGCCGAAGCGGTCGATCGCTTGTGCGCCGATGCGCTCGACGTCATCGATCTCTCCGACGTCGGCCGCCACGGTCTCGACCTGCACGCCGCGAGCGCGCAATTCGTCCGCCAGTTCGGCGAGGGCGTCCTTGCTGCGTGCGGCCAGCACCAGGCGCGCACCGCGTGCGGCAGCCATGCGGGCAGTGGTCAGCCCGATGCCACTGGTGGCGCCTGTGATGACCATGACCTGGTCGTGGAGTCTGCGGAGTCTGATTGCCATGTCGTGATCCTTTCCAGTTGGTAGAAGAGGACTGCCCGCGGCGTCCGGCTGCAGGGCAGGCCAGGTTAATGAACGAACACTATCCTAGCCCGGGTGGGGAAATGGCGGTTTTCGGTTGGGAAGGAAGAGTTTGCAGGCCACGGTAGCAGTTGTGGCCTGCGAAAGTAGAGCCGTCGTCCCGGCGCAGGCCGGGACCCAATTTCTTAGGCGCTGTCACCCTTTGCTATGGATGGGTTTGATTGCCAGGCGCAGCAATCCCTCGGCAGACGTGACGCGCCCGCCATCGAGCGCCCTGCGCCAGCCCAGGTA
>NZ_FOLD01000004.1 GCF_900112225.1 Massilia yuzhufengensis | reverse complement strand
GGGTCGAATCCGGTCCTTCGTGAAAGTCCGCGATTTTCGGCCCTGGCAACCTGCTATGCTTAGCTCAACGACCGGTTTCGGCCAGCCGTTTGAATTTCCATCAAGGAAGGGGTTAGGTTTCTCCTAATTAAGCTTTGGCTTTCCGACGTTCAATAGCTTTCCCATAGTAGAGGAATCATACTCTGGAATTCCCTTGCCGTTGCGGCGATTGCCATCTTGCGCGCCAAGTTCTCCCTTACCGGCTTTATGTTCACCAAGCTGTCTCCCGCTAAGCGCTTCACTAGCAGGAGGACTCCGCGAGCTGAGCATCTCCTGTTGTGCCTGGCGTGCTGAACTACGATGCTGATCAGATTCCGGTCGCGGTTCATTTGTACGCACAACGCTAATTTGCTTCTGTACTGGTGGGGCCGGGTCGAACGCGGCCGTTGACTTAGCAAGAAAAGATCCTAGTTCATATTCCTGCGCGACCGAAAACGCCTCACCGGAATTCCGTAACTCTCGCCAGCTACGCGCGACTGATATGCCATTGATGAAGAGCGATACGAACTCGGCAGCTTCGTGGCTCTGATGGTGCTCTCTTCGAAAAGCCCGGTAACCAACGTATACAGCCGAGTAAAACGGATCAGTGATCAGGTCCTGCGCAAAGCTGATCTTGTCAAATTGTTCTTGACCAATATTATTCGACAAATATAAATTTCCAGAAAAAATATGCACCATTGATGCGCTAAGCGAGATTGCGCCCAAGATGAGAGGAAAGCCTGTGGCAGTCCCCACCACAACGCAACCTCCAATCAACATGATGGATCCCAGGCCGATGGAAGTGAGGCCTTGCAACGTTCGATCGGTCGAATTCCCTGATCGCGCACCCTCCAAGAACAGGCCCGTTGCCAACGGTCCGCCCGGACGAATTATTCGTTTCATTCTCATTATCTCGCTCCCGGCCTATATCGATTTAATGAAAGCACGAATGCGAATTGCTAGTAACACTTCGTCAATCTTACTGCGCTTTGCCGCGGCCAAAATAGCTTGGGGCCGGGCTCGAATACTCCTTTGGGAAATTCGAATTTTCCATAGCGTGTCAGGTTTAAGGTTATGAATGGCGTCCGAATATACTAAGTCACTATCATTGCTTGGTCCCGACTGGGATGCCAGCTTGATGCGACCGATTGTGACTGGGGGACGTTTAAAAATAGGAGCTCCCGCCACTGAAAGCGAAGCGACGGTGATTCTTCCACTATACACCTGCAAAACGGCCTCCTCGCCAGGTGTGGCCATACTGACGAGCAAGCCGACTCCAATCATCCGAACGCGATCCAAGTCCAATATCTCGCCTCCGTAGTCCTCGAACAACATTTCCTTAGTAAGCTTAAACTCAAAGATGCCCGATCCATCATCTAGGGCTGTTGTGTATTGAGCGGCCGACACCAGCGGTTTTCGTGTGCCGTCGAGGTTGGCAAGAATTTCTTGGCGTAAAGGTATAAGAACGGTGAACTCCGTCTCGTGCTGCGCGGCCGCCTCCATCAAATCGATCGAATTCCTGCACCAAGCGACAAGCGCGTCAACGACGTCGCCTGCAGTAACCTGCTCTTGACTGAATTCTGCAAGAATCTTTTCCCGGTAGGGTGATAGCAAAAACTGTTTCTCCGACCACTTCCGAATAGTGTCGTCCGTGGTATCCGAAGTAAATAGTTCGAGTTCCGAGTTGGGGCCGTACAGTTCGGTAAATGCAAGGGACGCAGCATAACTACGCTGGTACGCTTCACCCAAGCTCTCCATGTAGTACGGAAGTAGTCGTAAGTAACGTTCTTTAAAGTTTTTCGCACTTCCTTGTTGGAGAAGTTCAGCTTTGTGCGCGCTTAAGCTATTCCTTGCGATAACCATATTCGACAACGCAGCATCATGTTGTACCGCGTTGAAGTTGGCGAAATTTTTTGCAGCATCGGCATCGGCTAGCGTGCGTTCACTTTCGACGGTTTTTTTGTTTTCCACTCCCGCTGCGATTCGATAAGCTTCGGATAAAGCTTCAGCAGCCGGTTCCGATGAGCTGTTGGCGATGACATATTCAGCTACTTGCAAGGATTGCAGTCCTTGCTGATAGTGCAGGCCCTCATTCACAGCCGCAATTTCTAACGCGGCGAGCTCATTCCGAAATCTAAGTGCGTCGTCAAGCAACGAACTGGCGATCGACAAATTCTGCTCTACTTGCCTCGGGTCGAATTTTGGTTCACCTTTGGCTGCAATCTTGTTCCAATTTTGTCCAGCCGTTCGTACCGCAATCGAAGAAAGACTAGCCACGTCTTTATCAAAAACTTGTAGCCACTTGCGGAGATCCTTATCCTCTTCAACAAAAGACTTAGTCAATTCTTCACGGATCGTCCGAAAGTCGCTGCCTTTTGCACTTTTTATTTGTGGAAGGGATTTGTTTCTTGCCGCTGCGGATGCGGCCCCCGAAGTAACGGCTGCGGCGCCAATCGCACCAGTAGCACCTAGCAAAAAATTGCGTCGATCTTTCATCGGATTAGTCCCCAATATTCAAGTGAAATTTCGTGTTTGCATTATGACATTGCTAATTTATCACTGCACGAAATATTTCGCGACGGCTTTGTTCACTTGAGAGGCTTAACTTGAATCGATGCCAACCATGCGGACATTCACTTAGAGACGTTCGACGGCTCAGATGCATAGTGGGAACCAATCCGAGGCTTGTTCGCCATTTTCGCCCGGTGGGCGGGTCAAGTTCCAGTACCGTGCGGACTGTCTGACCACGGTAGACCGTTACCAACTCGCTCATGAGACTTCCCGGACGATCTGCGGGTAGGTCCTAAGGCGCTTGACCAGGCGCTCACCGTCCAGCATCAGGGGGCGTACGCCAGCGGCTACCATGGCGCCCTCTTAGTCGCGGCAAATAGCTGCAGCTTAGGGGCAGGCGGAGCTCATGGGCTTCTGCCTATCTGCGGACGTCGGCTTTGGGTCGATTGCGGACCCTCCCTAGGCAATCGCGGCTGGTGGTGGTTGCGGTTACTGTGGCACTTTCACTGCACAAGCAGTGGCATTTTTATTTTAACGTACGGCGGCTGGCGGGCAGGCGCCGCTCTGGCCACGTGCCAGGGCGGCGGCAAGCATCCGCTCGACCGTGTCGCCGATCGAGCGCGACAGGTGATACCGCCATGCGATGGCGCGCACCGCACCGAGATTTCCAGTATTCATCGATTGACAACCAAGAATCTTCGATGCAAAGTGTCAATTTCCCTCTACTCCACCCGTCACCGTCATCCTCCTCATGTCCATCTACCTGCCGTTTCCGCAAGAAATTGACTACAACTACAGGCTGACGCCCCAGCAGATCGCCAAGGCCGACATAGCGCTGGTGACGGTGTGGAAACCATTCGTCGCGACCATCCAGCATGCGCCGGGCTTCATCGAGAACTGGGATCTGTCCGCGACCATGGTTGGCGGACTCTACGCAATTGACGTGGTTGCCGGTGAACTGTACGAGTTTTCCTCCAAGGCATACTGGGCGCCGTCGATCACGGTCTACGACGCCGCGGGTTTCGAGCTATCGGTTTCGAATGGCAGCAACCGATACTCGCTCAACAGCATCACAACCGGGTTCGTGGCGGCCGAAACCGGCCGCATCTACGTGCAGGCGTACGCCCAGCACTCCCCAGTGTTCGCCAATGCCGACCTCTCGATCCGGCGCGACGTCGACAATTCGAAAGGTACGGCCGGCAACGACCATTTCGTCCGCGACGCGTTCCAGGGCGTCCACACCGGGTTCTGGGGCGGGGCCGGTAACGACTTGATCGAGTCAAGCGTGCCCTACCAGACAAACTATCTCTATGGCGGCGATGGGTGGGACGTGATCAAGACCGCCTACGGATCGGGCAGCCTGGCGCGGGTGGACGGCGGAACCGGCATTGATACGCTGTGGCTCCCCTCGGTGTCAAGCGCCAGCGCGTCGTTGACTGCCAAGGGCTCGGGCCCGTTCGCGTTCACCGCGCCGACCAAGGAATGGCTGGTGGTCGGATCGGATACGCATTTCAAGGGCATCGAGTTCGTCCGGTTCAGCGACAGGACGGTCAGTGTTGCCGACTTGCGAGGCTATGTGGCGTTCACCGTCGACAGCGACGCCGGCGACTACCTGCGTGGCGACAACCTGGATAACAAGATCGATGCGGACTTGGGCGCCGACGAGCTGAGCGGCTTCGGCGGCAACGACACCTTGAGCAGCGGACGCGGCGACGATTTCCTCTTCGGGGGCGCCGGTAACGACCACCTGACCGGAGGCGTTGGAATCGACACCGCGCTGTTCGCTGGCTCGCGTGCTAACTTCACGTTCGAGCTGGTCGATGGCGCGCTGCGTGCCCGCGACCGGACCGGCGGCGAAGGCGTCGATACGCTTGTCGGCATCGAACGGGCCATGTTCAACGACGCGACCATTTCCTTTGAAACCACGGGGACGGCCGCGCAGGCCTTCCGCCTGTACAAGGCGGTGTTCGACCGCGCGCCCGATCCCGCCGGTCTGGCGTTCTGGAAGCACCAGCTGGCGTCCGGCCTGGGCGTGCAGCAAATGGCGGCGGAGCTGGCCAAGTCGCAGGAGTTCAAGACTAAATTCGGGGACAGCCCAGCAAATGCCGACCTGCTCAAAGCGGTCTACCAGAACGTGTTGCACCGCGCGGCGGATGCCGCCGGCTACACGTTCTGGCTCGATGCGCTTGACAAGCGCGTGGTCAGCATCCCGGAACTGATCGCTGCTTTCAGCGACAGCACGGAAAACGTGGCGCAGGTGGTCGGGCTGATGCAGCTGGGTTACGAAGTGCTGGGCTAATCCGGTTACGCGACCGTATTCGCGGAGTTGGTTCGTGCGACCGGATCATCGAAGCCCATTTCTCCCTGGCTGGGACGCGATTTCGTGAGATACACGGTAGGACGGAACGACCTATCCATGGCCTCTCCGGTGCTGCGTTCTTCCTAGCTGCTGCTAGCTTTCCAGTTATGTGGTTTTGGTTAGCTGAGAAGATGAGTATATGGTTCCAAGTCGGCTGGATCTGTTTATCTCGCCGGTATCCGCTTCAGGTCGGCTCCGGCCCTTCGTGACAGTATGCGATCTTTCAGTTGCGGCGAACTGCTACGCTGAGCTGAGCGTCCGAAAACGGCCAAGTGCGGACGTTTGACTTCGACGGACGGATGACGACACGGTTTCCTTACCCTTACGCCTCGAAGTCAAAAATGATGAATCCACGCCGGGTCCACGAGCTGATGACCGCAAACTTTCCGCCGGTTGAGCTGGTCACGCTGAATTGGGTAAACGTGCTCGAGGCTGATGGGACAATTCGGAGTGCAGTACTCAACGCGTTGATAGGCGAGTTCATTCGCGCAGATGACATTCTCGTTGAGGTAAACCGGAAGATCGGAGACCTCAAGCCAAGGGGACAAGTGATCCCATACGTGCAGGAACATGTCGGCAAAGGCCAAATCAGGATAGCTGATCGAAACTTTCACGGATACGTGCTGATTGGGATGAACGGTGTAGCCGCTGGCTGGTCGTCACCGTAGTTCCTCTATGAGAATCCCGCTAGCACAAGGTCCGCTTCGTCGGACACAGCAGGCCCGAATCAGCGGTCACGTTGACCGGAGCATCTATCCCGCCAACTTACGATATCAAACTACCTTGAGCTGGCTTAATTTATCCGCATTTCGGATAAATTCTGTTTATCTGATATCCGGACATGTTGACTTTATCTGTTTTTCAGATAATATTGTTATATCTGAATATCGGATATTCTCACATGTCCTCCGCGCCTACGTTCCATACCGTCTCCACGGCGTCCCACTTGGGGCAGCTCCTCAAGACCACGCGCAAACGGCACAAAATGACGCAGGCCACACTGGCAGGCTACGTCGGGGTCAGCCAGAACCGCCTCTCGCACCTCGAGAATCATCCCGAGGAACTCAGCGTTAAACAGCTGCTCAGCTGGTGCTCGGCACTAGGGCTGGAGCTCAAACTCGGCGAGAGGGAGACCTCGGCGGCCAGCAGCTCGGCGGAGTGGTAATCATGGGGCGTCACTCGCACAGCCAAACCCTCAATCTCTGGGCCAACCGAGAGTATGTTGGCCGCTGGACGGTCAACGCCTCCGGCGACTCGGAACTGCACTACGATGCCGGCTGGTGCGCATCCCCACGCGGTCGACCTATCTCGCTGTCGCTTCCCTTCAATCTGCACAATGAGCCGTTGAAGGGTGCCCGGGCCGCCCACTACTTCGACCGCTTGCAGCCCGACAGCGATTCGATTCGCAATCGGGTTGCGGTCCGGTTCAAGACCGGCTCTATTGACGCATTCGACCTCTTGGCTGCCATTGGCCGAGATTGCGTTTGCGCTCTGCAGCTGCCGCCGGATGGCGCCCTGCCGCAGGGCCTTGACCACGTAGACGGCACCGTGATCGATGATAAAGCCATTGAGCGCCATCCTCTGGATGTGGTGAATCCGAACCAACGCGGCTGCCCTAAGGGCGCAGACGACGACTTCCAGATTTCTCTGGCCGGCGCGCAAGAGAAGGACGCCTTCCTGTGGTGGCAGGGCGAATGGATGGGGCCGCAATAGCCATGTGCGGCAAATGCTGAGAGTGATAATTGACGACAATCCGCTCTGGAAGGATATTGTATGCTTCCTGCTCGTGTATATAGAAGTGGCGCAACCACTGCCGGACGACCGTGAAAAAAGCCATCCATGTCCGCTCGATCTTCTTTATTGTCGGGTGGGCGCTCATCGGCAGCTTTTTGCCAATGTCTTGGGTATGGTCCCAATCCCAGCTTCCACCGCCGAACCGCACGATCTACAAGTGTCAGATTAAAGGCACGATCAGTTACTCGGATGAACCATGCGTCGGCGCGCAGCGTCTTGACGCTACGCCCACCCGAGGCGTGAACCGGCTATCCGGCTCGGCCAGGACGGGCAGGGACGTCAGCAACGAGGTTCGTTCTGAGCAGATCGCACAATCTATCCGGCCGCTCACTGGCATGAATGCAGCCCAGTTCGCCACTGCTGTACGACGCCACCCTTTGGATGCAGCAACGCAGCGCGAATGTCATCAGCTCGAACCGGCCATCCTGAAACTGGAACAAGCGGAACGGCATCCAAGCGCCGTGATTGGACCGATCCAAAAAGACCTGTTCGTCCTGCGCAAGCAGTACCAAAAATTGGGATGCTAGACCTGCGGTATGGACAATAGTGACAGGAATGTCGAATTGGACCTATCGGCTGTGCTCAGCGGCCCCAACTGCATTTCCCCCGCAAAATCGCCGCACCCCAGAACGGCAACGCAAATACCCCACCCACGCCAACGTTCCACTTGCCCGTGGCGTTGTTGCCGATCACAGTACTGGCCGGCTGGTGCTTCATCGGATCGGGACCCAGGCAATGGGGTTTCGCGGCCATTGAGAACTGTTGTGCGAACTTCTGGTAGCTGTCACCGCTGAGCGCGGTGCCGGAAGGCGCCATCCACAGACCCGGGCTCTCCGCCAGCGTCTCGCGTACTGCCTGGATCACCGCTTCCTCATTCCGGTATCTGCCGATGGCTACATGCGCCGCCGGCGCAGCCTCGGTGGCAAGCGGATCCTGCCGCCCAGCGCCGGCGGCTGGCTGCGGGCGCGCATGGGCGGCCAGGCTGCACATCGCCAGTTGCATCAGGATCGTCATTGGCCACAGTCGCATCGTCTACACCTCGGGTTGTTGGTGAGCCGACTGTACAGGCGCGTTAATCCGGCTGTCCATTTGTGGCGCATAGCGGCTGGCCGATTAAGCAAGTCTTAACAAGCCGATATGACGCGGTAACGGTACACTAGCCACCTGGCTGAACTCCTACTGGAACCGACATGGCGCGCCTACCCTTCAAGACCGTCGACGTATTCACCACCGTGCCTTTCAAGGGCAACCCGGTTGCCGTCGTGCTCGATGCCGGCGGGCTCACGGCCGGGCAGATGCAGCACATCGCGAGCTGGACCAAGCTGTCGGAAACCACCTTCGTCTTTCCAGCCACGGCTGATGGCGCCGACTACCACGTCCGCATCTTCACGCCGGGCGCCGAGCTGCCCTTCGCCGGCCATCCGACCATCGGCACCGTGCATGCGCTGCTGGAAGCAGGCGTGGTGCAGGCGAAGGATGGCGTCCTGGTGCAGCAGTGCGGCGCCGGCCTGGTCACGCTGCGGGTCGAGGCAGGGGAGGGCGCGCAGTGGATTTCGTTCGAGCTGCCGACGCCGGGCTTCACCGAACTTGATGCCGGCGAGGTAGTGCAGCTGGAATCCATCCTGCGTGCGGACCTGGAAGTCAACACCGCGCCCTACCTGGTCGATGTTGGCGCGCGCTGGGTCGTCGCCCAGCTCACCAGCGCCCGTGCGGTACTCGCCTGCGAGCCTGACCTGCAGCGGATGAAGGCGCAGGACGTCAAGGGCCGCCACACGGGCGTCATCATCTTCGGCCAGCACGATGCTGGCGGCGAAGCCGGCATCGAAGTGCGCGCCTTTGCACCGGCCCATGGCATCGACGAAGACCCGGTGTGCGGCAGCGGCACCGGCGCCGTGGCGGCCTACCTGCGCCATACGGGCCAGCTTGGAGAATTCGGTCGTGACTTCCTGGCCACGCAAGGCGAAATGGTCGGACGCGCCGGCACGTTGCGGCTATCGATCTCGGACAAGGCGATCCACGTCGGCGGCAATGCCATCACCTGCGTCGACGGGTCGCTGTTTATCTAAACACTAAGGAAATAGGATGGCAACGGATATAAGCTTCGTCGAGTACGTGGTCGAGACGGCAGGCCTGGGCAGCCGGCTCACCTACAAAAAGCTGTTCGGCGAATTCGCCCTCTACTTGGATGGCAAGGTCGTGGCCTTTGCCTGCGATAACAGCGTCTTCATCAAGCCCTCGAAGGCGGTGACGGCCCTGGCGCCGGACTTGCCCCAGGGCCCGCCCTATCCCGGCGCGAAGGATTACCCCATCGCCGACGAACTGCTGGACGACCCGGCAGCCTTGCGCCGCCTGATCGTCGATACGGCGGAACTGATGCCGCCACCGAAGGAAAAAAAACCCAAGCGCACCACAACCGCCGGCTGACAAGGAACGAGCCAGGCCATGTCCTATCCCTACCTGGGCGATGTCGTCAAAGCCCTCACCGGCTACGACGTCCCGCTGCCGCTTGCCACCTTCGGCCTGCTGGTCGCCTGCGCGATGATCGTCGCGGCCTCCTGCCTCACCGCGGAACTGCGCCGCATGGACAGCCTTGGCGCCATCCTGCCCGGACGGCGGCGCGTCAAGGCCAAGGACGGCGTCGAGCAATGGATCGTCAAGCCTGCCCACGAGCTGGTGTCCAACCTGACGCTGGTGGTCATGGTCACGGGAATCGTCGGTGCGCGGGTGTTCCACATCCTCGAGAACCTCGACCAGTTCTTCGCATCGCCGTGGTCGATGATCTTCAGCCGTTCCGGACTGAGCGTATTCGGCGGCCTGATCCTCGGCACCGTGGCTGGGTTGGTATATGTCCGGCGCTGGCACTTGCCGATCCGCCCGATGCTCGATGCGGTCGCCCCGGCCATGATGCTCGGCTATGCGATCGGCCGGATCGGCTGCCAGGTATCGGGCGATGGCGACTGGGGCGTCCCGGCTAACATGGCGCTCAAGCCGGACTGGCTGCCGACCTGGTTCTGGGCCCAAACCTACGACAACAATATCTACGGTGAGCTGATCGCGGCGCCCGGCGTCTATCCCACGCCGGTCTACGAATCGCTGATGGCCTTCGCGTGCTTCGGGCTGCTGTGGGCGCTGCGCAAGCGTCCGTTCCAGGCCGGCTGGCTGTTTTCGGTCTATTTGCTCCTGTCCGGAATCGAGCGCCTGCTGATCGAACAGATCCGTGTGAACCCGGCCTATCACCTGGGCAGCCTGCAGGCGACCCAGGCCGAACTGATCGCGGTCATGTTGATGCTCGCCGGCGCGGTGGGCGTGGTGCTGCTACGCGCACGGGGCCAGGCCTTGGTTCGACGTCCAGCTGGCTTGGAAGCCCCGCAGCGCTAAGCCGCCAGCGTCCGCCGCCGCGCTATCCGCGCCAGGGCGGCATCCAGGAAGGCCAGGTCGACCGGCTTGGCAAACAGGTCGTCAAATCCCGCTGCGAGCGCGTCCTGCCTGTCTTTCTCCTGCGCGTAGCCGGTAATGGCAATCAGCATGGCCCCTGCGGTGGCGGGATGGGCGCGCAGGGTGCGCGCCAGGTCGTAGCCATTCATCCCGGGCAGGCCGATATCCAGCAAGCAGACGTCGGGCTGGAATGCCGGCAGGCGCTCGAGCGCGTGCTGAGCGCCAGGCGAGACCAGGACCTGGTGGCCAAACGATTCAAGGAACATGGCCAGCATGGCGGCGGCATCCTCATTGTCGTCCACCACCGCTATGCGCAATGGCTTGGCCGGCTGCTCGCTGCCGGCATGCGGAATGTCGCCCACCGGCGCCACCGTGGCGGCAAGGCGGGGCAGGGTGACCTGGAACACGCTGCCCATGCCTGGGCCGTCGCTCTGCACCGTCACCGAACCGCCATGCAGTGAAGACAGGCTCTTGACCAGCGCTAGCCCGATCCCCAGCCCGCCCTGGCTGCGATCCAGGCCGCGCGTGCCCTGCGAAAACAGGTCGAATGCGCAGGCGGTCAGCTCCGGCGTCATGCCGATGCCATCGTCGCTTACCCGGATGACGACCGTGTCCTGGTGCGATTCCAGCACCACCTCGATGTTGCCGCCATCGGGCGTGTATTTGGCGGCGTTGCTCAGCAGGTTGGTCACCACCTGCACCAGCCGCTTGCGGTCGCCCAGCACGATCGACGGCGCCGGCGGCAGGCGCAGCGCCAGCCGGTGCGCGTGCCGCTCGACCAGCGGCCGCACCTGCTCGATGGCGACGGCGATCACGTCGCCCACATCGAGCTCCACATTGTCGAGTTCTACCTTGCCTCGCGTTACCCGGGAGACGTCGAGCAGGTCGTCGATCAGCCCGGTCATGTGCCTGGCCTGGCGCGCGATGATCGCGCCCGTACGGCGCACGGTCGCCTCGTCGCCGGGGCGCATGGCCAGGATGGCGGCGGCGGACGTGATCGGCGCCAGCGGGTTGCGCAGTTCATGGGCCAGCATGGCGAGGAACTCGTCTTTCCTCTGGTCGGCCTGCCGCAGCGCTTCCTCGGCCTTGATGCGGTCGGTGATATCCATCTGGGCTACCACGGCGCCGATGATCGATCCCGCTTCGTTGCGGATCGGGGCGCCCGAATTGAGCACGATGCGGCGCTGGTGCGCCGCATCGAAAGACTGGACCTCGATGATCTGGCGCGGCGCCGCCTCGCCGGCCAAAGCCCGGCTCATGGCCCACTCGTGCTGCGCAAGAGGCTGGCCATGTTGCGCGGAGCCGTCCGCCCACCAGCCTTTCCATTCGCCGTACGCGTCGATATTTTCGGAAAGCGGGTGGCTGCCCCAGATCTTGCGATTCTCGGCATTCACCTGGATGACCGCCCCCTTTGCGTCCGCAACGATGATACCGACGGGTACCGCTTCCAGAAGCGCGTCGAGGCGCCGCCGCTCGTTCTCGGCCTGGCGCGCGATGTCCAGGGCATGCTGCCGGCTTTCCCGCAACGCGTCTTCGGCAAGTTTGCGCTCAGTGATGTCGCGGTAGAACACGGCCAGGCCGCCGCCCGCGGGATAGGCGCGGATATCGAGCCAATAGCCGCGGCCGTCCGGAAACTGGTAGTGCTGTTCAAAGTTGACCGCTATCTGCTGTTCCAGCGCGTGCCGATAATGGCGCGCCAGCGGCAGGGCCTCGGAGCCGGACCAGGCCTCCCAGTGCGACAGGCCCACGATGTCGGCCGCGCCGCGGGTTTCGAATTTCAGGCCGCCGGCGTTGATCTGCCTGACCCGGAAGTCGCTGTCGAGGAAGATGAATCCTTCGTCCATGCCATGCAGCAGGCGCTGGCTCTGGTCGCGTTCCTGCTTCAGCTCTTCCTGAATGGCCTGCTCGCGTACCAGCAGGTCTTGCTGTTCGCGGAGCGCTTTCCTCAGCTCGATCTGGCTCATCACCTGCTGGGCAAGGGTCTGGAGGATGAAACGTTCCTGCTCGCTCAAGCCCTGGGGCCGGGCCTGCGTGTCGAGCACGCACAGCGTACCGAGCGGAACGCCGTCTGCCGTTTTCAGCAGTTCGCCCGCGTAGAAGCGCAGCCCCGGCGCACCGGTGACGAGGGGATTGCAGCGGAAGCGGCTGTCGAGACGGGTGTCCGGCACCACCATCAGGTCTTGCTGGAGCAAGGCAAACTTGCAAATGGAATCGTCGAGCGGCATTTCTCGCGTGTTCAGGCCAACCTCGGCCTTGAACCACTGCCGGGTTCTTGCAAGCAGGTTGACCGCAGCAATAGGCGCTTTCAGTAACTGGCTCAGCAGGACGACGACGTCGTCGAATGCTTTTTCCGGCGGCGTATCGAGGATGCCGTAGGCATCGAGGACGGCGCAACGGTCGATCTCGCCACGATCGGTAGAAATTGCAGCCATGGTGAATCCCTGCCAACTTATGATGGGTAAGAGGGCCATTGTAACCAGTTGCCACAATGCACAGCGCGCCTCAGGATGGCGGTTCATGGCAAGCGTAAAGCCGGTCTACATGCCAATGCCAGTGCACCCGATTCATAAATTGGCGTCATAAGCCCATGCAAATACGACATGAATCATGTTGCATTTTGGGCCATACAATCTTCCATACCGGCTTGCGCGCGTGAAGCCCGGCTGCGCGCGTGCGCAGGCAAGCCCATGAAACGAAACGCACGCCCCCGAATTTAGAAACGCGCTATGTTCTTGCCTGTGTTGTAACGCGCGTTTCCGTCAAATCCTGCAGCGCATGTCAAATCTTGCACCTGCACAAGAAAGGAAGAACGATGTCCGACTTCGATCCAAACAGGCGGCAACTGCTCAAGGCCTCGACCGTCGCGGTCGGTGGTGTTGCCGTTGTCTCGCAGCTCGCGCCGCAGGCCGAGGCTGCAGTCCCGAAGGCCACGGCGCCGACCGCGCCGACCACCATGAGCATCCGCCTGAAGGTCAACGGCATCGAGCGCCAGCTCAACGTCGACCCGCGCACCACGCTGCTCGACGCGCTGCGCGACCGGCTGCACCTCACCGGCAGCAAGAAGGGCTGCGACCAGGGCCAGTGCGGCGCCTGCACGGTCCTGATCGACGGCCGCCGCACCACGTCCTGCCTCACGCTGGCGGTGATGCAGGAAGGCCACGAGGTCACCACCATCGAAGGCCTCGGCACCCCGAACAACCTGCACCCGCTGCAGGCCGCCTTCATCAAGCACGACGGCTTCCAGTGCGGCTTCTGTACACCGGGTCAGATCTGTTCGGCCGTCGGCATGCTCGACGAGATGCGCGCCGGCGCACCCAGCCACGTGACGGGCGACCTGAATGCCAAGGTGCAGGCCAGCCCGCTGGAATTCCGTGAACGCATGAGCGGCAATATCTGCCGCTGCGGCGCCTATTCCAACATCCAGGAAGCGATCGCCGAGGTAGCGGGAGTCAAAGCATGAAGGCCTTTACTTATGAGCGCGCCAAGTCGCCGGCCGAAGCCGCCGATGCGGCCGCAAAAAACCCGAATGCGCGCTTCGTCGCCGGCGGCACCAATTTGCTCGACCTGATGAAGCTGCAGATCGAAACGCCGTCCCACCTCATCGACGTCAACGACCTCGCGCTCGACCGCATCGAGGCGCTGCCGAACGGCGGCCTGCGTATCGGCGCGCTGGTGCGCAATTCCGACCTGGCGGCCGACGGACGCATCCGGCGCGACTACGCCGTGCTCACGCGCGCGCTGGTGGCGGGCGCTTCGGGCCAGCTGCGCAACCAGGCCACCACCGCCGGCAACCTGCTGCAGCGCACCCGCTGTCCCTACTTCTACGACACCAACCAGCCCTGCAACAAGCGCAAGCCGGGCAGCGGCTGCAGCGCCATCGGCGGCTTTACCCGCCTGCACGCCATCGTCGGCCAGAGCGATGCCTGCATCGCCACCCACCCGAGCGACATGGCGGTGGCCATGCGGGTGCTGGACGCGCAGGTGGAAACCGTGTCGCCGGGCGGCGCCACGCGCGTGATCCCGATCGCCGACTTCCACCGCCTGCCGGGCAACACGCCGCACCTCGACCACAACCTGAAACCGGGTGAGCTGATCACGGCGGTGACGCTGCCGGCGCCGGTCGGCGGGTTCCAGAGCTACCGCAAGGTGCGCGACCGCGCCTCGTATGCGTTCGCGCTGGTGTCGGTAGCGGCCATCGTGCAGCGTGACGGCAGCGGGCGCGTTGCGCTCGGCGGCGTCGCCCACAAGCCGTGGCGGGTCGAGTCGGCCGAAGGCGCGATGCCGCGCGGCGCACAGGCAGTGGCAACAAGCCTGCTCGCGGGCGCCCGCACGACCGAAGAGAATGCGTTCAAGGTGCCGCTCGTCGAGCGCACGCTGGCCGCCATCATCGCTGAAGCCAAAGGGTAAGCCATGAAATTCAACGAACCAGCCACTACCAACCCGATCGACCAGCTCAAGGTGGTCGGCCAGCCGGTCGACCGCGTCGACGGCCCGCTCAAGACCACCGGCACGGCGCCGTACGCTATGGACCGCCACGACGTGGTGCCGAACCAGGCGCACGGCTACATCATCGGCTCGGCTATCCCGAAAGGCCGCATCGTCTCGATGGACCTGTCGGCCGCCAGGGCCGCGCCGGGCGTGATCGCCATCGTCAATGCCGAAAATGCCGGCAAGCTCGCCAAGGGCAACTTCAACACCGCCAAGCTGCTGGCGGGGCCGCGTGTTGAACACTACCACCAGGCCGTGGCCGTGGTGGTGGCCGAGACCTTCGAGCAGGCGCGCGACGCCGCCCACCTCGTGCGCATCAAGTACGACCGCGACCAGGGTGTATTCGACCTGCACGCGGTCAAAAACAAGGCCACCGCGCCGAAAGGGGAGGCGGCCGAAACCAAGATCGGCAACTTCACCGGCGCCTTTGCGTCGAGCGCGATGCGCCACGACGGCGAGTACACCACCGCGCACGAATCGCACTCCATGATGGAGCCGCACGCCAGCCTGGCCTCCTGGGATGGCGACCGCCTCACGCTGTGGACCTCGAACCAGATGATCGCCTGGAGCAAGGGCGACGTCGCCAAGACGCTCGGCATCCCGAAAGACAAGGTGCACGTCATGTCGCCCTACATCGGCGGCGGCTTCGGCTCCAAGCTGTTCGTGCGCGCCGACGCCATCCTGGCCGCGCTGGGCGCCCGGGCCGCGAAGCGCCCGGTGAAGGTGAGCTTGCCGCGCGCGCTCATCCCCAACAACACCACGCACCGCTCGGCCACCATCCAGCGCGTGCGCATCGGCGCCACGCGCGAAGGCAAGATTACCGCCATCGGCCACGAAAGCTGGTCCGGCAACCTGCCCGAAGGCAGCCCGGAAAACGGCGCCACGCAAACCCGCGCGCTGTACGCGGGCGAGCACCGCATGACCTCCAACCGCGTCGCCGTGATGGACCTGCCGGAAGCGAACGCCATGCGCGCGCCAGGCGAGGCGCCCGGTATGGCGGTGCTGGAGATCGCGATGGACGAGATGGCGGAAAAGCTGGGCATCGACCCGGTGCAGTTCCGCATCCTGAACGACACCCAGGTGGTGCCGGACAATCCGGAAAAGCCGGCCGGCGCCGATCCGCAGTCCAAGGACAAGGAAAAGGCCCCGCACGTGCCACATCCACCGTTCTCCAAGCGCCAGTTCGTCCAGTGCCTGCAGACCGGCGCCCAGCGCTTCGGCTGGGACAAGCGCTCCGCGCAACCGGGCAAGCTGCGCGACGGCCGCTGGCTGGTCGGCATGGGCGTGGCCGCGGCCTTCCGCGACAACCTCCTGATGAAGTCGGCCGCCCGCGTGCGCCTGGACCGCCGCGGCATCCTGACGGTGGAAACCGACATGACCGACATCGGCACCGGCAGCTACACCATCCTGGCGCAGACGGCCAGCGAGATGATGGGCATCCCGATCGAGCGCGTGCGCGTGCGCCTGGGCGATTCGAGCTTCCCGGTGTCCTGCGGCTCGGGCGGCCAGTGGGGCGGCAACAACTCGGCGGCCGGCGTCTACGCCGCCTGCATGAAGCTGCGCGCCGCCATCGCGCAACAGGCAGGCCTGGATCCGGAGCGCGCCATCTTCGCCGATGGACTGGTGCGCGTGGGCGAGCGCAGCATCCCGCTGGCGCAGGCGGCCGGCGAGCGCGAGCTGGTGGCCGAAGACACGATCGAATACGGCGACCTCGACAAGCGCTTCCACCAGTCCACTTTCGGCGCCCACTTCGTCGAAGTCGGCGTCGATGCCGCCACCTGCGAAGTACGCGTGCGCCGCATGCTGGCCGTGTGCGCGGCGGGGCGGATCATCAACCCCAAGACCGCGCGCAGCCAGGTGATCGGCGCCATGACCATGGGCGTGGGAGCGGCGCTGATGGAAGAACTGGCGGTCGACACGCGCCTCGGCTACTTCGTCAACCACGACCTGGCCGGGTACGAGGTGCCAGTCCATGCGGACATCCCGCACCAGGAGGTGATCTTCCTGGACGAGACCGACCCTATGTCGTCGCCGATGAAGGCCAAGGGGATTGCGGAACTGGGCATCTGCGGGGTCGCTGCGGCGATTGCGAACGCGGTGTACAACGCGACCGGGGTGAGGGTGAGGGATTATCCGATTACGCTGGATAAGCTCATTACCAAGATGCCGCGGTCGGTGTGAGTGGCAATCCGCGCCAGTAGCAAAACATAGCTGCAATAACCCCGTCGTTCCCGCGAAGGCGGGAACCCAAGTTTGTTTGCGTTTCGATAGCGCACGCAAATTAGGTTCCCGCCTGCGCGGGAACGACGCTTTGGGGGTAACAAAAAAAATGCTTTTATCGCTTGCGAACTGCTCCGGCCTAAAACCCACCGTTTTCATCAATTTCGTCATCGCGGAAATCCGCGCATTTGCACGCCCCTCCATCTGCTACCCTGCGTCCCTATGAACAGCAAAGACCAGCCGCAGTGCACATGAACCGATCAATCCGAACCGGCAGCTTGCTCGCTGCCGCCTTGCTGTATTCAGCACTCACCCACGCCGCCCCCGCCGCCGCAAGCATCGAATGCGGCCTGGGCCCGCCACCGAACGACCCCGGCTTCGCCACCGCCAACGCGCGCAAGGCGGCGGAGGTCAAGCAGCGTGGCTACAACCTCGTCTGCGCCGCCAACCTCGATCGCTACACCGTCCGCATGAAAGACAAGGCGGCCGAAATGAAAGGCCTGGCCTTCCCGCCGGTGGACCTCTCGCGCACGCCCTTCGCCCGCCTGACAGCACTCGGCGCACTGGCGGAAACCGTCGGCGACGTCCCTTCGCGCCTGTACCGAGGCTTTCGCATGCCCGGTGGCCAGGTGCTGACGCTGTTCGAGCACGACATGTCGGCCGACGGCACCAGCGCCTGGCGCGACCCGGCGGATGAACCGGAACGCATCAACAAGCTGCCGGCGCGCCTGGTCGTCCTGCAGGCCCCGTCGGGGCAGGCGGTGTCGGTGCTGTCGTGGTTCGAGAACCGCCGCGGCTACGAGCTGTGGATCGACGCCAACGTGGCCGGCTCGCCTTTGCGCGGCGAGTTGTTTGCGTTAGCCGCCTCGCTGCCGCCCTCGGTCAAGGGCTGCCCGAACGAACCGCCGCCGAAGGTCGTGCGGCGTGGGGCAGATGGTTTTCCTGAGGACGAGCCGGCGCCCAAGTTCATCACCCAGGCACAAGTCGATGCGATGCGCAGCGCCAAGCGTCCTTGCAAATAAGCAGACATCGATTCGCCCTGTGTAACTGTACTTACGCAGGGCGCGCTGCTATCATCCCGCACCGTTACGCCATCAAACCCGATCACATGCTGACAGCGAAGTCCCAGACCCTTTCCCCATCAAGCGTTCGCCGTGTCGACTGGCCCCTGCTGGCGGCCGCCTTTGCGCTGCTGGCCTTCCTGCTGATGGTGTGGCGCTGGGGCGGCACCGTCGCCGATTCGCAAGCCTATTTCGACACCGCGCGCTACCTGCGCGGCGAGATCCCGGCCAGCGAGCTTGTCGCGCCTTTCCCTTACCGCTTGCTGGTGCCTGCGGTGGCATCGGTGATCCCGGGCGAGCTGCGCAACGGCTTCGCCATGCTCAACTGGGTGCTGGTCACGGCCGGCGCCTGCCTGATGTCGGCCGCCGCGCTGCGTGCCGGCCTGAGCGAACGCCGAGCGATCGGCGCCGGGCTCCTGATGATCGTGTCGCTGCCGGTGGCCTGGTACGCACCCTACCTGCTGGTCGATCCCGGCTCGGTGTGCGCGCGCGCCGCCTTCGTGCTGGCGCTGCTGTGCGGCCAGCCCTGGCTTGCCGCGCTGGCGGGGCTGGTGGGGACCGCCGTGCGCGAAGAGAACATCCTGCTGCTGGTGTGGCTGGTGGCCATGCGCCGCATCGGCATCCTGCCGGGCCTGGCTTTCCTCGCGGCCGCCGGCGCCTGGATCGTTTCGGTGCGCTGGTTCACGATCACCGGGCTGCCGGGATATACCTGGGCGCCGAGCTGGTGGACCGTCCGGCATGCGCTGGGCGACGTGCGTTCGCTGCTGTCGATCGCGGGCAGCGCATGCATCATCGTGCCGCTGGCGGTGCTGGGCTGGCGCAGCGCGCCGCCGGCCTTGCGGCCGTTCGCGACCCTGCTCGCGCTGATGGCGCTGCCGCCGCTGTATGCGGCCCTGTGCGTGCGCGTCGACGGCCGCGCGGTGTGGGGACTGTACCCGTTCCTGGTGCCCTTTGCGGCGTGCGCCCGCCTGCGATTGACGCCGGCGCGTTGACGGATCCTGCATAAGGGCTATACTGGTCCCTGTCCGTCAGCTTTTAACCCCCATGAACCCACCACGTTCCACATCGCCGCGCACCAGCGCCTGCCAGCAGGGCAGGGGCTTCGCCGCGTCCGTCGAACGTGATTGCGCCGCTGTGTTGCGAGCGGTGCAGCAGTCCTCGCGCAACCTCGCCTGGCTCGCCTGGGCTCGGTGAGGACCGTTCCGCGCTGTACTCCGTCCTCCCGAGCCTCACCCCTTCCCTTTGATTTGCCGGCCGTGCTTCCACGGCCGTTACCAATCCGCCCGCCAGGCTGCGGGCACAATCAGGAGTGAATGATGAAACCGACTATCCTCGTCTCATGGCTGGATATGGACCGCCTCGACCGCATGCTCGATTCCCTGCCGTCCGCGCAGGCCGGCGCGCGCGATGCGCTACTCGATGAACTGGGCCGCGCGTCGCTGGCCGAACCGTGGGAAATGCCGCCGAATGTCGTCACGATGAATTCGCGCGTGTGCTTTTCCTTTGCCGATTCGCCGCAACGGGTGACCATGACCCTGACCTACCCGAAGGACATGAACGGCGGCGCCGAGCAGTTGTCGATCCTGACCCCGGTCGGCACCGCGCTGCTGGGCCTGAAGGTAGGCGATGCGATCAGCTGGGAGCGGCCGGATGGCGGCCAGTTCGAGGTGCAGGTGCACGGCGTCGAGTACCAGCCGGAACGCGAAGGCGTGTACCACCGCTAGGCTGCAGTAGCAGCACCAGCGCAGCGACGATGGCGCACGCGATCCAGGCCGACCACAGGGTATGGGTCAGGAAGTGCGCGCCGCGCAGTTGCTGCATCCATCCCACCGCGCACCCGACCGCCAGCGCTGCGCCGGCGCCGCGCCAGGCCTTGCCCGGCTGCCCGGGCAGCCACAGCACCACCAGCGACACCAGCCACAACGCGCTGGAGGCGTGGCCGGCCGGCAGGCAGTGGCCGGGCAGGGCGCCGGCGGGCAGCGCTTCGAACAGCCGCGTGTAGGGCTGCACGCCGCCGTAGCGCGCCAGGTCCCACGGGCAGTGCGCGTCGCTGGACTGCTTGAGCAGGCTGGTGGCAAGCGGCACCAGCACCGCCGACCAGGCGACAATGCGCAGCCGCAGCCTTGCCAGCGGCCGTTCGAACGGCGCCTGCGGCCAGAACCCGTCCACGATCGCCGCCGCGATGATGCAGCCCGCCAGGACGGTCAGCGCGAGCTTGAGGATACGGTGGTTGAAGGTCGCCGCCAGCCACGCCTCGCGCCACGGGAAGACCCCGGCGGCGCGGTCGTACATGGTGTCGGCCAGCAGCAGGTCGATATCGGTGTGGCGTCCCAGCGCGAAGATCAGTAGCGCCGCCATGCCAAGTGCCATGGCGATCCCGACGCCTGCCTTGTTGCTCAACAAGCGCTGCCGGATGTCAGGAATTGCGTACACAGGCATGGAACAGGTCAAGTTTCGGATTCAGGACAGCGGTTTCGACATTGAGCATGCCGAGCACCGAATGGAACACGTTATCGTGCGACAGCGGCTGGTCGCGGCGCGCCTGCAGGCAGGCGCGGTCGATGCGGAAGCGCTGGCTGAAGCCGTCCGACATCCACAGCATCATCGGCACGTGGGTCTGTTCCTTCGGGGCGAACAGGTAGGGCGCGCCGTGCAGGTACATATTGCCTTCGCCGAGCGACTCGCCGTGGTCCGAAAAATAGAACATCGCCGTGTCCACGCCTTCGGCGCGCGCGGTCCCGCGCAGCAGGTCGATGGTTTTTGCCAGGAAGAAGTCGGTGTACAGGATGGTGTTGTCGTAGGCGGCCACGATGGCGTCGCGGCTGCAGCTCTCGAACTCGCTGGTCTCGCACACCGGGCCGAAGCGCCCGAAGCCGTGCGGGTAGCGCTTCGCGTAGGCGGGGCCATGGCTGCCCTTCTGGTGCAGCACGATGACCTGGTCTTTCTTTGCATGTTTAATCAGGTCCGGCAGGCCCTCGAGCAGGCCTTCGTCATGGCATTCGTCGCCGTCGCAATGGCTGTTGCCGCTGCGCGGCGTGGACAGGTCGGTGAAGGCCACGCGGTCGCACACGCCCTTGCAGCCCGAATTATTATCGCGCCACAGCACGCTGAAACCCGCATGCGAGAGCACGTCGAGCAGGCCTTCCTGGTTCTTGGCCCGGGTGTCGTCGTAGCGGTCGTGGCCGAGCGAGGAAAACACGCAGGGCACCGACACCGCGGTGGCCGTGCCGCAGGACTGCACGTTAGCGAAGTTCACCAGGCCCTGTTCGCGTGCAAGCTGTGGATTGGTGTCGCGCGCATAGCCGTTGAGCGAGAAATTGGCGGCGCGCGCGGTCTCGCCGACCACGATCACCGTCACCGTGCGGCGCGCCTGGCCGGCCCAGCGGCTGCCCTTGGCGGCGTCGCGTCCCAGCGGGGCAAGCGGCACCGGCGAACTCCAGCGGTTGCGCAGGTAGCTGTTCATCGCCTGAACCGCGTTGGTCGGCGTGAGCAGGTAGCGCAGTTCGCGGTGCTCGCGCACGGCCGGGGCCAGGCTCTTGAACAGCACCACCAGCAGCAGCGCGGCCACGGCCAGCGAGCCCGCCGCAATACCGGCGCGCTGGCCGATGCCGCGCACGCCGGCCGGAAAGCGCACGTTGGCGCGCGCCACCAGCAGCGCAGGCAGGCCGCCGGTCATCGCCACGAACAGCACCAGGCGCCAGCTCAGCAGCTCGGCCGCCTCGCGCGTGTCGGTTTCGAAAATGCTCTGGATGATCGCCTTGTCGATCACCACGCCGTACTGGTTGATGAACCAGGCCGATGCGGAGGCCGTCAGCAGGAACAGGATCAGCGCGGGCTTGGCCACGAAGCGGAAGCTGAAGGGCGTGAGCAAGCCGTGGAACAGCAGCACGACGATCGCAAAGCTGCCCGCGATCAGAGGCAGGCGCGCAAGCGAGAAACCGCCCACGGCGTGGATGAAGGCGGACCAGAAATTGAGGTTGGCGATGGAGGCCAGCAGCAGCGCTACGGCCAGGACAAGGGTGTTGGCGCTGACGCGCCGGGTGGTCGATGTGTGCACTTCGCGAATCGTTTCAAGGCTCGCAGCAGGGGTTGCTGCGTTAACTGAACGATAGCGGCGGGGGTGTGAACGGCCTGTCAGCCGGGCGTTAAGCTGGCGTGAACGGCTCGAATGGCGCGCACATTGTTTTTATCGCTAACTCTAAGACCGTCGTACCGGCCTTCGCCGGTACGACGACTCAGGGGTTGCGGGACTGCCGTGCGGGAGTGAATGGGTGCGCGCCTATACGGCGAAGCTGATGGTAAACCGGCTGCCCCCGCCTTCACGCGCTTCATAACTGAACCCCGCCCCCAAAAAATCGCAGATCCGCCGCGCCAGCGCCAGGCCGAGCCCAGTGCCGGCCGAGCCGCGCGAGGGACTGCCCTCAATGCTGCCAAGCGTGGCGACGACGGCCGGGGGCAAGCCGGGGCCGGTGTCCTCGACCACCACCTGGCCGGGCAGCACCCTGACCACGACTTCGCCCTGGTCGGTGTACTGGCAGGCGTTGCGCACCAGGTTGCCGATCGCCGCCGCGCACAGCTCGCGCGGCGCGCGCGCCGGCAGCGGCGGGCCATCGAGGAAGCGCAGCGCCACCGGCTTGCCGGCCACCAGCGGGCGGTAGCGTTCCACTTCTTCTTCCGCGACCTGGTCGACCGCCACCGGCGCCAGCGCGCCCAGTTCAGGCGCGCGCGCCAGCAGCAGCAGCACGGTGACGCATTCGGCGGCTTCGTGGGCGGCGCGGTAGATGCGCTCGGCCGGTGCGCGCACGGCGGGCGGGGCGCCGTCCTGCATCAGGATCTCGGCCGCGCCCATGATGACGGTGAGCGGGCTGCGCAGCTCATGACTGACGTCGCCGGTGAAGTAGCGTTCGCGGTCGAGGAAGGTGCGCAGTTCGGCGGTGTGGGCCTCGAGGGCGCGCGCCAGCACGCCCAGCTCGTCCTTGCGTCCGGTGAGGGCGGGCGGCGCGCTGTCGTTGCCGACCGCCTGGGCCAGTTCCTGGATCGGCGTGACCACGCGCGTGGCCAGGAAGCGCCCCAGCAGGGTGGCCAGCAGCAGGAAGCCGGCGAAGACGGTGGCGAACATCGAGTACACCACCAGCTCGATCTTGTCGTAGTCGCTCTCGTGGTCCACCAGCACCCAGCCGCCGAGCGTGTCGTGCCCGGCCAGCACGTGCAGGCGGGTGGCGCCGACGTCGACCTTGTGCACGCCGTCGGGCAGGCCGCGCAGCGGCGTCGGAATGTCCGCGTTGCGCTGGAAGCGCAGGCCGGCCGGCATGTCGATATCGAGCCCGGCCGCCTGGCGCGGCGCGGCCCAGGCCACGGTCGCTTCCAGCCGCTTGTCCACCAGCTGCACTTCGATGCCTTCGACCGCCAGCGCCGCCACGATGGCGAAGAAACCGGACGCCCCGATGCCGAACAGCAGGAAGGCGACGACGATGCGGCGCTTGAGCGAATCAGCGCTGCGCATCGGGCGCGACCAGCTTGTAGCCGACGCCGGCAACCGTTTGCAGCATGGGGGTGGCGAAAGGCTTGTCGATGGCCTGGCGCAGCGCATGGATGTGGGTGCGCAGGGCGTCGCTGTCGGGCCGGTCTTCGCCCCACACCGCCTGTTCCAGCGCATCGCGCGAGACGATGCGCGGCGCGGCCGCGAGCAGGCAGCGCAGCAGCGTGTAGCCGGTCTTGGTCAGGTTGACAGGCACGCCGGCGCGCGAGGCTTCCTGGGTATCGGGATCGAAACTCAGTTCGCCGAAGCGCATGGTGGCATGCAGCGCATGGGTGGCGGCCGAGCGCCGCACCAGCGCCTTGAGCCGCACTTCGAGCTCCACCAGCGAAAAGGGCTTGACCAGGTAGTCGTCGGCGCCGCTGTCGAAGCCGGCCACTTTGTCGGGCAGGCTGTCGCGCGCGGTGAGCATGAGCACCGGCGTGGACTTGCCGAGCTCCGTGCGCAGTTTCTGGCACAGTTCGAGGCCGTTCAGGCCCGGCAGCATGATGTCGAGGACGATCACGTCGTAGTCGTTCTCGGAGGCGAGCGCCAGGCCGCCGTAGCCGTTGCGGGCGGAGTCGAGCTGGTGGCCCTTCGGTTCCAGGAAACCGTAGAGATTGGCCAGGATGTCGGGGTGGTCTTCGACGATGAGGATGCGCATCCGTCTATTCTAAGTTGTTATGGGCGAAATGCCTCCGTCTGAAGGATAGCGCGCATCGCGTTAAGAACGCGTTAAGCTTGGCAAGGCGGCGCGGCTTGCATTATTGTGAGCGCTTGCAGCCCGCCTGCGCCTGTCAATGAAAGAGACCATGAAACGCTTCCTTGCCGCCACCGTTCTGTTCCTGGGCCTGTTTGGCGCCGCCCACGCCCGCGCCGCCACCGACGCCGCCTTGACGAAACAGGTGAATGCCTTCGTCGACGAGTGGCACGACGACGCCGCCAATGCGCGCATGGCCTACTTCGACAAGATGGCCAAGGACGGCGTGTACATCGGCACCGACCGCACCGAGCTGTGGGTGCGCGACGACTTCAAGGCCTGGGCCAGCAAGTACTTCGAGCGCAAGTCGGCCTGGAGCTTCAAGGCCACGCGCCGCAACGTCTACGCCACGCCCGACAAATCGGTGATCTGGTTCGACGAGCTGCTCGATACGCCGAACATGGGCCCGTGCATGGCCAGTGGCGTGATCCGCAAGACGGCGAAGGGTTTCGAGATCGTCCATTACCAGCTGTCGATGGCGGTGCCGAACGAGGTGGCGGACAAGGTGACCAAGGTGATTGGCGAGCATGCCAAGGCCGCCAAATAACAGCGGCGCGCGACGCACGTGAACGACCCCTACATCGGCCGCTTCGCCCCGTCGCCCACCGGCCCGCTGCACGCCGGCTCGCTGGTGGCGGCGCTGGCCAGCTATCTCGACGCGCGTGCCCACCACGGCAGCTGGCTGGTGCGCATCGAGGACATCGACGAGGGCCGCAGCGTGCCAGGTGCGGCCGAGGGCATCCTGGCGCTGCTCGACCTGCTGGGCATGCATGCCGACGGCGAGATCGTCTGGCAGAGCCGGCGCAAGCACCTGTACCAGGCCGCGGCCGAGCGCATCGCCGAGCATACCTACCCGTGCGGCTGCAACCGGCGCGAGATCGCCGATTCGCGCCTGGGCGTCGCGCCCGACGGCGCGGCGATCTACCCCGGCACCTGCCGCTACGGGCTGGCCGAGGGACGCAGCATGCGCAGCCTGCGCCTGCGCGTGCCCGAACCCGGCTACGACGTGATCAGCTTCAGCGACCGCTTCGCGGGCGAAGTAACGCAGCGCCTCACGCATGACTCGGGCGACTTCGTCCTCAAGCGCGCGGACGGGTTCTGGGCCTACCAGCTGGCAGTGGTGGTGGACGACGCGGAGCAGCATGTGACCGACGTGGTGCGCGGGGCGGACCTGCTCGACTCGACGCCGCGCCAGGTCTTCCTGCAGCGCGTGCTCGGCGTGCCGACGCCGCGCTACCTGCACGTGCCGGTGGTGCGCAACGAGCTTGGCGAAAAGCTGTCGAAGCAGACCGGCGCGCTGGCGGTGGCGCCGGGGGACGAAACCGCTGCGATCGACGCGCTGGTGCAGGCGGCGCGCTTCCTCGGCCTGGCGCTGGAACGGCCGGCATCGCTCGGCGCCTTCTGGGCCGCCGCGATACCGGCATGGAGCGTGCTGCTGGTGGAGAAGGGCGCTGCGCGCTAGCCTCAGCGCTGGGCCAGCGTCGAGGTCATGACCACGCGCTGGGCGAATGCGCCGCCAGGCACGTAGCTCATCTCCATTTCATCGCGCTGGGTGCCGCGGCCAAACTCCATCGTCACATTGCCGTCGCCGGACGCGAATTTGTTGCGCGCTACCTGGACCAGGCGAAGTGGCTGCTGGTCGTCGATAATGGCGTCGATGTGGCGCACGGCGGTATTGACCCTCAGGTACCAGCCGTTCGACATCTCGTAGGCGCCGGCGATGCGCTTTGCCTGGCGCGGTTCGATCCGCATGTCCCTGGCAAGGCCGCTCACTTGCACGGTCGAGAGCGGCGCCGTGTCTGCGGGCGGGTAGGGCAGGTTCTGGGCGCCGGCGCTGGAAACGAGCAGCGCAAGGGAAAGGGGAAGCAGGAGCTGGAGGGGGCGCATGATAATTCCTTCACGAAGCAACAATAGGCCTTCGGGACGCGCTGCGCCCTGCGGGCGCGGTGGGAGCCGTTGGAGAAACCTCCAGTCTAGGGCGGGGCGTGGCGCATGCAAGGACGCAGGCGGGGCCATCACTAAATTGTCGCGGTTCGGGCAAATCCACAACCGCAGGACATGATTCAGATTTGGACAGCTCGCGCCCACGTTGAATCATGATGGAAGAGGCGCACCGCCTGCGTCATGGGTTCGCCGGCGTGCGCCGCAGGACTGTCCGGCTCACCTTTTCGCCACGGCCGGACGCCGGCGCGACATCACGGCCAGGCCCAGCAGCCCGACGCCCAGCATCCCCCAGTGGGCCGGTTCCGGGATCGGCGCCGCCACCAGGAAGCCGCGGATTTCTCCGGCCGGGTACAGCGTGGAATGGATGTTGAGGTAGGCCTGGTTCGACGCGAGCGCAGCGAGCAGCGCCGTGGTGGCCGAGGCCGCGGTGCCGCCGAAGGCCGCCAGGAAGGCCGGGTCGTAGACCGCCGCGTCGGACAGGTCGAAGCTGCGGCTGTAGTCGCCCGCCGTGACCGTGAGGGGGAAATCGGTCAGCCCGATGGCGACCCCGGCCGTGCCGGTGAAGGCTTCGGTGGTGCAGCAATGGATGTGGGCGACGGTGGTGCCGGCCAGCAGGTCGCGGAACGGTACTTCGGCCCGCAAGATGTTGCCGTCGATGTCGAAGGTGGCGATGCTGGAGCCCGGGGACCCGTTGGGAGGCGCTTCGCCGGGTCCGCTGGAGACGGCGCGGTAGAGGTCCTGGGCAGATGCCGCCGGCGCCAGGGCCAGGGTCGATGCAGCGAGTGCTAGTGCGGACAGTACTTTTTTCATGGTAATCCTCCTGATTAGGAAAGAACCAGACAGCACACCCGACCGGGCGCACTGAGGAAAAAAGTAGCACATCAATTTGGCACTGCCCACACCGTACGGGGGATCAAAGTACCCCCGGAACAGGTGCAAGAGTAATGAAAATTATTGCGGCTTGCGCAGGATGGAGATCTGGCCGTCCGCTTCCAGGAAGGCGCGCTTCATTTCCTCGCGCGGGCAGTCGTGCTCGCGCAGGGCTTCTTCGAGGTCGGTCTCGGACAGCCGGCAGCGGCGCACCACCTTGTCGAAGAATTCGCCGTCTCGGCCGATCAGCACGGCGTCGCCGTCCACCAGCTTCTCGAACTTGGCGCTGCGCGAACTGGCCAGCGCGACCAGGGAATTGACCGCCACCAGGGTGGCCGCGGCGACCAGTCCGCCGATCAGCGAGGTATCGCCGCCGACCAGGGAATTCGACACCGCTTCGGACAGGAGCATGACGACCAGCAGGTCGAAGGGCGTGAACTGGCCGACCGTGCGGTGGCCCGACAGGCGCACCATGACCAGCAGCAGCATGTAAACAGCCAGGCCGCGTACAACGAATTCCCACCAGGGAAGATCCATGTCGAACATAGCCGCTCCGTGTGCCAACCGATGAGTTCATTGTAATGAAAACGGCATGACGCTGGATTCTAGCGTGCGCTACAGTGGTGCGTTCAGGCCGGTGCGGACCTGGGAGCATGCGCCGCTTCCCAGGCGGCCAGTTCTTTCTGGTAGCGCTCGAGCGCTTCCTCGTACAGGTCGAACACGCAGGGCGTGCAGCCGCTGCGGCAGCAGTCTTCCAGTTCCGGCGGCACCGGCGGCACGGGACGCTGCAATGGTGCCGGCATGCTCAGTCTTCCTTGCTGAGGATCTGCTGGATTTCCTCGCGTTCTTTCTTGCTGACGTGGCCGCGCAGCGCGGCCAGCACCAGTTCCTTGCCGGAGCCGGAGAAAGCTTTATGGATCAGGTCCTTGATGAGATTGGTCTGCAGGCTGTCCTGCGGCTGGGCCGGCGCGTAGATGTGGGCGCGGGCGCTTTCGTCGCGGCCCAGCAGGCCCTTGGCATGCATCACCTGCAGCAGGCGCAGCACGTTGGCATAGGCCATGTCGGGGCGCGCCTCCAGCGCCGCCTCATGCACCTGGCGGGCGGTGGACGGGCCAAGCTGCCACAGCAGGCGCAGCATTTCCAGTTCGGACGGGGTCGGCTTGGCGGGAGGGTTCGAAGTGCTCATGCTTCTAGAATAAATGATCTAGTCCAGCAAGTCGAGCCGCCCGCATGGCGCCGTCAGTCTTCGCGGTGGTATTCGCGCAGCTGGAACACGGTCTTGCCGCCTTCGCGTTCGCATTCGCCAGCGATGGTTTCGCCTTTGCGCACGACGTAGGTAATGCGCGCGCCATCCTTCTTGCCGGCGCAGGCGGCGTGGGCGGCGGCGGGAATGTCCGGCAGCTCGACCGCCGGCGGTGCGGGTGGTGGCGGTGGTGCCGGTGGCGCCGGCATGGCGCTCATGGCAGGCGCGGCCGGTGGGGCCGGCGGGGCGGGCGGGGCCGGCGGGGCCGGCGGCGGCGGGCACTTGCCCTTCACGGTCGACTCGCACTGGTAATGCACGCCCGCCTGCGCGGAACCGGCTGCCAGGCCGAGCAGGGTTGCGAGGGCCAGCGTGATCGTGATCGTTTTCATGGTGTTCTCCTTGGGCTGCGGCCCGCGCCGTGCGGCAGGCCATGGAGTGCATCGTGCATCCCGAATGTGGAGGAATGATGGAGCGCTACAGGTCGCAGCGGTAGCCCAGCCCGTAGATCGAGCGGATCGCGTCCAGGCCGGGCGCCGCGGCGTCGATCTTGCGCCGCAGGTTCTTGATGTGGCTGTCGATGGCGCGGTCGGTGGCGTCCAGGCTGTCGGCGCGGGCGGCGTCGAGCAGCTGGGCGCGCGCGAACACCTGGCCGGGCCGGCGCGCCAGCGTGGCGAGGATGGCGAATTCGCTCGGCGTGAGCGCGAGCGGCTGGCCGTGGATGCTGATGCGGCGGGCCGCTTCGTCGATGGCCAGCGCGCGGGCGGGCGCCGGCGTGCCGGCGCGGCGCAGGATGGCCTTGATGCGGGCGATGAGCTCGCGCGGGCTGAAGGGCTTGCACAGGTAATCGTCGGCCCCGGCCTCCAGGCCCAGCAGGCGGTCGATCTCTTCCACCCGCGCCGTCACCATCACCACCGGCACCTCGGTGAATTCGCGCAGCGCGCGGCAGACCGAGAGGCCGTCGAGACCGGGCAGCATCAGGTCGAGCACCACCAGCGCCGGCGGGGCGGCGCGGATCGCCGCCAGCGCCTCGGCGCCGTCGCCGACTACCCGCGGTGTATAGCCGGCAGCGCTTGCGTAGTCGGCCATCAGCGCGGCCAGTTCCGGCTCGTCCTCGACGATCATGATGGTGGGGCTCATGCGGCCCCCCGCGCCAGCGGCAGCGACACGGTCACGCGCAGGCCGCCCAGCGGCGAGTGGGCGAAGGCGAGGGCGCCGCCCTGGGCTTCGAGCAGGCGCCGGCACAGCGCCAGGCCCAGGCCCGCGCCGCCATGGGCGCGACTGCGCGAAGCGTCGACGCGGTAGAAGCGTTCGCCCAGGCGCGCCAAGGCGTCATCCGGCACGCCGGGCGCGCTGTCGTCGATGACCAGGTGCAGGCAGGCGGCATCGGCGTGCGCGTGCAGGGCGATGCGCCCGCCCGGCGCGCTGTAGCGCAGGCTGTTCTCGAACAGGTTGTCGAGCACCTGGCGCACGCGGTCGGCGTCGGCCAGCACCGGCTGCGCGGCTGGGGCGTCGCCGAGCTCCAGCGCCAGGCCGGCCGCCTGCAGGCGGTCGGCAAAGCCCTGCGCCTGCGCTGTCACCAAGGGCCACAGGTCGAGCGGCGCGCACTTGCAGTCGAGGGCGCCGACGTCGGCGCGCGCCAGCGCATACAGCTCGTCGATCAGCTTGTTCAGCGCCAGCACCTGGCGCAGCATGGCGTCCAGCGTGTCCGGCGTGGGGCTGCGCACGCCGTCCTGCAGCGCTTCGAGCTGGGCGCGCAGCACGGCCAGCGGGGTGCGCAGCTCGTGCGAGGTATCGGCCACCCACTGGCGGCGCGCGCCCTCGGCGCTGCCCAGCTGTCGGGCCAGCGCGTTGAAGTGGCGCGCCAGCTCGCCCAGTTCGTCGCTGCGGGTATCCGGCAGGCGCACGTCGTAGCGCCCGCCGGCAAGCGCGCGGGCGCCTTCGGCCAGGCGGCCGATCGGCTGGCGGAAGTGGCGCGCCAGCAGCACCGCCGCCAGCGCGCTCAAGGCAAGCGCCGCGGCCACGATCAGCCACAGGCTGCTGCGCAACTGATCCAAAAAGGCGAGCGCCATCGCGTCGCTCGGCCGGTGGCTGCGCGCCACGCCGAGGTAGCCGATGGTAGCGCCGTCCACCGCGATGGCGCGGCGCGCCAGCGGCAGCGTGCCGGGCTGCCGGCCAGCCAGGTAGGCGCCGCTCGCGTCCAGCAGCGTTACCCTTTCATGCAGGTCGTAGGTGACGCCGCCTGCGCGCGGCGCATCGACCGGGGGCGGCGGCAGGGGCATCATGGGCGGCGCCGGCGGCGCCGGCGGGGCCGGGGGCGCGGGCGGGCTTGCAGGGACGGCGCGGGCGAGCGCGGCCACGGGGGCGGCTGGTGCAACCGGTGCGGCAGGCGCGGTGCGTGCCGGCAAGGCTGCCGGCGCCGGCGCCGGCGCGGCCACGGCGCGGTAGCGGCGCTCGTCCTGCAGGCGCGCCAGTTCGCCGGCAATCCAGCTGCGCCGCGCATCCAGGGCCGGCAGGAACTCCCAGCCGCCCTGGGCGCGGTAGCGCGCGGCCAGCGCGCCGGACAGTTCGTCGAGGCGGTCCAGTTCGATGCCGACAGCGTAATCGCCGAAGCTGGCCAGCACGTTCTGGCGCAGCAGGTAAACGGCGCTGGCCGCCACCGCGAGGATGGCCAGCAAAACGGACAAAAACAGCCGATGGCCGATGGAGAATTTCACAATGTCGAGTCAGCGTTGGACTACATGGATACCGAATGCCTGTTCAAATAACAGCATACGAACGTTCATACTATTCCACGTCCTCACGAAAACGCCAAATATTCCACGAAATGTTGCCGCGAGAATGACAGACAAAGCCCGGAGCACGACAAGGCATCGTCCTACAGGGTCATTGCCGTTTCAAGATGGCCTGCTGGGTTCGGCGGCCTTAGGATGGTCTTTCTCATCCACAGGGGTGGGACCGGACACTGAACAGGGGGCAAAGATGGCAACGAATAACCAGGGCAACAAAGGCGGCGGCAACGACGGCGCCAACAAGCAGAGCACCGGGCGCGGCTTCGCTTCGATGGACCCGCAGCGCCAGCGCGAAATCGCCAGCGCCGGTGGCCGCGCGGCCCATGCATCGGGCAACGCGCATGAGTTCACGCCGGAGGAAGCACGCCGGGCAGGGTCGATGAGCCACAAGAATGACGGTAACAGCCAGAACGGGCGGAGCGGGAGCCAGCAGAGCGGAGGGCAGGGCAGTGGCAACGAGGCCGGAAAGCCGGCGGTGAAGGGCGTGCAGGGTGGGACGCCCGAGCAGCATGCGCTGGCTGGGGCGCAGAGTCACAAGAACAAGAAGTAGTCTTCGCTCGATCGTCGCTTACTGCTGATCGATTAGTTAGACTTGAGACCGTCGTCCCGGCGCGGGCCGAAATAATGCCACTGGCATTATTTCGCCCAATTTTGCATGCGCTGTCGAGACGCTGAACTTGGGTTCCGGCCTGCGCCGGAACGACGTGCTGATGGTGCGTGCCACAATCACGCGGCGTCGCTATTCACTCATCAATACACATCACGCCTGTAGCGGCCCTCGGCCGTCAGCGCATCGAGCGCCTGCGCACCCAGCACCTCGGCCAGCGCCTCATGCACCCCGCCCGCCATCCCCTGCAGGCTTCCGCACACATAGATCGCCGCGCCGCGCGCAACCCATGCACGCAAGGTATCGGCCTGCTCGCGCACCAGGTGCTGCACGTAGCGCGGCGTGGCCTGGTCGCGCGAGAAGGCGAGGTCGAGCCGTTCCAGGCAGCCGCAGGCCATCCATTCCTGCAGCTCTTCGCGGCGCAGGAAGTCGTGCGCCGCATGGCGTTCGCCGAACAGCAGCCAGTTGTCGCCGCGGCCCGCGTCGATGCGCGACTTGAGCAGCGCGCGCAAGCCCGCCAGCCCGCTGCCGTTGCCGATGGCGATGAGCGGACGCGCGGCGTTGCCGTTGAGGCGGAAGCGCTGGTGCGCACGCACGCGCATGCGGATCACGTCGCCGTCGCTGCTTGACTCGCACAGCCAGCCGGAAGCGGCGCCCGGACTGCCATCCTCGCGCCGCTGCAGGCGCACCATCAGTTCCAGCCGGCCTTCGCGCGGCAGCGAGGCGATCGAGTATTCGCGCGGATGATCGGGATCGGCCGGCGCGCTCACTTGGGCCAGGTCGCCGGCTTCCCAGTCCGGCAGTACGCCATCGAGCGGCACCAGTGCGAGCTGGTAGAGCGGGGCGCCGGCGCTGCCCGGGTTGGCCAGCACGCGGCTGGCGATGCGCCAGTCGGCGTAGGCCGGCGCTTCCCAGTCCGGCGCGTCGCTGGTGCCGGCCAGGCGGCCGATGTGGTGCTGCCAGTCGCTGAGCGCGGCCGGGTTGCCGCGGTCGACGTCGATGCGCTCGAACAGCGGCGTGGCGCCGTGGGCGGCGAGCCAGCCGTCGAGGGCGCGGCCGAAGCCGCAGTAGTTGGTGTAGCTGCTGTCGCCCAGCGCCAGCACCGCGTAGTGCAGGTGCGAGAGGTCGGGCGCGCCGCCCATGGTGACGCCGGCGAAGCGCGCACCGGAATCGGGCGCGTCGCCTTCGCCGTAGGTGCTGGCAATGAACAGGATGCGCGATGCGCCGGACAGGGCGCCGGCGTCGAGGTCGGACATGCAGGCCGCGCTGGCCGACAGGCCGCCGGTGGCCAGGGTGGCGGCGGTGCGCTCGGCCAGGTATTCGGCGCTGCCGGTCTGGCTGGCGTAGACCACCAGCCAGTCGGCCTTGCCCACGGGCGCCGGACGGCGCGCGGCGCGCGCGCGCCAGATCGCCAGGCACATCGCCAGGTAGCCGCCCGAGAGGGCGAAGGCGCTGCCAAGGCGCAGGGAGTCGATGGTCAGTGTCATTGCAGCAGCTCGCGCCAGGCGTCGGAAACGTGTTCGTGCAGGGCGCCGTCCTGCCGCAGCAGGTAGCGCGCAGCGATGCCGCGCGCGCCGGCAAACGCCAGGCCGGCCTCGGCGCCCATCACGGTGAGCGCGGTGGACAGCGCGTCGGCCGCCATGCAGGTGGTGGCGACCACCGTGCACGAGGCGACGTCATTGGCCACCGGGTGGCCGCTGCGCGGGTCGAGCGTATGCGAGGCGCGGCGCGGCGCATGTTGAAAATAACGGCGGTAGTCGCCCGAGGTGGCGATCGCCAGCCCGTGCAGGGCCACCACCGCCTGAGGTCCGGCGGCGGCATCGGGCACGCCTTCGATCTCGACCCACCACGGCTCGCCGCCCGGCTTCATGCCGGCGCCGCGCAGTTCGCCGCCAACTTCCACCAGGTAGTGGCGCACGCCGTGGCGTTCGAGGCACTGGCCGAGGCGGTCGACGCCGTAGCCCTTGGCGATCGAGGAAAAATCGAGGATGGCGCCGCCCGGTTGCAGCAGGCGGCGGCTGGCGCGGTCGAGCTGCGGCGTGGCCGTCTCGCGGCGCGCCATGACGGCGGCAATCGCTGCTGCCGACGGCGCGTTGAACCCGGTCTGGTCGAAGCGTGCGTCCGGGCCGAAGCCCCACAGGTTGACCAGCGCGCCGGCGGCCGGGTCGTAGGCGCCGGCCGCGTCTTCGTGCACCCGCAGCGCGAAGTCCACCACCTCGTAGAACTGGGCCGGCAGCGCATGCCAGGTGCCGCCGGGCGCGCGGTTGAAGCGCGACAGGAGCGAGCCTTCTTCCCAGTGGCTCATCTGGGCGACGATGTCGCCCAGCTCGCGCTGCAGCGCGGCTTCCAGGTCGGCCGTCACGCCGGCGGGCACCAGCATCTGCGCCGACCAGCCCGTACCCATCGACCGGCCTGCCGCCTTGCGCAGCACGCTGCCGGCAGGCGGCAGGGCCAGGTCGATCTCGAGCGGAACCAGGACGGCGCGCATGCGGCTTTCCCGTCTTATTCCGGCAGCACTTCGAGGGTGGCCGAGTAGGCGTAGCGGCGCGAACCCGGTTCGCCCGGACCCTTGCCCGCTTCGACCGGGAACTTGGCGGTCACCCAGTAGCGGTTCGGCGCCGGCAGGGTGAAGCTGGCTTCGCCCTTGGCATCGGTGTTGATGCGGATTTCGCCGACCGTGCCGCGGTACTTCACGCCGCCCGGCACCAGCGAGAACGGGAAGTTGGCCAGCGGCTTGCCGTCGAGCTGGAAGCGGAACTTCGCGGTTTCGCCGGCGCGCAGGTCGTTCGGGTTGGTGACCGGGACCAGTTCCAGGCCCTGTCCGCTGGCTTTTAGCGCGCCATTCGAGATCGAATGGGCCGACACGAAGGTCTCCATGCGGGTATGCGTGGTCGATTTCTGCACGTCGGTGGCGCCGGCCGGGATCTCCTTGGCCACGCTCTCTTCGGTGCCGCGGAAGCGCTTGGTTTCACCGCCCACTTTGTAGCTGCCCATGACGTTGTTGCTGACCATGGCGATGCGGTAGGTGCCGTCCTTCGGCAGGCGCAAATCGAGCGTCGAGCGCACCTTGCCCAGGATGGCGCCGGTGGCGGGGGTCGTGATGCCGTCCGGGTCGGTGACCGTCACGCCGTCCATGCGCAGCGGCACGTGGTCGAATTCGAACAGGCCTTCCGAGATGGCGCCGTCGATGGTGACCCAGGCTTCTTCTTTTTCGACGAGGGTGGTGCTAGGGAGCATCCAGCCGCGGTGGGCGCTGGCGGCGAACGAGACGCTGGCCAGGGCCAGCGACAGGATGGTCTTCTTGACGAGGTGGTTCATCGTGGTCTCCGGCTGTGCTTATTGGACGGCGATCGCAACGGCGCCGAGTTCTTCCTTGCCGGCGGCGTTGGCCGCCAGCTTGCCCTTGGCCGGCAGCGTGAACGGCACGCGCACGATCTCGCGCCCGCCCGCTTCGCGCGCCGCTTCCACCACCAGCTTGTATTCGCCGGCCGGCAGCTTGTCAGTCGCGCCGGCGAAGTTCAGGGTGTGGCTGCCCACCGCCTTGGTGGCGCCGCTGACGCCGTCCATCGGCAGCTTGACGTCCTTGCCGCCCTTGCGCCACCAGGTGCGCAAGTCCTTGATCCACTTCTCGCCGGCGTTGTCCTTCTTCTTGACGTCGTACAGGACGGCCAGGTTCGAGGCGACCGTCTGGTCGGCCTTCTCGATCCACACCGCCACATAGGGCTTGTGGTACTCGGCCACTTGCAGCTGCGGCAGTTCGAACTTCACGGACAGGTCGGCGGCCATGGCCCAGCCGGATGCGAGCGGCAGGGTCAGTGCGAGCGAGTGGGACAGTTTCATTAGATCGCCTTATATATAATGGGGTGTCTAGAAGGAAAGCTTATAAATCAATGCACGAAGAGCAGGGCGATCACCGCCGGCAGCACGATGCCGAAGCCGATCACCGGCCAGGTCGAGGGCCGGTTGGCCGCGTGGTATTTCATGATCAGGAAACCGGTAAGGCAGAACAGCACGCAGGCGATCGCGAAGATATCGATGAACCAGCTCCACACCACGCCCGTGTTGCGGCCCTTGTGCATGTCGTTGAGCCACGAGATCCAGCCGCGCGAGGTCGCTTCGTATTCGGCCGAGCCATCGGCCGCGATGCGCACCCAGGCGTCGCCGCCCGGGCGGGGCAGGGCGATGTAGGCGTCTTCCTCGCTCCACTCGGCGCGCTTGCCGCGCACGTCGACCGGGAAGGCGCCGTTGGTCCAGTCGGCCAGTTCGCTGGGCAGCGGTACTTCGGCGTCGGCGTGGCCTTCGGCATAGGCGGCGAGCTGGGCCCGCAGCGGCTCGGGCAGCTTGGCCTTCAGGCGCGTGACTTGCGGCTTGGCCTCGATGTCGGCGGCGTGGTTCAGGGTAAAACCGGTAAAGCTGAACAGGAGCATCGCCATCAGGCAGATGGCCGAACTGATCCAGTGCCAGGTGTGCAGCTGTTTCAGGTAGACGGCGCGGCGTGCGCCGGGAAGGGCGCTGGGGGCGGCAGTCGAGGAAGGTCCGGTTGAGCTCATCCTTAAATGATAACGATTATCATTTACGTGGTCAACCGCCTATTGTGTTCTTTACATACGGAAACAAATAAAAAAGGCGGCCGGGTCTGCCTTGACAGCAGGTCTGCGTTACAATATTGAGCGCTCATTGGCTGTAAGAGTCCGATGGTCCATAGAATTACGTCCTTCCCCACAACTTGAGTAGTAGTGCGATCCGCTAACCGGTCAGGCCGTGTCGCGGAAGGTTAACTAACCCGCCCAATAATTCGCGAAGCGCGAAGAAAGGTGAGCAAGAATGATGCAGCAACAGAATGCGAACTCGTACCTGTTTGGCGGTAATGCGCCTTACGTGGAAGAGTTATACGAAGCGTACCTGGACAATCCTGGCTCGGTCCCGGAAAACTGGCGCGCCTATTTCGACCAGATGCAGAACGTGCCAGCGGTCGACGGCTCCAACCGTCCCGACGTGGTGCACTCGTCGGTCGTCGCCTCGTTCGCCGAGCGCGCCAAGCAGGGCCCGATCCGCACCGTGGTCGCCTCGCCGGACGCAGAGCTCGGCCGCAAGCGCGTCGCCGTCACCCAGCTGATCGCCGCTTACCGCTACCTCGGCTCGCGCTGGGCCAACCTGGACCCGCTGCAGCGCCAGGAACGTCCGCCCCTGCCGGAACTCGACCCGAGCTTCTACGGCTTCACCGAGGCGGACCTGGACACCGTCTTCAACATCAGCAATACCTACTTCGGCAAGGAAACCGCGCCCCTGCGCGACATCCTGAACTGGCTGCGTGACACGTACTGCCGTTCGATCGGCGCCGAGTTCATGTACATCAGCGACCCGACCGAAAAGCGCTGGCTGCAGGAACGCCTGGAAGCCACCCGCTCGACCCCGGCCTTCTCGGCTGAAAAGAAAAAGCACATCCTCGAGCGCCTCACCGCGGCCGAAGGCCTGGAACGCTACCTCCACACCAAGTACGTCGGCGCCAAGCGCTTCTCGCTGGAGGGCGGCGAATCCTTCATCGCCTCGATGGACGAAGTGATCCAGCGCGCCGGTGAAAAAGGCGTGCAGGAGATCGTCATCGGCATGGCCCACCGCGGCCGCCTGAACGTGCTGGTCAACACCCTGGGCAAGTCGCCGGCCGACCTGTTCGAAGAATTCGAAGGCAAGCACGCCGACGACCTGCCATCGGGCGACGTCAAGTACCACCAGGGCTTCTCGAGCGATATCTCGACCCCGGGCGGCCCGGTCCACCTGTCGCTGGCCTTCAATCCATCGCACCTGGAAATCGTCAACCCGGTGGTCGAGGGTTCGGTCAAGGCGCGCATGGAACGCCGCGGCGACCGCAAGGGCAAGGAAGTGCTGCCGATCCTGGTGCACGGCGACGCCGCATTCGCCGGCCAGGGCGTGGTCATGGAAACCCTGAACCTGGCCCAGACCCGCGGCTACGGCACCGGCGGCACGGTCCACATCGTCATCAACAACCAGATCGGCTTCACCACGTCGGACCCGCGCGATGCGCGCTCGACGCTGTACTGCTCGGACGTCGTCAAGATGATCGAAGCACCGGTGCTGCACGTGAACGCCGATGACCCGGAAGCGGTCGTGCTGGCCTCGCAGATCGCGATGGACTACCGCACCGAGTTCGGCAAGGACGTGGTGGTGGACATCGTCTGCTACCGCAAACTGGGCCACAACGAGCAGGACACCCCGGCGCTGACCCAGCCGCTGATGTACAAGAAGATCGCCAAACACCCGGGCACCCGCAAGCTGTACGCGGAGAAGCTGGCCGCGCAGGGCACCATCGCCGCCGACGGCGGCGACCAGCTGGTCGCCCAGTTCCGCGATGCGATGGACGCCGGCAAGCACACGGTCGACCCGGTGCTGACCAACTTCAAGAACAAGTACGCCGTCGACTGGGCGCCGTTCCTGAACAAGAAGTGGACCGACGCCGCCGATACCGCCGTGCCGATGACCGAGCTGAAGCGCCTGGCCGAACGCATCACCAAGGTGCCGGAAGACTTCAAGCCGCACTCGCTGGTGGAAAAAGTCCTGAACGACCGCGCCAACATGGGCAAGGGCGAAGTCAACCTCGACTGGGGCATGGGCGAGCACCTCGCGTTCGCATCGCTCCTGTCGTCGGGTTATGCGATCCGCCTGTCGGGCCAGGACGCAGGGCGCGGCACCTTCGTGCACCGCCACGCCGTGCTGCACGACCAGAACCGCGAGCGCTGGGACCAGGGCATCTACCTGCCGCTGGCCAACGTCTCGGACAACCAGGCCAACTTCACCGTGATCGACTCGGTGCTGTCGGAAGAAGCGGTGCTGGCCTTCGAATACGGCTTCTCGACCGCCGAACCGAATACCCTCACCATCTGGGAAGCCCAGTTCGGCGACTTCGTCAACGGCGCGCAAGTGGTCATCGACCAGTTCATCGCCTCGGGCGAAGTGAAGTGGGGCCGCGCCTCGGGCCTGGTCATGATGCTCCCGCACGGCTATGAAGGCCAGGGTCCGGAACACTCGTCGGCCCGTATCGAGCGCTTCCTGCAGCTGTGCGCCGACAACAATATGCAAGTGGTGCAGCCGACCACGGCCGCCCAGATCTTCCACCTGCTGCGCCGCCAGATGGTGCGCCAGTTCCGCAAGCCGCTGGTGATCTTCACGCCGAAGTCGCTGCTGCGTAACAAGGATGCCGGCTCGCCGCTGCTTGAGCTGTCCAAGGGCGGTTTCCAGACCGTGATCGGCGAAGTGGACGAGAAGATCGACGCGTCGAAGGTCAAGCGCGTGCTGGTCTGCTCGGGCAAGGTTTATTATGACCTGGCCAATGCACGCAAGACCCGTGGCACTACCGATACGGCGATCGTGCGCATGGAGCAGATGTATCCGTTCCCGCACAAGTCGTTCGCCGCCGAACTGAAAAAATTCAGCAACGCGACTGAGGTGGTGTGGGTGCAGGACGAGCCGCAGAACCAGGGTCCGTGGTTCCAGATCCAGCACAACATCTTCGAAAGCCTCGAAGATGGCCAGCGCCTGGCCTATGCCGGTCGCCCGGCGTCGGCGTCCCCGGCGGTCGGCTATGCCGACAAGCACGTGGCGCAACAGAAGGAGCTGCTGGAAACCGCGTTCTCGAAGCTCAAAGGTTTCATCCTGACCAAGTAATGCATACCACTGCCCCCGGCCTCGGCCGGGGGCGTTTGCACAGAATAAATACACATCGGAGTTTATAAAAAATGGCACAAATCGAAGTCAAGGTCCCCGTCCTGTCGGAATCGGTTGCTGAAGCAACCCTGCTGTCCTGGCACAAGAAAGTCGGCGAGCCGGTTGCGCGCGACGAAAACATGATCGACATCGAAACCGACAAGGTGGTCCTTGAGCTGCCGGCGCCAGGCGCGGGCGTGATCGTGCAACTGCTCAAAGCCGACGGCGCGACCGTCGTCGCCGGCGAAGTCATCGCCATCATCGACACCGAAGCCTCGGCCCAGACCAGCCCGCTGGAAGTGAAGGCGATTCCTTCGGCTGCACCGAACGCACCGATCGAAACCCCTGCCGCTGCTCCTGCAGCCGCCGGTTCGAAATCGGGCGTGGCGATGCCTGCCGCCGCCAAGATCCTGGCTGACAACAACATGAACGCTGCCGGCATCGACGGCTCGGGCCGCGATGGCCGCGTGACCAAGGGCGACGCCCTGGCCGCAGTCGCCGGCAAGCCAGCCGCCGCCGCGCCAGCGCCTGCTGCCGCCGCCAAGCCAGCGCTGCAACAGGTGGCCGCACCGGTCGCCAACCTGGGCGACCGTCCGGAAGAGCGCGTGCCGATGAGCCGCCTGCGCGCCCGTATCGCCGAGCGCCTGCTGCAATCGCAGTCGACCAACGCCATCCTGACCACTTTCAACGAAGTCAACATGGCGCCGGTCATGGAACTGCGCGCCAAGTACAAGGACAAGTTCGAGAAAGAACACGGCGTCAAGCTGGGCTTCATGTCCTTCTTCGTCAAGGCCGCTGTCGCCGCGCTGAAGAAGTACCCGATCATCAATGCATCGGTCGACGGCAACGACATCGTCTACCACGGCTACTTCGACATCGGTATCGCTGTCGGTTCGCCACGCGGCCTGGTGGTGCCAATCCTGCGCAACGCCGACCAGATGTCGATCGCCGAGATCGAAAAGAAAATCGGTGAATTCGGCCAGAAAGCCAAGGACGGCAAGCTGACCCTGGAAGACCTGTCGGGCGGTACATTCTCGATCTCGAACGGCGGCACCTTCGGCTCGATGCTCTCGACCCCGATCATCAACCCGCCACAGTCGGCAATCCTGGGCGTGCACGCGACCAAGGACCGCGCCGTCGTCGAAAACGGCCAGATCGTGATCCGTCCGATGAACTACCTGGCGATGTCGTACGACCACCGCATCATCGACGGCCGCGAAGCCGTGCTGGGCCTGGTCGCCATGAAGGACGCGCTGGAAGATCCGGCCCGCCTGCTGCTCGACCTGTAATTTCACAACCCGCAGGGCGCGCCGCCTGTCGCGCCGTGCAGTCAAGTTTGAAGGAGTAAGGCATGAACCTGTCGGACGAAATCAAGCGGCTGCACGAGCTGCACCAGGCCGGCGCGCTGAGCGACGTCGAATTCGAGATGGCCAAGGCCAGGGTGCTGTCTTCCGCCAACGTGGCGGGCCCCGGCGTGAACCTGAACAAGGGCAGCGGCGACAACATTGCCAACAGCATCCAGAACCTGCGCCGCTCGCGCACCGACCGCTGGCTGGGCGGCGTCTGCGGCGGCCTGGCGCCGGCCACCGGGGTTGAATCCTGGGTCTGGCGGCTGATGTTCGCGCTGTTCGCCATCTGCTTCGGATTCGGCTTCCTCGTGTACCTGCTGTTGTGGATTTTTGTTCCCGAAGAATAAAACTGTTCGGTCCAGCGACAAGATTTTGAACCACCGCCCGCAAAACCGTCGTACGCGCCACTGGCGCCTACGACTTCCGGCGAAGGCCGGAACCCAATTTCGTCGAGCAGCCCTGGCGTGACGCGCTCGCGGCCTGCGTGGAAAATTGGGTCCCGGCCTGCGCCGGGACGACGGTTCATCCTGTGGTGGTCAATGGATACGGATCGATCCAAACAAGGAATTAACAAATGAGTGACAAACAATTTGACGTCGTCGTGATCGGCGGCGGTCCTGGCGGTTATATCGCCGCTATCCGTGCAGCGCAGCTGGGCTTCAAGGTCGCCTGCGTGGACGAGTGGAGCAACGCCGCAGGCAAGCCTGCACCGGGCGGCACCTGCACCAACGTGGGTTGCATCCCATCGAAGGCGCTGCTGCAGTCCTCCGAGCATTTCGAGCACGCCGGCCACGCCTTCGCCGACCACGGCATCAAGGTGTCGGGCCTGGAGCTCGACCTGGGCACCATGCTCAAGCGTAAGGACACCATCGTCAAGCAGAACAACGACGGCATCCTGTTCCTGTTCAAGAAGAACAAGGTCAGCTTCTTCCACGGCCGCGGCGCCTTCGCCGGCACCGCGGAAGGCGGCTACACCATCAACGTCAGTGGCCCGACCACCGACACGCTCACCGCCAGGAACGTGGTCATCGCGACCGGTTCGAACGCGCGCCAGCTGCCGGGTGCGGAATTCGACGAGAAGCTGATCCTGTCGAACGCCGGTGCACTGGCGATCGAAGCCGTCCCTGGCAAGCTGGGCGTGATCGGCGCCGGCGTCATCGGCCTGGAAATGGGTTCGGTGTGGCGCCGCGTCGGCGCCGACGTTACGGTGCTCGAAGGCCTGCCGACCTTCCTGGGCGCGGTCGACGAGCAGATCGCCAAGGAAACGCACAAGCTGTTCACCAAGCAGGGCCTCAAGATCAACCTGGGCTGCAAGATCGGTGCGATCACCAAGGGCGAGAACAGCGTGTCCGTCGCTTATGCCGACAGCACTGGCGCCGAGCAGACCGCGACCTTTGACCGCCTGATCATCTCGATCGGCCGCGTGCCGAACACCATCGGCCTGAATGGCGAAGCGGTCGGCCTGCAACTGGACGAACGCGGCTTCGTGGTCGTCGACGACGAATGCCGCACCAGCCTGCCGGGCGTGTGGGCGGTGGGCGACGTCGTGCGCGGCCCGATGCTGGCGCACAAGGCCGAAGAAGAGGGCGTCGCGGTTGCCGAGCGCATCGCCGGCCAGCACGGCCACGTCAACTTCAACACGATTCCATGGGTGATCTACACTTCGCCGGAAATCGCGTGGGTCGGCAAGACCGAGCAGCAGCTCAAGGCCGAAGGCGTGGCCTACAAGGCCGGCACCTTCCCATTCATGGCCAACGGCCGTGCGCGCGCGCTGGGCGATACCTCGGGCATGGTGAAATTCCTGGCCGATGCCACGACCGATGAAATCCTGGGCGTGCACATCGTCGGCCCGGTCGCATCGGAACTGATCTCGGAAGCCGTCGTGGCGATGGAATTCAAGGCCTCGTCGGAAGACATCGCCCGCATCTGCCACGCGCACCCGTCGCTGTCGGAAGCCGTGAAGGAAGCGGCGCTGGCGGTGGACAAGCGTTCGCTGAACTTCTAAAGCAGTACCTGTAGGGTGGGCGGCTCTGCCGTCCGCGCGTTCAACTCCCGGATGAATGGCCACGGAGCGGGCCGGGATGCGTGGCTTGAACGCGCGGGCGGGAGACCCGCCCACCCTACGTTAACAGCGTCAACAATATGAATGTCCAAGAGTACTATCAACACGCGCTGACCGAGCGCGGCTTCACGTCCGACCCGGCCCAGCAGGCCGCCGTGGACCGCCTGCAGCAGGCGTACGACGACTGGGTCCAGTACAAGGCCCAGCGGTCGTCCGCTTTCAAGCGCCTCATCAACCGACCGGACGTCCCGAAGGGCGTGTACATGTGGGGCGGGGTAGGGCGCGGCAAGTCCTTCCTGATGGACTCCTTCTATTCGGTGGTGCCGGTGGTGCGCAAGACGCGCCTGCACTTCCATGAATTCATGCGCGCCGTGCACGGTCAGCTGGACGAGCTCAAGGGCGTGGCCGACCCGCTCGACGAAGTGGCCAAGCGCATCGCCAAGAAGTACCGCCTGATCTGCTTCGACGAATTCCACGTCTCCGACATCGCCGACGCGATGATCCTGTATAACCTGCTGTCGGCGCTGTTCAACAACGGCGTGAGCTTCGTGATGACCTCGAACTACGAGCCGTCCACGCTGTACCCGGACGGCCTGCACCGCGACCGCATGCTGCCGACCATCGCGCTGCTCAAGGACAAGCTCGACGTGCTCAACGTCGATGCCGGCAACGACTACCGCAAGCGCGCGATGGAACAGGTGCAGGCCTATTACACGCCGCTCAACGCGGCATCGGACCAGCAGCTGCGCGACGCCTACGCCAAGGTGGCCGATACCGCCGACGAACACCCGATCGTCCACATCGAGAACCGCGAGATCCGCGCGCTGCGCCGCGCTGGCGGCGTGATCTGGTTCGACTTCGCCACCCTGTGCGGCGGGCCGCGCTCGCAGAACGACTACCTGGAACTGGCCGAGCGCTTTCACACGGTGGTCCTGTCGAGCATCCCGGCGATGTCGGCCGGCCAGTCTTCGGAAGCGCGCCGCTTCACCTGGCTGATCGACGTGTTCTACGACCACAAGGTCAAGCTGATCATGTCGGCAGCGGTGGAGCCGGAAGAGCTCTACACGCAAGGCATGCTGGCGAACGAATTCCACCGTACCGTCTCGCGTATCATTGAAATGCAGTCGCGCGAGTACATGCTCGCCGAGCGCCGCGGCGCCGCCGACGCCATCGCCTGAACCCGAAAGGACACCATGACGAGTCACACAGTTTTGCGCAGCATCGCGGCGGGCCTTGCGGCCCTGGTCCTGGGCGCGTGTTCGACGGTAGAGCAGGGACCGACCGTGGCGGCGATCGACCCGGTGACCTCAAGCGAGCAGGCCGACGCCCGCCTGGTCGCCGTGGCCGCCGAGCGCGCCGCCATCGAAGCGCGCTTCGCCGAGCGCGAGGCGGTCTGCTACGACAAATTCCTGGTCAATAACTGCCTCGATGAAGCGCAGGAACGCCGCCGCACCGCGCTGGCCGCCCAGCGCAACATCGAAATCGAAGCCGAGCGCTTCAAGCGCCGCGTGAAGGTCGAAGAGCGCGACCGCGACATCGCCGCGGCCGAGGCCCAGTACAAGGCTGAAGAAGCCGCGCTGGCCGGCCAGCCCGCGGTGGCCCCGAAAGAAGCCACGGCCCTGCCGCCAGCCAAGCCCTCGCCAGCCGCCTCGCGCATGGCGCGCCGCAACGCCAAGGCCCAGGAAGAAGCCGCGCGTGCACCGCAGGAGGCGGCCAAGGCCGCAGCCAATGCAGCGGCGTTCGAAGAGCGCAAGCGCAAGGCGGAGCAGAAGCAGAAGGACGTGGCGCAGCGCGTCGCGGAACGCGAGGCGAAGGCTGCGCGCAAGAAGGCGGATGCAGAGAAGGCGAAAGCGGCCGTGCCGGCCGGGAAGTGAAGCAGGGCGGTTTCGCGGCGCCTGCAACTGACCACCGCACGTTGAGTCGTCGTCCCGGCGCAGGCCGGGACCCAAGTCCTTCGCGTAGCACCTACGCTCCTTTTTATCGGTACGCGAGCAAAATGAGGTTCCGGCCTTCGCCGGAACGACGGATCGAGGGGTAGTGGGAACAGGGGGCGTTAGGGTGCTCAAACAATCCGTCCCACCCTCCCCATCCCCTCCTGCGCCGCCTTCACCAGCTTCACGATTGCCATCGTGCAATTCCCACCCTTGCCCTGCGAGCGCTCCCCCGCCTTGCTGATCAGCATTTCCGACGCCTGCCGGGGCGTGGCCTTGGCCATCACGGCCGCCAGCTCCGCATCGGTAAAGAAATGCCACAGCCCATCGGTCGCCAGAAGAAAACTGTCCCCTGGCGCCAGCCCCGCATGGCTGTCGATGGTGACGAACGGATCCTTGCGGCTATTGCCCAGCACGTTGAGCAGCAGTTTCGACTTGCGGTGGTTCCTGGCCGCGTCTTCCGGCAGCTTGTCGCTGGCCACCAGGTGGTCGATATAGGCGGTGTCGTTCGTGCGCGCCACGCATTTGCCGTCCTGGAAGCGGTACAGCCGCGAATCGCCCACGTGCCCCCACACCGCCTCGCCATGCGGCGTCAATACCAGCCCCACGAAGCTGGCATGCGCCTCGACCTGGGTGGTGACGGCGTTCATCTTCATGACCAGGTGGGTTTCGCCCACGATCTCGCGCAGCAGCTGGCCGAGGCGTTCGAGGCTCGGGTGGTCGCCGGGCTTGAATTCGTCGAATACCTGGCGCGCCGTGTGCAGCACCTGGTCCGAGCCGGACGAGCCGGCCAGGCCGTCGGACAGCACGGCCAGCACGTAGCCGGGCGCGCGCGCGCCGGTGAGCAGGGCAACGCGGTCGTTCTGCTGGGGGCGGTTGCCGATGTGTTGCGCGGTGCCTGCTTCGATCTTGTATGTTGTCATAAACCTTGGATTCCTTAGCGCTCGCGCCAATCTTTGTTGGCGGCAACCTCAGCGTAGATTAAACTATGCACTGAGAAGCCTCCGTGTTGCAAGCCGAACACACACCGACGGGGCTCCGCACCGCCCGAGGCCGGTGCGACCCGGCGCGCGACGCCACCTTTCCCGCAAAAACAGAACTGTTTGGAACAGCAATCATGACCGACGTCCAGGACATCCAGCGCCGCATCATTGAACTCGACGTCGAGCACCGCGACCTCGACGCCGTCATTTCGATGCTGACCGCGGACGGCCATGCCGACCAGCTCCAGCTGCGCCGTTTGAAAAAGCGTAAGCTGCAGCTCAAGGATCATATTACGCTGCTGAAGATGCAGCTGGTGCCCGATATTCCGGCCTAGACTTAACCAAGAGCTTTAGAGAAACACGCATTTTGACCGACCACCTTCCCGCTTCCGTCCTCGTCACCGCCGATCCGGTCGACCCGGCAACCCCGTCCGCGCCTGGCGACGTGCTGCCGGCCGCCGTCCGTCCGGCTGGTAAATACGACGACGAACTCGACCGCCTGTTCGGTCCGGGAGGCCCGCTCGCGCCCGCCGTCGGCACCTTCAAGCCGCGCCAGTCGCAGACCGAGATGGCCAAGGCGGTCGCCCACTCGATCTCCGAACAAAAGGTGCTGATGGCCGAAGCCGGCACCGGCACCGGCAAGACCTTCGCCTACCTGGTTCCAGCGCTACTGTGGGGCGGCAAGACCATCATCTCCACCGGTACCAAGAACCTGCAGGACCAGCTGTTCCTGCGCGACATCCCGACCATCCGCGCCGCCTTGCGCGCGCCGGTCTCGGTGGCGCTGCTCAAGGGCCGCTCGAACTACGTCTGCCATTTCCACCTCGAGCGTACCCTGAACAACGGCCGCCTGACTTCGCGCGACGACGTCGGCCACCTGCGCGAAATCTCGCGCTTCATCAAGATGACCAGCTCCGGCGACAAGGCCGAACTGGCCAAGGTGCCGGAAACCGCCACCGTGTGGAACCTGGTCACGTCCACCCGCGACACCTGCATGGGCGCCGAGTGCCAGTACTACCAGGACTGCTTCGTCATGAAGGCGCGCCGCGAAGCGCAGCAGGCCGACGTGGTCGTGGTCAACCACCACCTGTTCTTCGCCGACGTGGCGCTGAAAGACACCGGCGTGGCCGAGCTGCTGCCGTCGGCCAACACCATCATCTTCGACGAGGCGCACCAGCTGCCCGATACCGCCACGCTGTTCTTCGGCCAGTCGATTTCGACCTCGCAGGTGCTGGAGCTGTGCCGCGACGTGCTGGCCGAAGGCCTGGCGCATGCGCGCGGGCCGGATTGGGGCAAGGTCGTCAGCGTGGTCGAGAAGGCCGCGCGCGACCTGCGCCTGACCTTCCCGGAAGGCGGCACCCGCCTGTCGCTGCCGCAGATCCTGCCGACCTCCGCCTTCTTCCCGGCGCTGGACAAGCTCAAGGAAGAGCTGGCCGGCATGATCGTCGTGCTCGAGGAGCACGCCGCCCGCGCCGAAACCGTCGAGGCGGTCCGCGTGCGCGCCAAGGAAATCGCCGCCTCGTTCGACGCCTGGAAGGCCGACCCCAAGAAAGGCAAGGTGGTCGAAGGCGACCAGGCCGTGCTGTGGGTGGAGGCGTTCTCGTCCTCCCTGCAACTGCACAAGACCCCGCTGTCGATCGCCCCGATTTTCTCGAACCAGCGCGAAGGCGTGCCGCGCAGCTGGATCTTCACGTCGGCCACGCTGGCCGTGAAGAACGACTTCAAGCACTTCTCCGAACAAATGGGCCTGACCGGCGAGCCGGCCATGACCTGGCCGAGCCCGTTCAACTACGGCGAGCAAGGCCTCCTGTACGTGCCGACCGGCCTGCCGGAACCGAACTCGATGCACTACACCGACGCCGTGGTCGACACCGCGCTGCCGGTCATCGAAGCCGCCGGCGGCCGCACCTTCTTCCTGTGCACGACGATTCGCGCCGTGAACAAGGTCGCCGAACGCCTGCGCCAGGAATTCGCCGACCGCGGCCTGGACTTCCCCCTGTTCGTCCAGGGCGAGCGCGGCCGCACCGAGCTGCTCGACTCCTTCCGCAACGCCGGCAACGCCGTGCTGGTGGGCAGCCAGAGCTTCTGGGAAGGGGTGGACGTGCGCGGCGAGGCGCTGTCGCTGGTCATCATCGACAAGCTGCCGTTTGCTCCGCCCGACGACCCGGTCCTGGCCGCGCGCATCGAGGTGATGGAAAAGCAGGGCATGAACGGCTTCATGCACCACCAGCTGCCGGAGGCGATCATCACGCTCAAGCAGGGGGCGGGGCGTTTGATTCGCGACGTGGATGACCGGGGCGTGCTGATGATCTGCGACCCGCGCCTGATCACCAAGCCCTACGGCCGCCGCATCTGGCAAAGCCTGCCGCCATTCAAGCGCACGCGGGTGCAGGCCGATGTGATCGAGTTCTTCAAGCCGGGGACAAATGCGGATGCGGCGGATTTGAACGCCTGACGGACACAATCCCGGTCGGCGAACTGGTTCGCAGACCGCTAGCGCCTATGGTCATTGTTTGCATAAGCACGTCGTCCCGGCCTTCGCCGGGACGACGGTCTTGGGGTTAGCGATACAACCTACTGACGGGCCAATCAAGGGACGATGACAACCTTCCCCGTCACCTTCCTCGCCGCCATATCATTCAATGCCCGCGCCGTCTCCCCCAACGCATACCGCGCCGACACCAGCGGCTTGAGCTTCCCCTCCGCCATCCACCCCAGCATCTGCTGCATCGCCGCCAAGTTCGCTTTCGGTTCGCGCCGTACGAAATCCCCCCAGAACACGCCCACCACCGACGCGCCTTTCAGCAGCATCAAATTCCAGGGCAGCTTCGGAATCTCCCCTGCCGCAAAGCCCACCACCAGGTGCCGTCCGCGCCACGCGATCGAGCGCATGGCCGGTTCGCTGTACTTGCCGCCCACCGGATCGTAGATCACGTCCGGCCCGCGTCCGCCGGTGGCCGCCTTGAGCGCCTCGCGCAGGTCCTCGGTCTCATAATTGATCAGCACGTCCGCCCCATGCGCGCGGCAGATCGCCAGCTTGTCGTCGCTCGACGCCGCCGCGATCACGCGCGCGCCGAGCGCCTTGCCGATCTCGATGGCGGCCAGCCCGACGCCGCCCGCGGCGCCCAGCACCAGCATCGTCTCGCCGGCTTGCAAGGCGCCACGGTCCACCACCGCGTGGTGCGAGGTGCCGTAGGTGAGGGTGATGGCGGCGGCGGTGTCGAAGTTCATTCCGGGCGGCATCGGCATCAATGCGGCCACCGGCGCGATGGCCTGCTCGGCGAAGGCGCCGGTGCGGGTGAAGCCGATCACCTGCTGGCCGACCGTGAAGCCGGTCACGCCCTCGCCAAGCGCACGCACGGTGCCGGCGAATTCGTTCCCCGGCGTGAACGGCAGTTCCGGACGCACCTGGTACTTGCCCTGCACCGTCAGCACGTCCGGGAAATTCACGCCGGCCGCTTTCACATCGACCACCACCTCGCCCGCGGCGGGCACGAGGTCGGGCAGGTCCTCGATCAGGAGGCTGTCGATCGGGCCCCAGTCCTTGCATCGTACGGCTTTCATGTGCTGCTCCTTCTTGTTCGTTTTCACGGTTCATTAATCGGCGGAATTATGCCTGAAGACCATTTACTACTCGTGCAGCCGAGTCCGCTTGCACGCTTGTGCGCCCGCAAAGTGGACGAGGTCGGCAGCGCTAGAGTCGAGATACTACGCTGCTGAGCAAATTGGAATGGAGGGCAGGCAATGTCTATCCGTTACGGGTGTTTCTTCAGCTACGCACACGGCCGGCACGAGCTGATGAAACGGTTCAAGACTGCCCTGGCCGATGCGCTGCGCTGCTACCTCGAGCCTTACTTCGACAACGAAGACGAGCTGTTCATCGATACCGAGCAGCTCGGCGGCGGCGATGACCTGGACCGCAAGATCGCGCGCGCCATGTGCGAGAGCGTCTGCATGATCCTGATCTACACGCCCAAGTACGAAGCGCATGCCTACACGCGACGCGAGTACGCGGCGATGCGCCTGCTGGAGGCCGAGCGCGCGGCCTGGTATGCCTTGCCGAGCCGCCTGATCATCCCGGTGATCATGACGCGCCACCCCGATTCGCTGCCGCCGCAGATCGCCGAGAGCAGCTTCTACGTCGACTTCTCCCACTTCACGATGGCGACGGCCGACCTCAAGTCGAACCCCGACTTCCTGCCCGACATCGACAAGATGGTCAAGCGCATCGCCACCCACTACCAGTACCAAATAAAGCATACGCCACCGGGCCACGACTGCAACCAATTCGTCCTTCCCGATGTCCCACCAGAATGGCGCGAACTGCCGGAACCGACCTTCCCAAGAGAATGAGGGGCACATGACTAACAAGCACGTCACACCGTTACCGCTGGAGACTCCCGGCGCAGTCACCACGTTCTATGCCTACGAGGGCGGGCCGGCGCGCAACGCGCTGCTGGTGGCGATGGCCCTGCAGCTGGCGGGCGACGCGGCCCAGGCGCCGGTCCTCATCATCGACTGGGACCTCGAATCTCCCTCCCTGCATGCGTACACCGACTACCAGGACGGCGCCGATACCGGCGATGCGCCCGCCCTCGCGCCCGGGCTGGTGGAATACTTCAGCGCCCTGCGCGACGAACTGCGGCGCCAGTGCGCCACCCGCAGCGACGATGCCGAGGCCCTGGCCGACGCCGCGCTCGACGCCGTCGACTGGCGCGAGCACGTGCAGCGGGCCGACGGCCGCCGCCCTCTCTACCTGATGCGCGCCGGCCGTTTCGACGACAGCTACGCGGCGCGCGCCGGGCGCCTCGACTGGCATGCGCTGTTCGATGCCTGCCCTGCGCTGCCGCGCCGCTTCGCCGCCCGCATGGCGCGCCACTTCCGGCACGTGCTGGTGGCCTGCCGCGCCGGAAGGTCGCCCGCCGTCAGCGTCTGCACCACGCTCGTCCCCGACCGCATCGTCGGCCTGTTCACGCCGGCGCCGGGCAGCCTCGACGGCCTCGAAGGCGTCGTCCAGCGCGCCATCGACTACCGCTGCACGCACGAAGACGAGCAGCGCCCGCTGCTGCTGTATCCGGTCGCGTGCGCCGCCGACGGCGCGCGCAGCGACCCCGGCCAGCGCTGGCGGCGCGGCGACAGCGCGCAAGGGAAGATGGGCTACCAGGCGCGCCTCGAGGCCCTGCTGCGCGACGCCTACGGCATGGGCCGGCTGCGCCTGGACAGCTGGTTCGACGAGCTGCAGCTGCCGCTGTCCGAGGCCCTCGCCATCGCCGGTCCCGGCGCCGACCGGCGGGCGCTGGCGCGGCCCGCCGCCTGCCTGCTGTCCTGGTTCACGCAAGGCAGCTTCCCCTGGCACTCGCTGGCGGAGATCAAGCTGCGCAGGGCCGTCGCACGCGCCCGCGCGGACGCCGCAAGCGGCGCGCCCGCCGCGGCCGGCCTGGCGGCCAGCCTGGAACGGCTGGGAGTGCTGTGCCAGCACGAAGGCCGCAGCGGCGAGGCGGGCGAGCTGCTCGATGAAAGCCTGGCGCTGCGCCGCGCCGCGCTGGGCGAAGACCACCACGAGTCGCGCGCCGGCCTGCGCGCGCTGGCCGGGCTGCATGCGGCCAGCGGACGCCTGCTCGACGCGCGCCATGGCTACGAGCTGCTAATCCAGGGCTGCGCGCGCAGCGCCGGCGCCGAGCATCCCGAGACGCTGGCGGCGCGCTCGCGCCTGGCCTGCGTGCTGGGCCGGCTGGGCGAGGGCGAGCGCGCGCTGGCGCTGCACGAACAGGTGGTCGCCGCCTGCGAGCGCCTGTGGGGCGAGGCCGGTGCGGCCACCCTCGACAGCCTGGAAGCCCTGGCCGTGACCCTGGGCGGGCAGAGCGAATTCGACCGCGCGCGCATCGTCTACGAACGCGTGCTCGATGGCCGCCGCCGGCAGCAGGGGACCGAGCACGAGGACACGCTGCGCTGCGCCCAGCGCCTGGCCCAGGTGCTGGGCGAGACGGGCGACCTTGGCAACGCGCGCCGGCTGCTCGAAGCCGTACTGCGCGCCCGCGAGCGCCATGACGGCCTCGATGCGGCGTCCACCCAACAAGTGCGCGAGGCGCTGGCCGACATCCTCGACGCCCAGGGCGATATTGCCGCGGTGCGCCGGATCCAGGAAGCACGCGCGTGGACCCGCGAACGCCACCACCCGCCGGAGCAACAGCCGCGCGAGTCCCTGGTTCCGCCGGCCGCCGACGCCCTGCAGCACCAGCTGGCGCAGCTGCAGGACCTGATCGACCGCCGCAGCCCGGTCGAGGCGCGCGCGCTGGCCGACCGGCTGCGCCACGCGGTCCTGCGGCGCGGTGTGGCGCATCCGCTACGCAAGCGCGGCCGCAAAATGATCGAGCAGGTCTACCTGCAGGATGGCGACAAGGACGCGGTGCTGGCCTTCAAGGAAGACCTGCTCTCGTCGCTGGAGGGCGCGCTGGGACAGGGCGGGGCGCGCTGAGCGGCCGCAGGAATATCGCCGTCCGGAAACAAATTAGCGCCAAGGACGAACGATCTGGGCGTTGCTTCAGGTAAAATCGCAGACATGCGAATCCTTATCAGTAACGACGATGGCTACCTCGCGCCTGGTATCAGCGCGCTGGCCGACGCCTTGTCCGCGATCGCGGACATCGTGGTGTTTGCGCCCGACAGCAACCGCTCGGGCGCGTCGAATTCGTTGACGCTGGACCGGCCGCTGTCGGTCCAGAAAGCTGCTAATGGTTTTCATTTTGTCAATGGCACCCCCACCGACTGCGTCCACATCGCCCTGGCCGCGATGGCCGATGCGCTGCCCGACCTGGTCGTTTCCGGCATCAACAACGGCCAGAACATGGGCGACGATACCCTGTATTCCGGCACTGTCGCCGCCGCCACCGAAGCCTATTTGTTCGGCATCCCGGCGATCGCCTTCTCGCAGGTGCAGTCGGGCTGGGCCCATGTGGATTCCGCGGCGCGGGTGGCGCGCGACATCGTCGAGCGCCGCTTCGACAAGCTGGAATTGCCTTTCCTGTTCAATGTGAACATCCCGAACCTGCCCTACGACCAGATCGGCCCGCTCACGCCGTCGCGCCTCGGCCGCCGCCACCAGGCCGAGCCGGTGATCCGGGCGCAAGACCCGCGCGGCCGCGACATCTACTGGATCGGCGCGCCCGGCGCCTGCCGCGATGCGGGCGAGGGCACCGATTTCCACGCCACGGCGCAAGGCTGCGTCTCGATCACGCCGCTGCAGGTGGACCTGACCCACCGCGGCCAGCTGGACCTGCTGCGGGGGATCGTATGAGCGACCGCCGCAGCACCTTCCCGCTGCCGCTGTCCTCGGTCACCGGCGGCGTCGAACGCAGGCAGGCCACGCCGGCGCCGGTGGCCACCCCGCAAACCGCGACCCGCAACGCCGCCCATACCGCCGTCAAGGGCGGCGCCGCCCTGCAGCCGCAGGCGCCGCTGCCGTCGCCGCGTGCGCCGGGCTATGCCCAGAGCCACACCCCGAGCGCGCCGAGCGTGCAGCGCTCCGACATGATGGCCTCGGAAGCGGTGCGCCGCGCCATGGTGGCGCGGGTAGCGCGCCAGGGCGTCAAGGACGGCGTGGTGCTGGGCGCGATGGAAGCGGTGCCGCGCCACCTGTTCATCGAACCGGCGCTGTCGGCCCAGGCGTATATCGACGCCTCGCTCCCCATCGGGCACAACCAGACGATTTCGCAGCCCTACATCGTGGCGCGCATGATCGAGGCCATGAAAGCCTCGATCCCGGCCGGCGGCCAGCTTGGCCGGGTGCTCGAGATCGGCACCGGCTGCGGCTACCAGGCCGCGGTGCTGTCGTTTGTCGCGCGCGAGGTCTACTCCATCGAGCGCATCAAGCCGCTGCACGAGCTTGCGAAGAACAACCTGCGGCCCCTGCGGATTTCGAACCTGCGCTTGCAATACGGCGATGGTATGCTAGGCTTGCCGCAGGTTGCACCCTTCGACGGCATCATCCTGGCCGCCGCGGGCCTCGAAGTGCCGCGGGCCCTGCTCGAACAGCTGGCCATCGGCGCGCACCTGGTGGCCCCCGTTGGCGCCCAGGTCCAGCACCTGCAACGCATTACCCGCACCGGCAAAAGCGAATGGGCCAGCGAGACGCTGGAAGCATGCCATTTCGTGCCGCTGCGTCCCGGCACGGTCTAGCCGGACCTGCCTTTCGAACTGCCGGGTCAACCCGTCCGGCCCCGCCGGCGTTGAATGAGCTGGCACAGCCGTCCTGCGACGCCTGCCGGCCCGATTCGTCCTGCGCCTCGTGCGGACGACGGGCCCAAGAACATGAACAGAAAATAGAAAGACAATGAAACAAGCACCCCGATTAGCACTGCTCACCCTCGCCCTCGGCCTGCTGGCCGGTTGTAGCTCATTCACCCGCCAGGCGCCGGTCGTCGAACGCACCGCGCCTTCCCAGGCGGAGCGTCCCCGCCCGACCCCGGCCCCGGCCCGGGCCGACGACAACAAACCCGATGAAAAAGGCATGTACACCGTGCGCCGCGGCGACACCCTGCTGCGCATCGCGCTCGACCACGGCCAGAACTACCGCGACATCGTGGCCTGGAACAACCTCGCCGACCCGGACGACATCAAGGTCGGCCAGACCCTGCGCATCGCCGCCCTGGAGCGTGGCGAGCGCACCGCCGGCATGCAGACCCAGCCGGTCCCGGTGCCGCCGCCCGCCGCCGTGCCGCGCAAGACCGCGCCGCGCGCCGACAAGCAGCCGTACAGCGAAACCAACGTCGCCAACGCCCAGAAGGAAGCCGGTTCACGCACCGAGCCAGCCGCGCCCGTCGTGGTCGCTGCCCCGCCGGCCCCGGCGCCGGCCCCGGCTATCGCTGCCGGCAGCACCGTCACCGCCAACGACGACGACAAGCTGAGCTGGATGTGGCCATCGGACGGCCGCATCGTCGCCACCTTCGACGAGGGCCGCAACAAGGGCATCGATATCGCAGGCAAGCCGGGCCAGCAAGTGGTGGCGGCAGGTTCCGGCAAGGTAATGTACGCGGGGAGTGGAATCCGCGGTTATGGTAATCTCGTTATCGTCAAGCACAACAACAGCCTGTTGTCGGCCTACGCACACAACCGCAAGATCCTGGTCAAGGAAGGTGAGAACGTCACCAAGGGCCAGGCCATCGCGGAAATGGGTGATTCGGACGCCGACTCGGTCAAGTTGCATTTCGAGATACGCCAACAGGGCAAACCCGTCGACCCGTCGAGGTTCCTGCCCGGCCGTTAGGAAGGTATGACGCAGCCGCCGCACTCGCTGGACCAGCAGGACACCGACGAGTTTCCGGACGAACCGGAGAACGAAGGCGGGGCTGCGGCCGACGCGGCCGAGGTTCCCTCTGGCGGCGGCCACGAAGTCGATACGGTGGACGAGTTGCGCAAGGTCCTGCAGGCCGAGCTCGCCACCGACACCACCCAGCACTACCTCAACCAGATCGGCACCCGCCCGCTGCTGTCGGCGAGCGAAGAGTCGCATGTCGCCACCCTGGCCAAGGGCGGCGACTTCGCCGCGCGCCAGAAGATGATCGAGCATAACCTGCGCCTGGTCGTCTCGATCGCCAAGCACTACATCAACCGCGGCGTGGTGCTGCTCGACCTCATCGAGGAAGGCAACATCGGCCTGATGCGCGCGATCGACAAGTTCGAACCCGAACGCGGCTTCCGTTTCTCGACCTACGCCACCTGGTGGATCCGCCAGAGCATCGAGCGCGCCATCATGAACCAGGCCCGCACCGTGCGCCTGCCGGTGCACATGGTGCGCGAACTTAACGCCGTCCTGCGCGCCAAATATCACCTCGAAGCCCAGAAGCACGACGGCAAGGACGCCTCCTGCGAGGACATCGCCAGCCTGGTAGGCAGGCCGGTGGAAGAAGTACAGGACATCCTGGCCCTGTCCGAGCACGCCGCCTCGCTCGACGCGCCGCTCGACAACGACCCCCAGTCGAGCCTGATGGACATGCTGCCCGACGAAGGAGAGGTCATGCCGGACGTGCTGGCCGAGCACCACGAGATGACGGTGCTGGTGCGCGACTGGCTGGCGCGCCTGCCGGACAAGCAGCGCCTGGTCGTCACCCGCCGCTTCGGGCTGGACAACGACGATCCTGCGACGCTGGAAACCCTGGCCGAGGAAATGGGCGTGACGCGCGAACGGGTGCGGCAGATCCAGCAGGAGGCGCTGGTCAAGCTCAAACGGGCCATGGCGGCGCGTGGGGTGGTGCGGGATTCGTTGTTGTAGCGGCCAGGCTTGGGGAAATCAGGCACCGGCCTGCGCCGGTGCGACGTTGGTTTGTTTTGTCGAGTAATCCAGTGTTGGCGATTTACTCACCACTACCCTAAAGACCGTCGTACGCGCCACTGGCGCCTACGACTTCCGGCGCAGGCCGGAACCCAAGTTCAGCAGCCGCGACTCAATCGCACCTCAAGCCCCCCCCGTAGCGCCCACCCCATTTCCTTGCTATCATCCCCGCCGGGCTAACAAGCCCGTTTTTTATGTGCGAACTCCACGCGCAGCCAATCCTGCGCCCCTTCTCCTTTTTCTCTACCACCATGCAAGAAATTTTCATCGACATCAAATCCCTGGATGCGGACGCCCGCGGTGTAGGCCACCTCGACAACGAAGATGGCAGCCAGGGCAAGGTCATCTTCGTCGAAGGCGCGCTGCCGGGCGAACGGGTCAGCTTTGAAACGACGCGCAAGAAGAAGAACTGGGAAGCGGGGCGCATGCTCACGCTGCAGCGCGCCTCGTCGATGCGGGTCGAGCCGAAATGCGTGCACTTCGGCGTCTGCGGCGGCTGCTCGATGCAGCACCTGGAGCCAAGCGCCCAGGTGGCGATGAAGCAGCGCGTCCTGGAGGACAACCTGTGGCACCTGTCCAAGCTGAAGTCCGAGATGATCATGCGCCCGATGTACGGCCCGACCTGGGACTACCGCTACCGCGCCCGCCTGTCGGTGCGCCATGTGCCGAAGAAGGGCGGGGTGCTGGTCGGCTTCCACGAGCGCGGCTCGGCGTTCGTTGCCGACATCGCGTACTGCGAGATCCTGCCCGACCACGTGGCCCAGCTGCTGGTGCCGCTGCGCGAGTTGATCGGCGCGATGTCGCTCTACAACCAGCTGCCGCAGATCGAAGTGGCGATCGGCGAGGACGTCACGGTGCTGGTGCTGCGCATCATGGCGCCACTGACCCAGGCCGACGAGGTGCTGGTGAAGGCCTTCGCCGACAAATGGAACGTCCAGATGTGGCTACAGCCGAAGGGCCCGGACACCGCCTACCCGTTCTACCCGATCGGCAAGGAGCTGTACTACACGCTGCCGGAATTCGGCATCCGCATGCCGTTCAAGCCGACCGATTTCACCCAGGTGAACCACCTGATCAACCGCGTGCTGGTATCGAAGGCGCTGCGCCTGCTGGAAGTGCAGAAAACCGACCGCGTGGCCGACCTGTTCTGCGGCCTGGGCAACTTCACGCTGCCGCTGGCCACCCGGGCGCGCGAAGTGGTGGGCATCGAAGGCAGCACCGCGCTGACCACCCGCGCGCTGGAAAATGCGCAGGCCAACGGCCTGGCCGATAAAACCTCGTTCTCGACCCGCAACCTGTTCGAAGTGACCAAGGACGACCTGGTCGCCCTGGGCCGCTTCGACCGCATGCTGGTCGACCCGCCGCGCGATGGCGCCATGGCGCTGTCGCAGGCATTGGCCGACCTGCGCCAGACGCACGAAGCCTTGATGCCGCAGCGGATCGTCTACGTGTCGTGCAGCCCGTCGACGCTGGCGCGCGACGCGGGCATCCTGGTGCATGGGGCGGGGTATGTGCTCAAGAAGGCGGGGGTATGCAATATGTTCCCGCATACGTCGCATGTGGAGTCGATTGCGGTGTTTGAGTTGGGGGAGCGGCCGGTGGTGGCTGATGCGGAGCCGGTAGCGGCCTAGCACGCAAAATTGGGCGGAGCAGTGCCAGTGGCTCTGCTCCGGCCTGCGCCGGGACGACGGCTCATGGGCAGGCGGTGAAGGTGAAAGTACCTGTACACGAAAGACCGTCGTTCCGGCGAAGGCCGGAACCCAAGTCCGTCGCACCATGTTAGCAATAGCAAATGCACGAAAAAAAAGCCGACCTAACAGTCGGCTTTTTCACTAACCCTAAACCCGCTTAATCGCGATCGCCCCCGGCAATCCCCAGCAGGTGCAGCAGGCTTGTGAAGATGTTGTACACGTCCAGGTAAATCGCCAGCGTCGCCGAGATGTAGTTGGTCTCGCCGCCGTTGATGATGCGCTGCACGTCGAACAGGATGAAGGCCGAGAAGATGCCGATGGCCAGCACCGAGATCACGATCGACAGCACCGACATCTGCAGGAAGATGTTGGCCACCGCAGCCAGCAGGATCACGACCACGCCGGCCATCAGCCAGCTGCCCATGCCCGAGAAATCGCGCTTGGTGGTGGTGGCGATCGAGGCCATGACGGCGAACACGCAGGCGGTGCCGCCGAAGGCGGTCATGATCAGGGTGCCGCCGTTGCTGTAGCCGAGGGTGTGGCGCAGCAGCGGGGTGAGCATCAGGCCCATGAAGAAGGTAAAGCCGAGCAGGAAGGCCACGCCCAGCGCCGAGTGCTTGGTTTTTTCGATGGCGAACATGAAGCCGAAGGCGACAACCATGAAGATGATGAAGCCGAAGCCGCCGCTGAGCATCGGCAGTTCCATCGACACGCCGATGAAGGCGCCCAGCACGGTCGGGATCATCGACAGCGCGAGCAGCCAGTAGGTGTTGCGCAGGACGTTGTTGGTCGTGGCGGTGGTCGCACGACCGCGCTTGGTCAGGTCGATCGTGCTGCGGGGTTGCGAATTGGGGAACATGGTGCCTCCGGTTAGTGGATGAGCTTCACTGAAAACATACAAGGCAAAGCTTAGCGCTAGCTTAAACGGCAATGAATTCAGGGCGTTTTACCCCATCACTCTACCACTTTGCCTGGTAATGCCGCAATATCGGCTATATGGGGGATGTATGGTAAAATTGAAGGTTGATTGAGCCCCAATTTTGTTCTCGGCGTTCTCAAGAATTTCTCAATTTTAACCTTTCTTTTATTGGAGTTATTACATGGCAATCGAACGCACCCTGTCGATCATCAAACCAGACGCAGTTGCAAAAAACGTGATCGGCCAGATCTACACCCGCTTCGAACAAGCCGGCCTGAAGATCGTTGCAGCCAAGATGACCCAGCTGTCGCGCGAGCAGGCTGAAGGCTTCTACGCCGCCCACAAGGAGCGCGGCTTCTTCAAGGACCTGGTTGACTTCATGGTCTCGGGCCCAGTCATGATCCAGGCCCTGGAAGGCGAAAACGCCGTCCTGAAGCACCGCGACCTGATGGGCGCGACCGATCCGAAGAAAGCTGAAAAAGGCACCATCCGCGCCGATTTCGCCGATTCGATCGACGCCAACGCCGTCCACGGTTCGGACGCTGTCGAAGCCGCACAAGTCGAAATCGCTTACTTCTTCCCAGAAGTGAAGTAATCGCCGTAGTCAGTCCTGCATCAAGAACCGCTCGCCCGTTGCCCCGGCCCGGCGAGCGGCGCTGTAATAGTTTTACTGCATCAATTTTAGGTATCCAGAACATCATGACGACTCTCACTAACCTGCTGGACTTCGATCCCGCGCAACTCGTCGCCTATTGCGGCGAGCTGGGTGAGAAGCCGTTCCGTGCCAAGCAACTGCAGCGCTGGATCCACCAGTTCGGGGCGTCGAACTTCGACGACATGACCGACCTGGCCAAGTCGCTGCGCGAAAAGCTCAAGACCCGCGCGTCCGTCACGGCGCCGGCTGTCATCAGCGACCATACCTCCACCGACGGTACCCGCAAATGGCTGGTCGACGTCGGCGACGGCAATGCCGTGGAAACCGTGTTCATCCCGGAAGAAAACCGCGGCACGCTGTGCATTTCCACCCAGGCCGGCTGCGCCGTCAACTGCCGTTTCTGCTCCACCGGCAAGCAGGGCTTCAACCGCAACCTCACCGTGGCCGAGATCATCGGCCAGCTGTGGATGGCCGAGTTCGAGCTGCGCCGTACCAAGGGCATCGAGCCGGGCCCGAAGGGCGAGCGCCAGATCACCAACGTGGTCATGATGGGCATGGGCGAGCCGCTGCTCAACTACGAGCCGACCGTCACCGCCCTCAAGCTGATGCTCGACGATAACGCCTACGGCCTGTCGCGCCGCCGCGTCACCCTGTCGACCTCGGGCGTGGTGCCGAACATCGACAAGCTGTCCCAGGACGTGCCGGTGGCGCTGGCCGTATCGCTGCACGCGTCGAACGACGCCCTGCGCGATATCCTGGTGCCGCTGAATAAGAAATACCCGCTGCGCGAGCTGATGGCCGCGTGCAAGCGCTATCTTGAATTCGCTCCGCGCGACTTCATCACCTTCGAATACTGCATGCTCGACGGCTTCAACGACAGCGACGAGCACGCGCGCGAACTCATCAAGCTGGTGACCGACCCGGTGGTGGGCATCAACTGCAAGTTCAACCTGATCCCGTTCAATCCGTTCCCGGAATCGGGCCTGTTCCGCTCCAAGAACCCGCGCATCAAGGCGTTTGCCCAGGTGCTGATGGATGCCGGCATCGTCACCACCGTGCGCAAGACGCGCGGCGACGACATCGACGCCGCCTGCGGCCAGCTGGCCGGCGAAGTGCAGGACCGCACCCGCGTGGCCCAGCGCATGGAAAAGATGGCCGAATACCAGAAAAAGTTCGGCGCCGATTTCGGGCGTATCGTGGAGATTCCTTCCTGATGCTGCGTACCGCCGGCCGCGCCGCTGTCCTCATCCTGTCCTGCCTGCTGGCCGCCTGCGCGGGCAGCGGCGGCGGCAGCGGCAGTGGCGAGCTGAGAACCGCGTCGGACCAGACCGCGGCGGAAAAGCGTGCCTCGATCCGCATCCAGCTGGCGGTCGGCTACTACCAGGACGGCAAGTACGAAATCGCGCTGGACGAAGTCAAGCAGGCGATTGCAGTCGAGCCCGGCAATGCCGAGGCCTACGGCTTGCGCGCCCTGATCTACACCGCGATGGGCCAGCTCCAGCTGGCCGACGAGAACTACCAGACGGCCCTGCGCCTCAAGCCCGGCAACCCGGACCTGTCGAACAACTACGGGTCCTTCCTGTGCCAGTCGCTCGACAAGCCGGCCCAGGCCATGCCGTATTTCGACGCCGCGCTGCGCAACCGCGCCTACCAGACCCCGGTGAGCGCGCTGGTCAATGCCGGCGTATGCGGCATCCGCAACCGCCAGTTCGACGCGGCCGAGCGCTACCTGCTCGAGGCGGTGCGTTTCAACCCAGGCTTGCAGGCCACGAATGCCGGCCTGGCACGGATCTATTACGAGCGGCGCGACTATACCCGCGCCGGTTTTTTCATTAACCGACTGATCGAGACGTCGAAACTCGACGCGCTGCCGGCCGATGCGCTGTGGCTCGCCATGCGCGTCCAGCGCAAGCTGGGTGACCGAACCCACGAAGCCAGCTTTGCCGCCCAGCTGCGGCGCCGCTTCCCCGGCTCGCCGGAGTACGCGGCCCTCGAGCGCGGCGCATTTGATGACTGAAACTAGCACAGTGAGACCAGTACAATGAACGAGCACGCAGACCAGCCGGCAACGCCGGGCAACGACGCCGGCATTCCCGGCAAGACCCTGCAGTCCCAGCGCGAAGCGATGGGCTGGAGCGTCGAGCAGGTGGCCGACCAGCTCAAACTCGCGCCGCGCCAGGTGGTGGCGCTGGAAGCGGGCGACTACGCCGCGCTGCCCAGCCCGGCCGTCACGCGCGGCTTCGTGCGCGCCTACGCCAAGCTGCTGAAGATCGACGCCGCCCCGCTGGTGGCCAAGATCGAAATGAACATGCCGCCGGAAGCCCAGGCCGGCGCAATGGCCTCGGTACCGCGCCGCGAGCAGCGCCCGGCCTCGTTCTCGCAAAGCCGCTTCCCGATCGGCGGCAAGCGCAACAAGCTGCCGGTGGGCCTGATCGCCGGCGCCATCGCCCTGGTCGCCGCCGGCGCCGCGCTGTGGCACTTCGGCCTGATCCCGCTTGGCCAGCAGCCGGAAGCCGACACCGGCGCCGTGCTCGAGGCGCCGGTGGTCGCGCCAGGCGTCCCGGCCGGCCAGGATGCCGTGCTGAACCCGTCGGTGCCGCTGATTTCCGTGCCGGCGCCGGCAGGCGAGGGCGCCGCCGCGCCAGCGGCTGTCCCGTCGACCACGCCGGCTCCGGCCCCAGGCACGGGCGCCGCCCCTGTCGCCGCGCCGCCTGTCGCCGCCCCGGCCGCCACGCTGGCCGCGCCCGTCACGGCCGTGCCTGCGCCGGCCGGCGCCAACGCGCTGGTGCTGGAGGTGCGTGAAGATTCATGGATCGAAGTGCGTCCGGCCAGGGGCGGCAAGGCCCTCATCTCGCGCCTCGTCAAGGGCGGTTCGACCGAGACCTTCGAGGTCGCCGAACCGGTCAATGTGGTGGTGGGCAACCCCGCGGGCGTGTCCGCCACGCTGCGCGGCGCCAGCGTCAGCTTGCCGCAGCAGCCGGGCAAGACCATCGCGCGCGTCGCACTGAAATAAGCCGGGCCAGCCAACGATGGAACAGAACATGATCGTGAACCAAGCCTGCCTGCAGGAGCCAATCCCGTCGGGCCCGCTACCGCGCGGCATCCGCCGCAAGGTCGCGGTGTCGCATGGCGCGCGCACCGTCTGGGTCGGCGGCGACGCGCCGGTGGTGGTGCAGTCGATGACCAACACCGACACCGCCGACGTGATCGGCACCGCCATCCAGGTCAAGGAACTGGCGCGCGCCGGCTCGGAAATCGTGCGCATCACGGTGGACACGCCGGCCGCGGCGGCCGCGGTGCCGGCCATCCGCGAACAGCTCGATCGCATGGAAATCGATACGCCGCTGGTGGGCGACTTCCACTACAACGGCCACCTGCTGCTGCGCGACTATCCGGAATGCGCGCAGGCGCTGTCGAAATACCGCATCAACCCGGGCAACGTGGGGCAGGGCGCCAAGCGCGACACCCAGTTCGCCCAGATGATCGAGATCGCCGCGAAGTACGACAAGCCGGTGCGTATCGGCGTCAACTGGGGCAGCCTCGACCAGTCGCTGCTGGCCCGCATCATGGATGAAAACGCCAGCCGCGCCAACCCGTGGACGGCGCAGGCCGTGATGTACGAAGCCCTCATCACCTCGGCCATCGAGAACGCGATCCGCGCCGAAGAAGTGGGCCTGGCGCGCGACAAGATCATCCTGTCGTGCAAGGTGTCGGGCGTGCAAGACCTGATCGCGGTCTACCGCGAACTGGCGCGCCGCTGCGACTACCCGCTGCACCTGGGTCTGACCGAAGCGGGCATGGGCAGCAAGGGCATCGTCGCTTCCACCGCGGCCCTGTCGGTGCTGCTGCAGGAAGGCATCGGCGACACCATCCGCATTTCGCTCACGCCCGAGCCGGGCGGCGACCGCACCCGCGAAGTCGTGGTCGGCCAGGAAATCCTGCAGACCATGGGCCTGCGTAAGTTTACCCCGATGGTGATCGCCTGCCCGGGCTGCGGACGCACCACCTCGACCGTGTTCCAGGAACTGGCCGACAACATCCAGACCTTCCTGCGCGATTCGATGCCGGAGTGGAAACAGCTGTACCCGGGCGTGGAAGCGATGAACGTGGCCGTGATGGGCTGCATCGTCAACGGCCCGGGCGAATCGAAGCACGCCAACATCGGCATCAGCCTGCCCGGTACCGGCGAATCGCCGGCGGCGCCGGTGTTCGTCGATGGCCAGAAATTCGCCACCTTGCGCGGCGAGCGCATCGTGGACGAGTTCCAGGCGATCGTGCTGGACTACGTGAAGAAGAATTACAGCCGCGAGGCGACTACGGTGTAACCCGTAGGGTGGTCGGGTCTCCCGACCGCGCGTTCAAACACTGCATGCGTGATGTGAACGAGCGGTCGGCGAAGCCGACCACCCTATGAAAAGAAAGCTGACAATATGTCCAAACCAGAAAAAATCGTCGCCGTCAAAGGCATGAACGACATCCTCCCGCAAGACGCACCGATGTGGGAGCTGTTCGAGAACACCGCTGAAACGATCCTGAAAAGCTACGGCTACCAGAAGATCGTGACCCCGATCGTGGAAGACACGAGCCTGTTTGCGCGCGCCATCGGCGCCGTGACCGACATCGTCGAAAAGGAGATGTATTCCTTCGAAGACTCGATGAACGGCGACAAGCTCACCCTGCGCCCGGAAGGCACGGCCGGCGCCGTGCGCGCCGTCATCGAGCACAACCTGGTGTACGAGGGCCCCAAGCGCCTGTGGTACAAGGGCCCGATGTTCCGCCACGAGCGCCCGCAGCGCGGGCGCTACCGCCAGTTCTTCCAGATCGGCGCGGAAGCGGTCGGTTTCTCGGGCCCGGACATCGACGCCGAGCTGATCATGCTGTGCCGCCGCCTGTGGGATGACCTGGGCCTGCAGAACGTGCGCCTGGAGCTCAATTCCATCGGCAACGCCGACGAGCGCCTGCGCCACCGCGCCGACCTGATCGCCTACCTGGAACAGCACGAGGACATCCTCGACGCCGAGGCCAAGCGCCGCCTGCACAGCAACCCGCTGCGCATCCTGGATACGAAAAACCCGGCGATGCAGGAAATGGTCAACGCCGCGCCCAAGCTGCTGGACTACCTGGGCGAGGAATCGCAGGCCCACCTCGACGGCCTGAAGAAGATCCTCGACCGCAACGCGGTGCAGTACACGGTCAATCCGCGCCTGGTGCGCGGCCTGGATTACTACAACCGCACCGTGTTCGAATGGGTCACCGACGCGCTGGGCTCGCAGGGCACCATCTGCGCGGGTGGGCGCTACGATCCGCTGATCGAGCAGTTCGGCGGCAAGCCGACGCCGGCGGTGGGATTCGCGATGGGCATCGAGCGCATCATCGAGCTCATGAAAGGCCTGGGCGAAACCCAGGCGCCGTCCCAGTGCGACGTCTACATGGTGCACCAGGGCGAGGCGGCCCAGGCCCAGGCCTTCATCATGGCCGAGCGCCTCCGCGATGCCGGGCTGGATGTTGTGTTACATTGCGCGACACCGGCGGGAAGCGGCAGCTTCAAGAGCCAGATGAAGAAGGCCGACGGCAGCGGCGCGGCCTTTGCCGTGATCATCGGCGAAGACGAAATGGCGAACGACCAGGCCGCCGTCAAGGCGATGCGTGGCGACGCCGGCGAGCAGCAGCAGGCGAACGTGCCCTTCGACGGGCTGGTCGATTACGTGGTCGACCAGATCATCGGCGGCGGCGAGCACGACTGCGACGACGAGAACTGCAACGAGCACGGACACCACCGCCACTAAGCCGGGGCCAGCCCGGGCGAACGACACCGATCCACCACCACCACAAGAACAGAGCAGAACATGGCATACGATCTCGAAGAACAGGAACAGATAGCGACCTTCAAGGCCTTTTGGTCGCGTTTCGGCAACCTCATCACCTGGGTGCTGATCGCCGTGCTGGGTTCCTACGCCGCCTACAACTTCTGGAATTCGCACAAGCGTACCCAGTCGGTCGAGGCCTCGGCCCTGTACGACGAGCTGGCCAACGCGGTCACCGCGAACGACAACGCGAAAGCCCAGCGCGTCGCCGCCGACATGCAGAAGAAATACGACAGCACCAGCTACGCGCAGATGGCCGCGCTGGGCGCCGCCAAGACCGCCTTCGAAGCGAACGACCTCAAGACCGCCAAGACCCAGCTGCAATGGGTGGTGGACCATGGCAACGACGAGTACAAGGCGATCGCCAAGCTGCGCCTGGCCGGCGTGCTGCTCGATGAAAAAGCCTACGACGCCGCGCTCAAGATGCTCAGCGACGGGATCCCGCAGCAGTTCGCGGTGGAAGTGTCGGACCGCAAGGGAGACGTGCTGGTGGCGCAGAACAAGCTGGCCGAAGCACGCCAGGCCTACGTGGCCGCGCTGGCCGCAATGCCGAAGGAACACCCGGCGCGCCAGCTGGTGACGGTCAAGCTCGAAGCCATCGGCGGCACCGCGCCGGCGGAAGCAAAAGACGTGAAAGCGCCGGCGGCCGCCGCTTGATCAACCGATTCACAGGCCCGCGCCCGCTTCTTGAAGCGTGCGCGGGCTTTGCGTCCTCTACAGTCCAGGAACAAGGTTAAAGAATATGCGTATTAGCAGCAAACTTGTTGGTGTTGGTGTATTGGCCCTGATGACGGGCTGCTCGAGCATGCCCTCGCTTCCTTCGCTCAGCTCGCTCAATCCCTTCTCGTCGAAATCCAAGACCGACCAGCCCGCAGCGCTGGTCGAGCTCAAGGCATCGATGGCCGTGCGTACCGCGTGGAAGCTGGACATCGGCAAATCGGGTCCGTTCCAGTTCTCGCCTGCACTGGCCGGCAATACCGTGATCGTGGCCGGCGGCGATGGCGACATCGCCCGCGTCGAAGCCGCTACCGGCAAGCTGATGTGGCGCGCCAAGGCCGGCACCCCGCTCTCGAGCGGCGTCGGCACCGACGGCAACCTGATCGTGGTCGGCGGCACCAAGGGCGTCCTGCTGGCCTTCGACATGGACGGCAAGCCACTGTGGAAGTCGCAGCTGTCGAGCGAACTGCTGTCGGCCCCGGTCGTGGGCCAGGGCGTGGTGGTGGCGCGCAGCCTCGACAACCGGATCGTCGGCATCGATGCCAAGACCGGCGAAAAGAAATGGACCGTGCAGCGCGTGTCGCCGCCGCTGACCCTGCGCAGCGCGCCGGGCATGCTCATCAATAACACCGACGTCATCGTCGCCCAGCCGGGCGGCAAGCTGTCGTCCTTCATCCTCGCGACCGGCGCGCCGCGCTGGGACGTGGAAGTGGGCGTGGCGCGCGGCGCTACCGAACTGGAGCGCGTGACCGACATCGCCGCCGCCCCGGTGCTGTTCGAGAACGACGTCTGCGCCGTGGCCTACCAGGGCCGGGTCGCCTGCTTCGACGTGGCCACCGGTTCGGCCAAATGGACCCGCGACCTGTCGTCGGAAGCCGGCGTCGCCGTCGACCAGCGCTTCGTGTTCGCGCCGGACGACAAGGGCGCACTACTGGCCTATAACCGTGATACCGGAGCATCGGCCTGGAAGAACGACAAGCTCGCCTTCCGCCGCCTCTCCACCCCGCTGTCGTACGGCCGTGCCGTCGCGGTGGGAGACTACCAGGGCATCGTGCACTTCCTGTCGCGCGAAGACGGCTCCTTCCTGGCGCGCGCCGCCACCGATGGCAGCCCGATGGCCGGCACCCCCGTGGTGGCCGGTTCGCACCTGATCTTTCAAACACAAAATGGAACTGTGACCGCTATCGCGGTCGAATAGAATAAAACAATGAAGCCGGTAATCGCACTCGTAGGTCGCCCGAACGTCGGGAAGTCGACCCTGTTTAACCGCCTCACCCGTTCGCGGGATGCATTGGTGGCCGACCTCCCTGGCCTGACCCGCGACCGCCACTATGGCGAAGGCCGGATCGGCGAACGTCCGTTCCTGGTCATCGACACGGGTGGTTTCGAGCCGGTGGCCAAAGAGGGCATCATGTTCGAAATGGCGCTGCAGACGCGCCAGGCGGTGGCGGAAGCCGACGTCGTCGTGTTCATCGTCGACGGCCGCCAGGGCATGACCCCGCACGACAAGACCATCACCGATTACCTGCGCAAGACGGGCCGCAAGGTCATGCTCGTGGTCAATAAGTCCGAGGGCATGAAGTACACCTCGGTCACGGCCGACTTCTACGAACTCGGCATGGGCGACCCCTACGTCATTTCGGCCGCCCACGGCGACGGCGTCAACGACCTCGTGGTCGAGGCGCTCGACTTCGCCTTCGCCAGCCGTCCCGACGCCGAGCAAGAGGGCGAGCACGTCGACCATGGCGTGAAGATCGCCATCGTCGGCCGTCCCAATGTCGGCAAGTCGACCCTCATCAACACCCTGGTCGGCGAGCAGCGCGTGATTGCCTTCGACATGCCGGGCACCACCCGCGATTCGATCGAAGTGCCGTTCGAGCGCGACGGCAAGCAGTACACGCTGATCGACACGGCCGGTATCCGCCGCCGCGGCAAGATTTTCGAGGCCATCGAGAAGTTCTCGGTGGTCAAGACCATGCAGTCGATCTCGGACGCCAACGTGGTCGTGCTGCTGCTCGACGCCCAGCAGGATATTTCCGAGCAAGATGCGCACATTGCCGGCTTCATCTTGGAGTCGGGCAGGGCACTGGTGGTGGCCGTCAACAAGTGGGACGGCCTGCAGTCGGACGACCGCGACGAGGTGAAAATCGACCTCGACCGCAAGCTCGACTTCCTGTCCTTCGCCAAGACCCACTTCATCTCGGCGCTCAAGGGCACCGGGGTGTCGCAACTGATGAAGTCGGTGGACGCCGCCTACGCCGCCGCGACCGCCAACCTGTCGACCCCGCGCCTGACCCGCGCGCTGCAGGAAGCCGTGGAAAAGCAGGAACCGAAGCGCAAGGGCACGACCCGTCCGAAGCTGCGCTACGCCCACCAGGGTGGCCAGAATCCGCCGATCATCGTCATCCACGGCAATGCCCTGGAAGCTGTCAGCGACCCGTACAAGCGCTACCTGGAACGTCACTTCCGCGACACATTCAACCTCGTCGGCACACCGGTGCGCATCGAGCTCAGGACCGGCAAGAACCCATTTGCCAGGGAGCAGAAATAGCCGTAGCAGTACGACAAAAAGTGGCAAAACAGGTTACAGTAGCCTAAGGGCTGTCATTCGCCAGAGCGGAATGTGGCCCAAGCACTTGAAAAACGGCAAATCGCCTCAAACTTTTAACTACAACAACATTACGGAGCTGTTATGAGCAACAAAGGGCAACTGTTACAAGACCCATTCCTGAACGCATTGCGCAAGGAGCATGTCCCCGTCTCCATCTACCTGGTCAATGGCATCAAGCTGCAAGGCCATATCGAGTCTTTCGACCAGTACGTCGTCCTGCTTCGTAACACCGTGACCCAGATGGTCTACAAGCACGCCATTTCCACCGTCGTCCCGGCCCGCGCCGTCAATCTTAACCTCGACTCCGAAGCCGAGTAAGGCCGATGGCTGACGCCCCCGGCACGAACTCGATGCGCGCAGCGCTGGTCGGCATCGACTTCGGCGCTGGCGATTTTTCCGCCAGCCTCGAAGAGCTGTCCCTGCTGGCGCGCTCCGCCGGCGCCGACCCGATCACCACGATTACGGCCAAGCGCAGCAGTCCCGATGCCGCCTACTTCATCGGCAGCGGCAAGGCCGATGAAATCAAGATGGCCTGCAAGGTCGATGGCATCGACCTCGTCATCTTCAACCACGCACTCTCTCCGGCGCAGCAGCGCAACCTGGAGCGCCGGCTCGAAGTGGGCGTGGTCGACCGTACCAGCCTGATCCTCGACATCTTCGCCCAGCGTGCCCAGAGCCACGAGGGCAAGCTCCAGGTCGAACTGGCCCAGCTGCAGCACCTGGCCACGCGCCTGATCCGCGGCTGGACCCACCTGGAACGCCAAAAGGGCGGTATTGGCCTGCGCGGTCCCGGCGAAACCCAGCTCGAGACCGACCGCCGCCTCATTGGCGAGCGGGTCAAGCAGCTGCGCGCGCGCCTGACCAAGCTGCGCAAGCAGCACGAGACCCAGCGCCGCGCTCGCGGGCGCAACCAGACCTTCTCGGTGTCGCTGGTCGGCTATACCAACGCCGGCAAGTCGACCCTGTTCAACACGCTCACCAAGGCCGGCGTCTACGTCGCGAACCAGCTGTTCGCCACGCTCGACACCACCAGCCGCCGCCTGTACCTGGGCGACGAGGTGGGCAGCATCGTCATCTCCGACACCGTCGGCTTCGTGCGCGAACTGCCCCACCAGCTGGTGGCGGCCTTCCGCGCCACGCTCGAGGAAACCATCCACGCCGACCTGCTGCTGCATGTGGTCGACGGCAATTCGCCGGTGCGCATGGAACAGATCGAGCAGGTCAACGAGGTCCTGCGCGAGATCGGCGCCGATCATATCCCCCAGATCCTGGTGTGGAACAAGATCGATGCCGCCGGGCTCGAGCCTGGGGTCGAGCGTGATGAGTATGATAAGATCAGCCGCGTTTTCATCAGCGCCCATAGCGGCGCCGGCCTGGACCTGCTGCGCGACGCCGTCGTCGAGGCGGCCAAGGCCGGCCCGGGCGCGCGGCGTTCGAACGAGGTGCAGGACGAGCTCGAAGCGGGCTTCTACGACGAGGAACCACCGGTGGACGGTTCCGTCGGAAGCCCTGACAATAATATGACAACCACCACCCATGATGGGCCCCACTAGCCTATGTTCGTATCCTTGATTAAACGTTTCGGCGCCAAGTTGTCGCTGAACGACCCGCGCTGGGGCAACAAGCCCCGCGGTGACCACAAGGCCCAGGAGGGCCGCCGGCCGGGTGAAGGCCCACCGGACCTCGATCAACTCTGGCGCGACTTCAATGCGCGCCTGAACCGCCTGTTCGGTTCGCGCGGCAATGGCGACGGGGGAGGCGGCAATGGCCCGTCCAACCGCGGCGACATGCGCGGCGCCAGCGTCACGGCCGGCGTGGTGGCGGTCATCGTCGCCCTGATCTGGCTGGCGAGCGGCGCCTTCATCGTGCAGGAAGGCCAGACCGGCGTGGTCACCACCTTCGGCAAGCTCAGCCACACCACCGGCGCCGGCTTCAACTGGCGCTGGCCGTACCCCATCCAGGCCCACGAGACCGTCAATGTCTCGCAGATCCGTACCGCCGAGATCGGCTACCGCGCGAACGTCCGCAACAAGCAGGCGCAGGAAGCCTTGATGCTGACCGACGACGAGAACATCATCGACATCCAGTTCGCGGTCCAGTACACGCTGAAGGACCCGGTCCAGTGGCTGTTCAACAACCGCGACCAGGACGACACCGTGCGCCAGGTCGCCGAAACCGCCATCCGCGAAGTGGTCGGCCGCAACAAGATGGACTTCGTGCTGTATGAAGGCCGCGAGAAGGTCGCCGTCGACGTGCACCAGATGATGCAGAAGATCGTCGACCGCTACGCGCTGGGCGCCCTGATCACGAACGTGACCATGCAGGCGGTGCAGCCGCCGGAGCAGGTGCAAAGCGCGTTCGACGACGCCGTGAAAGCCGGCCAGGACCGCGCGCGCGCCAAGAACGAAGGCGAAGCCTACGCCAACCAGGTGATTCCGCAAGCCCGTGGCCAGGCCTTCCGCCTGATGCAGGACGCCGAAGCCTACCGCTCCATGGTGGTGGAAAACGCGACCGGTAACGCCTCGCGCTTCGACCAGGTGGTATCGGCCTACGCCAAGGCCCCGGCCGTGACCCGCGACCGCATGTACATCGACACCATGCAGCAGATCTTCTCGAGCACCAGCAAGGTGATGGTCGATTCGCGCGCGGGCAACCCGATGATCTACCTGCCGCTGGATAAACTGATCGGGCAGGGCGCCGGCCACGACGGCGTGGGCGGCAAGTCGGGCCCGGTGCAGGTGCCGCCGGGCAGCGCCCCGGCCGACGTCGTGCAAGCCTTGGACTCGGTGCGTCAGCGCGACGAACGGGCCCGCGATTCCTCACGTGACAGGGAGAGCCGTTAATGAACCGCCTCGTAACTTTATTTGTGGCGGGCTTCATTGCCCTGATGCTGCTGTCGTCCACCATCTTCGTGGTGGACCAGCGCCGCTTCGCCATCGTGTTCGCCCTGGGTCAGGTGCGCAGCGTGATCACCGAACCGGGCCTGCATTTCAAGCTGCCGCCGCCGTTCCAGAACGTGATCTACCTGGACAAGCGCATCCTCACGCTCGATACGCCTGACGCCGACCGTTTCATCACGGCCGAGAAGAAGAACATCCTGGTGGATGCCTTCGTGAAGTGGCGCATCGTCGACCCGCGCCTGTACTACGTCAGCTTCAGCGGCGACGAAAGCCGCGCCCGCGACCGGATGTCGCAGATCATCAAGGCCGCCCTGAACGACGAGATCACCAAGCGCACCGTGCGCGAAGTGATTTCCGGCGAGCGTGGCCGCGTGATGGAAGCGGTGAAAGAGAAGGTCGTGGCCGAAGCCAAGGAGATCGGCGTGGGCGTGGTGGACGTGCGCCTCAAGCGCGTCGACTACATCGAGCAGATCAACAACTCGGTGTATGAACGCATGAAGGCCGAGCGCATGCGCGTGGCCAACGAACTGCGCTCCACCGGCGCCGCCGAATCCGAGCAAATCCGCGCCGACGCCGACCGCCAGCGCACCGTGATCATCGCCGAAGCCTTCCGCGAGGCCGAGAAGATCAAGGGCGAGGGCGATGCCAAGGCATCGGTGATCTATGCCGACGCGTTCGGCAAGAACCCGGAGTTCGCGCGTTTCTACCGCTCGCTCGAAGCTTACCGCGCCACGTTCAAGAATCGTGGGGACGTGATGGTGGTGGATCCGAATTCGGAGTTCTTCAAGTATTTCAAGCAGCCGGGTAGTAAGTAAGGCTGCGTGCGCCGGCGTGATGCTGGCAAGATTGGGTCCCGGCCTTCGCCGGGACGACGGTTTTTAGGGTGGCGGGCCAGGAGTCGATATCGGCACTCACCCACCACACCAAAGCAACGTCGTCCCGGCGCAGGCCGGGACCCAATTTCATATGCGGACCAACCCTTCAAATCCGTATAGACAACCCCCGCGCAGTGGCTTTTTGCCAACCCGCCCCCCCTGTCGAATCAACATCCTCCGCCTGCACCTCCCCATTTTCGGGTAAAATCACCGATTCGGCGCTCGCACCGTGCGTCAGCACGCCTGCGTGCCAGCCCTTGCTCTTAATACATAACCCGTTAGCTGTTGCCCATGCCGAACTGGCTCCTGCCTGAGAATATCGCCGATGTCTTGCCGTCCGAGGCGCGCAAGATCGAGGATCTGCGCCGCAAGATGCTCGACACCTTCCGCCTGTACGGTTACGAACTGGTCATGCCGCCGCTGCTCGAGTACGTCGATTCGCTGCTGGCCGGCGCGGGGCAGGACACCGAGCTGCGCACCTTCAAGGTGGTCGATCAATTGTCCGGCCGCCTGCTCGGGCTGCGCGCCGACATGACCACGCAAGTGGCCCGTATCGACGCCCACCTGCTCAACCGCGACTCGGTCACCCGCCTGTGCTACGCCGGCAGCGTGCTGCATACCCGTCCATCGGGCCTGCACGCCACCCGCGAGCCGCTCCAGATCGGCGCCGAGATCTACGGCCATGCCGGGCTCGAAGCGGACGCGGAAATCCAGGAACTGGCCCTCAGCTCGGTTGCGCTGGCCGGCTTCACCGACGTGCGCCTCGACCTGTGCCACGTCGGCATCCTGCGTGCGCTGCTGGCCGACGACCCGGCCGCGCGCCGCGACGAAGCCCAGCTGACCTGTTTCCTGCGCGCCAAGGATGCGCCGGGGCTCGACGAGTTCACGCACAATTACCTGCCCGCTACGCGCCAGGCCCTGCTGGCCCTGACGCAGCTGTATGGCGGCATCGACGTGCTGGGACGGGCGAAAGAAGCCTTGCCGGCGCTGCCGGGCATCACCCGTGCGCTGGCCGAACTGGCCGCGCTTGCGGCGAGCGCCATCGGCCGCGCCGAAGTGGCGATCGACCTGGCCGACCTGCGCGGCTACCAGTACGAAAGCGGCGCGATGTTCGCGCTGTACGTGCCGGGATTGCCGAACGCGGTGGCGCGCGGCGGGCGCTACGACCATGTGGGCGAAGCCTTCGGACGCGCGCGCCCGGCGACGGGCTTCTCGCTCGACCTGCGCGAACTGGCGCGGCTGCTGCCGACGGCCGAACGCAAGCATTCCATCCGCGCGCCCTGGGGCAATGCCCCGGAGCTGCGCGAAAAAATCGCTGACCTGCGCAAGGCAGGCGAAGTCGTGATCCAGAGTATGCCGGGTCACGACAATGTTCAGGACGAGTTCGAGTGCGACCGCGTGCTCGTCCTCGAAAACGGAAATTGGATTCTCAAAAACTTAGGTTAAGTGATGTCAAATACTAACGTGGCAAAGAACGTCGTTGTCATCGGCACCCAGTGGGGCGATGAAGGCAAGGGCAAGATCGTCGACTGGCTGACCGACCATGCGGCCGGCGTCGTCCGTTTCCAGGGCGGCCATAACGCGGGCCATACGCTCGTGATCAAGGGCCAGAAGACGGCCCTGCAGCTGATCCCTTCGGGCATCATGCGCGAAGGCGTGGCCTGCTACATCGGTAACGGTGTGGTGGTGTCGGTGCCGGACGTGCTGCGCGAAATCGACAAGCTGGCCGCGGCTGGCGTCGAAGTGGCGTCGCGCCTGAAGATCTCGGAAGCCTGCCCGGTCATCCTGCCTTACCACGTCGCCATCGACAAGGCGCGTGAAGCCAAGCGCGGCGAGAACAAGATCGGCACCACCGGCAAGGGCATCGGCCCGGCCTACGAAGACAAGGTGGCCCGCCGCGCGATCCGCATCGCCGACATGCTCAACGCCGAACGCTTCGCCGAGAAGCTCAAGGAAAACCTGGATTACCACAACTTCGTGCTGACCAACTACCTGGGCGCCGAAGCGGTGGACTTCCAGCAGACCTACGACGACGCGATGGCGCAGGTCGAGCGCCTGCGCCCGATGGTCGGCGACGTGTCCTCGATGCTGTACGCCGCCCACAAGGCCGGCGGCAGCCTGCTGTTCGAAGGCGCGCAGGGTTCGCTGCTCGACGTCGACCACGGCACTTATCCGTTCGTCACCTCGTCGAACTGCGTGGCGGGCAACGCCGCCGCCGGCGCCGGCGTCGGCCCGGGCATGCTGCACTACATCATGGGCATCACCAAGGCCTACACCACCCGCGTCGGTTCGGGCCCGTTCCCGGCCGAACTGCCGACCGACCTAGGGGTCGGCGAGCACCTGTCGCGCGTGGGCCACGAGTTCGGCACCGTCACGGGCCGCGCCCGCCGCTGCGGCTGGTTCGACGCCGCGCTGCTGCGCCGCTCGGTCCAGATCAACGGCGTGTCGGGCATGTGCCTGACCAAGCTTGACGTGCTGGACGGTATCGAATCGCTGAAGCTGTGCACCGGCTACAAGATCAATGGCGTCGATGTCGACATCTTCCCGGTCGGCGCCGAAGAAGCCGCCCTGTGCGAGCCTATCTACGAAGAAATGCCGGGTTGGCTTGACTCGACCGTCGGCGCCAAGTCGATGGACGAACTGCCGGCCAACGCCCGCGCCTACATCAAGCGCATCGAAGAGCTGGTCGGTGTGCCGATCGACATGGTGTCGACCGGCCCGGACCGCGAAGAAACCATCGTGCTGCGTCACCCGTTCGCTGCATAAGTTCACTCATAAAAATAGGAATAACCGGAAATGAACACCCCTGCATCGACCGACAAGGACCTCTGGGTTTCGTGGGACGAGTACAACCGCATGGTCGAGCGCCTTGCCCTGCAAGTCTATGAATCGAACTGGAAGTTCGACATGGTGCTGTGCCTGGCGCGCGGCGGCGTGCGCCCGGGCGACGTGATCTCGCGCATCTTCGACGTACCGCTGGCGATCCTGTCGACCAGCTCCTACCGCGAAGAGTCGGGCACCAAGCAGGGCAACCTGGACATCGCCAAGTACATGACGATGACCAAGGGCCCGCTGGCCGGCCGCATCCTGCTGGTCGACGACCTGGCCGACTCCGGCGTCACCCTGCAAAAAGTGCGCGAGCACCTGACCGCGAACTACGCCGACGTCAGCGAAGTGCGTTCGGCCGTCATCTGGGTCAAGGGTACCTCGGCCTTCAAGCCGGACTACCACCTGGAAGACCTGCCGCATAACCCGTGGATCCACCAGCCGTTCGAGGACTACGACGGCCTGCGTCCGCACCAGTTGTCGGCGTGGATGAAGAAGTTCGAGAAGTAAGCTAGCGCGGGCCGGAAGGCGCTGCGTAGAGAAGCGGGGAAGCGTGAGAACGCTCTCCGCTTTTTTGTTTGTACTTTCGAAATCTTGCGTGAGCGGGTGTTTGACGAAATTGGGTTCCGGCCTGCGCCGGAAGTCGTAGGCGCCAGTGGCGCCTACGACGGTTCGTGGGGGAGTGGTGATCGATACACTCTGGCCTGCTCCCTTACCCCGTCGCTCCGGCGGAGGCCGGAGCCTAATTTTGTTCGCTGGTTACGCCCCCGCTCGCACCCCACCTACGCACCCAACACTTTCCCACACGAAAAAAACAATTCCGAACAGCTAGCATCAAGACAATATAACTCTGTTAAGATCGCAACATCCGCACCCCGGGTACGCCAACAATAAAAAACCATGACCCAAAGCTTTTTTCAGACCTTTATCCTGCTGATCCTCGTCACCGATCCCTTCGGTAACGTCCCCCTGTTCGTCGCCGCCCTCAAGGAAGTCCCGGTCGAGCGCCGCCCCCGCATCGTGGTGCGGGAATGCGCGATCGCCTTCCTGCTGCTGCTGGTGTTCATGTTCTTCGGCCAGCACTTTCTCGAGGCGCTACACCTGAGCCCGGTAGCACTGCGCATCGGCGGCGCCGTCATCCTCCTGATGATCGCGATCCGCATGATTTTCCCGCACCCGGACGGCGTCCTGGGCCGTAACGAGCATGGCGAGCCGTTTATCGTCCCGCTGGCGATTCCCGCGCTGGCCGGGCCGTCGGCGCTGGCGACCGTGCTCCTGTTCAGCTCGGGCACCCTGACCGAAACCATGGTCCACGTGGCGGCGCTGGCCGCGGTCGGCGTGGTGTGGCTGGCGGTGTTCCTCAGTGCCGAGCGCCTGCAGCAAAAGCTCGGGCCGCAGGTCATGACGGCCTTCGAGCGCCTGATGGGCCTGATCCTCACGGCCATGTCGGTCGAGATGCTGCTCGGCGGCATACGCGAATTTGTAAAGACCCTCTGATGCCGGTGCGGCCTGCGGTGCGCGGGCGCACGTCGTGTTTCTGGCACACTTTTGATAACACGACCAGCACGGCCGCGGCCGTACCACCCACAGCATGAAACCCGAACACGAGACTCCGTCCGAATGGCTGCCTTTCCTCAGTGGGGGCGGGCAGATGGGAGCCATGATGCGGGCGCACGACTGGTCGGCTTCGCCCCTGGGCCACCCGCGCGCGTGGCCGCAGGCCCTGCGCACGACGGTTGGCCTGATGCTCAACTCGAAGTTCCCGATGTTCGTGGCCTGGGGGCCGGAGCTGGGCTTCCTGTACAACGATTCCTACGTTCCTGTGTTGGGCAAGAAGCACCCTGCGGCGCAGGGCGCGCGCTTCCATGATGTCTGGCGCGAGATCTGGGACGATATCCATCCCCTCATCGTGCGCGCGCTGCGTGGCGAAGCCAGCTATCTGGACCGGCTGCCGCTGCGCATGAACCGCCATGGCTACGACGAGGACACCTGGTTCCGCTTTTCGTACTCGCCGGTGCGCGACGAAGACGGCACGGTGGCCGGGATGTTCTGCGCCTGCGTCGAGATGACCGGCGAGGTGCTGGCCGAGCGCTACCGGGAAGAGGAAAACCAGCGCCTCATGACGCTGTTCGAGCAGGCGCCCGGCATCATCGCCGTGCTGCGCGGCCCGAATCACGTCTTCGAGCTCACCAACCGCTCCTACCTGCAGCTGGTCGGGCACCGCGCGCTGGTCGGCAAGCCGGCGCGCGAAGCCATTCCCGAGGTGGCGGGGCAGGGCTTCTTCGAGCTGCTCGACCAGGTCTATACCACGGGCGAAACCTTCGTCGGCCATGCGGTGCCGCTGCGCGTCCAGCGCGACGCCAACGGTCCGCTGGAAGAGCGCTTCATCGACTTCGTGTACCAGCCGATCCGCGGGCCGAAGGGCGATGTCGAGGGCATTTTCGTCGAGGGCAGCGACGTCACGATCCGCAAGCGCGTGGAAGACGAACTGCGGGCGGCGAACCGGCAGAAGGACCAATTCCTGGCAATGCTGGCGCACGAGCTGCGCAACCCGCTGGCGCCGATCATTACCGCGGCCCAGCTGCTGCAGCGCGGCGCGCTCGACCCGCAGCGCGCGCGCCACGCCAGCGACATCATCGTGCGCCAGGCCGAACACATGACCCACCTGGTGAACGACCTGCTCGACGTCTCGCGCGTCACGCGCGGCCTGGCCGACATCGAGAGGGAAGAACTCGACGTGGCCGGCATCGTGGGCGGCGCCGTCGAACAGGTGCGGCCGCTGCTGGATGCGCGGCGCCATGAACTGGCGCTGCAGGTGGCGCCGCAGCCGCTGCATGTGTCGGGCGACCGCACGCGCCTGGTGCAGGTGGTGTCGAATATCCTGAACAACGCGGCCAAGTACACGCCGCCGGGGGGGCGGATCGTCCTGCAGGTGCGGGTAGAGGCGGGCGAAGCCGTGATTGCCGTGTGCGACAACGGGCAGGGCATCGAGCCGCAGGTGCTGCCCTATATCTTCGACCTGTTCACCCAGGCCGAACGCACGCCGGACCGCTCGCAGGGCGGGCTGGGCATTGGGCTGGCGCTGGTCAAGAGCCTGGTCGCGCTGCACGGCGGGCGGGTGGCCGCATACAGCGAAGGCGTCGACCGGGGCAGCGAATTCGTCGTGCGCCTGCCGCTGCTGGAAGCGGCGCCGGCGCCCTTGGCGCAGGAGCCGGCGGCGCACGCGGCCAGCGGCCCGGTACGCGTGCTGGTGGTCGACGACAATGCCGACGCGGCGCAGATGCTTGCCACGCTGCTGGAGGCGCATGGCCACCTGGTCAGCGTGGAGTACGACGGCAACAGTGGCCTGGCGCGCGCCCTGCGCGAGCAGCCCGACGCCATGCTGCTCGATATCGGCTTGCCCGACATGGATGGCCACGAACTGGCGCGCCGGCTGCGCGCCGCGCCCGGTACCGCCAACGCCACCCTGATCGCGCTGACCGGCTATGGCCAGCGCGAAGACCGCGAGCGGGCGCACCAGGCGGGCTTTGACCAGCACCTGGTCAAGCCGGCCGACCTGTCGGAACTGCTGCGCATCCTGGCGGACGTTCGCGCACAGGCGGCTTAGGCGCTTGGGGGGCATGCCTGCCCCCATCTTGTGCGGATCTCTCCACTGAGCAATACTGCTCCCGCACGGCTCCTTGCCGTACGCCGACACCCATCCACCCGTCCAAAGAGCACAACAATGAAAACACACCTCGCCCTGGCCCTTGGTCTGGCCTTCTCCCTGTCCATCGCCCCCGCCGCCGCCCAAAAAGCGCCTGCTGCCTCCGCCGCCAAGCCGGCTGCCACTGTCAAGAAAACCGACACCAGGGTCGGCACTGGCAAGCTGGCCGAAGCCGGCAAGTCCGTCACGGTCCACTACACCGGCTGGCTCTACAGCCCGAAGGCCCCGAAAGGGCATGGCCAGCAGGTCGACAGCTCGGTCGGCAGCGAGCCGTTCACCTTCCCGCTGGGCGCCGGCAGGGTCATTCCAGGCTGGGACCAGGGTGTGGCAGGCATGAAAGTCGGCGGCAAGCGCACGCTGGTGATTCCTGGGGAACTCGGCTATGGCGCACGCGGCGCGGGCCCGATTCCCCCGAACGCCAACCTGATCTTCGATGTGGAGCTGCTGGATGTGAAGTAGCGCGGTACTGCGCGAGTGGGTTCTGCTCGCGCAGATTTCATGTCGGAAATTTTTACATTAGGCCTAAAGATACTTCACAGTTTTAAGCTAAGCGATTGATGCAATTGGTAAATTTCCTGTTGGCATAAACGTTGCTATCTCCCTGGCATCGCTATAGCGATCGCACAGAACATATGTCCATAACAAAGGGATGAAAATGCTGAATCGGAAAGTGTCGTTCAAGAAGCTTGCTTGATGTTGTCGCAGTGAGCCTGTTGCTGGGCAGCGCGTCGTTTGCGCAGGCATCAGCTGTTCCTGGCGGTATTGTGTCGCCGCTGATTACCGCCGGCGCGCCGCCAGATAGCCTAATGCCCACATCGATCCGAACACCAGTTCGTCGAAGTTCTCGGGTGTGGTCAGTATCAATATCCGTTACATGGTTGGTGCAGTACAGCAATCGTTCCTCTGCTCGGGCGCACTGGTTGGCAAGCGCCAGGTGGTCTCTGCCGACCACTGCGTTGATACCAACGGGAACGGTGCTTACGTTGACCTCACCAAGCCTGGCAATGACGTGCGCGTCGTCTTCAACAGCGATGGCAATGTGAACGCACTGATCAACGCATCGTCGTTCGCAGTGCACTCGGACTACAAGGGATTCAATGTTTGCCCGAATGGCAGCAGCGGTTGCGTCAACGACGACGTGGCGGTGCTGACCCTGGCCCAGGATGCCCCGGCCTCCGCCCAGATCTACAAGGTGGCGGTCAACCCGCTGCTAAGCGGTACGCATATCATCATGGCGGGCTACGGTACCACGGGTAACGGCGTGACCGGCTACGCGGCCAACTCGTCGAGCTTCGTCACCAAGCGCACCGGCGAAAACTATGCCGACCTGTTCGATGGTGACGACGAGCAAAACTTTGCCGGCAATGCCGAAGTGTTCTATGCCGACTTCGATGGTGCCGGCCGCGACACCTTCTGCACCCGCTACGGCGTCTGCTCCCCGATTCTGCCAAACAACCGTGAATCCGGCATTGGCGCCGGCGACTCCGGTGGCCCGTCCTTCGTCGAGATGTACGGCGAACTGATGCTGGTTGCGAACAACACCTTCAGCGGCCGCTTCACCGGTCAGGTTGCAGGCACCTTCGGCACCTACTTCGGCGGCATGATCATGGGCGCGTACACCGACTTCCTGCAGCAGGCAACCGGTGGCCGCATCGCCTTCGTTCCGGAACCAGGCAGCATCGCGCTGCTGGGCCTGGGCGGCCTGTTCGTGCTGGGCTCGCGCCGTCGTCGTTCGGCCAAGTAATCCCGCAATAAGAACGGCCCGCGCGAGCGGGCCTGTTCCAGATAAAAAAACACCCTGGCTGCTCGCACAGCCAGGGTGTTTTTTTTGCGTGCAGTGCTTACTTGCCGAGCATCGATACCACGTTGTCCGTCCCCGGCGCGCCGAAGGCCTGCTGCTTGAGCACATGCAGCTGGTCGCGCACCTGCGCCGCCTTTTCGAACTCGAGGTTGCGGGCGTGGTCCACCATGAGTTTTTCGAGGCGTTTGATCTCCTTGCTGATCTGCTTCTCGCTCATCGACTCGACTTTTGCCGTCGCCGCGTCCTCAAGGACGCCCTCGACCATGGCACGTTGCGCGGCGTTGCTGTAGACGCCGTCGATCATGTCCTTGATCTTCTTCTTCACGCCGATCGGGGTGATGCCGTTGGCCGTGTTGAAGGCGATCTGCTTGGCGCGGCGGCGTTCGGTCTCGTCGATCGCGCGGCGCATCGAGTCGGTGATTTGGTCACCGTAAAGAATGGCGACACCATTGAGGTTACGCGCAGCCCGGCCGATGGTCTGGATAAGGGAACGCTCGGAACGCAGGAAACCTTCCTTGTCCGCGTCCAGCACCGCCACCAGCGATACTTCCGGCAAGTCCAGACCCTCGCGCAGCAGGTTGATCCCGACCAGCACGTCGAAGGTGCCCAGGCGCAGATCGCGCAGGATCTCCACCCGTTCCACGGTCTCGATGTCGCTGTGCAGGTAGCGCACCTTGATGCCGTGGTCGCCCAGGTATTCGGTGAGCTGCTCGGCCATGCGCTTGGTGAGGGTGGTGACCAACACCCGTTCGTCCTTGGCGATGCGGTCGTTGATCTCGCCCATCAGGTCGTCGACCTGCGAACGGGCAGGGCGCACGATGATCTGCGGGTCGACCAGGCCGGTGGGGCGCACCACCTGCTCGACCACGTTGTCGGCCTTGCCGTTCTCATAGTCGGCCGGCGTGGCCGAGACAAAGATCGTCTGGCGCATCTTGGACTCGAATTCGGTGAACTTGAGCGGCCGGTTGTCCAGCGCCGACGGCAGGCGGAAGCCGAAATCGACCAGGTTCACCTTGCGCGAGCGGTCGCCGTTGTACATGGCGTTGAGCTGGCCGATCATGACGTGGGACTCGTCCATGAACATCAGCGCGTCTTTCGGCAGGTAGTCGATCAGGGTCGGCGGCGGCTCGCCCGGCATCGAGCCGGACAGGTGGCGCGAGTAGTTCTCGATGCCCTTGGTGAAGCCGATTTCGGCCAGCATCTCGAGATCGAAACGGGTGCGCTGCTCGAGGCGCTGCTCTTCGATGAGTTTATTCTGCTGGCGGAATTCTTCGAGCCGGTCGCGCAGTTCGGCCTTGATCGATTCGACCGCCTTGAGCACCGTGCCGCGCGCCGTCACGTAGTGCGAGCCCGGATACACGGTGAAGCGCGGGATCTTCTGGCGCACGCGGCCGGTGAGCGGGTCGAACAGCTGCAAGGATTCGATTTCGTCGTCGAACATCTCGACCCGGATCGCCAGTTCGGCGTGCTCCGCCGGGAAGATGTCGATGGTGTCGCCGCGCACGCGGAAGGAGCCGCGCGAGAAATCCATCTCGTTGCGGGTGTACTGCATCTGGATCAGGCGCGCGATGATGTCGCGCTGCGCCACCTTGTCCTTGTGGCGCAAGGTGAGGATCATCTTGTGGTATTCGTTCGGATTACCGATGCCGTAGATCGCCGACACGGTGGCCACGATGACCACGTCGCGCCGCTCCATCAGCGACTTGGTGCAGGACAGGCGCATCTGCTCGATATGCTCGTTGATCGACGAGTCCTTTTCGATGAACAGGTCGCGCTGCGGCACGTAGGCTTCCGGCTGGTAGTAATCGTAGTAGGACACGAAATATTCCACCGCGTTCTGCGGGAAGAATTCGCGGAACTCCGCATACAGCTGGGCCGCCAGCGTTTTGTTGGGTGCGAAGACGATCGCCGGGCGGCCGGCCTGCGCGATAACGTTCGCCATCGTGTAGGTCTTGCCCGAGCCGGTCACGCCAAGCAGGGTCTGGTACATCAGGCCGTCGTTGATGCCTTCCATGAGGCCGGCGATCGCGGTCGGCTGGTCGCCGGCCGGCGCGAACGGCTGGTGCAGCTTGAACGGCGAGCCGGGGTAGGTGATGACGGTCGGTTCCGGGGCATTTGCGATGGATAAATCAACCATACTTTCAGACCTTTGCTAGAATGAGAATCCCGTTGCGGCACTGCAGCAAGAGTGTCGCTGTCTATACAACAGCTGCGAACCCACCGACCAAACCCAGTTTATCACGATGACTTCCACAGCCTCCGCCAGCCTCTTCGGCGCCATTGAAATGGCGCCCCGCGACCCAATCCTGGGCATTACCGAAGCATTCAACGCCGACACCAATCCGGCCAAGATCAACCTGGGGGTCGGCGTCTACTATGACGACAAGGGCAAGGTGCCTTTGCTGCAGTGCGTGCAGAAGGCGGAAGCGAAGCTGATGGAGCAGCCCTTGCCGCGTACCTACCTGCCGATCGAAGGCCTGGCGGCGTACGACAAGGCCGTGCAAGAGCTGGTATTTGGGGCCGGCAGCGCCGTAATTCAAGACAAGCGAGCGATTACCGTGCAGGCCATCGGCGGCACCGGCGCGCTCAAGCTGGGCGCCGATTTCCTCAAGCGTTTCGTGCCGGGTTCGGACGTCTACATCAGCGATCCGAGCTGGGAAAACCACCGCGCGCTGTTCGAAAGCGCCGGCTTCGCCGTCCACAACTACGCCTACTACGACGCCGCCACCCACGGCGTGAACTTCGACGGCATGCTGGCCGCCCTGAAGGCCATGCCGCGCGCCTCGATCGTCGTGCTGCACGCCTGCTGCCACAACCCGACCGGCGCCGACCTGACCCAGGACCAGTGGACCCAGGTCATCGCCGCCGTGCTCGAAGGCGGCCTGGTGCCCTTCCTCGACATGGCCTACCAGGGCTTCGGCGCGGGCATCGACGAAGACGGCGCCGTGGTGCGCCGCTTCGCCGACACCGGCATGCCCTTCCTGGTGTCGAACTCGTTCTCGAAGTCGTTCTCGCTGTACGGCGAGCGCGTCGGCGCGCTGTCGATCGTCTCGACCAGCGCCGAAGAATCGGCACGCGTACTCTCGCAGCTCAAGCGCGTGATCCGCACCAACTACTCGAACCCGCCAAGCCACGCCGCCAAGGCCGTCGCGATGGTGCTGTCCACGCCCGAACTGCGCAAGCTGTGGGAAGAAGAGCTGGCTGGCATGCGCGTGCGCATCCGCGAAATGCGCAGCGCCATGGTCGAGAAGCTCAAGGAAAAGGCCCCCGGCCACGACTTCGAATTCGTGCGCCAGCAGGTGGGCATGTTCTCGTACTCGGGCCTGACCAAGGAGCAGGTCGGCAAGCTGCGCGAGCAGTCGATCTATGCGGTCGACACCGGCCGCATCTGCGTCGCCGCCCTGAACTCGACCAACCTCGACCGCGTCGTTGACGCCGTCGCGAAAGTTCTTTAAAATCTCGGCTCTTCGGACCTGGCGCAAGCTGGTTCCGAAGAGCAGCAGAAGTTTCTGCATGACACGCCGCCAGTTTGACAGCGAGTCATTGCAAAGATAAAATGCTGTCTCAATTCCCTGATAGCTCAGTTGGTAGAGCGACGGACTGTTAATCCGCAGGTCCCTGGTTCGAGTCCAGGTCGGGGAGCCAGAATGTGAAAGGCCACATCGTGAGATGTGGCCTTTTTGTTTTTGGTGGGGTTTGGGTGTGCTGCACGGATGAGTAGGCGTGCGGCCATGAACGATGAGTCGCCACTTTCTTCTGGCAGCTACGACTACCGGCGAAGGCCGAAATGATGCCATTGGCATCATTTCGCCCAAGTTCCGCGCATCCCACGTAAGCATCCGCGAAGCGACAACATAACGCGACGAAATTGGGTCCCGGCCTGCGCCGGGACGACGTTGGTTAGTTGCGGGATGATGAGGGTTGATCGACGTTGGGATCGTCGCATTAAGTTGCCATCCCACATACACACAGCGTACGCTGCCCCCACCATCCTCCTCAGGGCACACAGTGAAGCAACTTCCAAAAAGCAGAAGCATCGCCGTCGCCAACCAGGTGCTGCGCTTTTCCATGTCAGGGCAGGGCAGCCCCACCATCGTCATGCTCAACGGCGCCGGCGGCCCGCTCGAAGGATGGCACCGGCTGTTTCCCGATATCCAGCAGCTTGGCACGGTGGTGAGCTATGACCGGCCCGGTGTGGGCGGCAGCACGCATCCCCGCGAGCCGCAGCTGGGCACCACGGTCGTGCTGCAGCTGCGCGCACTGCTGCGCGAGATCGGCGCGAGGCCGCCCTTCGTGCTGGTCGGGCATTCGTTCGGCGGGCTGCATGCCAACCTGTTCGCGCGGGTCTATCCGGAAGAGACCGGCGGCGTGCTGTTCCTGGACGCCACGGCGCCCGACGATGTCGTCAACATGAAGCGCTATCGCTCCGGCCTGCAGCGCGCAATGGCCGGCCTGCTGGAGCGCTTCTCGCCGCTCGATCCGCATGACGAGATCAGCAACGAACTGGAAACGGTCGCCGAGATCGCGGAAGTGGCCGCCTTCCCGCCGATCCCCGTCACCGTGCTGTCCGGCGGCAAGCGGCTGCCGCGCTGGATGGTGTCAAGCGATGCGCTGCGCGAGCGCGAACGCAACCAGGAAGCGCTGGCGCGCCTGTCGCCGCTGGGAGAACGGGTGATTGCAACCGGCAGCGCGCATTTTCCACAGATGTCGGAACCGCAGCTCGTGCTGGACGAGTTGGCGAAACTGGTCAAGCGCGCATCGCAGTAAGAAATATTGCCTTTCGATAGCTCGCGCTTCGCGAAATCGTAAACCGCTGCTATAATACGGCCTCTAATCCCTGATAGCTCAGTTGGTAGAGCGACGGACTGTTAATCCGCAGGTCCCTGGTTCGAGTCCAGGTCGGGGAGCCAGAATTTGAAGGGCCGCATGTGAATGCGGCCCTTTTTGTTTTGGGCTGAGGAATACGCTGCAGTCTGAATGCGGCCCGGACCGATGATTCACCACCTTCCGCCGGGACGACGGTGGTGAGGGCGGGGAGTGATCAGGTGGTGCGGACTTCGGAACCACTGGCGCCGCAGCGCCATTCCCATCCCGTCAGCGCCTAGCGGACCACTGGTTTGACGCGCGAGGCCGCTTCCAGCGCCCGCTGGCGCGCGGTATCGACGTCGCCGGCGGTCGCCAGCGCCACGCCCATGCGGCGGCGTTCGAAGGATTCCGGCTTGCCGAACAGGCGCAGGTCCGTGCCCGGCACGCGCAGCGCATCGGCCACGCCCTCGAAGGCGATGCCGGTGGCGTCATGCTGGCCGTAGATGACGGCCGATGCGCCCGGCGCGCGCAGCGCCACGTTCACGGGCAGGCCCAGGATGGCTTTTGCATGCAGTTCGAACTCGCTCTGCACCTGGCTGGCCATGGTCACCATGCCGGTGTCGTGCGGACGCGGGCTCACTTCCGAGAACCACACCATTTCGCCTTTCACGAACAGCTCCACGCCGAACACGCCGCAGCCGCCCAGGTCCGCCGTCACCTTCGCTGCGATGTCGCGCGCACGGTCCAGCGCCACCGGGTCCATCGGGTGCGGCTGCCACGATTCCACGTAGTCGCCCTGCACCTGCTTGTGGCCGATCGGCTCGCAAAAACCGGTCTCGACCTGGCCGTCCGCGCCCACCGAGCGCACCGTCAGCAGCGTGATCTCGTAGTCGAAGTCGATGAAGCCTTCCGCGATCACGCGGCCGGCGTCGACCCGGCTGCCGCTGGCCGCGTAGTCCCACGCGGCCGCCACGTCTGCGGCGCTGTCGAGCTTCGACTGTCCCTTGCCGGATGAGGACATGACCGGTTTCACCACGCAGGGGAAACCGACATGCGCGCAGGCCTGCTGCAGTTCTTCGAGGCTGCTGGCGAAACGGTAGGGCGAGGTGGGCAGCCCGAGCTCCTCGGCCGCCAGGCGCCGGATGCCTTCGCGGTTCATGGTCAGCATCGCCGCGCGCGCGGTCGGGATGCAGGTGATCTGGCCCGCTTGCTCCAGCGCCAGCAGGGTCTCGGTGGCGATGGCCTCGATTTCCGGCACCACGAGGTCGGGCTTCTCCAGCGCGATCAGCGCGGACAGTGCGGCGCCGTCGGTCATGTCGATGACGTGGGCGCGGTGCGCGACCTGGTGGCCGGGCGCATTCGGATAGCGGTCGACCGCGATCACTTCGACACCCAGGCGCTGCAGGGAAATGATGACTTCCTTGCCGAGTTCACCGGAGCCGAGCAGCATGACCTTGGTGGCGGAAGGGGAGAGTGGGGTACCGAAGAGGCGGGACGTTGTCATGGGAATGTTGGGGCGAAAACAAAGGAGTGGCGACTATAGCAAAGCCCCCCGCACCTTGCTTCCCGAGGTCCATTTACGCGAGGCACTGGTCAAATCCATTTTGGCTCGCTATAATGCGGCCTCTTTTCCCTGATAGCTCAGTTGGTAGAGCGACGGACTGTTAATCCGCAGGTCCCTGGTTCGAGTCCAGGTCGGGGAGCCAGAATTCGAAGGGCCGCATGTGAATGCGGCCCTTTTTGTATTGGTCGATGAATGAAGGCGTTTTCAGAATGCGGCCCCGAAGATTGAATAGCCGCAAACTCCTCCCGTCGTCCCGGCCTTCGCCGGGACGACGTTGTTTGAGGTTTGTGGTGGGGTGGGGGCAGCGACTTCGGAAGCCCTAACGACCCGACGCCCGCATCCTCCCAACCACCTCATACACCCCCATCCCCGCCACCATCGCACCGACAAACACCAGCGGCTTTACCCCACCCCACACCAGCGACACCAGCGCCGGTCCGGGGCAGTAGCCCGCCAGCCCCCAGCCCAGGCCGAACACCAGGCTGCCAAGGACCAGCCGCCGGTCGGTGACGAAGCCGGCCGCCATGAAGGCGACGGTGGCGGCGAACGCGCGCGGCGAGCCGTGTGACAGCCCGCAGATGCCATGGCCGCTGGTGAAGCCGGACCCATAGCGGGTGCCCACGCCTACCAGCAGCCCGGCTAGCAGCGGCAGGCTGGCGTCGACCCGGGCCTCGGGCAGCGCTGCGAACAGCCCCAGACCAGCGGCGCGCCAAGCAGGCCGGCCAGGAAGGCAATCCGCCAGCCGGTCTCACCGGGCCTGGGCCTGAGCAGCCCGCCGACGATGCCGCTGATGCCGGCGACGCGGCCGACCAGCAGGATGAACAGCGCGATGCCGGCGCCGATCAGGAGGCCGCCGGCGAGCGAGGTCCAGGGTGTGGAGTGGATCCAGTCGATTTGCATGCCGGTCTCACCGCAGCCGAACAAGCTAGCGGAACTTCTTCTTGTTCGATGTATCGGTACGAGTATAGAAGCCGGGCGGCTTCTTCGCCACCCAGTCGATGAAGGCGCGGATCGCGTCGTGCCCGCGCAGGGCCTCCCAGGTGTGGTAGGCCTGCAGCAGCTCGCGCTCTGTAAATGCCGAGTGGATCTTGCGGTGGCAGATCTTGTGGATCGGGAACTGTTCCTTGCCCTTGAAGGTCTTGGGCACCAGGTGGTGGCGGTCGATATTGACGGATCCCAGTGCGCGGCCGCACAGCGGGCACAGGGCGTCAGGCAGGGGCGAGGACTCAACCGGTTCGGAGCGGCGCTTGGGCATGCGGCGTAGATGGCGCCGCCATCCCCCGCTTGCAAGGAGGATGTGCTGTAAATACGTGCGCACGCCTCAAAATCGTCAAATGTATCGGAACTGAAGTGAGTGATGTAGAATTAACGCTTACCATTTTGCAAGATCGTGTCGCATCTGTGACCCTTACGCAATGATTGACGATCGTCCTGACTGCTCCATTCTCCTCATCGATGATGAGCCCTTTGCACAGGACATCATTACGCATGGCCTGAAGGGCTGTGTCGGCCATACACTCTGCTACGAATCGAGCCCCGCACGCGCGGTCGAGCTGGCGCGCGAACTGCGCGCCACCGTGGTGCTGGTCGACCTGCGCATGCCCGACCTCGACGGCTTCGAGGTCACCGCCCGCCTGCGCGCCCATCCCGATACCGAAGACGTCCCCATCATCGTGCTGTCGTCCGAGGACGACCCGGAGGTCAAGGCCCGGGCCTTTGCCGTCGGCGCCAACGATTATCTGGTGAAATGGCCCGACCCGCGCGAGCTGGTGGCGCGCGTGCGTTACCACAGCGGCGCCTGCATCGCCCGGCGCCAGCGCGACGCCGCGTTCGCGTCGCTGCGGGTGAGCCAGGAGCAGCTCGCGGCCAGCCAACTGGCCCTGCACCAGGCCCAGAAGATGGAAGCGATCGGCCAGCTCACCGGCGGCGTTGCGCACGACTTCAACAATGTGTTGCAGATCATCGGCGGCAACCTGCAGCTGCTCAAGCTGGTGGGGAACCTGAACGACAGCGCCAAGGGCCGCGTCGACATGGCGCTGTCGGGCGTGGAGCGCGGCGCCAAGCTGGCGGCCCACCTGCTGGCCTTCGCGCGGCGCCAGCCGCTGCAGTCGGTGGTGGTCGATCCGGCCCACCTGCTGCGCGACATGGACGACATGATGCGCCGTGTGCTGGGCCCGAGCGCGCGCATCGTCACCGAGATCGAGCCGGGGCTGGGCAGCACCCTGGTCGACCCCAACCAGCTCAATAACGTGCTGCTGAACCTGGCCATCAATGCGCGCGACGCCATGGCCGGCAGCGGCACCCTGACCATCCGCGCCTGCAACGCCGGCCTTGGGGCCGCCCTGCCGCCTGAAGTGGCGCCGGGCGACTACGTCATGCTCGAAGTGGCCGATACCGGCAAGGGCATGCCGCAGGACGTGCTGCAGCGCGCCTTCGAACCTTTCTTCACCACCAAGTCGACCGGGCAGGGCACCGGCCTGGGCCTGTCGATGGCCTATGGCTTCGTGAAGCAGTCCGGGGGCGAGATCGTGCTGCGCAGCGAGATCGGGCGCGGCACCAGCGTGCGCATCTACCTGCCGCGCAGCGATGCGGCCCCAAGCGAAGCCGAGCCCGTGCACAGCGCGCCGCTGGCCGGCGGCCTGGAAACCATCCTGGTGGTCGAGGACGAAGCCCACGTGCGCGATTCGACCTGCGGCATCTTGTCGGCGCTGGGCTACGAGGTGCTGGAGGCGGCCGACGCGCTGGAAGCGGTGGAAGTGATCGAGAGCGGGCGCCACATCGACCTGGTGTTCTCGGACGTGATCATGCCGGGGCCCGTCAGCAGCCTGCAGCTGGGCGAGATCGTGCGCGAGCGCCTGCCGCATGCGCAGCTGCTGTACACCTCGGGCTATGCCGAAGGCGTGCTGGCCCACGAGGGCAAGCTGGACGCGTCGGTGCACCTGCTGCAGAAACCCTACCACCCGGACGCGCTCAGTGCGCGCATCCGCCACCTGCTGCGCCGTGGGCAGCGCCACCGGCATGCAGCCGGCTCAGGCCAACAGTCTCACTTGGGCTTGACGTAGCGGCGCGAGCCCGGCGGCGGTTCGTTCAGGACCGCCCAGAAGATGCCCAGGTCGGCGATCGCGCGCAGGAACTCGGTAAAATCCACCGGCTTGACCACGTAGGCGTTCACGCCCAGCGAATAGCTGCGCACCACGTCCTGCTCTTCCTTGGACGAGGTCAGCATCACTACCGGCACGCTGCGCAATGTTTCGGTGTCGCGGATTTCCTTGAGCACTTCGAGCCCGTCCACCTTCGGCAGCTTCAGGTCGAGCAGGATGACGGCCGGGTTGCCGACCGGGCGCCCGGAGAATTCGCCTTCGCGGCGCAGGTAGTCCAGCGCGTCCGCGCCGTCGCGCATGACGACCACCTCGTTGGCAAGCTGGCTCTTCGACAACGCGATCAGCGTCAGTTCGAGGTCATGCGGGTTGTCTTCGACAAGAAGAATGGGCTTGAGCATCGTGGCCTTAAGGGGATGGGTGTTTCGGGAGGCTGAACGAGAAGGTCGCGCCTTCTCCCTGCACGGAATGGGCCCAGGTGCGGCCGTTGTGGCGCTCGATGATGCGGCGCACGTTGGCCAGGCCGATGCCGGTGCCCTGGAAGTCTTCCATGCGGTGCAGGCGCTGGAACACGCCGAACAGTTTGTGGACATAGTCCATGTTGAAGCCGGCGCCGTTATCGGCGATGTGGAACACCGTTTCGCCGTGGCCGTCTTCCGAGCTGATGGTGATCACGGCCGGATCGCGCTGGCCGGTGAACTTGACGGCGTTGGACAGCAGGTTGAACACGGCCAGGTGCAGGAAGGTCGGGTCGGCCTCGACCACCGGCAGCGGCTCGATATGCCACTCCACGTTACGGCCGTGCATTTCCATCCCGAGCTTGTCGATGCAGCCCGCCACCAGCTCGTTCATGTCGACCCTGGCCGGGCGCAGCGCGGCGCGGCCCATCTGCGAGAACGACAGCAGGTCGTCCACCAGCTTGCCGGCCAGGCGCGCCGATTCCTTGATGTTCTTGAGGAAGCGCTGGCGCTGCTGCGGGTCTTCGGCGCCGGCCGATTCGATCAAGAGGTCGGAAAAGCCGACGATGTGGCGCAGCGGCGCGCGCAGGTCGTGCGAGACCGAATACGAAAAGGCCTCGAGCTCCTTGTTGGCGCGGCCCAGCTCCTCGGCCAGTTCGGCCATCTGCTCGGCGCGTTCCAGCGCGATGCCCAGCAAGGCGGTGCGGAACTCGACGGTCAGTTCGATTTCGGCGCTGTGCCACGGCAGGCTGCGGCCATGGATGGTCTCGCGCCAGGACTGGAAGCTCAGGCGCGGCGTGAGCTGGGCCGGGCTGCCAGGCGCGGCGTCCTTGGCGTGCGGGTTGCCGGCCCATTCGATGGTCTGCACCACCTCCGGGCGGAACCACAGCAGGTAGTGCTGGTGGATGCGCGAGATCGGCAGCGCCAGCAGGCCGCTGGCGTTGCGGATCAAGCCGGCGCCGGCCGGGTACACGTCCTTGAGGTGGTCGGTATGGAAGATCTCGGTGTGCCCGTGCAGCGAGAGCCAGCCGGCCAGCGCGCGGATCTCCGGTTCGTCCGGTGTGTCGCCGTAGGCCAGCACACGGTCGTCCACGACGATGGCGACGCCGCCCGCGCGCGCGAAGCGCAGCAGCTCGGGGAACACCGCGCTCATGTTGTCGAGGAAGTCGGCGCCCTTGGTGAGGCGCCCCAGCATTTCGACCATGATGCGGCGCACGTCGAGCCGGAATTGCAGTTCGGTGGCGTCCTCGCGCGACTCGATGCACAGCGCCAGGATCTGGCCCAGCTGCTCGCAGGCGGTGCGCTTTTCGACCGATACCGGGCAGGGCGCCGCGTTATGGCAGGAGATCAGGCCCCACAGCTTGCCCTTGACGATGATCGACACCGACATCGAGGCCAGCGTACCCATGTTGCGCATGTATTGCAGGTGCACCGGCGAGACACTGCGCAGCGCCGCGAACGACAGGTCGTTGCGGGCCCCGGTAGCCGGATTGAGTTCCGGCACCAGCGTCGCCGGCACGTAGTTGGCGTCCTGGATCACGCGGATCGGCGAGAGCGTATAGAGCGCGCGCGCCTGCGCCGGCACGTCGCTGGCCGGGAAGTACTGGCCGAGATAGGATTCGTAGCCCTCTTCCTTCGATTCGGCCAGCACGCGGCCATGGCCGTCGGGGTCGAACTGGTAGACCATCACGCGGCCGTAGCCGGTGACGTCGCGCATGCGGCGCGCGGCCAGTTCGGACAGCGCCGGGATCGCGGCCGAGCGGTTGACGTTGAGCAGGAAGTCGCCGATGAGGGGATACAGGTGGCGGAAGTCGGCCGCCTCCGCGCGGTCCACGCCCTCGAATTCCAGGATGACCAGGCCGTCCCAGGCATGGGCCAGTACGTCGAAATGCCCACCGTTGCCCGTGGTGACCGTGCCGATGTAGGTCGGACGCGAAGGCAGGGCGCCGGCGCCCAGTTCGGCGGCGATGCGCGCCGCGGCGGCTTCGCCGACCGACTGCGCCAGCGGCTGGCCGATCGCGGCCTCCAGCGGCACGCCGGTCCAGTGGGCCAGGTTGGCGCTGGCCTGCAGCACGCCCAGCTCCGGCGACAAGGTCAACATGAAACCGTGCGGCTGGATGCTGCCGGGGGTGCGGATCGGCTCATCCGCACAACGGCTGAGGTCGAGGAGCTTGGTCGGAGCCTGGGTCATGGGGGCAAACGGGAGCGCGATAATTCAATCCGGCATTGTAGCGTCAATTCCGGCAGATCCGTTCTCAGGCTGGCAGAAATAGCAGGTTTTCCTTGCCTATACAAGCGAGCCGCGCGTCAAATATTGCCCAATAGCGATATGATAGGACTTTGCCGCACCTACGGAAGCACCGGCTCATGACTCCGCAACACTCCAGCAAACCGCCGCTGACTGACGAACAACGGTTCCAGTACCTGATCGCCGGCATCAGCGACTACGCGATCTACATGCTCGACCCGGCCGGCCACGTGGCCAGCTGGAACGCGGGTGCGCAGCGCTTCAAAGGCTATGTGGCGCATGAGATCCTGAATTCGCACTTTTCGCGCTTCTATACCCCGGAAGACCGCGAGGACGGCCTGCCGGCGCGGGCGCTGGCGCACGCCTTCGAGCACGGCAAGTACGAAGCCGAAGGCTGGCGCGTGCGCAAGGACGGCACCCGCTTCTGGGCCCACGTGGTGATCGACCCGATCTACGACGAAGAGCGCCACCTGCTGGGCTATGCCAAGATTACCCGCGACGTCACCCAGCGCAAGCTGGCCGAGGACGCCCTGCGCGACAGCGAGCAGCGTTTCCGCCTGCTGGTGCAGGGCGTGACCGACTACGCGATCTACATGCTCTCGCCCGAAGGCGTGGTCTCGAACTGGAATGTCGGGGCCGAGCGCATCAAGGGCTATGCCTACGCCGAAATCGTCGGCAGCCATTTCTCGCGCTTCTATACGGACGAAGACCGCGAACGCGGCCTGCCCGCACATGCCCTGGGCACGGCGGCCAGGGTGGGGCGCTACGAGTCCGAGGGCTGGAGGGTGCGCAAGGACGGCACCCGTTTCTGGGCCCACGTGATCATCGATGCGATCCATGGCGACGAGGGCGGCCTGATCGGCTTCGCCAAGATCACGCGCGACCTCACCGAAAAGAAGCAGGCCGCCGAAGCGCTCGAGCAGGCGCAGCTTGCCCTGTTCCAGTCGCAGAAGATGGAATCGATCGGCCAGCTCACCGGCGGCGTCGCGCATGACTTCAATAACCTGCTGTCGGTGCTGGCCAGCGGCCTGGAAGTGCTGACCATGACGCGCCAGGGCGGCGCCGACGCCAAGACCCTCGACAGCATGCGGCGCGCGATCGACCGCGGCGCCACGCTCACCCAGCAGCTGCTTGCCTTCGCACGCCAGCAGCCGCTGCAGCCGGAAACCCGCAGCATCAACCGCCTGATCTCCGGCTTCGAGTCGGTGCTGCGGCGCGCCGGGCATTCCAGCATGGAGTTCGAATTCAGGCTCGACCCGCAGGCCGGCAACGCGGTGGTGGATGCGGCCCGCTTCGAATCGGCGCTGCTCAACCTGGTGGTGAATGCGCGCGACGCGATGCCCGACGGCGGCCGCCTGGAGGTCGATACCGCGCCGGTCACCCTGCGCGAAAACGAGGTGGCAGGGCTGGCGCCGGGACCGTACGTGTGCATCGCGGTGACCGACACCGGCACCGGCATGGAACCGGAAACGGTGCAGCGCGCGTTCGAGCCCTTTTATACGACCAAGGAAACCGGCAAGGGCACGGGCCTCGGGCTGTCGCAGGTCTACGGCTTCATCAAGCAGTCGGGCGGCGACGTGGTGATCCATAGCGCGCCTGGCGATGGCACCACCATCACGATCTACCTGCCGGCCGTGGCGCCGCAGGAAGGCGAGGTGGCGTGCAGCGATTCGGAGACGGTCCTGATCGTCGAGGACGAACCGGACCTGCTGGACGTGGCCTCGGCACTGTTCATCAGCATGGGCTACGAGGTGGCCATGGCGTCCAATGGCCAGGAAGCCATGAACCTCCTGGCCAGTCGCGACGTGGACATCCTGTTCACCGACATCGTGATGCCGAACGGCGTGAACGGGCTCGAGCTGGCGCAGTACACGCGCGAGAACTACCCGAATATCAAGGTGATGCTGGCCTCGGGCTATCCGCAACCGGCGCTCAAGCTGGACCAGTACCGCTTGGGGGAGTATACGTTCGTGAGCAAGCCGTACCGCTTGTCGGACCTGGCGCGGGGTTTGCGCAATGTGAATTGAGGACGGCGCTTGCTGCAGCCGGCTACAACCCGAACACGATATCGCTGACCCGCTCGTACAAGGCATTCGCGGACGGCCCCGGATTCGGCCAGTTCAGGATATCGAAGTGGTCGTATCCCTTGTAGTTCCCCAGGAAGTTCCACGTCCCCTTCACCGAGCGCCCGTCGAAATCGCGCACCGGGTGCCCGGCCGGCGCGCGCATGCTCGCGGTATTGACCACCCCGTCGTTGGCGAACCAGTCGCTGTCCACGCCCACCCGTCCCGCCCCCGCCTGCGTGTAGCCGCCCAGGCCGTGCTGCAGCGGCGAGGGCACGATCCATTCGCCGGCCGTGGCCTTGAAGGCCGGGATCATGTCGAGCCGCGGGTACTGGTGGAAGGTGGTCTGGATCGGGGCGAGGATGCGGTCGGTGCCGTTGCAGCACCAGCTGCCGGCCTCGGTCGCCACCGTTCCCACCGAGTAGTAATAGATATGGGGAGAAGTGCGCGCCCAGGCGTTGAATTCGCGCGCGCCGTCCGGCGACAGTTCCCACTGGGCCCAGCGATGCTTCAACACCTCGCCGAGCGGAGTCTGGAAGGGCGGCGTGACGTTCAGCACGGCGTCGGCGAAGGTGGTGCCGTTGTGCGGGGCCGAGATGGTCGTCACGCTGCGCACCCAGCCCACCTTGCCGCCCAGGTAGAGCTCGTGGCCGCCTTCGTCGTCGCTTGATCCCTGTTCCAGCAGCCGCACCAGCGCGCGGATGGTGGTGCCGCCCTGGCTGTGGCCAATGAAGTGGAGCGGGTGCTGCGCGTCCCAGGCCGGGTATAGGGCGAGCGGATAGTTGTTCGGGTTGTTCCCGGGATCGGCGGCCCAGCATTTGCCGGAAGGCTTCTGCTGCTGGCCCGGCAGGCCATATTTGCGCACGTGGGCCGCGCCATAATCCACGCAGCCGCCCTTGATCTGGGCATACAGGTCTGCCGCCCGGTCCCAGTTGGAACTGACCGGCCCCACCACCGCCGCGAACACGGTGCGCGGCCCACGGTAGACCTGCATGTGCGAAGCGATGTCGCCATAGCCGCCCCAGTAATTGAAGCCGCTGTGCTCGAAAGTCTCCGGCCCGAAGCCGAGAAAACCGTGCACCAGGATCACCGGGTCATTGTTGGCCGAAGCCGCCGGCACGCTCGCGCCCAGCGCGCAAACTGCGAGCAACGCGTGAACGATGCACTTCGGGGTCAGGTCTGACATTTGGACACGGACTCAACGATAGAAGCAGATTATGGCCTTAGGCGATGACCGAATCATCTGCGAAATCGCAAGCCTGGCGCCGATGCTGGCGAGCTATGGCCGAGCTCGTGTCCAAATGTCAGACCTGACCCCGAAGTTCAGTTGGTGGCTTTATTGCTGCCGATGGAGGTCGACGGGGCGGAGCTAGCCGCGTCCAGTTTCGGCGCCGGGGTGACCGATGCGGTCACGGCGGCTTCCTCGGCCTGGTCGATGTCGCCATTCCACACGACGTAGTCGTCCACCGAGTACAGGCGGCACGGCTCGGTGCTCTTGGCGGTGCAGGTTGCCAGCGCGCGGCCGTCCGGGTCTTCGCCTTCTTCGGCCCAGGTCCAGGCGCCGCTTGGCGAGACGGCGAAGGCGCGCGGCGTCATCTTGGTCAGGTATTCCTGGTAGGCGCGGCGGCCGTTTTCGGACAGGAAGGGCACCGCGTCGACGTTGTCCACCTCGGCGAAGTCGGTACGCGCCGGGCTCGGGGGCGCGGGGATCTCGTGGAGTACCTTGGTCGGCATGCCGATCTGCGCCAGGAAGCGCATGGTGTCGTCCGCCCACACCTTTTCGCCATCGCGGCTGGCCAGCATGCCGTGCGAATCGCGCTTGAACGCGGCGAATTCGACCAGGCGGCCGCGCCCGCCGGCGCCCTCGTAGGCCGCGTGCATGCGGCCGGCCAGCTCGGGGCCGAACAGCGAATCGTTCTGGCCGTACATCCACAGCGAAGGGAGCTTCGATTTCGCGCCGTACTCCGAGAATGCCGACACCAGCGCCGAGCGCCAGGCGCAGCGGTCGCTGTCGTCGCGCAGGCCGCCGGCGAAGTTGATCAGGCCGCGCACGCCCGGCAGGTCGCGGGTGCCCAGCGCGATGGTCGCCAGGCCGCCGTAGGACTGGCCGGCGACGACGATGCGGTCCGTGTCGACCCACTTCTGCTGGCGCGCATAGGCGAGGGTGGCGGCGATGTCTTCGGCCTGGGCATAGCCGTTGGCCGTCATGTTGCAGCCGTACTCCCGATAGTGGCCGGTGGAATTGGCGAAGCCCTGGCGCATCGGCACCATCACGGCGTAGCCGCGCTTGACGAAGGCCGCGGCCATGAAATAGAAGCGGTCGCGCGGCTGCATGCTGGGACGGCCCGGATCCTTGCCGTGGTTGATGATGATCAGCGGGAAGGGGCCGGGGCCGTTTGGCTGGAACACGGTGGTCTCGAGCATGGCGCGGCCTTGCGGGCCGGCGGGCACCTGCTCGATGTGTTCGTTCATGCGGTGATCAAGTTGCAACTCCTGTTGCACGGCGATGCCAGGGAGCATGGCGCAGGCCGCAAGAAAGGCGGCGCACAGGTTGCGAAGCGTGAGGCGTGGATACATGTGACTCTGTCTCGACTGCTTGCGATCCGGAACAATTTCCCGATGGCATAAGTTGATTCTAGGTACGCAGAAAAGCCAGAGCAATATCCGTTTAGTCAATTCCAGCTGGTAAATTTACGAGGCGTAGACGAATGACAACGGCCCACGCGCCGCTTCGGTGTCCGACGTGGTTTTTTGTGAACGGTTATCATGTGAAGGTGGCAACGGCAGAGAGGAATGATCGGATGAGCAAGTACGCGCCGCGCGAGTGGGCGCCGGACGAGAAGCCGATGCTCCCGGGCTCGCCGTCGACCCCCGCCCATCCCACCCCGCTGCGTTTCGCCTATCTGTTCGTCGGCATCCTGATCACGATTACGGGCGGCCTCGGCAACGCGCTGGTGTCCGTCAACCTCATCAACCTGCAGGGCGTGCTCGGCGCGTATTCCACCGAAACCGCGTGGCTGCCGGCCGCCTACGTGATGGCGAACGCCTCGATGAACCTGCTGCTGGTGAAGTTCCGCCAGCAGTTCGGGCTGCGCCTGTTCACCGAAATCTTCCTGGTGCTGTATGCACTGGTGACCTTCGCCCACCTGTTCGTCAACGACCTCGGGTCGGCGATTGCGGTACGCGCCGCGCACGGCATGCTGGCGGCGGCCGTGTCGCCGCTCGGCCTGTACTACGTGCTGCAGGCCTTCAAGAAGGAGTGGCGACTGCGCGGCGTGGCGCTGGCGCTGGGCTGCGCGCAGCTGGCGCTGCCGCTGGCCTACATCTTTTCCAACGACCTGCTGCAGATCGCCGAGTGGCGCGGCCTGTATATCTTCGAGCTGGGACTGGCGCTGGTCTCGCTCGGCGCCGTGCTGCTGCTCAAGCTGCCGCCGGGCGACCGCTTCCAGGCCTTCCGGCCGATGGATTTCGTCACCTTCGCCCTGTTTGCGCCGGGCATGGCGCTGCTGTGCGCGGCCATCAGCTTCGGGCGCGTGCTGTGGTGGTTCGAGCAGCCCTGGATCGGGGTGGCGCTGGCCGGCGCGATCTTCCTGCTGGCGGCGGCATTCTGCGTCGAGCACAATCGCGCCAACCCGCTGCTGAACGTGCGCTGGTTCGCCAGCAGTAACATCCTGCGCCTGGCGCTGTCGATGCTGCTGGTGCGCATCGTGCTGTCCGAGCAAAGCGTGGGCGCGGTTGGCTTCCTGCGTGCGGTCGGCCTGGACAACGACCAGCTGCAGACCCTGTACCTGATCGTGCTGTGCGCCACCGTGGCCGGCATCGTCGTCTCGGCGCTCACGGTCAACGTCAACCACCTGATGGCGCCGCAGGTGATCTCGCTGCTGATCATGGCGCTGGGCGCCTGGATCGATGCGCATGCCACCAACCAGATCCGTCCCGAGCAGATGTACCTGAGCCAGAGCCTGCTGGCCTTCGGCGGCACGCTGTTCCTCGGCCCGCTGGTGATTTCGCTGATCGGCACCGTGATCGCCAACCCGGCCAACCTGATCAGCTTTTCGGTGCTGTTCGGCCTCACCCAGAACCTGGGCAGCCTGCTCGGCTCCGCGCTGGTGGGCAGCTTCCAGGTCGTGCGCGAGAAGTTCCATTCGTCGATCATCGCCGAACACCTGAGCAGCCTGGACCCGCTGGTGGCCAGCCGCATCCAGGCCGGCGCCGCCGCGGTGGGCCAGCTGGTGGCCGACCCCGCCGCGCGCACCCGCCAGGGCGTGGCCTCGCTGGCCGCCAGCGCCACGCGCGAAGCCAACATCCTCGCCTACAACGACGTCTTCCTGGTCCTTGCCATACTTGCCGCAACCAGCGCCGCATGGATCTTCGTGCACGCCGTGTGGCTGCATGTCTTCCCCGCCCCGAAGGCCGTGCCGGCGCCGCCGCCGCCCGGGGCGCCGCCTCCACCCGAACCCGTCACCGACTGATATGCCAGAACCATCCACCGCTCCCACCCGCTCGCGCCGCATCCTGCTCAGCGCACTCGCCTTTGGCGCCATCGCCCTGGCCGGCGTGCTGCTGGTGCTCTACGCCTGGCGCCTGCCGCCATTCCAGAGCAGCCTGCAGGCCACCGAGAACGCCAAGGTGGCGGGGCAGGTGACCATCATCAGCCCGCAGCTGAGCGGTTACGTGGTCGAGGTGCTCGTGCAGGACTTCCAGGAGGTGAAGCAGGGCCAGCTCCTGGTGCGCATCGACGACCGCATCCCGACCCAGCGCCTGGAACAGGCCAGGGCCGAACTGGCGACCAGGCGCGCGGCGCTCCAGAACTACGCGCAGAGCGATCGCAGCGCCCAGGCCAGCATCGCGCAGAACCAGGCCGTGCTGGCCTCCGGCGAAGCGCAGGCGCGCCGCGCCCAGGCCGACCTGAAGCGGGTGGAAGAACTGGCGGCCGACGGTTCGCTGTCGGCGCGCGAACGCGACGCCGCGCGGGCGGCGCAGGCACAGGCAGTGGCCACGCGCGAGGGGGCCAGGGCCGCGCTGGAAATCGCGCGCCAGAACCTGCGCTCGGTGGGCGTGAGCCGCGCCTCGCTCGAGGCCGCGGTGGCCAACGCGGAAGCGGCAGTGAAGCTGGCCGGGATCGACCTGTCGAACACGCAGGTCCACGCGCCGCGCGACGGCCAGCTGGGCCAGGTGACGGTACGCCAGGGCGCGTTCGTCAATGCCGGCGCCCAGCTCACCGCGCTGGTGCCGAACCAGTTCTGGATCATCGCCAACCTGAAGGAAACGCAAATGGCTGGCGTGCGCCTTGGCCAGCCGGTCCGCTTCACGGTGGATGCGCTCGACCAGGCCAGCCTGCGCGGCCACGTGGAACGCATCGCACCGGCCACCGGCTCGGAGTTCTCGGTCATCACGCCGGATAACGCCACCGGCAACTTCGTCAAGATCGCCCAGCGCATCCCGGTGCGGATCAGCATCGACCCCAACCAGCCGCTTGCCCAGCGCCTGCGGCCGGGCATGTCGGTGGTGGCGACAATCGATACCGCCCCGGCGCGCAAGGAAGCGCGATGAGGGCGGGGCGTTCCTGCATCCTGCTGCTGCCGGTGCTGCTGGCCGCCTGTGCGATGGCGCCGCAGCCGGCGCCCGAATCGACGCTGCAGGTGCCAGGCGCGTGGCGCAGCGCGGCGCCAGGCAGCAGCGTGGTGGAGCGCGACTGGTGGAAAACCTTCGGCGACCCGCAGCTGGACGCACTGGTGCGGCGCGCGCTCGACAACAACGGCGAGCTGCGCATCGCCCGCGCGCGCCTGCAGGAATACGGGGCGCGCCAGCGCATTGCCGCCAGCGCGCAGCAGCCTGCGCTGAACCTGTCGTTCGCGCCGGCGCGGGCGCGCGCCATCGGCCCATTGGGCCAGCCGGTGGAGGTCACTTCCATCGTCGGCGCGGTGCAGGCGGCCTATGAAGTCGACCTGTCCGGGCGCGTGGCCAGCACGGTCGACGCGGCGCGCTTCGAGGCGCTGTCGCAGGAAGCCGCGCTCGATGCGGCGGCGCTGTCGGTGGCGGCGAATACGGCATCGGGCTACCTGAACCTGCTCGGGCTGGATGCGCAACTGGCGCTGGCGCGCGCCACGCTGGCCTCGCGCGAGCGTTCGCTGGCGCTGGCGCGGCACCAGTTCGAGGTGGGCTACAGCTCGCGCCTGGAGATGTCGCAGGCCGAGGCCGAACTGCACGCCACCGCCGGCGTGGTACCGCAGCTGGAACGCGCGATTGCGCAGCAGGAGCAGGCACTCAATGTGCTGGTAGGCGCTTCGCCCGGACCGGTGGCGCGTGGCGCGGCCCTGCTGGCGCTGCGCGTGCCCGCGCCGGCGCCCGGGCTGCCGTCCGCACTGCTGCGCCGCCGTCCAGATATTGCGCAGGCCGAGCGCGCGGTGGCGGCGTCGGACGCCAGCCTGGCCGCGGCGCGCGACCAGCTGCTGCCGTCGATCCGCTTGACCGCGTCCCTTGGCCTGGAAGGCGCCAGCGTGGCGCGCCTGCTGCGCTCACCGGTGCAATTGTGGAGCGTCGGCGGCAGCGTGCTGGCGCCGCTGTTCGACGCCGGCCGCCTGCGCGCGCAGGCCGAGATCGCGGGCACCGTGCGCGACCGCGCAATCTACACTTACGAGAACGTGGTGCGCGGCGCCTTTGCGGAAACCGAGAACGCACTGGCCGGCATCGACGGGTTGCGGCGCCAGCTGCTGGAGGCCGAGGCGCGCCGCACGGCGGCCAAGGAAGTGCTGCGCGTGGCGCACAACCGCTACGCCAACGGCTACGCGTCCTACCTCGAAGAGCTGGACGCCCAGCGCAACGCCTTCAGCGCCGACAACACGGTGCTGCAGCTGCGCGCCAGCCTGCTGGGCGCGCACGTGGACCTGTACCGCGCGCTGGGTGGCGGCTGGACGCCGGCGCCGTGAACGAGGGCGTTGCGAAACGCGCGCGCTGCGCGACCTGCCTGCGCGCGCAGTCGGCCTGCATCTGCCGCTGGATCACGCAGGTAGCGCCACGCGCGGCGCTGCTGGTGCTGCAGCATCCGCTGGAAGTGGCGAACGCCAAGAACAGCGCGCGCCTGCTGCACCTGAGCGTGGCGGGCAGCGTGCTGGCGGTGGGCGAACGCTTCGATGTGGATGAACTGGACGCCTTGCTGCACGCCGATGGCCGGGTGCCGGTGCTGCTGTATCCCGACACGGCGGGCGACAGCCTGCTGCCGGCGCCGCCGCCGTTTTTATCTCCTGCGCCGGAGCAGGTGCGGCTGGTGGTGCTGGATGCGACGTGGCGTAAAAGCCGCAAGATGCTGTACCTGAACCCGGCCCTGCAAGCTTTGGCGCGGCTGGCGCTGCGCGACGTGGCGCCGTCGAACTACCGGATCCGCAAGGCGCACGCGCCGCACCAGCTGTCGTCGCTGGAGGCGGCGGCGCTGGCACTGGCGCAGCTGGAGGGGGATGGCGTACTTATCCAGCCGCTGCTGGACGCTTTCGACGGCTTTGTGGAGCAACAGGCCGCGTACACGCCGCACTTGAATTCCGGCTGAGCGAGGCGTAAGATACTGTATAAACATACAGTATGGAGCCCGACGTGGCCAATCCCGTTGACACGCAGCACCGCGAACCCGTGCACGAGCAGCCAATGCTCGGCCCGCGCCCGCTGGCTGCGCGCAAGGGACGAGGAGCGGTGTCGAACCTGCAGGGCCGGTATGAGGTCAATGGCCGGGAAGAATTCGACGACGGCTGGGAGCGCGATGAGGATGGCGACGCACCGGTGGTCAAGACCGTGGTCACCGACGAGTTCGCAAAAACCATCCTGTCGCGCAATGCGTCGCCGGATATCCCGTTCAATGTCTCACTGAATCCCTACCGGGGCTGCGAGCACGGTTGCATCTATTGTTTTGCGCGGCCCACCCACAGCTACCTCGGCCTGTCGCCGGGGCTCGACTTCGAAAGCCGCCTGTTCGCCAAGGTCAACGCGGCCGAGGTGCTGCGGCGCGAGCTGGCCAAGCCGGGCTACGTGCCCGAGCATATCGCCCTGGGCGTCAACACCGACGCCTACCAGCCCTGCGAGCGCGAGCTGCGCCTCACGCGCCAGGTGCTCGAGGTGCTGCACGAATGCCAGCACCCGGTCGGCCTCATCACCAAGTCCTCGCTCATCGAGCGCGACATCGACCTCATCGCCGCCATGGCGCACAAAGGGCAGGCCTGCGCCGCCATCACGCTCACCACGCTCGACCCGGACATCGCGCGCACGCTGGAACCACGCGCGGCGGCGCCGGCGCGCCGCCTGCGCACCATCCGCACGCTGGCGCAAGCCGGTATTCCGGTCAGCGTGAGCGTGGCGCCCATCATTCCCTTCGTCACCGAGCCGGAGATCGAAAAAATCCTGGAAGCGGCGCGCGACGCCGGCGCCTGCGGGGCGCATTACGTTGTGCTGCGGCTGCCGTGGGAAGTCAACCCGCTGTTCCAGGAATGGCTGCAAGCCCATTTCCCCGACCGGGCGCAACGCGTGATGAACCGCGTGCGCGACCTGCGCGGCGGCAAGGATTACGACAGCGATTTTTCCAAGCGCATGCATGGAGAAGGCGTGTGGGCAGACCTGATCCGCCAGCGGTTTTCGAAGGCGGTCGACCGGCTGGGGATGGGGGAGTTTCGCGGGCGGTTCGGCCGGCTGGATGGCTCGCAATTCCGCAAGCCGGTGGTGGTGCCGCCGCGGGTGGTCAAGCAGGGTGGGAGTGGGGCGGGGCAGCTGGATTTGTTCTAGCGCGCGCCATGACGCAATGGCGGCTGGGGTAGGGTGGTCGGCTCCGCCGACCGCGCGTTCAACTTCGGTTAGCGTTGTCAAGGCGCTTGCCTCAGCTGGACGCGCGTTCGGCGAAGCCGAACACCCTACGATGCTTGATACCGCCAGGCGCCTACTGCTTCTTCTGGATCTTGTTGTGCACGTCGTTCACCATCATCAGCGCGGCTGAGCCATAGAACTTGTGGTACTCCGCCACCATCACGCCGCTGATGATCACCGGGTCCGTCTCCACATAGGTTTTCGCCTGCTCGATGTCCGGCGTCGCGATCACGAAGATGCCGCGGCGGCCTTCCTTGCCGTCCAGCGGCCCGGCCACGGCCAGCTTCTTCTCGCCAGCGAGGCGCTCCATGTTGGCGAAGTGGCCTGCAAAAATCTTCTCGCGCTCGGCCTTGTCCTCGACCTTCTTCGGTCCGGTCTTGAGGATCACCAGCACATAGCTGCGCATGCCGCGCTCGTCGCCGCCCAGCGACTTGGCCAGTTCGGCATCGTACTGCGGCGCCGGTTGCGCGGCCTTCGTCTGGGCCAGGGCCGGCCCCATCGCCAGCAGCAGCGAAGTCCCCAGCACCATCATCATCTTCATCTTCATCGACATTCCCGTCTCTCCTGTCATGGCGGCGTCACATGGACGCGCTTGTTATCGGCAGCCCGCGCGACGCAGCCTGCATCGTCCGGCGATTCTAACGGAGTTCAGGGCTGCGGGGCTGCGCGTGACCCGGTACGCCGTCGGCGCCCATCTCCACCAAGTGGCGCTCGATCGCATGCACATGCGCATCGTGCTTGCCCAATCCACGCAGCGCCCGCGCCAGCTCCAGCAGGTACTCGCTATTGGGCCCACTCGGCCCACGTGCCGCCGCAATCTGCCGCGCGATATCGCGTTCGCTGGCCGGCCCGAGGAAGGCCGCATTCTCGTGCGTCGCAATGTAGACAATGCCTTCGGCCACACCCCCATCTTCGAAAGCGATCTCCGTCGCCAGGCGCAGGTAGCCATTCTTCTCGCGATGATCCAAGTGGGCGAATTCTTCTGGCGTGACCAGGTAAGCCATCCCATGGCAGGTCGCCCCATCTTCCGGCACCAGCGTCACGACGCGCCCCGGCGCAGCCTCGGTACCGCGGTGATCGTGCGAGCCCTGCCAGAAACGCCGGCTCCAGCCCTGGATGCTGGCCGCCCGCCGCTCGATGTAGGGAAAATCCGCCTTGAAGATCAGCGAGCCATAACCGAACAGCCAGACGCTGTCGTGGCTGTCGAAGTGCTTCATCTGCTGGTTGATGGCAACGGTATTGAGGGACATCGGTTGAGAGCGGGAATAGGGACTCCCTCGATTGTAGCTGCACCTTCGCACCTTCGGGGTCAGGTCTGACAATCGGACACGGGCTCATCGTTACACGCATGGCGCCGCCGCTTTCGTTTTCTCACCGACATCAAAATCAGGCAATAAGGCTGAGCTCGTGTCCAAATGTCAGACCTGACCCCGAAGTGATTTTTTTAGATGGCGCGGGCGACCCAGGCGATCAGCATGGCGGACGGCACCAGCAATGCCTGCGCCAGCAGCGTACCAGCGAGGCGGCTGCCGACCAGCCACACGATGGCCTTGCGGAACTGGGATTCGCTGACCTTGCCTTCGACCACGTCGTCCGTCATGCCGGACATATGGGGGTCGATGAAGATCGCCATCATGATCGTGGCGCCGCCGTTGATGATCGAGGACAGGGTGCTGGAGGTCACCCGCACCGACGGGTCCAGCACGCCTGCATACAGCGAGGCGAACACGCCCACGGTCCACAGCGCCGTGGCGAACACGTTGAGCAGGGTGATGCGCATCGATACGCCGTGGCCCGAACGGATATCGGTCATGTTCTTCGCGGCCGGGATGCTGGCCACATCCTTGACGTAGGAAATGCCGCCCTTGAAGAAGCCGTGCAGGATCAGCTTGGGCACCGACCGGTGCACCTGGAAATGTACGACCGCGCGGCAGAACACGCGCTGGAAGGTCGGGATCAGGAAGGCGCCCGCCACCGTCGCGATGCTCGCGGAAACCAGCAGCCAGCGGAAATCGCCCAGCAGCGCATCGCCCACGCTATCGAGATTGGTCTCCACCCGCTTGGCCAGGAAAGGGCCGAGGAAGGAATTCGAGGTGCGCGAGACCAGCACCAGGATGCTGAACAGCGCGAACGACACCGCGATCCGGCGCGTGCGCACGCCGGCAATGCGGACCGAATAGGCCAGCGTGCCGATGATGTGGATGACGAAGGTGAGGAAGCAGATCAGGAGCAGTTGAATGTCCACAGGTCAGCTCGCCCCGACCTGGCGCACGTAGCCATCGAGGAAGGCAATAAAGCGTTCCGCCGCCGGCGACAGCGAGCGGCCCGGCCGCGTGTAGATGAAGAAGCGGCGGCTGAGCACCGGGTCCACCAAGGGACGCAGCACCAGGCCGTAGAGCGTCGCCAGCGGCGCCGCGTATGGCAGGCAGACGGTCACGCCGAGCCCGGCGCTCACCATCGCGAGGGCGGTCGTCATGAAGGTCACTTCGTTGGCGGGCTTGACCGGGATCTCGCGCAGCGCGGCATGCACGTCGTCGAGCAGGCGCTCGGTGAACTGGCCTTGCAGCGAAATGAACGGGTAACGCGTGAGATCTTTCCAGCCCACCTGCGGCTGCGTTTCCAGCGCGTGCCCCTTGGGGAAGACGAGCGCGAAGGGCATCTCGAACAGCAGGCGCGCGTCCAGCGGCGGCGCGGGTTCGCGCTGCGGTCCGATGCCGAAATCGGCTTCGCCCGACAGCACCCGCGTGATCACGCTTTCCACTCCCGTGTCGCCAAGGCGCACGTCGATGTCGGGATACTGCGCGCGGTAGGCGGCGATGGCTTCCGGCATCAGGGTGCACGCGAGCAGTTGCGGCGCGGCGATGCGCACGATGCCTTTCTTCAGGCGCGTGTGGTCGGCCACGTTGGCCAGGGCGCCGTCGAGGTCGTCGATCATCTGGCTGAACAGCGGGTACAGTTCCTTGCCGATGTCGGTCAGCAGGGCCTTGCGCGTACTGCGGTCGACCACCTTGGCGCCCAGGGTTTGTTCGAGTTCCTTGATCAAACCCGATAGCGCCGATTGCGTGACGTGCAATGCCTGCGCAGCGAGCGTAAAGTTACCTGTCTTGGCCAGGGCCACGAACGCGCGCATCTGGCGCAGGCTTGGATTCATAAGATAATCTAATAAATCGAGTGAAAAATACTGTTTGAATGATAGTACGTTTTGCTCTCTAATGGCGAAAAGCAAACACTCTCCAAAGGAAACGCCATGAAACTCGCCTCCCTCAAGAATGGCGGCCGCGACGGTACGCTGGTCGTCGTCAGCCGCGACCTGGTCACCTGCCAGGCCGTCCCGAAGATCGCCCGCACGCTGCAGGCCGCGCTGGACGACTGGGAACGCGCCGCGCCCGAGCTGCAAAGAGTCTACGAGCGCCTCAATGCCGGCACCGCCGACAAGGCCGAGTCCTTCATCGAAGAAGCATGCCACTCGCCGCTGCCGCGCGCCTACCAGTGGTGCGACGGCTCGGCCTACATCAATCACGTCGAGCTGGTGCGCAAGGCGCGCAATGCCGAGGTGCCGGAATCCTTCTACAGCGACCCGCTGATGTACCAGGGCGGCTCCGATTCCTTCGTCGGCCCGTGCGACCCGATCGCCGTGCTGTCGGAAGAGTGGGGTGTCGACCTGGAAGCCGAGGTGGCGGTGGTGACGGGCGACGTGCCGATGGGTGCTTCCGCGGAAGAAGCGGCCGGCGCGATCCGCCTGGTGATGCTGGTCAACGACGTGTCGCTGCGCAACCTGATCCCGCACGAACTGGCCAAGGGCTTCGGTTTCTACCAGTCCAAGCCGGCCAGCGCGTTTTCGCCGGTGGCCGTCACGCCGGACGAGCTGGGCGATGCCTGGGTCGACTCCAAGCTGCGCCTGCCACTGCTGGTCACCCTCAACGACAGCCCCTTCGGCCGCCCGAACGCCGGCGAAGACATGACCTTCAGCTTCGCCCAGCTGGTCGCGCACGCCGCCAGGACGCGCGAACTTGGCGCCGGCACCATCATCGGCTCGGGCACGGTGTCGAACAAGCAGGGCGGCCTGCACGGCTCGAGCATCGGCAACGGCGGCGTCGGCTACTGCTGCCTGGCCGAGGTGCGCATGTACGAGACGATCGAAGGGGGCAAGCCGCAGACGCCCTACCTGGCGTATGGTGACACCGTGCGCATCGAAATGATGGATGACAGCGGCGCCAGCATCTTTGGCGCCATCGACCAGGAAGTCACGCCTTATCACCGCAAGGACATGCACAGGAGGCAGGCATGAAGCTCTACACCTATTTCCGCAGCTCGGCCGCGTACCGGGTCCGCATCGCGCTCAACCTGAAAGGCCTGGCCTACGATGCGGTGCCGGTGCACCTGGTGCGCGACGGCGGCCAGCACCTGTCGGACGCCTACCTCGCGGTCAACCCCAGCGGGCTGGTGCCGGCGCTGGAAGACGACGGCATCACGCTCACGCAGTCGATGGCCATCATCGAGTACCTCGATGAGGTGCACCCCATGGTGCCGCTGCTGCCGAGGGACGCCATCGGCCGCGCCCGCGTGCGCGAGCTGGCGCAGATCATCGGCTGCGACATCCATCCCATCAACAACCTGCGCGTGCTGAAGTACCTGGTCAAGCAGCTGGGGCACGACGAGCAGGCCAAGACCGACTGGTACCGGCACTGGATCATCGAGGGCTTCCGCTCGCTCGAAGCGCACCTGGCGCGCAATCCTGGTACGGGCACGTTCTGCCATGGCGATACGCCGACCATCGCCGACTGCTACCTGGTGCCGCAAGTGTTCAATGCGAAGCGCTTCGATATCGCGGTGGAGGCGTATCCGACCATTGCGCGCATTAATGATTTGTGTGTGGAGCTGCCGGCGTTCAAGGCGGCGCATCCGGCGCATCAGGCCGACGCCGAATAGGCGCCGGCGTCAGGCCCGCCCAGGGTGGGCGGGCCTGCGGGTGTCAGCCGGCGTGCCCTGGGGCCGACGGCGAGGAAATCCGGTCCAGCGCCTGTTCCGCGGGCGCGCTGGCCTTGGTCGCGAGGTCGCCGAGCGACACGATGCCCACCAGCTTCCCCGACTGCCCGTCGACCACCGGCACGCGCCGGATCTGCGCGTCGCCCATCTGGCTCAGCACGTCGGCCACGGTCTGCTCGCTGGAGCAGGTGCGCACATCCTTGCTCATGATCTCGCCCACGGTGGCCTGGCCGGGCGCCTGTCCGGCGGCGACCGAGCGCACCGCGATGTCGCGGTCAGTCACCATGCCCAGCAGCTGATCGCCTTCGCAGACCGGGATCGCGCCAACGTTCAACTCCTTCATCATCTGGGCCGCGCGCTGCACAGTCTCGGCCGGCGCCACCGTCTTGACGTCGGTGGTCATCACTTCGCGAATGGTTTGCATATCGTTCTCCTTGTTGTGTGTTGACCCCAATTGAAGTCTTGACAACATCATGCCCGGATTCCTGGAAGGCCGACGCAAGATTGCCCGCTGCGAATGGAACCTGGCTACGCTACAATCGCGCCTCCCCGCGACTTGCCGCTTGCACCATGCCCACCCACGCTATTCCCCAGCCGCTCCTCGACGCGTTCGCCCTTGCCGATGCCTCCTGGCGCCCGATCCTCGAAGCCGGCCTGCAGGCGGTGGCCGCCGCCAATCCCGGCTACCTGCCGGCGCTGGCCGTCGACGACTACCTGCCAACCCAGGGCCGCATCTTCGCCGCCTTCGCCCAGCCTCTCGACAAAGTGCGCCACGTGCTGGTGGGAGAAGGCCCGTACCCGCGCGCCGAGAGCGCCACCGGCGTCTGTTTCATGGATGGGGCGGTAGGAGAGCTGTGGTCGGACGCCGGCCTGTCCAAGCCGGTCAACCGCGCCACCTCGCTGCGCAACTTCATGAAGATGCTGCTGGTCGCCGGCGGCCGGCTGCAGGCGGACGACACCGGCGGCAGTGCCATGGCCCCGGTCGCGGCCAGCGCGCGCACCGACGGTTCGATCCAGACCCTGGCCCAGTTGCAGGACAACTTGAGCGGCCACGGCTTCCTGCTGCTGAACGCGGCGCTGGTGTTTCGCAAGCATGTGGCGCCGGCGATCGATGCGCGCGCATGGCTGCCGTTCCTGCAGACGGTGCTGGCTGCATTGGCAAGCCAGGCGCAGCCGCCGACGCTGGTGTTGTGGGGAAAAATCGCGGAGCAGCTGCAGAAACTGCCGGAAACTCAACATTTGCCGCAGGTCGTGGCAGAGCATCCCTACAACCTGTCCTTCATCCAGCACAGGGGCATGCAGGAACTGTTCGGGCCGATGGAATTGTTGCGCTTGCGCTAACTGTGCCAGGACGCGCGGCCGGCCGAGCCGGCCACCCTGCGATTTGGAGGGGTCCCAAGACAAGCAGGTCCAGATTTGCTATACTTGACTAAATCATTCAACTAATCGGGTGATGTGGAAAGGGCCAACAACAGAATGAATTGTTGCGCCGCACCGATTAGTTGGAAAAGAGCAATATTTTAACATTAACCGGGGTTGTGGATGCGTCTGACCACCAAAGGCCGTTTTGCTGTTACCGCGATGATCGATCTCGCCCTGCGCCAGGGTAATGGTCCAGTCACGCTGTCGGGCATCAGCCAGCGCCAGGCCATTTCGCTGTCGTACCTGGAACAACTGTTTGGCAAGCTGCGCCGCCACGAGATCGTCGAATCCATCCGCGGTCCCGGCGGCGGCTACAGCCTGGCCCGTACCGCCGACAAGGTGACGGTGGCCGACATCATCATCGCGGTCGACGAACCGCTCGACGCCACCCAGTGTGGCGGCAAGGAAAACTGTCACGGCGCCGATGCTGCTTCCGGCACCCGCTGCATGACCCACGAACTGTGGACCACGCTCAACGCCAAGATGGTCGATTACCTCGATTCGGTCTCGCTGCAAGACCTGGTCGACCAGCAGAAGCAGAAAGAGCAGAACGTCGTGGTGATGCACCGCCCCGCAGCAGTACAAAATTCGAAAATTGAAACCGGAGTGAACTGATGAACGCGCCTTTGGACAAAAAAACCGAGCAGAGCTTCGTGACTGCGCCGCATTTCCCGATCTACATGGACTACTCGGCCACCACGCCGGTCGATCCGCGCGTAGCCGACAAGATGATTCCCTTCCTGCGCGAGCAGTTCGGCAATCCGGCATCGCGCAGCCACATGTACGGCTGGAGCGCGGAAGCGGCGGTCGAGGAAGCGCGCGGCCACGTGGCGGCCCTGGTGGGCGCCGATCCGCGCGAGATCATCTGGACCTCCGGCGCGACCGAATCGAACAACCTGGCGATCAAGGGTGCGGCCCAGTTCTACAAGACCAAGGGCAAGCACATCATCACGGTGAAAACCGAGCACAAGGCCGTGCTGGACACCGTGCGCGAGCTGGAACGCGTCGGCTTCGAAGCGACCTACCTCGAGCCGCAGGACAACGGCCTGATCACCATCGAGCAGCTGGCTGCGGCGATTCGCCCGGACACCATCCTGGTCTCGGTCATGCTGGTCAATAACGAGATCGGCGTGATCCAGCCGATCGACGAGATCGGCGAGCTGTGCCGCAGCAAGGGCATCATCTTCCACTGCGACGCCGCGCAAGCCACCGGCAAGCTCGCCATCGACCTGAGCAAGACCAAGTGCGACCTGATGACCTTCACCGCGCACAAGACCTACGGTCCGAAGGGCATCGGCGCCCTGTACGTGCGCCGCAAGCCGCGCGTGCGCCTCGAAGCGCAGATGCACGGCGGCGGCCACGAGCGCGGCCTGCGTTCGGGCACGCTGCCGACCCACCAGATCGCCGGCATGGGCGAAGCCTTCCGCATCGCCAAGGAAGAGATGGACACGGAAATCGTGCGCGTCACGGCCCTGCGCGACCGCCTGGCCAAGGGCCTGATGGAGATCGAGGAAGCCTACATCAACGGCGACATGGCGCACCGCGTGCCGCACAACCTGAACGTCTCGTTCAACTACGTCGAAGGCGAATCCCTGATCATGGCGATCAAGGACATCGCCGTGTCGTCCGGTTCGGCCTGCACCTCGGCCTCGCTGGAACCGTCCTACGTGCTGCGCGCCCTGGGCCGCAGCGACGAGCTGGCGCACAGCTCGATCCGTTTCACCATCGGCCGCTTCACGACCGAAGAAGACATCGACTTCACCATCAACCTGCTGAAGTCGAAGGTCGGCAAACTGCGCGAACTGTCGCCGCTGTGGGACATGTTCAAGGAAGGGATCGACCTGAACTCGATCCAATGGGCAGCCCACTAATTACTACGGAATTCTAGGAGCACTACCATGGCATATTCGGACAAAGTACTGGACCACTACGAGAATCCACGCAACGTCGGCGCCTTCGACAAGGGCGACGATGCGATCGGCACCGGCATGGTCGGCGCGCCGGCCTGCGGCGACGTGATGAAGCTGCAGATCAAGGTCAACGACCAGGGCCTGATCGAAGACGCGAAGTTCAAGACCTATGGCTGCGGTTCGGCCATCGCATCGAGCTCGCTCGTGACCGAATGGGTCAAGGGCAAGTCGCTGGATGAAGCGCTGGCCATCAAGAACACCCAGATCGCCGAAGAACTGGCGCTGCCGCCGGTGAAGATCCACTGCTCGATCCTGGCGGAAGACGCGATCAAGGCCGCCGTGGCCGACTACAAGAGCAAGCACGCCGTCAAGGCGTAAGCAGTAAGTAACCAGTAACTGGAGCACACCGTTATGGCAATCACCCTGACCGAAAAAGCCGCGAAGCACGTCAACCGTTACCTCGAACGCCGGGGCAAGGGCATCGGCTTGCGCTTTGGTGTGCGCACCACCGGCTGCTCCGGCCTGGCCTACAAGCTCGAATACGTCGACGAAATGACGGCGGAAGACCAAGTCTTCGAGTCGCATGGCGTCAAGGTCTTCGTCGACCCGAAAAGCCTGGCCTACATCGACGGCACCGAGCTCGATTTCGCCCGCGAAGGCCTGAACGAAGGCTTCCGCTTCAACAATCCGAACGTCAAGGACAACTGCGGCTGCGGCGAAAGCTTCCGCATTTAACGGGATGAAGCAGAACCACTTCGAGCTGTTCCAGCTGCCGGCCCAATTCACCGTCGACCAGGACGCGCTCGACGCGGCCTACCGCGAAATCCAGGGCCGCGTGCACCCGGACCGCTTCGTGGGCGCCACCGACGCCGAGAAGCGCGTGGCGATGCAGTGGGCGACCCGCGCCAACGAAGCCTATGCAACGCTGCGCAACCCGCAAAAGCGCGCCCAATACCTCTGCGAGATCAACGGCGTCGATTTGCAGGTCGAATCGAACACGGCGATGCCGGCCGCCTTCCTGATGCAGCAGATGGAATGGCGCGAGGCGCTGGACGATGCGCGTGCATCGAACGACGCTTCGGCCCTGGACGAACTCGACGCGCAGGTGCGGCGCGAGCGCAAGGGCATGCTCGAGCAGGTCGGCCGGCAGCTCGACGCCGGCGACTACCCGGCCGCGGCGCAGGGCGTGCGCTCGATGATGTTCCTCGATAAATTCGGGGACGAGGTACAGTACGCGTTCGAGGCACTGGACTCGTAGGGTGGCCGGCTTTGCCGGCCGCGCGTCCGACCATCATCGGCCTCATCGCGCTACATGCCACGCTTGAACGCGCGGTCGGCGAAGCCGACCACCCTACAAAAATAACAGGTATTACGACACACATGGCACTACTCCAAATCGCCGAACCCGGCATGTCCACCGCCCCGCACCAGCACCGCCTGGCGGTCGGCATCGACCTGGGCACCACCAATTCGCTCGTTGCCACCATCCGCAGCGGCATCCCGGAAGTGCTGAGCGACGAGGACGGCCGCCAGCTGCTGCCATCGGTCGTGCGCTACCTGGCCAACGGCAACGCCAACATCGGCCACAAGGCGCAAGCCCACCAGACCACCGACCCCAAGAACACGATCGTCTCGGTCAAGCGCTTCATGGGCCGCGGCCTCAAGGACATCGCCCACGCCGAGAACCTGCCGTATGATTTCGTCGATGCTCCCGGCATGGTGCAGATCAATACCGTCGCCGGCGTAAAAAGCCCGGTCGAGACCTCGGCCCAGATCCTGGCCACCTTGCGCCAGCGCGCCGAAGATTCGCTCGGCGACGACCTGGTGGGCGCCGTCATCACGGTGCCGGCCTATTTCGACGACGCCCAGCGCCAGGCCACCAAGGACGCCGCCCAGCTGGCCGGCATCAACGTGCTGCGCCTGCTGTCGGAGCCGACCGCCGCCGCCATCGCGTATGGCCTCGACCACGCCAAGGAAGGCGTCTATGCCGTGTATGACCTGGGCGGCGGCACCTTCGATATCTCGATCCTCAAGCTGTCCAAGGGCGTGTTCGAAGTACTGTCCACCGGCGGCGATTCGGCCCTGGGCGGCGACGACTTCGACCACCGCCTGTTCTGCTGGATCAACGAGCAGGCCAGGCTGGCGCCGCTGTCCGAGCACGACACCGCCACCCTGATGGTCAAGGCGCGCCAGGCCAAGGAACTGCTGTCGACCAACGACGAGACCACGATCGACGCCATCCTGAAATCCGGCGAAATCGTCCAGGTGACCATCACCGCGCACACGTTTGCCGAGATCACCAGGCACCTGGTCGGCAAGACCATGAACGCCATTCGTAAAGCGATGCGCGACGCCGATGTCAGCGTCGAAGACGTGGACGGCGTCGTGATGGTCGGCGGCGCCACCCGCATGCCGCACGTGCGGCGCGCGGTGTCGGAGTTCTTCCACACCATCCCGCACGCGAACATCGACCCGGATAAAGTGGTGGCGCTGGGCGCCGCGATCCAGGCCAACCTGCTGGCCGGTAACCGCGCCGAGGGCGACGACTGGCTGCTGCTGGACGTGACGCCACTGTCGCTCGGCATCGAGACCATGGGCGGCCTGGTGGAAAAGATCATCCCGCGCAATTCGACCATTCCCTGCGCACGCGCGCAGGAATTCACCACCTTCAAGGACGGCCAGACCGCCCTTGCCGTGCACGTGGTGCAGGGCGAGCGCGAGCTGGTGTCCGACTGCCGCTCGCTGGCCCGTTTCGAACTGCGCGGCATCCCGCCGATGGCGGCCGGTGCGGCGCGCATCCGCGTCACCTACCAGGTCGACGCGGACGGGCTGCTGGCCGTGTCGGCGCGCGAAACGCGTTCGGGCGTGGAAGCCTCGATCACCGTCAAGCCTTCGTACGGGCTGGGCGACGACGAGGTGGCGCGCATGCTGCAGGATTCCTACTCGTCGGCCCAGGGCGACATGCAGATGCGCGCGCTGCGTGAAGAGCAGGTCGAGGCGGAGCGCATCTTGCTGGCGACACAATCGGCGCTGGATACCGATGCCGATTTGCTGGATGACGCCGAACAGGACGCGCTGGCGAAGCTGGTGATCGGCGTGCGCGATGCGATTCACCGCTCCAACGACACGTCGCTTGAAGCAGGCGCACGCCAGGACGCGCTGCACGCAGCCGTGCAGGCGCTGGCCAAGGGCACCGAAGATTTCGCCGCAAGGCGCATGGACAAGAGCGTGCGCAAGGCGCTGGCGGGCAAGTCGCTGGACGAGATCTGATAGTCAGGTAATACCCGCCCCGCACCCTGGGCACGTCGTCCCGGCGCAGGCCGGGACCCAATTTCTGCCCGCGTCCACGCAGTGCATGAAAACTTGGGTTCCGGCCTTCGCCGGAACGACGGTCTTGAGGCTGACGCGATGGGCAAGGGCAGCAATATCAATACATTAACGAGGTAACCCAAGTGCCACAAATCGTCATCCTTCCCCACCCAGTCCTGTGCCCTGAAGGCGCCGTGCTCGACGCGCCGCCCGGTAAATCCGTCTGCGACGTCCTGCTGGAAAACGACATCGAGCTCGAACACGCCTGCGACCGCGTCTGCGCCTGCACCACCTGCCACGTGATCGTGCGCGAAGGTTTCGAGTCGCTGGGTGAGCTGGAAGAAAAAGAAGAAGACATGCTCGACAAGGCCTGGGGCCTGGAGCCGAATTCGCGCCTGTCGTGCCAGGCCATCGTGTCCACGGAAGACCTGGTGGTCGAGATCCCGAAATACACCATCAACCACGCAGCCGAGAAGAATCACTGACCGGAGCTTGCCATGAAGTGGACGGATGTCGCGGCCATCGCCGAGGCCTTGTACGAACACTATCCGGATGTCGACCCCGCCACCGTGCGTTTCGTCGACCTCCACAACTGGGTCGTCGCGCTCGACGGCTTTAACGATGACCGCACGCGCGGCGGCGAGCGGGTACTGGAAGCCATTCAGGCAGCATGGATCGATGAAGCACGCTAAACACACGAACACCCCCGAGCTTCCACCGGAAGTGCGCCCCGGCCAGTCGATCGAGCTGCTGAAGGAGCTGCACATCCTCACGCGCGACGGCAAGCTGAACCAGGACAGCCGCCGCAAGCTCAAACAGGTCTACCACCTGTACAACTTCATCGAGCCGCTGCTCAAGGACGTGCAGGCGACCAAGCCGGGCGTCTCGCTGGTGGACCACGGCGCCGGCAAGTCCTATCTCGGCTTCATCCTCTACGACCTGTTCTTCAAGGGCCATGGCGAGGGCGCCCACGTGTACGGCATCGAGACCCGCGAAGAGCTGGTGCAGAAATCGACCGAGCTGGCCGCGCGCCTGGGCTTTGGCGGCGGCATGTCCTTCCTGCCGCTGTCGGTGGCCGAATCCACCACCTCAAGCCAGCTGCCCGACACCATCGACATCGTCACCGCGCTGCACGCCTGTAACACGGCCACCGACGACGCCATCGATTTCGCGCTCAAGAAGAAGGCGAAGCACATGGTGCTGGTGCCGTGCTGCCAGGCCGAAGTCGCGACCCTGCTGCGCAAGAACAAGGGCAAGGATCTTGGCCGCAGCGCGCTGACCGAGATCTGGCGCCACCCGATCCACACCCGCGAGTTCGGCAGCCAGATCACCAACGTGCTGCGCTGCCTGCAGTTGGAAAGCCACGGCTACCAGGTCACGGTGACGGAACTGGTGGGCTGGGAGCACTCGATGAAGAACGAACTGATCGTGGCTACCTACAAGAACCTGCCGCGCCGCCGCCCGACCGAACGCCTGCAGGAAGTGATGGCCGAACTGGGCCTCGATGAAATGAAGCAGCGTTTCTATTCACCCTTGAGCACGGACTGAGAACGAACATGAGCAAGAACGACTGGATCGACCTGCGCAGCGACACCGTGACCCATCCTTCCAGCGAGATGCTCGCCGCGATGGCGGCGGCGGAAGTCGGCGACGACGTGTACGGCGACGACCCCGCGGTGAACCGCCTGCAGGACTATGCCGCCGAGCTGTTCGGCTATGAGGCCGGCATGTTCGCGCCCTCCGGCACCCAGACCAACCTGATCGCCCTGATGACCCACTGCGGCCGCGGCGACGAGTACCTGGTCGGCCAGGAAGCGCACACCTACAAGTACGAAGGCGGCGGCGCCGCGGTGCTGGGCAGTATCCAGCCGCAGCCGATCGCCAACCAGCCGGACGGCAGCATCGCCCTGGGCGACATCGAGGCCTACATCAAGCCCGACGACATGCATTTTGCGCGCACCCGCCTGCTGGCGCTGGAAAACACCATCGGCGGGCGTGTGCTGCCGCGCGACTACCTGGCCGCTGCCACGCAGCTGGCGCACGCCAAGGGCCTGGCCACCCACCTCGACGGCGCGCGCATCTGCAACGCGGCCGTCAAGCAGGGCATCAGCCTGGCCGACGCCGTGGCCGGTTTCGATACCGTGTCGGTGTGCCTGTCCAAGGGTTTGGGCGCACCGGTCGGTTCGGTGCTGCTGGGACCAAAGGCTTTCATCGAGCAGGGCAAGCGCTGGCGCAAGATGCTGGGCGGCGGCATGCGCCAGGCCGGCGTGATCGCCGCAGCGGGCCAATACGCGCTGGAGCACAACGTGCAGCGCCTGCTTGAAGACCACGATAACGCCGCGGCGCTGGCCCATGGCCTGGCGCAGGTGGCGCAGCTCACGGTGAGCGCGCCGCAGACCAACATCTTCTGGCTGGACGTGCCGGCGGCGGCCTGCGAGCCGCTGCGCCGCGCGCTGGCGCGCGAGCGCATCCGCGCTACCGTTGGCCCGCGCATGCGCCTGGTGACCCACCTGGACGTCTCCCGCGCCGACGTGGCGCGCACGGTCGACGTCTTTACGAACTTCTTTGCTGATTGGCGCGAATAATGACCGACGATGGAATCAGGCTGGCCAAACGGGTCGCCGCACAACTGGCTTGTTCGCGCGCTGATGCCGAACGCTATATCGCCGGCGGCTGGGTCAGCGTCGACGGCAACGTGACGGACGACCCGGCCTCGCGCGTGGCGCCGGGACAGGACGTGCGCCTGCTGCCGGGTGCGACGGCCGAGGAGCCCACGCCAGTCACCATCCTGCTGCACAAACCTGCCGGCTTCAATTCGGGCGTGGGCGTGCGCGGCGAGCCGGCGCTGGGCTGCGTGACGCCGCAGGCGCACGATGCCCAGGGCCACGGCCAGCAGCGCTTCCTCAAGCGCCATTTGACCAAGCTGGCCTTGACCTCGCCGCTGGAGACCGATGCAAGCGGGCTGGTGGTGTTCACACAAGACTTCCGCGTGGCGCGCAAGCTGGTCGACGAGGCGTCGCGGGTGGAGCAGGAATACATTGTGGAGGTGGCGGGCACCATCGCCGAGCATGGGCTCAAGCGGCTCAACCACGGTTTGACGTTCAACGGCAAGCCGATCGCACCGATGAAGGTGAGCTGGCAGAACGAACACCGGCTGCGCTTCGCATTAAAGGATGTACGGCCGGGGCTCATCAACCACATGTGTGGCGAGGTGGGGCTGGAGATTGTCGAGATGCGCCGGATCAGGATCGGGCGCGTGTCGATGGCGGGGTTGGGGGTGGGGCAGTGGAGGTATTTGTTGGACTTCGAGCGGTTCTAAAAACGCTCGCGGGGTGCATGCAAAATTGGATCCCGGCCTTCGCCGGGAGTCGTAGGCGCCAGTGGCGCGTATGACGGATCATAGGTAGGCGGTGCTACAAGCGCTAGCAGTTGCCCGTCGTTCCGGCGAAGGCCGGAACCCAAGTTCGCCGCGTCACGCTAATTTTTGACCCTTCACCCGCTTCGGCAGCTCCACCAACCGCGTCCCCGCCACCCGGTCATGCAGGAACTGCCGGTCCTTGTCCAAAAACGCCGTCAAGGTCCACGCCACGATCCCGACCGTCACCAGCACCGCCGTCTCCCCTTTGCCATGCATCCCTAGCATCTCGCGCACCAGCAGCGCAGGCAGGATCCAGCCCCACGACAGCAAGAAGCGCGCGACAGCGGCCTTGAACGGCACCTGCCTGTAGCCCAGCTTGACGACCTTGATGCGCCAGGTCTTCATGGCCAGGGTGTGGCCGCTGTCGACCCAGCAGAAAACAAAATACGCGCCGGCCGCCAGCACCAGCCATACGTTCATTCCCATCTTCGCCAGCGGGTGCTGGCTGTTCAGCGTGACCAGCATGTAGAGGGCGATGGCCAGCATCTCCACTGCGAACAGCAGGAACACTTCATACAGCATCGCCATCAAACGGCGGCGGACGGTCGGGGTGGCGACAGGAACGGTGTTAGTTGCTTGCATTCGGTGCGGCCTGGGCGGCGGGAGGAGGTGCTGGAGGCGCCGGTGCGGCGGCCGGCGGCGTGGAGGTGATCGTGGTCGGTACGGTGGCGGGCGCCGGCACGACGCCGGGCGCCGGGGCGGTCGGCAGGATGCACGAGGTGCCGCGGCGCATGGCGCCTGGCGGGCAACTGGTGGGCGTGTCGATGATGGGCGAATGCGGCATCGCCGGCGGGCCCGCTGGACGGGCGGCGCCCGAGCGTGCCAGCTTGCGCTTTTCTTCCTCGGACAGCTGCTTGTAGCTTTCCCAGGTGGCGGCCTTCTCGCCGGGGGCCAGCTTGCGGGTCTTGGAGTAGTTTTCGCGGGCCAGGTTGCGCTGGGCCGGCGTCAGCCGCATCCACTGGCGCATGCGCTCGTGCACGCGCTGCTGCTCGGCCGGGTTCATCGAGGCGAAGCGGTGCGACAGTTCCAGCCAGCGGCGCTTGCGCATGCCGTCCATCTGGTCCCATTCGGGCTGCAGCGGGGTCAAGGCGGCCTGCTGGGCGCGGGTGAGGTCGCGCCAGAGCGGCTTGTCGAGGGTCTTGGCGGGCGGCTTGGCGCCGGCGGCGGTAGTGGCGGGGTTGCCGGCGCCACGGGCGGCCGGCGCGGTGGATTCGGAACGGTTGACCACCGCCCAGGTCGCGGCCCCGGCGATCAAGACCGCCGCCGCGGCTGCCACGACGGCAATGCGGGGCTTCGGCGCGGATTTCGTCATTGCTGGCGCTGTTGCGACTCCACGTAGGCATTGAAGCCATGGTCGAGGTACGCGGTCAGCGGCAGTTCATCGGCCAGCACGGCCGCGTCGATCTCGGCCATCGCCGCGATGCGCTGCTGTTGTTCGACCTGGTACACGCCGCCCATGCCGATCACCAGCGCCAGCATCGGCGCCACGACGGCAAAGCGCGCCAGCGCCGGGGCGCTGAACAGGGCCTGGAGGTCGAACAGCGGGCGCTTCGCGCGGGTTGCCTGGCGCGGCGTAGCGAGGCCCGGCGCATCGGCCTTCTTGCGCGCCAGCGCGCGGGCGCGTGCGGCGGCGAGGCGGTCGGTCGTGGAGGCCGGCAGCGCGTCGAGGTTCTCGTTCAGGGCCTGGCGTACCTTGTACGCCAGGTTGATGTCATCGGTGTTCATAGCTTGATTCCCTTGGCCTTGAGGGCGGCGGCGAGGGCGTGGGTGGCGCGGGAGCAGTGCGTCTTGACGCTTCCCTCGGAGCAACCCATCGCTTCGGCCGTCTCGGCCACGTCCATATCCTGCCAGTAACGCATGAGGAAGGCTTCCCGTTGACGCGTCGGGAGCTTTTCTACTTCCTGTTCGATGATGCGCAAGGTTTGTGCGCGCTCGTATTGATCGGCGCTGGACTCTGCGGCAGCCGTCCCTGCTTCTGCTTCATACGAGGAAAGTATATCAAATTCCTCATCCTCCCCATCCGGCCGGCTGAAGCCTCCAAACAGGCTGATCCAGGTATTGCGGACCTTCTCGCGGCGGAAGTAGTCGAGGATGGTCGTCTGCAGGATGCGCTGGAACAGCATCGGCAGCTCGGCCGCCGGCTTGTCGCCGTATTTCTCGGCGAGCTTGATCATCGCATCCTGCACGATGTCGAGCGCCGACTCGTCCTTGCGAACCGCATACACCGCCTGCTTGAACGCGCGCCGTTCGACATTCTCGAGGAAGTCGTTGAGTTCTTTGTCTGTGGCCATGCGTTGTGGTGAGGGGCGGGTAAAGCGGATGCCGTGAGGAAAACCCACGAATCCTAGCAAAAAACCAAGGCCGCTGCATCGAAATCGCACAGCGCGCACCGAAACACGCCCGGCGGGCGCCCCTGGTGCTGTCAAAAAGTGCATGAAGTTAGTCGAAATGCTTCGTTGTCGCGCCTGGAGTGCGTCGCTATTCTGGACTGAAGTTCACTCATCCTTGCCATCATGCCGCTCGATTCTTCCCGCCAGGATTTCGATATCCGCCCCCTGCTCAAGCAGCCGCTCGGCGCCGAGATCCTCGGCCTCGACCTTGCCCTGCCGCTGAGCGACGACGATGTCGACCGCCTTCACCGCGCCCACCTCGAGCACCACGTGCTGGTGTTCCGCGACCAGACCTTCACGCCCCGGCAGCAGGTGGACTTCAGCCGCCGCTTCGGCCGCCTGCAGATCCACGTGCTGCGCCAGTTCCAGTTGGCCGGTCACCCGGAAGTGCTGGTGATTTCCAACATCCGCGAAAACGAGCAGCCGATCGGCCTGGGCGACGCCGGCCACTTCTGGCATTCCGACCTGTCGTACAAGGCGGTGCCGAGCCTGGGCTCGATGCTGCACGCGCAGGAACTGCCGAGCGAGGGCGGCGACACGCTGTTTGCCAACCAGCACGCAGCCTACGACGCGCTGCCGGGCAAGCTCAAGCGCGAGATCGCCGGGCTGCGCGCCGAGCACAGCTACCTGGCCAAGTACGAGGAACTGCGCGCCCGCAACCCGTGGCGCCCCAAGCTCACCCAGGAGCAGATCGACGAGGTGGTGCCGGCCGTGCACCCGGTGGTGCGCACCCATCCGGAAACCGGGCGCCGAGCGCTGTTCGTCAGCGAGCATTTCACCACCCGCCTGCTGGGCGTGCCGGAAGCGCGCAGCCGCGAGCTCCTGGACCAGTTGTTCGCGCACAGTACCCGCCCTGAATTCGTCTACCGCCACCAGTGGCAGCCGAACGACATGGTGTTCTGGGATAACCGCTCGCTGATGCACCTGGCCACCGCCTTCCCGCAAGAGCAGCGCCGCAAGCTGTACCGCACCACCATCGAGGGCGACGTCCCGTTCTGAAAGAAAATGATGAATACGAAAATGAAGTGCGTGGCCGCAGCCGCCGCGCTGGCGCTCGGCCTGTCCTCCACCGCCCAGGCCGAAGGCAAGCTCCGCATCGCCGAGCAGTTCGGCATCGTCTACCTGCTGCTCAATGTGGCGCAGGACCAGAAGCTGATTGAAAAGCACGGCAAGAAGCAGGGCGTCGAGCTCGACGTCGACTGGGTCAAGCTGTCGGGCGGCGCGGCCGTCAACGATGCGCTGCTGTCGAATTCGATCGACGTGGCCGGCGCCGGCCTGGGCCCGCTGTTTACGATTTGGGACCGCACCAACGGCCGCCAGAACGTGCGCGCCGTCGCCTCGCTCGGCAACTTCCCGTATTACCTGGTCAGCACCAACCCGGCCGTAAAAACCATCGCCGACTTCAGCCAGAAAGACCGCATCGCGCTGCCGGCCGTCACCGTGTCGGTGCAGGCGCGCATCTTGCAAATGGCCGCGGCCAAGCAGTGGGGCAAGGCGGAATTCAAGAAACTCGACCCGATCACCCAGACCGTGCCGCACCCGGACGCGGCGGCCGCCATCATCGCCGGCAAGACCGAACTGAACGGCCACTTCGGCAACCCGCCTTTCCAGGAACAGGAACTGGCCGGCAATCCGAACGCGAAGATCGTGCTCAATTCCTATGACGTGCTGGGCGGCCCAAGCTCGGCCACCGTACTGTACGCCACCGAGAAGTATGTGAAGGAGAACCCCAAGACCTACCGCGCCTTCATCGATGCCCTGAGTGAGGCGGCCCAGCTGGCCACGAACAATCCGGAAGCGGCGGCCGACGCTTACCTGCGCGTCAACAAGGGCAATATCGACCGCGCGCTCTTGATCAAGGTGATCAAGAACCCGCAGGTGCAGTTCAAGGTGGCGCCGCAAAATACGCTGGGCCTGGCGCAGTTCCTGCACGAAGTCGGCGCCATTAAAACCAAGCCGGTGAGCTGGCGCGATTACTTCTTCGCCCATCCGGCGCTCGACGCCGGGAGCTGAGCATGAGCCCGCTGAACCTGGTGCCGCCACCTGAACCGCTGCTGCGGGCCGCGCACGTCACGTTGGAATACCGGGGCGAGCGCGGCATCGTGCGCGCCACCGAGGATGTGAGTTTCGACGTGTACGAGCGCGACCGCTTCGTGCTGCTGGGGCCTTCGGGTTGCGGCAAGTCGACCCTTTTGAAGGCCGTGGGCGGCTTCATTGCGCCGCAGGCCGGCAGCCTCACGCTGGCGGGCAAGGCAATCACCCGCCCCGGGCCGGACCGCATCGTCGTGTTCCAGGAATTCGACCAGCTGCCGCCCTGGAAGACGGTGCGGGAGAACGTGATGTTCCCGATGCTGGCCGGGGGCGTCAGGCGCAAGGAGGCGGACCAGCGGGCGCGCCACTGGCTGGGCAAGGTCGGGCTGGCGCGCTTTGCCGACGCCTATCCGCACACGCTGTCGGGCGGGATGAAGGCCAGGGTGGCGATTGCACGGGCGCTGGCGATGCAGCCGGCGGTGCTGCTGATGGACGAGCCGTTCGCGGCGCTCGATGCGCTCACGCGCCGCACCATGCAGGAGGAGCTGCAGGTGCTGTGGGAAGAGATCGGGTTCACCATGCTGTTCGTGACGCATTCGATCGAAGAGGCGCTGGTGGTGGGGAACCGGATTTTGTTGTTGTCGCCGCATCCGGGGCGGGTGAGGGCGGAGTTGAATAGTCACCAGTTCAGTTTGGCAAGTGCGGGCAGCAGCGAGTTCCAGGCGGCGACGCAGCGGATTCATGGGCTGTTGTTTGGGGAGCTTGAACGCGCGGCCGGCGGAGCCGGCCACCCTACGAAAGCCATCAATGAATAATCCGCCGATTCGCGCTGAATATATTCTGGAACCGAGGCTGGCGGCGCCAGTGCAGGCCAGCACGCCGGCTGCATACACGCTGCCGGACCTCGCCTGGCTGCGCAAACTGGGCCTGCTGATTGCCATCTCGGTGGTGTGGGAAGGGCTGGCCCACTGGTTCGACAACGACCTGCTGCTGCCCGGTGCGATCCAGACCGCCAAGGCCTTCGGCGCCGGCGTCGCCTCAGGTGAACTGTGGGGTTACATCAGCGTCTCGCTGGGCGTGCTGGTGCAGGGCTTTTCGCTGGGCGTGGCGGGAGCCTTCCTGCTGACCTGGCTGGCGGTCTCGGGCAAGGTGGGGCGCGAACTGATCGATACGCTGGCCTCGATGTTCAACCCGCTCCCGGCCATCGCCCTGCTGCCGCTGGCGTTGCTGTGGTTCGGGCTGGGCAAGGGCAGCCTGCTGATGGTGCTGGTGCATTCGGTGATCTGGCCGCTGACGCTCAACGCCACCGCGGGCTTTCGCTCGGTGCCGGACACGCTGCGCATGGCGGGCCGCAACTATGGCCTGGGCGGCCTGCGCATGGTGTTGCAGATCCTGATCCCGGCGGCGCTACCGTCCATCCTGTCGGGCCTGAAGATCGGCTGGGCCTTCGCCTGGCGCACGCTGATCGCGGCTGAGTTGGTTTTTGGCAGCACCTCGGGGCAGGGCGGCCTGGGCTGGTACATCTTCCAGAGCCGCAACGAACTGTTTACGGACAAGGTCTTCGCCGGCCTGGCCGCCGTCATCCTCATCGGGCTGGCTGTCGAACACATCGTGTTCCAGACCCTTGAACGACTCACGATCCGCCGCTGGGGCATGCAGCGCTGATGCACCGTTTTGGACCACGACAAATATTTTTCTTGAAGTCTTGACCAAAATGGTGCAACGCAGTAATGTGGCTAAACGCTTTGCACCCCCGAAGCTCTCTGGTCACCCGGTCTAGGCCTACCAGCCCTTTCCGGAATGACTCGCTTTCATTTGTAGGCAGTTTGCTCCGACCCGCGCCAAAAGCGCGAGAGATGCACAAAAACGCCACAAACACTCAAGCCGAACGAGTTGCGCCCAGCGCCCGTGCGTAAGGATCCTACGGCATCCCGAAGCACAGACGTGACCGCAGAGAGAAGGGACGCATGAGGGTTGTCGCGCATTTTGCACCTCGTTAGGAACGGGCATCCGATCAAACTCCCATTGGGTATTGAAAGGAATGGTCATGAGTAACGATTCAAGTGTCCCCATCACGGGCGCTGAGATTGTGGTGCGTTGTCTCGCGGAAGAGGGCGTCAAGCACGTCTTCGGTTATCCGGGCGGGGCAGTCCTCTACATCTACGACGCCATCTTCAAGCAGGACAAATTCCAGCACGTCCTCGTCCGCCACGAACAGGCCGCGGTCCACGCCGCAGACGCCTATTCGCGCAGCTCCAATACCGTCGGCGTCGCCCTCGTGACCTCCGGTCCGGGCGTGACCAATGCCGTCACCGGCCTGTCCACCGCCTACATGGACTCGATCCCGATGGTCGTCATTACCGGCCAGGTGCCGAGCCATGCGATCGGCCAGGACGCCTTCCAGGAATGCGACACGGTCGGCATCACCCGCCCGGTGGTCAAGCACAACTTCCTGGTCAAGGACGTCAAGGACCTGGCGAACACCATCAAGAAAGCCTTCTATATTGCCCGCACCGGCCGTCCCGGTCCCGTGCTGGTCGATATCCCGAAGGACATCAGCATGCACAAGGCGGTATACGACTACCCTCGCGAGATCGAGATGCGTTCGTACAAGCCGGTGGACAAGGGCCACGCGGGCCAGATCCGCAAGGCCGTGCAGCTGCTGCAGCAGGCCGAACGCCCGATGATCTATGCGGGCGGCGGCGTCATCCTGGCTAACGCCTCGAATGAGCTGAACCGCATGGTCGACAAGCTCGGCTTCCCGGTGACGAACACGCTGATGGGCCTGGGCGCTTCGCGCTCGACCAGCCCGCACTACGTCGGCATGCCGGGCATGCACGGCACCTACGAAGCGAACATGGCGATGCAGAACTGCGACGTCCTGATCGCCATCGGCGCCCGTTTCGACGACCGCGTCATCGGCAACCCGAAGCACTTCGCCTCGAATCCGCGCAAGATCATCCACATCGACATCGACCCGTCGTCGATCTCCAAGCGCGTGAAGGTGGACATCCCGATCGTCGGCAACGTCAAGGACGTGCTGGTGGAACTGCTGTCGCAGCTCGACGCCAGCAGCGCGCAGCCGAACACGAACGCGCTGCAGTCGTGGTGGAAGCAGATCGCCGAATGGCGCGGCAAGGACTGCCTGGCCTATGCGTCGTCCGATACGCTGATCAAGCCGCAGTCGGTGATCGAGCAGCTGCACCGCGTGACCGATGGCGACGCCTTCATCACCTCGGACGTCGGCCAGCACCAGATGTGGGCCGCGCAGTACTACGGCTTCGACAAGCCGCGCCGCTGGATCAATTCCGGTGGCCTGGGCACCATGGGCGTCGGCCTGCCGTACGCGATGGGCGTGCAGATGGCGAATCCTGGCGCGACGGTTGCCTGCGTGACCGGCGAAGGCTCGATCCAGATGTGCATCCAGGAGCTCGCGACCTGCAAGCAGTACCACCTGACTCCGAAGATCATTTTGCTGAACAACCGTTTCCTGGGCATGGTCCGCCAGTGGCAGCAGATCGACTACGGTTCGCGCTATTCCGAGTCGTATATGGATTCGCTGCCGGACTTCGAAAAGCTGGCCGAGGCCTACGGCCACGTGGGCATGCGCATCGAGAAGCCGGGCGACGTGGAGGGCTCGCTGCGTGAAGCCTTCGCCATGAAGGACCGCCTGGTGTTCATGAACTTCATCACCGACCAGAGCGAAAACGTCTGGCCGATGGTCAAGGCGGGCGCCGGCCTGAACGAAATGCTGCTCGGCTCGGAGGACCTGTAATGCGCCATATTATTTCTGTCCTGCTGGAGAACGAAGCCGGCGCGCTGTCGCGCGTGGTCGGGTTGTTCTCGGCCCGCGGCTACAACATCGAAACCCTGACCGTGGCGCCGACCGAAGACGCGACCCTGTCGCGCATGACCATCGTCACCAGCGGCTCGGACGACATCATCGAGCAGATCACCAAGCACCTGAACCGCCTGATCGAGGTGGTGAAGGTGGTCGACCTGACCGAAGGCCAGCACATCGAGCGCGAACTCATGCTCATCAAGGTGCGGGCGGTCGGCAAGGAGCGCGAAGAAATGAAGCGCACCGCCGACATCTTCCGCGGCCGCGTCATCGACGTGACCGAGAAGACCTACACGATCGAGCTGACCGGCGCCAAGAGCAAGCTCGATGCCTTCATCGACGCCATCGACCGCACCTCCATCCTGGAGACGGTACGCACCGGCGGCTCCGGCATCGGCCGCGGCGAACGCATCCTCAAAGTATAAAAACCGTAGGGTGGTCGGCTCCGCCGACCGCGCGTCCAACCAACGCATGCCTGCTCCAACTATCTAAAATTTAAGGAATGACCATGAAAGTTTTCTACGACAAAGACTGCGACCTCTCCCTCATCAAGGGCAAGAACGTCGCCATCATCGGCTACGGCTCGCAGGGCCACGCCCACGCACAGAACCTGAGCGAATCGGGCGTCAACGTCACCGTCGGCCTGCGCCGCGGCGGCGCGTCGTGGAACAAGGTCGAAGCGGCCGGCCTGAAGGTCGCCGAGGTCGATGAAGCGGTCAAGGCCGCCGACGTCATCATGATCCTGCTGCCGGATGAAAACATCGCCCAGGTCTACAAGGAAAACGTCGAGCCGAACGCCAAGCAGGGCGCCGTGCTGGCCTTCGCCCACGGCTTCAACGTGCACTACGGCCAGGTCGTGCCACGCGCCGACCTCGATGTGATCATGGTCGCGCCAAAGGCGCCGGGTCACACCGTGCGCGGCACCTACACCCAGGGCGGCGGCGTGCCGCACCTGATCGCCGTCTACCAGGACAAATCGGGCTCGGCCCGCGACATCGCGCTGTCCTACTCGATGGCCAATGGCGGCGGCCGCGCCGGCATCATCGAGACCAACTTCCGCGAAGAGACCGAGACCGACCTGTTCGGCGAACAGGCTGTCCTGTGCGGCGGCGCGGTCGAGCTGATCAAGGCCGGCTTCGAAACCCTGACCGAAGCGGGCTACGCGCCGGAAATGGCCTACTTCGAGTGCCTGCACGAACTCAAGCTGATCGTCGACCTGATCTACGAAGGCGGCATCGCCAACATGAACTACTCGATCTCGAACAACGCGGAATACGGCGAGTACGTCACCGGCCCGAAAGTCGTCACCTCGGCGACCAAGGAAGCGATGAAGCAGTGCCTGAAGGACATCCAGACCGGCGAATACGCGAAGAGCTTCATCCTCGAGAACAAGGCCGGCGCCCCGACCCTGATCTCGCGCCGCCGCTTGACCGCCGAGCACCCGATCGAAGAAGTCGGCGCCAAGCTGCGCGCGATGATGCCGTGGATCGCGAAGAACAAGCTGGTGGACCAGTCGAAGAACTAAGCTGGCATCGAAAAATCGGCGGTAATGTACTACCGCAGGGTGGGCGGGTTTCCCGCCCGCGCGTTCAAACGTAAGATGAAACGCCGGTGCGTGTCGGGCATCCGTGATGTGAACGCGCGGTCGGCAAGCCGACCACCCTACAATTAAAGACAGCTGTTACTCCATCTACAGAGTTGCAACGATCCATTACAAAATCACGACGAGTGCGACAGTGACGGTATCGTATAAGTGACGCGGACATCCGTCGCAACTTTATGGAGAACAATCAATGAAGATTTCCAAATCCATCGTCGCCGCCGCCCTCGTGCTGGCGTTCCAGGCGCAGGCGCAGACCATCGCCGCCCCGGCCACCAGCGGCACGCTGGTCGTGGTGCCGGCCTACGGCGAAGTCAAGCACGCCAACGACCAGGCCGTCATGACCTTCGCCGTCGAGGAGCACGACAAGGACAAGAACGCCGCCGCCGCGCGCGTGAACCGCAAGATGAAGGAGGGCACCGACATCGTCCGCCGCGCCGATCCGAAGGCCGAGCTCAAGACGATGGGCTACTACACTTACCCGGTTTACCCGGAAGTGCCGCCGATGCCTCAACCGGTGTCGCGTACGCCGGTCAAACCGGTGCCGGTCGCCTGGCGCGTCGGCCAGTACCTGGAAGTGACGACGAAGAACCTGCAAGACCTGCCGAAGACCGCCGCCGCTGCGCAGAAAGTTCTGCAAATCAATGGCGTGAACTTCGGGCTGAGCCCGGAACTGACCAAGCGCCTGGACGACCAGCGCATTGCCGCCACCTACCGCAACCTGAACGAGCGCATTGCGTCGATCGCCAGCGCCATGGGCCGCCAGCCGTCGGAAGCGGTGCTGGACACAGTCGATTTCGAAGGCTCGGGCAATTACGCCGGGGACGCCCAAGGGCAGGCGGCGCCGGCCATGATGCGCATGAGCGCCAAGCGGGAAATGGCCGATGAGATGCCGGAACCAAGTTTTGAACCCGGAGAAACGACCCTCCAGATGCGTCTCGTTGGTAAGGTGCGTTTCAAGTAAGCGATACGGGCAATAATAGCCGTTCGCTAACATGCTGTTCCCGCCTCTATAATGCTGGGAACAGCATCACTTGAATACGGATCCATATGCCAAGCTTTCCACGACGTCGACCACCTGGGGCAGGGCCCAAGGCGCCACGATTTTCCCGATTGAAACGCTTCGGGCGGCGCGCGGAAGACCGCGCCCAGGGCGAACGCGGCCGCGGCATCTATCTGCTGCCCAATGCGTTCACCACCGGCGCGCTGTTCTGCGGTTTCTACGCCATCGTCATGGCGATGAACCAGCGCTTCGAGCACGCCTGCTGGGCGGTGTTCATCGCGATGATCCTGGACGGGCTGGACGGGCGCATCGCGCGCCTGACCAATACCCAGTCCGAGTTCGGCGCGCAGTACGACTCGCTGAGCGACATGGTGTCCTTCGGCGCCGCGCCGGCGCTGGTGATCTACGAATGGTCGCTGCGCGGCCTGGGCAAGCTGGGCTGGATCGCGGCGTTCATCTACTGCGCCGGCGCCGCCCTGCGCCTGGCGCGCTTCAACACCAACATCGAGGTGGTGGACAAGCGCTTCTTCCAGGGCTTGCCCAGCCCCGCGGCTGCAGCACTGGTGGTCGGCTTCATCATGATGATGACCGACCCGGACATCAACGTGAGCTCGCGCCAGGTGGACTGGGTGAGCTGGGGCATCGCGGTGTTCGCGGGCCTGACGATGGTGTCGAACGTACCGTTTTACAGCTTCAAGGACGTGAACTTCCGCAAGTCGGTGCCGTTCATCGTGGTGTTCCTGATTGCCCTCGCGTTCGCGCTGGTGGCGATCGACCCACCGAAAGTCCTGTGGCCGATTTTTGTGATTTACGGCTTGTCGGGGTATGCCGTGTTTGCCTGGCGCCTTGCCAAGGGCAAGAAGGTGAGCATCATCCCGAGCGACGACGAGCCGGACGACAGCGTGCGCCGCTAGCGGGCCTTTGGGCCGGGCAGGGGGCGCCCGCTAAACCTGTTTAGCCATGGAGCCCAGCATGCCCGACCTGATCCCTGATACCTCACGCCTCATCATTTTCGACACCACCCTGCGCGACGGCGAGCAATCGCCCGGCGCCTCGATGACGAAGGACGAGAAGGTGCGCATCGCGCGCCAGCTCGAGCGCCTGCGGGTGGACGTCATCGAAGCCGGCTTCGCCGCCGCCTCCCCGGGCGACTTCGAGGCCATCCGCGCCATCTCGGCTGCGGTGCGCGACTCCACCATCTGCTCGCTGTCGCGCGCCAACGAGCGCGACATCGCCCGCGCCGCCGAAGCGCTGGCGCCCGCCGCGCGCAAGCGCATCCACACCTTCATCGCCACGTCACCGCTGCACATGCAGATGAAGCTGCGCATGGAGCCCGAACAGGTACTGGAGCAGGCCAAGCTCGCCATCCGTTACGCGCGCCAGCATACCGACGACATCGAGTTCTCGCCCGAAGACGGCAGCCGCTCGGAAGAAGACTTCCTGTGCCGCGTGCTGGAAGCCGTCATCGCGGAAGGCGCCACCACCATCAATTTCCCCGATACCGTGGGCTACGCGGTGCCCGAAGAATTCGGCGCGCGCATCCGCCGCCTGCGCGAGCGCGTGCCCAATTCCGACAAGGCCGTGTGGTCGGTGCACTGCCATAACGACCTGGGTCTCGCCGTGGCGAACTCGCTGGCCGGCGTGACCATCGGCGGCGCGCGCCAGATCGAATGCACGATCAACGGCCTGGGCGAGCGGGCAGGGAACACCTCGCTGGAAGAAGTGGTGATGGCGCTGCGCACCCGCGCAGATTACTTCAACCTGACGGTGGGCATCGACACCACCCAGATCGTGCCGGCCTCGAAAATGGTCTCGCAGATCACCGGCTTCGCGGTGCAGCCGAACAAGGCGGTGGTGGGCGCGAACGCGTTCGCCCATGCCTCGGGCATCCACCAGGACGGCATTTTGAAGGCGCGCGAGACCTACGAGATCATGCGCGCCGAAGACGTGGGCTGGACCGCCAACAAGATCGTGCTGGGCAAGCTCTCCGGCCGCAACGCTTTTAAATCGCGCCTGCAGGAACTGGGGATCGAGCTGGCCTCGGAGCTTGAGGTGAATGCTGCGTTTGCGCGTTTCAAGGAGCTGGCCGACCGCAAGGCCGAGATTTTTGACGAAGACATCATGGCGCTGGTGTCGGCCGAAGACCACGCGCAGGGTGGCGAGACCTACAAGCTGGTGTCGCTGTCGCAGCGCTCCGAAACCGGCGAACTGCCGCATGCGCGCATCGTGTTCTCGGTCGAAGGCAGGGAAGTGTCGGCCGAAGCCTCGGGCGACGGGCCGGTGGATGCGGTGGTGGGGGCGATCGAGAGCGTGGTCAAGAGCGGGGCGGAGCAGGTGCTGTTTTCGATTAACGCGATCAGCAATGGGCCGCAGTCGCAGGGAGAGGTGACCATCCGCCTGTCGCACTCGGGGCGGATCGTCAACGGCGTTGGGGCGGATCCGGACATTATCGTGGCGTCGGCCAAGGCATATTTGTCGGGGTTGAACAAGCTGCATTCGAAGGTGGAGAGGGTGAATCCGCAGGGGGTGTAGGTTTCACGCAAAATTGGGGGGCACAATGCCACTGGCATTGTGCCCCCCCAAGTTCGTCGCACAACCCCAACCGTGCGCAACTGCAGGAACGTCCCCCCTATACTCAAGGCGACCCCACCACCTGGCCGCCCGATGAAAAAATCCGCCCTCCTGATCGCCGCTGCCTTACTTCTCACAGCCTGCACCCCCCTCTCCATCCTCAACGCCGTCTCCCCCGCCGGCGAAACCCGCGCCACGAAAGACCAGCCCTACGCCCCCGGCGAGCGCCACCAGCTCGACATCTACCGCCCCGCAAGCGGCGCCAACAACGCCCCCGTCATCGTCTTCTTCTACGGCGGCAACTGGGTCAGCGGCAGCCGAACCGACTACGCCTTCGTCGGCCAAGCTCTCGCGGCGCGCGGCTTCGTGGTGGTGATCCCCGATTACCGGCTGTATCCGCAGGTCCGCTACCCCGACTTCCTCGTCGATGCCGCCCAGGCCGTGGCCTGGACCCGGCGCGAGATCGCACGGCATGGCGGCGACCCGGGACGGATCTACCTGATGGGGCATAGTGCCGGCGCCTACAACGCGGCCATGCTGGCGCTGGATGCGCGCTGGCTTGGCCAGCAGGGGCTGGAAACCAGCGCGGTGCGCGGCCTCATCGGCCTGGCCGGTCCCTACGATTTCCTGCCGGTGCAGAACCCCACGACCCGCCCGGTGTTCAACTATCCGGACACGCCTGCCGATTCGCAGCCCGCCAGCCACGTGAGCGCTTCCTCGCCGCCCGCACTCCTGATCGCCGCCAGGTCCGACAAGGTGGTCGACCCGGCGCGCAACACCGGCGCCCTGGCGGCGAAGCTGCGGGCCGCGGACGTGCCGGTGCAGGAGCTGTACTACGACGGCGTCAGCCACACCTCGCTGGTGGCCTCGCTCTCGACCTCCCTGCGCAGGCTGGCGCCGACGCTCGACGCGGTGGAGGCCTTCGTGCGCAGTAGCGGCGGCGCTAAGGGCCCTGGCGGTCCTTCGGGTCGAACAGTGGATCGGGCCCGTTGAGCATCTGCCGCACGATGCCCTGCTGGTCGAAGTGCACGTGCATCATCGAATTCCACACGCCGGCTTCCTTGTAGCGGTAGGACCAGACCTCGTAGTCGCGCATCGCCACGCGCGACATCTCGGCCGGGCGGCCGAAGGTGCGCAGCACCTCGTCCTTGGTCGCCGTATCGATCTTGACGGTGGCGAACTTCTCGCTGGTGAGCACCTGCTCGTAGCGGGTCAGCCGCCCGTCGGTCCCGATGTGCGCCATGAAGGTCTGCTGGCCCATCGGCCCGGTGGCGTATTCCAGCAGCTCGTCGGCGCCGTCGCGGTACACGGCCGTGGGCATCCCCATCTTGTGCTGGACCACCGCCAGCGGGTCGCCGGGACTGGGCGCCTGGCGGAACACGGTGCCGCAGCCGCCCAGGGCGAGCAGCCCGGCAGCTGTTGTAAAGATGACTAAATTTTTCATGGCTGCCCCCATCGATTTGCCCCGAAAACCCCATGATGCACCAATCGGTCGACGCAAACACTGGCCGCACGTTCGGTTTTCCCCTATACTGGCGGGTCTGTCCGTTTTGGGCAGGTATTTTGTTAATCACGGTGCGCCGGGGTTTCGACTCTTGCACCGCATGTGAAAGGTAACATCATGTCCGTAGAACACATCAACAAAGCCGCGATCATCGCGGACAACGCACGTGGCCAGAACGACACCGGCTCGCCGGAAGTCCAGGTCGCACTGCTGACCGCACGCATCAACGAGCTCAATGGTCACTTCAAGGAACACAAGAAGGATCACCACTCGCGTCGTGGCCTGATCATGATGGTTAACCGCCGTAAGAGCCTGCTGTCCTACCTGAAAAACAAGGACGCAACCCGTTACCGCGACCTGATCGCCAAACTCGGCCTGCGTAAGTAATCGCTTGAGTCTTGACGTTTAGTCACGAAATGCCTGCGCCAGTTACCTGACGCGGGCATTTTTTGTTTTTGATGTTTGTCGTTTTTGCAGTAATGGCGGAACAACCATTCCGCCCCGTGGTGAGGTGAACGACAGCACCTGAAAATCTGTCGGCAAATAGAAAGGGACTTCCCAATGTTTAATAAAGTTACGAAAACCTTCCAGTACGGTCAACACACGGTCACCCTGGAGACGGGTGAAATCGCGCGCCAGGCAAGCGGCGCCGTTGTCGTGTCGGTCGAAGATACCGTCATCCTGGCAACCGTGGTTGCCCGCAAGGACGCCAAGCCGGGCCAGGACTTCTTCCCGCTGACCGTCGACTACATGGAGAAAACGTACGCAGCCGGTAAGATCCCGGGCGGCTTCTTCAAGCGCGAAGGCCGTCCTTCGGAAAAAGAAACCCTGACCTCGCGCCTGATCGACCGTCCGATCCGTCCGCTGTTCCCGGAAGGCTACCTGAACGAAGTCCAGGTCATCATCCACGTCCTGTCGGTCAATCCTGAAATCGATCCGGACATCCCTGCGATGATCGGCGCCTCGGCTGCCCTGTGCATCGCCGGCATCCCGTTCAGCGGCCCGATCGGCGCAGCGCGCGTCGGCTACGCGAACGGCCAGTACATCCTGAACCCGACCACCACCGAGCTGAAGACCTCGCTGATGGACCTGGTCGTGGCAGGCACCGAAACCGCCGTCCTGATGGTGGAATCGGAAGCCCAGCAACTGTCGGAAGAAGTCATGCTCGGCGCGGTCGTGTTCGGCCACGAGCAGATGCGCGCCGTCATCGACGCGATCCACGACCTGGTGGCCGAAGGCGGCAAGCCGGAAGTCGAATGGTCGCCGGCGCCGAAGAACGAAGAACTGATCGCCCGCGTCTCCGACCTGGCGGCAGAGAGGGTCCGCGACGCTTACCAGACCCGCGAAAAATCGGCGCGCCAGCAGAAGCTGAAGTCGCTCTCGTCCGAAGTCATGGCGGCCCTGGCAACCCAGGGCGTCAGCGCCGATGCAGGCGAAGTCGGCAACATCCTGTTCGACATGGAAGCCAAGGTCGTGCGTTCGCAGATCCTGGACGGCGAGCCACGCATCGACGGCCGCGACACCCGCACCGTGCGTCCAATCGCGATCCGCAGCAGCGTGCTGCCGCGTACCCACGGTTCGGCCCTGTTCACCCGCGGCGAAACCCAGGCGCTGGTCGTGGCCACGCTGGGCACCGCCCGCGACAGCCAGAAGATCGACGCGCTGATGGGCGAGTACACCGACTCGTTCATGATGCACTACAACATGCCTCCGTTCGCCACCGGCGAAACCGGCCGCGTGGGCACCCCGAAGCGCCGCGAAGTCGGCCACGGCCGCCTGGCCAAGCGCGCGCTGGTCGCAGCGCTGCCTAACCCGGAAGATTTCAGCTACTCGGTGCGCTTGGTTTCGGAAATCACCGAGTCCAACGGCTCCTCGTCGATGGCCTCGGTCTGCGGCGGCTGCCTGGCACTGATGGACGCCGGCGTGCCGATGAAGGCGCACGTCGCCGGCATCGCCATGGGCCTGATCAAGGAAGGCGGCAAGTTCGCCGTCCTGACCGACATCCTGGGCGACGAAGACCACCTGGGCGACATGGACTTCAAGGTCGCTGGTACCCCGGCCGGTATCACCGCGCTGCAGATGGACATCAAGATCCAGGGCATCACCAAGGAAATCATGCAGGTGGCACTGGCGCAAGCCAAGGAAGCCCGTCACCACATCCTGGGTGAAATGCAGAAGGCCATGCCGACCGTGAAGACCGAGCTGTCGGACTTCGCACCGCGCCTGATCACCATCCGCATCAACCCGGAAAAGATCCGTGACGTGATCGGCAAGGGCGGCGCCGTCATCCGCGCGCTGACCGAAGAAACCGGCACCCAGATCGACATCACCGACGAAGGCATCGTGACCATCGCATCGGTCGACGCCGCCGCCGGCCAGGAAGCCAAGCGCCGCATCGAAGAGCTGACCGCATCGGTCGAAGTGGGCAAGACCTACGACGGCACCGTGCTGAAACTCCTGGACTTCGGCGCCATCGTGCAAGTCATGCCTGGCAAGGACGGCCTGCTGCACATCTCGCAGATCGCCAACGAGCGTGTGAACGCCGTCGCCGACTACCTGAAAGAAGGCCAGCAAGTGCGCGTGAAGGTCCTCGAGACCGACGAGCGCGGGCGCCTGAAGCTGTCGATGAAGGCTGCCGATCCGGTCGAAGGCGCGGCGCAGTAATCTTGCGTTAAGCCCGAAGCGGTTCGCCGCTTCATGAAAAAACCGCCAGTGCGTGAGCCTGGCGGTTTTTTTATTGCCGTCGCACCGGCGAAGGCCGGTGCCCAAGTTATATGAGCAATCGATATACGGGCAAGACTGCGTACCGGCCTTCGCCGGTACGACGGTCTCGCTTAGTGCACCTTGTCGTGCTCCGACAGCGCATGCAGGATGCCGCAGGCATGCGATGCCCGGGTCGCCACACAACAGCCGCGCAGCTGGGTCAGCTGGCGTTCGAGCGAGGCGAGCTCGGCGATCTTGGCGGCCACGCGCGAGATGTGCCGGTCAAGCAGTTCGTTCACGTCCGTACATTCCTGCTCCGGCCGGTCGCGCACCTCCAGCAGCACCCGGATTTCATCCAGCCCCATGTCGAGCGCGCGGCAGTGGCGCACGAACTGCAGGCGTTCCACGTGGCGTTCGCCGTAGCTGCGATAATTGTTGGCGTGGCGCTGGGGCGGATTCAAGATGCCGATGCGCTCGTAGTAGCGGATCGTCTCCACCGGGCAGCCGGTGCGCGCCGCCAGTTCGCCTATTTTCAGCATATGTCCTTGCTTCGTTTGATCGTGCTTGACTCTGTAGCCGCTACAGGGTTTCTAATGTCGATCATATATCAACCATTGCGCCGCCGCTCCATGAAGCGTTTGTTCATCCTGCTACTGCTGGTCCTGATGCCGCTCCAGCTGGTGTGGGCGGCCACGGGCGCCTGCTGCAGTCCGGACGAGGGTAGCACTGTGCAGCACGTGTGCCACCAGTGGCAGCAGCAATGCGATGACGACGACAGTGGCGCGGCCGACGACGACGGGGGCTGCGATTGCTGCCACCACTTTTCGGGCAGTCCCCTGATGGCGATGGCGCCGGCCGTCTCGACCCCGGCGCGCTTGCCGCAACTGCGCTTCATCCCCCCGCACTACCTCTCCCACATCCCCGACCTCGTTCCTCCGCCCGACCGGCCCGTGCGCAGCTAGGCGGCGGGACACGCGTCCCGCCGATGACATCGCTCACTCGGAACCGGACCATGAAAAACCTTTGTATTGTCCTTGCCCTGGCGGCGGGATTCGCCTGCGCGCCCGCGTGCGCCGCAGCACCGCTCACGCTCGACGCCGCCGTGGCGCGCGCGCTGCAGGCCAACCCCGCCTTGCGCGCGGCGGGCCATGAAGTGGCAGCGCAAGAAGGCAGCATCGCGCAGGCGCGGGCGCTGCCCAATCCCACGCTGGAATTCGTGCGCGAAGGGCAGGACCGCGCCAATCGCACCACCACCGCCCAGCTGGGCATTCCCATCGAACTGGGCGGCAAGCGCGGCGCGCGCGTCGATGCGGCGCGGCGCGAGCAGGACCTCGCCGTGGCCGAGCGCGACGCTTTGCGGGCGCGCGTGCGTGCCGACACGATCGCCGCCTTCCATGACGCCGTCGCCACCAGCGAGCAGGGGCGGCTGGCGCAGGAACTGGCGGCGCTGGCGGGGCAGGCGGCCGACGCCGCCGCGCGCCGGGTCGATGCCGGCAAGGCGCCGCCATTGGAAGCCACCCGCGCCAGGGTCGCGCAGGCCAATGCCCGCATCGAGGCGCTGCAGGCCGCGCGCGAGCTGGAGAGCGCGCGCATCCGGCTGGCCGCGTTGTGGGGCGGGAATTCCGCCGACATCGAGGTCTCGGCGCCTGCCACGCCCGAAATTCCGGCCGCCGCGCCGCTCGACCAGCTGGTGGCCCGGATCGTGCTGTCGCCCACCTCCCGGCGCGCTCAAGCCGAACTGGCGCACCGGCAGTCTCTGGTGCGTGTCGAGCAAGCCCGGCGCACCCCGGACGTGACCCTCATCCTCGGCACCCGCCGCGAAACCCCGGAGCAGCAACGCCAGGCTGTGCTTGGCGTGTCGCTGCCATTGCCGCTGTTCGACCGCAACGGAGGCGCACTGCTGGCATCGCTGCGGCGGGTCGACAAGGCGCACGACGAGCTCGAAGCGGAACGCGTGCGCCTGCAGGCCGAACTGGCCCAGGCGCATGCGCGCCTGGCGGCGGCAGTGCAGGAAGCCGCGATGATCGGCTCCGACATCGTCCCCGGCGCGCGCGAAGCCTTCCAGCTGGCCAGCCGCGGCTACGAGCTGGGCAGGTTCGGCTTGCTGGACGTGCTCGACGCCCAGCGCGCCTATGCCCAGGCCAGGCACCAACACAATAAAGCGGTCGCCGACGCCCACCGCGCCGCCGCCGATATCGAGCGGCTGCTCGGCCCCGCACCCCAGGAGAACCCATGAACAAGCAGCAAACCAGGATCGTCGCCATCATGCTGGCGCTGGCCATCGCCTTCGGCGCCTTCGTGCTGCTGAAGGATCGCGCGGAACCTGCCGGCCAGGTAGAAACCGAAGCCCACGGAGAGCAAGCCTCCCACCTCGATGACGGCGTGATCCGCTTCAGCGACGCGCAGGTAGCTAGCGCCGGCATCACGCTGGAGACCGCCGGCCCGCTGCGGCTCGACACCTTCATCCGCATGCCGGGCCAGATCGCGCTCAACGAAGACCGCACCGCCCACGTGACGCCGCGCGCGTCCGGCGCCGTGGAAGCGGTGCCGGCCAACCTGGGGCAGCTGGTGCGCAGGGGCGAGGTGCTGGCCGTCGTCGCCAGCGCCGACGTGGCGCAGGAACGCGCGGCGCTGGCCGCGGCGCAGCAGCGGCTCGCCTGGGCCGGCACCCAGCACGCCGCCGAGAAGAGCTTGTGGGAAGAGAAGATCTCGGCCAGGCAGGACTACCTGAAAGCCACGCAGGAACTGCGCGAAGCGGAAATCGCCGTGCGCGCAAGCGGCCAGAAACTCGCCGCGCTCGGCGCCGGATCAGGCGCAAGCTCGAACCGCCTGCAGGTGCGCGCACCCTTTGACGGCGTGGTGGTGGAAAAGCACATCGCCATGGGCGAAATCGTCAACGCCGACACCCGCATCTTCACCATCACCGACCTGTCCACCGTGTGGGCCGACGTGGTGGTGCCGAGCAAGGATCTCGACATCGTGCGGGTCGGCACGGATGCGGTCATCCGCTCCATCGCTTCTTCCACAACCGCACCCGGCAAGGTCAGCTTCGTGAGCAGCCTGATCGGCGAAGAGTCGCGCTCGGCGCGTGCGCGCGTGGTGCTGGCCAACCCGCAGGGAGCATGGCGGCCCGGCCTGGCGGTGAACGTCGACATCGTGACCGGCACGGCGCAGGCGAAGGTGGCGGTGGCGCGCTCGGCGCTGCAGACGGTGGACGGGCAACAGGTGGTGTACAAGCGCGTGGCGCAGGGCTTCGTCGCGCAGCCGGTTGAAGCGGGGCGCTCGGACGGGCGCCATGTCGACATTGTTTCGGGCCTGGCCGCGGGCGAGCGCTACGCCGCGGCCGGCAGCTTCGCCGTCAAGGCCGAGCAGGGCAAGGGCGCCGCCGCCCACCACGACTGAGAGAAACGACACCATGTTCAACCGAATCATCCAGGGCGCGATCGCGCAGCGCTGGCTCGTCATGGCGGCCGTGCTCGCGATGGCGCTGGCCGGCATCTACAATTACGGGCGCCTGCCGATCGACGCCGTGCCCGACGTGACCAACGTGCAGGTGCAGGTCAACACGGCGGCGCCGGGCTACTCGCCGCTCGAGACCGAGCAGCGCATTACCTACCCGATCGAGTCGCTGCTGGCCGGCCTGCCGCAGCTGGAGGGCTACCGCTCGCTGTCGCGCTACGGCCTGTCGCAGATCACGGTGGTGTTCAAGGAGGGCACCGACCTGCACTTCGCGCGCCAGCTGGTGAGCCAGCGCATCCAGGACGCGCGCGAGCAGCTGCCGGCCGGCGTGGTGCCGGCGATGGGACCGATCGCCACCGGCCTGAGCGAAATCTACCTGTGGACGGTGGAGTCGGTGCCGGGGGCGACCAAGCCGGACGGCACGCCCTACACGCCGACCGACCTGCGCGAGATCCAGGACTGGATCATCAAGCCGCAGCTGCGCAACGTGCCCGGCGTCACCGAGATCAACTCCATCGGCGGCTTCAACAAGGAATACCTGGTGGCGCCGGACATGGCGCTGCTGTCGTCCTACGGACTCACCTTGGCCGACGTGGTAGAGGCGCTGGAAAAGAACAACGCCAACGTCGGCGCCGGCTACATCGAGCGCGAGGGCGAACAATACCTGGTGCGCGCGCCGGGGCAGGTGGGCTCGATCGCCGACATCGGCTACATCGTGGTGTCCACCATCCGCGGCTCGCCGGTGCGGGTGCGCGACGTGGCCGAGGTCTCGATCGGGCGCGAGCTGCGCACCGGGGCCGCCACCGAGAACGGGCAGGAGGTGGTGCTGGGCACCGTGTTCATGCTGATCGGCGAGAACAGCCGCGCGGTGTCGAACGCGGTCGACCGCAAGATGGACGAGATCAACCGCAGCCTGCCCAAGGGCGTGAAGGCGGTGACGGTGTACGACCGCTCGGCCCTGGTCGAGCGCGCCATCGTCACGGTGCGCAACAACTTGCTGGAGGGTGCGGTGCTGGTGGTGGCGGTGCTGTTCTTCTTCCTTGGGAATTTGCGTGCGGCCCTGCTGACGGCGCTGGTGATCCCGCTGGCCATGCTGTTCACGTTTTCCGGCATGGTGGCTACTAGCGTGAGCGCCAACCTGCTGAGCCTTGGCGCCCTCGATTTCGGCATCATCGTCGATGGCGCGGTGGTCATCGTCGAGAACTGCGTGCGCCGCCTGGCCGGCGCGCAAACGCGGCTCGGGCGGGTGCTCACCCGCAAGGAGCGCTTCGAGGAAGTGTTCCTGGCCGCGCGCGAAGCCCGCCGCCCGCTCATCTACGGCCAGCTGATCATCATGGTGGTCTACCTGCCGATTTTCGCGCTCACCGGGATCGAGGGCAAGATGTTCCATCCGATGGCCACGACGGTGGTCATCGCGCTGCTCGGCGCCATGCTGCTGTCGATCAGCTTCGTGCCGGCGGCGCTGGCCCTGTTCATCGGCGACTCGGTCACCGAAAAGGAAAGCCGCGTAATGCACGCGGCGCGCCGCGCCTATGAACCCTGCCTGCGCTATGCGATGGCCAACCGCCCGGTGGCGCTGGCCTTCGCCGCCATCGTGCTGGGGCTGTCGGTGCTGCTGGCCACGCGCCTGGGCACGGAGTTCGTGCCGGAACTCGACGAGGGCGACCTGGCGGTGCTGACGGTGCGCCTGCCCGGCACCAGCCTCACGCAATCAGTGAAAATGCAGCAGCAGATCGAAACGACCCTGATGCGCAGCTTTCCCGAGATCGAGCGGGTGTTCGCCCGCATCGGCACGGCCGACATCGCGTCCGACCCGATGCCGCCCAACGTGGCGGACGGCATCATCATGCTCAAGCCGGAGCGCGCCTGGCCGGCGCCGAAGAAAAGCCGGGAACAGCTGCTGGCAGCCATCCAGCAGTCCCTGGCCGGGCTGCCCGGCAACAGCTACGAATTCAGCCAGCCGATCCAGCTGCGCGTGAACGAGCTCATTTCCGGCGTGCGCAGCGACGTCGCGGTGAAGGTATTCGGCGACGACCTGGCGCTGTTGGGCGCCACTGCCGCGCGCATCGCCGCCGTGCTGCGCAGCGTGCCGGGCGCCGGCGACGTCAATGTCGAGCAGCTCACCGGCCTGCCGATGCTGCAGGTGCGGGTGGACCGCGAGCGGGCCGCGCGCATGGGGCTGAACATCAGCGAGGTGCAGGCGCTGGTGGCCACCGCCACCGCCGGGCGCGAAGCCGGCACCCTGTTCGATGGCGACCGCCGCTTCGACATCGTGGTGCGCCTGCCGGAAGCGGCGCGGGCCGACATCGACGCGCTGCGGCGGCTGCCGGTGCCGCTGCCGGCGGCGCAAGGGGCGGCGCGCCGCTTCGTGACCCTGGGCGAGATCGCCGATTTCGACCTGGCGCCCGGTCCCAACCAGCTCAGCCGCGAGCAGGGCAAGCGCCGCGTGGTCGTGAGCGCCAGCGTGAGCGGGCGCGACATCGGCTCCTTCGTGGCCGAGGCCAGCCGGCGGGTGAGGGCGGAAGTGGCCATCCCGACCGGCTACTGGACCGCCTGGGGCGGGCAGTTCGAGCACCTGCAGTCGGCCGCGGCGCGCCTGCAGGTGGTGGTGCCGGCCGCGCTGGCGCTGGTGCTGGTGCTGCTCTACCTGGTGTTCACTAATTTGCGCGATGGCTTGCTGGTGTTTTCCGGCGTGCCGTTTGCCTTGACAGGCGGCATCGCGGCGCTGTGGCTGCGTGGGATCCCGATGTCGATCTCGGCGGCGGTCGGCTTCATTGCGCTGTCGGGTGTCGCGGTGCTCAACGGCCTGGTGCTGGTGTCCTTCATCCGCGGCCTGCGCGAGGACGGCATGGCGCTGCTGGAGGCCATCCACGAAGGCGCGCTGGCGCGCTTGCGTCCGGTCCTGATGACGGCGCTGGTGGCCTCGCTCGGCTTCCTGCCGATGGCGCTGGCGACCGGCACGGGTGCGGAAGTACAGCGGCCGCTGGCGACCGTGGTGATCGGCGGCGTGGTGTCGTCGACCATCCTGACCTTGCTTTTGTTACCGTTGCTCTATGAAATGGCGCACCGCCGCATCCGGCACTGAACCGCAGATGCACCGATTTGGTGCGTTATTGATTGACAATGATGCAACTTATTTATTGGAAGCAAATTTGTCCTGTAATCAATTCAATAGTGCCCTCTACCCAACAGTCCAAATGGTATAGTTGGCCGTTTGACAGAATTCCAATGACGCCGCGCCGTCTCCCGGCCGAGCGTCAACAAATCCATAATCGACTAAGGATAATGAAGATGACGACCACGGATCTCGCGAACCAGATCAGCCAACAGCTCCAGCAGGACCAGGCCGCCATTGGCGCCGAATGGCTGGCGCAACTCGAAGCGCTGACGGTGCGCGGCACGACCGCGTCGCGCGAGCAGCTGCGCAGCCACACTCAGCAATTCCTGGCCGCGTTCATCGCCGCCACCCGTGGCGGCGAGCTGGAAAACATCGAGCACCGCTCGTGGGATGAAGTCCGTGACCTGCTGTCCGATATTTCTTCGTCGCGCGCCAAGTCGGGCTCGACCCCGAGCGACACCGCCACCTTCGTGTTCTCGTTCAAGCAGCCGGTGTTCGCACGCCTGCGCGACGGCTTCGCCGACGACCAGCAGGGCCTGGCGCGCGCCTCGTGGCTGATCAGCACCCTGCTCGACCAGCTGGGCCTGTTCACCATCGAAGTATTCCAGAAAACCAAGGACCAGATCATCGTGCGCCAGCAGCAGGAATTGCTGGAGCTGTCGACCCCGGTCGTGAAGCTGTGGAACGGCATCCTGGCGCTGCCGCTGATCGGCACCCTCGATTCCGCCCGCACCCAGGTGGTGATGGAAAACATCCTGCAGAAGATCGTCGACACCGGCGCCGTGATCGCCATCATCGACATCACCGGCGTGCCGACCGTCGACACCCTGGTGGCGCAGCATTTGATGAAAACCATCGCGGCCGCGCGCCTGATGGGCGCCGACTGCATCATCAGCGGCATCCGCCCGCAGATCGCGCAAACCATCGTGCACCTGGGCGTGAACCTGGAAGACGTGGTCACCAAGGCGACCCTGGCCGATGCCTTCATGGTCGCGCTGGAGCGCACCGGCGCCACCATCCTCACCAACAAGGCGTGAGCGGAACGACATGGAACGGATTCCTATCCTCCGCATGGGCGACCTGTTGCTGGTAACGATTCAGGTCGACATGCATGACCGCCTCGCCATGACTCTGCAGGACGACCTGACCGAGCGGATCGTGCGCGATGCCGCCAAGGGCGTGCTGATCGACATTTCGGCGCTCGACCTGGTCGATTCCTTCATCGGCCGCATGATCAGCAACACCGCGGCGATGGCGCGTGTGCTCGATGCCCGGACCGTGGTGGTCGGCATGCAGCCGGCGGTGGCCATCACCCTGGTCGAACTGGGCCTGACGCTGCACGGCGTCAAGACTGCGCTGAACGTCGAAAAGGGCATGGCGCTGCTAGGAAAGAGCTTCAGCTAATGGGCGACGCGCAAACCAATGCAGTCCCGTTCGACACCGACCTGCTGGAGCTCCACCGCCAGCAGCGCAGTGCGCGCTTGACCCTGCGCCTGCGATCGGACGAGGATGTGGTGGGACTGCGCAAACAGGTGCGCGAACGCGCGGTGGCCATTGCCTTGTCGCTGGTGGACCAAACCAAGCTGGTGACCGCTGCCAGCGAACTGGCGCGCAATACCATCAAATACGGAGGCGGTGGCGAAGCCCACGTCGATTCGCTCAATGACGGGGTGCGCAACGGGATCTGCCTGATCTTCGTCGACGCCGGTCCCGGCATCCCCGACATCGAGTGCGCGCTGCGCGACGGCTTTACCACCGGTGGCGGACTGGGACTGGGCTTTGGCGGCTCCAGGCGCCTGGTCGACGAGTTCGAAGTAGACAGCCGCCCAGGCGAAGGAACAGCGGTATTGGTAGTCAAATGGAAACGATAATCAGCTCGCTGGCCACCCAGCTGGTGTGTTCGATCGAACACGCCAGCGACGTGGCGGCGGCGCGCAGGGAAGGGCAGAAGCTGGCCGACAGCCTGGGTTTCAGTGAAACCCGGGCCGGCATGCTGGCCCTGGTCGTTACCGAGGCGGCCACCAACGTCCTCAAGCATGCGGACCGCGGCGTGATTCACATCGGGCCGGTACAGTCCGGCGCCGGCGTCGGCATCGATGTGCTGGTGCTGGATGAGGGCCCCGGCATTACCGACCTGTCGGCCAGCCTGGTCGACGGCATGTCCACCGCCGGCACCGCCGGCACCGGCCTGGGCGCGATGCGGCGCCAGGCCGACGAATTCGATGTGTATTCGCAGCCCGGCAAGGGCACGGCCTTCTTCATGCGCCTGTGGCGCGACCTGCCTCCGCCCGACCCTTGCGGCCTGGAGGTCGGCGCACTGCTCACGCCCCTGGCGGGCGAAGACGAATGCGGCGACGGCTGGGGCGTGCGCTCCGAAGCCGGCGGCGCCACTTTGCTGGCGGCCGACGGCCTTGGCCACGGGCCGCATGCAGCGCGCGCCTCGGCGGCGGCCATCGGCGTGCTGGCCAAGCCGGCCGCCAGCGCCAGCGATGTGGTGCAGGCGGCGCACGACGCGCTGCGCGGCACCCGCGGCGCGGCGCTGGCCGTGGCCCGCATCGATTACGCCGGCGACGAACTGCGGTTCGCCGGCATCGGCAACATCGCCGGCTATGTGTTCGACGACAGCCGGCGCGCGCTGGTGTCGCACAACGGCATCGTCGGCCACAATATGCGCAAGGTGCAGGAATTCAGCGTCCCCTTCGGGCCGGGCGCGACCTGCATCCTGCATTCGGACGGCATCCAGACCCAGTGGGACCTGGACAAGTATCCGGGCCTGCTCGGCCACAGCCCGGCGCTGGTAGCGGCGGTGCTGATGCGCGACTTCATCCGCCGCCGCGACGACGCGATGGTGCTGGTGGTGCGCCGCACCGCGGGCTTCCCGGGGACGCCGGCGTGAGCCTGCAGCGCATCCTCAACGTCGCCCTCGACAATGACGAGGACGTGGTGCAGGTGCGCCAGCGCGCGCGCCAGCTCTCGGCCCTGCTGGGTTTTTCGCAGCAGGACCAGGTGCGCATCGGCACCGCGGTGTCCGAAGTGGCGCGCAGCGCCTGCCACCAGGGCTCCGGCGGGCGCGCCATCTTCGCATTCGACGATGCCGACCGGCGCGAGCACCTGGAAGTGACCATCGTCGCCGGCGCCGGCGTGCGCGAAGCGGCGCTCCAGCTGCTGCCGCCCGAGGCCGGCCAGCTGGCCGGGCCGGAGGCTGCGCTGGTGACGGCGCACCGCCTGATGGACGAGTGCGAGGCCGAAGCCCCCGCCGGTGGCGGCGCCATTGGCCGGGTCACGATGCGCAAGTACCTGCCGCGCGGCGTGGCGGCCAACCGGGCCAGCCTGGCCCAGATCAGCGCGCGCCTGGCCGACACCCCGATATCGAACCCGGTGCAGGAACTGCAGCTGCAGAACCAGGAGCTGGTGGCCACCTTGTCCGAACTGCGCGAGCGCCAGGAAGACCTGCTCTCGCTCACGCGCGAGCTGGAAGACACCAACCGCGGCATCGTGGCGCTGTATGCCGAGATCGAGGACAAGGCCGAGCGCCTGCGCAAGGCGGACGAAATGAAGTCGCGCTTCCTGTCCAATACCAGCCACGAGCTGCGCACGCCGCTGTCGTCGATCCGCGCGCTGGCCCAGCTGCTGCTCAACCGCATGGACGGCGACCTGACCATCGAACAGGAACGCCAGGTGCAATTCATCGCCAGCGCCGCCAGCGACCTGTCGGAGCTGGTCAACGACCTGCTCGACCTGGCCAAGATCGAGGCCGGCAAGGTCGAGGTGCATCCGGCCCCGGTGGTGGTGGACAACCTGTTCCGCGCCCTGAAGGGCATGCTGCGCCCGCTGGTCGACGAAGCGCGGGTGGAACTGGTGTTCGAGCCCGACGACATTGCCGAGCCCTTCGACTCGGACGAGGGCATGATCTCCCAGGTACTGCGCAATTTCATCTCGAATGCGCTCAAGTTTACCGAGTCGGGCTCGGTGCGGGTTTCGGCTACGCTCGACCACGTCGCCGACACGATCCGCTTCGACGTGGTCGACACCGGGATCGGCATCAGCGCCGACAACCAGCAACTGATTTTCGAAGAGTTCAGCCAGATCGAGCACCCGCTGCAGCGGCGCAGCAAGGGGACCGGCCTGGGCTTGCCGCTGTGCCGTAAGCTCGCCGAACTGCTCGGCGGGCGGGTCCTGGTCGCCAGCACCGAGGGCGTCGGCTCGACCTTTTCCCTGGAACTGCCGCGCCGTCATCCATTCCAGGATGGCGCAGATGGAATGAACGAATGAATCTACACACGACCAAGATCCTCAACGTCGACGACAACGACGGCGCGCGCTACGCCAAGACCCGCATCCTGCAAAGCGCGGGCTTCGACGTCATCGAAGCGGCCAACGGCACCGATGCCCTGGAACTGGTGGCCGAGCACCATCCGGCGCTGGTGCTGCTCGACGTGAAGCTGCCCGACATTAACGGCATCGAGGTGTGCCGGCGCATCAAGTCCAATCCGGACAGCAGCATGGTGCTGGTGCTCCAGACCTCGGCCGCGCTGACCGGGCGCGCCGACAAGATCCGCGGCCTGGAAGGCGGCGCCGACAACTACCTGGCCGCGCCGATCGAGGCCGATGAACTCATTGCCAACGTCAACGCGCTGGTGCGCATGCGCCTTACCCAGGCCGAGCTGCGCGACAGCGAAGAGCGCTTCCGCCAGATCACCGACAACATCGACGACGTGTTCTGGATGTTCAGCGTGCCCGATGGGGCGCTGGTCTACGTCAGCCCGGCCTACCCGGCACTGTGGGGCCGCAGCGTCGAGGCGCTGCGCGCGCAGCCGAACGCCTGGCTCGACGCGGTGCACCCGGACGACCGCGCGCGCATGGCGCAGTGCTGGGAACAGCTGGCCGCCGAGCCGCACTACGACGAGGAATTCCGCTTCGCCGGCCCGGATGGCAAGACGCGCTGGGTGCGCGACCGCCTGTTCCCGGTGCGCGGCCAGCGCGGCGACGTCTACCGCGTGGCGCGCGTGACCAGCGACATCACCGCGCGCAAGGAAATGGAAGCGCTGCTGCGCGCGGCCGACCGCAACAAGAACCAGTTCCTCGCCACCCTGGCGCATGAGCTGCGCAACCCGCTCAGCCCGATCCGCAACGCGGCCGCGCTGCTCGGCGCCACCGACGACGGCGGCGGCGAGCGCCAGGCCCGCGCGCGCGAAGTCATCACGCGCCAGGTCGACCACCTGGCCCACCTGGTGGACGACCTGCTCGACGTGGCCCGCATCTCGGAAGGCAAGATCGTGCTGCGCACCGAGGACGTGGACCTGGGCGCCGTGATCGCCCAGGCCATCGAGACCGCCGGCCCCCTGATTACCGCGCGCGGCCACCGGCTCGACGTGCGCCTGCCGGAGCAGCAGGTATGGGTCGCCGGCGACCCGGTGCGTCTGGCCCAGTCGATCGGCAACCTGCTGCACAATGCGGCCAAGTTCACGCCCAAGGGCGGCGACATCACCGTCAGCGCCAGCCTGGCCGACGAGCAGCACGTGCGCATCTCGGTGCACGACAACGGCATCGGCATCGCCGAGGAAAACCTGCCGCGCGTGTTCGCCATGTTCGCCCAGGTCGACGTGCCGCCGGACCGCGCGCCGGAAGGGCTGGGCATCGGCCTGTCGCTGGTGTCGCACCTGCTCGAGCTGCACGGCGGGCGCCTGATGGCCGAGAGCCCAGGCATCGGCCTGGGCAGCACCTTCACCGTGGAGCTGCCGCTGCTGCGCGTGGCGCCGGCCGAGGCGGCGCTGGAATGCATCCCTGCCGCGGACGCCGGCGGCAGCGGCATGCGCGTGCTGCTGGTGGACGACAATATCGACGCCATGGAAATGATGGGCTTCCTGCTGGCCGAAATGGGCTACGAGACCTGGACCACGGCCGACGCCGCGCAGATCGAAACGCTGGCGCTGCACCACCGGCCGCAGGTGATCGTGCTCGACATCGGCCTGCCCGGCATGGACGGCTACCAAGTGGCGCGCCGCATCAAGAAGAACCCGGCGCTGGCCGGCATCCGGCTGGTGGCCCATACCGGCTACGGCTCGCCGGAGGACCGCAAGCGCGCCATGGACGCCGGCTTCGACGCCCACCTCGTGAAGCCGGCCGAGCTGCCGGACCTGGAGCGGGCACTCAAAGGCTAGCGCGGCTACAATACGGGTTCAGGAGGAACGGCCTCCCCCACGATGGGACTCAATGACCGGGACGGCCCGGCTTTTCGCAAGGAGAGCCGTCATGGCCTGGATCATGTTGCTGGTAGCTGGTGTGTTCGAAGTGGTATGGGCGGTAGCGATGAAGCAGTCGGCAGGCTTCACGCGGCTCGTGCCCTCGCTGGTGACGCTCGTCGGGATGGTGGTCAGCTTCGTGCTGCTGGCCGCTGCAATGCGCACCATCCCGCTTGGGACGGCGTACACGATCTGGACCGGGATCGGGGCGGTCGGGGCGTTTGTCGTCGGCGTGGTCGTGCTGGGCGAGCAGCTCAATGCGATGCGCGTGGTGGCGGCGGTGCTGATTGTTTGTGGGTTGGTGATGATGAAGTTGTCGGCTAATTAGGGCGCTAACTTTGTTCGTGCAAAATTGGGTCCCGGCCTGCGCCGGGACGACGGTTTTGCGGCCAATAGCTACGAATGCATCTGCGGCCCGCGCCCTTGGCACGTCGTTCCGGCGCAGGCCGGAACCCAATTTTGCCAGCACACCGCGAACGTAAAAAAGCCCCGCACCGCGGGGCTTTCCGTTTCAGCTAATCCAACGCCGGTTTACTTCTCCACCACCGTAAACTCCCCAAACGCCTTCAGCTGCTCCCCCACCGCCTTCGGATCGCCCACCACCACGATCGACTGGTTCTCCGGCGCGAAGTACTTCTTCGACACCTCGCGCACCTGTTCGGGCGTGACCTTCTGGATGCGCGGCACGTACTCGCCCAGGAACTCGGGCGGCAGGCCGACCAGCCAGTTTTGCGCCAGGGTGCCGGCGACGGCGCGCTGGAGCTGGTTGCTGATCATGTAGCCGCCGGCCACGTAGCGCTTGTTCATCTCCATTTCCTTCGGCTGCACCAGGTCGGCGCCGATGCGCTTGTACTCGCTGAAGTATTCGTCCAGCGCCGCGCCGGTGACCTCGTTGCGCACGTCGGCGCCGCCGACGATGGCGCCGCCCGCGCGGTTCATGCGGGCGCCGGCCGAGGCGCCGTAGGTGTAGCCCTTTTCCTCGCGCAGCTTGATGTTCACGCGGCTCGAGAAGCCGCCGCCGAGGATGGTGCTGGCCAGGCGCAGCGGGATCTGGTCGTCGGCGCTGGCGGCGATGCCGGGCGCGCCCAGGCGCAGGGTCGACTGCACGCTCTTGTCGCGCTGCAGCAGGATGCGCGCCGGCTTGGCCGACGCCGGCGCCGCCGCCGTATCGACCGGGGCCGGGCCGCTGGCCTTCCAGTCGCCGAAGGCTTGCTGGGCCAGCTTCATGCCCTCGGCTTCGGTGATGCGGCCGGTGATCACCAGCAGGGCCCGGTCCGGGCGTACGCGCTTGGCGTGCTCCGCGCGCAGCATGTCCTGGGTCACCGCGTTGATCGCTTCCACGGTCGGGGTGGTGCGGCTGTACGGGTGATCGCCGTAGACCGCCTTGCTGATCGCACGTTCGGCGCGGAAGGTCGGCTGGGTCTCGGACACGCGCAGGGCCTGCAGCGCATTGGTCTTGGCCAGGGTCACCTCGTTTTCCGGGAAGGCCGGGGTACGGGCGACTTCGGCCAGCAGCTGGGCCATCTGGCCGGCCTGCGAACTCAATGCGTTACCCGAGACGATGATGCCGTCCGAGGTGGCGCTGGCGCCGATCTCGCCGCCCATGCCCTGCGCGGCTTCGGCGACCGCGCGCGAGTCGCGCTTGGCCGTGCCTTCGGCCAGCAGGCCGGCCATCATGTTGGCAAAGGCCGGGGTCTGCGGCGAGTCGGCCGCGAAACCGGCGCCGCGTACGGCCAGCACGAAGTCCACGCGCGGCAATCCCTTGCGCGGCACGACCCACACCGTGAGCCCGTTCGGCAGCGTCTTCTTGGCGATCTTCGGCACCGGGATCGGCTTGTCCTTGCCGTAGGCCGGCATGGCCAGTTCTTTGGCCGCCGCAGGCGCGGCGTAGGCTGCGGGCGCGAACGCCAGGGTGACAGCCATTGCAAGCATCAGTTTTTTCACGATGCGCTCCTTATTTGGTCGTGCCGGCAGGGGCCGGGCTAGCGTTGCTGGATGCCGCGATCATGGCGGCCGGCTTGCGGTCGATGACGGTACGGTTGGTCGGCACCAGGTAGGTGCGCACCGCGCGCTGGATGTCTTCGGAAGTCACGCCTTCGATCCAGCCCGGGATCTTGTTGACCACGTTGGCGTCGCCCCACAGCACCTGCATCTTGGCCATCATGTCGGCGCGGTTGATGAAGCTTTCCATCTGGTTGTTCCAGTCGGCCAGCATGCGGGTTTTCACGCGCTTGAGGGTGGCGGGACTGACGCCGTCCTTGGCGACCTTGGCGATTTCCTCGTCCATCGCCTTGAGCAGGGCGTCGGCGCTGCTATTGGGCTTGTACAGGGCGAATACGGTCAGCAGGGTCGGGCCGTCGTATTCGAACGGGCCGGTCAGGCCGAACAGGGTATCGACGTTGAGCGCGATCTCGCGGCCCTTGACCAGGCCCTGGTAGAACAGCGAGGCGTCGCCGCCGGCCAGCACTTCGGCCAGCACGGCCACGGCCGCCTGGTCCTTGTGGCCGCGCGGCGGGATCTTCCACGCTGCCGCCACGGCCGGCACCTGGGCCAGCGCGTCGCTCTGCACGATGCGCTTCTCGACCGTGTTCAGGCCTTCGCTGAAATCGGTCGGCTTCGGGGTCGGGCGGGCCGGGATGCCGCCGAAGTATTTTTGCGCCAGCGCGAAGCCCTGGGCCGGGGTGATGTCGCCGGCGATCGCGATCACGGCGTTGTTCGGGCCGTAGTAGTCGCGGTGGAAGGCGCGCACGTCGTCCAGGCTGGCGTTCTCGAGGTCTTCGAAGCTGCCGTAGCCGTCGTGGTTGTTCTCCCATTTCTGGAAGGCCTGCTGGCTGATGTCGATCCACATGAAGCCGCCGTAAGGCTGGTTTTTCACGTTCACGCGGATCTCTTCCTTGACCACGTCCTGCTGGTTCTTCAGCGTGGCAGGGCTGAAGTCGAGGGTCTTCATGCGGTCCGCTTCCAGCCACAGGATCGGTTCCAGCGCCGACCTAGGGGCGGTCTCGATGTAGTTGGTGAAGTCGGGACGGGTCGACCCGTTGTTGCGGCCGCCGCCACCGGTGATGGTGGTGTCGAACACCCCCTTCTTGGCATTCGGCGTGCCCTGGAACATCAGGTGCTCGAACAGGTGGGCGAAGCCGGTGCGGTTCTTCGGTTCCAGGCGCATGCCCACGTGGTAGACGACCGACACGCCGACGGTGGGCGAACTGTGGTCTTCGGTGACGATGACCGTCAGGCCGTTGTCAAGCTTCTTGACGTTGACGGGCAGGGTCCACTGGTCCGCGGTGGCGGCAAACGCCGACAGCGAAAAAGTGAGCCCGGCCAGCAAAACTGGGTAGTGGCGCATGCGCATGGGTGACCTCGACAATGAACTCGGGAAGGGTGCTTTACTCGTTGTTTTTACTGACAGCCACGGCCGTCATGCGCTGCATATTAGCGCAATGACATGTCAGCAAGTAATCTTTTTTTAGGCGAAAGTTTGCGCTATGTCACTCCGTGGCGACAGTGCATCCATCCCGCCATATGCCGCTCTGGCGTGCGTTTTATGCAGTTCATCGCAGCGCAATAGGACAGCGGACGGGAAGTGGATATAGTTGCACCATGCTAAGACCAGCAGATTGCCGGTCATGTTGCGGGCCAGGCGCACCTACCCGGTGCGATCGAGCCCGGCAGCACTCGATCAAGAACATGTATCTGGAGAATTGAATGAATCATCTTATCAAGCATGGCGTGGCCTTCGTGGCCCTGTGCGCCTCGCTGCTGGCCTGCATGGAAAGCGCCGCCGCAGGCCAGGAAACCGTCACCGAAACGCGCCCGGTCGACGCGCGCGTGGTGCGTGTGAAGCTGGACGGGGTGGTGAACCTCAAGCTGCGCCAGGGCGCCACACCGCTGCTGGTGCTCACCGGCGACCCGCGCCTGCTCGGCAAGACCACCACCTTGCAAAGCGGCGACACCCTGAACATCGGCACCGAGACCCGTGGCGTGAGCATCAACCTCGGCCGCAGCATGGGCCTGCACGCCGAACTGACCCTGCCGAACCTGCGCGAAGTGAGCTCCGAGAGCGTGGGCGGCACGGTCATCAGCGGTTTCTCGGGCGACGAACTCGAGCTCAGGCTCGATGGGGCCGGCTCAATGAATGTATCATGTAATTACAAGGTGCTGACCGCGAACCTGGGCGGGGTCGGCAGCATGAAGATCCATGGCATCAACAGCGACAGCGTCGAGCTGAACCTGAGCGGCGCCGGCTACGTGACCCTGTCCGGCCGCAGCCGCCTGCTCAAGGCGGAGCTGGGCGGCCTGGGCGGGCTGGACGCGCAGGGCTTCACGGCCGAGAACGTCACACTCGAACTGTCCGGCCTGGGCAACGCCACCGTGACCGCCAAGGAGAGCGCCAACCTGACGCTGTCGGGCCTGGGCTCGGTGACGGTGCACGGCAAGCCGCTCAACCGCAAGGCCAGCGTCGACGGCCTGGGCAAGGTGAGCTGGAAGTAAGCAGGGCCGGAACGACACAAACGACGCACATTACAAGAACAAAATGAGTCCCCGCGGGGACCAAGGGACCGCAGAGATCCTGACTCCATGCACGAGACATGAAAAAACTATTGATAGCGATCGCACTCGCGCTCGGCCTGCAAGGCGGCGCGCAGGCGGGCTTCGCGGAGGGCGCCAGCGCTTACAACGCGCGCAACTACGCGGCAGCACTGAAAGAGATCCTCCCGCTCGCCAAGTCCGGCCACGCGGACGCCCAGCATTTGCTGGGCCTGATGTATTACATGGGCCGCGGCGTCACGCGCGACTACAAGCAGGCCTTCACCTGGCACCAGAAGGCTGCCCAGCAGGGCAAGGCCGACGCGCAGTACGTCGTCGGCGCCATGTACTACACGGGCAACGCGGTCCCGCAAGACCAGCGCCACGCGGTCACCTGGTTCCGCCGCGCCGCCGAGCAGGGCCACGCCGAGGCCCAGCACGCGCTCGGCCTCATGTACCGCTACCACCAGGCCGGCATGCCGCAGGACATGGTGCTGGCCTACATGCTGTGGAACCTCGCCGCCGCCAGCGGCAACCACAACGCCGTCGAGCAGCGCGCCGCCATCTCGCGCCAGATGACCCAGGAGCAGATCGAGGAAGCGCAATCGCTGTCGCGCCTGTGGCGTCCCGGCCGCCCCCTCCCGACCGCCTCCCGCACGGGCAGCAACTCCTGACGACACCGCCGGCCCCCCCGGCGGTTTTTTTAGCGCTGTCACCGCCGGCTTTGCGCCCAATTATTCTACCTTCGTACCTTCGGGGTCAGGTCTGACATTCAGACACGAGCTCTGCCTTATTTCGCCTGTTTTTGCTTGGTTCCCCTCCTGTACTGTCGAGGCCGTGTCCAAATGTCAGACCTGACCCCGAAGTGCCGAAGTGGAAGTTAGGGGGAGCGGCGGAATTGTTCGAGGGGGATGGCGTCGGCCATGGCCTGGTAGCCGAGGTCGTTGGGGTGCAGGTGGTCGCCGCTGTCGTAGGCGGGCAGGAGGCGCGCGGGGCGGGACGGGTCGCGGGTGGCGCGGTCGAAGTCGATGATGGCGTCGAATTCGTCGTGGTTGCGGATCCATTCGTTGACGGCCTGGCGCAGGCTGTCGTTTTCGGGCGTATACGCGCCCGCGCCCTCGAAGGGGAGCAGGGTGCCGCCGATGACTGCGATGCGCTTGGCGCGGGCGCGGGCGATCAGCTGGCGGTAGCCGGCCACCAGATCTTGCAGAGTCACCGGGCTGGTAGCCGAGCTGTTGCCGATGTCGTTGATACCGATGAGTACGGTCAGGTAGCGCACGCCGGCGGTCGACAGGACGTCGCGGTCGAAGCGCTCCAGCGCGCTGCGGCCGAACAGGTTGCCGGGGGCGGTGGACAGCAGGCGACTGCCGTTGATGCTGCGGTTGACCACGGCCAGGCGCGCGGCCGGTCCGCGCAGCGCCTGCAGGCGGCGCGCCAGCCAGTCGGGCCAGCGCTTGTTGGCGTCCGGCGTGCTGCGCGTGCCGTCGGTGATCGAGTCGCCCAGCGCGACGATGGCCGGGCCCTGCGCGTCCACTTCCACCGCCGTCAGGAAGGGCCAGGCCGACAGCGTGCGCTGCACCGGCAAGGTCGGCGCGGCGCTGAAGTCGCCCGGCAGCGACACGTAGCTGGTCTGGGAAGCGTTGGCGTGCAGCGTGCTCGCCTGCACGGTGCCGGGCAGGTAGAGGCTCACGGCGAGGTCGGACAGCGGCGGGATGTTCAGTTCCACCGGGTCGGACAGCACCGGGGCGCCGGGCGGGATGGTGACCGATGGGCGACCGCCGAAGGTGAGCACGCGGCCGCTGCCGGCGGCGATGTCGGAGCCGCCGGCGCGCAGGCCGATGTGGGCCGCGCCGACGCGCAGCGCCAGCACCCCCATTTCGTTGGACACGCGGATGCGCACCCGGTTGCCGCCGATGCTGGTGTGGACGATCAGGCGCAGCGTGTGGTTGTTGAAGGCCGGCAGCCCGGCGTCCGGCGCCGGACCGGCGGGCGCCGCGCCCCAGGTGCCGGTCCACGGTTCGCCCAGCCACGGCTGCGCGCCCACCGGCTGGCTGGTGAGGGCGATCGCCGCGGCCAGCATGGCGCTGCCCAGCAGCAGGCGCCGCCGTGGCGGGTTCAGCCGGCGCGCGGAGTGGGCGACGCCGGCCGCGAAACGGCGCGCGACCGCGAACAAGGCGGGCAGGACGGTCAGGAGTCGGTTCATCGTGCGCTCCGGGGGGCAAGTGCCCATGCGACGCATGGACTCGTGTGATCAATTTATCAATGGCCGCCGGCATGAACAAGATGGCAACAGGCCGCTCCCTTGCGCCGGATCGAAACAAGCCATGATTGTCATTCCCGCAAGAATTTTTCAGGGTTCAAGGGTCGACCGTCCGGGATTTGTCCCCGGACTTTCCGTCCCACTGTTCGCAGGCGCACCGAGCCAGGAGGCAAACCGGGCTAGCGTGGCTCATCCAAGCGCGAGGAGTTGCAATGAGCAAGCATTCAGGCGATGTCCGCATCGAAGACCCGACCATGCCGGCCGGCGGCTGGGGTTCAGTGGGCGAGGTCACGCACATCCTGTTCGACCAGCGGGTGGCGCTGAAGGACAGCGCTCTGCTGCTCAAGCAGAACAAGCCGGACGGCTACGCCTGCGTCAGCTGCGCCTGGGCCAAGCCGGCCAATCCGCACCCTTTCGAATTCTGCGAAAGCGGGGCCAAGGCCACGGCCTGGGAGACCACCAGCAAGGCCATCGGCGCCGATTTCTTCGCGCGGCACACGGTGACCGAACTGGCGACCTGGGACGACCACCGCCTGGAAGACCAGGGCCGCCTCACGGTGCCGATGCGCTACGACCCCGGCACCGACACCTACCGCGAACTTTCCTGGGACGCCGCATTTGCCGAAATCGGCGCGGCGCTGCGCGGCATGGACCGCGAGCAGGTGGTGTTCTACAGTTCCGGGCGCGCCTCGCTCGAAACCTCCTACATGTACGCGCTGCTGGCGCGCATGTACGGCAATAACAACCTGCCCGACAGCTCGAACATGTGCCACGAAAGCACCTCGGTCGGCCTGCAGAAGACCATCGGGGTCGCGGTCGGCACCGTGGTGCTGGAAGACTTCGAGCAGACCGACTGCATCTTCTTCTTCGGCCAGAACGTGGGCGTGAACAGCCCGCGCATGCTGCACCAGCTGCAGGCGGTGCGCAAGCGCGATGTGCCGATCATCACCTTCAATCCGCTGCGCGAGCGCGGGCTGGTGAGCTTCACCAATCCGCAGTCGCCGGCCGAGATGCTGACCGGGCACGAGACGGCCATCAGCACCCAGTACCACCAGGTCAAGCCGGGCGGCGATACGGCCGCCATCATGGGGCTGTGCAAGGCGATCTTCGACCTCGACGATGCGGCCCTGGCCAGCGGCAGGCAGCGGGTGCTCGACACCGCCTTCATCCAGGAACACACCGAGGGCTTCGCTGATTTCGAAGCGGCGGTGCGCGCCTGCGAATGGGCCGATATCGAGCGCGAATCCGGCCTGTGGCGGCCCGACCTGGAAAGCGCGGCCGGCGTCTATTGCAAGTCTTCCGCCGTGATGGCCGTCTACGGCATGGGCCTGACCCAGCACCGCAACGGCGTGCAGAACGTGGCGATGGTGGTCAACCTGCTGCTCCTGCGCGGGAACATCGGCAAGGCGGGCGCCGGCGTGTGCCCGGTGCGCGGCCACTCCAACGTGCAGGGCCAGCGCACGGTGGGCATTACCGAAAAGCCGGAACTCGCCCCGCTCGACAAGCTCAAGGAGCTGTACGGCTTCGAGCCTCCGCGCAAGCAGGGCATGAACACCGTGGAAGCCTGCGAAGGCATCCTGGCGCGCAAGGTGCAAGCCTTCATTGGCCTGGGCGGGAACTTCGTGCGCGCGGTGCCGGAGCGCGGCCTGATGGAAGCGGCCTGGCGCGAGCTGCCGCTCACGGTGCAAATCTCCACCAAGCTCAATCGCAACCACCTGGTGCACGGCAAGGCGTCGTACATCCTGCCGTGCCTGGGCCGCATCGAAATCGACCGCCAGGCCGGCGGGGCGCAGGACGTCACGGTGGAGGACAGCACCGCCTGCATGCACGGCTCGCGCGGGATGGCCGAACCGGCGGCGCCGACCCTGTTGTCGGAGCCGGCCATCGTGGCCGGCATCGCCAAGGCCACGCTCGACCCCAACCCGCGGGTCGACTGGGACCGCTGGGTGGGGGACTACGGCACCGTGCGCGAGGCCATCGAGGCGACCTATCCCGAGATCTTCCACGACTTCAATGCGCGCATGTGGACGCCGGGAGGCTTTCGCAAGCCGGTTGCGGCGGCCCACCGGGTCTGGAAGACCGAGGGCGGCATGGCCCGGTTCACGGTGCCGGAGAGCCTGCAGGGCAACCCGGACCTGCGCGGCGGCCCGGCCACGCTGCGCCTGTTCACGGTGCGCAGCGACGGCCAGTTCAATACCACCATCTACAGCCATGACGACCGCTTCCGCGGCGTGTACGGCAGCCGCATGGTGCTGTTCATGGCGCGCGCCGACATGGCGAGCTACGCGCTGGCGCAAGGCGATGTGGTGGCGCTGCGCTGCGCGGCCCAGGACGGCGTCGAGCGCCGCGTGGATGGCCTCACGGTGGTGCCCTACGACGTGCCGCAGGGCTGCATCGCCGGCTACTTCCCGGAGCTGAACCCCCTGATCCCGCTGTGGCACCACGCCAAGGAAAGCAAGGTGCCGGCCGCGAAGGCGATCGACGTCATCCTCGAGCGCGCCGGGAGCGCGTCATGAACGCGGGTGAAGGCTTCTTCGATCCCGCGGGCGCCAGCCGCCTGCCGGCCGACCGCTGGCGCGACGGCATGCTCGAACACGGCACCGAGCTGGTGGCCGACGAAGTGCCGGTGGCGCTGAGCTACAACGGCATCAGCCACGCCGTCATGCTTGCTTCGCCCCAGGACCTGGAAGATTTCGCGGTCGGCTTTTCGCTTGGCGAGCGGATCGTGCACGACGCGCGCGACATCTACGATATCGAGGTGGACGAGGCGGTCAACGGGATCGCCATCGAGATGCGCATCGCCGGCGGCGCCATGCTGCGCCTGAAAGAGACGCGGCGCGCACGCACCGGCAAGACCGGCTGCGGCCTGTGCGGCGTCGAGAGCCTGGAGCGGTTCGACGACGACACGTTTGCCACGCCAATCGCCGGTACGCGGGAACCGGGCGTCACGCCGGACGCCCTGCACCGCGCCATGGCGGCGATGGGGCAGCGCCAGCACCTGCACCACGCCACCGGCGCGGTGCACGCCGCCGGCTGGGCCAACCTCGAGGGCGAGCTGCTGTGCGTGCGCGAGGACATCGGCCGCCACAATGCGCTCGACAAGCTGGTGGGCGCGCTGGTGCGCGAAGGCGCCGACGTGACCCGCGGCTTCGCCGTGGTGACCAGCCGCGCCAGTTTCGAGATGGTGCAAAAAGCCGCGCGCGCAGGCTTTCCATTGCTGGCCGCCATTTCGGCGCCGACCGCGCTGGCCGTCAAAGTGGCGCAGGGAGCCGGCGTCACCCTGCTCGGATTTGTGCGGGGAGGGCGCCACGTCGTCTACACCCATCCGCAACGCATTGCGCCGCTGGCGGGGTGAAGCCGGTATGATGCGCAGCTTCATTCGAGCATCCTGGAGTCCTCATGGTCATCGTGACCCACAACGGCAAGTTCCATGCAGACGACGCGTGGGCAGTCGCCGTCCTGCATATCCTCTTTCCCGACGCTGACATCGTCCGGACCCGCGACACGGCCATCATCGACGCGGCCGACTTCGTCGTCGACGTCGGCGGCAGCTGGGACCCGGCCACCGGCCGCTTCGACCACCACCAGAAGGGCTTCGACGGCGCCCGCGCCAGCGGCGTGCCCTACGCCAGCGCAGGCCTGGTGTGGCGCGAGTACGGGGCGCGCTGCGTCGCCGCGCTGGCCGCCCAGCACGTCGACCACCAGCTCGACGACGACACGGCCCAGCAGATGGCCCATGCCATCGATGCCGACATCGTCCAGTACCTCGATTTGTCGGACGTGGGCGCGGCCAGGAATGCGCCCGGCGGCTACGGCATGTCGGCCGTGGTGTCCGGCTACAACCCGAACTGGCTCGACGAGCAGCGCCTTGGCTACGGGGCCGAGGCCGAAGCCTACCGCCTGGCCCAGTTCCGCAAGGCGATGGCCTTCCTGGCCGACGTGATGGTCAATGCCGTCAAGTACCGGGTCGGCGCGATCCTGGCGCTGGCCCAGGTGCGCCAGTCGCAGCCGCTGGAAGAGGGCCGCCTGCTGTTCCTGAAGAACGCGGCGCTGCCGTGGAGCTCGGTGGTGCGCAAGGAAATGCCGAAAGTGCTGTTCGTGATCAGCCACAGCCTGTCGGAAGACCGCTACATGCTGCACACGGTGCCGGCCACGCCCGACACCTTCGACGCGCGCGCCGACCTGCCGGCGCCCTGGGCCGGCCTGCGCGACGCCGACCTTGCCGCCGTGACCGGCGTGCCGGACGCCAAGTTCTGCCACAACGGCCGCTTCATTGCCGCTGCCAAGTCCTACGAGGGGGCGTATGCCATGGCGAAACAGGCCTTGCAGGCCGTGGACAATGGCTTGACACCGCTCATGGCCCAGCGCGAACCGCGCGCCGCGCTTGCGACTTGAGTTAAGTAAGGCACTGTGAAGTTGCGATGGAAACCGTATCTTGGCCTCATGGCGAAAATCGTTTCCATGAGAAAGCTTTACGCAATGCAGCGCATGTCGGCCGCGCTCAACCGCGCGTCGGCGGCGCGGCCCTTCGGTCCGGATACGGACCGGGCCTTGCGCTGGGCTGCGGCATGGGGCATGTCGGCCGGCATCCGCACCCAGTACACGCGCCTGCGCCTGCGGCGCGACACCCTGGTGGGCGTCTGCCCTGAAGTCCATCGCAGTTAAATAGTAAAATGCTATCGCCCCGATAGTAATAAATAAGCACGCTCTATGCGGCACCGTTAGATACACAACAGTTCGCATTCGCCCCACAAGGCTATGTTGTTGGTCGGTAGTTTCCAACAACAACACACCTAGTGAGGCAGAGATGGCTAAAGGCAAGAACGCGCCGACATCGGTCGCAGGGGCCGGTTCGATCATGAGCACCATGGCGGGCCCGTCGGACCCGACACCGCCGTCCACCCTGGGGTCGAACGATCCCGTCAACCAGCGGCTGCTGGAAAAGGTCGCGGCCGGCCAGGAGCTGGCGGCCGACATGCCCTTCAATCCGAACAAGCCCGACGAATACGGCGAGGCTGCGCGCACGCCACAGCCGGGCGCCACGGCCAAGCCGGCGTCGCCGGCCGCCACCGGCAGCACCAGCAGCGAGATCGTCCAGTCCGACAAGGTGGGCAGCGGCCAGCCGCCGATCGGCGCCAACCCGGCGAATGACCCGCTCGACCGCGTGCGCGTCGACGCCAGCGACCGCCACCTGACCACTAACCAGGGCGTGCCGGTCGCAGACAACCAGCACTCGCTGAAGATCGGCCTGCGCGGGCCAACCGCGATGGAAGACTTCATCCTGCGCGAAAAGATCACCCATTTCGACCATGAGCGCATTCCGGAGCGCGTGGTGCATGCGCGCGGCTCGGCCGCCCACGGCTTCTTCGAGGCCTACGAAGACCTGGGCGCCATCACCCGCGCCGCGCCGTTCGCGGCCAAGGGCAAGCGCACCCCGGTGTTCGTGCGCTTCTCGACCGTCGCCGGCGAACGCGGCTCGACCGACCTGGCGCGCGACGTGCGCGGCTTCGCGGTCAAGTTCTATACCGACGAAGGCAACTGGGACCTGGTGGGCAATAACATCCCGGTGTTCTTCATCCAGGACGCGATGAAGTTCCCCGACCTGGTGCACGCCGTCAAGCCGGAGCCGCACCACGGCATGCCGCAGGCGGCCAGCGCCCACGATACCTTCTGGGACTTCGCCTCGCTGTCTCCGGAAATCGCGCACATGCTGATGTGGGTGATGTCCGACCGCGCCATCCCGCGCAGCTACCGCACCATGCAGGGCTTCGGGGTGCACACTTTCCGCCTGGTGAACGCGCAGGGCGAATCGCAGTTCTGCAAATTCCACTGGACGCCGCTGGCCGGCACCCACTCGCTGGTGTGGGACGAGGCGGTGAAGATCTCGGGCGCCGACCCCGATTTCCACCGGCGCGACCTGTGGGAAGCCATCGAAGCGGGTAACTTCCCCGAGTGGGAACTGGGCCTGCAGGTGTTTACCGAAGCGCAGTCCGAGACCTTCGGCTTCGACATCCTCGACGCCACCAAGCTGATTCCCGAAGAGCTGGTGCCGGTGCAGAAGGTCGGCCGCATGGTGCTGGACCGTAACCCGGACAACTTCTTCGCCGAGACCGAGCAGGTGGCCTTCTGTACCGCCCACATCATTCCCGGCATCGATTTTTCCAACGATCCGCTGCTGCAGGGGCGCATCCACTCCTACCTGGACACCCAGCTTTCGCGCCTGGGCGGCCCGAACTTCCACGAGATCCCGATCAACGCGCCGATCGTGCAGGTGCAGAACAACCAGCGCGACGGCATGCACCGCCAGGCCATCCACCGTGGCCGCGTGAGCTACGAGCCCAATTCGCTGGGCGGCGGCTGCCCGTTCCAGGCCGGCAGCAAGGGCTTTACCAGCTTCCCGGAACGCGTCGCCGAAGACAAGGTGCGCGGCAAGCCGGAACTGTTCGCCGACCACTACTCGCAGGCGCGCCTGTTCTACCAGAGCCAGACCCCGGTCGAACAGGCCCACATCGCCAACGCCTTCCGCTTCGAGCTCACGCGCGTGCAGACGGTGGCGATCCGCGTGCGCATGCTGGCGCTGCTGGCCAATGTGGACGACGCCCTGGTGGCGAAAGTAGCCGAAGGCTTGGGCCTGGAGGTGCCGGATCCGCTGCCGCTGGCCACCGACGCGCCGATTCCAGAGTATCCGCCATCGCCATCCCTGTCGCTGCTCGCACGCGCCGGCATCACGGGCGTGCGCACCCGCCGCGTCGCGATCTTCGTGGCGCCGGGCGTGGACGCGGCCATGGTGCAGTCCATCTACGCCGACCTGGTGAAAGAGGGAGCCGTGCCGCGCCTGGTGGGTAATCTGCTCGGCAAGGTCAAGGCAGCCGACGGCGCCGTGCTGGATGTCGAGGTGTCGCTCGAGGCCGGGCCGTCGGTGCTGTACGACGGCGTGATCGTGCCGGACGGCGCCGCCGCGGTCGAGGCGCTGGCGCGCAACGCCCACGCCATCGACTTCGTGCGCGAGCAGTACCGCCACTGCAAGCCGATCCTGGTGCTGGGCGCGGGCGAGGGCCTGCTCGACAAGGCGATGGTGCCGAAGGCGCTGCCGGATGGCTCGGCCGATCCGGGGCTCTTCATCGGCAACGCCACCACGCCGGACGCCGCGCTCGACGGCTTCAAGCTGGCGCTGGCGGGGCACCGGGCGTTCGTGCGGGAGACGGATCCGCCGGTGATTTAAGCGTGGCAAGGTAAACTTGGGCGAAATGATGCCGGTGGCATCATTTCGGCCTGCGCCGGAACGACGGGGTAAGGGTAGCGGCAAGAGCTGACGTTACGTGCTTTTTTCGCTACCCCCAAGACCGTCGTACCGGCGAAGGCCGGTACCCAATTTTGCATGCACATCAAATTCTGCTAACCTAACCCCCTGGCCCAAAATTCACCGGTCGATACGTCGCATGACGCCAGGCATCCGTCGTTCGGCAAAGGCGGGCCGCCATGATCACCAACCACAAACTCCACCACAGCGCAGCCGGACTGCTCGGCTCCTTCAACAGCCGCAACAACGACATCGACCGCTACTGGGCGCTCGGCGTCCTCCATACCGAAGCGCTGCCCCACGGCAACCACGTCGAACTCGACCTCCTGCACGGCCGCGCGCATCCTGAAGCACCCGCCTGTTGCAGCGTCGCGCGCAATTACGCCGCGTTCCTCCGCCGCGCCCTGGCCGCCCATGGATGCGAACCGGGCGCACTCGCGGCGGCCACCCTGTCCTTGGCCTTCGGCCTGCCGCCTGCGCCGAAACCGCGCTGGGACACCAGGTTCGGCGACCCCTACACCTGCACGCTCACCCTGCAGGCGCCGGATGGCCGCCGCGTGACGCTCGAGCACACGGGACGCTGCGCCCCGCACGAGCAGGCGAGCGCCACGCGGCGGGCAGACGCGGTGGGCGCGTTGCGCTGAGACGTCCCGCGCGGGTTTTCCCCAGCTCCCGTACAATTGTGGTTTTTTTAACACGGGAGCTGCCATGCGCGCCATCGAGATCACCCAACCGGGCGCCCCCAGCGTCCTGCAGCTGTGCGAACGCCCGACGCCGGTCCCGAAAGCCGGCGAAGTGCTGATCAAGGTACACGCCGCCGGCATCAACCGTCCCGACGTGCTGCAGCGCCTCGGCAAATACCCGGTGCCGCCTGGCGCCTCCGATTTGCCGGGCCTGGAAGTGGCCGGCGAGATCGTGGACGGCGACTACGCCGCCGCGGGCTTCAGCAAGGGCGACATGGTCTGCGCCCTGGTGCAGGGCGGCGGCTATGCCGAATACTGCACGGCGCCGGCCGAGCAGTGCCTGCCGATCCCGAAGGGTTTGAGCCCGCTGGAAGCGGCCTCGCTGCCCGAGACATTTTTTACCGTATGGTCAAATATCTTCGACCGTGCGCAGCTGAAAGACGGTGAAACCCTGCTGGTGCAGGGCGGTACCTCGGGCATCGGCGTGACCGCCATCCAGCTCGCCGTCGCCCTGGGCCACCGCGTGTTCGCCACCGCCGGCTCCGACGACAAGTGCCGCGCCTGCGAACAGCTCGGCGCCGAGCGCGGCATCAACTACCGCACGGAAGACTTCGCCGCCGTCGTCAAGGAGTTGACGGCAGGGAAGGGCGTCGACGTGATCCTCGACATGGTCGCCGGCGACTATATTCCGCGCGAAATCGACTGCCTGGCCGACGACGGACGCATCGCCCTGATCGCGCTGCTCGGTGGCGCCAAGGCCGAGATCGACCTGGGCCAGGTGCTGCGCCGCCGCCTGCACATCAGCGGCTCGACCCTGCGCCCGCGCCCGGTCGCGTTCAAGGCGGCCATCGCGCGCAGCTTGCGCGAGCGCGCCTGGCCCCTGTTCGAAGCGGGCACACTCAAGCCGGTCATTTTCAAGACCTTCCCGCTGGCCCAGGCGGCCGAAGCGCATGCGCTGATGGAATCGAGCACGCACGTGGGCAAGATTGTGCTGGAAGTGATCTAAGGGATTGAATCAAAAGGAAAGTGCTTAGCTCAGCCATTGTTTGACCGCCACATATTCGACCGCTAGAATAGCGGGTTAATTAAAAACATGGGCTTCTATGCGTCAGAAACTCGTCGTAGGTAACTGGAAGATGAACGGCAGCCGTGCGGCCAACGCCACGTTGCTCACCGGAATTCTCGATGGACTGGCCAATGCGAAGGCCGCCGCTGCGGTCTGCGTGCCCGCTCCCTACCTGTACCAGTGCCAGGACCTCCTGCAGGGCAGCCTGCTCGCCTGGGGCGCCCAGGACGTGTCGTGCCAGCCGAGCGGCGCGTACACGGGCGAAGTCTGCGCGGCGATGCTGGAGGAGTTCGGTTGCCGCTACGTCATCGTCGGCCATTCCGAGCGCCGCGCCTACCATGGCGAGTCGGACGAACTGGTGGCGAAGAAGACCAAGGCGCTGCTGGACGCGGGCATGACCCCGATCGTCTGCGTCGGCGAAACGCTGGCGCAGCGCGAAGCAGGGCAGACCATGGAAGTGGTCGGCGCCCAGCTCGGCGCGGTGCTGGACAAGATTGGCCAGGACGCCGTGGCCCGGATCGTCGTCGCCTACGAGCCCGTGTGGGCGATCGGCACCGGCAAGACCGCCACCCCGGAAATGGCCCAGGAAGTCCACGCCGCCCTGCGCGAAAAGCTGCGTGCCTGCAACGCCGAGGCCGCGGAAAACACGCTGGTGCTGTACGGCGGCAGCATGAAGCCGGATAATGCGGCGGACCTGATGGCGCAGCCGGACATCGACGGCGGCCTGATCGGTGGCGCCGCGCTGAAAGCGGCGGATTTCCTCAGCATCATCCGCGCCGCACCTTAATTTACAGTACAGAATTTAAACACGTCGTTAACTTGGAAATGGAATTGCAATGAACACCCTGTTGAATCTGGTTATTGTTGTGCAGGTTATTTCGGCCCTGGCCATCATCGGCCTGGTGCTGGTCCAGCACGGCAAGGGCGCCGACATGGGCGCCGCCTTCGGTTCGGGCGCCTCGGGCAGCCTGTTCGGCGCCTCGGGCTCCTCGAACTTCCTGTCGAAGTCGACCGCCGTTGCCGCCGCCATCTTCTTCGCCTCGACCCTGGCGCTGGCATATTTCAGCAACACCCGCAGCAGCGGCCCCGACGGCGGCGTGATGGACCGCGTGACCGTGCCGGTCAAGCAGGCGCCGGCTTCGGGTATCCCGAACGACGTGCCGGCAGCCGCTCCGGCGGCTACGGCCCCGGCCGCACCGGTGAACGACGTTCCTGCCGCCGCCGCACCGGCCCCGGCCGCCGCCGTGCCAGCCGCACCGGCGCCCGCTACCAAGTAAGCAATATTGTGATCCTGAACGCGCCGCACGCCGGTTCGCGTTTAGGGGTAGAATGCGGCTCGCTGTGGGGCCCTTTGCCCGTAGCCTGGGCGTAATTCCCAGTCAATGCTGCCGACCCTGCTGTAAAGTTCGGCAAGCCTCAAGAAATTGTTGAGTAATTGCGTAATTTCCTTGTGATAGCGCAATTTGTGCATTGAAAAGTAGTGCTAAAGCAGGGTAAAATACTGGTCTCCAGCCGACGTGGTGAAATTGGTAGACACGCTATCTTGAGGGGGTAGTGGCGCAAGCTGTGCGAGTTCGAGTCTCGCCGTCGGCACCAAGATGCAAAGAAGCCAGCAAGGGCGCAACGAGCAATCGCTCTCCTGCCTGCGCTGGCTTTTTTTACGATTCGGGTGGTCATTGTGGAAGTCGCACGATCGGCCGTTCGAATCGGCGCTGCAGCCCTGCAGTGTTTCATTAACCGATCGTTCAGATAGGCTTCAACGTGAACCTCGAAAATTATTTCCCCGTTCTTCTCTTTATCCTGATTGGCGTCGGCGTTGGTGTCGCTCCCCAGGTGCTCGGCCGCCTGCTCGGTCCGCACCGTCCCGACGCAGCCAAGCTGTCCCCGTATGAATGCGGCTTCGAAGCCTTCGAAGACGCGCGCATGAAGTTCGACGTCCGGTACTACCTGGTCGCGATCCTGTTTATTTTGTTTGATCTGGAAACGGCATTCTTCTTCCCATGGGGCGTCTCGATGCGCGAACTGGGCTGGACCGGCTTTGTCACGATGATGGTGTTTATCGCCGAATTCGTCGTCGGTTTCTGGTACATCTGGAAGAAAGGTGCCCTTGATTGGGAATAAGCCATGGCAATTGAAGGCGTATTAAACGAAGGTTTCATTACCACCACAGCCGATAAGCTGATCAACTGGGCGCGTACCGGGTCGATGTTCCCGATGACGTTCGGCCTGGCTTGCTGCGCGGTCGAGATGATGCATGTGGGCGCAGCCCGCTACGATCTCGACCGTTTTGGCATTGTGTTCCGCCCATCGCCGCGCCAGTCCGACGTCATGATTGTCGCCGGCACGCTGTGCAACAAGATGGCGCCGGCGCTGCGCAAGGTGTACGACCAGATGGCCGAGCCGCGCTGGGTGATCTCGATGGGTTCCTGCGCCAATGGCGGCGGCTACTACCACTACTCGTATTCGGTGGTGCGCGGTTGCGACCGCATCGTCCCGGTCGACGTCTACGTGCCGGGCTGCCCGCCGACTGCGGAAGCCCTGCTGTACGGCATCATGCAGCTGCAGAACAAGATCAAGCGCACCAACACCATCGCGCGCTAAGAACAGCGACACACCATGACGACTAAACTCGAATCCCTTGAACTCGCCCTGAAACATGCTCTGGGCGAGGGCGCTGCCATTAGTTCGGCGCTGGGCGAAGTAACTGTGGTGGTCAAGGCCGCCGACTACCTGGCATCGATGCAGACCCTGCGCGATGCGCCAAGCCTGGCCTTCGAACAGCTGATCGACCTTTGCGGCGTCGACTATTCGCAGTACGGCGAAGGCACCTGGGACGGCCTGCGTTTCGCCGTCACCACCCACCTGCTGTCGGTCGAACACAACTGGCGCGTGCGCGTGCGCGTGTTCTGCCCGGACGACGACATGCCGCTGGTGGAGTCGGTCACCGGCATCTGGCGCGCCGCCAACTGGTACGAACGCGAAGCCTTCGATTTGTTCGGCATCCTGTTCGACGGCCACGGCGACCTGCGCCGCATCCTGACCGACTACGGCTTCATCGGCCACCCGTTCCGCAAGGACTTCCCGATCACGGGTTACGTCGAAATGCGCTACGACCCAGAACAGAAACGCGTGATCTACCAGCCGGTGACGATCGAACCGCGCGAGAACATCCCGCGCGTGATCCGCGAAGAAACCTACGGGACGAAATAATGGCTGAGCTTAAGAATTACACCCTGAACTTTGGTCCGCAGCACCCGGCAGCGCACGGCGTGCTGCGCCTGGTGCTGGAGCTGGACGGCGAAGTGATCCAGCGCGCCGACCCGCACATCGGCCTGCTGCACCGCGGCACCGAGAAGCTGGCCGAGACCCGCACCTACCTGCAGTCGGTCCCGTACATGGACCGCCTCGACTACGTGTCGATGATGTGCAACGAGCACGGCTACGTGCTGGCCGTGGAAAAGCTGCTGGGCGTGGAAGCCCCGGTGCGCGCGCAGTACATCCGCGTCATGTTCGACGAGATCACCCGCATCCTGAACCACCTGATGTGGCTGGGCGCGCACGCGCTCGACATCGGCGCCATGGGTCCGTTCCTGTACGCCTTCCGCGACCGTGAAGACCTGTTCGACGTCTACGAGGCGGTGTCGGGCGCGCGCATGCACGCGGCCTACTACCGCCCGGGCGGCGTCTACCGCGACCTGCCGGACCGCATGCCGCAGCACCGCGAATCGCCGATCCGTTCGAAGAAAGCCATCGACGCCCTGAACGAAGACCGCCAGGGTTCGGTGCTCGACTTCATCAGCGCGTTCACCAAGCGCTTCGACGGCTATGTCGACGAATACGAGACCCTGCTGACCGATAACCGTATCTGGAAACAGCGCACGGTCGGCATCGGCGTGGTGTCGCCGGAAGACGCGAAGGCCATGGGCTTCACCGGCGCCATGCTGCGCGGTTCGGGCGTGGCCTGGGACCTGCGCAAGCAGCAGCCCTACGCCGTCTACGACAAGATGGACTTCGACATCCCGGTGGGCACCAATGGCGACTCGTATGACCGCTACCTGGTGCGCATCGAAGAGATGCGCCAGTCGAACCGCATCATCAAGCAGTGCGTCGCCTGGCTGGCCACCAACCCGGGCCCGGTCATGATCGACAACCACAAGATCGTGCCGCCGAACCGGATGGACATGAAGTCCAACATGGAATCGCTGATCCACCACTTCAAGCTGTTCACCGAAGGCTTCCACGTGCCCGAAGGCGAGGCGTATGCCGCGATCGAGCACCCGAAGGGCGAGTTCGGCATCTACATCGTGTCGGACGGCGCCAACAAGCCGTACCGCCTGAAGATCCGCACCCCGGACTATGCCCACCTGCAGAGCCTGGACGAAATGGCGCGCGGCCACATGATCGCCGACGCCGTCACCATCATCGGCACGCAGGACATCGTGTTCGGCAGTATCGACCGGTAAGAGGAAGAATTATGTTATCGCAGGAATGCTATAAAAAAATCGATCGCGAGCTGGCCAAGTACCCGGCCGACCAGCGCCAGTCGGCCGTGATGGCCTCGCTGGCCCACGCCCAGGTCGAACTGGGCTGGCTGTCGCCGGACACCATGCAGGAAGTCGCCGACTACATCGGCATGCCGGCCATCGCCGTGCAGGAAGTGGCGACCTTCTACAACATGTACAACATCAAGCCGGTCGGCCAGCACAAGATCACCGTGTGCACCAACCTGCCATGCGCGCTGTCGGGCGGCGAACGCGCCGCCAAGCGCATCAAGGACGCGCTGGGCATCGGCTTCCGCGACACCACGGCGGACGGCAAGTTCACGCTGATGGAAGGCGAGTGCATGGGCGCCTGCGGCGACGCGCCCGTCATGCTGGTGAACAACCACCAGATGTGCTCGTTCATGAGCGACGAGAAGATCGACGCCCTGCTTGAGGAACTGAACAAATGACCAGCCTGCACGACCGTCACATCAATCCGCTGATCCTCAAGGACCTCAACGGCGAGAACTGGCACCTGGCCGACTACGTGAAACGTGGCGGCTATTCGGCGCTGCGCAAGATCATCGAAGAAGGCATCTCGCCGGAACAGATCATCGCCGACCTGAAGGCCTCGGGCCTGCGCGGCCGCGGCGGCGCCGGTTTCCCGACCGGCCTGAAGTGGAGCTTCATGCCGCGCCAGTACCCGGGCCAGAAATACTTGGTTTGCAATACGGACGAAGGCGAGCCGGGTACCTTCAAGGACCGCGACATCATCCGTTATAACCCGCACGCGCTGATCGAAGGCATGGCCATCGGCGCCTACGCGATGGGCATCACCGTGGGCTACAACTACATCCACGGCGAGATCTTCGCGGAATACCTGCGCTTCGAAGAGGCACTGGAAGAGGCGCGCGCCGCCGGTTTCCTGGGCGATAACATCATGGGGTCGTCGTTCAGCTTCCAGCTGCACGCCCACCACGGCTACGGCGCCTACATCTGCGGCGAAGAAACCGCGCTGCTCGAGTCGCTCGAAGGCAAGAAGGGACAGCCGCGCTTCAAGCCGCCGTTCCCGGCCTCGTTCGGCCTGTACGGCAAGCCGACCACGATCAACAACACCGAGACCTTCGCAGCCGTTCCGTTCCTGCTGAACCTCGGCGCCGAGAACTACATGGCGCTGGGCAAGCCGAACAACGGCGGCACCAAGATCTTCTCGATCTCGGGCGACGTCGAGCGTCCGGGCAATTACGAAGTCCCACTGGGCACCCCGTTCGCCAAGCTGATGGAGCTGGCCGGTGGTATGCGCGGCGGCAAGAAGATCAAGGCCGTGATTCCTGGCGGTTCGTCGGCGCCGGTCGTGCGCGGCGACGTCATGATGGACACCGACCTGGACTACGACTCGATCGCCAAGGCCGGCTCGATGCTCGGTTCGGGCGCCGTGATCGTCATGGACGAGACCCGCTGCATGGTCAAGTCGCTGCTGCGCCTGTCGTACTTCTATTACGAAGAGTCCTGCGGCCAGTGCACGCCTTGCCGCGAAGGCACCGGCTGGATGTACCGCATGGTGCACCGCATTGAAAACGGCAAAGGCCGTCCGGAAGACATGGACCTGCTGAACAACATCGCCTTCAACATCAAGGGCCGCACCATTTGCGCCCTCGGTGATGCCGCGGCGATGCCAGTGGAAGCGATGATCAAGAACTTCCGCGAGGAATTCGAATATCACATCGAGCACAAGCACTGTCTCGTGCCCGCATACCTTTAAACCAGGTCAGGTAACGATCAAATGGTTGAAATTGAATTAGACGGCAAAAAAGTCGAAGTCGCACCAGGTTCCATGGTGATGGACGCCGCAAACAAACTCGGAACTTACATTCCGCACTTCTGCTATCACAAGAAATTGTCGATCGCTGCGAACTGCCGCATGTGCCTGGTCGAAGTGGAAAAGGCGCCGAAACCGATGCCTGCCTGCGCGACCCCGGTCTCGCCCGGCATGATCGTGCGCACCCACAGCGACAAGGCGGTGCAGGCGCAGAAGTCGGTGATGGAATTCCTGCTCATTAACCACCCGCTGGATTGCCCGATCTGCGACCAGGGCGGCGAATGCCAGCTGCAGGATCTGGCCGTCGGCTATGGCAAGAGCAATTCGCGCTACGACGAAGAAAAGCGCGTGGTGGCCCCGAAAGAGGCCGGCCCGCTGATCTCGATGGAAGAGATGGCGCGCTGCATCCAGTGCACCCGCTGCGTGCGGTTCGGCCAGGAAGTGGCCGGCGTGATGGAATTCGGGATGGTCGGCCGTGGCGAGCACTCGGAAATCACGACGTTTGTGGGCAAGACTGTCGACTCGGAAGTGTCCGGCAACATGATCGACCTGTGCCCGGTCGGCGCGCTCACCAGCAAGCCATTCCGCTACTCGGCTAGGTCCTGGGAACTGTCGCGCCGCAAGTCGGTGTCGCCGCACGATTCGCTCGGCACCAACCTGATCGTCCAGGTCAAGGGCGGCAAGGTCATGCGCGTGCTGCCGCTGGAAAACGAAGCGATCAACGAATGCTGGATCTCGGACAAGGACCGCTTCTCCTACGAAGCGCTGGACAATGCCGATCGCCTGACGACCCCGATGCTCAAGCAGGGCGGCGTGTGGCAGGAAACCGACTGGCAGACCGCGCTCGAATACGTGGCCCACGGCCTGCGCAACATCCGTCATGAGCATGGCGCGGACAGCATCGCCGCCGTCGCCACTGCGCACTCGACGCTGGAAGAGCTCTACCTGCTCAACAAGACCGTGCGCGGCATCGGTTCCGACAACATCGAGTTCCGCCTGCGCCAGACCGACTTCTCGCTCGACGGCCAGGTCACGCCATGGCTGGGCATGCCGATCACCGGCATCTCGGCCCTGAAGCGCGCCTTCGTCATCGGTTCCTCGCTGCGCAAGGACCATCCGCTGGTCGCCACGCGCCTGCGCACCGCCACCAAGGGCGGCGCCAAGCTGTCGCTGCTGCAAGCGCTTGACGACGACCTGCTGATGCCGGTTGCGAACAAACTGATCGCAGCGCCGGGCGACTGGCTGGCTGCGCTGTCGGAAGTGGTGTCGGCGATTGCCGGCGCCAAGGGCAGTGCTGCCCCGGCCGGTTTCGAAAACACGGAAGTGGGCAACGCGGCGAAAGCCATCGCCGAGTCGCTGACCGGCAACGATTTCCCTGGCGCGATCCTGCTGGGTAACTCGGCTGCGCACCATCCGGAAGCGGCCAAGATCCACGCTGCGGCGCAATGGATCGCCGAACAGACCGGCTGCAGCTTCGGCTACCTGGTCGAAGCAGCGAACACCGTCGGCGGCCACATCGTTGGCGCCACCGGCAAGGAAGCCGTGTTCGCCACGCCGAAGAAGGCCTATGTGCTGCTGAACGCGGAGCCGGAACTCGATGCGGCCAATCCGCAGCAGGCGCGCGCCTGCCTCGATGGCGCCGAGATGGTCGTCGCGATGTCGGCCTTCAAGCACGGCATGGACTTCGCCGACGTGCTGCTGCCGATCGCGCCGTTCAGCGAGACCGCCGGTACTTTCGTGAACTGCGAAGGCCGTGCCCAGAGCTTCAACGGCACCGTGAAACCGCTGGGCGAGACCCGCCCGGCCTGGAAAGTGCTGCGCGTGCTGGGCAACCTGCTGGGCCTGTCGGGCTTCGACTACGAAACCTCGGAATCGATCCGCGACGAAGCCATCGGCAAGGGCAATACCGACCTGTCGGCCAAGCTGAACAACGTCGCCAGGCTGGCGCCGTCGGCTGCCGCCTACAACGCCGCCGGCCAGTTCGAGCGCGTCACCGACGTGCCGATCTACTTCACCGACGCCCTGGCGCGCCGTTCCGAGCCGCTGCAGCGCACCGTCGACGCCAACGCGCCGCTGGTCAAGCTTTCGAAGGCCATCGCCGAGCAGATCGGCGTCGTCGACGGTGACCGCGTGCGCGTGATCCAGGGTTCGGGCAGCGCCGTGCTGGTTGCCGGCGTGGATGCACGCCTGCCGTCGAACGCCGTGCGCGTCGCCGCCGGCCATTCGGCCGTGGCCGGCCTGGGTGCAATGTTCGGAGCAATTAACGTGGAAAAAGCGGTTGAAAAAGCAGGGGAGGGCAAGTAATGGCACAGCCCGGATTTATCGATAGTTTTTATGACATGGGCGCCGCCAGCCCGATCGCGCCGGTCTGGCCAGTGATCTGGACGGTGATCAAGATCCTGTGCGTGCTGCTGCCGCTGATGGGCCTGGTCGCCTACGCCACCCTGTGGGAGCGCAAGCTGATCGGCTGGATCCAGATCCGCGTCGGTCCGAACCGCGTCGGTCCCGGCGGCTTGCTGCAGCCGATCGCCGATGCGGTCAAGCTGCTGTTCAAGGAAATCGTCATCCCGACCAAGGCCACCACCAGCCTGTTCGTGATCGGTCCGATCATGACCATCATGCCGGCGCTGGCGGCCTGGTCGGTGGTCCCGTTCGGCCCGCAAGCCGCACTGGCCAACGTGAACGCCGGCCTGCTGCTGCTGCTGGCGATCACCTCGATGGAAGTCTACGGCATCATCATCGCCGGCTGGGCCTCGAACTCGAAGTACTCGTTCATGGGCGCGATGCGCGCCTCGGCCCAGATGATCTCCTACGAAATCCCGATGGGCTTCGTGATGGTCGTGGTGCTGATGGTGTCGGGCAGCCTGAACTTCTCGGACATCGTGCTGGGCCAGCAGGCCGGTACCTTCGCCGGCATGGGCCTGAACTTCCTGTCGTGGAACTGGCTGCCGCTGTTCCCGCTGTTCGTGATCTACTTCGTGTCCGGCCTGGCCGAATGTAACCGCCACCCGTTCGACGTGGTCGAGGGCGAGTCGGAAATCGTGGCCGGCCACATGGTGGAATATTCGGGCATGTCCTACGCGATGTTCATGCTGGCCGAATACGCCAACATGATCCTGATCGCCACGCTGGCATCGATCATGTTCCTGGGTGGCTGGTCGGCGCCGTTCGCTTTCCTCGACTTCGGTCCGCTGGTCGGCTTCTTCTGGCTGTTCGCGAAGATGTTCGCACTGGTTTCGCTGATGATCTGGGTCCGCGGCACCTTCCCGCGCTATCGCTATGACCAGATCATGCGCCTGGGCTGGAAAGTCTTCATTCCGCTGACCCTGATCTGGCTGGTGTTCGTCGCCGCCTGGATGCAGACGCCATGGAACATCTGGAAGTAAGAGAGAAAAATGAATCGGATTAAAGAAATCGTCGGCAGCCTGATGCTGACCGAACTCTTCAAGGGCCTGGCCCTGACCGGCAAGTATGCGCTGTCGCGCAAGATCACGGTCCAGTACCCGGAAGAGAAGACGCCGATGTCGAACCGCTTCCGCGGCCTGCATGCGCTGCGCCGCTACCCCAACGGGGAAGAGCGCTGCATCGCCTGCAAGCTGTGCGAGGCAGTCTGCCCGGCCATGGCGATCACGATCGAGTCGAGCCAGCGCGAGGACGGCACCCGCCGCACCACGCGCTACGACATCGACCTGACCAAGTGCATCTTCTGCGGCTTCTGCGAAGAATCCTGCCCGGTGGACTCGATCGTCGAAACCCACGTGCTGGAATACCACGGCGAGAAACGCGGCGACCTCTACTACACCAAAGAGATGCTGCTGGCCGTGGGCGACCGCTATGAAGCCGACATCGCCGCCGCCCGCGAGGCGGACGCGAAGTACCGATAAGAAAAGGCTGTCAAGTCATGGAATTCACAACTGGTCTGTTCTACGTGTTCGCCACCGTCATGGTGGTGGCGAGCCTGTTTGTCATCACCACCAAGAACTCGGTCCACGCCGCGCTGTTCCTGGTGCTCGCCTTCTTCAACGCGGCCGGCATCTGGCTGCTGCTCAAGGCCGAGTTCCTGGCCATCGTGCTGGTGCTGGTGTATGTCGGCGCCGTGATGGTGCTGTTCCTCTTCGTCGTCATGATGCTCGACATTAATATCGACCGCATGCGCGAAGGCTTCTGGGGCTACCTGCCGCTGGCGTCGGCCATCGGGGCATTGATCGTGCTGGAAATGTCCGCCGTGCTGTACCGCGCGTACAACTTGACCGATCTGTCGGCCGAGGCCGCCGCGCTGAACATCGGCGGCACCAAGGAACTGGGCTTGCTGATCTACACCAAGTACATCTACGGCTTCGAGATCGCCGCCGTGATCCTGCTGGTGGCGATCGTCGCCGCAGTCGCCCTGACCCTGCGCAAGCGCAAGGACACCAAAGCAATCGACCCGGGCCTCGCCGTCCGCGTCCAGCGTAACGACCGCCTGCGCATCGTCAAGATGGATGCGGTCAACCAGCGCGCGATCGACGCCGCGAACGTCGAGGCGGCAGCGCAAGCTGCAGCTGCCGCAGCACCGAAGGAGGCTCCATGACTTTGTCGCTCGCACACTACCTGATCCTGGGCGCGATCCTGTTCGCGATCTCGATCATCGGTATCTTCATGAACCGGAAGAACATCATCATCCTGCTGATGGCCATCGAGCTGATGCTGCTGGCAGTGAACCTGAACTTCATCGCGTTTTCTCACTACCTGGGCGACGCGGCGGGGCAGATCTTCGTGTTCTTCATTTTGACCGTCGCGGCCGCCGAATCGGCGATTGGCCTGGCGATCCTGGTGGTCCTGTTCCGTAACCTGGACACGATCAATGTGGAAGACCTCGACAGCCTCAAGGGCTGACGGTCTCGGCTGGATAGATAAAATAACGACTAAGGTTCAATATGGCGGGGCAAATCCTCAATCCTGATCTTCTGCTGGCGGTACCGCTGGCGCCGCTCGTGGGCTCGGCAATCGCCGGCCTGCTCGGCACCAAGTTCTTCGGCAACGTGGTCGGCCGCAAGGTCTCCCACACGGCAACCATCCTCGGCGTGTTCATTGCGCTGGTCATCTCGGTGCAGACCCTGATGGCCGTCATGGATGGTGCGACTTTCAATGGCGACATCTATACCTGGATGAACGTCGCCGGCCTCAAGCTGGCGGTGGGCTTCCAGATCGACGCGCTGTCGGCAATGATGATGTGCGTGGTGACCTCGGTGTCGCTGATGGTGCACATCTACACGATCGGCTACATGGCCGAGGACGAAGGCTATAACCGCTTCTTCTCGTACATCTCGCTGTTCACGTTCTCGATGCTGATGCTGGTCATGTCCAACAACTTCCTGCAGCTGTTCTTCGGCTGGGAAGCGGTGGGCCTGGTCTCTTACCTGCTGATCGGCTTCTGGTACACCCGCCCGACCGCGATCTTCGCCAACATGAAGGCCTTCCTGGTCAATCGCGTGGGCGACTTCGGCTTCATCCTCGGTATCGGCCTGCTGCTGGCCGCCGCCGGCTCGATGCAGTACGACGAAGTGTTCGCGAAAAGCGCCACGCTGGCGACCATGACGGTGCCGGGCACCGACTGGCCGCTGCTCACCGCCGCCTGTATCTGCCTGTTCATCGGCGCCATGGGCAAATCGGCCCAGTTCCCGCTGCACGTCTGGCTGCCGGACTCGATGGAAGGCCCAACCCCGATCTCGGCCCTGATCCACGCCGCGACCATGGTGACCGCCGGCATCTTCATGGTGGCCCGCATGTCGCCGCTGTTCGAGCTGTCCGATACCGCCTTGAGCTTCGTCATCGTCATCGGTTCGATCACCGCGCTGTTCATGGGCTTCCTGGGCATCATCCAGAACGACATCAAGCGCGTGGTCGCTTACTCGACGCTGTCGCAGCTGGGCTACATGACCGTGGCGCTGGGCGCCTCGGCCTACTCGGTGGCCGTGTTCCACCTGATGACCCACGCCTTCTTCAAGGCGCTGCTCTTCCTTGGCGCCGGTTCGGTCATCATCGGCATGCACCATGACCAGGACATGCGCAACATGGGCGGCCTGCGCAAGTACATGCCGATCACCTGGATCACTTCGCTGCTCGGTTCGCTGGCCCTGATCGGCACCCCGTTCTTCGCCGGTTTCTACTCGAAAGATTCGATCATCGAAGCGGTGCACGCGTCGAACATCCCGGGCGCAGGCTTCGCGAACTTTGCGGTGCTGGCCGGCGTGTTCGTGACCGCCTTCTACTCGTTCCGCATGTACTTCCTGGTGTTCCATGGCGAATCGCGCTGGAACCATCCGGTCAAGCACAGCGAAGGGCATGATTCGGATGCCCACCACGAAGAAGACGCTCACGACGACCATGGCGACGACCATCACCACCATGGCCTGCAGCCGGGCGACAAGCCGCACGAGTCGCCGCTGGTCGTGACCCTGCCGCTGATCCTGCTGGCGATCCCGTCGGTGATCATCGGTTACCTGGCGATCGGCCCGATGCTGCACGGCGACTTCTTCAAGGACGTGATCTTCATCGGCGAGAACCACACCGCGATGGCGACCCTGCGCGAAGAGTTCCATGGCGCGGCCGCGATGGCGATCCACGGCCTGCAGACCGCACCGTTCTGGCTGGCGCTGGCTGGTGTCGTTGCCGCCTACTACTGCTACATGATCAACCCGCGCGTCCCGGCCTGGTTCTATGCCAAGTTCAAGTTCCTGCACACCCTGCTGGACAACAAGTACTACATGGACAAGTTCAACCAGGCAGTGTTCGCCGGCGGCGCGCGCGCCGTGGGCGGCGGCCTGTGGAAAGTGGGCGACCGTGGCCTGATCGACGGCCTGCTGGTCAACGGCTCGGCCAAGCTGGTCGGCTGGTTCTCGACCGTGGTGCGGAACATCCAGACGGGCTACATCTATCACTACGCGTTCTTCATGATCGCCGGCGTGCTGGCAACCCTGCTGTACTTCTTCCCGTTCTGGCGCGGTTAATCAGGACACGATAAGAAAAGCGAAAAATGATGCAGTCAATTTCTACATTTCCTCCTTACCTGAGCCTGGCGATCTGGCTCCCGATCCTGTTCGGCCTGATTATTTTGGCCATCGGACGCGAAGGCAACAAGGGGCTGACCCGGATGCTGGCACTCAGCGGCGCCGTGGTCGCCTTCCTGCCGACCCTGCCGCTGATCATGAACTTCGACAGCGCCGCCCACGGCATGCAGTTCTATGAAGTGGCCAGCTGGATCGAGCGCTTCAACGTGTTCTACAAGCTCGGCGTCGACGGCCTGTCGCTGTGGTTCGTCCCGCTGACCGCCTTCATCACCATCATCGTGGTGCTGGCGGCCTGGGAAGTGATCGACGAGCGCGTCGGCCAGTACATGGGTTCCTTCCTGATCCTGTCGGGCCTGATGATCGGCGTGTTCGTGTCGATGGACGGCTTGCTGTTCTACTTCTTCTTCGAAGCCACCTTGATCCCGATGTACATCATCATCGGCGTGTTTGGCGGCCCGAACCGGGTGTATGCAGCATTCAAGTTCTTCCTGTACACGTTCTTCGGCTCGCTGCTGACCCTGGTCGCGATCGTCTACCTGTATAACGCTTCGGGCTCCTTCGACATCCTCGAATGGCACAAGCTGCCGCTCACGCTCAACGAGCAGATCCTGATCTTCGTGGCCTTCTTCATGGCTTTCGCCGTGAAGGTGCCGATGTGGCCGGTGCACACCTGGCTGCCGGACGCCCACGTGGAAGCGCCGACCGGCGGTTCCGTGGTGCTGGCCGCGATCATGCTGAAGTTGGGCGCCTACGGTTTCCTGCGCTTCTCGCTGCCGATCACCCCGGACGCCTCGCACTACCTGGCCCCGGTCGTCATCGTGCTTTCCTTGATTGCCGTGATCTACATCGGCCTGGTGGCCCTAGTGCAGAAGGACATGAAGAAACTGGTCGCCTATTCGTCGATCGCGCACATGGGTTTCGTGACCCTGGGCTTCTTCATCTTCAACGACATGGGCGTGCAGGGCGGCCTGATGCAGTCGATCTCGCACGGCTTCGTGTCGGGCGCGATGTTCCTGTGCATCGGCGTGCTGTACGACCGCGTGCACTCGCGTGAAATCGCCGACTACGGAGGAGTGGTCAACACGATGCCGAAGTTCGCCGCCTTCGCCGTGCTGTTCTCGATGGCCAATGCCGGCCTGCCCGCCACCTCGGGCTTCATCGGCGAATTCATGGTCATCCTGGGCGCCGTCGAGTTCAACTTCTGGACTGGCCTGCTGGCTGGCACCGCCCTCATCCTGGGCGCGGCCTACTCGCTGTGGATGGTCAAGCGCGTCGTGTTCGGCCCGGTGGGCAACAAGAACGTCGCCGCCCTGACCGACCTGAACGGCCGCGAATTCTTCATCCTGGGCGTGCTGGCCATCGCCACCCTGTGGATGGGCCTGTACCCGGCGCCTATCGCAGAAACGCTGCAGGTCTCGGTCTCGGACCTCCTGCAACACGTCGCAGTCAGCAAAGTGCCCTAAATAAGCCATGAACGAAATCAACTCCACCCTGCTCACGGCGGCCGACACCAACCTGGTGCCGGTCTATGCCGAAATCTTCCTGCTGATCGCGGCTTCCGCGATCTTGCTGATCGATATGTTCCTGAAGGAAGGCAAGCGCAACCTGACCTACGCGCTGACCTTGCTGACCATCGGCGGCTGCGCCGTGCTCTCGTTCGCCGATTTCAATTCCGGCGCGACGGTGTACACCTTCAGCGGCATGTACGTGTCCGACCCGCTGGGCAACCTGCTCAAGCTGTTCACCTACCTGGCCACCGCCATGACCCTGGTGTATTCGCGCCAGTATTCGGGCGACCGCGGCATGATGTCCGGTAACCTGGGCGGCGAGTTCTACGTGCTCGCCCTGTTCTCGATGCTGGGCCAGATGATCATGATCTCGGGTAACAGCATGCTGTCGCTCTACCTGGGCCTGGAACTGATGTCGCTGTCGCTATACGCGCTGGTGGCACTGCGCCGCGATCACGCGGTCTCGACCGAAGCGGCGATGAAGTACTTCATCCTCGGCGCACTGGCTTCGGGCTTCCTGCTGTATGGCATCTCGATGGTCTACGGCGCCACCGGCACGCTCGACATCACCACCATCGGACAGGTCACCGCCGCCAATGGCGCCAACCCGACCATCCTGGTGTTCGGCCTGGTGTTCATCGTCGCCGGCCTGGCCTTCAAGCTCGGCGCCGTCCCGTTCCACATGTGGGTGCCGGACGTCTACCAGGGTTCGCCGACCGCGGTCACCTTGCTGCTGGGCGGTGCGCCGAAGCTGGCCACCCTCGCCATGACCATCCGCATCCTGGTCGAAGCCCTGCCTGCCATGGCCTTCGACTGGCAGCAGATGCTGATGGTGCTGGCCGTTCTGTCGCTGGCGATCGGCAACATCACCGCGATCGCCCAGACCAACATCAAGCGCATGCTTGCCTATTCGACCATCGCGCAGATGGGCTTCGTCCTGCTCGGCATGATGACCGGGGTCGTGAACGGCGACAGCAGCGATGCCGCTTCCTCGTACAGCGCCGCGGTCTACTACATGATCACCTACGTGCTGACCACGGTCGGCAGCTTCGGCCTGATCATGATGCTGGCGCGCGCCGGCCACGAAGCCGAGAACATTGCGGACTTCAAGGGCCTCGGCAAGCGCTCGCCGTGGTTCGCGATCGTCATGACCATCCTGATGTTCTCGCTGGCCGGCGTGCCGCCGATGGTCGGCTTCATGGCCAAGTGGGCCGTGCTGCAGGCAGTGGCCAACGCAGGCATGGTGTGGCTGGCCGTCGTGGCCGTGATGTTCTCGCTGGTGGGCGCGTATTACTACCTGCGCATCGTCAAGACCATCTGGTTCGACGACGCAGCCGACACCGCGGCGATCCACACCCCGGCCGACATGCGCGTGGTGATGTCGCTCAACGGCCTGGCCGTGATCGTGCTGGGCGTGATCCCGGGCTGGCTGCTGGCGGTGTGCTACAGCGCCATGCAGGCGACCCTCGCCAAGTAAGAGACCAGCTTGGATTCTTCCCTGGCTGTGTGGCTGGTAGTCGCGATGTCGATCGCGGCTGCCAACCTGCCTTTCCTCACCGAGCGCGTGTTCGGCCTTGTTTCCCTCAAGGCCAGGCCCGCCGGTGACGGCTCCCCGCGCACCAAGCCGCTTGCCCTGCGCTTGCTTGAGTTAATTGTTCTATACTTTGTCGTCGGCTTCCTGGCGCGCGCCCTGGAATCCCGGATCGGTGGCGTGTTCGCGCAGAACTGGGAGTTCTATGCGATCACCGGCTGCCTGTTCCTGGTGCTGGCGTTTCCCGGATTCGTCCTTCGGTACTTACGCAAGCAACGCCGCTAGGTAGGGTGGCCGGCTTCGCCGGCCGCGTTCGCGCGGCGTGTGCGTCTCGCGACGTCCTTGCGCTGCGCATGCCAGGTCTGGACGCGCGGCCGGCAGAGCCGGCTACCCTACGTGTATCAATAACGGAGCCTGCATGACGGTCAATCTCAAAGAAACCCGCATCGACGGCGGGGTCGTCTATGACGGCCCCTTCCTCAAAGTAGAACGCGACCAGGTGCGCCTGCCCGATGGCAAGACCAGCCACCGCGAGCTGATCCGCCACCCGGGCGCCGTCGTGATCCTGCCGCTGCTGCCCGATGGCCGCGTGCTGCTGGAACGCCAGTTCCGCTATCCCAATTCCCAGGTATTCATTGAGTTCCCGGCCGGGAAGATCGATCCGGGCGAAGACCACCTTGCCTGCGCCAAGCGCGAACTGGAAGAAGAGACCGGCTACTCGGCCAGCAAGTGGCGCTTCGTCTGCACGATCCACAACGCCATTGCCTATTCGGACGAGCACCTGGAATTGTTCCTGGCCGAAGACCTGGTGGATGGCGAGCAAAAGCTCGACGACGGCGAATTCCTGGAAACCTTCACCGCTACCGTGCCCGAGCTGCTGGAGATGGTGCGGCGCGGCGAGATCACCGATGTGAAGACCATCATCGGCGCCTTCTGGCTGGAAAAGATCCTGTCCGGCAGCTGGACCCCGGCGTGAGCCCATGAAGTGGCTGCTCGCGCTCGCTTTGTGGTGCTGGGCAGCCGCTGCATGCGCGGCCCAGCGCACCGATTTCCAGGCGCGCTGCGAAGACACGATCGGCGAGACCCTGTCGGTGCTCACCGGTACCCAGAACGGCTTCCGGATCGATAACAGCATCGGCTACCGCTCGCTGACCGCGATGAAGGGTGGCGCGCGCGCCGGCCAGGTCGTGCTGGGCCTCACGCGCACCGAGTCGCGCGTGAGCATCAACGTCGGCGGGCGCCTGCTGAGCGACCCGGCCAGCGGCTACGAATGCATCGCCCCGCACATCGAAGTGGGCCTGGTCTATCCGCCCATCGTGGTCTACGTGAGCCGCGAGTTCGCGCCCGGTTCCTGCGCTTACGATGAAGTGCTGGCGCACGAAAAGCGCCACCTGGCCGCCTACCTCGACTACCTGCCCAAGGCCGAGGCCCGGGTGCGCCTGGCGCTCGAGCGGCGCTTCGCCGACAAGCCGCTGTATGCGCGCATCGGCCACGCGCAAGGCCTGCTCCAGCGCGAAATCGACCGCAGCTGGATGCCGTATATTAAAAGCGAAATGGCGAAGGTCGAGGCGCTGCAGGCCGCCATCGATTCGCCGCAGGAATATGCCCGCCTCGGCAAGGTTTGCGGAGGTGAGGTACAGTCGCTGATCCGTCCTGTACGAAAACCCAAGAAATCATGACCAACGCTGCAGTACCACGCTACCTTGCCCTGATTCCCGCGGCCGGGGTTGGCGCCCGCATGGCGGCGGGCAGTCCCAAGCAGTACCTGCCCATTGGGGGCAAGCCGATGCTGCGCCACACGCTCGATGCCTTCCTCTCGAGCCCGCGCATCGCCCATACCTATGTCGTGGTCAGCGCCGATGATCCGTTCATCGATAGCATCGTGCCGGGGCAGGGCGTGACGGTGCTGCGCTGCGGCGGCGCCACCCGCATGGAATCGATTCGCAATGGCCTGCGCGCACTGCACGGCAGCGTGGCCCTGAATGACTGGGTTCTTGTGCATGACGCCGCCAGGCCGGGGCTGGATGCGGAACTCATCGAGCGCCTGGTCGTCGAAACGGGTGAGCACCCGGTCGGCGGCCTGCTGGCGCTGCCGGTGGTCGACACCGTCAAGCGGGCAGTGGCGGGCGAGGTGGCGACGGTGTCGCGCGACGGGCTGTGGCTGGCCCAGACCCCGCAGATGTTCCGCTACCAGCTGCTGTGCCGCGCGCTGGACGCGGCGACCGACCCGTCCGCGATTACCGATGACGCCAGTGCGGTTGAAGCGCTGGGCCTGGCCCCCAGATTGGTGGAAGGGCATCCCCGCAACCTTAAAGTCACGCTGCCGGCCGACATCCGCATCGCCGAACTCTACCTGGCAGCGTTCTCGCAGCACACCGACAACGGACAGAATAGATAACCATGGTACAAGCCTCCTATAATCCTACCCCGCCTTTCCGCATCGGGACCGGCTATGACTGCCACGCGCTGGTCGAAGGGCGCAAGCTCATCGTCGGCGGCGTGACCATCCCGCACCGCCTGGGCCTGCTCGGCCACTCGGACGCCGACGTACTGCTGCACGCCATCATCGATGCGCTGCTGGGCGCGGCCGCCCTGGGCGACATCGGCAAGCACTTCCCGGATACCGACCCGATGTTCGCCGGCGCCGATTCGCGCACCTTGCTGCGCGAAGTGGCGCACCGGGTGGTCGCCACCGGCTACACCATCGGCAATATCGACGCGACCATCATTGCCCAGCAGCCGAAAATGGCGCCGCACATCCCGCAGATGGTCTCGCGCATCGCCGAAGACCTGGGCGTGGCGCCGCAGCAGGTGAACATCAAGGCCAAGACCAACGAGAAGCTCGGCTTCCTCGGGCGCGAAGAGGGCATGGCGGCCGAAGCCGTGGCGCTGCTGGTCCGGGCGGAATAATGCTCTTGTGTCATGTGCGTGCATATGCACTATAATGCTCGGGAACGGCGTCGGGCCCGTCTGCCGAGGAGCCGCACATGACCCACCAACCAAGCATGACGCCGCGCGCCGCCTGGATGCTGATCCTGGCCGCCAGCGCCATCCTGATGATCACGATGGGCGCGCGCCTGACCACGGGCCTGTTCCTGTCGCCGATCAATACCTCAACCGGCCTGGGCATCGCCACCATCAGTTTCGTGATGGCAGTGGCCCAGCTGATGTGGGGCGCTTCGCAGCCAATCTTCGGCGCCATCGCCGATAAATACGGGCCGGCGCGGGTGATCGTGATCGGTGGAATCATGCTCGCCGCCGGCACCGCCGCCACGCCTTTCGTCGATTCCGAATGGGGCCTGCTACTCACCATGGGCCTGCTGTCGGCAGCCGGGGCAGGGGCGGGCAGCTTTTCGATCCTGATCGGCGCCACCGCCCAGCGCTTGCCGGCCGAGCGGCGCCAGTTCGCGTCCGGCTTCATCAATGCCGGCGGCTCCTTCGGCCAGTTCGTGTTCGCGCCCTTGATGCAGGCAATCATCGCCAGCGCCGGCTGGGTGGCGGCGATGCTGACCATGGCGGCCACCACCTTGCTCACCATCCCGCTGGCGCTGGGCATGCGCGGCAAGAAGCCATCCGCGCCGGCGCTGGTTTCAACGGCCGCTCCCGCCGCACCCAGCGCGCCCGGCGTCACCCTTACCGAACAGCTGCGCCTTGCCATGCGCGACCGCAGCTACCTGTGCCTGCATCTAGGCTTCTTCACCTGCGGCTTCCACATTGCCTTCCTGGTGACCCACCTGCCGCAGGAAGTGGCGCTGTGCGGGCTGCCGGCCGGGGTCTCGGCCACGGCGCTGGCGCTGATCGGCCTGTTCAACATCGTCGGCAGCCTGGGCGCCGGCGCGCTGGCCAACCGCTACCGCATGAAGTCGATGCTGGCGATCATCTACGCCAGCCGCGCCGTGCTGATCGTGCTCTACCTGCTGGCGCCCAAGACCGCGCTGACCTTTTATATCTTCGCCGGCGCGCTCGGCGTCACCTGGCTGGCCACCGTGCCGCCCACGGCCGGCCTGGTCGGCAAGCTGTTCGGCATGCGCTACCTGGCCACGCTGTTCGGCCTCACGCTTCTGTCGCACCAGATCGGCGGCTTCTTCGGCGCCTGGCTGGGCGGCCTGAGTTTCGTGCGCTTCGGCGACTATACGTGGATGTGGTACGCCGACATCCTGCTGGCGCTGGCCGCCGCGCTGATCAACCTGCCGATCCGCGAGGCGCCGGTGGCGCGTCCGGCCGCGCTGGTGGCGAAGGGCTGACAGCATGGCGCGCGAGACCTGGGCCTACCGCGAGGTGGCGGTGGAATCGAAGGCCGACCCGCGCACGGGCCGGCTACGCATCCAGCCGGTGCCTGGCCAGGCCTACGCGACCACCTTGCGCGTGCAGTGTTCGCGCGCGTTACTGGACACCGGGCGCTATCCGCCCGGCACGCGCTTTCTCTTGTCGGCCAAGCTCACCGACCGCCTGGGCGGCCAGCCTTTCCTCTACGCCTGGCATGGCGACCCGGTGGACGTGATGAGCGCCGCCCGGCTAAAACGCTTCATCGAGGAGCGGCGGCGCCTGCGCATCTGACGGACGAGCAACGCAATCTTGCAAAAATGGTTAACATCAGGTTTTGCGTCTGAACCGGAAAGGAACACCATGGCCACACGGAATATCGCCGTCATCGTCGGCAGCCTGCGCAAGGACTCGTTCACCCGCAAGGTGGCGCGGTCGATGATCGAACTGGCCCCGGCCAGCCTGAGGCTCGAGATCGTCGAGATCCGCGACCTGCCGCTGTACAACCAGGATGACGAGACTGAGCATCCGCCGGCCGCCTTCACTGCCTTCCGCGAGCGCGTCAAGCAGGCGGACGGCATCCTGTTCTGCACGCCGGAATACAACCGCTCGGTGCCGGGCGCCCTCAAGAACGCGATCGACGTCGGCTCGCGCCCGTATGGCAAGGCGGCCTACGCCGGCAAGCCCTGCGCGGTGGTGAGCGTGTCGCCGGGCGCGCTGGGCGGCTTCGGCGCCAACCACCACCTGCGCCAGATGCTGCCCTTCCTCGACATGCCCTGCATGCCGGCGCCGGAAGCCTATGTCGGCGGGGTCGCCGCCAAGTACGACGGCGACCGGCTGGTCGACGATGCCTCGCGCGCCTTCTTCCAGTCCTTCATCGACACCTTCGCCGGCTGGGTCGAACGCCATGCCCGGTGAGCATCCGATCGCGGTGCGTGAGCTCGACCATGTCGTGCTGCGCGTGTCCGACCTCGATGCCATGATCGCCTTCTACGGCGCGGTGCTCAACTGCCAGGTCGAGCGCCGGCTCGACGACATCGGCCTGATCCAGCTGCGGGCCGGGCGCTCGATCATCGACCTGGTGCCGGCGGACAGCCCGCTCGGCCGCGAAGGGGGCGCGGCGCCGGGCGTGGGCGGGCGCAACCTGGACCACCTGTGCCTGCGCCTCGAGCCCTTCGACGAAGCGGCGATCCGGCGCCATCTCGCCGCGCACGGGGTAGCGGCGGGGCCGGTCGAGCCGCGCTATGGCGCCGAGGGCGAAGGGCCGTCGATGTACCTGCTCGACCCCGAGCGCAACACGGTCGAGCTCAAGGGGCCGCCGTACAGGTGACCGTGATGACAGCCGCGCCAGCACCAGCAGCAAGCAAGGCGCTGGCCCGCTACGGCCGGCCGGACGGCTGGCGCGGCCGCCTGTACGACCTGATCTTCCTCAGCGATTCGCCGGCCGGGCGCCGCTTCGATATCGCGCTGGTGGCGGCCATCCTGCTCAGCATCCTCGTCGTCGTGCTCGACAGCGTGCCCGCCATCCGCGGCCGGCACGCGGGGACGATGCACCTGCTCGAATGGGCCTTCACGCTGGGGTTCACGGTGGAATACGTGGCGCGCCTGCTGTCCGTGCGCCATCCGCTGCGCTACGCCACCAGCTTCTTCGGCATCGTCGACCTGCTGTCGGTCCTGCCCACCTATGTCTCGCTGCTGGTGCCGGGCAGCGAAGCGCTGCTCGACATCCGCATCCTGCGCCTGCTGCGCGTGTTCCGCATCTTCAAGCTGACCCTGTACATCGAGGAATACACGCGCCTGGCCGAGGCGCTGGCCAACAGCCGCCGCAAGATCCTGGTGTTCCTGTCGGTGGTGCTGATGGCGGTGCTGATCCTTGGCACCCTGATGTACGTGATCGAAGGGCCGCAGCACGGCTACACCAGCATCCCGACTGCGATGTACTGGGCCATCGTGACCATGACCACGGTGGGCTACGGCGACATCACGCCGCACACCACGCTCGGCAAGGCGATCGCCTCGTTCATGATGCTGCTCGGCTGGGGCATCCTGGCAGTGCCGACCGGTATCGTCACGGCCGAAATGACGGCCCTGCGCACCGACCGCCGCCACGGCCCCTTGCGGACGGCGCGCGCCTGCGGCGCCTGTGGCAGCGAAGGGCATGCCGCGGATGCGCAGTTCTGCAAGGATTGCGGCGCCGCGCTGCCGGCGGCTAGCACAACTGGCTGACAGCAGGACCCACGCACGTTTGGCGCAGATCAACCGCGTACCAGCCAGCGGCTTTAGCCTACTAGCTTCGTGCTGCGGAGCCGGCCCGGCCGGACGTGGCGTGCCACTCATTTAGTCCAATCCATCACGAGGTCAATGCATGTATCCCTTTTCGCAATCCGTGACCCCGGCCGTGCGCTCCCACATGGACGCGCAGACCGCTTTCTTGAACGACATGTCCAAATCGGTATTCCGTTCATTCCAGCAAATATGCGACCTGAACATCCAGCTGGCGCAAACCCTGGTCGAAGAATGCACCCTGGCCAGCCAGCAGGTGCTGAGCAACGAACGCCAGTCGACCCTGTTCAGCGCCGCGTCGGCGCGGGCCCAGCCCACCACCGAAAAACTGCGCGCCTACCAGCACCACATCTCGCAACTGGCCGCCGACGCCCAGGTGGAGCTGGCGCGCGTGACCGAGCAGCACGTCCAGAACACCAGCCGCACCGCACGCGCGCTGGTGGACGACGTGGCGCGCACCACCGCCGAGGAAACCGAGCGCAGCATCCGCGACCAGCAGGCCGCGATGCGCAATGTTGCCGACCCGTTCGTGCGTCCGAATGGCGCTGCCGGTAGTGCGGCCAGCGGCGACGGCGAGGCCCAGCGCGGCGCCCAGGCCAGCGGGCAGGGCGGCCAGCGTGGCGCCCAGGACAGCCGGCCTTCAGGCGCTGCTACGCACTGAGCTCACCGGGCCTGCGCCGGTGCCGTCCTGTGCGGCATCCTTCAAGCCTTGCGGACGCTGCGGCGCCAGCCCGAACAGCGGCCGCAGCACACGCACACGCCGTATCACTTCGAAGCTGGCGAAACTGAGGGTGATGGTCAGCACGACCAGCAGCACGGCCTCGGCGCCCGGCGCGATGCGCAGCGGCTGCATCGCATGCGCCAGCACCACGATCAGGGTCTGGTGCAGGATGTACACCGGAAACACCGCCTCGTTCAGGTAGCGGCGCGCCGGACCGTCGGCGTCCAGGTGGCGCTGGGCGAATCCGCAGGCCGCCACCACCGCGCTCCAGGCCATGAAGGCGTAGGCGGCAACCATGAACGGCCGCAGCACGCGCACCGCCGCGGGCGTGAACACGTCATGGGTCACCGCATCCCACATCACGAACATGGTCCAGCCGAAGGCGGCCACGCCCAAGGCCTGCCAGCGCAGCACGGCCAGCCGGCTCCAGAAACCGGGCACGCGCGCCACCAGCGCCCCGAGCACGAAGGGCAGGAAGGACATCGCGTGGTTGGTCCAGTCGCCCACCACGCTGTGGTTGGTGGGGTAGTGCTCGACCAGCGCGATGCGCGCCGCCGCCAGCAGCGCCGCAGGCAGCACCACCAGCTTCCACCCCTGCAGCAGCGCGCCGGTGCGGGCCGCGATGCGGTCGAAGCGTGGACCGAGCAGGGCGATGCCGGCCCCCAGCAGCATCGTGTAGATCCACAGGTAGGCGACGAACCACAGGTGGTTCCAGGTCGGCAGGATCAAGCAGTCTTCGCGGCAGAAGCCATTGTAGGCCTGCAGGTAGAGCCGCATGAAGGCGCCGTAGCCATCGCTGTAGCCGAGCTTTTCCACCACCTCGAAATACGGCTGCGGCGGCACGATGACGAGCATCCCGAACACCAGCGGCACCAGCAGCCGGATGCTGCGGCGGCCCAGGAAGGCGGCGGTGCCGGCCCGGCGCAGCATGAGGCTCGCAGCCACGCCGCCGATGAAGAACAGCAGTCCCAGGCGCCAGGGCGAGGACATCATCATGAAGGGCTCGGGACCGGTGCCGGCGAACGGGCTTTTTACGTGCCAGTCCCAGCTCACGTAGTACATGCCGGTGTGGTAGAGGATCAGCGCGAAGAAGGCGAGAATGCGCACCCAGTCGAGGAAGTACAGGCGCGTTGTCGGCAAGGGGAGGTCACGGGTCATGGCTGGCTCACGTTGAAGAAGTGATGCCAGCATGCCCGGGCGGAACGAGCGCGGCGAGCGCTTTGGGGCGAACCGGGTCGGGGCTGGGGCGAAGCGGATTGGCTATAGCGTGGCCATCAGCGCCGCCCGGTACTGGCGGCTGCACGGCACCACCGCGCCGCTGCGCAGCACCAGTTCGCAGTCGCCCTTGTCGAGCGCGACGATGCGCTCGACCGCGCCCACTCGCACCGCCGCGCGCCGGTGGCAGCGCACGAAGCCGCCGCCCAGTTGCTCCAGCAGAGCGGCCAGGGTCTGGCGCAGCAGCGGGCTGCCCTGGGCCGTATGCAGCACCACGTAATTGTCGGCGGTCTCCAGCCATTCGATGTCGGCCACCTGCACCACGCGGGTGGCGCCGCGTTCCGTCACCAGCAGCTGGCGTGGCGGCAGCCCGGTGGCCGCGGCGGCGCCATTGGCGGCAGCCAGGCGCGTGCGCAGCCGCTCCAGCGCCCGCCGCAGGCGCGCCTGGTCGAAGGGCTTGAGCAGGTAGTCGATGGCATTGGCGTCGAAGGCCCGCAGCGCATACGCGTCGTAGGCCGTGACGAACACCACCAGCGGCGCAGGCAGGGGCAGCGAGGCGGCCAGGTCGAAGCCCGACAGCTCCGGCATCTCGACATCGAGCAGCAGCGCGTCCGGCCGGAACGCCTCCAGCACGCGCAGGGCCTCGTGGCCATCGGCCGCATCGACGATGGCGTCGATGCCCGGCTCGAGCGCGAGCATGCGGCGCAGGCGTTCGCGCGCCGGGCGCTCGTCGTCGACGATCAGGATGCGCATGGCAGCCGCAGCTCCGTGCGCACGCCGGCTGGCGCCAGCTGGCTCAGTTCCACGCTGGCGCTGCTGCCGTGCAGCGCCGCCAGCCGCGCGCGCAGGTTGGCCAGGCCGATGCCGCGCCCCTCGCCATTGTCCTGGCCAAGGATTCCCGCATCGTCCTCCACCCGCAGCACCAGCTGCGCTCCTTCGCGCACCGCACCGACCGTGATGCGGGTGGGCGCGCGCCGCCGCTCCACCGTGTGCTTGAATACGTTCTCCAGCAGCGGCTGCACGCTCATCGCCGGCAATGCCACGCCGAGCACCGCATCGTCGACCTGCCAGTGGACCGTCGCGCGGCCATCGAAGCGCTCCGCCATCACCCCCGCATAGGCGCGCGCCAGGCGCAGCTCTTCTTCCAGCGTTGCCTGCGGCCGCTCGCCCAGCGCCAGCGCGGCGCGTAGCATGTCGGCCAGCTGCAGCAGGGTGGCGTCGACGCGCGCCACGTCGGTGTGCATCAGCGACGAGATGGTATTGAGCGCGTTGAACAGGAAGTGCGGCTGCATCTGCCGCGCCAGCGACTGCAGCTGCGCCTCGCGCAGCAGGGCATGCGCCTGCTCCGCCCGCACCCGCGCCCCCAGCAGCTCGCGGTAGGACAGCAAGCCAAAGCCAATGACGGTGAACAGCCCGATGAAGACAGTGAGCTTGAGCGACTCGTACACGAACACCTGCGGCCACGTCTCGTGCTCGTAGCTGGCCCCCGCCAGCGCATACACCGCGTGGCGCAGCCCGAACACCAGCGGCACGAAGGCGACCCAGTATACCGGCAGCATGCGCGCCTGCAACGCGAACCAGCGCCAGGGCGAGGCGATCAGCGCGTCGTGGCGCGCCATGAGGCGCCGATGGAACAGCAGCAAGCCAGTGCAGACCAGCGCCGACGAGGTCTCCCACAGCACCGGCTGCCAGTACGCCGTCCCCCCGTCGCGCCGATGATCCTCGAGCGCGACCAGTACCATCAGCCCCCAGAACAGGAGCCAGGCCATGCCGGCGGCGATCCTGTTGCGATTCCCGTTCACCGGCAACTTCGGGGTCAGGTCTGACATTTGGACACGGTCTCGACTGTATATCAATCTTGGTCCTGCGAGAACGAGCCCCAGCCATCGGCCTGGCCGCCCAATGCCTGCGCCGCTAGCGACAGGTGGTTTTCCACCGCGCTGACCCGCGCATGCGTGGGCACGAGCGTCATCGAGCATTCGGCGTCCCACCGTTGCTTCGCTTCGAAATAGGACAGCGAAGTCCTATATCCTTGCCGGCCGGCCTGCTCGCAGAACTGCTGCGCAGCGCCCTTCTCCGGGAAGATGAAGAAAAAATCCATCTTCCTCGCTTTCGCCAGGTCATCGCCGCTCTTGGCCATCTCCCACAAGACGTCGCCATTCTCGTCCTGCGGATAAAGCGAACTGTCCCGGCCCCGGTTACGCCACCACGCTGATAAGCCCATGAGTTTTCCTGTTCATCGACAAGAAATTTCAGTGTACGAGCGTCATTGCACCAAGGCAAGCAAAGACGACGGAGATTGCTAGGCCAGCGTAGCCAGGCCATGTCTTACGCCCGCCGGCTTCGCCGTGCGATGCGAAGTAATGCAGAGCTCGTGTCCAAATGTCAGACCTGACCCCGAAGTGCGAAGTGCCTTATTTTCCTGCGGTTGTTGGCTTGCCGCCGCGCTCGGCGTCGAGCTCGGCGCGCATGGCGTCGACCGATGCCATGTACTCGGCCACCGTCGCATCCGGGCTGGCCCGCATTTCGGGCGGGAGCAGCACCGCCATGTAGAGTTCGTCGGCCACGCGGCCATGGCGCTGCTGGTTGGCGATCAGCACCAGGCTGGAGCCCACCAGGGCGATCGCGGTGCAGATCGCGCGCAGGCGGCGGCGTAGTGGCGGTTTGATGGTCGCGAGGTGGAAGTAGATGACGCCGGCCACCGTCGCCACCGCCGCGTGCGAGCCGTAGCGGGTGAGCCATTCGAGCGAGTAGGCGTAGGCCACCATCGCCGCCAGCAGGCGCACGCCCACCAGCGCCGCCAGGCCGCAGCCGAAGATGAACAGGTGCCGCCCGAGGCGCGCATGGCGCCCGAACAGGCGGTTGACGAAAGCCCACAGGCTGCTCCACAGCAGGCCCACGCCGATGCCGGCGGCCGGCGCCAGCACGTAGTTCAGCAGCTCGAAGGGCTGGGCGTCGAGCAGCCAGTGCACCAGCAGCGCCACCAGCCCGGCCAGCAGCACGCCCACCACGCCGGGCAGCAGGCCTTCCCAGCCGTGCATGGTGCGGTCCAGCAGCTCGGCCGGTACCGGATAGCCGGCCGGGCGCACGCGCAGCGTGGTGTGGCCCATGCGCACCACGGTGTCGCCCGACAGTTGCACCTCCTTGACCCGCTTGCGGCCGTGGTTCAGGCCATTGCGGGTGCCGAGGTCGCGCATCACCAGCGCGCCGTCGGCGCCGGCCTCGATCACGGCGTGGTGGGCGGCGGCGTAGTCGTCATCGAGGATGACGTCGTTGTCGTAGGCGCGCCCGACCCGCACCGGCAGCGTGGCTGCGCGGTGGCGGTGCAGCACCTCGCCATTGCGGGCCAGTATTTCGATGGTCCAGGGGCCATTCATCGCTTGACGTTGCGCCCGAAGGCGCCGAGGAAGGCGCGCGTGGTGCGCATGCCGTTTTCGTAGGACACGCCGGTGACGTCGAGGCGGCTTTGCAGGCTCGATTCGGGCGCGTTGGTGCTGGCCGTGAGCAGGGTGAAGTTGTACAGGCCTTCGAACTTGCGGTAGGCGCGCACGCAGGTCACGGCGCGCAGCGGCAGGGTGCGGGTATGGACGAAGCGTTCGGTGCACACCGGCTTGGTCAGGCGCGCGTCGCCGGCGCTGCCCGGCTGGTCGACCCGGAACAGGCGGCTGGCCAACGCGGCGAAGGGCAGGCGCGCCAGGTTGTCGGAACGGATGTACTGGTGGGTCATCGACACGTGGCCGGTCTGCAGCTGGGCCGAGACGAACACCGCCGACTCCATCGCGCAGCTCATCGCGTCGAGTGTGTAGGCGGTGGCCGCCTTCACGTTCGCGCGCCCCCAGCAGCGCAGCTGGCCGGACTCGCGCACCGGCACCAGGTAGGGGCCCATGCTCTTGATCGACAGCGGGTCTTCCAGCAGGCGGTCGACCATCACGCGCTGGTGTTCCAGCAGCTGGGCGGCGATCACGCGGTTGAAATCCTTCGGCGGCGCCAGCTGGTGCGCCACCTTGCGCAGCAGGTCCTGCGCGTACTTCACCGGCACCAGGAAGCTGACCGATTCGCCGTCGCGCCGCTTGGAAACGTTGATGCCGGCCACGGTGCCGTTGCCGTTCACGCTCGGCCCGCCGCTCATGCCCGAATTGATCGTGCCGCTGAAGATCAGCTGGTCGTAGAAACTGCGCGTGACCACGCCGTTGTACGCGCCTTCCGAGATCGCAAAGCCAAGGTCGAGCGGGTTGCCGAGCGAGTACAGGCGCTGGCCCTGGTTCAGGCGCAGCGGGCGTTCCGGCATCTTGAAGAAGCCGCTGCCTTCCCGGTTCACGCGCAGCACCGCCAGGTCGTGCAGCACGTCGACCGCCATCAGTTCGACCGGGCCGCTGTTACCGTCGGTGTCGACGAATTCCGCGGTGTAGACGTCCGGGTCGAGCGCCATCTGCGACACGACGTGGTAGTTGGTGACCACCAGCTTGCCGGTGCCGACCAGGAAGCCCGAGCCGACGGTGGACTGGGTGCGCCCGTTCTTGAGCAGCATGCGGATCTGCAGCAGGTCGCCGCGCGCGGCGGAATACAGGTCTTGCGCGGCGGACGAGGGCAGCGGCAGGGCGTCCTGGCTGTCGGTGTCACCGGCGCCGGGCGCTGGCGGGGTCACGCCGGGCGGCGCCGACGGCGGCAGGTGCGGCGGCGGCGCGGGCGTGGCGCTGGCGGCGCGGGCGGGCGGGGTGGTCTGGCTTGGCGGCGGCGCCGTGGCTGCGCCCGCCGCAAGACAGGAGAGCAGGAGGGCGGCGGCAGTCCGTTTCATGCAGTCCGATCATGGCAAAGGAGGAAAGCCTATCTTGCCACCGGATGGCCCACCCGTGCGCGCGTTAGGGCAGGCCCGGCCCGGCGCTTGCCTCGGCCGCCGGCGTCATCATGTGGCCCAGCTTGGCCTGCTTGGTATCGAGGTAGCTGTTGTTGAAGGCATTGCGGTTGACCAGCAGCGGCACGCGCTCGGCCACTTCGATGCCCAGGCGGGTCAGGGCGTCGATCTTGCGCGGGTTGTTGGTCATCAGGCGCAGCGAGCGCACGCCGAACTGGGCCAGCATGGGCTTGCACAGTTCGTAGTTGCGGGCGTCGGCGTGGAAGCCCAGCTGCAGGTTGGCTTCGACCGTGTCGGCGCCGGCTTCCTGCAGTCGGTAGGCGCGGATCTTGTTGAGCAGGCCGATGCCGCGGCCTTCCTGGCGCAGGTAGAGCAGCACGCCGCGGCCTTCTTCGGCGATGCGCTGCAGCGCGCCTTCGAGCTGGGCGCCGCAATCGCAGCGCTGCGAGAACAGCACGTCGCCGGTCAGGCATTCGGAGTGCACGCGCGCCAGCACCGGTTCGCCGTCGCCGATCTCGCCCAGCACCATGGCCAGGTGCTCCTTGCCGGTCCCGTGCTCGACGAAGGCATGCAGCGTGAACTGCGCCCACGGGGTCGGCAGGGCGCACGACGTGACATAGTCGAGCAGCTGGTTACTGGCGGCGGGTTGGGTGGACATGGCGTTTCTCATCTTTGCGGCGGTGTGCAGTAACCGCGTAGTTTACCGGAAATCCGCCCCGGCCGTGCGGCGGCCCCGGCGGTAGCCATGGTATGTTAGCAACACGTCACCTTGACGCGCGAGGCCAGCATGGACCCACGATCCGCTCCTTCCACCCGGCGCCGCAGGCCCGGCCTCGGCGCGTGGCTGGCGCTGGCGTTTTCGCTGCTTACGGTGATCCTGACCCTGCTGCTGGTCCAGGTGATCGAGCGCGCATCGACCGACCAGGCCAAGGAAACCATCGGACACGGCCTGGCCGAACTGGCGCGCCAGACCGCCGACAAGCTCGATCGCGGCATGGCCGAGCGCTACCGCGAGGTCAGCCTGATGGCGGGCCGGCGCGACCTGCGCGAGCCCGGCGCCAGCCTCGCCGAACGCCGCCGCATCCTGGCCGACATCCAGCAAAGCTATGGCTATTACGACTGGCTCGGCATGGCCGGCCTGGACGGCCGCGTGATCGTCGAGGCGCGCGGCCTGCTGGAAGGGGCCGACGTGTCGCAGCGGCCGTGGTTCGCGAACGCGCTGGCCGGGGTCCACGTGGGCGACGTGCACGAGGCGGTCAAGCTGGCCACGCTGCTGCCCGGCCAGAACGGCGAACCGCGCCGCTTCGTCGATGTGGCCTTCCCGTATTTCGATCTGCAGGGCCGGCCGGCCGGCGTGCTGGGCGTGCACCTGTCCTGGCAGTGGGCGCAGGACGTCGAGCGCTCGATCATCGCCCCGCTGGAAGCGCGCGGCCGGGTGCAGGCCCTGATCGCCGGCGCCGAGGGAACGGTGCTGCTCGGGCCACCCGGCCTGCAGGGCAGCACGCTCGCCACCACCAGCTTGACACTGGCGCAGCGCAAGCGCACCGGCTACCGGGTCGAAACCTGGCCGGACGGCGTGTCTTACCTGGTCGGCTACGGCGCCACCACCGGGCGCGGGCTGTATCCGGGCCTGGGCTGGACCGTGCTGGTACGCCAGGACGTGGAAGATGCCTACGCCCCGGTGCGGCGCCTGCGCGCGCAGGCGCTGTGGAGCGGCGCGGCACTGGCCTTGCTGGTCTCGCTGGCTGGCGTGCTGGTGGCGCGCCGCATTACGCAGCCGCTCGGGGCGCTGGCCGAGTCGGCCGAACGGCTGGGACGCGGCGAAACGCTGCAGCTGGTGCCGAACGCTAACGATTACTACGAGGTGCAGGCGCTGTCCGGCACCCTCAACGTGCTGGTGGCCGACCTGCTGCGCCAGCGCGCCGAGCTGCGCGACCTGAACGCCACGCTGGAGACCCGCGTCGGGCAGCGTACCGCCGAGCTGGAACGGGCGCTGGCCGCGGTCCGGGCCAGCGAGCAGCGCGTCAATGCGATCGTCGAGGCGTCGCAGGATGCGTATATCGCGGTCGACCAGCGCGGCATCATCCTCGAGTGGAACCGCGCGGCCGAGCGCATGTTCGGCTGGCGCCGCCAGGAAGCCATCGGCTGGCCGCTGGCCGAACTGGTGCTGCCCGAGCGCTACCGCGACAGCCTGGGGCGCGCGCTGCGGGTGTTCCGCCAGACCGGCCACCTGGCGATGCTGGAGCGGCGCCTGGAACGCATCGTGGTCGACCGCCTGGGCCGCGAGTTCACGATGCGCATGTCCGCCGGCCTGGTCGGCGAGGGCGAGGATGCGTTCTTCAGCGTGTTCATTTGCGAAATTTCTGAACCCCGCTGAGCGCCCGCATGCACCCCGGCATCGCTTGCCGGAAAAAGTCTTTTCATCGCACAAGCCCTTTTGCCATCAGGCCCCGTTGGCGCCGACCCCAGCGGTGCGCCGGTTTGCGCCAGTTCGCCTTGCCCCGCCTTGCAGCGCTCACCATTGGTGCTGCCTCATGCACGCGCATGAGCATACTAACCGGAGGCAATCATGCGAACTTTTTCGATCAGGCAGGTTTCACTGGCAGCCGCCTTGCTGGCGCTGGGCGGCACGGTCGCGGCCAGCCCCCCCAGGGACCTGTATGGCATCGTCAACCTGGCCCCGCTGCAGGCCTTCGGCGGCTACGTCAACGTACGCGGCCAGGCCGCGTTCGAGTATGTCGCCATCGACGACATCCTGCGCGTGAGCTACTTCAACGGCGAACGCGTGCTCGATCCCATCTCGCCGCCCGGCCTCGTCAGCGCACTGGGCGGGCTCAACGACAAGGGCGAGGTCGCCTACTACGCGCGCCACCCCGACCCCTCCAGCCCCTTGTCCGCGCCGTTCCGGCCGGGCCGCTGGAGCGCCGCGCGCGGTCCTGTCACGCTGCCTTCGTATAACCCCGCAGCCGACGCGTTCACCTCCGGCATCAACAACCTCGGGGTCATCGTCGGCTCGTCGTCGACCTCGCCCGACCCGGCCTTCTACCGGGGCGCGCGCTGGTCGGCCACCAACGGGCTGGCCTCGCTGCCTGCGCCCACCGGCATCGGCGACGTCTATCTCAGCGATATCAACGAGTACAACAACAGCGTCGGCTACGGGGTCGGTCCCGGCGGCGCGGCCAACGCGCTGGTGTGGGACAGCGCCAACCGGGCCTACAACCTCGGCACCTTCGGCGCGGCGGGGGCGGTGGCGCACCACATCAACAACCGGGCCGACATCGCCGGCATGCTCAACCCGGCCACCGGCACCGACTTCCAGGCTTTCCTGTGGAGCCGGGACAAGCCCACGCTGCGGGTCGGGCCGCGCTCCGTCGTGACGGCGCTGAACCAGGTGGGCGAACTGGTCGGCCGGATCCAGCGCTTCGCCAACGACAACAGCGCCTTCCTGTTTTCGCGCGCGCGCGGCTTCGTCAGCCTGCATCCTGCCGGTTTCTACGCGTCCGAAGCCATCGACGTGAACGATAGCGGCGCCAGCGCAGGCGCCGCCCAGCGCACGATGTTCGCCGAGACCCGTGCCTGGCGCTGGCTGCGCAGCGGGGCCGGCGTCGACCTCAACACGCGCCTGCTCAACCCGCCCGACGGGCTGGTGCTCAACACGGCGCTGGCCATCGGCGGCAACGGCGACATCCTGGCCAATTCGAATGTGGGGGTGGTGCTGCTGCGCGCCAACGGCGGCGGCACCGATGCGCCGGTGGTGGGGCCGATCGTGATGCCGGCGCCGCGCCTGAACCAGCCCTTCAACCTGAGCCTGTCCTACCGCGACCGCAACCCGGGCGACGCCCACCGCGCGACCATCGACTGGGGCGACGGCGCCGGGCCGCTGCCGGCCGCGATCAGCGGGTTCAAGGGCCGGGGGGCCGTGAGCGCCACCCACACCTATACGGCGGAAGGCGACTACAGCATCATCGTCCGCGTCACCGATTCCACCGGCAAGACCACGCTGCAGTACAAGCGCTTCACGCTGCGCGAACTCGGCACGCCGCTCCTGAGCGGCCAGGGCTTGCTGGCCGACGGCGCCAACACGACCAAGGCGGCTGCGCCGCTGGCGTTCCGGCTGTCGGCGCCGCTGGCGCTCAAGGAAGGCAGCGCCACGCCCTTCAGCTTCCAGCTGATCGGCCGCACCAGCTTCAGGGGCGAACAGCTGGAGCGGATCACGCAGGACGGCAACAAGGTCCGGCTGGAAGGCAGCGGCCAGCTCGATGACAAGGCCGGCTACCGCTTCATCGTCGATGCCACGGCGGGCGGGGCGGCCGGCGGGGGCGACCCGGGCCAGGTGTCGGTGCGCATCGTCAAGGCCGATGCGCCAGGCGCGGCCCAGCGCGCCGGGTCCGCTGTCGCCGGGGACCCGGCTGCCGCCGCGCATGCTCCCGCCGACGTGGTGGCCGGCAGCCTGCGGCAGGGATCGATCCAGCTGCTGCGATGAAGAACGGCGCGGGCGCCGGTGCTCAGCGCCGCGCCCGCAGGGGATCGAGCAGGCTGCGCAGGTCGTTATGGTCCAGTTCATACATCAGGGCCAGCAGCTGGCCCAGCTCGCCGCGCGGGAAACCTTCGCGCGCGAACCAGCCCAGGTAATGGCCGGGCAGGTCGGCGATCTTGCGGCCCTGGTATTTACCGTAAGGCATTTCGCGAACCAGCAGGAGGGGTAAATGGTCTGTATTCATTGAGTCGGCGAGGTAGCGCACATGGGCTGGCGAACGCGACGTTGTAGCATGTGTGCGAGTGGAGGACAATATGGATACTCATTTCGACCTGGAACGCTTTGTCCAGGCCCAGGCCCCGGTCTACGGCAAGGTCATCGATGAATTGCGCGCGGGCCACAAGCGCAGCCACTGGATGTGGTTCATTTTCCCGCAGATCGCCGGCCTGGGCCGCAGCGAGATGGCGCAGCGCTATGCGATCGCCTCGGGCGACGAGGCGGCCGCCTACCTGGCCCACCCGGTACTGGGCAAGCGCCTGCGCGAATGCGCGTCCATCGTCGCCAGCCTGGACAGCGACAGCGCAAGCGCGATCTTCGGGCACCCGGACGAGCTCAAGTTCCACTCGTCGATGAGCCTGTTCGCCGACGTCGCGCCCGACGAGGGCGTGTTCCAGGCCTGCATCGACAAGTACTTCGACGGCCAGCCGGATCCGGAGACGCTGGCGCGCCTGTAGCAGGACCAGGCCTTCCGTTCAGGCCACGGCCGCCAGGATGGCTTCGAGCTGCCCCATATCCACCGGCTTGACCAGGTGGTGGTCGAAGCCGGCCGCCAGGATCTGCTCGCGGTCGCTCTCCTGGCCGTAGCCGGTGACCGCCACCAGCAGCGCGTTCGCGGTGCCCGCTTCGGCGCGCAGGCGGCGCGCCAGTTCCTTGCCGTCCATCTCCGGCAGGCCGACGTCGAGCAGGCAGACCGCAGGCGACGAGCGGCGCGCGGTGTCCAGCGCCGCTTGCGCGCCATGCTCGACCAGGACCTGGTGGCCGGATGCGCCCAGCAGCATGGCCAGCGTAATGGCCGCGTCAACGTTGTCGTCGACCACCAGCACCCGCAGCGGGGCCGCTGCCTGCGCCGCGGCCACCACCGCCACGTCGCCCGGCGCCGCCGCCGGCTGCGTCGCGCCGGCCAGGCAGGGCAGGCAGGCGGTGAAGCGGCTGCCCTGGCCCAGGCCCGGGCTGTCGCAGGCCACCGTGCCGCCGTGCAGCTCGACCAGGCTCTTGACCAGCGCCAGCCCCAGTCCCAGGCCGCCCATCGCGCGGTCGGCGCTGCGTTCGGCCTGGGCGAACAGGTCGAACACGCGCTGGGTGAGTTCGGGCGCCATGCCGATGCCGTTGTCGCGCACCTCGATGCAGGCCAGGGCATCGCGCAGGCCGGCGCTCGCCGTGAGGATGCCGCCTTCCGGCGTGTACTTGGCGGCGTTGTTGAGCAGGTTGGCCACCACCTGCACCAGGCGCTTGCGGTCGCCCATGACGAGCATCGGCTGGTCCGGCAGCGCCAGCACCAGCTCGTGGTCGCGCGCGCGCACCAGCGGCGTGACCTGCTCGACGGCGTCGTGCAGCACTTCGCGCAGGTCGAGCGGCGCCTGTTCCAGTTCCACCAGCCCGCGGGTGACGCGCGAGACGTCGAGCAGGTCGTCGATCAGGCCGGTCATGTGGCGCACCTGGCGCGCGATGATCTGGCTGGTGCGCCGCACCAGCGCTTCGTCCGGCTTCATGCGCTGCAGCAGTTCGGCGGCGGCGCTGATCGGCGCGATCGGGTTGCGCAGTTCGTGCGCCAGCATCGCCAGGAACTCGTCCTTGCGGCGGTCGGATTCGCGCAACTTTTCCTCGGCCGCCTTGCGCTCGCTGATGTCGCTGGCGGCGCCGATCCATTCGATCACCTCGCCATGCGCGTCGCAGATCGGCACCGCGCGCGACAGCGCCCAGCCGTCGCTGCCGTCGAGGCGGCGCACCCGGTGCTCCAGTTCGTAGACGGCGCCGGCCTTGATCGCTTCCAGCACGGCCGCATGCACGCGCTCCTGCTCGTCGGCGGGAATATAGTCCCGGAGCCAGAATGGATGCGGGCCGGCGCTGTCCTTCAGGAAGCCGCGACCGTCCAGCTCGCGCAATTCGGTCCAGTCGGCATTCATCCGGTACACCACCTGGCCGGCCGTGGTCAGCGCCCGGAACCGGTTCTCGCTTTCGCGCAGGGCCCGCTCCGAGCGGATCTGTTCGGTAACGTCCTTGGTGGTATGGGCGATGCAGATCAGGCTGCCGTCGGCGTCGAACACCGGGGCGCTGTAGGCGCTCCAGAACCGTTCCTCGAAGCCGGTGCTGCCGTCCGGGTGCCGGATGGGGATCGGGTAGCGCTGCACGGGCAGGGTGTCGGGCTGGCCTGTTTCACGTACCAGCGCCAGCGAAGCGCGCAGCTCGGCTTCGTTGGTGCTGTCCGGGTCGTTCGGGTCGGACGGGAAGGCCACGAACAGGCTCACGCCCAGCAGGTCCTCGCGCCGGCGCGACGCCGCTATCAGGAAGGCGTCGTTGACCGCGAGGATGACGGAGTCGGGCGTCGGCGACAACAGGTACTTGCCGATTGGCGAACTGTTGAATGCTGACTCGAAGACGGATGGTGAGAGCATGGTGCGATCGCGGGTCAGGGTCCGGAGAAGCAGGAATTATAGGGGAGTTGCTGGCGCGCACGACTGAATCGTGGCGGCGGGCGCGCGGGAACGGAAGTGTTGCGTATAATCCGGTCAGCTTGCCCACTTATTAATAGAAATAAACAACTCATGGCTTCTTCCGACAACATCAGCATGGCGGTGTTCTGCGACTTTGAAAACGTCGCACTTGGCGTACGCGACGCCAACTACGAAAAATTCGACATCAAGCCTGTGCTCGAGCGCCTGCTGCTCAAGGGCAGCATCGTCGTCAAGAAGGCATATTGCGACTGGGATCGCTACAAGGGCTTCAAGGCCCCGATGCACGAGGCGAATTTCGAGATGATCGAAATCCCCCATGTGCGCCAGTCCGGCAAGAATTCGGCCGACATCCGCCTCGTGGTCGATGCACTCGACCTGTGCTACACCAAGTCGCACGTCGACACCTTCGTGATCATTTCGGGCGACTCCGACTTTTCGCCGCTGGTCTCGAAGCTGCGCGAGAACGCCAAGCGCGTGATCGGCGTGGGCGTCAAGCAGTCGACTTCCGACCTCTTGGTGGCGAATTGCGACGAATTCATTTTCTATGACGACCTGGTGCGCGAAGTGCGCCGCGTCGCCGCCAAGCGCGACGAACGCAAGGCCGCCCCACAGAACAACAAGCGCCCGACCGACGACAAGCGCAAGGAAGAACTGGAAGCGCGCAAGGTGCAGGCGCTCGAGATGGTCGTCGAGACCTTCGACGCGCTCATCTCCGAACGCGGCGACACCGGCAAGATCTGGGCTTCGCTGCTGAAGGACACCCTCAAGCGCCGCCGTCCGGACTTCTCCGAAACCTATTACGGCTTCCGCACCTTCGGCAACCTGCTCGAAGAAGCGCAGACCCGCGGCCTGTTCGAATTCGGCCGCGACGAAAAATCGGGCACCTACGTATTCCGCAGCAGCGTGAATACTCCGGTGGCGATGCCGGCGCCGGAGCTGGTGGTGGTGCCGGAAGCGCGCGCCGACGAGGAAGAAGAGGGCCCGGACGAGGCCGAGGCAGCGGAAGCGCGCCCGGATCCGCGCCGCCGCCGTGGCGGACGCAACAAGGCCTCCTACCGGGGCGACGCCGCGGTCGCAGCGCCAGCCGTCGATGCCGCTCCCGAACCGATCGAACTCCAACCCGAACCGGCAGCGCCCGAAGCAGACGTCGCCGTGGCGACCGAAGACAAGCCGGACACGCGCCGCCGCAGCCGTGGCGGCCGCAACAAGGGCGCCGGCCGTGGCGAGGCCATGCCGGCCGCGCTGGACATGGGTGGCGCGAGCCAGGAAGACGCGCCAACAGCGCCGCTGCTTGACGAGCCGGAGGCGCCCGTCGTCGAGGCCGTTGCCGACGAGGTGGCCGACGCCCCGGCGCCGGCAGCCAAGGAACGCCGCCGCGCGCCGCGCAAGCCGGCCGCGCGCAAGGCTGCTGCGGCAGCCGAGGAAGCGGCGGTCGTCGAGGAAGCTGTTGTTGTACCAGCGCCAGCCGAACCGGCGCCGGTGGCCGCAATCGCGCCGGTCGCCGACGATGACTACGACGACGATACCAGCGACGACGTCGATGGCAACGTCGCCGAAGGCACGCCGGTGCGCAAGAAGCCAGCCGGTTCGGCCCGCAAGCCGGCCGCCCGCGGCGCCGCGCCGCGCGGTCGCCGCCCGGCCAAGCCGAAGGCGTGATGCCCGGCTGATTGCAGCAGCGGTGCGTGCGCCGCGTGCGCGCCGCTGCTGCAATAATGACATCGTCCGCCCCTGGCGGACCTGCCGGTGCGCCCGCCCGGCGTGAGCGACGTGCGAAGGAAGCTGCCATGCGACCCCTTGCCGGACTGTTCCTGCTGTCAGTCATCCACCTCGCGCAGGCTGCCCCGCCGGCCGACCATCCCATCCTCGGTATCTGGAAACTGAGCCTGCCCGACCTCAGTTGCTCGGAAACCTACCGCTTCCGCGGCGACGGGACCACCCTGGTGACGAGCGCCGAAGAAGTCTCCGAAAGCGAATACCGCATCCCCGACAAACCCAGCGCCAAGGGCTATTACCGGCTGGAAGACCGTATCGTGAAGGACAACGGCAAGAAGGATTGTTCCGGGGCGATCATGAAGGTCGGCACCAAGGCCATCAATTTCATTCGTTTTCACCCGTCGGGGGCGATTTTCCTGATGTGCGCCGATGAAACCATGAATGCGTGCATCGGGCCGTTCGAGCGGGTGAAGGGCGAGGAAGCCTAAATCCATAACCCGCAGATATGGTTAGAACAGTTTCACGGCGTTCCCGGTCGCAACGCTTAGGTGTATATTGCTGGGCGAAACGACAACGCACTGGAATTCCATGTCCCCGGTATTACTCTTCGCAATCCTCATCGGCTATTTCGCCCTTTTGCTCGGCGTCGCCTGGGCCACCTCGCGCAATGCCGACAACGACAGCTTCTTCATCGGTAACAAGAGCAGCAACTGGATGCTGGTGGCCTTCGGCATGGTCGGCACCACACTATCCGGCGCGACCTTCGTCAGCGTGCCGGGCGCGGTCGGCGCCGACGCCTTCGGCTACGCCCAGATCCTGATCGGCTATGTGTTCGGCTATATCGCCGTGGCCTATATCCTGCTGCCGCTGTACTACCGGCTCCAGCTCACCTCGATCTATCACTACCTCGACGTGCGCCTCGGGCGCCGCTCCTACCAGAGCGGGGCGGGCTTCTTCATCATTTCGCGCCTGCTGGGCGCGACCGCGCGGCTGTATTTGGTGGTCAACATCCTGCAGGCGATCATTCTGGACAGCCTGGGCATCCCGTTCTGGATCACCACCCTCGTCATCCTGGGCATGATCCTGATGTACACCTACCAGGGCGGCGTGAAAACCATCGTCTGGACCGACACCCTGCAGACCACCTGCATGCTGTTCGGCCTGTTCGCCTGCGTCTGGTTCCTGCTCGGCGAACTGGGCATGTCGGTGCCGCAAAGCCTGGACGCGATGCAGTCGCAGGGCTTATCAACCATCTTCACGACCGATTTCGACAGCCCCAACTTCTTCCTCAAGCAGATCCTGGCCGGCATCTTCATCGTGCTGACCATGACCGGCATGGACCAGGAGATGATGCAGAAGACCATCTCGGTCAAGACCCTGAAGGATTCGCAGAAGAACCTGCTCACGCTCACCGCCGTGCTGGTGGTGGTGTTGATGAGCTTCCTGTTCCTGGGTGGCCTGCTGTATCTGTACGCCCCGGTGGCCGGCGTAACCGCGACCGGCGACAAGATCTTCCCGGCCGTGGTCATGGGCCATTTGCCGGCCACGGTGCAAATCATTTTCCTGGTGGCCCTGATCTCGGCGCTGTTCCCAAGCGCGGACGGCGCCATCACGGCGCTGACCTCCTCGTTCTGCATCGATATCCTGGGCATCAAGCGCCGCACCGACCTGAGCGAGGCGGGCAAGGAAAGCCTGCGCCGCCGCGTGCACCTGGGCTTCGCGGCGCTGTTCCTGGTCCTGGTGATGGGCTTCAAGATGGCCGACAGCCCGAGCATGATCGTGGTCATCCTCAAGCTGGCGGCGTATACCTACGGTCCTCTGCTGGGCCTGTTCGCCTTCGGCATGCTGACCCGCCGCAGCCTGACCGACCGCCTGGTACCGTTCGTTACGATCGGCGCACCGATTCTTTGCGCCCTCCTTGAGTACAATCAGGAACACCTGCTCGGTTCTTACCGTCTCGGGCTGGAATTGCTCATGGTAAATGGCATACTCGTGTACGCTGGCCTGTTTGCGATTTCGCACAAGGAAAAGGCCGGCGCTGCCGCCGTCCCCGCCTGAGCAACCAATTTCACTATTAACGGAGTCTCGATGGCTTTCAAACCCCTGAGTGCGCTGCGCCGCGCCTTCGGCATGCTGTGGACCGCGGTCGACGTCAGCCGCCGCACCTTCATGAACCTGCTGTTCCTGCTGTTCGTGATCCTGGTCGTGATGGTCATGACCTCCGGCGGCGTCAAGCCGATCGGCGACAAGAGCGCCCTGGTGCTCGAGCTCAAGGGCGACCTGGTCGAGCAGTACCAGTCGAGCTTCCAGGATACGCTGCTCGACAGCGTCGGCGGCGACAGCAAGCGCAGCGTGCGCCTGCGCGACGTGCTGACCGTGCTCGATGCGGCGGCCAAGGACAAGAACATCGACACGGTCGTGCTGATGCTCGACCAGCTCGACGGCGGCGGCCTGGCCATGCTGCGCGAGATCGGCGCCGGCATCGACCGCGTCAAGGCGTCCGGCAAGAAGGTGGTGGCCTGGGGCGGCATGTACGACCAGAAGCGCTACCTGCTGGCCTCGCACGCCGACGAAGTCTACGTGCACCCGATGGGCATGGTGCTGATCGAAGGCTTCGGCGGGCGCCGCAACTACTACCGCGACGCGCTCGACAAGCTGGGCGTGACCGTCAACCTGATCAAGGTCGGGACCTACAAAAGCTTCGCCGAGCCGTATATCGCCAACGGGCCGTCCGAAGCCGCGCAGGAAGCCGACAGCTTCCTGTACAACGCGCTGTGGCAGGACTACACGGGGCAGGTCGAGAAGAACCGCAAGCTTGCCGGCGGCACCGTTGCCAAGTGGATCGAGACCCTGCCGCAGCAAATGGAAGCGGCCGGCGGCAGTGCGGCGCGCGTGGCCCAGCAGGCCAAACTGGTCGACGGCCTCAAGACCCGCGACGAGATCCGCGCGATGCTGGTCAAGCGCGGCGCCTACGACGAGCGGATCAAGTCCTTCCGCCAGGTCGGCTTCGGCGACTACCTCGAGCGCCAGCATCAAAAGCCCTTTGGTGACGCCGTGGGCGTGATTGTCGCCGCCGGCAATATCGTCGATGGCAGCAGCGGCCCGGGCAACGTGGGCGGCACCACCACCGCCAACCTGATCCGCCAGGCGCGCGAGGACGAACATATCAAGGCCGTCGTGCTGCGCGTCGATTCGCCCGGCGGCAGCGCCTATGCATCGGAACTGATCCGGCGCGAGCTGGAACTCACCCGCGCCGCCGGCAAGCCGGTGGTGGTGTCGATGGGCAGCGTGGCGGCGTCCGGCGGCTACTGGATCTCGATGGCGTCCGACGAAGTGATTGCCGACCCGGCCACCATCACCGGTTCGATCGGCGTGTTCACCATCTTGCCGACCGCCGAGAAGGTGAGCGACAAGCTGGGCATCCACACGGGCGGCTATACCACCACCTGGCTGGCCGACGCCTACAATCCGCTGCGCCCGCTCGACCCGCGTTTCAGCTCGCTGGTCCAGAGCAGCATCAACCACGTGTACAACGAGTTCACCACCCGGGCCGCGGCGGCGCGCAAGACCACCGTCGCCAAGATCGACGAAGTGGGGCAGGGCCGGGTCTGGACCGGCGCCCAGGCCAAGGAACGCGGCCTGGTCGATCGCCTGGGTAACTACCGCGACGCGCTGCAGTCGGCCGCCAAGCGCGCCAAGCTGGGCGAGGACTACCGCGTGGCCTACATCGAGCGCCCGGTCAGCCGCGTCGAGCGCTTCCTGAACATGATGGGTGCATCGACCGCCCAGGCCATCAACATCCAGGTGAAACTGGGCCTGATGGAAGCGGCCCTGCCGGCCGGTCCGATGGCCCAGGTGGCCGAAGACATGGCCTGGCTGAAGGACGTGGCCGACGGCCGCCGTCCTTTTGCCGCCGTGACCCACTGCATGTGCGGTACGCCCTGAGATTTGTAGCCGGTTTGTAACTGGCTGCGACAGGCAAAAGACGGGTGCGGGAGCGATTCCGCACCCGTTTTCCGTTTACTTCCGCCAATGGCGGGCATCGGTGTCAATCGGTGTAAAGACTGAACCGGCTATGTAACAGCGGGGTGCGCGCAATGTACGTTATGAAACATATGAAGTCGGACCGCCGTGCTACCCTTTTCGGGACTCAGTTGACTGAATAACATTCTGGCCGAAAGCACAAGATGAGCATGGATTTGCACACTCCCCCGAAGTCCGCCCTCACCAGCCCGCCGCTGCCCTCGCCCGAAGCGAAGCGCCGCAAGCGCCTGATCGGTACCGTCGTGGCCGTGCTGGCGATGATCGGGCTGGCTGCGCTCGCCTGGTACCTGACCCATCGTCCGGCCGGCGGCGTGGCCGGCGGCCCGCAGGGGGCGGCAGCCCAGGGCGGCGCCCCGGCCGGCGGTCCCGGCGGCGGTGGGCGCGGGGGGCGAGGCGGGCGCGGCGGGCCGGCCACCACGGTGGGCGTGGCCACGGCCGAACAGGTCGATATCCCGGTCAATATCGATGCCCTCGGCACGGTGGTGGCCGCCGCCACGGCGACCGTGCGGCCGCAGGTCTCGGGCGTGCTGCAAAAAATCCAGTTCACCGAAGGCCAGCTGGTCAAGGCCGGCCAGGTATTGGCCACGGTCGATCCGCGTCCGTTCCAGATGGCGCTGCTGCAGGCGCGCGGCCAGCGCCAGCGCGACGAAGCCCAGCTCGAAAGCGCGCGCCTGACCCTGTCGCGCTACCGCACCTTGCTCGACCAGGATTCGATCGCGCGCCAGGAAGTCGACACCCAGGCCGCCCTGGTCAAGCAGCTCGAGGGCACGGTGATGACCGATCGCGCCTCCGAAGGCGTGGCCCAGCTCAATGTCGGTTACACCCAGGTGAAGGCGCCGATTTCCGGACGCGTGGGCCTGCGCACGGTCGATATCGGCAACCTGGTGGGCAGCAGCGACGCCAACGGCGTGGCCGTGATCACCCAGCTGGCGCCGATCGACGTCGAATTCACGGTGCCGCAAGACCAGGTGCCGGCGCTGCAGGGGCGCATCGTGCAAAACGCCAAGCTGCCGGCCACCGCGCTGGACCGCACCCGCACCGACACGCTGGCGGCGGGCAGCTTCATCGCGCTCGACAACCAGGTGGACGTCCAGACCGGCACCGTGCGCGCCAAGGCGCGCTTCCCGAATACCGACGGCAAGCTGTTCCCCAGCCAGTTCGTCAACCTGCGCCTGCAGCTGAACCGCATCGAGAACGCCATCGTGGTGCCGGTGACGGCGCTGCGCCACGGGACCAAGGGCGACTTCGTGTACGTGCTCAATGCGGCCGACAAGACCGTGGCGCAGCGGCCCGTCACGCGCGGGCAGGCCACGGTGGACAAGGTGCAGATCGTCACCGGGTTGAAGGTGGGCGAGCAGGTGATCACGGAAGGGGCGGACCGGCTGCGCGATGGGGCCAAGGTGACCCTGCCGGGCGATCGGCCGGCGGGTGCGGGCGGCCAGCGTGGAGCCGGCGAAGGGCAGGGCGAGGGGCGTCGGCAACGGCAGGGGGCGCAGCAATGATGCTGGCTGCTCATCCAAACTTGGGTACCCGCCTGCGCGGGTACGACGGGGCTGACGAATGAGTCCATCGGCGCCGTTTATTCGTCGGCCGGTTGCCACGGCCCTGCTCATGCTGGCGATCGTGCTGGCGGGGATGGTGGGCTATCGCTTCCTGCCGCTGTCGGCGCTGCCGCAGGTGGACTTCCCGACCATCCAGGTGCAGACCCTGTACCCGGGCGCGAGCCCGGAAGTGATGGCGCGTACCGTCACGGCGCCGCTGGAACGCCAGTTCGGGCAGATGTCGGGCCTCACGCGCATGAGTTCCACCAGCGCGGCCGGGGTGTCGGTGGTGACCTTGCAATTTGGCCTGGGCCAGACGCTCGACGTGGCCGAGCAGGAAGTGCAGGCCGCCATCAATGCCGGCGGCTCGCTGCTGCCGACCGACTTGCCGGCCCCGCCCGTGTATGCCAAGGTCAACCCGGCCGACGCGCCGGTGCTCACCCTGGCGATCACGTCCGACACGCTGCCGCTCACCGAAGTGCAGAACCTGGTCAACACCCGCCTGGCCCTCAAGATCAGCCAGGTCTCGGGCGTGGGCCTGGTGTCGCTGTCGGGCGGGCAGCGCCCGGCCGTGCGGATCCAGGCCGATACCCAGGCGCTGGCCTCGTATGGCCTGGGCCTGGACACGCTGCGCACCGCCATCACCGGCGCCAACGCCAACAGCGCCAAGGGCAATTTCGACGGCCCCACGCGCTCGTATGCAATCAACGCCAACGACCAGCTGGTCACGGTCCCCGACTACCAGAACCTGATCGTTTCCTACCGCAACGGCGCCCCGATCCGCCTGAAGGACGTGGCGCGCGTGGTCGACAGCGCCGAGAACGTGCGCATCGGCGCCTGGGCCAACCTGAAGCCGGCCATCATCCTCAACGTGCAGCGCCAGCCGGGCGCCAACGTGATCGCCACCGTCGACGCCATCAAGGAACGCCTGCCCGAGCTGCAGGCCGGCATGCCGGCCTCGGTGCGCATGGACGTGCTGAGCGACCGTACCGCCGGCATCCGCGCCTCGGTGGAACACGTGCAGCTGGAACTGCTGCTGGCCGTGGTGCTGGTGGTGCTGGTGATCTTCGCCTTCCTGCACAGCATCCGCGCCACCATCATCGCCAGCCTGGCGGTGCCGATCTCCCTGATCGGCACCTTCGGCATCATGTACCTGATGGGCTACTCTTTGAACAACCTCTCGCTGATGGCGCTGACGATTGCCACCGGCTTCGTGGTGGACGACGCGATCGTCATGATCGAGAACATCGCGCGCTATATCGAAGAGGGCGAACAGCCGATGGCGGCGGCAGTAAAGGGCGCGGCGCAGATCGGCTTCACCATCATTTCGCTGACCGTCTCGCTGATCGCCGTGCTGATCCCGCTGCTGTTCATGGGCGATGTGGTCGGCCGCCTGTTCCGCGAGTTCGCGGTGACGCTGGCCGTGACCATCCTGATCTCGGGGGTGGTGTCCCTGACCCTGGTGCCGATGATGTCGGCGCGCTGGCTCAAGAGCCATGAAGAAGAACGCCCGGGCCGCTTCGCGCAGAAGACCCAGGCCTTCTTTGACCGCGTGATCCAGCGCTACGACGTGGCGCTGGGCTGGGTGCTGGCGCGCCAGGGCCTGACCCTGCTGGTGGCGCTCGGCACGCTGCTGCTGACGGTGCTGCTGTGGATGATCATCCCGAAAGGCCTGTTCCCGACCCAGGACACCGGCCAGCTGCAGGCCAGGCTCCAGGCGCGCCAGTCGATCTCGTATGCCGATATGGCCAAGCTGCAGCAGCAGGCGGCGGCCGAAGTGCTGAAGGACCCGGCGGTTGCGTCGCTCAGTTCCTACGTGGGCGTGGACGCGGCCAACAATACGATGCTCCATACCGGCACCATGCTGATCAACCTGAAGCGCGAGGACCGCGAAGACCAGAATGAGGTCATGGCGCGCCTGCGCAGCCGCGTGGCGAATGTGGCCGGCGTGACCATGTTCCTGCAGCCGACGCAGGACCTGACCATCGACGCCGAGAGCGGCCCGACCCAGTACCGGCTGTCGATCGAGGGCGCCGACAGCGCCACCGTCAACGAATGGGCGAGGAAGCTGGTCGCGCAAATGGGCACCCGCAAGGAGCTGCGCAACGTCGTCACCGACGCCGGCGCCACCGGCGCTGCGGCCTTCATCGACATCGACCGCGACACCGCCTCGCGCCTGTCGATCACGGCGGCCTCGATCGACGACGCGCTGTACAGCGCTTTTGGCCAGCGCATCGTATCGACCATCTTCACCGAAACCAACCAGTACCGCGTGATCCTGGAAGCCCAGCAGGACGGGCCGATGTCGCCGGCCTCGCTCGATGGGCTGCAGCTGCGCACCGGCTCCGGCCAGGCCACGCCCCTGTCGGCGGTGGCCACCGTTCGCGAAGCGCAGGCGCCGCTGCAGGTCACCCACGTGGCCCAGTACCCGGCCACCACCATCGGCTTCGATACCGCCGCCGGCGTGTCGCTGGGTACGGCGGTCGACGCGATCCGCGAGGCCGGCGAAGACATCAAGATGCCGTCCTCGGTCGCGATGACCTTCCTCGGCGCATCGGGCGCCTACCAGGCTTCGCTGTCGAACCAGCTGTGGCTGATCCTGGCCGCGGTGGTGTGCGTGTACATCGTGCTGGGCGTGCTGTACGAGAGCTATATCCACCCGCTGACCATCCTGTCCACGCTGCCCTCGGCCGGCGTGGGCGCGCTGCTGGCGCTGTGGGTGACGGGGCAGGGACTGGGCGTGATCGGCATCATCGGCATCATCCTCCTGATCGGCATCGTCAAGAAGAACGCCATCATGATGATCGACTTCGCCATCGAGGCCGAGCGCGACCAGGGCAAGAGCGCGCTGGACGCGATCCGCCAGGCCGCGCTGCTGCGCTTCCGCCCGATTTTAATGACGACGCTCGCCGCGCTGTTTGCCGCCGTGCCGCTGATGCTGGGCTGGGGCGAGGGCGCCGAACTGCGCCGGCCGCTGGGCCTGGCGATCTTCGGCGGCCTGATCGTCAGCCAGTTGCTGACGCTGTTCACCACCCCGGTGATCTACCTGGCGTTCGACCGCCTGGCGCAACGCCGCACCGGAAAAGCCCCGAACAAAGCCGAGAGGGTCGGCGCATGAATCTGTCGCGGCCCTTCGTCGAACGCCCGATCGCCACCGTCCTGCTGACGCTGGGGATCGCGCTGGCCGGCATCGCCGCCTTTTTCGTGCTGCCGGTGTCGCCGCTGCCGCAGGTGGACTACCCGACCATTTCGGTGTCGGCCTCGCTGCCCGGAGCCAGCCCGGAGACCATGGCCTCGAGCGTGGCGACGCCGCTGGAACGGCGCCTGGGCGTGATCGCGGGTGTCAACGAGATGACGTCGAACAGCAGCAACGGCTCGACCCGGGTCAGCCTGCAGTTCGACCTGAACCGCAAGATCGACTCGGCCGCGCGCGAAGTGCAGGCCGCGATCAACGCCGCCCGCGCCGACCTGCCGGCCACCCTGCGCAGCAACCCGACCTACCGCAAGGCCAACCCGTCGGACGCGCCGGTGATCATCCTGGCGCTCACGTCGAAAACCCGCTCGCCCGGCCAGATCTACGAATCGGTCTCCAACCTGGTACAGCAGCGCCTGGCGCAGGTGAAGGGGGTAGGCGAAGTCGAGATCGGCGGCGGCTCGCTGCCGGCCGTGCGGGTGGAGCTGCTGCCGTATGCGCTGAACAAATATGGCGTCTCGAGCGAAGACGTGCGCGCCGCGATCCAGGCCACCAACGCCAATCGCCCGAAGGGCGCGATCGAAGGCAGCGGCAACCGCTTCCAGATCTATTCGGCGCCGTCGATGAGCAATGGCGGGCGCACCGCCTCCGACTACCGCGAGCTGGTGGTGGCCTGGCGCGACGGCGGCGCGATCCGGCTACAGGATGTGGCGGACGTGATCGACGGCGTCGAGAATATCAACACGCTGGGCCTGTTCAACGGCGAGCCGGCCGTCATCGTGCTGGTCACGCGCCAGCCGGACGCCAACGTGATCGAGACCGTGGACGGGGTGCGCGCGCTGCTGCCCTCGCTGCAGGCCCAGTTGCCGGGCGACGTGACCCTGCAGGTGGCGTCGGACCGCACCAATTCGATCCGCTCCTCGCTGCACGAGATCGAATTCACGCTGGTGATCTCGATTTTGCTGGTGGTGCTGGTGGTGAGCGTGTTCCTGCGCAGCGTGCGCGCCACCATCATTCCGGCGGTGGCCACCATCGTGTCCTTGCTGGGCACCTTTGGCGTCATGTACATGCTGGGCTTCAGCCTGAACAACCTGTCGCTGATGGCGCTCACGGTGGCCACCGGCTTCGTGGTCGACGACGCCATCGTGGTGCTGGAGAATACCGCGCGCCACCTGGAATCGGGCATGGACCGCATGAAGGCGGCGCTGCTGGGCGCGCGCGAAGTGGGTTTTACTGTCCTGTCGATCTCGCTGTCGCTGGTGGCGGTGTTCATTCCGCTGCTGTTCATGGGCGGGCAGGTAGGGCGGCTGTTCCGCGAGTTCGCCGTCACGCTGTCGGCGGCGGTGCTGATCTCGCTGGTGATTTCGCTCACCACCACGCCGATGATGTGCGCCTGGCTGCTGAAAAAGGAGAACAAGGAGCGCAAGCCGGGGCGCATGGCGCGCTGGTCCGAGAACGGCTTTGCCCGCGTGCTGCGCGGGTATGAGCACTCGCTCGACTGGGCGCTCGACAGCAAGCTGCTCGTCATGATCATCCTGGCCTTCGTGGTGGGCCTGAACGTCTACCTGTTCTCGGCCGCGCCCAAGGGCTTTTTCCCCCAGCAGGACACCGGCCAGCTCAATGGCGGCCTGCGCGCCGACCAGAGCATCTCCTTCCAGGCCATGCAGGGCAAGCTGCGCCAGCTGGTGGGCATCATCAAGCGCGACCCGGCGGTGGACACGGTAGTGGCATTCACCGGCGGCGGGCGCGCCGGCGGCGGCTTCATGTTCATCAACCTCAAACCGGTGCGCGAGCGCGCGGACGGGGACACCGGCCAGGCCGTCATCGCGCGCCTGCGGCCCAAGCTGGCGCGCGTCACCGGCGTGTCGATCTTCCTGAACCCGGTGCAGGACCTGCGCATGGGCGGGCGCTCCAGCAATTCGACCTACCAGTACACCCTGAAGAGCGACAACGCCGCCGACCTGAAACTGTGGGCCACGCGCCTGGCCGAAGCCATGAAGCGCCAGCCGGCGCTGGTGGACGTCGACACCGACCAGGCCGAGAACGGTGTCGAGACCTTCGTCACCGTCGACAAGGACACCGCCTCGCGCCTGGGAATCAATACGCGCGACATCAACAATGCGCTGTACAACAACTTCGGCCAGCGCCAGGTAGCCAACATCTACGATGAGCTGAACCAGTACCACGTGATCATGGGCGTGGCGCAGCGCTACGCCCAGTCGCCGGAAGCCCTGCGCGACGTCTACGTGCCGGCGCGTCCCACGACGTCGGGCACTGGCACTGCCACCACCGCTACGCCGGCCACGCCTGGCAACCTGACGGCCGCGCGCGACCCCTCCAGCGGCCAGGCCTTGTCGAGCACCGGCACCACCATGGTGCCGCTGATGGCGATTGCCAGCTTCGCCGAGAGCTCCACGCCCAGCTCGGTCAGCCACCAGGACGGCGAGCTGGCGACGACCGTTTCGTTCAACCTGCCCGACGGCGTCAACCTGGAGGATGGCAAGCTGGCCGTGAAGCAGGCCGAAGCCGACATCGGCATGCCGAACAATGTGCGCGGCAGCTTCCAGGGCACGGCGCGCGCGGCCGAGGAATCGAACAAGGAGCAGCCGATGCTGATCCTGGCGGCCATCGTCGTGATCTACATCGTGCTGGGCATCCTGTACGAAAGCCTGGTGCACCCGGTGACGGTGCTGTCCACGCTGCCCTCGGCCGGCGTCGGCGCCGTACTGGCGCTGCTGCTGTTCAAGATGGAGTTCTCGATCATCGCGCTGATCGGGGTCTTCCTCCTGATCGGCATCGTGAAGAAGAACGCGATCCTGATCATCGACTTCGCGCTCGAATCGGAACGGGCGCGCGGCCTGAGCGCGATGGAGGCGGTGCGCGAAGCCTGCCTGCTGCGCTTCCGCCCGATCCTGATGACGACCCTGGCCGCGGCGCTGGGCGCACTGCCGCTGGCGATCGGCTTCGGCGAAGGCTCGGAGCTGCGCCGCCCGCTCGGCATCGCCATCATCGGCGGCCTGATCGCCAGCCAGGTCCTGACCCTGCTTACCACCCCGGTCGTCTACGTCCTGCTCGACAAGCTGCGCAGCAAGAAGCAGGACGAGCGCGCGCTGACCCGCCACGCCGACCTGGACGACCCGACTCCCGTTAAACCATGAAGCCCATGCGAATCCACTCCATCTTCCGCCTGCACGTCCTTGCCCTGGCAGCCAGCCTGCTTGCCGGCTGCGCCGTCGGTCCCGCCTACCAGCGGCCCACGACGCCCGAGCCGGTGGCCTGGAAGGAAGCCGAAGGCTGGGTGCCGGCGGCGCCCGCCGATGCGCTCGAACGCGGGCCGTGGTGGCAGCTGTTCAACGATCCGCTGCTCGACGAGCTGGCGGCCAGCGTTGAGGTCTCGAACCAGAACGTGGCGGTGGCGGTGGCCAACTATGCGCAGGCGCGGGCCCAGGTGGCGCAGCAGCGCGCCGCGCTGTTCCCGAGCGTGAGCCTTGGCCTGTCCGGGGACCGCAGCGGGGTGCGCGGGCAGGGCGCCGACAGTGCCTACCGCCTGAACCTGGGCGGCAGCTGGGAACCCGACGTGTGGGGACGCCTGCGCGCCGGCGTCACCAGCGCCCAGGCGGGCGCGGACGCCACCGCCGCCGACCTGGCCAGCGCCCGCCTGTCGGCCCAGGGCGAGCTGGCCGCCAACTACTTCACCGTGCGCGCCCTCGACGCCCAGCGCGCGCTGCTGGCCCGCACCATCACCGGCTACGAGCGCGAACTGCAGATCACCCAGAACCGCTTCAATGTCGGCATCGTGGCGCGCACCGACGTGCTGCAGGCAGAGACCCAGCTCGCCAACGCCCGCAACGACGAACTGTCGCTGCGCCGCCAGCGCGCCCAGTTCGAGCACGCCATCGCCATCCTGGTCGGCAAGGCCCCGGCCGAGTTTACCTTGGCGGCGCTGCCGGAATGGCGCGTGAGCGTGCCGGCGATTCCGGTGGGCGTGCCGGCCACGCTGCTGCAGCGCCGTCCCGACATCGCCGCAGCGGAGCGCGACGTGGCGGCGGCGAATGCGGAGATCGGCATCGCCCGCGCCGCCTACTTCCCCAACATTGGCCTGAGCGGCTCGCTGGGCACGGGCGGCAGCCGGGTGGGCGACCTGTTCTCGGCCTCGAATGCGGCCTGGTCGTTCGGGCTGTCGGCGGCGCAGTCGATCTTCAATGCCGGAGCGACCCGCGCCAGCGTGGCCGGCGCCGAGGCGCGCCACCAGGCGGCGGTGGCGCGCTACCGCCAGACCGTGCTGACGGCGTTCGCCGACGTGGAAGACCAGCTCACCGCGGTGCGGGTGCTGGAGCAGCAGCAGGACCTGCGCCGCATTGCCTCAGAGTCGGCCGACAAGGTGGAGCAGCAGATCATGAACCGTTATCGGGCAGGGCAGGTGAGCTATTCGGAAGTGGTGCAGGCACAGGCCACGGCCCTGAACGCGCGGCGCTCGCTGGTGCAGGTGCAGGCCGATCGCCAGTCGGCGGCGGTGGCGCTGATCCAGGCGCTGGGCGGAGGCTGGCACGCAGGATAATTTCTGTCGAAAAATCTTACACTTCGGAAAGGATATTATCGACCTCTTTATGCAAGTCATTGATTATTATCCAAAAGAAATTTAGATTTCTTGCTGGCATCGAAATTGCTTATACTTTCGTGTCAATTACACGAAAGATCTTTAGCATGCCAAACCTGCTCCGCTCTGCCCTGATCCTGGCCGCCTTTGGCGCCACCGGCATCGCCCAAGCCGCCGTCATTCCCGCCAATGTCAAGGTGACCGAGGTCGCCAGCGTCCCGGCGCTGAACACCTGGTACCGCGCCAATGTGGCCGGCACCGGCACGGTGGCGGAAATCAACGGCTCGCAAGCGCGCAACGGCAACGGCTCGGTCGAGATGGCCCTGAGCGGCGGCAACAGCAGCAAGGCCGATTATGTCTTCACCTGGGGCTACGTCCCGGGCCGCACCCTGGGCAACCTGAACACCCTGGGCTTCGACTGGTTCCGCGCTACCAGCAGCGACACCACTGCGCACCTGGCGCCGGCCATGCGCTTGCGGTACGACCGCGACGGCCTGGCGAGCACCACGGACGACCTCGGCTACCTGATCTGGGAGCACGCCTACATCGGTACCGGCGCGCCAACCGCGGCGCCGGAAAACACCTGGGTTTCCAGCGACATCCTGCAAGGCGACTTCTGGCAGCGCCAGTCGCCATGGACTTCGCCAACGGGACAGAAGTTTGCCGGCGTCACCATCGAGGACTACAACATCGACCTGACGGAATGGATGAACGGCTCCTCCCCGGCCAATGCCGACAAGCTGGGCGCCGGATCGGCCATCCTCGGCATCGAATTCGGCATCGGCTCGGGCTGGTCCAATTCGTTCCAGGGTAACGTCGACAACGTCCGTTTCGGTTTTGCCGGCCAGACCCCGACCAACTTCAATTTTGAACTTGCGGCTGCCGATGTTCCCGAGCCGGCCAGCCTGGCGCTGTTCGGCCAGGGCGTCCTCGGTTTCGCCGCTGCGCGCCGCCGCAAGCAGAAGTAAGTATCGGCCTGCAGTGTGGCCAGCTGCTGCGCGGCTGGGTATGATCGGGGACCGACAACGGCTCCCGAATCGCCATGACTGACGTGAAGCAGATCCTCGCGCTGGCGCTACTTGCGGCCAGTGCGGCCGCCGGCGCCGCGCCCGCGTCACACCCGAGCGCGTGGGTGCTGGCGTATGCAGGAAAATCCACCAACAGCTTCATCTGGGACAAGCGCGCGCGAGCCCTGGTCCAGTCACGCGTGCCCGCCGCGCTGGCGCGCGATGTCCTGGCCGGGCTGGGCGCCCCCCCGGGCCCGGTGCTCGTCGAGGCCGGCCGCTATATGGCGGCCTCCGCCTGCGTCCACCATTACTGTCCCGACAAGGGTTTCTTCTGGATCGACAGCCGCACTGGCGCCGGCCTGGGCGCCTACTTCGCCGAAGCCGGCAGCGTGCTGCGGCTCGGCTCCAACGCCGTCGATGCCCAGCGTATTCCAGCGCCGGCGCAGCAGGCCCTGGTCGCCTGGCTGGGCGAATATGGCCTCAGGCCGGAAACGGTCTCGTTCGTTTCACGCAGCGGCCGGCCGACCCCGCTGCCGCCAGCGCCCTTCGTCCCGCGCTCGTATTTTCAAGCGCCGCGCGGTGGCCCGTCCTTTGACTGCGGCAAGGCCGCGACGTCGGTGGAGCAGGCCATCTGCGCCGACGCTGCGCTGTCGCGGCATGACCTGGAACTGGCCCGCTTGGTGAGGGAGGTGCGGCACGGGCATGCCACGCTGGACGCCCGCGCCGAGCTGCTGGCGCTGCAGCGGCGCTGGCTCAGGGAGCGCGATGCACGCTGCGGGCAGCCTGCCGGCCAGGCCGCCTGCATCGGTGCGCAGTACCGCGCCCAGCATGAACGAATCAGCAACTGGGTACCGTCAGGTGCGGCGCGCGAGCCCGTCAATACGCCAAAAAACGACCCCATGCATATGTAAGAAAGCTATACTCCGGGCTGCTTTTTTTTATTCACCTGGGGTCAAACTTTGTTCAAATCCATCGTCCTGCCTGTCGTCCTCCTGGGCGTCGCGACCACCGCCGTCGCCGATGAAGGCCAGTGGCAACCGCACCAGCTGCCGCAACTCAAATCCGAACTCAAGCGCATCGGCATCACCATGCCGGCCGAGAAACTGGCCGACCTGACCCGCCACCCGATGAGCGCCATGGTGTCGCTGGGCGGTTGCTCGGCGTCGTTCGTGTCGCCCAACGGCCTGGTGGTCACCAACCACCACTGCGCCTACGGCGCCATCCAGCGCAACTCGACCCCGGAAAAGAACTACATCATCAACGGCTTCCTGGCCAAGACCCGCGCCGAGGAACTGCCGGGCGGCCCGAACACCCTGGTCTACGTGACCGAGAAGCTGGAAAACGTCACCGAGCGCGTGCTCAAGGGATTGAGCCCGTCCATGTCGGGGCGCGAGCGCCACGAACTGGTGGAGTCGCGCATCAAGGCCCTGGTCGCCGAATGCGAGACCGACAAATCGGTCCGCTGCTCGGTGCCGGCCTTCCACCGCGGTCTCGAGTACTACCGCATCAAGCAGCTGATGATCCGCGACGTGCGCCTGGTGTATGCGCCGTCGGACCGCATCGGCAACTTCGGCGGCGACATCGACAACTACGAGTGGCCGCGCCAGACCGGTGACTATTCCTTCCTGCGCGCCTATGTCGGCCCGGACGGCCGCCCGGCCGACCCGTCGCCGAACAACGTGCCCTACAAGTCGAAGGACTTCCTGGTGGTATCCGCCGAAGGCCTGAAGAACGGCGACCCGATCCTGCTGGCCGGCTACCCGGGCCGCACCAGCCGCTACAAGCTGCCGTCGGAAATCCGCTTCGCGCGCGACGTCGATTTCCCGGCCAAGGTGGACAGCATCACCGCCGACCTGTCCGTGATCTCCGCGGCCACCATGGGCAACCCGGCCTGGGACGTGCGCTACGCCAGCGTCGCCAAGAGCCTGAACAACGTGCTTAAGAAAACCCAGGGCCTGCTTGACGGCTTCGCGCGCAAGGACATCGCTGCGATCAAGGACGTGCAGGACGCCGAGTTCCGCGCCTGGCACAAGCAGCATGGCGCCAATGGGCCGAAGAACCTGCTGGCCGAGCTGGACACCGTGATCGCCCAGGACATGGCGCAGTCGCGCCAGGAAGCGGCATGGCTGGAAGCCACCCACAGCGACCTCTTGAGAAGCGCGCGCACCCTGTACCGCCTGGCGCTGGAGCGCCAGAAGCCGGACGCCCAGCGTGAGACCGGCTACCAGGAGCGCGACCTGTCCTTCATCAAGGCGCGCCTGACCCGCCTGGAACAGTCCTTCGTGCCGAGCGTGGACGAAGCCCGCTACGGCGCGGCACTGGCGCGTTACGCACGCCTGGATGCGAAAGTGCGCCCGCAGGGCCTGGACGCGCTGCTGCCGGCGCCCGCTGCGCTCAATGCCATGGTCAAGTCGAGCGAGCTGGGCGACACCGCCAAGCGCCTGGCCTGGATCGGCAAGGATCCGGAGGCCTTCCGCAAATCGAACGACCCGTTCATCCAGCTGGCCGTGCGCCTGCACGATACCGGCATGGTCCTGGAAAACCGCCGCAGCGAGATCGACGGCAACCTGGAGCGCGTGATCCCGCAGTACATGAGCGCCGTGATCGCATGGAAGAAGTCGCAGGGCAAGCCGGTCTACCCGGACGCCAACTCGACGCTGCGCGTGACCTACGGCACCGTGGCGCCATACTCGCCGCGCGACGGCCTGGTGAAGGGCCCGTTCACGACCGTGGAAGGCATTGTCGAGAAAGCGACCAGCAAGGATCCGTTCATCGTCCCGGCGCCGCTGCTGGAGGCCATCAAGCAGAAGCGCTACGGCGTGTTCAAGGATGCGGCACTGGGCACGGTGCCGGTGAACTTCCTGTCGAGCGCCGATACGACGGGCGGCAACTCGGGTTCGGCCGTCATGAACAAGCGCGGCGAACTGGTGGGCCTGAATTTCGATTCGACCTATGAATCGATCACCAAGGACTGGTATTTCGACAGCGAGATCACGCGCGCGATCCACGTCGACATCCGCTACATGCTGTGGCTGATGAAGGAAGTCGATGGGGCGGATAACCTGCTCAAGGAAATGACGATCAAGTATCCGAAGAAGTAAGCAGGGGGCTGGGGTGGACGGGTCTCCCGCCCACCCTACGCAAACCGGATTTCGAAACGGGTTTCGCCCTGGCCGGTGGACGCCAGCGAATACGCCAGAGCGTGCCGCATCAGGACCTCGCGCACGAACATCAGGCCGATCCCCTGGCCACCCTGCTTGGTACTGAAGAAGGGCGTGAACAGCTGGCGCGGCGCGACCTCGCCCAGCAAATCGGCCGAATCGACCACCGCCAGTACAGTCCCCTCATCGTCCCGCTCCAGGATGAGTTCCACATAGCCGCCGGCCACCCCCATCGCCTGGCGCGCCAGCACCGCCTCGATCGCATTCTTCACGATGTTCAGCAGCGCCCCTTCCATCAACTGCACGTCGAGCAGCTGCGGCGGCGCCGTGTCGCAGCGGCGCCAGCCGAGGCGGATGCCGTTCTTCGCGCATTGATCGCGGTTGAGCCACAGGATGTCCTCGACCATGTCGCGGATGCTGGTCGGCCGCAGTTCCGGCGCCGGCATTTTCACCACGCGCGTGAAGCGGTCGATGAATTCGCCCAGGCTGACGTTGCGCCGCTTGACCGCCTCGATGGCGGTGGAAAAATCCACCGCATCGGCGTCCACCAGCTGGCTGCGGTAGAACAGCAGCGAATCGAGCACCGAACGGGTGGCGGCCACCGTGTTGTTCACTTCATGCGCCAGCACCCGCACCAGCTTGGCGTAGGTCGCGCGTTCCGAGTCTTCCAGTTCCGTCGTCAGTTCCTCGAGCATCAGGAAGTGGCGGGCGAAGCCGCGATCGAAGAACTGGCCGCGCTGGGCGCGGTAGCGGCGTCCTTCGGTATCGGTGAGCATGTGGCTGTCACCCGGCGCCAGCGCGTCGAGCTGGGCGATCAGGTCCAGGCTGCGCTCGCTTGCGCGCGCATCCAGGCCGGGCGCGAGCGGGGCCTCGCCCGACAGCCAGGCCGCCAGCGGCTTGCCTTGCGGGCGGCCCGGCCCGAGGTCCAGCAGCGACAGCGCGCTGGCGTTGGCAAGGCTGATCGCCCCATCGAAATCGAACACCAGCACCGCGCTCGGCGTGGCTTCCAGCAGGCGGTCGAGGAAGCCCTGCTGCTCGCCGGCGGCCAGGCGCTCGCGGTGCAGCGCCGCCAGCATGGTGTTGAACATGCCGACCAGCTCCTCGAGTTCGTGCGAGGCCGGCGCGGCCAGGCGGTTGGCATAGTTCTGGTCCTGCAGCAGGTCGTGGAAGCGGCGCGTGTAGCCGAGCGGCTCGAGCGCCCGTCGCAACAGCGCAAAGCCGGCCAGCAGGCTCAGGACCAGCAGCGCTTCGGCGCCCACGAACAGCAGCGGCTGTTTGATGAAGAGCAGGCCGGCCGCGATGAACAGCAGCAGGTGCAGGCCGACCAGGTAGGCGCCCAGCCGCAGGCGCAGCGTCATTCCATGGCCCCGGCGCCCGGTTCGTGGCCTGGCTCGGCCAGGCCGTGGCGTTCCAGGCGCCGGTACAGTGCGGTGCGCGACAGGCCGAGCGCCTTGGCCACGCGGGTGATATTGCCGCTGTGCTGGTCGAGCGCCTGTTCGATCATGCGCCGTTCGACCTGCTCCAGCGTCATGCCTTCCAGCCCCAGGCGCGGCGAGCCGGCGGCGTCGTCGAGCTGGCCGGCGGCGGCGAAATCGTGGTGGCTCAGTTGCGGCTTGCCGGCCAGGAGCAGGGTGCGTTCCAGGGTCTGCTTGAGCTGGCGGATGTTGCCCGGCCAGGCCTGCGCGCCCAGCCAGTCCAGCGCGCCCGGCGTGAGCGCGGCTTCGCCCAGGCCGTAGCTGTCGGCGACCTTGGCCGCGATGTGGCGCGCCAGCAGCGGGATGTCGCTGCGCCGTTCGCGCAGCGGCGGCAGGCGGATCGTGATCAGATTGAGGCGGTAGAACAGGTCTTCGCGGAATTCGCCGGCCGCGACCAGTTCGGCCAGCTCGCGGTTGGTGGCCGAGACTACCCGGATGTCGGCCTGTTCGCTGCGGCTGGCGCCGACCGGCTGGTAGCGCTGGTCTTGCAGCACGCGCAGCAGCTTGACCTGGTCGCCGCGGTTCAGCTCCCCGATCTCGTCGAGGAACAGGGTGCCGCCGTCGGCGCAGGCGACGTGGCCCTTGCGGTCGCTGCGGGCGTCGGTGAAGGCGCCGCGCACGTGACCGAACATCTCGCTCTCGAACAAAGTGGGCGTGATCGCGCCCATGTTGATCTTGATGATGGGCTGGCCGGCGCGCGGACTGTTGCGGTGGATGGCGTCGGCCACGAGCTCCTTGCCGGTGCCGCTCTCGCCCAGGATCAGCACTGGCGCGCGGGTGCGCGCGACCTGGCCGATGGTGGCCAGCACCCGCAGCAGCTTCGGGTGTTCGCCGACGATGGCGCCGAAGTCGAAGCTGTCGTCCAGCGCCTTGCGGCCAGGCCCGGCCGCGCCCGGGGCGGCCAGGTCGAGCGTGGCGGCGATGAGCTCGACCAGCTGGGTATTGTCCCAGGGCTTGGTGAAGAAGTTGGCGGCGCCGGCCTTGATCCCGGCCACCGCCAGCGAGATCGAGCCCCAGGCCGTCATCAGCAGTACCGGCAGGGCAGGGTGGCGCTCGCGGATGGCGGCCAGCAGCGCCAGGCCTTCGGCGCCGCCCGTTTGCAGCGAGAAGTTCATGTCTTGCAGCACCAGGTCGATCGGTCCGCGCTCGGCCGGGTCGCGTCCCAGCAGCGCCAGGGCTTCGTCCGGCCCGTCGCAGCGCAGCGCGTCGAAACCGGATTGCTTGAGCAGCAGGGCCAGCGAGATCTGGACCGCGCCATCGTCGTCGATGACCAGGATGCGCGGGGTGCGGGGTGCTTCCATCAGGCGATGTCTTTCATGGTTCTATTCATGGTGCAGCGCTTCGGTCGGGCTCAGCCGGCTGGCGCGCCAGCCCGGGTACAGGGCGCACAGCAAGGATAGCAGATAGATCACGGCCATCGACAGCCCGGCGGCGGCCGCGAAGACGGTCCAGTTCATGCTCTCGCCCAGTACCTGCGTGAGCGGCAGCTGCACCAGCAGGGCCAGCGCCAGCACGATGGCGACGGAGCTGAGCATGAACTGCTCGGCCACGATCTGGCGGTAGATCTGGGCCGCGCTGGCGCCTACCGCGCGGCGCAGGCCGATCTCCGGGATGCGCTGGGTGGTGTTCTGCCACAGCGCGCCGAACAGGCCGAAGGCGACCATCAGCAGCATGAAGCCGGCGATGATGCCCACTACGACCAGCGGCACCATCTGCGCCTTCAGCACCGAGGTTCGCAGCGCCGGCAGCGGCGTGATCTGGTACGACCAGTCGTTGCGGATCAGCTTCAGGCGACTGTTCAGGCGCTTCTCGAAAGCGCGCTCGGTGCCTGGCGCGACGCGCAGGATGATAGTGCGGGCGTCGCGGTCGTTGCGGCCGGCCTCGAAGCGGGTGAATACGAAGTTGACGGGCGAGGACAGCTCGCCCTTGGGACGGTAGGCGTCGACCACCCCGGCCACGCGGTAGGAAACCGTCGGCTGGTCGCCGTCCTTGTCGGTAAACACCTGGCCCAGCGCGCGCTCGCCGGGGAACATGGCGGCGGCCATGCGGCGGTTGATGACGACCGGCCGCGCGCCGCCTTCGGCGCTGCCGTTGTCCAGTTCCGAGAACCAGCGGCCCTCGACCACGCGCAGTCCCAGCACGCCGGCCAGGCGGTCGTCGGCATCGAGCATCTCGACCCGCACCCCGCGGCCCTTGCCGCCGTCGGCGCCGGGGCGGTGCAGGTCGGTGGAGATGGTCGAGCCGGCATAGGGTTCGAAGCTGGCGAAGGACACCCCGCGCACCTCGGGCAGTTCGGCCAGGCCGCGCCGGAGGCTGTCGTAGGTGGCGGCGTCGATCCGGGTCTTCTCTTCGTCGCCCACGTGCAGCGACACCGACCACAGGTCGCGGCTCTCGAAGCCGATCGGCATGCCCCACAGCTGCCAGTAGCGCAGGCCGAAGGCGGCGACGGCGAAGACGATGCAGAAGGCGAGCAGGATCTCGAGGCTGAGCATCAGGTTCCTGGACTTGCGCTTCCAGGTCAGTGTCAATAAATGGCGGAACATCAGGTGGCTCCCTTCAGGGCGTGGACGGGGTCGAGGCGCGACATCTTCCAGGCGGGCAGGACGCCCGACACCAGGCCGAAGACGGTGGCGATCAGCATGCCCCAGCCGAACACGGCCAGGTTCAGGTTGACTTCGAGGTAGGGAATCAGGTCGGCGCTTTCCAGCCAGGCCAGCACCAGCACGGTGGCGCCCAGCGCCAGCAGGCCGCCGCACAGGCACAGCAGCACGTTCTCGACCACCAGCTGCACCGCCAGCTGGGCGCTGGTGGCGCCGAAGGCCTTGCGCACGCCAATCTCGGCGCGGCGCTCGAGGATGCGGCCGGTGTTCAGGTTGACCAGGTTCAGCGCGGGCAGCAGCATGAACAGCAGCATGGCGACGACGATGATCGAGACCAGCTTGGCGGCGCCCGAATCGGTGTCTTCGTTGCCGCCGATGGTCATGCGGGCGAACAGGTCGAGCTTGCTGTCGGCCCAGAAGCGGATGGTCTTCCACTGCTTGGGGTCGTCCGGTGGCACGCCGCTGGCAATAGCCTGCACCTCGCGCTGGATGCGCGGCAGGTCGGCCGCGCTGTGCGCCAGGATCAGCGCGATGAAGGGCCCGGTGAGCTGGCTGCGGTAGTCGCTCGAGGCATAGGTGCTGATCGGCGCCCAGATGTCGGCGTAGGCGTTCAGGTGCATGGCGTCGCCCACCACGCCGATGACCTCGAACGACTGGCCGCCCACGTCGATGCGCTGGCCGACCGCCACCTGCGGCGTGCCGGGGAACAGGCGCCGCGCGGTGGTGGCGTTGAGCACCGCGACGTGGCGCGCGGCGGCATCGTCGGCGCTGGTGGGCAGGCGCCCGGCCAGCAGGCGGAAGTCGAGGATCTTCCAGTAGTCGGCGTCGGCGCGGCGCATCTGCAGCTCGCTCACGGCATCGCCCTGGTAGACCGAGACCGGCTGCGGCATGGTGACCGCGGCCACGCGCTCCACGCCCGGCATCGGCTTGAGGTATTTGTCGATCAGCTTGAAGCCCAGCGGCGAGGTGCTGCGGGCGTCGCCCTTGGGGCTGTCCATGCGCATCATGAACACCTGCAGGAAGCGCTCGCTGCGGCCTTCCACGCCGGACGGGCGGAACGCGGTTTCGAGCAGCGAGGCGATCACCATCAGCACCACCAGCGTCAGCACGATGCACAGCAGGTTGATCAGGGTGAAGAGTTTGCGGCGCATGAAGACCTTCCACGCGGTGAGCAGGTAATTGCGGAACATGCGGCTCCCCTTATGCGACCAGCTGGCCGTCGAACACGCGCACGATGCGGCTGGTGCGGCGCGCCTCGCGTTCGTCGTGGGTGACCATGACGACGGTCGTGCCTTCTTCGTTGAGCTTGAGCAGGATGTCCATCACTTCCTCGCCCATCTTGCTGTCGAGGTTACCGGTGGGCTCGTCGGCCAGCAGTACCTGCGGCCGGCCGACGATGGCGCGCGCGATCGCCACGCGCTGCTGCTGGCCGCCCGAGAGCTGGTTGGGATAGTGGTCCATGCGCGCACCAAGCCCCACCTTTTCCAGCGCCGCGCGCGCCAGCCGGCGCCGCTCGCCCGCCGCCATGCTGCGGTACAGCAGCGGCAGCTCGACATTGTCGATCACGCGCAGGTCGGCAATCAGGTGAAAGCTCTGGAAGATGAAGCCGAAGGTGCTGTTGCGCAGGCTGGCGACCTGCTTGTCGCGGTAACGTGTGACAGGAATGCCTTCGACCTCGATGCTGCCCTGGCCGGGACGGTCGAGCAGGCCGATGAGGTTGAGCAGGGTGCTCTTGCCGCAGCCGCTGGGCCCCATCATGGCGACGAACTCGCCCTTCTTCACGTGCAGGTCGACATCCTTCAGCGCCAGCGTCTCCACCTTGTCGGTGCGGTAGGTCTTGCTGACCTTGTTCAGTTTGATCATGGCTTGCCCCAGTCTTGTTTTCGTCGTGGTTAATTGGTGATGCGGATGCTGTCGAGGTTCTCGAAAGCCTTGGTGTCGGAAACGATGAAGCGCTCGCCAGGCCGCGCGCCGGCCACCACTTCCACCAGGCGGCCGTCGCTGCTGCCCAGTTGCAGGGTGGTCTTGCGCGCCACGCCGTCCAGTACCGCGAATGCGGCCTGGCGCCCGCTGCCGTTGAAGGCCGCGCCGGTATCGAGCACCAGCGCGCCATTCTTTTGCGCGGTGACGATGTTGACGTCGACCCGCATCTTGTTGCGCAGGAGCGGGTTGCCCGGTTTTTCCAGGTCGACCAGCAGCTTGACGGTGCCATTGAGGATTTCGGGCAGCACCGTGTTCACGCGCCCGGCCATGACCTCGCCGTTCTGCTCGACGCGCACGACCTGGCCGGGCGCCAGCAGGCGCGCGTGGAAGTCGGACAGCGTGGCCTCGACGCGGTAGTTGTTCAGCTCCGACACGCGCGCCAGCAGCTGGCCGGCGGCGACGCTGGCGCCTTCGTCCTGCACCAGCGAAGTGAGCATGCCGGAGAAGGGCGCGGTCACGCGGGCCTGGGCCAGCATGCGTTCTTGCTGGGCCACCTGTTTCTGCAGGATCTCCTTCTGCAGCCGGGCGCCGTCGATGCTGCTGGCGGTGGAGCGGCGGCTGTCGGCGATCAGCTCGCGCTGCTGGCGCAGCTGGATCTCGCCCCGCTTGACGTTCAGCTCCGAAGCCAGCAGGTCCTCGCCCGACACCAGTCCGCTCTGGCGCAGCTTCTGGTTGCGCTCCTGCTTGGCGCGCGCCGACAGCAGGTCCAGCTCGAGCAGCTCGATGCTGCTGGCGAGCTGCTTGTGCTTCTGTTCCAGGTCGATGCGCATGGCCAGGATGCGGTTCTCCTGCTGCGCCAGCTGCTCGTGCAGGGCGTCGAGGGCCAGGCGAATATCGCGGTCGTCCAGTTCCAGCAGCAGCTCGCCCGCCTTGACCTGCTGGCCAGGCTTGGCATGGACCCGCGCGATGCGGCTCACCACCGGGCTGGCCACGACTTCCTCGTGCACCGGAATCACGACGCCGGCCGCATTGATGGTGTTGGCCACATCGCCGCGCCGCACCGTCGACACCACGATGTCCGCTTCAGGCACGCTGGGCCGCAGCAGGCGGTTCAGGAACCAGCAGCTCGCGAGGAGGCCGGCGAGCAGCAGGATGCCGATGGCGGCGCGGATGCGCTGGCGGCGGCGGATGAATTCAGGGTTGAGTGCTTGGTCCATGCTGGTCACTATTGCAAGCACCGTGCCAGCACCGTTTGCCCGGGCGCGGGCCGGTTTCGCGCTTGCGGCTTGCCCGGCTGCGGGCAATGGTGTCCGGATCCGGACGGTACGGCTTGCGCATTCGGCGGCCAGCTCCCATAATCGCCCGCTGACCCGGCTGCGCCCTCCCAAGACTGCTTCCATGAACGACTCGCTCACCGTCCTCGGTTTCGGCACCACGCCGCTGGAACTGATCTCCTTCCTGCTGGCGGTGACGACCGTAGCGCTGAACATTCGCCAGAAACACTGGGCCTGGCTGTTCTCGATCGCCTCGTCCGCGACCTATGCCGTGGTGTTCTTCGATGCCAAGCTGTATGGCGACATGGGCCTGCAGTTCGTGTTCATCGCCGCGTCGGTATGGGGCTGGTACCAGTGGCTGCATGGCGCGGGCGAGCAGCAGCTGGTGGTCACGCGCCTGACGCGGCGGGGATGGTCCTGGGCGATCGGCGGCTGGATCCTCGGCTTCGTGCTGCTGTCGTCCTTCCTCGACCATCTCACCGACACCGACGTGCCGCATGCGGACGGCTTCCTGACCGCCGGCAGCCTGGTGGGCCAGCTCCTGCTTGGCCGCAAGAAGGTCGAGAACTGGCTGGTCTGGATCGTGGTGGACGTGCTCTACGTGGGCCTGTATGTCTTTAAAGGCCTGAACCTGACGGCGGTGTTGTACGCGATCTTCGTGCTGATGGCCTATACGGGCCTGCGCGCCTGGTCGAACATCGCGCGGAGGGATGCGTGAGCGGGGCTGTGCAGCGGGTCGCCATCCTCGGGGCCGAATCGTCCGGCAAGTCGACATTGGCCGAAGCGCTGGCCGCGCACTACGGCAGCGTATGGGTGCCCGAATACCTGCGCGAATTCGTCGACACCCACGCGCGCGTGCCTTTCGAGAGCGACCAGTACCCGATCGCCCGCACCCAGCGCGCGCGCGAAGATGCCGCCGCCGCGCGCGCCACGCGCTTCCTGTTCTGCGACACCACGCCGCTGATGACGGCGCTGTACAGCCGCCAGTACTGGGGCCGGGTCGACCCGCAGCTGGCGCGCCTGGACGGCAGCCACGACTACGCCTTTACCTTCGTCACCGCGCCCGATGGCCCGTGGGAGCCGGACGGCCTGCAGCGCGAATCGGAAGAAGTGCGCCAGAAGGTGCACCGGATGCTGGTGCAGACGCTGGACGCGCGCGCGATCCCGTATGTGCTGCTGGCGGGCAGCCTGCCTGAACGCCTGCGCCAGGTCGAGGCGCTGCTTGGCGCTGCCTAGATCGGCGACAAGAAAAGCTGCGCCAGTCTGGTAATTTATTGCCGTATAGTATTAAAATAGTTTTCTCTGCTTCCCATGACGGTGGTGTGCTGTGAAAAACTGGATAGGCCGCCTGCTGGGCGGCAGCGACAAGGAAACGCCAACCCCTGCCGGCGCGGTCGCGGCCGCCGTGCTGGACAACGAGGACATGCCGGCCGAGATCGACTCCGCCTTCTACCGCTGGCTGACCGCGTCCAGCGGCACCAACGCCACCAGCGAGGTGGAAGAGCAGATCCTGGCCGAGGTGCGCGCCTTGAGCGCCGATCCCGAGAACGCGTCCGGCCTGGTGCCGCGCATCCCGGAACTGGTGGCGCAGCTGCTGGGCGCCCTGTCCGACGAAAACATCTCCACCGCCGCGCTGTCGGCCGAGGTGGGGCGCGACCTGGTGCTGGTCGCCGAAGTGATCCGCGAGGCCAACAGCGCCTACTACCGCCCGGTCAAGCCGATCGAGACGCTCGAAGGCGCGGTCACCATGCTGGGCCTGAACGGCCTGCGCATGCTGCTGGCCCGGATCGCCTTCCGCCCGCTGGTGAAGGTCAAGGTACAGGGCGTCGCCCGCCAGGTGGCCCCGAACGTGTGGCGCCACTCCGAACGCTGCGCCTTTGCCGCCAGCGTGATGGCGCCCGGATTGTCGGCCGGCGTGTTCGAATCCTACCTGGCCGGCCTGATGCAGAACGTGGGCCTGCAGGTCGCCTTCCAGGTGGCCGACCGCATCTGCGCAGGCAAGGTGCCGGGCTCGGGCGCCTTCGGGACCGACCTGTTCGCGGCCAGCCGCCAGCTGTCGGCGGTGATCGCACTGCACTGGGACTTCCCGCCTGAGGTGGTGGAAGCGATCGAAGAGTCCGGCCAGCCCGACCCCTCGCACCTGGCCGAGGCCCTGGCCCAGGGCGACCGCATCGCCAAGCTGCGCCTGCTGCTCGATGCAGGCGTGATCGAAGCGGAAGACAGCTTCGTGGCCGTGGGCTTGAACGGGTTCCAGCGGCGGTGCTTGGGCAAGCTGGCCGATTTGGCGGATTGAGTTACGCTGCGTAGCGCTAACGCCGGCTCTCTTCGTTAGCCGAAAGACCGTCGTCCCGGCGCAGGCCGAAATGATGCCGCTGGCATCATTTCGCCCAATTTCCTTTTCAAACCTCACGCGCTTGCGTTGCCACGCTAACGCAACGCAACGAACTTAGGTACCGGCCTTCGCCGGTAGTCGTAGGCGCCAGTGGCGCGTACGACGGTCTCGCGGCTGTCGTCCTTCGTATTGCCTTAGCAATCTGGCTAACGCCCGCTTTTTTCGTTAACCGAAAGACCGTCGTCCCGGCGCAGGCCGGGACCCAATTCTTCCGCAAACCGCATGCGCCTGCTTTGCCACGCTAACGCAATGCAGCGAACTTGGGTACCGGCCTTCGCCGGTACGACGGTTTCAAGGCTGTCGTCCTTCGTATCGCCCCCGGGAGGCGACACGCATTCCCTTAAAAATCAAACTGCGCCGACACCCTGAACGTCCTCGGCGCCCCCGGCAGCAGGTAGCCGCCCAGCGACTGCGTCACATCGCGCCAGTAGAACTTGTCGAACACGTTGTCCACGCGCGCGCGCAGGATGGTGGAAACGCCGCCAACGCGCAGTGCGTACGAGCCGCCCAGCGCCGCCACGTGGTAGCCGGGCACGATGGCGCGGTTGGCGGGATCGAACGCCTTGCTGCCCGCGTACTGCCACAGCGCGTCCACCTTCAGGCCAGGCAGGGCCGCCACCGCGTATTCCACCCAGGCGGTCGAGCGCAGTTCCGGCACGTTGGTCACGCGCTTGCCTTCGACGCCGGCGTCGCCGGTGCCGGTCTGTTTCGCGTCCAGCGCCATCAGCGACAGGCTGTAGTTCAGGCCCGCATCGAGCTTGCCCTGCGCCGCCACTTCCACGCCGCGGTGGCGCTGCTGGCCGGCGCGGACAAAGCTGTTGGCGGCGTTGACGTACTCCAGGCCCTGGCGGATGTCGAAGGCCGCGGCCGACACCATTACTGCGTTGTTGACGATGCCTTTCAGACCCACTTCCACCTGCTTCGAGCGGCTCGGCGGCAGTACCGCGTCTTCATTGGCGGTGCCCATCTCGGCGATGCCGCCGTGCTGCAGGCCGTGGCTCAGCGAGCCATACACGCTCCAGTCGCGCGCAGGCTTGTACACCATCGCGACGCTCGGCAGCACGAAGGAGTCCTTCGAATGCACCCAGCCCTGCTCGATGTCTTCCAGCTCGTCGCGCTTGAGCTTCACGTAGCGCAGGCCGGTGTGCAGCGTGAGGCGCTCGGTGAGCGTGGCCACGTCCTGCACGAACAGCGCGCGTTCGACGTCGTTGCGGCGTTCCATCACCGGGCCGGTGGACGGGGTGCCCGGGGCCGGGGCGACGGCCTGGTTGTTCCAGATATTGCTGTAGCCGGCGTAGTCGTAGACGTATTCGCCGTAGCTGTCGTGGCGCTCCGAGACGCTGGCGCCGACGGTCAATGCGTGGCGCACCGCGCCCGTGGCGAAGCGGCCCTGCAGCATGGCCTGGGCGCCCCACGGGGTCTTGCGCTCGCCCACGCTCTGGTAGTCATACACGTCGTAGTCGCCATTGGAGCAGTAGCCCGGATAGAAGCCGTCGCCCTCGTTGCTGCAACCGTAGGGGAAGGCGGTGTAGTCGTCGCGCTTGAACCAGTGCTTGTTGGCGTTGGCGGTCAGGGTCCAGTCGGGGTTGAGGCGGTACTCGAAGCGCAGGCCCACGTTGCTGCTGTCGGTGTCCACCGGGCGGGTCCAGGGCTGGTCGTTGAGCAGGGTCTTGGGCGACACGCCGGTCGGCAGCACTTCGTTGCGCAGCAGCTGGTAGCCGGGCGCGGTGATTTGCGAACGGTGCTGGTGGTCGAGGTCCAGCTGCAGCAGGGCGTCCGGGGTGATTTGCCAGTCAAAAGCGCCGGACACGAACTGGCGCTCGCCGTCGGCGCCGCGCACATAGGATTGCAGCTTATCGGCGGCCGCGTTGATGCGGTAGCCGAAGCGGCGGTCTTCGAAGCGCCCGCCCAGGTCGATGGCGCCGTGCAGTGTGCCGCGCTCGCTCACTTCGACCAGCGCCGAACGGAGTGAGGTGCTGGTCGGGCGCTTGGTAACGAAGTTGACCATGCCGCCCGGCGCCGCAACGCCGGCCTGCAGGCCGGCCAGGCCGCGCAGGACCTCGATGCGTTCCTTGTTCTCCAGCGGGATCTGGGTATCGGCCGAAATGGCGATGCCGTCCTTGCGGTAGCTGCTGGCGTTATCCAGCGCGAAACCGCGGATCGAGAACTGTTCGGCATAGCCGACCGCGTTGTAGGCGTCGCCCACCGAGGCGTCGAAACGCGCGGCGTCGGTCACGTTGCGGATCGACAGGTCGAGCATCTGGGTGCTGCTGATCGCCGTGATCGAGGCCGGGGTGTCGAGCAGCGGCGCGTCGGTGAAGCCGCCGATGCTGGCGCGGTCGCTGGCGACCCAGCGGCTGCCGGTGACGACCACCGAGGCGACGCCATCAAGTTGCTGGGCTTGTGCCAATGGTGCGAAAGCCTGCAGGACAGCGCAGGCGAGGACGGAATACTTCAGGTTGAATGTCATGGTTTGCTCGTTTTCGCGCGCCACGCATAGGGGGCGCGCTGCTTTTCAAAAAAGCCGGAGCCAACGTGGGGGAAGGGCAAACAAGATTGTGGACTGCGTTGCGCTTTCCTTCGCTGGCATTATCCAGATCAGGTACGAAGGGTATCTCTCACCCGGATCGCGCTTGCATGCGAACCAGGACCCCTAGCGAGGCGGCAGTGTACCACGGCCACGGGCGGGCGTGGTGGAAGTGGCAATGTTCAGGCTTCGGCAGTAAGCGGCTCGGTGGCCGTGCGCGTGTGCGGGCTGGTCGCCGGGACCATGTGGCGCAGCAGCGTGCTGCGGGTGGAGTCGCCGATGGCGCGCCAGAACTCGCGCCGCTGGGCTGCCCGCTTGCGGTGCTTGGATGGCATGTCGGCCAGCGGCTTGAGGTAGAAGGGTAGGCGGATCAGGTAGCTGCGGCCCGGCATCTCGATACCGCCCAGGATCTTCCAGAAGCCGTCGTAGGCGTTCTCGAAGTGCTTGACGTCGGCGGGGTTGTAGGCGATGTGCGCGCTGCACTTGATGGCCACGACCTGGTCGATGCCGAGGGCCTGCGCCACGCCCTGCATCGCCGCGAAGCAGAAGAAGCTGGGGGAGTTGTTGGGAAAGGCTTCTTCGAAGGCGTCGAAGGCGGCGCCGGAATCGGTCCAGCGGCCCTGGTTGCGCGTGACGAAAGGCACAGTGGGCAGGGCGACGCCGGCCAGCTGGCCGTCGACCCATGTATAGGACAGGCGGTGCAGGTATTTGCCGTCGGCCACCAGCGAGATGGTGAGGTCGCCTTCGGCGTCGTGGCGCGGCGCCATTTCGAGGCGCAACAGGAAGTTGTGCGGGCCGGTGTCGTGCTGCCACAGGGTGAGCCCGCCGCCGCCGTACACGGCCTGGTGGTAGGCGTTGCTGAAAGCGGTATCTTCAAAACGGTAATGCGACAGCACGCACTGCACGCGCTGGCGCGGGCTCAGGTCTTGCGCCAGGTAGCTGCGGTGGCTCAGGTGGTGGAACAGGTCGTCGTTGTGCGGGGCCGCGACGAAACGGCGCACCAGGTCGAGCCGGCACAGGGCCTGGTGCTCGCGCCAGTAGCGCAGCACGCGCAGGCTGCGCGCAATGCTGAGCATCCAGGAGGCGGACGTGTACTGGCTGCGGCGGGCCAGCCAATGCTTGGTCAGGTGAGCGAGGATCATGGGAGCGCTCCAGTCGGCGTAAAGGTGCGGGCGCAAGAAGGCGCCACTGTCTTTATCTGGGGGACGGCAGGCTTGCAAAGCAGAAATTACGCCTGCCTTGCTGGAAGGCCGACAAGCTAACTGGTGCCCGGGTAGGTCAGGCGGAGGTGAAAGGAACCGCTAGAAAGGCTTGCGTTCATGTTGTCTCTCTCGATGTCGACTTTTTGTTTTCGCCTGACAGGCAATACAAGATTACCATGTTTGTGCGGCGACACGCTTCTGTTTCATCACCCATAATTGCGCCAGGCCGAATGGGACACGGGGTGTGCGATGGCGTATGAACTTTTCTACTGGCCGGATATCCAGGGGCGCGGCGAGTTCGTCCGCCTTGCCCTCGAGGAAGCCGGGGCCGAGTACGTGGACGTGGCGCGCCGCAAGGGCGGCATCGAGCTCCTGAACTCCGCGCTCGACACCGAATCCCACCCCGCCTTCGCGCCGCCCTTCCTGAAGACGGGCGAGCTGACGATCGGCCAGGTCGCCAACATCCTGCTCTACCTCGGCGAGCAGCACGGCCTGGCGCCGCGCACTGACCCTGGCCGGCTGTGGACCCACCAGCTGCAGCTGACCATCGCCGACCTGGTCACCGAGATCCACGACACCCACCACCCGATCGCCACCTCGCTGTATTACGAAGACCAGAAGCCGGAAGCGCAGCGGCGCGCCGCCGATGTCATCGAGACGCGCCTGCCCAAGTTCTTCGCCTACTTCTCGCGCATCCTCACCAACCCGGAAGCGCGCGACTGGCTGGTGGGCGACAAGCCGACCTACGCCGACCTGTCGCTGTTCCAGGTGATCGAGGGCCTGCGCTACGCCTTCCCGAATGCGATGAAGCGCCTGGAAGGCGAGTACCCGGCCCTGGCCCTGCTGCGCGACCGCGTGGCGGCGCGCCCCAACATCGCGGCCTACCTGGCTTCGCCGCGGCGCATCCCGTTCAACGAGAACGGGATTTTCCGCCACTATCCGGAGCTGGACGAGTAGGCTGCGTCAGTCCCAGGCCGGCGCGAACGCCGGGTCGACCAGGCGGCCGCCGTTATCAAGCGCATCGATGGCGGCAATGTCCTCCGGCGCCAGCACCAGGCTGTCCGCCAGCAGGTTGCCGGCCAGGTTGGCGCGCTTGGTCGACGAGGGGATCACGGCGTAGCCCTTGGCCAGCAGCCAGGCCAGCGTCACCTGCGCCGCCGAGGCGCCAAGGCGCGCAGCGATCGCGGTGATGACACGCTCATCCATCACCTTGCCATAGGCGAGCGGCATGTAGGCGGTGACATGGATGCCCATCTCGCGGGCGAAGGCGGCTAGCTTGCGGTTCTGCAGGTAGGGATGCAGCTCGACCTGGTTGGTGGCGATATTGTGCGCGCCCACGGCGTCGATCGCCTCGCGCATCAGCGCCACCGGGAAGTTCGAGATGCCGATCGCCTTCGTCAGTCCCGCATCGCGCGCGGCGAGCAGGGCCTGCATCGATTCCGCCACCGGCACCGCCCTGGCGGGCGAGGGCCAGTGGACCAGCGCCAGGTCGACCTGGTCGAGCTGCAGCTTGCGCAGGCTTTCCTTGAGGCTGGGCGCGAGCGCGTCGCCGCCAAGGTGTTCGGTCCAGATCTTGGTGGTGACGAAGACCTCGCCGCGCGCCAGCTTGGAGGTGGCCAGGGCGATGCCGACGTCTTCCTCGTTGCCGTAGATCTGGGCGGTGTCGATGTGGCGGTAACCGAGTTCCAGCCCGTTGCGCACCGAGTCGATCGCGCTTTGTCCCTGCAGGCGGAAGGTGCCGAGGCCAAGTTGTGGCATGTTCATGGTAAGTCCTTTAATAAAGCGTTAATGGGTGGCGACGGCGGCGCCGTGGATGGCCTTGACGGGCACGCCGTCGCGGCGATCGAGCCAGCCCGCCAGCGTGGTAAGAAGGAAGGCGCCGACCACGATCAGCGAGCCGATCCAGGGCGTGGCCATCAGGCCGAGCTTGGCGACGATCAGCCCACCGCCCCAGGCGCCCAGCGCGATGCCGACATTGAAGGCCGCGATGTTCAGGCCCGAGGCCACGTCCACCGCATGCGGCGCATCGCGTTCGGCGCGCTGCACCACGTAGACCTGCAGGCCCGGCACGTTGCCGAAGGCGACCGCGCCCCAGGCCAGGACGGTGGCCAGCACCAGCCACTTGTTCGGCGCGGTGAAGGTGAGCACCAGCAGCACCAGGGCCAGCAGCGCGAACACGATCTGCAGCGCCGGCAGCGGGCCCTTGCGGTCGGCCAGCTTGCCGCCCCAGATATTCCCCGCCGCGACCGACACGCCGTACACCAGCATCACCAGGCCCACGCTCGATGCCGCGAAGCCCGAGACTTCCTGCAGGATCGGCGCCAGGTAAGTGAAGGCGATGAAGGAGCCGCCGTAGCCCAGCGTGGTGATGGCGTACACCAGCAGCAGGCGCGGTTTCTTCAGCACCGCGAGCTGGGCCGGCAGGCTCGATGGCTTGCTGCCGGCGATATTCGCCGGCACCAGGATCCAGCTGCCGATCATCGCCACCACGCCCAGCAGCGACACCGCGAGGAAGGTCGCCTGCCAGCCGAAGTGCTGGCCGATGAACGTCCCGAGCGGCACGCCGGTGACCAGCGCGACGGTCAGGCCGGTGAACATCAGCGCGATCGCGCTGGCGGCTTTTTCCTTCGGCACCAGGCTGGTGGCGATGGTGGAGCCGATCGAGAAGAACACGCCGTGCGCCAAACCGGTGAGGACGCGCGCGGCCATCAGCGCGCCGTAACCGGGGGCCATCCAGGCCACCAGGTTGCCGACGGTGAACAGCATCATCAGGCCGATCAGGAGCTGCTTGCGCGGCACGCGGCCCGTGAGGGCGGTGAGCACCGGCGCGCCGACGGCCACGCCCAGCGCGTACAGGCTCACCAGGAGGCCGGCGGAAGGCACCGACACGCCCAGGCTGGCGGCGATGGTGGGGATCAGGCCGACGATCACGAACTCGGTCGTGCCGATGGCGAAAGCGCTCAATGTCAGCGCCCAGAGTGCAAGTGGCATGGTGTTCTCCTTGTTGCCAATGGTTGAAACAGGCATGCAGTGTGCCGTTTTGCCATGCGGAGAAAAATGCCTTGGCATACAATTTACTTTTGACTAGGAGTCACGAATGATCGATGTAGATGCCTTGATTGCGTTTGTTGCAGTCATAGATACCGGGTCGTTCTCGAACGCCGCCGAGCGACTCGGTCAAACGCCTTCGGGCGTGTCGCGCACCATCTCGCGCCTGGAAGACCATTTGGGCATGACGCTGATGCACCGCACGACGCGGCGCCTGCAAATGACGGAAGAAGGGAGCTGGCTGCTGGCCCGTGCGCGCAGCCTGCTGGCGGACCTGGCCAATACCGAGGCGGAAGCGGCCGCGCGCCGTTCGGCGCCCTCGGGCCTGGTGCGCGTGAACGCGGCCACGCCGGCGCTCGACCATTTGCTGGCGCCGCTGGTGCCGGAATTTTTGGAAGCCTATCCGCTGGTGCAGCTGGAACTGGTCAGCGGCGAAACCTACGTCGACCTGATCGAAGAGCGGGCCGACATGGCGATCCGTATCGGCGCGCTGCCCGATTCCACCCTGAACGCGCGCCGCCTCGGCAGCACTCACCTGCGCGTGCTGGCCGCGCCCGCGTATATCGCCAGGTACGGCGCCCCATTGGACGTGGAAGCGCTCAAGGCGCACCGCACGCTCGGCTTCACGGCGCCGGTGTCGCTCAACACCTGGCCATTGCAGCATGCGGGCGGGGAGGGGTGGACGGTCACGCCGACGGTGCTCGCCTCGAGCGGCGAAACGGTGCGCCACCTGGCGCTGGCAGGCGCCGGCGTGGCTTCGCTGTCGGATTTCCTTACCCGCGCCGACGTTGCCGCCGGGCGGCTGGCGCCGGTGCTGGAGGACGCCACGCTGGCCTGGACCCAGCCGGTGTGGGCCGTCTTTTACAAACAGGGCGCGCTGGCGCCGCGGGTGGCGGCGCTGGTGGATTTCCTGGCGCGCCGGCTGCAGGACGTGCTGGATCGCTGAAGGCTCAGGCCTCCAGCATCCCGGCCCGTTCCAGGCGCTTGTAGTACACCAGCGAAAACACCACAGGCACCAACACCCCGCCCGCCAGGGCCGCCAGCGCCAGCCAGCGCGACCAGCCGGCCAGGGCCACCACCAGGGCCAGCACGCCGCCCGCCACCATGGTCTTGGCGGCGAAGCGGTGTGTCGCGTACCAGACCCGGTCGTTCGACAGCGTCCACGGGGTGCGTACCCCCAGCCAGAAATTGCGGCGCAGCTTGCCGGTGACGTTGCCGGCCAGTACGTAGAACCCGCCAATCCCGCCCAGCATGGCGCGGTCGGCGTCGAAGCCGGGATGCCAGGCGCCCCACAGGTGCATGCACTGCAGGTAGCCCAGGCAAGACACCGTCACCATGCCCACGTACCACCAGGTCGCTTCGAACTCGTCGACCTTGAAGCGCGCCGGCGACAGCTTCGGCAGCACCATCCACAGCGCGCCGACCGCCAGCATGACGGCCGAATGGAGGAACACCATCGCGCGCCCGCCCCAGCGGTCCGGTTCGCCGCTGGCGTTCCAGTGCAGGGGAATCAGCGAGGGCAGGTCTTCGTAGACGGCCAGGGCCAGGTTGAAGGTCAGCAGGAGCACCGCCAGGTACAGCAGCAGGAAGCGCTTCCACATCGGCTTGGTGGGCGTCTTGTTCATGGTTTGTCTCCGCCGGCGCCGCGCGCCATGTCCAGCGACCAGGCCAGCACGTCCTCGAGCACCGTGGTGCCGAGCGAGTACCAGATGGTCTGCCCCTCGCGCCGGCTGGTGATGAGGCCGGCCGCCTTGAGCACTGCAAAGTGATGCGAGATGGTCGGCTTGGTCATGTCGAACCGCGCCGCCACATCGCCCGCGTTCATCTCTTCATGCCTGAGCAGGCGCAGGATCTCGCGCCGCGTCGGGTCGGCGATCGCCTTGAACACTTCGTTCAGCGGTGCTGCCATGTTTGATGAGTTTCTAATTAGATGATTGTCTAAATACTAGCCGCAGCCGCGCGCCCGGTCAAGCCTTTTGGCAGATGCCTGAACCTTCGAAGGCGGCTACTGTCTCTATTCTTTCCACACCTGAGGAGAAGCCATGGACAAGCCTGTCAAGCCCATCGAAGACGGCATGCACACCGTCACGCCGCACCTGGTCTGCGCCGGCGCCGCCGACGCCATCGCTTTCTATGCCCGAGCCTTCGGCGCCACGGAAATCATGCGCCTGCCGGGGCCGGGCGGCAAGCTGGCCCACGCCGCGGTGCGCATCGGCGATTCCATGGTCATGCTCACGGACGAGTTCCCCGACTGGGACGCCACCGGCCCCGCCACGCTGGGCGGCTCGCCCGTCACCATCCACCTGGCCGTGGCCGACGTGGACGCGGCCTTCGAACGCGCCGTGGAGGCCGGCGCCATCGCGCGCATGGCGCCGGCCGACATGTTCTGGGGCGACCGCTACGGCGTGGTGGAAGACCCGTTCGGCCACCGTTGGTCGATGGCGACCCATATCCGCGACGTGTCGCCCGAAGACATGGCGGCGGCCATGCAGCAGGGCTGTCCTTAGGCGGGCCCCTGCAGCCGGTGCGCGGCCGGATTATCATTGGCAGTCACTCAAGTACATAAGGGGCCTGCCATGAACGTTTCCAGCATCCTGCGCATCGCCGCCTTTTCCGATGGCGAGGCCGGCGGCAACCCCGCCGGCGTCTGGATCGGCGACGCCTTGCCGCCCGCCGGCGAAATGGCGGCGATGGCCCACGCCATCGGCTTTTCCGAAACCGCCTTCGCCGCGCCGCAGGGCGAGCTCTGGCGCGTGCGCTATTTTTCGCCCGAGTCCGAGGTGCCCTTCTGCGGCCACGCCACCATCGCGCTGGGCGCAGCGCTTGCGCGCCGCTTCGGCGACGGCCGCTACGACCTGGCGCTGAACGCGGCCACCATTTCGGTGGAAGGGCGGGTCGAAGGAGAGCGCGTGGCGGCCAGCCTGCAATCGCCGCCCACCCATAGCCGGCCGGCCCCGCCCGAACTGGTCGACGCCGCGCTGGCGCTGTTCGGCTATACCCGCGCCGACCTCGACGAGCGCATCCCACCGGCGCTGGCCCATGGCGGCGCCGACCACCTGGTGCTGGCGCTGCGCAGCCGGGAGCACCTGGCGCGCATGGCCTACCAGCTCGACGCCGGCCGCCGCCTCATGAACGAGCATGGCCTGGTGACGGTCGTGCTGGCCTGGGCCGAGGGCCCGCAGCGCTTCCATACGCGCAACCCGTTCGCCTCCGGCGGCGTGCTGGAAGACCCGGCCACCGGCGCCGGCACCGCCGCCTTGGCCGGCTACCTGCGCGACCTCGGCTGGCCGCATGGCGGGCGCATCGAGGTGGTGCAGGGCGAGGACATGGGCATGCGTTCGCGCCTCACTGCCGAGATTGGCGACGAGCCGGGCGGATCGATCCGCGTGTCGGGGACGGCTCGCAACATGTAGGACGGTTTGCAGGGAAGCGGCAATCTCTTTGTGTCAGCCTTTGTCACATGCCCTTAGGAGAGTGTGTTCAAACTGTTAATTTTTCGAACAGGTTGATGTAGGATAAATCTTGCATTGATGTAGGACAAACAGAAGCGTAAAAGTGGGCCTGCTCAGCAGTTAGATTGTCGGTAGACGGATTGATAATTTGAATCAGACAAGTTCTGTTTCATTCTCTCAACCCAGGAGTACTCCGCCATGTCGCTGTTCGACCCAGTTTTCCAAGCTCCGAATGCATCGGGACGCGCCGCTCTTCCAGCGCACGCCGCCGGCCGCGCGATCGAGCGCCTGCCGTTCACCATTCGCCGGGTTGAGACCGAGGCGGACCTGCTCAAGGCGGTCCAGATCCGCCACGCGGCCTACGCCCGCCACGTGCCGGATTTCGCCCGCTCGCTGGCGCTGCCCGAGGCGGCCGACTACGAGGCCGACACCATCGTGCTGCTGGCCGAGTCCAAGCTGGACGGCTCGGCGCTGGGCAGCACCCGCATCCGCACCAACCTCGATCGCCCGCTGGGGGTGGAGGAGTCGATCGTGCTGCCGGACTGGCTGCAGGGCCGCCGCCTGGTGGAAGCAACGCGCCTGGGCATCGACGAAGGCCGCGTCGGACGGGTGGTCAAGGTGGCGCTGATCAAGGCCTGCTTCCTGTATTGCCAGCAGCATGCGATCGACTATTCGGTGGCCACCGGCCGCCCGCCGGTCGACCGCCAGTACGAGCAGATGCTGTTCACCGATGTGTTCCCGGACCAGGGCCTGGTGCCGCTGCGCCACGTCGGCAACATCCCGCACCGCGTGATGGCCTTCGAGATCGCCAGCTTCGAACAGCGCTATACCGACGCCCGCCACCCGCTGTTGAACTTCTTCTTCCACACCCATCACCCGGACATCGATATCGGCGCCTCCGCCGCGCCGCTGGTGGCAAAGGCGCGGCGCGCCAATCTGAACGAAAGGCCCATGTTGCTGGAAAGCGAATTCAGCTTCGCCTGATTAGATATTGCATGACGGCATCCCTTCGAGGCTGTATCCTTGCGCTTTGACGCAGCCGCCCAACGGCGGCTGCTTTCGCTCGCTTTGATGCCGCCTATGCCCATTCCAGCACCCAAACGTCGTTCTTCGCTCCTGGCCGCTTCGCACGCGGTACTGGAACGGGTGTTGAAATTCTTCTCGTACTACCTGATCCCCCTGGGGATCGGCCTGGTCTCGCTGATCGCCCTGGTGTTCTGGCACGACCAGTACCGCACCGTCGGCGACGTGCCGCTGTCGATGCAGGTGGCGGTCCAGCAGGAAGCATCCCTCCCGCCTGCCGCCGCGCTGGCGCGCGCCAGGGGCTCCAACCTGGTAACGGGCCACGACACTCACCTGTCCGAAGCCCCGGTCTGGTTCGCCTTCGAGCCGATGCCGCGTGCCGGCGGCCAGGTGGTCGAATTCCCGTCCCGCCATGCACTGGACGTCGCTTGCTGGGACGCCGGCAGCCTGGCCCCGCTGGGCGCGGCCACGCGCGGCGCCGGCACCGGCGCGATCGAAGGCTCGAAAGCCGGCTTCGCGCTCAAGCTCGCGCCGCTGCCGTCCGCTCTGCTGTGCCGCGCCAGTTTCTCGGGCCCGGCGCGCCTGGCGGTGCTGCAATGGCCGGCCGACCAGTACGCGCTGTCGGTCGAGCAATACCACCGCAAGTCGGGCCTGCTCGACGGCGGCATGGTGGTGCTGGCCCTGTTCGTCCTGATTACCGCCCTGATCAACCGCCAGCCGCTGTACGTGCTGTTCGCCGGCTGGCTGATCCTGAACCTGCGCGTCGGCGCGCTGTCGGCCGGCTGGGACATCCAGTGGCTGGGCCAGACCATTCCTTCCGACTGGCTGCTGCTGAGCCGCTCGGTGACCATTACCCTGTACGGCATCGCCACGCTCACCCTGTACCAGGCGCTGCTGCGCGATAACATCGCCGCCCTGCGCTACGTGCTGCCGATGCGCATCATGCAGTGGCTGTGCCTGCCGATGCTGGCGGCCGCCATCCTGCTGCCTTATGGCATGTATTTGCCGCTGCTGTGGGGCATTACCGTGTGCTGTTTCTCGGTCATGACGGTGGGCCTGTTCAAGATTATCGCGGAGTCGCGCAACCGGGTTGCGTCCTGGTTCGCGGCATCGTTCGCGGTCAGCTTTCTGGCCACCATCGCCGAAGTCGCGTCGGCCGCGCTCGGCATGCGCGAGCTGCTGGGCATCATCAACAGCGTCACCGCCGCGCTCGCGTCCAGCCTGCTGGCCGCGCTCGCCGTGGCCGAGCAGATGCGGGTCGAGACCGAGCAGCGCGAAGCGGCCCAGCAGGAACTCGAGCACGCTTACCAGGCGATGCCGGTGGGCCTATTCACGCTCGACATGTATGGCCACTTCCTGAGCGTCAACCCGGCGCTGCAGAAAATGCTCGGCATCGCCAGCTTCGTGCCGGGCCGCACCGCGTGGCGCCAGTTCTTCACCGAGAGCACCTGGAGCGAACTGCACGAGCAGGTCCACGCCCAGGCCGAGGCCGAGATGGAGCTGACCAGCCGCGACGGCAGCCAGCGCTTCCTGGTCAGCGCCACGCTGGCGCGCGCCCGCATCGAGGGCGTGCTGCAGGACACCACCGAAAAGCACAAGGCCACCGAGCAGTTGCAGTTCATGGCCAACAACGACCCGCTGACCAAGGTCTACAACCGGCGCGGCATCGAACAGGAATTCGCGGCGGCCGCCAGCGGCCTGGCGGCGGGCAAGCCGATGGCGCTGGCCTACGTCGACCTCGACCGCTTCAAGCTGATCAACGACCTGTTCGGCCATGCGGCGGGCGACGAAGTGCTCAAGCAGGTGTGCGAGCGGATGGCCACCATGCTGGCCGGCGGCCAGCAGATCGGCCGCGTCGGCGGCGACGAATTCGTGGTGCTGATGCCGGAAACGGCGATCCCGCTGGCCTCGATCATCTGCCGCGGCATCGTCGACCGCCTCGGCAACACGCCTTACCGCGTGGGCGACAAGGCTTTCCATGTGCGCGGCTCGGTCGGCCTGATCGAAGTCACGCCCGGCATCGCCATGAAGGACGCCGTCTCCACCGCCGACCGCGCCTGCCGCGAAGCCAAGACGGGCACCGGCGAAGGCCTGGTGGTGTACGAGCGCGGCGCCGAAGCCTTCCGCCAGCGCGCGGCCGAGCTGGACATGGTGGCGCGCCTGTCGGGCCCGCACGCGACCGAGAGCCTGCTGCTGGAAATGCAGCCAATCATGTCGCTGACCGACCCGCGCGGCTCGCTGAACTTCGAAGTGCTGCTGCGCATGCGCGAGCCGGACGGCCGCGTGGTGCCGGCCGGCGGCGTGATCTCGGCGGCCGAAAAAAGCGGGCGCGCCAGCGTGATCGACCGCTGGGTGCTCAATACCACCCTGGCCTGGATCGCCGAGCACGCGGACCAGCTGGTCAATACCCGCTTCGTCTGCATGAACCTGTCGGGCGCCTCGCTCAACGACGAGCGCTTCGTGCAGGACACCTTCGACATCCTCGGCCGCTACGTGCACGTGGCCAGCCGCCTGTGCCTGGAAATCACGGAAAGCGTCGCCCTGCACGACCTGGATAACACACGCCGCTTCATCGACCAGGTGCGCAGTTTTGGCGTGAAGGTGGCGCTGGACGACTTCGGCGCCGGCTACACCTCGTTCTCGTATCTGAAGGAACTGCCGGCCGACGTGCTGAAAATCGACGGCAACTTCATCGTCAACATCAACGCCCACCCGGCCAACGTGGCCATCGTGGAGGCCATCGTCAGCCTGGCGGGCAACCTGGGCATGAAGACCATCGCGGAATGGGCCGAAGACGCGGCCACCGTGCAGACGCTGGTGGAGATCGGCGTGGACTATGTGCAGGGCTGGGCCGTGGCGCGCTCGCTGCCGCCGGAGCGCATGCTGCAGGCACGGTCGGCGGCGGATTTCATTACGGATCCGGCGTTGCTGGATCTGCTGCGGGTGATGGAGGGGCCGTCAGCGGTTGTGCCGGTGGGGGTGACGAGGGTGAGGGATTTGCACTGATCAAGGTTAGCGCAGTGCGGGCAAACTTGGATTCCCGCCTGCGCGGGAGCGACGTGCTTGATTACGTAGCCTAAAGACCGTCGCAGGCGCCACTGGCGCCTGCGACTCCCGCGCAGGCGGGATCCTAATTTGACGTTTGCAGAACACCCGTCACGCTCAATCCAGCGTCGCCAGCGTATGCCTCCCCGCCGTCGCATCCCCCAGCAAGAACTGCGCCCTGGCCGCCTTGAGCGTGGCCACGTCGCGCATCATCGGCTTGATGGGTTTCACGCGCGGCAGCACCTGGCGGCGCTGCACGGCGGCCGGCGGCAGGACGGCCTGCTCGACCGCGACCGGCGCCGCCTCCACCCGGGTGAAGCCTTCGTCGGCCGGCATGCTGGCCAGGCGCACGGTGGCAGCGCCGGTGTCGCAGGGCTGGTCGGTCAGGGTGACGCGGCCGGCGCCGTCGACGCACTTGACGATGTCGGACCCGGCCATCGCGGCAGGGGCGGCCAGGGCCGCAAGGAGAATGCTGAGGGAGAGTTGACGCTTCATGGTCGGCTCCTAGATATCGAGCCTCCATTTTCAGTGTCATTTTGATACGCCTCTGTACGCTAGTTCACGCGTGCGGCATATGTGCACAAGAATCACTCAGCCATTCGCGCGTTCTGCCACCAGCTGTACTTCCACCAGGAAACCATAATGCAGCGCCGGCACCGGTACCACCGCACGGGCCGGGCGATGGTCGCCGAACATGCCCGCATACACGGTATTGAAGGCTGGCCAGTGCTCGACACCGGCCAGGTAGGCCGTGCACTGGACGACGTCGTCCAGGCCGCAGCCGGCCGCGCGCAGGACCTGCTCGCACTGCGCGAACACCGAGGCGCACTGCGCGTCGAACGCGTTGTCGGCCAGGTCGCGCGCCGGCAGCACGCCGGACACGTAGACCATGCCGCCGCGCGTGACGACGGCCTGCGAATAATGCCCCGCCGGCGGCGGCAGCCCGGGCGCCTGGACGAATTCCATCTAGGCCGCCGTGACCAGTTCGGCAAAGCGCGACAGGTCGACGTTGCCGCCGCTGATCACGATGCCCACGCGCTTGCCTTTGACATCCACCACGCCATGCAGGGCCGCGGCGGCACCCAGGCAGCCGGTCGGCTCCACCACCATCTTCATGCGCTCGGCAAAGAAGGCCATGGTCTGGGCCAGCTGGGCGTCGGTGACGGTCACGATGTCGTCCACGTGGCGCCGGATCACCTCGAAATTGTGTTCGCCGATATGGGTCACCATGGCGCCGTCGGCGATGGTCTTGGGCACGGCGATGTGGACGATTTCTCCCTTGCGCAGCGACTGCTGGCCGTCGTTGCCCGCTTCCGGCTCGACGCCGATCACCTTGCACGACGGCGACAGCGCCCGTGCCGCCAGCGCGCAGCCGGCCAACAGGCCGCCGCCGCCCAGGCAGACCAGCAGCACATCGAGCTCGCCCACTTCCTCGAACAATTCCTTGGCCGCCGTGCCCTGGCCGGCGATGACGTCCGGGTGGTCGTAGGGCGGGATCAGCGTCATGCCGCGTTCCTGCGACAGGCGCCGGCCGATCGCTTCGCGGTCTTCGGTATAGCGGTCGTAGGTGATCACTTCGCCGCCGTATTCCCTGGTGGCCTTGACCTTCAGGGCCGGGGCGTCGCTGGGCATGATGATGGTCGACTTGATGCCGGCCAGTTTCGCCGACAGCGCGATCGCCTGCGCATGGTTGCCGGACGAGAAAGTGAGCACGCCCGCCGCGCGCTGGGCGCCGTCGAACTTGGCGATGGCGTTGTAGGCGCCGCGGAACTTGAAGGCGCCCATGCGCTGGTAGTTCTCGCACTTGAAGAACAGGGTGCCGCCGGAAAGCGCGTTGGCGGTGCTGGAGGTGAGTACCGGCGTGCGGTGGGCGGCGCCCTGGATGAGGCCGGCGGCCAGTTCGATGTCGCGGTAGGAGAGGGCGGTGTCGGTCATGGTGGGCTCGCGGAAGTCGGAAGCCGACAGTATAGCGAATGGCCCGCGCAACTTCGGGGTCAGGTCTGACATTTGGACACGAGCTCAACGGTATAGGCGCCCCTGGTCTGATTACTTGAGTCTGAGCCCGTACCCCATGCGATGTTAGCTGGGCGCGGCGCGTAAACCAGCAATAGGGCTGAGGCCGTGTCCAAATGTCAGACCTGACCCCGAAGTTAACCGGCCAGGGGCAGGGCCAGTTGGAGCAGGAGGCCGCCGCCTTCGCGGTTGCTCACGGTGAGTTCGGCGTTGTGGCGGGCCAGGACGCGTTCGACGATGGCGAGGCCGAGCCCGGCGCCGTTGGCCTGGCCGCGGGCGCTGTCGAGGCGGGTGAAGGGCTTGAGCAACTGGGCGATCTGGTCGTCGGGCACGCCCACGCCGTGGTCGCAGATCTCGATGACGGCGCGGCGGCCGTGGCCGGTGGCTTTGACGCGCAGGACGATGGCGATCTCGGTGACGTCCTGGCCGGGGGTCTTGCCGTACTTGCGGGCGTTCTCGATGATGTTGTTGACCACGCGCCGCAGGTCGGTGGCGTTGCCCATCACGTGCACGCCCGGCATCAGGTCGACCTGCACGGTGAGGTCGCGGATGCGGCCGGCCTCGCGGCCGAGGTCGGACAGCAGCTCGGACAGGTTCACCGAAATGAAGGTCGAGGCGTCGGTCGGCTTGGCGAAGTCGAGGAACTGGCCGATGATCGCGTCCATCTGGTTGATGTCCGACTGCATGCCTTCGCGCGCATCCTGCGGCAGGTGGGCCATCTCGACCTCGAGCTGCATGCGCGCCAGCGGCGTGCGCAGGTCGTGCGAGATGCCGGCCAGGATCACCGCCCGGTCTTTTTCCACCTGCGCCAGGTCGTCCACCATCTGGTTGAAGCTGCGGTTGGCCTCGATGATCTCCTGCGAGCCCTTTTCGGGCAGCGGCACCGGCTTCTCGCCCTTGGCGATGGCGCGCGCGGCGGCGGTCAGGCGTGCCAGCGGCAGGTTCACCAGCGACGAGATCAGCGCCGCTCCGAGCAGCGACAGCAGGCCCACCAGCGTGGCCCAGCCGAGCCATTGCACGCGGGTCAGGCCGGCGATGCGTTCGCGCTCGAGCATCAGCCAGTATTCGTCTTCATCGATGTTGAAGCTGATGTAGAAGCCCGGCACGCCGTTCACGCCGCGCGAGAAGCGGGTCTGCTTGCCGAGGCGCTCGCGCACCATGGCCGCGATCTCCGGCATCAAGGGGTTGCTGGGCGGCGGTTCGACGATGTCGGTATCGTTGACGGCCTGAATGCGGATGCCTTCGTTCGACACCAGCTCGAGCAGCAGCTCGGTACGCAGGTGGGGCGCGGAGTGGGTGAGCGCGGCCTTGGTGATGGTGACCACCGAGTTCACCAGTTCGGCCGTCTTCTGCACCTCGGCGCCGCGCTGGAACACGCTGATCATGCCGATCCACGAGCCCATCGAGGCCGCGGTGAGGGCGGACATCAGCAGGAAGGTGCGCCAGAACAGGCCACTGCGGTACCAGGCGAAGCGCGCCACGCGCCGCGCGTTCGAGAAGGGGGCGAACACTAGCGCGGCTGTCCTTCAGGGATGAACACGTAGCCCAGGCCCCACACGGTCTGGATGTACAGCGGGCTCGATGGATCCGGTTCGATGAGCTTGCGCAGGCGCGAGATCTGCACGTCGAGCGAGCGGTCGAAGACCTCGTATTCGCGGCCCCGCGCCAGTTCCATCAGCTTCTCGCGCGACAGCGGCTGGCGCGCGTGGCGTGCGAACACCTTCAGCACCGAGAATTCGCCGGTGGTCAGCGGCACGGTGTCGCCGTTCTTCTTGAGCGTGCGGGTGCCCAGGTCGAGCACGAAGTCGCCGAACTCGAAGGTCTGCGGGGTTTCGCTTGGCGCGCCCGGGATTTCGTCCGGGCCCTTGCGGCGCAGGACCGCACCGATGCGGGCCACCAGCTCGCGCGGGTTGAAGGGCTTGGGCAGGTAGTCGTCGGCGCCCATCTCGAGGCCAACGATGCGGTCGACGTCCTCGCCTTTGGCGGTGAGCATGATGATCGGGGTCTGGTCGCCTGCGCCGCGCAGGCGGCGGCAGATCGACAGGCCGTCTTCGCCCGGCAGCATCAGGTCGAGCACCAGCAGGTCGTAGCGCTCGCGCAGCCACAGCTTGTTCATGGCCGGCGCGCTTTCCGCGGTCACCACCTGGAAACCCTGTTCGGTGAGGTAGCGGCGCAGCAGGTCGCGCAGGCGCACGTCGTCGTCCACGACCATGATCTTGGCGCTGTGGCCGCCCGTGGCCCCGGCGGTCGCGGTAGGTCCGTTGTTGTTCGTCGATGGATTCATTTGGATTCCAGAATTGTCAGAAGCATGTCGCTATGGTAACGTCTTATCGCTTGAGCAACCTGTTCTATTGGCTCAGCCATTACATTGTGTTACAAACTTTACCCATTCAGGCTTACACCTCAGACGGTATGCACATAAACTGGCTGCAAGTGAAAAACACAGCTTATCTGTTTATATGGCATCGCGGAAGAGGGACACTATGAACGACGTGCATATCAAAAACCAGGCAGTCACTGGCGAGCGTGTAGCCCGCCTTGTTCGGCATGGCGTCGTTGCGTGCGTGCTCGCCTGCAGCGCCGCCGGTGCCATCGCCGGTGGCCAGGATCGTACGCCGCGCAGGGACGACCTGCAGCAGCAGCGCTACGAGCCCCGTGCCCAGGACCAGCGCTTCGACCAGCGCGCCTATGACGACGCGCGCCGCCAGGAACAGGCCATGCGCGAGCAGCAGCGCGCCGAGCAGTCCATGCGCGAGCAGGACAGCCGCCGCGGGGCGCGCATGACCCCCGACGAGCGCCGCGAACTCAAGCGCCAGATCAACGAGGCCAACGTCGACCTGTACCCGAACGCACGGCGCCGCTGAGCGGCCCGGCCGGTCCTGTCCAAACGGCGCCTACGGGCGCCGTTTGCATGTGCGGCGCCGGCATGCCCCCACGAGCGGGTTTCTCGTAAGTAATTTTGTTGCCTTATGTTTATTTGCGTATCGCAACATGCTATCTTAGCGTTCACAATCCAGCCCAAGTGAGCGTGCCTTGTCCAACCCCGTAGCATCCACCGCACCCGAATCGTTCGCGGCGCCCGCAGTGCGCCCGCTCGCGTCCGGCATTCCCGCCGGCCCCGAGGCCTGCATCGCGCTGCAGCCGGACGGCGTCTATGGCGACGTCGCCGCACTCGGCGCGGTGCTGCTCGCGGCGGTCGACAGCATCCTGCTCAAGAACCAGTATTTCGTCGGCCTGGACTACGCGGTGCTGGTCAAGGCGCTATTCGGCCATGGCCCCGAACTGCCGCGCAATGCGCGCGGCGAGACCGTGGTGCGGCTGGCGGACGATATCCAGGCCTTCGACCCGGCGCGCCGCGCACTGTATCGCGCCGCGAAGATCGCCGATGGCCAGGCCGAATACTATTTCGAGCCGGTCTTCATGCCCGACGCCGAAGGCGTCGAGCAGCCGACCCGGCTCGACCTGGACGAATTCATCGCCGACATGTGGATGAAGGGCATCCGCTTCGGCATCGACATCGCCGTCGTGCGGGAGGCCATCGCCACCAATGCGGCCGGGCGCTTCACGGTGGCGCGCCGGCAGCCGCCCAAGCCGGGCGAAGACGCGCACGTGGTCGAGGTGTCGAACGAACTGCACCGCAGCGACGCCCCGCGCCAGCTCGCCAACGGCAAGCTGGACCTGATGAGCTTCCAGAACCGCTTCCCGCAGGTCCAGCGCGGCACGCGCCTGCTGCGCAAGATGCCGCGCGTGCAGGGCGAGCCGGGCTTCGAGCTGTCCGGCATCGCGCTGGCGCCCGAGATGCCGCTTGATCTCGACCTGGCCGGCTGGAGCGGCCCGGGCACCACCATCGACCGCATCGCCGAGGGCGAGTTCGTGGTGGCGCTGCAGGACGGCTTCCTGAACGTGGAGCCGGGCAGCACCAAGCTGGCGGTGGGCGACAAGATCGTCAGCCATGACGGCGTCAGCGCCCGCACCACCGGCAACCTGCACCTCGAAGGCGACTACGAAGAGTTCGGCGAAGTCCAGGAAAACCGCGTGGTCGAAGGCGAGAGCATCACGGTGCACGCCGACGTGTTCGGCCACGTCACCTCGCGTGGCGGCGTGGTGTGCCTGAACCGCAACCTGATCGGCGGCAGCGCGCGCAACGCCGATGGCCCGATCCGGGTGCTGGGCGTGGCGTCCGGCGCCACCATCCAGAGCGAGAACGGCGAGGTGCACCTGCAGCGCGCCGAGAACTGCACGATCTCGGGCGCCAGCGTGACGGTGCTGGAGGCGCTCAATTGCGACATCATCGCCGACGTGGTGGAACTGGGCCAGGCCGAAGGCTGCGCCATCGCCGCCAAGCGCATCGCGATCGAGCGCGCCGCCCCGCGCGGGCACAGCGAGATGCGGGTGTTCGTACTGCGACCGGACTGCACGCGCATCGATGCGGCCATGGTCTTGATCCGCGAGCGGGTCGGCCAGTTCGGCGAACTGGCGCTGCAGCGGCGCGCGGCGATGGGCGCGGTGGCGGCCCAGCCGGACGTGGCCAGCTACGTGAAACTGGCCGGGCGCGTGCGCAAGGGAGAACTGGTGCTCACGCCCGAGCAGCAGCCGATGTTCAAGAAGCTGGCGGCGGGCGTGGCCCCGGCGCTCAAGCAGCTGTCCACGCTGACGCAGGAGATCAAGGACATCGAAGCCGAGCAGCAGGCCGGCGCGGCCCTGCTGGCCCGGCTGGAAACCCAGCGCGCGGAGCACAGCGGCGCAGTCAGCGTCGCGATCGCGCAGGTGGCCGGCGACATCACGGTGCGCGCGCTGAACATCGAGCCCGACACCGCGGCCGCCGAGCGCGGCGCCGTCTACAACCAGCAGGCGCGCGAGATCAAGGCGCGGCTGCGCGACGCCAGCGGCGCCGAGCTGCTGTTCGCGGGCAGCAGCGGCAGCTTCAGCTGGAGCACCTCGGAAGCCACCGCGGCCTAGGCCGTCAATCGCACTGGCAGCTGTCCTGGGGCGAGCGGATCATGGTGCCCTGGTGGAAGGTATTCTTCCAGCCGTCCGGCTGGCGCACCCAGATCCGCGCATAGCGCACGCGCGTCACGCGCGCCTGGGGGCTCGCCTGCGCCGTGCGCAGTATGCCGGTGACCAGGGCCGCGCCGTCGTCCAGCATTTGTACTTCGGTCGATTCGAGCTCGTAGGTGCGGATGCGGAATTCGTCGCGTTCGAGCGTCGTCAGCAGCTCGGTCTTGCTGCGCACCCTGCCGCGCGCCTCCACATGGTAGTACTGGCGGTCCATCAGGTTGCGCAGCAAGGGGATGTCGCGCCGCACGATGGCATTGGCGCGCTGTCGCTCGAGCGAGGCGATCAGGGCCTGCAGCTCGACTTCGCCGGCGGCCACGGCGCGCTCGCTCTGGGCCCGCGCGGCGGGGCTGGCGGCCGGCAGCAGCAGCGCTGCCAGGCACAGGGTAAGACCGATCAGCGGCTTCATGACGATTCCTTCGTCAAAACAGGCACGGGCGTGCCGCATGGCCAGATCATAGCAGGCGTGCGCCTCACGCAATAGCGCGGCCGTGGCGGCCCGGCGCCCTGGCCGCCGGCCGCTAGCCGGCCGGACCAGCGGGGCAGGGGCCGTCGTAGCCGTGGATGCGCGCGGCCGCGTCGGGGTCGAAGATCGAGCGCCACAGCTCGACCCCGGAGTAGGCATACAGCTTGGTACCGGGGCCGGGCTGCGGGCGGTTCGGGCTTGTTGCACGGCGCCGCGCTAGGCCCGCGCAACGTGGATCTTTTCCTTGATGTGCTTGAGGTTGGCGACGATGGTGAAGGTCATGATCACCAGCAGCGACCACGAGCTCCACTTGCTCACGTGGACGACCGACCAGGCGCCCAGCTGGTTCGGGTAGCGCCACACGCCCCAGAAGGTGCCGATGTTCTCGGCCAGCCAGATGAAGAAGCCGATCAGCACGAAGGCCAGCAGCAGGGGCATCTTGCGGTCTCGGTCGAGCGGGCGGAACACCACCGTGGTGCGCGAGTACAGGCCGAGCGCGCAGGCCGCCAGGTACCAGCGGTAGTCGCCGATGTAGTGGTGGGTGAAGAAGTTCAGGTAGATCAGGATCGCGATGGTCCAGGCCATCCAGTGCGGCGGATGGTGGCGGATGCGCAGGTCGAACAGGCGCCAGGCCTGCACGATGTAGCTGCCAATGGCCGCGTACATGAAGCCCGAGAACAGCGGCACGCCGACCACCTTGGTGTACGCAAAATCCGGATAGCTCCACGACTGGATGGTGCCCGACACCTTGAACGCTTCGAGCACGAAGCCGATCGCGTGGAACAGGCAGATCGCCTTGAGTTCGTCCATCGTCTCCAGCCCGGAGCGCACCATCCACAGCTGGATGGCCAGGGCCACCAGCAGCAGCACGTCGTAGCGCGGCACGCCGAACACGCCGGCGCGGGGAGTGAGCATCATGGCGGCGAAGAACAGGCCGACGAACAGGCAGGCGCGCGCATTCTTGAAGCCGAAATACAGGAATTCGGCGCCGCCGCGGCGCCAGCCGCCGAGCTGGCGCGGGCGGGTATCGAGCAGGACGTTGTCGAGCGCAAGCGTCATGGGCGCGGAGCCGAGCTGTTTTTTCATTATTCTTCGAAAGGCAGGGAGGTCAGCCGATGTTGTCACAGAAGGAGGCGCGAATCAATGGCAGGGCCGGGCAGTGATGCGGCCGCGTAACGAAAGATTGTCAAATCGATGCTGTAGAATGCCCGCATGACACTCATGCACCCGAAACGCAGGGAAGACGGCAGCCCGGAGCCGATCCACCACCCCAGCCTGCCTTCCCCGCTGGCCGCCTGGCTCGACCCTGCGCAGCATGCCACGGTCCTCCCGGAAGGCCCGGTCCCGGCTGGCCTGAACGGCATCCCGTTCACCCCCTGGCAGGACGCGCCGCACAGCGACGCCGGCTGGGCCAACGTGGCAGGCCAGGACGGCGACGGCTTCACCGAGCCGGCCTTCGTTCCGGCGCCCGGCAAGCGGGTGGCGGCGGGTGTGGTGATCGAGGAAGCCGATGGCCGGGTCTGGGTCGTGCATCCCACCAATGGGTTCGGCGGCTACCCGGCCACCTTCCCGAAAGGCACGCAGGACAGCGGCGTGCCGATGCGCGCCACCGCCATCCGCGAAGCCTTCGAGGAATGCGGGCTGCAGGTGGTACTGACCGGCTTCCTCGCCGACGTCGACCGCAGCCGCAGCAAGACCCGCTACTATCTGGGCCGCCGCGTCGGCGGCTGTCCCGCGCAGATGTGCTGGGAAAGCCAGGCCGTATCGCTGGTGCCGCGCGCGCAGCTGGCCGCGGCGCTGGCCAACCAGAACGACGCGGCCCTGGTGGCGTTGCTGCAGGCCGCGCCGGGGTCGCTCAGAAGTCCGCGCTGACCGAGACCCACAGGCGGCGCCCGTCCATGTTGTTCACGTACACGCTGCTCCAGGTCGGCGTGGCCGCGGCCCGCGCCTGGCAGGAACGGCGGCGGCCGAGTCGATGCACGACCAGGCCAGGGAACTGGCGCGCCCGGTCGAGGTATCCCGCGTCGCCTGACGTTTCCTGAGGAAAGCGGGGCAATGCTGGTGCAGCACGCCCCGGCAAGGTGCTGTAGTTGACTGCAGTCAACATTCTTTCTGGGCAAGCCCTTAGCATAGGCCTTGCCCCATGAAAGGACACGCCATGCACCAGCAGACCCTCGCCGCACCCCAGCAGTTCCTTGCCTTCACCCTGGGCGGGCTCGAGTACGGAGTCGACTACGCCGCCGTCCAGGAGCTGAAGGTATTCAGTGCGCTCGAGCGCTTTTCCAGCGATGGCGAGATCATCGGCGGCGTAGCGCTCTCGCACGGGGTGATCATGCCGGTGGTGGACTTGCGGGCCGCCTTCGCGGCGGCGTTTTGCGCGCCCGCGCCCGACACCGACGTGATCATCGTGCGCGTTCCGGCCGGGCTGGTGGGGGTGGTGGTGGAGCGGGTGACGGGCGTGTTGCGGCTGTATCCGGAGCAGGTGGTGCCGCTGCCGGGCGCACAGCCCAAGGCCGATTACCTGATCGGGCTCGGCCTGGCCAAGGGCCGGCGCCTGATCCTGATCGACATCGACCGCCTGATGTCGGTGGCGCCCGCCGCGCCACGCCAGGTGGCCTGAGGCGGGCGGCCAGGCCGCTTAGGCCGCCAGTCCCTCGAGCTGCTCCTGCAGCTCGAGCCATTCCACTTCCAGCTGCTCCAGGTCGCGCGTGACGAAGGCCTGGTCGGCCACCAGGGTCTTCAGGCGGTCCTTCTTGTCCGCCTCGTACACGGCCGGGTCGAGCAATTCGGCGTCGATCCCGGCTTTCTTCGCCTGCAGCTTGGCCATTTGCTCGTCGACGCGCTTGATGCGGTTCTCGATTGGCTTACGCAGCGCGGCCAGGCGCTGGCGCTCGCCGGCATCCATGCGCTTTTGTTCCTTGCGCTCGCCGCCACCCGCCACCGCGGCCGGGGCCTTGGCCGCCACCGGCGCCGGGGCCGCGGCCACCGGCGACGGCAGGTTCACGGCGCCCTTGCCCAGCTTGGTCTTGAACAGCCAGTCCTTGTAGTCGTCCAGGTCGCCGTCGAAGGGTTGCAGCTTGCCGTCGGCGACGATGATGAATTCTTCGGTGGTCGCGCGCAGCAGGTGGCGATCGTGGGACACCAGCACCACGGTGCCTTCGAACTGCGCCAGCGCCAGGGTCAGGGCTTCGCGGGTTTCGAGGTCGAGGTGGTTGGTCGGTTCATCGAGCAGCAGCAGGTTTGGACGCTGCCAGACGATCAGGGCCAGCGCCAGGCGCGCCTTCTCGCCGCCGGAGAACGGTGCGATCGCGCTGGTTACCATATCGCCCGGGAAGTTGAAGCTGCCGAGGAAGTTGCGCAGTTCCTGCTCGCGCACGGTCGGTGCGATTTTCGCCAGGTGCCACAGGGGCGACTCGTCGTGGCGCAGCATTTCCACCTGGTGCTGGGCGAAGTAGCCGATGGACAGGCCCTTGCCCAGGGTGGCGATGCCCTCCACCGGCGCCAGTTCGCCGGCGATGGTCTTGATGAGCGTCGACTTGCCGGCCCCGTTCACACCCAGCAGGCCAATGCGCTGACCGATCTGCAGCGAGAAGTTGATGTGCTTGACGATGGTCTTGGCGCCGACCTTGTCGCCATGTTCGTCCAGCAGCGGATAGCCGGCGTCGACGCCGTCGAGCACCAGCAGCGGATTCGGCGCGGCCAGCGGGTCGCGGAACTCGAACGAGAACTCGGCGGCCGCGCGCAGCGGCGCCAGCTCTTCCATCTTGGCCAGCGCCTTCATGCGGCTCTGGGCCTGGCGCGCCTTGGTGGCCTGCGCCTTGAAGCGGTTGATGAACGATTCCAGGTGGGCACGCGTGCGTTGCTGCTTTTCCATGGCGCTGGCGGCCAGCACCAGGGCGGCGGCGCGCTGGCGCTCGAAGGACGAATAATTGCCCGAATAGCGCTTGAGCTTGCGCTCGTCGATGTGCACGATCACGTTGGTGATCTCATCGAGGAAGTCGCGATCGTGGGAAATGATGACCAGGGTACCCGGATAGCGCTTGAGCCAGTCTTCCAGCCAGATGATCGCGTCCAGGTCCAGGTGGTTGGTCGGCTCATCGAGCAGTAATAAATCGGAGGGACACATCAGCGCCTGCGCCAGGTTCAGGCGCATGCGCCAGCCGCCCGAGAAGCTGGCCACCGGCTGCTGCATCTGGTCGAGCGAGAAGCCCAGGCCCAGCAGCAGCTGTTCGCCGCGCGACTGCACCGTGTAGGCGTCGGCGTCGAGCAGGGCGCCGTGCACCTCGCCCAGCGCCATCCCGTGTTCGTCCATGTCCTCGTGCGCTTCGAGGCGCTCGAGTTCGGCCTGCAGGCGGCGCAGGGTCACGTCGCCGTCGATCGCGTATTCCAGCGCCGGACGGTCGAGCGCCGGGGTCTCCTGGGCCACGTAGGCCATGCGCCATTTGGTGGGGAAGTCGATCGACCCCTGGTCGGCGTGCAGCTCGCCCCGCAGCATGGCGAACAGGCTCGATTTGCCGGCGCCGTTGGCGCCGATCAGGCCGATCTTGTCGCCCGGGTTGAGGGACAGGTCGGCGTTCACGAGCAGCGGCTTGGTGCCGCGCATCAGGCTGACGTTCTGGAAACGGATCATTGCGGGATTTTCGTTGTGACCCGGGTGGACGGCATGGCCGTCCGCCCCGGCGGGTTACTTGGCTTGCAGCTGTTCTGCAGTAAGGAGGAACACGGCATCGTCGCCCGCGCTGGTGGTGAGCCAGGTCAGGCCCAGGTGGCCGAACGCGGCTTCGGCGTATTCCGCTTCATTGCCGATCTCGACCACCAGGATGCCTTCCGGCGTGAGGCGTTCGGCGGCGCCGGCGACGATCTTGCGCACCAGGTCCATGCCGTCTTCGCCGCCGGCCAGCGCGATGTGCGGCTCGCGCTGGTATTCCGGCGGCAGCTTGCCCATCGAGGCGCTGTTGACGTAGGGCGGGTTGGTGACGATCAGGTCATACTTCTTGAACGGCACGTTGGTGTACAGGTCCGAGGCGATCGGATTCACCCGGCCCTCGAGCTTGTACTCGCGGATGTTGTGCTCGGCCACGGCCAGCGCATCGGTGGAGATGTCCACCGCGTCCACCACGGCGTTCGGGAAGGCGTCCGCCATCATGATGGCCAGGCAGCCGCTGCCGGTGCACAGCTCCAGCACGTTCTCGACCCCGTCCGCATCCTGCACCCAGGGGCTGAAGAATTGCGGGATCAGTTCGGCGATGAAGGAACGCGGAACCAGCACGCGCTCGTCCACGTAGAAGTGGTAGCTGCCCAGCCACGCCTGCCTGGTGATATAGGCGGCCGGCACGCGCTCGGACACGCGGCGCTCGATCACCGACAGCACCTGCAGCACTTCGTCCTGCAGCAGTTTCGCATCCAGGAAAGGGTCGAGCCGGTCCAGCGGGAGCTTCAAGGTGTGCAGGATCAGGTAGGCCGCTTCGTCGAAGGCCTCGGCGCTGCCATGGCCAAAGAACAATTTGGCGCCATTGAAACGGGTGATGGCATAGCGCAGCAGGTCGCGCGGCGTGCTGAAGTTAGTATTGGTCATGGCTTCGCTCCTGGTGTGGTCCGGTTCTGTTGTTCTACTGTTCATGCGGCGCCAGCAGCTGTTCCAGCGTGCGGCGGTAGATATTCTTGAGGGGGTCGATATAGCGCAGCTCGATGTGCTCATCGATCTTGTGGATGCTGGCGTTCGGAGGCCCGAATTCTATCACTTGCGGGCAGATGCGGGCGATGAAGCGGCCATCCGAGGTCCCGCCGGTGGTCGACAGCTCGGTCTGCACGCCCAGTTCGTCCTGGATCGCCGCGCCCAGCGCGTCCGACAACACGCCTTTCGGCGTCAGGAAGGGCAGGCCGGAGAGCGTCCACTGCAGCGCGTAGTCCAGCCCGTGGCGGTCGAGGATGGCGTGCACCCGCGCGTCCAGGCCGTCGGCGGTGCTGGCGGTGGAAAAGCGGAAGTTGAAGTCCAGGCTCAGGTGGCCGGGAATGACGTTGTTGGCCCCGGTGCCGGCCTGGATGTTCGACACCTGCCAGCTGGTGGGGGCGTAGTATTCGTTGCCTTCGTCCCAGACTTCCGCGGCCAGCTCGGCCAGTGCGGGCGCGGCCTGGTGGATCGGGTTGCGCGCCAGCTGCGGGTAGGCGATGTGGCCCTGCACGCCCTTGACCACCAGGTGGCCCGACAGCGAGCCGCGGCGGCCGTTCTTGATGGTGTCGCCCAGCACGTGGTTCGAGGTGGGCTCGCCCACCAGGCAGTAGTCGAGGGTTTCGCCGCGCTCTTCCAGGCGTTCGCACACGACGACCGTACCATCGGTGGCCGGGCCTTCCTCGTCGCTGGTGATGAGGAAGGCGATCGAACCCTTGTGCCCGGGGTGGGCGGCGATGAATTCTTCGCAGGCCACCACCATGGCCGCGATCGAGGCTTTCATGTCCGAGGCGCCGCGGCCATACAGCTTGCCGTCGCGCCGGGTCGGCACAAAGGGATGCGATGCCCACTGGTGCTCGGGGCCGGGCGGGACCACGTCGGTGTGGCCGGCGAACACGAACACGGGCGAGGTGGTGCCCTTGCGTGCCCACAGGTTGGTGACGCCGTTCGATTCGATGGTCTCGCAGGCAAAGCCCAGCGGTGCGAGCAGGCTAATGAGCGTTTGCTGACAGCCCTTGTCCTGCGGCGTGACGGAATCGAGCGCGATCAGCTCTTCAAGGAGGAGCTGGGTGCGGGACGGTTTCATGCAGCTGCCTTGAACTTGGTGTCGTACATGTCGGCCGAGAAGCCGACCGAGACCGGGCCCACGCCGGCCAGCACCGGGCGCTTGATGACGGACGGGTTCTCCAGCATCAGTTCCAGTGCGCCGGCCTTGTCGGTGATTTGTGCCTTGCGTTCGTCGGGGAGGTTGCGCCAGGTGGTGCCCTTGCGGTTGACCAGGGTTTCCCAGTCGAGCTGCTCGAGCCAGCCGGCGACCAGTTCGCGCGTCAATCCCTGATTCTTGAAATCATGGAAGGCGAAGTCGTGGCCGTTGTCCGCCAGCCAGGTGCGGGCTTTCTTGACGGTGTCGCAGTTGGGAATGCCGTACAGGGTAATGGTCATGGGCGTAGCTCGCTGCGCCCGCGCGAATGCGCAGGCCGATGGTAATTTTGGAAAGGCGGCAAGAATAGCACAGCCAGGCCCCTGCGAGGATTCTACACAGGGGCGGCTGGGGACAGCGGACGGCTGGTACGGCTCAGTTATTCAGCGTGAATTCGGTGAACGAGGCCCCAGGGGGCTCATTGCCTGGTTTTTGCTGCTCTTCCGGCTGCGCCTGGCTGTCCGGCCCATTGTTGAGCAGCCACAGCAGGTTGGTGGCCGAATCGGCATTGGCCAGCGCTTCTTCCTGGGTCACCAGGCCATCCTTCACCAGTTTCAGCAGCGCGGTCTCGAAGGATTGCGAACCCGGCGACAGGCTCTTGTCCATCGCGTCCTTGATCTGGCCGATCTCGCCTTTTTCGATCAGGTCGGCGACGTAGCGGGTGTTGAGCATGACTTCCACCGCCGCCTGGCGCTGGCCGCCGGCGGCCGACTTGATGAGGCGCTGCGAGACGATCGCCTTCACCGCCGACGATAGATCCTGCAGCAGGGCGGCGCGGTTTTCGATCGGGTAGAAGCTGATGATGCGGTTCAGCGCGTTGTAGCTGTTATTGGCGTGCAGCGTGGCCAGCACCAGGTGGCCCGATTGGGCATAGGCCAGGGCGGCGGCCATGGTTTCCTTGTCGCGGATCTCGCCGATCAGGATGCAGTCCGGCGCCTGCCGCATCGAGTTGCGCAGGGCGGTACCGAAGCTGGTGGCGTCGCTGCCGATCTCGCGCTGGTTGACGATCGATTTCTTGTTCTTGAACAGGTATTCGATCGGGTCTTCCAGGGTGAGGATATGGCCGCTGCGCTGGTCGTTGCGGTGGTCGAGCATCGAGGCGATGGTGGTCGACTTGCCGGAACCGGTGGCGCCGACGATCAGCAGCAGGCCGCGCTTTTCCATGATCAGCTCGGACAGCACCGGCGGCAGGCCCAGTTCGCCGATCGGCGGGATATTCGCCGGCACGAATCGGAACACCGCCGAGATCGTGCCGCGCTGGCGGAAGGCCGACAGGCGGAAACGGCCCAGGTTGGGCACCGAGACGCCCATGTTGAGCTCATTCTCGCGTTCCAGTTCCGTCATCTGCTCGGGCGAGGCGATTTCGGAGAGGAGCGAGATGATGTTGTCGGGTTCGAGGCGATGCTGGTTGATCGGGATGAGGTTCCCGTTGATCTTGATGTGTACCGGCGAGTTCACGGCGAAGAACATGTCGGAAGCGTTCTTCTCTTTCATCAGCTGGAACAGGCGGTCCATGGCCATCGTCGTCTCCCGTTACTCTTGATATGTGGTGAAGCCGGTTGGACGCGCGGTCGGCGGAGCCGACCACCCTACGTCGTGTCCGGCTATGGCATCAATCGCCGCGCAGCAAGTCGTTGATCGCGGTCTTCGAACGCGTCTGCGCATCGACGCGCTTGACGATCACGGCGCAATACAGGCTGTACTTGCCGTCGGCGGAGGGCAGGCTGCCCGACACCACCACCGAGCCGCTCGGCACGCGGCCGTAGCTCACTTCACCGGTTTCGCGGTTGTAGATCTTGGTCGACTGGCCGATGTACACGCCCATCGAGATCACCGAGTTCTCTTCGACGATCACGCCTTCGACGATTTCCGAGCGCGCGCCGATGAAGCAGTTGTCTTCGATGATGGTCGGGTTGGCTTGCATCGGTTCCAGCACGCCGCCGATGCCGACGCCGCCGGACAGGTGGACGTTCTTGCCGATCTGGGCGCAGGAGCCGACGGTGGCCCAGGTGTCGACCATCGCGCCTTCGTCGACGTAGGCGCCGATGTTGACGTAGGACGGCATCAGGACCACGTTCTTGCCGATGAAGCTGCCGCGGCGGGCGACCGCCGGCGGCACCACGCGGAAGCCGCCTTTGGCGAAATCTTCCGGCGTGTAGTCGGCGAACTTGGTCGGCACCTTGTCATAAAATTGCATGCCATCGCCACCCGACACCGGCACGTTGTTCTCGAGGCGGAACGACAGCAGCACGGCTTTCTTGATCCACTGGTTGACGACCCAGCTGCCGCTATCCTTTTGCGCCACGCGCAAGGTGCCGGCGTCGAGGCCTGCGAGCACGTGGGCGACCGCGTCGCGCACTTCGGCGCTGGCATTGGACGGGCTGATTTCCGCGCGCTGTTCCCACGCGGTGTCGATGATGTTCTGGAGTTGTTGGGTCATGGTGTTTTTCAGTTGGGGGGATTCGGAATTCAGGCGAGGCCCTTGCAGAACTCGACGATGCGGTTGGCCGCTTCGAGTCCTTCATCGACGCCGGCGACCAGCGCCATGCGGATGCGATTGCTGCCCGGGTTGAGCCCGTGCGCTTCGCGCGCCAGGTAGCTGCCCGGGAGGACCGTCACATTATATTCGGCGTACAGGCGGCGTGCGAACTCGGTGTCCGACAAGCCGCTGCGGCGCACGTCGGCCCACAGGTAGAAGCCGGCGTCGGGCAGCTCGACATCCATCACCTGGCGCAGCAGCGGGGTGATGAGCTGGAACTTCTCGCGGTAGAGCGCGCGGTTGTCCTGCACGTGGTGCTCGTCGCTCCAGGCCGCGATCGAGGCCGCCTGCACCGGCGGCGACATGGCGCCGCCGCAGTAGGTGCGGTAGAGCAGGAATTTCTTGAGCAGGCGCGGGTCGCCTGCCACGAAGCCCGAGCGCATGCCGGGCACGTTGGAGCGCTTGGACAGGCTGGAGAACACGATCAGGTTGGCATACGGATGCTCGCCGCGGCTCCTGCCCAGCTGGTGCGCCGCTTCCAGCGCGCCCAGCGGGGGCGTGGCGCCGAAATAGATCTCGGAATAGCACTCATCGGCCGCGATCACGAAACCATGGCGGTCGGACAATTCGAACAGGCGCTGCCAGTCTTCCTGTGTGAGCACGGCGCCGGTCGGGTTGCCCGGCGAGCAGACGTAGAGCAGCTGCACGCGCGCCCATACTTCGTCCGGCACGCTGTCGTAGCCGGGAGCGAAATTGCGGCCCGGCTCGGAATTGACGTAGTACGGCGTGGCGCCGGTGAGGTAGGCCGCGCCCTCGTAGATCTGGTAGAAGGGGTTGGGGCTCATCACCAGCGCGCCGGGTTGGGAGCCGTCGACGATGCAGTGGGCGATGGCGAACAGCGCTTCGCGCGAGCCGTTCACCGGCAGCACCATGGTGGCCGGGTCGACCGCCGGGATGCCGTAGCGCCGCTCCAGCCACCCCGCGATGGCGCTGCGCAGCGCTTCGCCGCCGTGGGTGGTGGGGTAGACCGACAGCCCCGCCATTGCATGCGTCAAAGCTTTCTCGATGAAGGCGGGCGTCGGGTGCTTCGGTTCGCCGATGCCCAGGCTGATCGGGCTGAATGCGGCATTCGGGACCACGCCGCTGAACAGCTGGCGCAGCTGTTCGAAGGGGTAGGGATGGAGTTGCTCGAGATGTGGATTCACGTCGGTTACCGGTCTGGGCGTCTTCGATATTCCGACAATTATAGTCCTTGCGTCAAGAAGCGATGGACGGCTGCTCAGGTTGTGGCATTGCCCTTTCCAAGGTTCATAGCCCCGGTCGATCTTTCGCCGGGTGGCTTTTCGTCCAGGCCCTACAAGCACCAGTTGTTGTGCCGCGATCGGGAGCAGTGACCGAGCTCGTCCTAATCCTCCAAAGGCGGAGTCATCAGTCGATTCCGGGCGGCATCACACCGGTCGGAACTTGTTCAATGCTTGTGAGCTATCACCGTCTTCAATTGCGCGCCCCCAATCGGTCACGAAACGTCCTGGCGAAGAATGGCCGGATGCAGTTAACCAAATGGAGAAGTGGACATGGCAATCGACGTATACCTGCAAATCGACGGCATCAAGGGCGAGTCGGCGGACTCCAAGCACCAGGGATGGATCGAGGTGGACTCGGCCCAATGGGGCGTCGTGCAGCCGACGATAGCTCCGGGTTCGGCCACCGGCGGGCGCACTACGGGACGCAGCGAATACCATACGCTGTCAATCGTCAAGCATGTCGATCTCGCGTCGCCTGCACTGATGCAGACCTGCTCGTCTGGAAAAACCATCGCGAAGGCGAAAATGGAATTCATGCGGGCTGATGGCGATGGCAATCGGGTCAAGTATTACGAGCTCGAATTGGAGAATGTATTGATCGCCAACATGGAGCAGATGGTGACCGAGGGGAGCATCCTTAGTGATCGCATCGGCCTGCAGTTCGCCAAAGTGAAATGGAAGTATGCGCGGCAGAAGATCGGCGGCGGCATGGGTGGCAACACGGCAGGCGGCTGGGACCTGTCTTGCAACAAGTCGTGCGCATGACGGGGCGGATCATGACTGATCAAAAGGACGATCCGCTCCGACCTACGCAGGACAAGCGGGGCTTCTATATGTTGCCGCAGGCGCCGATGGAAGCCGGTTACTACAGCTACGGCAAGATGGACGGGAAGCCCGATAGAGGCGGATATCAATACGCTCATCCGATCATGATGACGGCCATCCTACGGGTCGGTATCGAGTGGCAGGCGATCGATAAGCGCCGCTTTGGTGTCGGTAATATAAGCCGGGCAGACAGGTTCGATGACGATGAACACAAGACTCACCTGGAAGGACTCGAGGTCGATGTTCGGGCGCTCAGAAAGGATGGGTTGCATCTGCCGGTAAGGTGGGGCGACAAGGAGTATGACCAAGAGGCCACTGCAAAGCTGATCGGGTTATTTCACACCTTCGCCCCAGTCATGGTCGTCTACTTCAATGATCCAAAAGTACCGTTCGTGAAGCCTCTTATAGGCCACAACGACCACTTTCACGTAGGCCTGCGAGGATGATATGAGAAAAACTATAGCAGCTGTTCTTGCTGCATTGGGCGTTGTCTCGCTGGCGGTTGCGGCCGATACGTTGGGCACGTGGCAGTCGCTTCAGGATGGCCGCTACAAGATTTTTTCCGGCGACACTGTCGCTTATGGTGAGGCACCCACAGCCAAGGATCGGAAATTAGCTATCGTCGTCAAAGGGCTAGGAGCAAAGGAAATATTCGATTCGATTGGTCCTGACGCTCGCGAAACATGTAGTTCCGAGAAGGGCGACCGAGAGCGAAACAAGGGAGCCGTCCAGTGCATGTACACCGCCAAGGCAGCCAACGATCCAGGCAAGGGTTACAGGTGCTGGATCGGAGTCGACCTGATGAATGGGCAGGGCATACCTACTGTGTCGTGCTGAGCATTTGCCGTATGAATTTCAGACGGGACAAGAACACCGCTCACTGAACGGTAATTGCCCTTCTATCCCCCGCACTCACGCTCACGCCATGCGCCGGGATTGACGCCGGACCATTCGCGAAACGCATGCGTGAACGCGCTCTGTTCCTGGTAGCCCAGCAGGAAGGCGATGTCGACCAGTCCCAGGTCGCGCTGGCGCAGGTAGTCGCGCGCCAGCTCGTAGCGCACGCCGTCGAGCACTTGCTGGAAACTGGCGCCGGCGTCGGCCAGCTTGCGCTGCAGGGTGCGCGCCGACATCCCGAGCTCCTGCGCCACCGAGGGCAGCCGGGCCTGGCAGCGCGCGAGCTGCCGGACCACGGCCGCGCGCACCTGCACCAGGATGCTGCCGCCTTCGGCGCCGCGTTCGCCCAGCAGGCGCTCGGCGTGCTGGCGCAGCACCGGGTACAGGCTGGGGTCGGCGTTGGGCACGGGCGCGGCCAGCAGCGCGGCGTCGAAGCGCGCCACGTTGGCGCTGGCGCCGAACCGCGGCAGCATGCCGAGCACCCGCACATATTCGTCGGCCGGCGCATCGCTGTGGTGGCACAAGGCGATCTGGCGCGAGCCGAGCGGCTGGCCGGCCAGCCAGCTGCCGAACACGCGGATGCCCGCGAACACGCTCTCGACCAGGTGGCGCGAGGCGGCCGGATAGTGGCTGGTCCAGCCGTACAGCGCGTCCGCTCCCTCCAGCGTGAGATGCGAGCGGCCCAGGTCATGGGCAAGCTGCTCGTAGCGCTGGGTCTGTTCCAGCGCCTGGCCGAAGTCGCGGCAGGCCATCAGCACCAGGCCATACACCGAGAAGGTGGCGGGGCGCACCCGCTCGCCCACGTGCAGGCCGAAATGCAGGTCGCCGGTGAGCCTGGCGCCGGCGTCGAGCAGGGCGATGTAGTCGCGCGCGGCCAGCGATTCGGGAAGCGGCCACAGGGCCGCGGGCGCCAGGCCCACGGCCTGCGCCAGCTGCGCCGCATCGACGCCGCGGGCGCGGGCGGCCTCGATCAGCGGTTGCAGGTAGGCGCCGGTCACCCGGCCGCGATCCGGCGCGGCGGATGGCGCAATGGAACAAGACGGTGTCATGAAAGCGCAATACCGGGAGAGGATAGTTCCTTACTGTGGCGTCAATGGCAAGGATCAGTATAAGGGGAAACGGCGATGCGGCGATGGAATGGCTGGGGGGACGATTCGGTCGAGCTGGAGCTGGGCGTGGAGGCGCGCAGCTTCCTGGCGCAGCAGCTGGGGCAGGGCACGGCGCTGCTCGATGTCCGCTTCGACGCGGCTTGCGCGCTGCTGCCGCCGGGACGCCTGCCGCAGCACCCGCTGGTCGACGCCAGTGCGCAGGCGCGCCTGCTGCATGCGTTCGGCCAGAGCCTGCCCGACTGGCTGCGCCTGCGCTACGGCCGCATCAACGCCGCGCCCGACGGCGTCGCCTACCCGGAAGGCGCGGAGCAGGTGCGCGCGCTGCTGGCCTACGCCAAGGGCTGTGGCGCCGACGTGATTCCCTACGGCGGCGGCACCAGCGTGGCCGGCCATGTGGGCGTGGCCGATGCGGCGCGCCCGGTGCTCACCATCGACATGCGCCGCATGCGCGCGCTGGTCTCGCTCGACCACGAAGCCCGGCTGGCCAGTTTCGAGGCCGGCGTGGCCGGGCCCGACCTGGAAGCGCAACTGCGCGCGCACGGCTACACGCTCGGCCACTTCCCGCAGTCCTTCGAATACTCCACGCTGGGCGGCTGGGTGGTCACGCGCTCGTCCGGCCAGCAGTCGCTGCGCTACGGGCGCATCGAGGGGCTGTTCGCCGGCGGCCGGGTCGAGACGCCAGCGGGCACGCTCGACATCCCCACCTTTCCGGCGTCCGCCGCCGGCGTCGACCTGCGCGAGATGGTGCTCGGCTCCGAAGGGCGCCTGGGCATCGTCACCCACGCCACGGTGCGCGTCAGCCGCCTGCCCCAGCATGAGGCCTTCCACGCGGTGTTCTTCCCCAGCTGGGAGCGCGCGCTGGAGGCGGTGCGCGAACTGGCGCAGGCGCGGCTGCCGCTGTCGATGCTGCGGCTGTCCAACCCGGTCGAGACCACCACCATGCTGGCATTGGCGGGGCACGCGCGGCTGGTGCGCCTGCTGGAAGGCTGGCTGCAATTGCGTGGCTGCGCCGACGGCAAGTGCATGCTGATGGTGGGCGTGAGCGGCGCCAAATCACAGGCCGGGCCGGCCCTGCGCGCCGCGCTCAGGCTGGCGCGGGCCCATGGCGGCGTGCATGTCGGGCGCGCGCTGGGCGAGCGCTGGCGCCGCAACCGCTTCCGCAGCGTCTACCTGCGCAATGCGGCCTGGGCGCAAGGCTACGCGATCGACACCGTGGAAACCGCGCTCGACTGGCCGCGCGTGACCCAGGCGATGGAGGGCATCGAGCGCGCCGCCGCCGGCGCGCTGCAGTCCTGGGGCGAGCGGGTGCATGCCTATACCCACCTGTCGCACCTGTACCCGCAGGGCGCGAGCGTGTACTCGACCTTCGTGTTTCGCCTGGCGGGCGACTTCGAAACCGACCTGGCGCGCTGGCGCCAGCTGAAGGACCGCGTGTCCGAGGCCATCGTCGCTGCAGGCGGCACCATCAGCCACCAGCACGGCGTGGGCGTGGACCATGCGCGCTGGCTGGGGATTGAAAAGGGTGAGCTGGGATTGGGCGTCATGGCTGCGCTGTTCCGCCATTTCGATCCCGAAGGCCGCATGAACCCGGGCAAGCTGGTGGCGCGATGATGGACGCCGACTGGGACTTGCTGGTGATCGGCGGCGGCATCACCGGCGCCGGCATCTTGCTGGAAGCGGCGCGGCGCGGGCTCAGGGCCTTGCTGGTGGAGCAGCGCGATTTCGCCTGGGGGACGTCGAGCCGCTCGTCGAAACTGGTGCACGGCGGCCTGCGCTACCTGGCCGAAGGCCGCCTGCGCCTGACCCGGGAGTCGGTGCGCGAACGCGAAGCGCTGCTGCGCGATGCACCCGGCCTGGTGGAGCCGCAGGGCTTCGCCTTCGCCGACTACGGCGCCAGCCGGCGCAAGCGGCGCAGCTTCCTGGCGGGCCTGGCGATCTACGACCTGATGGCCGGACGGCGCGCGCCGCACTGGGTGTCTGGCGAGGAGTTCCAGATGCTGGCGCCGAACGTCGCGCGCGCCGGACTGGTTGGCGGGATCCGCTACCTGGACGCCAAGACCGACGACGCGCGCCTGGTGCTGCGCGTGCTGGACGAGGCGCGCAGCCACGGCGCCGCGGCGCGCAACTACGTGGCGGTGGAATCGCTGCAGCGTAGCGGAGGCCGGGTGACCGGCGCACTGCTGCGCGATGCGCGCAATGGCCGCGCGCAGCTGGTCTCGGCGCGGGTCGTGGTGAACGCCACCGGCGCCTGGGCCTGCGGCATCGCCGGGCAGGGCGGGGCGCCGCGCCTGCGCCCGCTGCGCGGCAGCCACCTGGTGCTGCCGGCCTGGCGCCTGCCGCTGGCGCAGGCGGTCAGCCTGATGCACCCGGCCGACGGACGGCCGGTATTTGCCTTCCCGTGGGAGGGCGTCACGCTGGTGGGCACCACCGACGTCGACCATGGCGAGGGCCTGGCGCTGGAAGCGAAGGTCACGCGCGCGGAAGTGGACTACCTGATGGCGGCGCTGCGCGCCCAGTTCCCGCAGCTCGATCTGCAGGATGGCGACGTGCTGGCTACCTATGCCGGGGTGCGCCCGGTACTGGCCGGCGGTACCGGGGGCGCGCCGTCGAAGGAGACGCGTGAACACATCGTCTGGGACGAGCCCGGGCTGGTGGCCGTCACCGGCGGAAAACTCACCACCTTCCGCGCGATCGCACTCGATACGCTGGCCCACGTCGCGCGCCAGCTGCCCGGCTGGCGCGCCGACCTGGCGCCGCAGCCGGTATTTGCGCGCCACGGCCTGCCGCAAGGCCCGCGCGGCGTGTCCACCACCGTCCTGGCGCGCCTGGGCGGGCGCCATGGCCGGCACGCGCAGGCGCTGGTCGACGCCGCGCGCGACGGCGAACTGGAGACCATTCCCGGCACCCTCACGCCCTGGGCCGAGCTGCGCTGGGCCGCGCGCGCCGAGGCCGTGCACCGGCTCGACGACCTGCTGCTGCGCCGCACCCGCCTGGGCATCCAGCAGCGCGGCGGCGGCGCCGCGCTGCTGCCGCGCATCCGCGCCATCTGCCAGCCGGAGCTGTGCTGGAGCGATGCGCGCTGGGAGACCGAACAGGCTTCCTATCTGGCGCTGTGGCAGGCACACTACGGCATGCCAATCGACCACGCGCGAGCTACCGCATGCATGACCCGCTGATCCTCGCCATCGACAACGGCACGCAAAGCGTGCGCGCGCTGCTGTTCGACCTGAAGGGCGAGATTGTCGCCAAGGCGCAGGTGGCGCTGCTGGACTACACCAGCGCCCATCCCGGCTGGGCCGAGCACGCGCCGGAGGGCTTCTGGCAGGCGCTGTGCGAAGCCTGCCACACGCTGTGGACGCAGCCCGGCGCCGACCGTACCCGCATCGCCGGCGTGGCCGTGACGACCCAGCGCGGCACCGTCATCAACGTCGACGGCGAAGGCAAGCCGCTGCGCCCGGCCATCACCTGGCTCGACCAGCGCCGCACCGAGGTGGTGCCGCCCATCGGCCCGCTGTGGCGCGCGGCGTTCCGGCTGGCGCGGGTCTCCAACACCATCGACTACTTCCGCGGCGAAGCCGAGATCAACTGGATCCGGGCCCACCAGCCGGAGGTCTGGCAGGCCACCCACAAGTTCCTGCTGCTGTCGGGCTACCTGAACTACCGCCTGTGCGGGCGCTACGCCGATTCGTCCGGCTCGCAGGTGGCCTACGTGCCGTTCGACTACCGGCGTCGCAAGTGGGCCGGCCGGCGCGACTGGAAATGGCAGGCGCTGGCGGTGGAGCCGCGCATGCTGCCCGAGCTGTGCGAGCCGGGCACCCGCCTGGGCACGATCAGCGCCCAGGCCGCGCAGGACACCGGCATCCCGCAAGGCCTGCCGCTGCTGGCCGCCGCCGCAGACAAAGCCTGCGAAGTGATCGGCGCCGGCTGCAGCGCGCCCCACGTCGGCTGCCTGAGCTACGGCACCACCGCCACCATCAACACCACCGACACTCGCTATATCGAAGTGACCCCGTTCGTGCCGCCGTATCCGGCCGCGATCCCCGGCGCCTACAGCACCGAGGTGCAGGTCTTCCGCGGCTACTGGATGGTCAACTGGTTCAAGGAGCAGTTCGGCCACCACGAACAGTCGCGCGCTCTGCTGGAAGACGTGGCGCCGGAGCGCCTGTTCGACGAGCTGGCCAATGCCGTGCCGCCCGGTTCGATGGGCCTGATGCTGCAGCCTTACTGGACGCCCGGCATCCGGGTGCCGGGGCGCGAAGCCAAGGGAGCCATTATCGGCTTCGGCGACGTGCACACGCGCGCCCACGTGTACCGCGCGATCCTGGAGGGGCTGGCGTATGCGCTGAGGGAAGGCAAGGAACGGATCGAACGGCGCGGCGGCACCCGGATCACCGAGCTGCGCGTGTCCGGGGGCGGCTCGCAAAGCGACGCGGCGATGCAGCTGACGGCCGATATCTTCGGGCTGCCGGTGTCGCGGCCGCATGTGTATGAGACTTCGGGGCTGGGGGCGGCGATCGATGCGGCGGTGGGCTTGGGCTTGTATCCGGATTTCGCGGAGGCGATTGGGGCGATGACGCGGGTGGGGAGGGTGTTCGCGCCGATCTCGGCGAACCATGCGGTGTACGAGCAGCTGTACCGCGAGGTGTATCTGAAGATGTACCGGCAGTTGCAGCCGATGTATCGCGATATTGCGCGGATTACGGGGTATCCGCAGAAGGTTTAGGGCAGCTCATCTCAACCCCATTGTTATCCGTAAGACCGTCGTACGCGCCACTGGCGCCTACGACTCCCGGCGCAGGCCGGGACCCGATTTTTGTGTGCACACCACGACATTCAAGCGCTCGTGGCTGCGCTACGAACTTAGGTTCCGGCCTTCGCCCACTGCTGTCCGGAATAATTCTGTTGACCTCTTCATCAGAATAGGCACCCCTGATTTTTGGCGTGCGTCTGCCATTCTCGTCGCCTTCGGACAGCAGCGGCTTCCGCGTCAGGACGTTGGAAAAGGGTGGCGCTGATCAGGCAGAGAAAGTCCCACAGCGAGTTGGTGGCTTGCCTTGAATGGTGCAGCAGAGCCACGAGCAAGTAAGTGATCAGGGCAGTCAGGATCTGGATTCTGACTGCATTTTCCGAGCGGCCCAGGAACGACTTGATCTTCAAATGCTGTTTGATCCACTTAAAGAACAGTTCGATGCCCCAGCGTTCCTTATAGCGCTGGGCGATT